>NZ_JAIZRQ010000006.1:0-568930 GCF_020419685.1 Burkholderia sp. AU33545 | reverse complement strand
AACTCTTCAGTTTAAACCTGTTACTGTTTTCGGTTCTTTCGAACCGGTCGCTCACTCAAAGCTGACAGGAATATGAATTGCTTCATAAACCTGACTTACTTTAGTGTGAGACTCTTGATACTTTCGCTATCTGATCCGAAGATCAGCTCGCTTCCATCAAGCGCCCACACTTATCGGCTGTTAATTTTTAAAGAGCATTTCTGCGAGAAACCTGAAGTTTCCCAGCAGCGCCGCGTTTTCAGCAGCAGAGAAGCGAGATTATGAACCGTCTTTTTCAGTCAGTCAACAACTTTTTGAACTGCTTCGTTGCGACGACTGGGTTCAACTTCATGTGCACCGGGGCTCTACAACCGACCCTCCATCGCACCGCTTCCCTTCTTCCCCCGCGCTGCGTTTCCGTTAGCGCGAAAGAGGCGTGATTCTAAGCAGCTCCCGGCAATCGCGCAAGGGTTTGATGGATTTTTCTTCATCCCCGCCGATTCGGCCTTCCGGCCATGCCGGAGCACGAGACCGCTTATGGTGCAAAGAACGGACTAGAATGTGAGGTTCTTCGCCCCTTTCTATACGTATTTAATATGCGCCAGCGAATCGCCAAACGCCTCCCCCCCGACGCCGACAAACTGGTCGGCCTGTCGCTTGCGCTCTTCGCCTCGGGCAGCCGCATCGAGGATCGCTTCTGGGAAGCGAAGCTCGATGCGCTACTCGCCAAGATCGTTCGCAACGGCAACCAGACCACGCTCGACGCGGCACTCGACCATCTGCAGCAGAACCACCCTGACGCCTATGGCGCGCTCGCCGACATGGCCGAGACGCATAGTGAATCGATGGTGATCGAGCACGACGGCCAGCCGTACGATGCGCTGCTGGTCGCCGTTCCCGTTCTTGCCTGGACGCGCTATATGATTCCATCTGGCCCGCTGAAAGGCGATGTCGCCGACGCATTGCGCACGCACCTTCAGGCGCACGTGCTCGCTACCGGCACGCTGGTCGGGCTGGCCCCGTTCCTCTACAGCATCGACCAATTGCCGCGCCACCACGTCGAGACCTACCGGCTCGCCCAGCAACTCGCGCACGCGGCGCTCGGCCAGCATGCAGCCAAGCTCAGCTTCGGCGACCTGCCCGAAACCTCGCCGATCCTGGCTGACCCGCGCTTCCTCCTCGCCGTCGTCGCCGCTCCAGCCGGCGCACCGCTGTTCCGCTGGCAGGAAGAAGAGCACGGCAATCGGATCGAACGCGGTCAGTGTCTCGAGCAATGGACCGCGCAGGGTGGTCCGAACCTGTCGATTGCCCTCCCCGGCTGTGAGTTCGAATGCCTGCTCCCGGACGCATACTATTCGGCCTGCCGTGATGCGGACGAGCGCATCCGTCCGCACACGGTCCGAACGGCTATACGTTATCTTTTCGACACACTTGGTACGGCACCGCAAGAGCTGCGCGCCGTGGTCGCGGGCTTCGGCGAGCGCCGGATCGACGAGTATCGCGTCGGCTTCACGCGACGCGCCAGCAACGACGTGATCTATGGCGTCGTGTGGCCGCTCTACGGCCGCGAAAACGGCGACGTGTCGATCGACAGCGCGACGCTCGAAGGCGAAGCACCGATCGAAGGGCCGCTTGAGGAGATCGTAAGTCTGCTGAAGGAATGCGGCGTGACCGACGTCCGCCGGCACGCGGGCCGCTTCGAGCCTGAATACTGCGACGACTGCGGCGTGCCGCTCTATGCGGATCCGCTCGGCGAGATCGTCCACGCCGAAATGCCAGAAGACGCGTCGCCCGCCCAACCGCACTTTCACTGATCGTGCATCGCAGGCCCCCAGCGCCTGCCCGACGAAGCCGCTCCCGGTTCCAGCCGGAGCGGCTTTTTTCTCGTCCGCATTTCCCTCACTCGAAATTTCAGACTTCTCCTAAGCCTTTCAGCCAAGCAGACTTCGTGTAAGGTTTTTGTCATTATCGGATCCAACGCATGCCAACGGCAGCTCAATGACTCACCTTACGGAGGTTGAATATGCGGTTCCTGGTGCTGAACTCAGACGCCGAACGGCGTGACGGACTGAAGGCCCTGCTGCGGCAGATCGACCGTCACGCCAGTATCAACGATGCGCCCGATGGCTTCCAGGCGCGCCGGCTGCTGCGCACCCAGCGCTTCGACCTCGTTGCCATCGACTGGCTGGACGTCGGCCGCCTCTGCGAACTCCAGGCGCTCTGCAGCGCCTGTTCGCCGACACCCGCCGCAGTACTGATCGACGAATCCACGCCGGAAGCCATCCAGCGCTTCTACAACTATGGCGTCGCGGGTGTGATCCCGCACTCCACGCGGCCGCACCTGATCGTGCGGGCACTCGAAATGGTTCTGCTGGGCGGCCATTACATCCCGCCCATCGCACTCAGCCTGCTGCCCTCCACTGCCGCAGTACGCCACGACGCCCATTTCCAGACGCTCGCCGGATCGCTGCCACGCCGCCCGCCAAGCGGCCTCCTCTCGCCGAGACAGGCGCAGATCATGCGCTTCGTCCATATGGGCAGCACCAACAAGATGATCGCTCGCACGCTCGGCATCAGCGAAGGTACCGTGAAGATCCACCTCGCAAGCATCTTCCAGCAGCTGGGCGCGGCAAACCGCGCCGCCGCAGTCGCGATCTACAACGGGTGGCTGTCGCCGCATCTCGAGGTATTGCTGGCGAACCGTGATCGTGCAAGCAAGCCCGTCATCGGCGAACGCGGCCCGGTTCCGCTGCGCAAGCAACGGAACGACCGTCCATACCCGCTGCCCGCCGCGAACACCGACACCCGGGACCTGCCGCTCGCGGCCGAACCGCCAGCGCGGTTTCGGCGCGAGCGCTGAGCGAACAGTATCGATATTGCGACGGTCGACATGTGCGGATTCCCACCTTTGATGCTCAACGAGTAATATGGACGCATGGGTTTTCTTTTCACACCGCTTCCGCTCTGGGTTGGCATCGGTGGCTGGATCGCCGCCGTGGCGCTGCTCGCGCTCGCGCTCTGGAATCGTCCCTTCGTCCGTCTCCAGGACGCAACGCTCCAGCACGTGTGGCTCGCGCTCGTCACCGCGATCACGGTGCTCTGGGCCTCGAATGCGTGGCTCGAAGACGGCATCGTCATGCACCTGCTCGGCGCGACGCTGCTCGTCACGCTGTTCGACTGGACGCTTGCGCTGATCGCGATGGGCGCCGTCACTGCCGTCGCCGCTATCGTCTTCGATGCGCCGTGGCAAGGCGTCGGCGTCACCTATCTGATCTACGGCGCGCTACCGGTCGCCGTGTCCGCATTGCTGCAACGCGCCGCGATTGCGCGGCTCCCGCACAATCTCGCGTCGTTCATCACCTGCCAGGGGTTCCTGTCACCGGCCATCGCGATCGTCACCGTCGCCGCGGCTGCGGCCGGTGTCAGGCTCGTTCTCGCGGACGGCGTGCCCGTCGTCATTCCCGCAGGCTATCTGCTGAACACCGCGCTGCTCGCGCTCGGCGAAGCGTGGTTCACCGGCATGGCCACCG
The DNA here is from genome assembly GCF_020419685.1 of Burkholderia sp. AU33545. Lineage (NCBI taxonomy): Bacteria > Pseudomonadati > Pseudomonadota > Betaproteobacteria > Burkholderiales > Burkholderiaceae > Burkholderia > Burkholderia sp. AU33545. The sequence continues at coordinate 565,421 of NZ_JAIZRQ010000006.1, read as the reverse complement.
CACTCATCGCCGTCTATCGTCCGGCGTGGGTCACGACGTTCGACGTTCGGCGCTATCGCCTCGGCGGCCCGCGCGCCTGAACACGCCGGTCCCGGTGCGATCGGTGCGCCTAACGATCCGCTTCCGCAGCGCGGGAGAGCGCGACATCTACTGCCGCACGACTTTTTTACGCTAAGATTGAACTCCTGTTCTTCATCGGGCATCTATACGTGCCCGATGTCTCATTCGCTCCTCACCAATAACCAGATGGACAGCTCACCTGCCTCGCTCCGGATCTTCCGGGCGTTCGGCAAGCTGGCAGCCTGTGTCGCGGGCCTGTCGCTTGCGCTTCCGGCACCGGTATTCGCCGACCTCCTCGATCAGCGCTCCGAACTGATCAACAAATTCGTCAATGAGATGCATGCGGATCCGATCGTCGCCGATTGTGCGGCGCACGGCAGCTTCATCGCCAGCACATCGACGGCCTTCGACCGCGTCGACTTCGCGCCGAACGCGTTCGAAAATGGCAACGCGACGATCACGCCGTGGAATGATTCGTTCGATCAGGGCAAGCAGCGCGTGAAGGTCGACAACATCGTCACCGTGGACGGCCTCGGCGTCCACAGCGACGGCAGCGATCCGACACCGCTGAAATTCCGCTGCGGCTATGTCGGACAACAAATGCTGGCGTTCAGCTGGAACGATCCGGTGCCACCACTGAAGCCGCGTGTCGAGCGCCCGTCGTCGTCGACGAAGAAGTTCAAGGGCAAGTCGCACCGCGGCAAGGCCAAGACATCCGGCCGCACCTCCAAGAAGGCCGTCGCAACGCAAAAATCAAGCGGCCAGAAGAAAGCCGTGAAGAAGAAAACCGCGAAGAAGAAGTCCTGATCCGAAGGAGCGGCAACGACAGAAGCAAAAAAGCCGGCGCATCGTGCGATGCGCCGGCTTTTTCATATCGACGAAGGTACGCTTACGCGAACGTCTCGACGTGCACCAGGATTGCCGCCAGCATCGCCGCGCCGAGCGCGGCGCTCCGCTCGCCGTTCCAGCCGACCCGCTCGTCCGGAAGATTCGCATTGTCCTTGAACGGCATCTCGAGCGTCAGAGACAGGCAGCCGAACTGATGGCCGATGTACTTCGACGCGAGCTTGAGCGCGTCTTCCCTGTACTTGCTCGCCGCATAACCGTGCTCGGTCTGGAAATCCGGGCTCGCGACCTTGAACGCATCGATGAATGCGGTCTGCTCCTTGCCCTGCTGCTCCGTGAAGCTCGGCAGCATTTCCGAACCCGCGACGAACACGTACGGCAGATCCTCGTCACCGTGAATGTCGAAGAACATGTCGCAGCCGATCGAATGGATCGCATCGCGCACAGCCAGCACTTCGGGGCTGCGCTCGGTATCGGGCGCCATCCACTCGCGGTTCAGGTTCGCACCCGCCGCGTTGGTGCGCAGGTTGCCGTGCACGCTGCCGTCCGGATTCATGTTCGGGACGATATAAAACGTCGCGCGGTCGTATAGCTTGCGCGCCACCGGATCGCCCGCCCAGTCGCCCCACCCGGCCAGTCGCTTGACGAGCCCTTCGACGAACCACTCGGCCATCGTCTCGCCCGGGTGCTGGCGCGCGATGATCCATACCTTCTTCTTCGGTGCGCCGTCGACCTCCGGCGTACCGAGCGTCAGCAGCGACATCGGACGGCCTTCGACCGTTCGGCCGAGCTCGACGACGCTCGCCTGCGGCAATTGCTGGACCGCGCCAAGGAACGCTGCATGACGCTCCTCCGAGTACGGCTCGAAATACGCGTAGTAGATGCTGTCGAACTCGGGCGTATGGTCGATGGTCATCGTCTTGCCGTCGAACGTCGTCGGCACGCGGAACCAGTCGACCCGGTCGTAGCTCGCGACCGCACTGTAGTTACGCCATCCCGACGGATACGCGCATTCGGCCGCATTCTCGAAAGACATCACGCACCGCGTACCGCGTGCGCCCGTCAAGCGGAAGTAGAACCATTGCGCGAATTCCGAGCGGTTGTCGCCGCGTACGCGCAGCCGGATCGCGTCGGGGCTGTCGCACGACACGACGTCGATGGCGCCCGCGTCGAAATTGCTGGTGATCGAAAGGGTCATCTATCTCTCCAGTGTCGACCGGAACCGGCAGTTTGCCGCGGGTCCGGCCTCATGCATGCGCCGGCCGTCTCGTGAACGGCCAGCTTGGTCATTCGCCGATTCGCCGGCGATATACGTAAGTCGAATCATTCGACGCAGCGGCATCGAACGCGTAGTCTTCCACCGCGAAATCCTTCAGCGCCGCCGGTTCGGCGATGCGGTTCTCGACGATGTAGCGCGCCATCAAGCCACGGGCGCGCTTCGCATGGAAGCTGATGATCTTGTAGCGGCCGCCCTTCCAGTCCTCGAACACCGGCGTGACGATCGGCGCAGCCAGCAGTTTCGGCTTGACCGACTTGAAGTACTCGGTCGACGCGCAGTTGATCAGCACGCGCGCCGCGCCGCTGCGCGTCTCGAGCTGCTCGTTCAGCGCCCGCGTGATCCGGTCGCCCCAGAATGCATACAGATCCTTGCCGCGCGCGTTCGCGAATCGGGTACCCATCTCGAGCCGGTACGGCTGCAGCAGGTCGAGCGGACGCAGCAGCCCGTAAAGGCCCGACAGCACGCGCACGTGCTGCTGTGCGTAGTCGAGATCGGTGGCCGTCAGCGATTTGGCATCGAACCCTTCGTACACGTCGCCGTTGAACGCGAGCACAGCCTGCTTCGCGTTGGCCGTCGTGAAGGTCGGCGACCAGTCCGCATAGCGCTGGAAGTTCAGCCGCGCGAGCGGATCGGAGATGTCCATCAGCGTCGAGATGTCCTGCGGCGACAACTTGCGCAGGCCGTCGATCAGTTCCGACGCATCGTCGACGAATGCAGGCTTCGTGTAAGACGGGACGTGGGCGGGCGTATCGTAGTCGAGGGATTTGGCTGGGGAGAGAACGATTATCATAGAGGCTCGCTGGCACGCCGTGCCTTGCGGTCAGACGAAAACCACCGATTGTAACGAATGACCCGCTCCCTCGCCCCGCATGCCGCACATCGCGTCGTGCTCGACTCGAACGTCTGGATCGACATACTCGTATTCGACGACCCTGCCACACGCCCGATCCGGGCTGCGCTCGAACGCGGCACGCTGGCCGCCGTAATCGACGGCCGCTGCCTGAACGAGCTCGAGCTCGTGCTCGATTATCCGCAGTTTCAGGCACGCGCGATCGACAAGGCCGAGGCGCTCGCGACCGTCGCGCGCCTGACGAGCCTCGTCGAGCCACCGCCCGTCGACGCCGGCGCGCCCCCCCTGCCAAAGTGCAAGGACCGCGACGACCAGAAATTCCTCGAGCTTGCGCGCGCCGCGCAGGCGGACTGGCTCGTATCGAAGGACCGTGCGCTGCTCAAGCTCGCGAAGCGCACCGCGCGCGACTTCGGCTTCCGGATCGCACAGCCCGCGCCGTTTACCGAAGCCTGCGCGCTCGATGCCGCGTTGGCCACCACTACCACGCCGGCCTGAAGGGCCCGGCACCACCCGCTTGCGACCGTATCGATGAACGCTCCTTCCGACATGCCCACGACTCCCGTTTTCCCCTCGCGCCTGCCGAACGTCGGCACGACGATCTTCACGGTCATGAGCGCGCTCGCCGCCGAGAAAGGCGCCGTGAACCTCGGCCAGGGCTTCCCGGATTTCGACTGCGACCCGCGCATCGTCGACGCGGTCGCAACCGCGATGCGCAACGGTCACAACCAGTATCCGCCGATGGCCGGCGTCGCGCCGTTGCGCGACGCGATCGCCGGCAAGATCGCGCAGGTCTACGGCCGGCTCTACGATCCCGCCACCGAGATCACGGTCACGGCCGGCGCGACGCAGGCCCTGCTGACGGCGATCCTGTGCGCTGTCCATCCGGGTGACGAGGTGATCGTCGTCGAACCGACCTACGACAGCTATCTGCCGTCGATCGAGCTCGCCGGCGGCAAGCCCGTGTTCGTCACGCTGGAAGCGCCCGACTATGCGATTCCGTTCGATCGCCTGGCCGCCGCCATCACGCCGAAAACGCGAATGATCATGATCAACACGCCGCACAATCCGACCGGCACCGTGTGGCGCGAGGCCGACATGCGCAAACTCGAGGAGATCGTGCGCGGCACCAACGTGCTGATCCTGTCGGATGAAGTGTACGAACACATGGTCTACGACGGCGCGCGCCATGAAAGCGTCGCGCGCTACCCGGAACTGGCCGCGCGCAGCTTCATCGTGTCGAGCTTCGGGAAGACCTACCATGTGACGGGTTGGAAGGTTGGCTACGTCGCGGCGCCTGCCGCGCTGACCGCGGAGTTCCGCAAGGTCCATCAGTTCAACGTGTTCACGGTGAATACACCGATGCAGGTCGGGCTCGCCGACTACCTGCGCGATCCGGCACCGTACCTGACACTGCCCGACTTCTACCAGAAGAAGCGCGACTTCTTCCGCGCCGGCCTCGAGCGCACGCGCTTCAAGCTGCTGCCATGCCCCGGCACGTACTTCCAGTGCGTCGACTATTCGGCGATCAGCGACCTGCCCGAAGCGGAATTCTCGAAGTGGCTCACGTCGGAGATCGGCGTGGCGGCGATTCCGGTGTCGGCGTTCTATCACGAACCGCGCGAATCGGGCGTCGTGCGCTTCTGCTTCGCGAAACAGGAAAGCACGCTGTCATCCGCACTCGAACGGCTCGCACGCCTGTAAGTCCTGCATGGGCGGCCGGGCGCGGTACGACACCGCGCCCACGCCGCGCTTACGAACGCGCAGCGCTCGTCGCCTCGACGTAGGCCTTGCGATCAGCCGCCACGCGCTGCGCGGCCGGCCGCTCGCCGACCAGCTTCGCGTGCGCCTTCCAGTCAATGCCGGCATCAAGCAGGAAATCGCGACCGAAGATGGCCTTCGTCGCCATGCCGATCACCGGCAGATGAATCGTCGCGGCAATGTCCGCAAGACTGAACGTGTCGCCGAGCACGTAGGGCGAGAACTGCGTCATCCGCTTGAACGCATTGATCGAGCGCGGCAGGCGCTTCTCGACGTGCGCCTTCGTCCCGTCGCTGACCTTGCCGCCGAAAAACGCTTCCGTATAGACCTCGCGCGTGGTCCATTCGAGATACAGCTCGAGCGTCTCGACGAGTTCACGCACCTTCGCGGCCGCGAACGGTCCGGCCGGGAAAATGGCCTTGTCGGGATAACGCGCCGCCAGATATTCGATGATCACCTGCGATTCGAACAGCGCGCCCTCTTCCGTCTTCAAGAACGGAATCTTGCCGAGCGGCGAATCGGCGAGCAGTGCCGGATCGCTGATCGGCAGGCTGCATGCCATTTCCTCGAACGGGATGTCATGTTCGAGCAGGACGAACTTCACCTTGTTGTAATAGTTGGACAACGGAATACCGCACAGCTGTAGCATCGGAGTCTCCTTCGTTGCTGAAGCGCGGCCGCGGCGATGCCGGCGGCATCGGGATGCGTCGCGCTGAAAAGCACGTTCGTGCTAGTCTAAAGCAGTTTCGCGTCTGTCACGACAACAACGCATCCGCTGCGGCAGCACCCTCACGGGTATGCGCATGCGCCCGCGTAGCATGCGGTGCCGCAGCCTCGCCATCCGATGGAGATACACTCGCATGAGTGCTGAACTGCTGGCCTCGCGTCCGCCCGAGAGCGAATCGACGCTCGTCCTCACGCTGTCCAATCCCGGCGCACGCAACGCGCTGCATCCCGACATGTATGCGGCCGGCGTCGAGGCGCTCGCCACCGCCGAGCGCGACCCCGCCATTCGCGCGGTCGTGCTCACGGGTGCCGATCGCTTCTTTTGCGCGGGCGGCAACCTGAACCGGCTGCTCGATAACCGCTCGAAGGATCCGTCCTATCAGGCCGACAGCATCGATCAACTCGCCGCGTGGATCACGGCGATCCGCGCAGCGACCAAGCCCGTGATCGCGGCAGTCGAAGGTGCGGCGGCCGGCGCGGGCTTTTCGCTCGCGCTCGCGTGCGACCTGGTCGTTGCCGCGCACGACGCGAAGTTCGTGATGTCGTACGCGCGTGTCGGCCTCACGCCCGACGGCGGCGGCTCGTGGTTCCTCTCGCGCGCACTGCCGCGTGCGCTCGCCGCCGAAATCCTGTTCGAGGGCAAGCCCGTCGCGGCCGACCGACTGCATGCGCTCGGCGTCGTCAATCGGCTCGCCGTGCCCGGTGCCGCGCTGTCCGACGCGCTCGCGTGGGCCGACTCGCTTGCCGGCATCTCGCCGAACGCGCTCACGCGCATCAAGTCGCTGCTCGACGATGCGACCGCACAGCCGCTCGATGCGCATCTGGACACCGAGCGCGATCACTTCGTCGCATCGTTGCATCATGCGGACGCATTCGAAGGGATTACCGCATTCCTCGAGAAACGCCAACCGCGCTACAAGCGCTGATACGCAAGCCATCGCCGTTCCAGCGGCGTTTTGGTCGTCACAACGACATGCACGCGCAGGCGCGCGGCCGCACGTTTCCGTCGCCTGCAGTCCGCATCGATCCATGCTCTAATGACCGCCTGTCGCGGCGCCCCGCCGGCGCCGTTTTCGCGCATGCAATAAAGGAGTTGACGATGATCGACGTCTACAGCTGGGCGACCCCGAACGGCCACAAGGTACACATCATGCTCGAGGAAACGGGCCTCGCGTATCGTGCGCATCCGGTCGATATCGGTGCGGGCGACCAGTTCAAGCCCGAATTCCTGAAGATCAGCCCGAACAACAAGATCCCCGCGATCGTCGACTCGGACGGCCCCGGCGGCAAGCCGATCTCGCTGTTCGAATCGGGCGCGATCCTCGTGTACCTGGCGGAAAAGACCGGCAAGTTCCTGCCGACCGAGCCGGCCGAGCGCTACGCGACGCTCGAATGGCTGATGTTTCAGATGGGCGGCGTCGGCCCGATGCTCGGGCAGGCGCATCACTTCCGGCTGTATGCGCCGGAGAAGATCGAGTACGCGGTCAATCGCTACACGAACGAAGCGAAGCGCCTGTACAACGTGATGGAAAAGCGTCTCGGCGAATCCGAATTTCTCGCCGGCGACACGTACACGATCGCGGACATTGCGACGTTCCCGTGGACGCGCTCGTGGCAGAATCAGGGCATCGCGCTCGACGAACTGCCAAACGTGAAGCGCTGGCACGAAACGATTGCCGCGCGTCCGGCCGTGCAGCGCGGCGTCGAAGTACTTGCATCGCTGCGCAAGCCGCTGCAGGACGACAAGGCGCGCGAAATGCTGTTCGGTGCGACGCAATACGCAAAGCACTGACGAACCACGCAACAAGAGACGCGGCGGCATCCATCGACGCCGCCGCGCGCATCAGAAATAGTGCAGCGTAATGAATTCCGCCGCGCAAACGAGCAACGGCACGTCCGGACGGTCGACCTGCATCGACACAGACCACGTCACCTGCACGCCGCCCTGAGCGGCCTCTGCGGCTTCCTTCACCGCGAACAGCGCGCGCACGCGTGCGCCGACCGGCACCGGCTTCAGGAATCGCACGCGGTTCAGTCCGTAGTTCACGCCCATCTTCTGCTCGAAGCGCATCGCATCGGTCATCAGCGCGGGAATCAGCGACAGCGTCAGGAATCCGTGCGCGATCGGGCCGCCGAACGGCGACTCGCGCCGCGCCCGCTCGGGATCGACGTGAATCCACTGATGATCGCCGGTGGCGTCGGCAAAACCATCGACGCGACGATGGTCGATCTCGACCCAGCCGCTCGCCAGCGGCTCCGCGCCGACCCGCTCGTGCAGCGCTTGCGCCGACGCGATAAGCGGCACTGTCACGTCCGTCATGCGCCTACTCCTTGCGGATGACGCAGTCCGAAGATCACCTTGGTATGCACGGTGATCACCGTGTCGCCGGCACCGTTGACGCCGATCCACTCCGTCGACACGATGCCGCGATCGGGCTTGCTCGCCGACACGCGCTTGTCGTGGACCTTCTGGTACATCGTGATCGTGTCGCCGACACGCACGGGCTTGAGCCAGCGGATAGAGTCGATGCCGGGCGAGCCCATGCTGGTCGAATCCGGCCCCAGCTTCTTGATGAGCAGGCTCATGAACACCGAACACGTATGCCAGCCGCTCGCAACCAGTCCACCGAACGGCGATGCCTTGCCGGCCGCTTCGTCGAGGTGGAACGGTTGCGGATCGTAGCGTAGCGCGAACGCCTTGATGTCGTCCGATTCGAACGTATAGCGGCCGATTTCGGTCGTACTGCCGACTTCCAGATCTTCGTAACTGATACCCACTGTCTATCTCCTCTGGCGCGCTCACGCGCCGCCGTCATGCCGCGTCGGTTTGCGCGAAATCCGGCAGGGCCGCAATGCGCGCAAGATGATGATCGGTGTCGCCGAGTGTCGTCTCGATGATCGACAGCCGCTTGAACAGGTGTGCGGCGGCTACCTCATTGGTCACGCCCATGCCGCCGTGCAGTTGCACCGCCTGCTGCCCGACGAAGCGTGCGGCCGCGCCGACCCGCGCCTTCGCGGCCGACACCGCCTTGCGACGGGCATCGGCATCGCCGCCCGCGTAACGCACCGCAGCCAGGTAAGTCAGCGAGCGCGCCTGCTCTGCATGAATCAGCATGTCGACCATCCGGTGCTGCAGTGCCTGAAAACGTGCAATCGGTACGCCGAACTGTTCGCGCGTCTTCGTGTATTCGACCGTCGCGCGGTTCAGCTCGTCGAGTGCGCCGACGGCTTCCGCGCAAAGCAGGAAGGTCGCGTAATCGGCAATCTGCTCGAGTGCGGCCGCATCGCGTGCGCCGCCCGTCAGCTGCCGCGCAGGCGTGTCACGCAGTTCGATCGTCGCAGCGCGCTGGCCGTCGATCGTCCGGTAGTCGACGAGTTTCGCCCCCGCGGCATCGCGCTCGACGACGAACAGGCCGATGCCGCCGCCGTCTACCCGAGCGGGTACGATCCACGCATGCGCCTGGGCGCCGTGCTGAACGACCGACTTGGTTCCGGTCAGTCGGTACGTGCCGCCCTGCTCACGCGCGTGTGTATCGAGCGCGTACAGGTCGTAGCGCGCCCGCGGTTCGTGGAATGCAACGGCCAGGCGCTTCTGCCCTTGTGCGACCGCTTCCAGCAGCGCGGCATCGTCACCCGTGCCGGACCCGGCGACACGCAGCGCCTCGATGCCGACCGCCGTCGCCCAGTACGGCTCGACCACGAGTGCACGGCCGAGCTCCTGCATCGCGACCAGCATGTCGACCGGGCCGCCGCCGAAACCGCCCTGTGCATCCGGCACGGGCAGCGCGGTCAGGCCCAGCTCCGCGAATGCGCTCCATTGCACGTCCGACACGCCGGCATCGCTTCGCACGATGGCCTGGCGTGCGTCGAAACCGTATTGCTCGCCGAGATAACGACGCAGCGCGTCGGCAAACTGTTGCTGCTCATCGGTAAAGCTGAAATCCATGGTTGTCTCCGTTCCCTGATCACAGCCCCAGGATCATCTGCGCGATGATGTTCTTCTGAATCTCGTTCGAACCACCGTAGATCGACGTCTTCCGGTAATTGAAGTAGTAGGCCGCGAGCGGCGCGGCATCATCGTCGCCCGCGCTGCTGTGTTCACGTTCGCCCTCGAGGAACGGAACGTCGAACGGCGCGGCGAGCGGCCCGATCGCCTCGAACATCAGCTCGGTAAGCGCCTGCTGCACCTCGGTGCCCTTGATCTTCAACATTGATGCCTCGGGGCCCGGCCCCTTGCCGCTCGTCTCGCGGCTCACGACACGCAGCACCGTCACCTCCAGCGCCATCAGCTCAACTTCGAGCGCGGCAACCTTCGCGGCAAACACGGGATCGGCGAGCAACGGCTTGCCGTTCTTGCGCTGGTTCGACGCCACGCGTTTCAGGAATGCGAGCTCGCGCTTCGACGCGCCGACGCGTGCGATGCCGGTGCGCTCGTGGCCCAACAGGTATTTCGCGTAAGTCCAGCCGCGGTTTTCATCGCCGACGAGATTCTCGACGGGCACCTTCACGTCCTCGAAGAACACCTCGTTGACTTCGTGATCCTCGTCGAGCGTGATGATCGGGCGCACCGTGATGCCAGGCGTCTTCATGTCGATCAGCAGGAACGAGATGCCCTCCTGTTTCTTCGCCGCCGGATCGGTGCGCACGAGACAGAACATCATGTCCGCGTACTGACCCAGCGTCGTCCAGGTCTTCTGGCCGTTGACGACGTAGTGGTCGCCATGACGTTCGGCACGCGTGCGCAGCGATGCGAGATCCGACCCGGAGCCCGGCTCCGAATAGCCCTGGCACCACCAGTCGGTACCGTCGAGAATGCGCGGCAGATAGTGGCGCTTCTGCGCTTCGCTGCCGTATTTCATCAGCACCGGCGCGACCATCGATACGCCGAACGGCAGCACGGTCGGCGCGCCGATGCGTGCGCACTCCTCATCCCAGATGTGGCGCTGCGTCGCGTTCCATTCCGGACCGCCATATTCGGCCGGCCACGCGGGCGCGGACCAGCCGCGCTGGCCGAGAATCCGGTGCCAGCTCGCGAAATCCTCGCGGTCCAGTCGTTTGTGATCGAGTACCTTGGCGCGCAGTGCATGAGGCAGGTTGGCCTCGAGCCAGACGCGGACGTCGACGCGGAACGCGTCGTCGGCGGGGGAGTAATCCAGATCCATGCGCAGTGTCTCCTGGCCGCGGCCGTCCGGCCCGGCAAGGACACACTGCGTACGTCATTGCAGCGGTTCTTTCAGCGCGGCAGGAATCGGTAGCGGCATCACGTCGATGCCTTCTTCGACCAAGGATTGCGCATCCTCCGGCGTCGTGACGCCACGAATGCTGCGCGCCGGCGCCTCGTTGTAATGAATGCGCCGCGCTTCCTCGGCGAAGCGCTCGCCCACGTTCTCGGTCTTCTCCAGCACCTCGCGCAGTGCGCGCATCACCTGCGCCTGCAACGCACGCGGATCGGTCGGCTGCGCCTGCGTCGCACCCGACAGGTTCAGGCGCGGCGCCGACGGCATCCGGTTGATCTCGGTCGTCCCGCACACCGGACATTCGACCAGCTTGCGGGACAACTGCGCTTCGAACTCATCGGCGGAAGCGAACCAGCCTTCGAACCGATGACCGTGCGGGCACTGTAAATCGAGGACCTTCATGCTGAATCAGGGCGTGTGGCGAGTGTAGCGCAAAACGCGCTTTTGTGAACGATCGTGCTAAACGAGGATCGCACGGCCGGACAGCGGCCGCATCACACAATTGTAACGCGGCGCCCCACCCGCCGCTGACGCGCCGTCAGGGCTTCTCGACCGGGCCGAGCGGCCAGGTGCCAGACAGAACCTTGTCGAGCCACATCGTGCCGATGATCGTCTTCACGTCAGTGATCTGGCCTGTGCGCACCCACTCCTGCAGGTCGGGCAGCGTCGCCGTGAAGGTTTCGAGGAATTCGCCTTCGTCGAGCTTACGCTCGCCGGCCGTCAGGCCACGCGCGAGATACAGGTCGATGAATTCGGTCGAATAGGAAATGATCGGGTGAATCCGGGCCAGGAACACGTATTCGCGCGCCGTGTAGCCGGTTTCCTCGCGCAGTTCGCGCACCGCGCAGGCGAGCGCGCCCTCGTTCGGATCAAGTTTGCCGGCAGGGAATTCGGCCATGACCTTGCCGATCGGATAGCGATACTGGCTTTCCATCAGCACGCGGCCGTCGTCGAACAGCGGGATCACCATCACAGCGCCGGGGTGCTGGACGTATTCGCGCGTGGCCTGCTTGCCGTCGGGCAAACGAACGGTATCGCGCTTCAGCTTGAGGAACGAGCCGTCGAAAATCGCCTCGCTCTCGAGGCAGGTTTCGGTCAGTGCGGCGTCGTGATTGGGTAGTTCGGCCATCGGCGGGCTCCGGAGGAATGAGCACGCGACGGCCGAAGCCGTCAGCGTCGTTTGACGAGATACTGGAACGTGAAGCCGGGAAACGCGAATACAACGAAGAGACTGAACGTGATCGCGTAGAACTGCCAGCCCTGTTCGAAGCGGTTGCCGGCGCGCGACTCGAGCCAGAAGCCGAGCGCACCGACGACGAAATACAGCACGATCAGTTCGCCGATCCGAACCCACGCGTTCTTCTTCGTCGCACCGATCGGCACGACGGCGAAAAGGCGTTGGTTCAGGAACGGTACGTTGGCGCATGCGAGCGCCAACAGCACGATGAACCAGCCGGCTGCCGACATTACAGCGGCAGCGTGTGACGGATCGCCTGCAGGCAGGCCGTCAGCAGCGGGCTCGGGATCAGGCCGAGCACCACGACTGCAACACCGTTCAGCACGAGGATCGTGCGCTTGCAGAAATCGCCGGTGACCGGAGTCGCGTCCTGCGGTGCATCGAAGTACATCAGCTTGACGATGCGCAGGTAGTAGAACGCGCCGAACAGCGACGTGATCACGGCCAGCACGGCCAGCCACGTGAGACCCGCGTTGACGGTCGCCTCGAGCACCGCGAGCTTCGCGTAGAAGCCAACGGTCGGCGGGATACCGGCCAGCGAGAACATCATGACCATCATCACGAACGCGAACACCGGGCTGCGCTTGTTCAGGCCCTTGAAGTCGTCGATCGTTTCCGCTTCGAAATCGCGGCGTGCGAGCAGCATCACCACGCCGAACGAGCCGAGCGTCGTGATCAGGTAGACGATCGCGTAGAACATCGCCGAGCTGTACGCGTTCGCCGGTGCGGCCGCGTCGCCCTTCACGATGCCGGCGAGCAGGCCAAGCAGCACGAAGCCCATGTTCGAGATCGCCGAGTACGCGAGCATCCGCTTGATGTTGCGCTGGACGATACCGGTGATGTTACCCACGATCAGCGACAGCGCGGCGAGGATCACGAGCGCGGTCTGCCAGTTCTGAGCGAGCGGCAGCAGGCCCATCACCAGGAAGCGCAGGCCCCACGCGAACGCGGCAACCTTCGGGCCGCCGCCGACGAACAGCGTCATCGCGGTCGGTGCGCCCTGGTAGACATCCGGCACCCACATGTGGAACGGCACGGCGCCGAGCTTGAACGCGATACCGGCGACGATGAAGACCACGCCGAACATCAGCACGGCCGCGTCGGTGTTGCCGCCGACCGCCTTGTACACCTCGCCCAGCTCAAGCGAGCCGGTCGCGCCGTAGAGCATCGAAATGCCGTACAGCACGAAGCCCGACGCGAGCGCGCCCAGCACGTAGTACTTCATCGCGGCTTCGCTCGACTGAGCGACATCGCGGCGCAGCGCGATGACGGCGTACAGCGACAGCGACATCAGTTCGAGGCCGAGGTACAGCGTCAGGAAGTTGTTGCCCGACACCATCACCAGTTGACCGAGCAGCGAGAACATGCCCAGCAGGAACACGTCGCCGCGGAACATGTCGCGGTCTTCGAGGTACTTGCGCGAATAGACGAGCGAGACCGCGAAGCCGAGCGACACGACGGCCTTCATCATGCTCGCGAACGAGTCGACGACGACCATCCGCGAGAAGAAGTAATACTGCTGCGGGTCCAGCGCCTGTACCGCGAACCACACGCCGGCAACGACCGACGAAACCACCGCGATCAGATAGGTCAGGCGGCGGCCAGCAGCACCGGTAAAGGTGTCGTTCAGCCATGCGACGACGATGGCGACCATCACCAGCGCGTCAGGCAACAGGACATTCATAGGAGCGTTCATGATCTTGATTTCCTCCGCTCGCGATTACTGGGCCAGCGGCAGCTTGGACTGCGCGACGTGGGAGAGGAGGTTTTCCACGGAAACGTGCATCACGTCGGTGAAAGGCTTCGGATACAGACCCATCAGCAGCGTGAACGCGGCGAGCACGGCCAGCATCACGAATTCGCGACGGCCGATGTCCTTCAGCTTTGCAACGTGATCGTTCGCGACCGCGCCGAAGTACACGCGCTTGTACATCCACAGCGTGTAGGCGGCGCCGAGGATCAGCGTGAATGCCGCGCCGAATGCGATCCAGAAGTTGTACTGGACAGCCGCGAGAATCACCATGAACTCGCCGACGAAACCCGAGGTACCCGGCAGGCCGCAGTTGGCCATCGAGAACAGCATCGCAAATGCCGCGAACTTCGGCATCACGTTCACGACGCCGCCGTAATCGGCGATCTGGCGCGAGTGCACGCGGTCGTACAGCACGCCGATGCACAGGAACATCGCGCCCGACACGAAGCCGTGCGAGATCATCTGGACGATCGCGCCTTCGACGCCGAGCTGGTTGAAGATGAAGAAGCCGAGCGTGACGAAGCCCATGTGCGCGATCGACGAATACGCGACCAGCTTCTTCATGTCGGCCTGCACCATCGCGACGAGGCCGATATAGATCACCGCGATCAGCGACAACGTGATCACGACCGGTGCCAGGAAGTGGCTTGCGTCAGGCGTGATCGGCAGCGAGAAACGCAGGAAACCGTACGCGCCGAGCTTCAGCATGATTGCCGCCAGCACGACCGAGCCGCCCGTCGGCGCTTCCACGTGCGCGTCCGGCAGCCAGGTGTGCACCGGCCACATCGGCACCTTCACCGCGAACGCGAGGAAGAATGCAATGAACAACAGGATCTGCGGTGTCATCGCGATCTTGGCGTTCTGCCACGTCGCGAGGTCGAACGAATGCGTCTGCGTGTACAGGTAGATCAGCGCGACCAGCATCAGCAGCGAGCCGGCCAGCGTGTACAGGAAGAACTTGAACGCCGCGTACACGCGGTTCGGGCCGCCCCACACGCCGATGATGATGTACATCGGGATCAGGGTCGCCTCGAAGAACACGTAGAACAGCAGGCCGTCGGCCGCCGAGAACACGCCGATCATGATCCCGGACAGGATCAGGAACGCCGCGAGGTACTGCGCGACGTTCTCGGTGATCACTTCCCACGCGGCGATCACGACGATCACCGTGATCAGCGCGGTCAGCACGACGAACCACATCGAGATGCCGTCGACGCCGAGGTGATACGCGATGTTGAAGCGCTCGATCCAGGTCGACTGTTCGACGAACTGCAGCGCAGCCGTGCTCGAGTCGAAGCCCGTGATCAGCGGAATCGTGACCGCGAGACCGAGCAGCGAACCGATCAGCGCGACCCAGCGGGCCGTCCCCGGATTTTTGTCGTTACCCACCGCGAGCACGAGGAGGCCGAAAACGATCGGCAACCAGATCGCGGTACTGAGAATCGGAAAAGCGTGCATTAGTGTTGTCCCCCCGCCTTATTTGCCGCCGAGCGTTACAAACAGGGTCAGGAGCCCCAGCATGCCGATGATCATGGCGAACGCGTAGTGATAGATGTAACCGGATTGGAGGAAGCGGATCACGCCGGCGAACCAGCCGATGAACCGCGCGCTGCCGTTGACGAGACCGTCGATCACGACGACGTCGCCTTCCTTCCACAGGCCGCGGCCGATCGCCACCGAACCACGGGCGAACACCACTTCGTTGATCTTGTCCATGTAGTACTTGTTGTCCAGCAGCGTGTAGATCGGACCGAACGCGCGGCGGATCGACGCCGGCAGCTCCGGACGCTTCAGGTACAGGAACCACGCAACGACGACACCGGCGAGCGCCAGCCATACCGGCAGGCCCGACACCGAGTGCAGGCCCATGCCCACCCAGCCGTGGAACTCTTCGGCCATCTCGGCCAGGGCCGGATGGTTTTCACCGATGAAGATCACCTTGTCGAACGCGACGCCGTGCTGGAAGAAGTCGCCGAACAGCATCGGGCCAATCGCGATCGCACCGATGATCACCGACGGAATGGCCAGCAGGACCAGCGGCACCCACACGACCCACGGGGTCTCGTGCGGCTCGTGCGCGTGGTCGTCATGACCGTGGCCATGGCCGTGATCGTCGTGGCCGTGCGCGGCCGCCATGCCCATCGGCGATTCAGGATGCTTCGGCTTGCGGAAGCGCTCTTCGCCGTGGAACACCAGGAAGTACATGCGGAACGAGTAGAGCGCCGTGACGAACACGCTCGCGACAACCGCGAAGTATGCGAAGCCCGAACCCGGCAGGTGCGACAGCTTCACCGCGTCGATGATCGAGTCTTTCGAGTAGAAGCCGGAGAAGAACGGCGTACCGATCAGCGCCAGCGAACCGACGAGCGACGTGATCCACGTGATCGGCATGTACTTGCGCAGGCCACCCATGTTGCGCATGTCTTGGTCGTGGTGCATGCCCATGATCACCGAACCGGCGCCAAGGAACAGCAGCGCCTTGAAGAACGCGTGCGTCATCAGGTGGAACACGGCGACCGGGTAAGCGGACACGCCGAGCGCGACGGTCATGTAGCCGAGCTGCGACAGCGTCGAATACGCAACCACGCGCTTGATGTCGTTCTGGACGATACCGAGGAAGCCCATGAAGAGCGCCGTGATCGCGCCGATCACCGTGATGAACGACAGCGCGGTATCCGACAGCTCGAACAGCGGCGACATGCGCGACACCATGAAGATGCCGGCCGTCACCATCGTCGCCGCGTGAATCAGCGCGGAGATCGGGGTCGGGCCTTCCATCGAGTCGGGCAGCCAGACGTGCAGCGGGAACTGCGCCGATTTACCCATCGCGCCGATGAACAGGCAGATGCAGGCGACGGTCAGCAAGCCCCAGTCGGTGCCCGGGAAGTGCAGGCTTGCGAGCTCGGCACGCTTCGCGAACACTTCGCCGTAGTTCATCGAACCCGCGAACGCCAGCAGCAGGCCGATGCCCAGCAGGAAGCCGAAGTCGCCCACGCGGTTCACGAGGAACGCCTTCATGTTCGCGTAGATCGCGCTCTCACGCGTGAAGTAGAAGCCGATCAGCAGGTACGACACCAGACCCACCGCTTCCCAGCCGAAGAACAGCTGCAGGAAGTTGTTGCTCATCACGAGCATCAGCATCGAGAACGTGAACAGCGAGATGTACGAGAAGAAGCGCTGGTAGCCGTCTTCTTCCGACATGTAGCCGATCGTGTACACGTGCACCATCAGCGAGACGAAGGTCACGACGACCATCATCATCGCGGTCAGCGAATCGACGAGGAAGCCGACTTCGAGTTTCAGCGAACCGACGTTCATCCATTCGTAGACGGTCGCGTTGAAGCTCGCGCCGCCCATCACGTCGAGGAAGACTTTCGCCGACAGGAGGAACGCGATCAATACGCCGAGGATCGTGATCCGGTGTGCGCCCTTGCGCCCGACTGCGTTCCCGAACAGCCCCGCAATCAGCGAGCCGGCCAGCGGAGCGAGCGGAATCGCCAGCAGCAGGTTTTCATTGAGTGTCGTTGACATAACAGCGTTGCCTGAAATTAACCTTTGAGCTGATCGAGATCCTCGACATTGATCGTGTCGAGCTTACGGAACAGGGTCACCAGAATCGCGAGGCCGATCGCGGCTTCCGCTGCGGCGACGGTCAGCACGAAGAACACGAATATCTGGCCGTGCACATCGCCGAGGTAGTGCGAAAAAGCGACGAAGTTGGTGTTCACCGCCAGCAGCATCAGTTCGATCGCCATCAGGATGATGATGATGTTGCGGCGGTTCAGGAAGATCCCGACGATCGCGATCGCAAAGAGGATCGCGCCGAGCACAAGGTAATGAGCAAGAGTCAGCATGGTTTTCTTTTCCTCCGCTTAGCCGTTGGTGCTCGTACCGGCTTCGCTCTGCGCCGTTTCCGGCTGCGGCTTTTCCGCTTCCATCTTCACGAGGCGCACGCGGTCGTCGCGGCGCACCTTGACCTGATCCGACACGCGCTGCCGCTTGCTGTCCTTGCCCTTGCGCTCAGTCAGCCCGATCGCGGCGATGATCGCGACCAGCAGCACCAGGCCTGCGATTTCAAACGCGAAGATGTAGTCGGTGTAAATCACCTTGCCGATCAGGCGCGTGTTCGACCAGTCGGCCATCGCGCCCGTCGCCATCGCGTGCACCGTGTGCGTGTCGCCGTAGCCGCGCCACAGGATCAGCGCGGTCTCGACCACGATGATCGCGCCGACGACGGTCGCCATCGGTACGAAGCGCTTGAAGTCGCGGCGCAGGTAATCGATGTTGATGTCCAGCATCATCACGACGAACAGGAACAGCACCATCACGGCGCCCACGTACACCAGCACCAGCAGGATCGCGAGGAACTCCGCTTCCAGCAGCATCCAGATCGCGGCGGCGTTGAAGAACGCCAGCACAAGGAAAAGCGCAGACGCCACCGGGTTGCGCGAAGTGATCACCTTCAGCCCTGATACCACCAGGAGCAGCGCGAAGATGTAGAACAGTACGGTCGTGAATTCCATGATTACCGGTTCATCGTTAGGCCATAGTCAGGCGCGGCTTGCGGGACGCTCTCGCGTGCCGCACCCGTCGCGGCGGCTCGGCCCGTTCCTGCCGGGCCGGCACTGCAAACACAATCAACGATACGGCGCGTCGGCGGCCTTCGCCGCGGCGATGTCCTTCTCGTAGCGATCGCCCACCGCGAGCAGCATTTCCTTCGTGAAATACAGGTCGCCGCGCTTTTCGCCGTGGTACTCGAGAATCTGCGTCTCGACGATCGAATCGACCGGGCAGCTTTCCTCGCAGAAACCACAGAAGATGCACTTCGTCAGGTCGATGTCGTAGCGCGTCGTGCGGCGCGTGTTGTCCGCGCGCGTTTCCGATTCGATCGTGATCGCCATCGCGGGGCACACTGCCTCGCAGAGTTTGCACGCGATGCAGCGCTCTTCGCCGTTTTCATAGCGGCGCAGCGCATGCAGCCCGCGGAAACGCGGCGAAATCGGGGTCTTTTCTTCCGGGAACTGCACGGTGAACTTGCGCTTGAACGTGTAACGACCGGTCAGCGCGAGCCCCTTCAGCAGCTCCGTCAGGAAGAAGGTCTTAAAGAAGTGTTGGATTGCCGTCATGATTTCGTCCGATCTTTACTTCACCCAGATGTTGAGCGGCGACATCATCCAGAAGCCGACCACGACCACCCAGATCACCGTGACGGGCAGGAACACCTTCCAGCCCAGACGCATGATCTGGTCGTAACGGTAGCGCGGGAACGTCGCGCGCACCCAGATGAACACCGACAGCAGCGCGAATACCTTCAGCACCAGCCAGAAGATGCCCGGAATGAACGACAGGAATTCGAACGGTGCGTCCCAGCCGCCGAGGAACAGCGTCGCGGCCAGCGCCGAGATCACGATCATGTTGATGTACTCGGCGAGGAAGAACAGCGCGAACGCCATGCCCGAGTAATCGATCATGTGACCTGCGACGATCTCCGACTCCCCTTCCACCACGTCGAACGGGTGACGGTTCGTTTCGGCGATGCCGGACACGAAGTAGACCACGAAGGCCGGCAGCAGCGGCAGCCAGTTCCACGACAGGAAGTTCACGCCGTGGCCGGCGAAGAAGCCGTGCTGTTGCGAGCCGACGATTTCCGACAGGTTCAGGCTGCCGGCCGTCATCAGCACGAGCACCAGCGCGAAGCCCATCGAGATTTCGTACGACACCATCTGCGCCGCAGCGCGCATCGCGCCGAGAAACGCGTACTTCGAGTTCGACGCCCAGCCGGCGAGAATCACCGCGTACACGCCGATCGACGAGATCGCCATCGCATACAGCAGGCCTGCGTTCACGTTGGCGAGCACGGCTTCGGCCTGGAACGGGATCACCGCCCACACGGCGAACGCGGGCACAACGGTCATGACCGGTGCGATCAGGTACAGCCAACGGCTGGCGGCGCTCGGCTGAATCACTTCCTTCAGCAGCAGCTTCAGCACGTCGGCGATCGGCTGCAGCAGGCCGCCGGGGCCGACGCGGTTCGGGCCGAGACGCACGTGCATCCAGCCGATCAGCTTGCGTTCCCACAGAATCAGGTACGCGACGCACAGCAGGATCACGACGGCGACGACGAGGATGCGCACGACGGCCCACACCGTCGGCCACGCGACGCCGAGAAGCTGGGCTCCGCCCGCGTTGATCGTATCGAACAAGCTCATTTACGCCTTCTCCACCACCAGTTCACCGGACAGGCTGCCGAGCGCTGCGCCGGCAGGCGTCGCCGCCGACACGCGAACGACTGTCTCCGCAAGATTCGCGTCGCGCACGGCCGGCAACTGCACCGCACGCTCGCCCTGGCGCACGCGCACTGCGTCGCCTTCCTTCAAGCCCAGCTTGTCGAACAGCGCGGCCGGCAGGGCTGCGGCATTCGCTGCCTTCGCGGCAGCCGTCAGGTGCAGCGCACCTGCGCGGCGCACCAGCACGTCGGCGTGATAGATCGGCACATCGGCCAGGCGCTCGAAGCCGCCGTTCGCGGCATTCGCCGCGACGCGCGCCGGAGCGACCGACGTCTGGTTCGACAGGCGGCCCGCGACGCCTGCGTCGCCGAGCGCCGCGAGACGCACTTCTTCCGCCGTCTCGTATTCGAAGTTCGGCAGGCCGAGCAGGCTGCCGAGCACGCGCAGCACCTTCCATGCCGGACGCGTGTCGCCGAGCGGGCGCACGACGCCGTTGAAGCTCTGCACGGTGCCTTCCGCGTTGACGAACGTGCCGGACGTTTCCGTGAACGGCGCGATCGGCAGCAGCACGTCGGCGTAATCGAGGCCGTGCTTGAACGGCGACATCACGACGACCATTTCAGCCTGGTTCAGCGCGGCAAGCGCCTGCGCCGGATCGGCCGTGTCGAATTCCGGTTCGACGTTCAGCAGCACGTAGCCCTTGCGCGGCTGTGCGAACGCTTCGCGTGCATTCAGGCCGCCTTCGCCCGGCAGCGCGCCGACGACGTGCGCACCGACCGTGTTCGCCGCTTCCGTGAGGAAGCCGAACGTCGCGCCGGTGTTATCGGCGATCCACTGGGCGACCGCGTGCAGCTTCGCGAATTCCGGATGGCGGACCGCGACGTTGCCGAGCAGCACCGCGCGGCGTTCGCCGTTCGCGAGCGACTGGGCGACCGCTTGCGCTGCCGGCGATGCCGTGACGCCCGCGAGCGTGTCGGGCAGCGCGACGCCGCGCAGTTGCGCGACGGCCGCGGCGATGCCTGCCAGCTCGTCGAGCCATGCCGACGGCGCGGCGACGATGCGCTGCGCGGTCGGGATCAGCGAGTCGTCGGCGGTCGCGTGCAGGAAGTGCAGCTTCGCGCCGTTCTTCGCGGCCTGGCGCAGGCGTGCGGCGAACAGCGGGTGGTCGCGGCGCAGGAACGAACCGACGACGAACGCGGCATCCACGCTCGACAGGTCGGTGATCGGCATGCCGAGCCACGGTGCACCCTGGACCGGCGCCGAGAAATCCTGCTGCCGCAGACGGAAGTCGACGTTCGGCGTTTTCAGTTCGCTGGCAAGCTGCTTAACGAGGAACAGCTCTTCAGCGGTGCTGTGCGCGCTCGCGAGCATCGCCAGCGCGTTCGCGCCGTGATCCGCGGCGATGCCCTTCAGGCCCTTCGCGACATATTCGAGCGCGGTCTGCCAGTCGGTCTCGATCCACTGGCCGCCCTGCTTCAGCATCGGCTTCGTCAGGCGCTCTTCACTGTTCAGGCCTTCGTACGAGAAGCGATCCTTGTCCGAAATCCAGCATTCGTTGATCGCTTCGTTCTCGAACGGCAACACGCGCATCACGCGGTTGTTCTTCACCTGCACGACGAGGTTCGCGCCGACTGAATCGTGCGGACTCACCGACTTGCGGCGCGACAGTTCCCACGTACGGGCGCTGTAGCGGAACGGCTTGCTGGTCAGCGCGCCGACCGGGCACAGGTCGATCATGTTGCCCGACAGTTCGGAGTCGACCGTCTTGCCGACGAACGTCGTGATTTCCGAGTGCTCGCCGCGACCCAGCATGCCGAGCTCCATCACGCCGGCGATTTCCTGGCCGAAGCGGACGCAGCGCGTGCAGTGGATGCAGCGCGACATTTCTTCCATCGAGATCAGCGGGCCCACGTTCTTGTGGAACACCACGCGCTTTTCTTCCGAGTAGCGCGACGACGACTTGCCGTAACCGACCGCCAGATCCTGCAGCTGGCATTCGCCGCCCTGATCGCAGATCGGGCAGTCGAGCGGATGGTTGATGAGGAGGAATTCCATCACCGACTGCTGCGCCTTCACGGCCTTGTCGGACTGCGTGCGCACGATCATGCCGGCCGACACGGGCGTCGCGCAGGCAGGCACGGCCTTCGGCATCTTCTCGACTTCGACGAGACACATCCGGCAGTTGGCCGCGACCGACAGTTTCTTGTGATAGCAGAAGTGAGGAATGTACGTATCCGCCTTGTGCGCAGCCTGGATCACCATGCTGCCTTCGGGCACCTCGACCTTCTTGCCGTCTATTTCAAGTTCAACCATGATGGTGAATGGTCCTTAACCTATTTCCGCCCGTTCGCGCCTTCGCCCGACCGTGCGCTCAAATTCCGCAACCGGTGCTTCGCTTCAGGCCGCCGCCGCGTGCGCGTGGCCGCCGACCATGCAGTGCTTATGCTCGACGTGGTACGCGAATTCGTCCCAGTAATGCTTCAGCATCCCGCGTACCGGCATCGCCGCCGCATCGCCGAGCGCGCAGATCGTGCGGCCCATGATGTTCTCGGCAACCGAGTTCAGCAGGTCCAGATCTTCCTGGCGGCCTTCGCCGTGCTCGATACGATTCACAACGCGATACAGCCAGCCGGTGCCTTCACGGCACGGCGTGCACTGGCCGCACGATTCCTCGTAGTAGAAGTACGACAGGCGCAACAGCGAACGCACCATGCAACGCGTCTCGTCCATCACGATCACCGCGCCGGAGCCGAGCATCGAGCCCGCCTTCGCGATCGAGTCGTAATCGAGATCGGTCTGCATCATGATGTCGCCCGGGATCACCGGTGCCGACGAACCGCCCGGAATCACGGCCTTGATCTTGCGACCGCCGCGCATCCCGCCGGCGAGCTCCATCAGCGTCGCGAACGGCGTGCCGAGCGGCACTTCATAGTTGCCCGGACGCTCGACGTCACCCGACACCGAGAAGATCTTCGTGCCGCCATTGTTCGGCTTGCCGATCTCGAGGTAATTCTGCGGCCCGATGGACAGCAGGAACGGCACCGCCGCGAACGTCTCGGTGTTGTTGATCGTGGTCGGCTTGCCGTACACGCCGAAGCTCGCCGGGAACGGCGGCTTGAAGCGCGGCTGGCCCTTCTTGCCTTCGAGCGACTCGAGCAGCGCCGTTTCCTCGCCGCAGATGTACGCGCCGTAACCGTGGTGCGCGTGCAGCTGGAACGAGAATTCCGAGCCCATGATGTTGTCGCCGAGGAAACCCGCGGCACGCGCTTCATCGAGCGCGGCCTCGAAGCGTCGATACACTTCGAAGATTTCCCCGTGGATGTAGTTGTAGCCGACGGTGATGCCCATCGCGTACGCGCCGATGGCCATGCCTTCGATCAGTGCATGCGGGTTCCAGCGCAGGATGTCGCGATCCTTGAACGTGCCCGGTTCGCCTTCGTCCGAGTTGCAGACGAGGTACTTCTGCCCCGGGAACTGGCGCGGCATGAAGCTCCACTTCAGGCCGGTCGGGAAGCCCGCACCGCCACGGCCACGCAGGCCCGACGCCTTCACGTCGGCGATCACCTGCTCCGGCGGAATCTTTTCTTCGAGAATGCGGCGCAGTTGCTTGTAGCCGCCGCGCGCGACGTAGTCTTCGAGATGCCAGTTCTCGCCGTTCAGACCAGCGAGGATCAGCGGTTTGATGTGACGGTCGTGGAGGGACGTCATTTCGAGAGCTCCTCAAGCAGCTGGTCGATCTTCTCGCGGCTCATGAAGCTGCACATTCTGTGATTGTTCACCAGCAGCACCGGCGCATCACCGCAAGAGCCCATGCATTCGCCTTCCTTCAGCGTGAACTTGCCGTCGGGCGTGGTCTCGCCGAAGCCGATGCCCAGCTTCTGTTTCAGGTAGTCGGCAGTCGCTTCCGCGCCGCCGTGCGGGCCAAGCTGGCACGGCAGGTTCGTGCAGAGCGTGATCTTGTGCTTGCCGACCGGTTTGAGCTCGTACATCGTGTAGAACGTCGCGACTTCCTGCACGGCAACGGCCGGCATGCCGAGATAGTCCGCGACGAACTGCATCAGTTCGGGCGACAGCCAGCCGTGCTCTTCCTGAGCAACGGCCAACGCCGACATCACGGCGGACTGTTTCTGATCGGCGGGATACTTCGTCAACGCTCGATCGATTTCCTTCAGGCCTTCAGCTGAGATCATTTTCAGACACGACTCTTTCAATTCCTACCGAACGAACAACCTGCCGCACTGCTGTGCAAGGACGGCAGACCTGGCGCTCACTGTTGACAGCTTGCGAAGCCGCGCCGGTTCAGCGCGCATCGCGTGTGACTTACTGCTCGCCGCCCGCTCGCGCAGGCGGCGCAACCATTAGCGATCGATCTCGCCGAACACGATGTCCTGCGTACCGATGATCGTGACGGCGTCGGCAATCATGTGGCCGCGCGCCATTTCGTCGAGCGACGCGAGGTGCGCGAAGCCCGGTGCGCGGATCTTGAGGCGATACGGCTTGTTGGCACCGTCCGACACGAGGTAGATGCCGAATTCACCCTTCGGATGCTCGACCGCCGCGTACGCTTCGCCTTCCGGCACGTGAAAACCTTCGGTGAAGAGCTTGAAGTGGTGAATCAAGTCTTCCATGTTGGTCTTCATGCCGACGCGCGACGGCGGTGCAACCTTGTGATTGTCCGTCATCACCGGGCCCGGATTCTTGCGGAGCCACTCAATACACTGTTTCGCGATGCGGATCGACTGGCGCATTTCCTCGACGCGCACCAGATAGCGGTCGTAGCAATCGCCGTTCACGCCGACCGGCACGTCGAAATCCATGCGGTCGTACACTTCGTACGGCTGCTTCTTGCGCAGGTCCCACGCGATACCCGAGCCGCGCAGCATCGGACCCGTCAGGCCCATCTGCAGCGCACGCTCCGGGCTGACGACGCCGATCCCGACCAGACGCTGTTTCCAGATCCGGTTGTCGGTCAGCAGCGTTTCGTATTCGTCGACGCACTTCGGGAAGCGCGTGAAGAAGTCGTCGATGAAGTCGAGCACCGAGCCGCTGCGCGCTTCGTTCATCTTCGCGAGCGCCTTCTCGTTGCGAATCTTCGACGCCTTGTATTGCGGCATTGCGTCAGGCAGGTCGCGGTAGACGCCGCCCGGACGGTAGTACGCCGCGTGCATCCGGGCACCGGACACCGCTTCGTACACGTCCATCAGGTCTTCACGCTCGCGGAATGCGTACAGGAACACCGCCATCGCGCCGACGTCGAGTGCGTGCGCGCCGATCCACATCAGGTGGTTCAGCACGCGCGTGATCTCGTCGAACAGCACGCGGATGTACTGCGCGCGCTCAGGCACGTCGATGCCGAGCAGACGCTCGATTGCGAGCACGTAGCCGTGCTCGTTGACCATCATCGACACGTAGTCGAGACGGTCCATGTACGGCACGGACTGGATGAAGGTCTTGCTTTCCGCGAGCTTTTCAGTCGCGCGATGCAGCAAGCCGATGTGCGGATCGGCGCGCTGGATGACTTCGCCGTCGAGCTCGAGCACGAGACGCAGCACGCCGTGCGCTGCCGGGTGCTGCGGGCCGAAGTTGAGGGTGTAGTTCTTGATTTCTGCCATGACGCCCCCTTAATGTTTCAGACCGCCATAGCGATCCTCGCGGATCACGCGCGGCGTGATTTCGCGCGGCTCGATCGTCACCGGCTGGTAGACGACCCGTTTCTCTTCCGGGTCGTAACGCATTTCGACATAACCCGACACCGGGAAGTCCTTGCGGAACGGGTGACCGATGAAACCGTAGTCGGTGAGGATGCGGCGCAGATCGGGGTGACCCTCGAACACGAGGCCGTACAGGTCGAACGCCTCGCGCTCGTACCAGTTTGCGGAGGCCCAGATGTCGACGAGCGATGCCACGATCGGCAGATCGTCGTCCGGAGCGAACACGCGCAGACGCAGGCGCCAGTTATTCGTGACCGACAGCAGCTGCGACACAGCCGCGAAACGCGGGCCGTCGTAGGCGCCGTCGCCGTAGGTCTGGTAATCGACGCCGCAGAGGTCGATCAGTTGCTCGAAACGGAGCTTCGGATCGTCGCGCAGCATCTTTGCGACTTCGAGGTAATCGCTCGCCTTCACGACGAGCGTCAGTTCACCGATCGCTTCGGTGAGGCTCACCACGCGCGCGCCGAGCGCTGCTTCGAGGTTTGCCTTGAGGGTCTCGATTTTGCTTGCCATATTGAGGGGGACGCTCGGGACTTTATTGACGGGCGATGGTGTTGGTGCGGCGGATCTTCGCCTGAAGCTGGATCACGCCGTAGACCAGCGCCTCGGCCGTGGGCGGACAGCCCGGTACGTAGACGTCGACCGGCACGATCCGGTCGCAACCGCGAACCACCGAGTACGAGTAGTGGTAGTAACCGCCACCGTTCGCGCACGACCCCATCGAGATCACCCAGCGCGGCTCGGCCATCTGGTCGTACACGCGGCGCAGTGCGGGCGCCATCTTGTTGCACAGTGTGCCGGCGACGATCATCACGTCCGATTGACGCGGGCTCGGACGGAACACGACCCCGAACCGGTCCAGGTCATAACGGGCCGCGCCCGCATGCATCATCTCGACGGCGCAACACGCGAGCCCGAACGTCATCGGCCACAGCGAGCCGGTACGCGTCCAGTTGATCAGCTTGTCAGCCGTCGTGGTGACAAACCCTTCCTTCAAGACCCCTTCGATACTCATTTGCTTTCCACTCCAGACGAGCGGCCCAGCGTGGCCGCCCATGCAAACCGGCGATTAACCCATCACTCCCAGTCGAGACCGCCTTTCTTCCAGATATAGGCAAAGCCCAGCAGGAATTCGAGCAGAAAAATCATCATTGCGATGAAACCCGGCCAGCCGATGTCCCGGAGCGCGACGCCCCACGGAAACAGGAATGCGGTTTCGAGATCGAAGATGATGAACAGGATGGCGACGAGGTAGTACCGGACGTCGAATTTCATCCGGGCGTCTTCAAAGGCTTCGAAGCCGCACTCGTACGGTGCGTTCTTCTCGACGTCCGGCTTGTTGGGACCAAGGAGCTTGCCGATGCTGACCAGCGCTATACCTAAACCAGTGCCCACGAGGAGGAACAACAAGACGGGGTAATAGGCTGCGAGGTTCAAGGCAATCCTCTATCGGTTGGTTCTGAGCGTCCGGAGAATACCACTTCCGGCGGAAGGAATCATTTCGGAGTGCTCGCGATCACAAGACAATCGCAAGGCACACCCCAGAAATGAAAAATGCCAGCCACTAGAAGCGGCTGGCATTGAGTAACTTTGGTGCCGACGGCGAGACTCGAACTCGCACAGCTTTCGCCACTACCCCCTCAAGATAGCGTGTCTACCAATTTCACCACGTCGGCACTGCATGCAACTCGGGTTGTGCTGCTTGTTTCCCGCGAATCGCTTCAAGAATTAAATTCTAACCCGAGTTCCAGATTTGTTCAACGCACAAACGCAAAAATTTTGACCTTTTATTTCGGGACATCCTGGCCGGGCGCGCTTGCTGCCGAACCTGCGGCAGCGGACGCCGCGACGGCCGGCGACGACGCTGCGGGCGCCGATGCCGGCGCGGTCGCGGCGGCACCGAGCACGCCCGCCGACGGCGTCGACTTGTACGAACCGAGGTACGTCAGCGCGAGCGTCGCGACGAAGAAGATCGTCGCGAGAATGCCCGTCGTGCGCGACAGGAAGTTGGCGGAGCCCGTTGCACCGAACAGGCTGCCCGACGCGCCACTGCCGAATGCAGCGCCCATGTCCGCACCCTTGCCGTGCTGCAGCAGCACGAGTCCGATCACACCAAGTGCAGACAGCACCTGCACGACAATAATCAGCGTCTTGAATAACAGCATCACACCCACCCGATTGGATCAGGCAACCGGACCAACCGGCCGCCATCATGGTTCAATTCGATCCCGGACCGCTCAACGTGCGGCCCGGCAGATCGCCAGGAAATCTTCCGCCTTCAGCGACGCGCCGCCGATCAGGCCGCCGTCGATGTCGGGCTGCGCGAACAGCTCTTCCGCGTTGTCCGGCTTCACGCTGCCGCCGTACAGCACCGATACGTCCACCGCCCCCTTCGCCGCGAGACGCGCCCGCAGGAATGCGTGCACGTCCTGCGCCTGCGCCGACGTCGCGCTCTTGCCCGTGCCGATCGCCCAGACCGGCTCGTATGCGACGACGATGCGGGCGGCTTCGTCAGCCGTCAGCACGGCCAGCACGGCGTCGAGCTGCGCACCGACTACCTGCTCGGTCGCGCCCGCTTCGCGCTCGTCGAGCGTTTCACCGACGCACACGACGGGCGTGAGGCCCGCCGCGAGCGCGCGTTGCGTCTTCGCGGCGACGGTTTCGTTGCGCTCGCCGTGATACGCGCGACGCTCCGAGTGACCGACGATCGCATACCGCGCGCCGAACTCCGCCACCATCGCGGCCGCCACTTCACCGGTGAACGCACCCTGCTCGTGCGCGGACACGTCCTGCGCGCCGAACGCGACACGGCCGCCGCCGAGCTGCGCCTGAACCTGCGCGAGGTACGGGAACGGCACGCACACGCCGACCGACGTTTCGGCCGGCACCGCATCCGCGCCCTGCATCACTTCGTTCAGCAATGCCTGGTTGCCGGCCAGCCGGCCGTGCATCTTCCAGTTGCCGATCACTCGCTTCGTTCGTTGTTTCGACATCGTGTCTGTCTCGTCACTATCTTGTCATTAACGCACCGGAAACCGGCCCGTCAGGTTGGATCTGGCGAAGCAAACCCGCGATTTTACTGCGCGCGGCTTGAACCGGTCAAACCACACATGTCAAGCCCGTCGCACGGGCCGTCACGCGTTCGCACCCCAATCGAGCACGATCTTGCCGATGTGCTCGCCGCTTTCCATCAGCGCATGCGCCTGGGCGGCCTCCCCTGCCGGCAGCACGCGGTAGATGACGGGTTTGATGCGGCCGTCCGCGAGCAGCGGCCAGACACGCGCCTTCAGCTGCGCGGCGATGCGCGCCTTGAACTCGACCGGCCGCGGACGCAGCGTCGAGCCCGTCACCGTCAACCGGCGGCGCAGGATTTCATTCAGGTTGACCTCGGCCTTCGCGCCGCCTAGCAGCGCGATCAGCACGAGGCGGCCGCCATCCGCGAGCGCGGACAGTTCGCGCGGCACGTACGAACCCGCGACCATGTCGAGGATCACGTCGACGCCGCGATCGTGCGTCAGCGACTTGACGACCTCGACGAAGTCTTCGGTCTTGTAGTTGATCGCACGCTCGGCGCCGAGCGCCTCGCAGGCACGGCATTTATCGGCACTCCCCGCCGTCGCGAAGACACGAAAGCCGAGCGCGTGCGCGATCTGGATCGCCGTCACGCCGATCCCGCTCGAGCCGCCCTGCACGAGCAGCGTTTCCTGCTCGCCGCCCTCGCCCGCGCCGAGCAGCGCGCGGTCGAACACGTTGCTCCACACCGTGAAGAAGGTTTCGGGCAGCGATGCGGCCTCGATGTCAGTCAGCCCGTCGGGCACCGGCAGGCATTGCGGCAGCGGCGCGACCGCATATTCGGCGTAACCTCCGCCCGCGAGCAGCGCGCAGACGCGATCGCCCACCTTCAGGTCGAACGGGTTCAGCGCCGCATCCGACAGGTCACCGCCGACAATCTCGCCCGCGACCTCGAGGCCGGGCAGATCCGACGCACCCGGCGGCGGCGCATACGCGCCCTTGCGCTGGAATACGTCCGGCCGGTTCACGCCGGAAGCCGCCACCTTGATCAGCACTTCGCCGCGCTTCGGTTCGGGGCGCGGACGCTCCGCGAGCTTCAGCACGTCGGGGGCGCCGAATTCGGTGATTTCGATGGCTTTCATGGTGGTCGCTCCAGGATCAGTCGGGGGCGCACCCGTGCGCGGCACGGGCGCCTCGCCGGCGCTGCTGCGCCGCACAACGATGCTACAGAAAAAACGGCCGGCACGCTTTCGCACTGCCGGCCGCTCTTACGCCCGTCCGCTTACTGCTGCGGCGGCGTATCCGACTGCGACGCTGCCGCTGCTTCGTTCAGCAGCGCCTTCGCCGACAGACGCACGCGACCCTTCTCGTCCGTCTGGATCACCTTGACCTTCACCTGCTGACCTTCCTTCAGGTAGTCGTTGATGTCCTTCACGCGCTCGTTGACGATTTCCGAGATGTGCAGCAGGCCGTCCTTGCCCGGCAGCAGGTTCACGATCGCGCCGAAATCGAGCAGCTTGAGCACCGTGCCTTCGTACACCTGGCCGACTTCGATCTCGGCCGTGATGTTCTCGATGCGCTTCTTCGCTTCGGCCATGCCTTCGCTGCTCGTGCTCGCGATCGTCACGACGCCGTCATCCGAGATGTCGATGGTCGTGCCCGTTTCTTCCGTCAGCGCGCGGATCACCGAACCACCCTTGCCGATCACGTCGCGGATCTTTTCCGGGTTGATCTTGATCGTGATCATGCGCGGCGCGAATTCCGACAGTTGCGTGTTCGCACCCGAGACCGCCGACGTCATCTTGCCGAGGATGTGCATGCGGCCTTCCTTCGCCTGCGCGAGCGCGACCTGCATGATTTCCTTAGTGATGCCCTGGATCTTGATGTCCATCTGCAGCGCCGTCACACCTTGCTCCGTGCCGGCTACCTTGAAGTCCATGTCGCCGAGGTGATCCTCGTCGCCGAGGATGTCGGTCAGCACCGCGAACTTGTTGCCTTCGAGGATCAGGCCCATCGCGATACCCGCGACGTGCGCCTTCATCGGCACGCCGGCGTCCATCAGCGCGAGGCAGCCGCCGCACACCGACGCCATCGACGACGAACCGTTCGATTCGGTGATTTCCGACACGACGCGGATCGAGTAGCCGAATTCGTCGGCGCTCGGCAGGCACTTGACCAGCGCGCGCTTTGCGAGACGGCCGTGGCCGATTTCACGACGCTTCGGCGAGCCGACGCGCCCCGTTTCGCCGGTCGCGAACGGAGGCATGTTGTAGTGGAGCATGAAGCGCTCGCGGTATTCGCCTTCGAGCGCGTCGATGATCTGCTCGTCACCCTTCGTGCCGAGCGTCGCGACGACGAGCGCCTGCGTTTCGCCACGCGTGAACAACGCCGAACCGTGGGTGCGCGGCAGCACGCCGGTGCGGATCTCGATCGGACGCACGGTGCGCGTGTCGCGACCGTCGATGCGCGGCTCGCCGTTCAGGATCTGCGAACGGACGATCTTCGCTTCGATGTCGAACAGGATGTTGCCGACGGTAGCCTTGTCGGCCGCGACCGTGCCGGCCGCCAGCGCGTCTTCCTCGAGCTTCGCCGAGGTCGCCGCGTAGACTTCCTTCAGCTTCGTCGAACGCGCCTGCTTGTCGCGCAGCTGGTAAGCGGCGAGCAGGTCGCCGTGCGCCAGTTCCGTCACGCGCGCGATCAGCGCCTCGTTCTTCGGTGCCGGCTGCCAGTCCCACTCGGGCTTGCCACCTTCGCGCACGAGTTCGTGGATCGCGTCGATCGCCGTCTGCATCTGCTCGTGACCGAACACGACCGCGCCCAGCATCACGTCTTCCGGCAGCTGGTCGGCTTCCGATTCGACCATCAGCACCGCGCGCTCCGTGCCGGCGACGACGAGATCGAGGCTCGATGCCTTGATCTGGTCACGCGTCGGGTTCAGCACGTATGCGTTGTCGATGTACGCGACGCGCGCGGCACCGACCGGACCGTTGAACGGCAGGCCCGACACGGCGAGCGCAGCCGATGCACCGATCAGCGCGGGGATGTCCGCCGGGATTTCCGGGTTCACGGACAGCACGTGGATCACGACCTGCACTTCGTTGTAGAAGCCTTCCGGGAACAGCGGGCGCAGCGGACGGTCGATCAGGCGCGACGTCAGCGTCTCGTGTTCTGACGGACGGCCTTCGCGACGGAAGAAGCCGCCCGGGATCTTGCCGGCCGAGTAGGTCTTTTCGAGGTAGTCGACGGTCAGCGGGAAGAAATCCTGGCCCGGCTTTGCCGACTTCGCGCCGACGACGGTTGCCAGCACGACGGTGTCTTCCACGTCGACGATCACGGCACCGCTCGCCTGGCGAGCGACTTCACCGGTTTCGAGGCGCACCTTGTGCTGGCCCCACTGGAATTCCTTCACGACCTTGTTGAACATGGACATGGTTGCTCCTTTGAATTCATTCATTTCATTCGCCGCCCGGGTCATCCCGTGCGGCGGCGTCCCGACCGAATCACCCGGAGCAAGGTGTGTTTTTTATGCCATTCCAGCGCGGCGCTCGTCGAGCGACGCGCTGGAATGACACAAATCCCGACCCCGGTATCAGCCGTTCCGGCAGCCGGCACTCTCGTGCCGGACAACCTGCGGTGCGCGTGACGCTACGCACCGCGCAAAAACAAAATGCCTGCATCAGCGGACTGACACAGGCATCTTGCTGGCGGCAATCGCCTCGATTACTTACGCAGACCCAGCTTCTCGATCAGCGCGCGGTAACGGTCGGCATCCTTGCCCTTGAGGTAGTCGAGCAGCTTGCGGCGGCGGCTCACCATGCGCAGCAGGCCGCGGCGGCTGTGGTGGTCCTTCGCGTGGGTCTTGAAGTGACCCGTCAGTTCGACGATACGTGCGGTCAGCAGTGCGACCTGGACTTCGGGCGAACCCGTGTCGTTGGTACCGCGGGCGAACTGAGCAACGACTTCCGACTTCTTGATATCTGCAACAGACATGTGATTTCCTTTCTAACTGAACAGGCGGACACGGAAGAATGGCCGTGCCGTGACTTACAACCGGCGGGCATTGTAGCACAACTCCCCGCCGTTCTTACCGCCTCCTGTCACGGACGCGTCATCGAGCACGCCGACGGCATCTCCGAGCGCTGCGCCGGCACCGCCAGCACCGTCCGGAAGCCGTAGCCCGACCCCTCGTTGTCGAAGCGCACGCCCGGCGTGCCGGCCTTGTCCATCTCCATCACGTAAAGGGGCTGGATCAGCTGGTGATCCTGCGCGCGCATCCGCGACGCATGGAAACCGTCGTCGAACGACAGGCCCTCGAGCGACCGCGCGACCGCCACCGGGTCGGCCGACCCCGCCCGGTTCATCGCCGCGGCCAGCATCTCGATCATCAGGCTCATCCGCCGCACCGGATAGTCGTCCTGCGCGGCCGGGAATCGGGTCCGGAACGTGCGGTAGAACGCGTCGGATTTCGCGCCGCCCGCGTTCGGGTGCCAGTCGGCCACGGCCACGACGCGCCCGACCCCGGCATCGCCCAGGGCGGCCGGCGCGCCGAGACTGTTGCCGTAGAACGTATAGAACTTCGCGTTCAGCCCCTGCTCGCGCGCCGCCTTCACGAGCAGCGTGAGGTCGTTGCCCCAGTTGCCGGTCACGACGGCATCCGCGCCGCTCGCGCGGATTTTCGCGATGTACGGCGAGAAATCCTTGATCCGGCCGATCGGGTGGAATTCGTCGCCGGCGATCGTCACGTCCCGGCGCCGCGCGGCCAGCGCCTGCCGCGCGAGCGTGCTGACGTCGTGACCGAAGCTATAGTCCTGGTTCAGCAGGTAGACCTTGCGCAGCGCGCGGTCGCGCGCCATCACGTCCGCGAGCGCGGCCATCCGCATGCCCGCGTGCGCATCGAAGCGGAAATGCCAGAAGCTGCAGCGCGCGCCGGTGAGCGCGGGATCGTCGGCCGAATAGTTCAGCAACAGCATCCGGTTGTCCGGGTCGCGCGCGTTCAGCTTGTCGAGCGCCGCGACGAGCGCAGCCGCGACGGCCGAACTGTTGCCTTGCGCAACGAAGCCGATATGGCGGTCCGCGGCCGCGCGCAGTTGCACGAGCGCCTCCTCCGGGCTGCCCTTGCTGTCGAGCACGACGAGTTCGAGCGGGTGCGCGCCGTCGCGCAGCTTCACGCCGCCCGCCGCGTTGACCTGCTCGACGCCGAAGCGCAGGTTGCGCTCGACCGCCGCGCCCGCGTTCGCGAACGGGCCCGACATCCCCTCGATCAGCGCGATCCGCACCGGCTCGCCGCCGGCAAACGCGGACGACACCAGCATCCATCCTGCGCTCAACGCGAGCGCGCACCATTTCCACCCCTGCATCGGCCACCTGCCCTTCGATCTGCCCGAGAAGCGCGGATCATAGGCCGGCGCGCCCGCCGCCCGCAAGCTTCGCCACGCCGCCGATCCGCACCGATTTTTTCCGCGCGATGCACCGGCGCGCGCCGTCCGTGATACAACGGGGCCTGTTTCCGTGTTCTGGAGGATCCCATGCGCATTCGTATTCCCGCGCGCCTGCCGGTGCTGGTCGCCGGTGCCGCCGCACTGCTGGCCGGTTGCGCGCAACCGTGGCAGCAATACCAGGCCGGCCAGGACGAGTCGGCGATCGTCGCGCGCATGGGTCCGCCGCGCGAGATCTACGACCTGCCCGGCGGCGGCAAGCGGCTGATGTGGCCGACCCAGCCGATGGGCGAAATCACGATCGCGGCCGACGTCGACGCAGCCCACAGGATCGTCAACGTGCGCCAGGTGCTGCAGCCGAGCGAGTTCTATCGCGCGGAGATCGGCAAGTGGACGAAGACCGACGTGCTCGTCAATTTCGGCCGCCCGGTCGAGACGTCCTACTTCCCGCT
Organism: Burkholderia sp. AU33545; assembly: GCF_020419685.1. Lineage (NCBI taxonomy): Bacteria > Pseudomonadati > Pseudomonadota > Betaproteobacteria > Burkholderiales > Burkholderiaceae > Burkholderia > Burkholderia sp. AU33545. Next base: position 530,838 of record NZ_JAIZRQ010000006.1, on the reverse strand, counting down.
GATGAAGCGCGAGGTGTGGACGTACCGGTATCTCGAGGACAACGTCTGGTACATGATGTACAGCTTCTATTTCGATCCGCAGGGCATCCTGCGCACCACGCAGAAAACACCGGACCCGCTGCACGATCCCGATCGCCGTAATCTGTTCTGACCGATTGCGCATTTACGCGCAATTTTCGCAATGGCCATTCACGAATTATTGCGTGAATGGCCATTTCGTTTTTTCCGCCACATTATTCAATGCACGGAATATGGCGGAAAACTTTTCCGGTCAATGACATCCCGATGGCAATCCGCTGAATGTCCCGTCATGCGGCCCTCTGCGCAGAAACCGGCATACGCGATGCATGTCATGCGTCGGGTTGGTGCACGCAATGCACTGCGCCAAATCAATTTGAAACAGTTTGTTTCAATGCCCCCGGAGCGCTAGGGCATACCCCTAATATCAGTCCAAATCCAACCTTTCAATTTAGAAAGAATGGAGTTGCGTCATTTCGTCGATATTTATTTGCCGTTGTCAGAAAGGAGTCCTCATGAATCGCCCCAAGAGCATGCTGGTTGCCAACATTGCCTGGGCCCGCGAGACGCGTGAACACACGCCCGGTTTCTTCGACGCGCTCGCGCGTGGCCAGAACCCGCGCGTGCTGTGGATCGGCTGCGCAGACAGCCGTGTGCCGGCCGAAACCATCACGCACTGCGCGCCCGGCGAACTGTTTGTCCATCGCAACATCGCGAACCTGTTCCATCCCGACGACGACAATTCCGCCAGCGTGCTCGAGTACGCGGTGCGCGTGCTGAAGGTCGACCACGTGATCGTGTGCGGCCACTACGGCTGCGGCGGCGTGCGCGCGTCGCTGCTGCCGCCGCCGGCCGCCCTGCCGCACGTCGCGCGCCGCATCGCGCCGCTCTGCGCGCTCGCGCGGCGCCATCGCGACACGCTCGACGGGCTCGACGACACGGCCGCCGCCGACCGCCTCGCCGAGCTGAACGTGCTCGAGCAGGTGCGACTGCTGCGCGCATCGCCGATCGTGCGCGACCGCGAACGGCCGCCGCTCGTGCACGGCTGGATATTCTCGCTCGCCGACGGTCGCCTGCTGGAGCTCGATTCCGGCTACGCGGCACCGCCCGTCGATGTCGAACCCGCGCTGGCCACGACCGCCGCCGCGCTCGGCTGATTCATCCCCCCGCCCCAACGCCCACGAAACCGCCCCAACCATGAAACTGAACGAGCGCCTGTCCACCCTGCCGCGCGACATCGTCGCCGGCATCGTCGTTTTCCTCGTCGCGCTGCCGCTCTGTCTCGGCATCGCCAACGCCTCCGGCGTCGAACCGTTCGCCGGGCTCGTGTCCGGCATCGTCGGCGGCATCGTCGTCGCGCTGCTGAGCGGCTCGTCGCTATCCGTCAGCGGGCCAGCCGCCGGCCTCGTCGTGATCGTCGTCGAAGGGATCGCGCAACTCGGCAGCTTCTCCGCGTTCCTGCTCGCGGTGCTGCTGTCCGGCGTGCTGCAGTTCGGGTTCGGCATGCTGCGCGCCGGCCGCTTCGCCGCCTACGTGCCGTCGCCCGTCATCAAGGGCATGCTCGCCGCGATCGGCCTGCTGCTCATCGTGAAGCAGATTCCGTTCGCGTTCGGCATCGGCGGCTCGGCCGCGCAATCGTTTGCGAACTGGCCGGGCCTGCCGGTCGCATGGGCTGCCACGGCCATCGCGCTCGCGTCGCTCGCGCTGCTGATCGCATGGGACACGCCCGCGCTGCGCCGCTTCGCGCTGGTGCGCTCGGTGCCCGCGCCGCTCGCGGTCGTCGTGCTCGGCATCGGCGCGACGCTCGTGCTGGGCTTCGTCGCGCCGGCCGTTGCGCCGGGCGCGGCCCATCGCGTGACGCTGCCCGAGCTCGGATCGTTCGCGGCGTTCGCGGCCTCGCTCAAGCATGCGGAGCTCGGCCCAAACTTCGCGCAGCTCGTCAATCCGGACGTGTGGCGCGTCGCGATCACGCTCGCGGTCGTCGCGAGCCTCGAGACGCTGCTGAGCCTGGAGGCGGTCGAGCAGATCGACCCGAAGCGCCGGCCGACGCAGCCCGATCGCGAACTGAAGGCCCAGGGCGTCGGCAATCTCGTCGCGGGTGCGTTCGGCGGGCTGCCGATCACGTCCGTGATCGTGCGCAGCTCGGTGAACGTGAACGCGGGTGCGCAAAGCCGGATGTCGGCGATCGTGCACGGGATCCTGCTGCTTGCCAGCGTGTTCGCGCTCACCGGGCTCATCAACCTGATCCCGCTCGCAAGCCTGGCCGCGATCCTGATCCATACGGGCTTCAAGCTCGCGAAACCGGCGCTGTTCCGCTCGGTGCTGAGGCAGGGCCCGGCCGCGTTCGTGCCGTTCGCCGCGACGATCGCGGGCGTGCTCGCGGTCGACCTGCTGTTCGGCATTGCCGTCGGCCTTGCGTGCAGCGTGCTGGCGGTCGCCGTCGCAAACCTGAAGAGCCCCGTCACGCTCGCGCAGCACGACGACCACTTCCTGCTGTCGTTCCGCAAGGACGTCTCGTTCCTCGGCAAGGTGCAGGTCAAGCATCACCTGCGGCACATTCCCGACCGCGCGGCCGTGATCATCGACGCAACGCGCGCAGACTACATCGATCACGACGTGCTCGAACTGCTCGACGCGTTCGTCGCCGATGCGCCGCGGCGCGGGATCGCGGTGGAATTCCGCCGCCGCAGCCCGGCGCCTCGCCCTGCCGCGCGCCGCTGGCTGTTCCGCGCGCCGGCGGCCGAATGAATGGCGCATGAAAAAACGCCCCGGGCGGCGCAAGGCCGCACGGGGCGTTTCGTATGCTTCGAGCGCTCGACGCGCAGCGCTTACGAGCGCTGCGGGTTGACCTTGTCGTCCTTCGAATGCAGTTTGTTCAGCGCCGAAATGTACGCCTTCGCGGACGCCGCGACGATGTCCGGATCGGTGCCAACGCCGTTGACGATCCGCCCGCTCTTCGACAGCCGGACGGTCACTTCGCCCTGCGCCTGCGTGCCGGTCGTGATCGCGTTCACCGAATACAGGAGCAGTTCGGAACCGCTGCCGACTTCGCCCTCGATCGCGTTGAACGTCGCATCGACCGGCCCGTTACCGCGCGCCTCGCCGGTCACTTCCTTGCCCTCGACCGCGAACACGATCTTCGCCTGCGGCTGCTCGCCCGTCTCAGAATGCTGTGACAGCGACACGAACTTGAAGTGCTCCTGCTCCTGCGCGAGCGCCGATTCTTCGGAGACGATCGCGATGATGTCTTCGTCGAAGATCTCGGCCTTGCGATCGGCGAGGTCCTTGAACCGCATGAACGCGGCGTTCAGCTCGGCTTCGCTGTCGAGCGACACGCCGAGCTCCTGCAGGCGCTGCTTGAACGCGTTGCGGCCCGACAGCTTGCCGAGCACGATCTTGTTCGCGGTCCAGCCCACGTCTTCCGCGCGCATGATCTCGTAGGTGTCGCGCGCCTTCAGCACGCCGTCCTGGTGGATGCCCGACGCGTGCGCGAACGCGTTCGCGCCGACCACGGCCTTGTTCGGCTGCACGACGAAACCGGTGATCTGCGACACGAGCTTCGACGTCGGCACGATCTGCGTGGTGTCGATGCCGACGTCGAGGCCGAAGTAGTCCTTGCGGGTCTTCACGGCCATCACGATTTCCTCGAGCGACGTATTGCCCGCGCGCTCGCCGAGACCGTTGATCGTGCACTCGACCTGCCGGGCACCGCCGATCTTCACGCCGGCGAGCGAGTTCGCCACCGCCATCCCGAGGTCGTTGTGGCAGTGCACGGAGAAGATCGCCTTGTCCGAGTTCGGAATGCGTTCGCGCAGCGTCTTCACGAGGTTGCCGTAGAGTTCCGGCACGCCGTAGCCGACCGTGTCGGCGATGTTGATCGTCGTCGCCCCTTCGGCGATCACGGCTTCCAGCACGCGGCACAGGAAGTCGAGGTCCGAACGGCTGCCGTCTTCAGGCGAAAATTCGACGTTGTCGGTGAACTTGCGCGCGAAGCGCACCGCGAGGCGAGCCTGCTCGAACACCTGGTCCGGCGTCATCCGCAGCTTCTTCTCCATGTGCAGCGGCGACGTCGCGATGAACGTGTGGATCCGCGAGCTATTGGCCGGCTTCAGGGCGTCGGCCGCACGCTGGATGTCCTTGTCGTTGGCGCGCGCCAGCGAGCAGATCGTGCTCTCCTTCACCAGGCCGGCGATCGTGTGGATCGCGTCGAAGTCGCCGTTCGAGCTGGCCGCGAAGCCGGCCTCGATCACGTCGACCTTCATCCGCTCGAGATGCTTCGCGATGCGGACTTTCTCTTCCTTCGTCATCGACGCACCGGGCGATTGTTCGCCGTCACGCAACGTCGTATCGAAAATGATCAGCTTGTCTGTCATGGGGGGCTCCAGGGCTCTTTATACGGGAATCAAACGTAATGAGATCGCGCCACCGCTGGCGACGCTCAACAACAGACGAGGCTTGACGGAGGGCGAGAACGGTCAGCGCGGCAGGCGCGCCAAAGCTAGCGCGCGTAGCGGCGCACCGGCTAGAAGGAGGGAGAGGCGGGAAAATGCAGTCATGCCGAAGACTATAGCGGCATTCCGCTGGGTGCGCAATCGGACGGCACCCGGGATGCCAGACCGCGCCACGCGAAAAAGGGGCAAATGAAAACGGCGGCCTCGTGGCCGCCGTTGCCGGGCAGGTTGCGCGTCAGTGATCGCGCTGCGACGAGCGCGCGGGGTTCGCCCGTCCGCGCACGGCCATGTAGGCCCAAAACACGTAGCCGGACAGCCCGTACAGCACGAACAGGCAGAACAGCATCAACGGCGGATCGGACGACACGAGCACGAACGCGACGACGACCAGCAGGATCGCCGCGAACGGCACGCGGTGCCGTACGTCGAGCGCCTTGCCGCTGTAGAACGGCGCGTTCGACACCATCGTCACGCCTGCATAGATCGTCAGTGCGAACGCGACCCAGGGCAGCCAGCCGAGCTTCATCGGCACGCGGTTGTCGGTCGCGAGCCAGACGAAGCCGGCGATCAGCGCGGCGGCGGCCGGGCTCGGCAGCCCCTGGAAGAAGCGCTTGTCGACGACGCCGATGTTCGTGTTGAAGCGCGCGAGACGCAGCGCGGCGCCCGAACAGTAGACGAATGCAGCGAGCCAGCCCCAGCGGCCAAGATCCTTCAGCACCCACTCGTACATCACGAGCGCCGGCGCGACGCCGAACGACACCATGTCCGACAGGCTGTCGAACTGTTCGCCGAACGCGCTTTGGGTATGCGTCATCCGCGCGACTCGCCCGTCCATCCCGTCGAGCACCATCGCGACGAAGATCGCGATCGCGGCGATCTCGAAGCGCACGTTCATCGCCTGCACGACCGCGAAGAAGCCGCAGAACAGCGCGGCGGTCGTGAACGCGTTCGGCAGCAGGTAGATGCCGCGCGTCTTCAGGAACCGCTGGCGCGCGGCGCGGCGGCTCTCAATGGGCGCCTGATCCGGCGCCATCACCTTGTTGCGGCGGAACGGGCGTGGCGTCTGGCCGGAGCCGTTGCGCGGACGACGCGGTTTGAATGCGGCCATCGTGCGTCCCGCCGCTTACTGTTCGAGCTCGGCGAGGATCGTCGACGACGCGTAGACCTTCTCGCCGATCGACACCTTCGCGCGGCTGCCGAGCGGCAGGTACACGTCGACGCGCGAACCGAAGCGGATGAAACCGTAGCGCTGACCGCGCGACAGCGGCTCGCCGGCACGCACGTAGCACAGGATCCGGCGGGCGACGAGGCCTGCGATCTGCACGGCGGTGACGGTCTTGCCGCTCGCCGTCTGGATCACGACCGCATTGCGCTCGTTCTCGGTCGACGCCTTGTCGATCGCCGCGTTCAGGAACGCGCCCGGGAAGTATTCGACCTTGGTGACCGCGCCGTCGACCGGCGAACGCTGCGAATGGACGTTGAAGACATTCATGAACACGCTGATCTTCAGCGCTTCGCGATTCGCGTACGGATCCTGGGTGGTCTCGACCGCGACGATGCGGCCGTCCGCCGGGCACAGCACCGCATTCGGCTGCGCCGGGATCGGGCGCTGCGGATCGCGGAAGAACTGGACGACGAAGACGAGCAGCAGCCAGAACGGCCACGCGAAGCCGAAGCCCCCGACGGCGTGGATCAACAACGCGATGACGGCTGCAATCGCGATGAACGGCCAGCCTTCGCGCGCGATGATCGGATGAGGATAGTTCATGGGTTCGTTCGGTGTTCGGTGAATTGCAAAGCCCGTAGGATAGCAAAAGCCGCCCGGGGCACTGCTGCCTTCGGACGGCTTTTTGATACCGACCCTCCACTCGAAGGGCCGGAACAGCACGTGGTGCTTAGTTCTTCGTCTGGTCGACGAGCTTGTTCTTCGCGATCCACGGCATCATCGCGCGCAGCTTCGAGCCGACCTGCTCGATCTGGTGCTCGGCCGTCAGGCGGCGGCGCGACTGCAGCGTCGGCGCACCTGCCTTGTTCTCGAGAATGAAGCTCTTCGCGTATTCGCCCGTCTGGATGTCGGTCAGGCACTGCTTCATCGCCTTCTTCGTCTCTTCCGTGACGACGCGCGGGCCCGTCACGTACTCGCCGTACTCGGCGTTGTTCGAGATCGAGTAGTTCATGTTCGCGATGCCGCCTTCGTAGATCAGGTCGACGATCAGCTTCAGTTCGTGCAGGCACTCGAAGTACGCCATTTCCGGCGCGTAGCCCGCTTCGACCAGCGTCTCGAAACCTGCCTTGATCAGCTCGACGGTACCGCCGCACAGCACGGCCTGCTCGCCGAACAAGTCGGTTTCGGTCTCTTCACGGAAGTTCGTCTCGATGATGCCGGCACGGCCGCCACCGTTCGCTGCCGCATACGACAGCGCGATGTCGCGTGCCGCGCCCGACTTGTTCTGCGCAACCGCGATCAGGTGCGGCACGCCGCCGCCCTGCGAGTACGTGCCGCGCACGGTGTGGCCCGGTGCCTTCGGCGCGATCATGATCACGTCGAGGTCGGCGCGCGGGATCACCTGGCCGTAGTGGACGTTGAAGCCGTGTGCGAATGCCAGTGCGGCACCCTGCTTGATGTTTGCGTGCACTTCCTTCGCGTACACGTCGGCGATCTGCTCGTCCGGCAGCAGCATCATGACGACGTCCGCGCCCTTCACCGCTTCCGCGACTTCCTTGACCGACAGGCCTGCGTTTTCGGCCTTGCTCCACGACGCGCCGCCCTTGCGAAGGCCGACCGTCACGTTCACGCCGCTGTCCTTCAGGTTCAGTGCGTGTGCATGGCCTTGCGAGCCGTAGCCGATGATCGTGACTTGCTTGCCCTTGATGAGGGAGAGGTCAGCGTCTTTATCGTAGAAAACGTTCATGATGGTTCCTTCGCCAATTCAAAAATTCAACAATTCGTTCAGATGGAGTACTGCGGGCCGGGACATGACGGCGCACCCGGCGTGCCTGTCTGGCATCACACCTTCAGGATGCGCTCGCCGCGTCCGATGCCGGAGCTGCCGGTGCGCACGGTCTCTAGGATCGCGGTCGCGTCCAGCCCCTGGATGAATGCGTCGAGCTTGTCGCTCGCGCCCGTCAATTCGATCGTGTAGGTCTTTTCGGTCACGTCGATGATGCGGCCGCGGAAAATATCCGACATCCGCTTCATTTCTTCGCGCTCCTTGCCCACTGCTCGTACCTTGATCAGCATCAGCTCGCGTTCGATGTGTGCACCGTCGGTCAGGTCCACCACTTTCACCACCTCGATCAGGCGGTTCAGATGCTTCGTGATCTGTTCGATCACGTCGTCAGAGCCAATGGAAACGATGGTCAGCCGCGACAGCGATTGGTCTTCGGTCGGCGCCACCGTCAAGGTTTCGATGTTGTAGCCGCGTGCGGAAAACAGACCGACCACGCGCGACAGCGCGCCCGGTTCGTTTTCCAGCAGGACGGAAATGATGTGTCTCATGTTCGCTTCTTCCAGAATGTGTCCGTGTCGATTCACTCGCGCCGCGCGCCGCCCGGTGCCGCACCGCCCTTCGTGAAGGCGGCCGCCTCGGCCCCGGCGCGCGTCGCGCCGTTACAGATCTTCCGATCCGAGCAGCATCTCGGTGATGCCCTTGCCGGCCTGTACCATCGGCCAGACGTTTTCGGTCGGATCGGTCTGGAAGTCGAGAAACACGGTGCGGTCCTTCAGGCGCAGCGCTTCCTTCAGCGCCGGCTCCACATCCGAGGTCTTTTCGATCCGCATGCCGACATGGCCGTACGCTTCGGCGAGCTTCACGAAATCGGGCAGCGCATCCATGTACGAATGCGAATAGCGCTTGCTGTATTCGATCTGCTGCCACTGGCGGACCATGCCGAGATAGCGGTTGTTCAGCGAAATGATCTTCACGGGCGTGTCGTACTGCAGGCAGGTCGACAGTTCCTGGATGCACATCTGGATCGAGCCTTCGCCCGTGATGCACAGCACGTCGTCGTCCGGGTGCGCCATCTTGACGCCCATCGCTGCCGGCAGGCCGAAGCCCATCGTGCCGAGGCCGCCGGAATTGATCCAGCGACGCGGCTTGTTGAAACGGTAGAACTGCGCCGCCCACATCTGGTGCTGGCCGACGTCCGAGCACACGAACGCGTTGCCGTCCGTCAGCTCCCACGCCTTCTCCACCACGTACTGCGGCTTGATGATCTCGCTTTCGCGGTCGAACTTCAGGCAGTCCTTCGAGCGCCAGTCCTCGATGTCCTTCCACCATTGCGCGAGCGCCTCGGTGTCGGGGCCATGCTCGGCCGTCTGCAGTTGCTCGATCAGCTCCTTCAGCACTTCCTTCACGTCGCCGACGATCGGGATGTCGACCTTCACACGCTTCGAGATCGACGACGGGTCGATGTCGATGTGGATGATCTTGCGGGGACGCGACGCGAAGTGCGCCGGGTCGCCGATCACGCGGTCGTCGAAGCGGGCGCCGATCGCGATCAGCACGTCGCAGTGCTGCATCGCCATGTTCGCTTCGTACGTGCCGTGCATGCCGAGCATGCCGAGGAATTTCTTGTCCGATGCGCGATAGCCGCCGAGGCCCATCAGCGTGTTCGTGACCGGGTAGCCGAGCAGGTCGGCGAACTGGTTCAGTTCGCGCGCCGCGTCGGCGAGGATGATGCCGCCGCCCGTGTAGATATAGGGACGCTTCGCCGACAGCAGCAGCGACACGGCCTTGCGGATCTGGCCCGAATGGCCCTTCGTGACGGGGTTGTACGAGCGCAGCGACACGCTCTTGACCGGCTCGTACTGGCACGGCGTCTTCGAGATGTCCTTCGGGATGTCGATCAGCACCGGGCCCGGACGGCCGGTGCGGGCGATGTAGAACGCCTTCTTGACGGTTTCCGCGAGGTCGCGCACGTCCTTCACGAGGAAGTTGTGCTTCACGCACGGACGCGTGATGCCAACCGTATCGCATTCCTGGAACGCGTCCTGGCCGATCGCGGCAGTCGGCACCTGGCCGCTGATCACGACCATCGGGATCGAATCCATGTAGGCCGTTGCAATGCCGGTCACCGCATTGGTGACACCGGGGCCGGACGTCACGAGACAGACGCCGACGTTGCCGGTGGAACGCGCATACGCATCGGCTGCGTGCACGGCCGCCTGTTCGTGGCGCACCAGCACGTGCTGAATCTTGTCCTGCTTGTAAAGCTCGTCGTAGATGTAGAGTACCGAGCCGCCGGGATAGCCCCAGATGAATTCGACGTTCTCGTCGGCCAGTGCTTTCATGAGCACGGTGGCGCCGATGGAGTCGCTATCGGGAGGGGAAAGGGGTTCCGACGTGGAGAATTCCGCGCTGGGCATGTTCATTTTGACCTTTCGAATTTTCGGCAAAAAATTGATCGGGTGCTCTCTGCCGGGCTTGTGGCTCGGGTTCAAGCGGCGCGTCCAGTTTGAAGGGCGGGCTTCTTGGGCCAGCCTCAAATGAGACCATCACTTCATGTTGCGAATCATTGACGATAGCGGGTCATGATTGGGTCGTCAAGCAAAATATCCCGCAGCGCATCATGCGCCCCGCCCGGCGGCCCGCGGACGCTGCTCGCGCGCAACGTACCGAGCCGTCACCGGTGCCAAGTCGCGCGAAAATTTGTTAGCATCCGCGGGTTTTACGAAATTTTTCGACCTTTCACACGCCGCAGTCCGCAGCGCATACCTTTACGGAATGGCATCAGACAAGGAACTCGCCGACTTTCTGGCGGGCGTCGAAAGGCGCGCGTTCAAGCAGGCTGCGTACGCCGTGCGCGACGACGATGCGTCGCTCGACATCGTGCAGGACGCGATGATCAAGCTGGCGGAGAAGTACGGCGACCGGCCGGCGGCCGAGCTGCCGCTGCTGTTCCAGCGGATCCTGCAGAACGCGATCCATGACTGGTTCCGCCGGCAAAAGGTCCGCAATACCTGGGTCACGCTCTTTTCGTCGCTCAACAACACGGACGACGAGGACTTCGATCCGCTGGAAACGCTCGAGTCCGCGGACGACAACGCGGGCGTCGAGAGCACCGAGCACCGCCTCGAGCGGGAGCAGGTTCTGGCCCTGATCGACGCAGAAATCCAGAAACTTCCGACGCGTCAACGGGAAGCGTTCCTGATGCGTTATTGGGAAGATATGGATGTCGCCGAGACTGCCGCCGCAATGGGGTGCTCCGAAGGCAGCGTCAAGACGCACTGCTCGCGAGCCACCCACACCCTGGCGCAAGCGCTCAAGGCCAAAGGAATCACGCTATGAGCTCCGCTCCCGTAAATCGAGAACACGAATTCGCGCTGAAGGTCCGCCGCGCGCTGGACGAACGTGCCGCGGCGCTGCCTGCCGCGACCACTGACCGTCTGGCCGCCGCGCGCGGGGCCGCGCTCGCGCGCAAGAAGCCGGAACCCGCGACCGCGCCGGTGTTCGTGCCCGCCTTCGCCGGTGCCGCCGCCGCATACGGCACGCCGCCTGCGAGTCGCCCGCAGACGTCGTTCGCGCGCCGCCTGCTGCGCGCCTGGCCGCTCGCGCTGCTGCTCGCGGGGCTCGTCGGCATCGCGTACTGGGAAGACATGCAGCGCACCGCCGAACTCGCCGACATCGACGCGGCGATGCTCAGCGACGACCTGCCGCTCAACGCGTATCTCGATCACGGGTTCAACGCGTATCTTTCGCACGCACGCTAACAGAGAATAACGAGGGGATCGCACGGGTGAGTCAGAAACGCGGCCTGGCCGTATTTTTCGGATGCGTGATCGCGATCGCCGTTTCCTACGTCGCCACCTATTCCCGATTCAACCCGCCCGCCGCGACGGTCTCCGCGGCGGCCAGCAGCGCGCCCGCGCCGACCTCGGCCGCCGCCGGGCTGACCACCGAACTCGCCCCGCTGCCCCTGCCGCTGCCGGCCGCCAACGGCCCGCTGTCGTGGGCGCGCCTGACGCCTGCGCAACGCTCGGCACTCGCGCCGTTCGCCGACCAGTGGGACGGCTTCAGCGACGCTCGCAAGCGCAAATGGCTGAAGATCGCATCACGTTTCGCGAAATTGACGCCCGATGAGCAGAAGCACCTGCAGGACAGGATGTCCGAGTGGGTGCGGATGACGCCCGAGCAGCGCCGCGTCGCGCGTGAGAATTACCAGAGCGCGAAGGAGCTGTCCGCGCAGGCGCGCGAGCGTGCGTGGAAGGCCTACCAGCAACTTCCCGAAGAACAGAAGGAGCGCCTGGCCGCGACCGAGCGCCGTCGCCGACCGAGCGTCGTCAGCGCGCCGCCGACGGTCGCCGACCGCGATGTGCGCCGCCTCGTCAATTCGCACGAGCATCCGGCGAGCAACGCCGCGCCGGCATCGGCGCCCGCTACGGCCGGCGCCGGCACACCGCCCGTGGCGGCATCATCCACGTCCGGCACCGCACCCGCGACCGTCACGCCCGTCTCGCCGGCCGACGCGCCGTCGATGTTCAAGGGTTCCTGACCCGACGTGGCGAGCGCCCCCGCACCCCAGGCCCCGGCCGTCTTCGCCGTGCCGTCCGTGCGGCGGCGCCTCGCCGCGATGCTGTACGAAGCCGTGCTGCTGTTCGGCATCGTGTTCTTCGCCGGCCTCGCATTCAGCCTCGCGACGCAGCAGCGCAACGGCCTCGTTCATCACAACCTCCTCGCCGCGTGGATCGCGCTCGTCGTCGGCGGGTACTTCGTCTGGTTCTGGACCCACGGCGGCCAGACGCTGCCGATGAAGACCTGGCGGCTGCGGCTCGAATCGTCCAGCGGCCAGCCGCTGAACGCCGGCCATGCGCTCGTCCGCTACGCGCTCGGGTGGCTGTGGTTCCTGCCGCCGCTCGCGCTGCATCCGCTCCTCGGCCTGTCGGTGCCCGTCACGCTCGCGCTGGCTGCCGCGTGGATCGTCGCATGGGCCGGCGCCGCCCGCCTGCACGCTGATCGTCAATTCCCGCACGACCGCATCGCCCGCACGCGCGTCGTCGCGATTCCGCGCTGACGCGCTGACGCGCTCGCGCGGTCCGCGCGAGCGCGACCGGTTCCGCGCGTCGGCGCATCCGTCAGACGAAATCCCTTGAAGGCACCGTCACAGCCACCCCGCTCGGCGTGCCCGATCATCGCAAAGGCGGTCGGTTCGGCAGATTGCGCAACGCCGCCGCATTCACTGCTAAACATGGCGGAACGACAGTAATAAGAACGTCTCGTGACTGTCACGGCATGGTCACGCCCGCATGGCGCAATGCCGGTAATGTCAACCGGCGCGAGTCATGCATGGGCCAGAAAACGTCCGCGACCTCCCTGTTCCGTCAACCCCTCGGCGCCCGCGCCGTCACCGCCTTCCTGTCCGGCTCGGCCGCAACCGATGCCCTTTCGTCGAACGAGCCGACGGCCGCGCACGCCAGGCAGCACGACGACCCCGAGCCGTCCGCCCATCGCTACCGCACGATCTGGCTGTCCGATATCCATCTCGGCTCGAGCGGATGCCAGGCGCCGTATCTGCTCGACTTCCTGCGCCACAACGATTCGGAATACCTGTACCTCGTGGGCGACATCATCGACGGCTGGCAGCTGAAGAAGGGCTGGTACTGGCCGCAGGCGCACAACGACGTCGTGCAGAAGGTCCTGCGCAAGGCGCGCAAGGGCACGCAGGTGGTCTACATTCCGGGCAACCACGACGAAGGCGCGCGGCAGTTCTGCGACCTCGCGTTCGGTGACATCCAGGTGCGGGGCGAGGCATTTCACACGACGCTCGCGGGCAAGCGCCTGTGGATTGTCCACGGCGACCTGTTCGACGGCGTGATCCAGCACGCGAAATGGCTCGCGTATCTCGGCGACACGCTCTACACGCTGATCCTCGTGCTGAACCGCTGGTTCAACCGGATCCGCAGCCGGCTGGGCTTCCAGTACTGGTCGCTGTCGCAGTACCTGAAGCATCAGGTGAAGAACGCGGTGAACTTCATCTCGCAGTTCGAGACCGTGATGACCGACGAAGCGCGCCGCCGCGGCTGCGACGGCGTCGTGTGCGGGCACATCCACAAGGCGGAGATCCGCGACATCGACGGCGTGCTGTACTGCAACGACGGCGACTGGGTCGAAAGCCTGTCCGCGCTCGTCGAAACGATGGAAGGCGAACTGAAGATCGTCTACTGGACGGCGATGCGCACCGCGCCGTCCGCTGCCCCTTCGCGCAAGGCCAAGGCCACCGCCTGACACAACTCCACTTACAGGACACATGCCGCGATGAAGATCATGATCGTCACCGACGCGTGGGAACCGCAGGTCAACGGCGTCGTGCGCACGCTGAAGAGCACCTCCCGCGAACTCACCGCGCTCGGCCACCGGGTCGAAATGCTGACGCCGCTGGAATTCCGCACGGTGCCCTGCCCGACCTATCCCGAGATCCGCCTGTCGATTCTGCCGTACCGCAAGCTGCGCGCCCGGATCGATGCGTTCGCACCCGACGCGCTGCACATCGCGACCGAAGGCCCGCTCGGCCTCGCCGCGCGACGCTATGCGCGCGCACGCAAGCTGCCGTACACGACCGCGTACCACACGCGCTTTCCTGAATACGTGCAGGCGCGCTTCGGCATTCCGCTGTCGGCGACCTACAAGTTCCTGCACTGGTTCCACGGCCCGTCGCTCGCGGTGATGGCGCCGACCCCGGTCGTGAAGCAGGACCTCGAGAAGTTCGGCTTCACGAACGTCGTGCTGTGGACGCGCGGCGTCGACCTCGACATCTTCCGGCCGATGGAGTCGAAGGTGCTCAATACCGCGCGGCCGATCTTCCTGTACGTGGGCCGCGTCGCGATCGAGAAGAACGTCGAGGCATTCCTGCGCCTCGACCTGCCCGGCTCGAAGTGGGTCGCGGGCGAAGGTCCGGCGCTCGCCGAGCTGAAATCGCGCTATCCGGAAGCGAACTATCTCGGCGTCCTGTCGCAAGCCGAGCTCGCCAAGGTGTATGCTGCGGCCGACGTGTTCGTGTTCCCGAGTCGCACCGACACGTTCGGCCTCGTGCTGCTGGAGGCGCTCGCGTGTGGCACGCCGGTCGCCGCGTACCCGGTCACGGGCCCGATCGACGTGCTCGGCGGGGGCGATGCCGGCGCGATGCACGAAGACCTGCAGGAAGCCTGCCTCGAGGCGCTCAAGATCGAACGCGAGACTGCCCGCGCGTGGGCCGAGCGCTTTTCGTGGCGCGCGGCGTCCGAGCAGTTCGCGTCGCATCTGAAACCGCTGCCGAAGACTGCGTACTCGCCCGCCGAAGGTGCCGCCGTTTGAAACGAGACCTGAACGACAAGACCCCGCCCCCTGCCACGACGGCGCAACCACATCGTCCGTTCGACGAAGAAGAGCCGCACGCCGACGCGGACGTGCACCCGCACGAACCGCTCGGCCCCGACGATCGGCTCGCGCCGCTGCCGCCGAACCCGTACAAGCGCCACCGCGGCATCACGCGTGCGTGGTACGCGCTCAAGCATTCGCTGAACGGGTTTCGCGTCGCGATCCGCGAGGAGAGCGCGTTTCGCCAGGAGCTCACGCTCGCCGCGCTGATGCTGCCGATCGGTGCGTTCTCGCCGGTCCCCGCCGCATCGCGCGCGCTGCTGATCGCGTCGGTGCTGCTCGTGCTGATCGTCGAGCTGCTGAATTCGAGCGTCGAGGCCGCGATCGATCGCATCTCGCTCGAGCGCCACGAATTGTCGAAGCGCGCGAAGGATCTCGGCAGCGCGGCGGTCACGGTCGCGCTGTTCGCGTGCGTGACGACGTGGGGCTTCGTGCTCGGCCCGGTGATCGCACGCTGGCTCGGCTTCTAGCGGCATCCGCGGCATCGCCGCCGTGCGGCGGTGCACCATGCGCGGGGAACGCGCCGCGATCACGAAATGCGCCCGTTGTCAGGAAACAGCGGTTTATAATCGTCCGCTAGACTTAGAACAGCAACCCGCGCCGGACGAATCTCGCAGCATCGATTGCAGCGCCCGCCAGTCCGGCACACACAGGGCCGGACGACATGGAAGCGAAACCTCCCCGCCGCACCCGCGAACGGATTCTCGAGTTGTCGTTGAAACTCTTCAACGAGATCGGCGAGCCGAACGTCACGACCACGACGATCGCCGAGGAAATGGAAATCAGTCCAGGCAACCTGTACTACCATTTCCGCAACAAGGACGACATCATCAACAGCATCTTCGCGCAGTTCGAGCAGCAGATCGAACGGCGGCTGCGCTTTCCCGAAGATCACCGTCCGACGATCGACGAAACCTGGTCGTACCTGCAGTACATGGCCGACTTCATGTGGACCTACCGGTTCCTGTATCGCGACCTCAACGACCTGCTCGCGCGCAACCGCACGCTCGAGACGCACTTCAAGCAGATCATCAGCCACAAGGTGCGCTTCGCGCACGACATGTGCGAGCTGCTCGTGTCCGACGCCGAAATGGTCGCGACGCCCGCCGAGATCGAGGTCATCGCCACCAACATGGCCGTGATCTCGACTTACTGGCTGTCGTATCAGTACGTGATGCACCCGCGCAAATACAACGACCAGGACGCGATCCGCGAAGAGCTGCACCAGGTGAGCATGCATGTGATCTCGGTCATGGCCCCGTACCTGCGCGGCCGTTCGCGCCAGCTGTTCGACGATCTCGTCTCCGGCAAGCTGCCCAAGCGCCAGTTCACCGACTACCTGCCGCCGCGCGACGGTTCGCCGCGCCCGGCGGGCAGCCCGGTCGCCGCCAAGCCCGCCGCGAAGGATACGAAACAATGAAGGCAGTCTGTGTTTACTGCGGCTCGTCGTCCGGCGTGCGGCCCGTCTATGCGGACGCCGCGCGCGCGTTCGGCCGCGCGCTCGTCGATGCGGGCCTCACGCTCGTCTACGGCGGCGGCCGCGTCGGCCTGATGGGCGTGATCGCCGATGAAGTGATGGCGGCCGGCGGCCATGTGGTCGGTGTGATCCCCGAGTTGCTGGTCGACAAGGAAGTCGGCCACACCGGGCTGTCCGAGCTGCACGTCGTGCCCGACATGCACCACCGCAAGAAGATGATGGCCGACCTCGCGGATGCGTTCGTCGCAATGCCCGGCGGCGCCGGCACGCTCGAGGAATTCTTCGAGGTCTATACCTGGGCGCAGCTCGGCTATCACCGCAAGCCCGTCGCGCTGTACAACATCGATTCGTTCTACGATCCGCTGATCGCGCTGCTGCGCCATACGGTCGACGAAGGCTTCATGCGCCCGACTTACTTCGACGCGTTGTGCATCGACGCCGAACCGGTCGCGCTGATCGAACAGCTGCGCCGCTACCAGCCGCCCGTCCGCGACAAGTGGGCGCCGGACGCAGCCAAGTAACGTTTATCGGGAGCCGCACGCGATGCCCGCACCGTCGTCCGAGCGCAAGGCCGTCCTCATCACCGGCGCGAGCCGCGGCATCGGCCGCGCGACCGCCGTGCTCGCGGCCGAGCGCGGCTGGGACGTCGGCATCAACTACGCACGCGACGCGGCGGCAGCCGAACTGACCGCGCAAGCCGTTCGCGACGCCGGCGCTCGCGCGTGCGTCGTGGCCGGCGACGTCGCGAACGAAGCGGACGTCATCGCGATGTTCGACACCGTGGTGGCGGCGTTCGGTCGCTTCGACGCGCTCGTCAACAATGCAGGGATCGTCGCGCCGTCGATGCCGCTCGCCGACATGCCGGTCGACCGGCTGCGGCGGATGTTCGATACCAACGTGCTCGGCGCCTACCTGTGTGCGCGCGAAGCCGCGCGCCGGCTGTCCACCGATCGCGGCGGGCACGGCGGCGCGATCGTCAACGTGTCGTCGATCGCGTCGCGGCTCGGTTCGCCGAACGAGTACGTCGACTACGCGGGCTCGAAGGGCGCGGTCGATTCGCTGACGATCGGCCTCGCGAAGGAACTCGGGCCGCACGGCGTGCGCGTCAACGCGGTGCGGCCCGGCCTCATCGAGACGGATATCCATGCGAGCGGCGGCCAGCCCGGCCGCGCGGCACGCCTCGGCGCGCAGACCCCGCTCGGCCGTGCGGGCGAGGCGCAAGAGATCGCGGAAGCGATCGTCTGGCTGCTCGGCGACACGGCGTCATACACGACGGGCGCCCTGCTCGACGTCGGCGGCGGCCGGTAATCGCGCCCCAGAAGGCGGGAAAACGGGCCGGCTGAAGCGGTCCGTGGTCACGACACCACAAATCTCCACAATATCGTGACCATTTCAGTAAACATCCGTAACAGTTCCGTGCTTTACTAGCGCCAAGCCAAAAACAGCCGGTCATCCGGCTGTCATCTCGCCTTGATGCGACCCTTACTGGGTCCGGCCCATGTCGCCGGACCAGCTTGACCCGACCGAGATCTTTTCCATGCCAGGAACCGCAGCGCCCGGCCGCCGGCGACGCACGTCCGTGCCCGCTTCGGCCACGCACGCCCGATCAGCCGCCGATCCCGACCTCAGCGCGACGCTCCATGCAGCCGGCACGCCTGCCGTGGCCGGCACCGCCGCGACGGATGCGGCCGGCGATCGCGTCGTCCGGCTCGGCTGGCGCGTCTGGCTGCTGGTTGCCGCGCTGGTCTGCGCGTACACGCTGCCGGGCGTGCTCGGCCACGATCCGTGGAAGCAGGACGAAACCTATACGTTCGGCATCATCCAGCACATGCTCGAGACGGGCGACTTCGTCGTGCCGACCAACGCCGGCCAGCCGTTCATGGAAAAGCCGCCGCTTTACGCGTGGGTCGCGACGAGCCTCGCGTGGCTGCTGCAGCGGGTGATGCCGCTGCACGACGCGGCACGGCTCGCGAGCGCGCTGTTCGCAGCGCTCGCGTTCGGCTTCATCGCACGCGCGGCACGCAGTGCCAGCCGGGCCGACAGCTGGCTCGACCTGCGCGTGATCGGCCCCGTCGTGCTGAGCGCGAGCACGCTCGTCGTGGTCAAGCACGTGCACGACATGATGACGGACGTCGCGCTGTTCGCGGGCACCGCGATGGGCTTCTGCGGCCTGCTCGAGCTCGTGATGCAGCATGTCGCGCGCGCGCGCCAGATGCGGCATGGGCTGCCGGTGCGGCCGTCCGGCCGCTGGGCCGCGCCGATCTTCGGCGTGGGCGTCGGCATCGCGCTGATGGCAAAGGGGCTGTTCGTGCCGCTCGTGTTCGCGGCCACGCTCACGGGCGCGCTGGTGCTCTACCCTGCCTGCCGTACACGTGCGTTCGCGCGCTCGCTCGGCGTCGCCGCGCTCGTGTTCGCACCGTTCGCGCTCATCTGGCCGACCGCGCTGTTCCTGCGTTCCGAGACGCTGTTCATGACCTGGTTCTGGGACAACAACGTCGGCCGCTTCTTCGGTTTCTCGGTGCCGGAACTCGGCGCGGAAAACGACAAGCCGTTCTTCATCCTGCGTGCGTTCCTGCTGCTCGGCTTCCCGGTCGCGCCGCTCGCGATCGTCGCGCTGGCACGCGGCGCATGGCGCGAGTGGCGCACGCCGCGCATCGCGCTGCCCGTCCTGTTCGCCGGGATTGGCCTCGCGGTACTGCAAGTGTCCGCGACCTCGCGCCAGCTCTACATCCTGCCGTTCTTCGCGCCGCTCGCGCTGGTTGCCGCACAGGCGATCGAGCGCCTGCCGCGCGGGCTGCATCTTGCATGGGATTACCTGAGCCGCCTGCTGTTCGGCACCGTCGTCGCGCTCGCGTGGGGGATCTGGGCAGTAATGGCCGATCCGGGTGCATCGCGTGCAGGCCTCGCGCCGCTCGGCCGATGGCTGCCGCTCGACTGGACGATGCCGATCGTGCCCGGGCTCGTGGTCGGCGCGCTCGTGTTGACGGCCGGCTGGCTGTGGCTGCTGCCGAAGCTGCGCACGACCGGCCTCTGGCGCGGCGCGCTGTCGTGGGGCGCGGGTGCTGTGGTTGCGTGGGGCCTCGTGTATACGCTGTTGCTGCCGTGGCTCGACGTCGCGAAGAGTTACCGGTCGGTATTCGACGACCTGAATGCGCATATCGCCCTCGAATGGAGCGACGGCGACTGCATGGCGAGCCTGCACGGGCTCGGGGAATCGGAAGCGCCGATGCTGTATTACTTCTCCGGTATCCAGCACACGCCGATCGACGACGCGAAGACGACACGCTGCACGTGGATGATCGTCCAGGGCGTGCGGTCAGTCGATCCGGCGCCGGGCAGCGACTGGAAACTGTTCTGGACCGGCGCTCGCCCGGGCGACGACGAGGAACTGCTGCGCGTCTACGTGCGCACCCCCGAAGAGCACGAGACGCAGTAATGCAAGGCGGCGCCGCGAAACGGCGCCGTCGTCATTTCCGGGAGGCCAGGCAAGCGGCGCTCAAGCGCGCTTTCACGCCCGCCGCCGCCCCCCGCACGTCAGAACGACGAGCCCGGCTCGCGCAGGAATGCCGTCTCCGCATCGGTCGACACACGGCCGAGAATCGCGTTCCGGTGCGGAAAACGACCGAAGCGCTCGACCACGGCCGCATGACGCAACGCGAAGTGGTGATAGCTCTCGCACCCGGCCTCGCCGCGAATGCCCGCGCAAAGGCGCACTGCCTCGCGCTGGCTCTCGTCCGACTCGTCATGTTCGAACGGCAGGTACGCAAAGGCACGGTGATGGCCGCTCGGCAATTGCGCGTCCCACCCTGCCGCCACGACGCGCCGCGCGAGCGCCAGCGCCTTCGAATCGGCGGCGAACGCACGCGGCGTGCCGCGATGAATGTTGCGCGAGAACTGGTCGAGCACCACGATCAGCGCGAGCGCGCCGAGCGGCGTGTCGGCCCATTGATCGTGGGCGCCGTCGCACGCGGCGTCGAGCAAGGCGCCGTAGCGCGTCCGCAGTACCTCGTCGAACGCCGCACCGCCGTTGAACCACACCTTGCGCGCGTGGCCGAACTCGACCGAACCCGGCTCGCCGAACCAGAAATCGAGAATCTCGCGCGCTTGCGGATCGAGCGCCGCGGCACTTTCCGTCAGGTTTTCGACCGTCATGCAAACTCCAGTACGAGGCGCCGTGTCCGCGCGCTCTTCTTTTCAAGTTTGGCGACCCGCAGGTCGCCGATTTCCGACGTATTGCGCACATGCGTGCCGCCGCACGGCTGCAGATCGACGCCTTCGATGCGCAGCAGCCGCACGCGGCCCAGCCCCATCGGCGGCTTCACGCTCATCGTGCGCACGAGGTCGGGCCGCTCGGCCATCTCGGCGTCGGTGATCCATTCGGTGGTGACCGCATGCGCGCCGTGGACCAGCGCCGCGAGACGGCGCTCGACGTCGACGCGGTCGATCGCGTCCGACGTCGCGAAATCGAGCCGCACGTAGTCGGCTGTCACGCTGCAGCCGTCGACCGGGTACGGCAGCACCGCGCACATCAGGTGCGCGGCCGTATGCAGCCGCATGTGCCGGTAGCGGCGCAGCCAGTCGATGTCCGCGACCACGCGCGCGCCGGTGGCGAGCGCCGCGACGCGCGCTTCCTGGCCCTTCGCAGGCACGTGCACGGCATCGTCGGGCGTTGCACCGTCGAACTTCGCCTTGCGCGTGTCGGCGATCGTGATCGTGCTGCCGTCGGGCAGCGTCAGCGTGCCGCTGTCGCCGGCCTGCCCGCCGCCAAGCGGATAGAACACGGTGCGGTCGAGGCGGATGCCGTCATCGTCGACGGCCGCGACGACGGCCTCGCATTGCGTCAGATAGGCATCTTCACGAAACAGTGCGTGGGTCGTCATCGGGCGAGCCTCGTATCGATGGGGAAGCGGTCAGTGTCGCGCCGCACGGGCCAGGCGCCCAGACGCAGATCGTCCGGCGTCCGGACAGCGGCGTACCGGTCGATCAACCGGGCCGGTTGCGCATCCAGTCGGCCGTGTCGTAGAACGAATGCATGAGCCGTTCGCGCAGCGGCTCGGCCAACCCGATGTCCTCCATCGCCCACGCCATACAGCGCAGCCACTGATCGCGCTCGACCGACGCGATCGGGAACGGCAGGTGCCGCGCGCGCAGCCGCGGATGGCCGAACCGGCTGATGTAGTGATCGGGGCCGCCAAGCCAGCCGCACAGGAACCAGAACAGCTTGTCGCGCGAGCCGTCGAGCGACGCCGGATGCAGCGCGCGAATCTCCGCGAACTCGGGCTCGAGGTCCATCAGGTCGTAAAAGCGGTCCACCATTTCGCGCACGCGGGCTTCGCCGCCCACGAGTTCGAACGCCGTCGGTTGCGACGGCGCCTCATCATTCACATCGGTCATACGGATAATCGGAAACGGGATAGTCGGGGCCGCCGGCGACGCTCAGGCGTCGCGCAGCGACTGCAGCGCCGGGCGCCGCAACACATTATGCAGGCTCAGCCAGCCGGCCGCACCGGCGCACGCGACGCCGGCCGCGATGCCGGCCGGCACGAGCCACGGATCGACGGCGAGCCGGAAGTCGAACACGCGCGACGCGAGCACCCAGCCGACCGCGATCGCACCGGCCGACGCCAGCGCGCCGGCCAGCGCGCCGACGACGATGAATTCCGCGCGCTGCACGGCATTGATTTGCGCGCGCGACGCGCCGAGCGCGCGCAGCAGCGCAGCCTCGCGCACGCGCTCGTCGCGCGAGCCGGCGAGCGCCGTGTACAGCACGAGCACACCCGCCGCGAGCGTGAACGCAAACAGGAACTGCACCGCGCCGACCACTTGCAGCATCATCCGCTGCAACTGAGCGAGGATCGGTGCAACGTCGATCGCGGTCAGGTTCGGGTAGCGCGCGATCAGCGGATCGAGCAGCGCAGCCTGCTCGGCCGGCAGGTGGAAGCTCGTCAGGTAGACGGCCGGGAAATCCTTCAGCACGGGCGGCGGCATCAGCACGAAAAAGTTGACGCGGAACGAGCCCCAGTCGAGCTTGCGCACGCTGGTGATCGGCGCATCGACCGTCAGCCCCGTCACGTCGAAGCGCAGCGTGTCGCCCGGCTTCACGTTCAGCGTCTTCGCGAGCCCGGCCTCGATCGAGATCTGCGGGCTGGCCGAGCGGCCAAACCAGTCGCCGGCGACGATCCGGTTGTCCGACGGCAGCTCGGTCGTATACGACAGGTTGAACTCGCGGTCGACGAGCCGGCGCGCCTCGTCCGACGGATACGCGTCCGGGTTCACCGGCTTGCCGTTGATCGCGACGAGCCGGCCGCGCACCATCGGCGCGGGCACCGCGTCGCGTACGCCGTGCGCGGCGAGCCATGCCGCGACGTCGTCGCGCTGGTCGGGCTGGATGTCGATCAGGAACTGGTTCGGCGCATCGGGCGGCGTCGACTGCCGCCAGCCCGCGACGAGGTCGTTGCGCGTGATCGCGATCAGCAGCAGGCACATCAGGCCCAGCGCGAGCGCGGTGATCTGCAGCGCGCTGGCCGTGCCGCGCCGGTGCAGCGACGCGAGCGCATAGCGCCAGCCGACGCCCGCTGCCACGCGCGCATCGCGCACCGCGCGCGCCGCCGCGTACAGCGCGAGCCGCGCGATCAGCGAGAAGCCGACCAAGGCGCCCGCGAACCCGCCCGCGACGATCAGCCCGAGCTTCAGGTTGCCTGCCGCGACGATCAGCAGCCCCGCGAACAGCACGACGCCGAGCGCGTACAGAGCCCAGGCCGTGCGCGACGCGTCGCCCCAGTCGCGCCGCAGCACGCGTACCGGCGGCACGCGGGTGAGCGGTGCAAGCGGCGGCAGCGCGAAGCCGAGCAGCAGCACGAGCGCGGCGCCGATCCCGACGAGCGCGGGCCAAGGCGTGGGCGGCGGCAGCACGACGTCGATCAGGCCGCCGATCGCCGCGAGGAGCGCCCAGTGGCCGGCGTAGCCGAGCACCGCGCCGGCGACGCCCGAGACGATGCCGATGCCGGCGAATTCGAGCGCGAACAGCGCGCCGAGCGTGCGACGGCTCACGCCGAGGCAGCGCATCGTCGCGCAACCGTCCAGATGGCGCCGCATGTAGCGCTGCGCGGCCATCGCGATCGCGACCGCCGCGAGCAGCGCGGTGAGGAGCGCGACGAGGGTCAGGAAATGGCGTGCGCGATCGAGCGTCTGGCGCACCTGCGGCTGGCCTTCCTGCAACGATTCGAGACCGACGCCGCGCAGCTTGCCGCCGTCGACGCGCACGTGCGCGTAGGCCTCGAAGCGCGCGACGGCCGGTGTGTCGCCGGCCACGAGCAGCCGGTACGTGACGCGGCTGCCGTAACCGGTGAGCCCAGTCGCGGCGAGCTCGTCCGCGCGCATCATCAGCCGCGGCGAGAAATTGACGAACGAGAAACCGCGATCGAGTTCGCGGGAGATCGACGCGGCCACCGCGAACGTGCGCAGCCCGACACGCACGGTGTCCCCCGCCTTCAGATGCAATGCGTCGAGCAGCGCGGGATCGGCCCACACGGTACCGGGCGCGGGAATCGCGGTCGCCTTGTGCGCGACGGTCGTGCCGGCCGGCACGATCTCGACCGCGCCGCGCAGCGGATACCCCGGCGAGACGGCCTTCACGGCCGCGAGGCGCGCCGGCGCCGCGTCGCTCGCCTGCCCGCCGGCGGCCGATGCGATCATGCTCGGGAAAATTGCGGTCGTCGCGGTACGCAGCCCGAGTGCGCGCGCCTCGCGGTCGAACGACGGATCGACGGGATGGTCGGCGCGCACGACGAAATCGGCGCCGAGCATCTGGCGCGCGTCGCGCTCGAGCCCCTGGCGCAGCCGGTCGGCGAGGAAGCCGACGCTCGTCAGCGCGGCGACCGCGAGCACCAGCGCGAGCACGAGCAGCGTCAGTTCGCCGGCGCGCCAGTCGCGCGCGGTCATCCGCGCGGCCTGGCGAATCAGATCGTGCCAGCCGAAGCGGCCGGCATGGCCGGGCCGCCCGGCCGGCGACGGGTCAGCGTGCTGCCGCTCGACGGGTGACGGCGCCTTCAATCGCGCTTGCCCCCGATCGAATTGAGCCGCGACACCATGTGGTTCGCCATCCCGCGAAAGCCGCCCGACACGCCGCGCCACAAACGCGGCAGCGCCCAGGCCGACGCCGCGATGAACGCCGCGAGCAGGACGAGGAACGCGAGCGGAACGAAGAACGCGAGTGCGAGGCCGCCGAACACGAGGCCGTCCTCGGTGGACGACGCGACCCAGTTCGAGATCGGCTCGGGAGACAGGTTGATCAGCGCGCGCGTGCCGGCCTTCGCGACGTGGGCGGCACCGGCGAGCGAACCGCCGGCCAGCCCGGCGACCGCGAGCACGGTCGGGTCGGCATGGCCGAGCGCACCGGCGGCCAGCACCGCGCCGGCCGGAATGCGGATGAAGGTGTGCACCGCGTCCCACAGCGAATCGAACGCGGGAATCTTGTCGGCAAGGAATTCGGTGACGGCGAGCACTGCGGCGGCGCCGATGACCCACGGCGACATCAGGACCGCGAGCGTGTCCGGCAGATGGAGCCAGCCGACCCGCGCGAGCACGCCGGCGATCAGCACCGTCAGGTAAAGGCGCAGCCCGCTCGCCCACGCGAGCCCCGCGCCGAGCGAAATGGCTTCGATCATGGCCCTCTCCTTGCACTTTTCCGTGCGCTTTGCCGATTGATCGGATCGAGTCGGTACGACCGGCCGCGCGGCGCGTGGCGACCGGCGCCGCGTGCCGAGAACGGCACGGCGACATTCAGGCCCGAATCCGTTCCATTATAGACAGGCTGGCAGGAGGGCCGCCGCAATTCCGCAGTGCGTCACGGCAGGGCGCGGACGCCGGCCGGCGCCCGGCGCGTCGGCGTCAGGCAGCCGACGACAGCTTCAGGCCGACCAGCCCGAGCACGATCAGCGACGCGCTCGCGACGCGGGCGGCGGTGAGCGCCTCGCCCATCATCACGATCCCGAACACGAACGCGCCAACCGCGCCGATGCCCGTCCACACCGCATACGCGGTGCCGAGCGGCAACTGGCGCATCGCGACCGCGAGCAGCCCGAAGCTGGCGAGCGCCGTCACGATCGTAAACACCGACGGTCCCAGCTTCGTGAAACCCTCGGACGATTTCATGCCGGCCGCCCAGGCCACTTCCAGCAAACCGGCAATCAACAACAATACCCACGCCATCTCGACATACTCCGGATCGGATGGGGCCGTCCCCGTTGAAGCGAATGACCCGGGGTCGTCCCCGGGCGGCGCCGAGTATAACAAGACGCTTACAGGCATGCCGGATGCACCGGCCTCGGGGGCGAACGGGGATGAATGGGGGCAGGCCGGCGCATGGCGCGGCCACGCCCGCCCTGCCGCGCCCGGTCTCAGTTCGACACGCGCTTGGCGCCGCCACCGCCGATGCAGCGGTCGTCGCGGTACAACGCCCATTCGTCGCACACGCGGCCGTCCTTGAACACGCACATGCCGACCTGCCCGCTCGGCAGGTTGCGGATCACGTGGCGGCCGCCGAGCTTTTCGCAATTGACTGACGCCGGATTGGCCAGCGCCTGCTGCGGGGCCGAAGGCTGCTGCCCGGGCGGCAGCGGCTGCGCGAACGCGCCGGGCGCGGCAAGCGCCAGCGCACTGATGACGACGAGACGGACGGACATGGCACGCTCCTCGGTTTCGTTCGCGGAACGATCAGCATAGCGGGGAATCCGTGGCCGGTGTGCGCGGCCGGCGCATGCGGCCGCAATGTCGCGCCGATGCAACTTCACCGGCGTGCGGCCTTGCATTCGGGCCGCATCACGCGGCATGCCGCGGACGTCACGCAGCGCCGACGAGCCGGTAGCCGACGCCCGTTTCGGTAATGATGTGCTCGGGCTGCGCGGGATCGCGCTCGAGCTTCTGGCGCAGATGCGCCATGTAGATCCGCAGATAGTGATGGCTCTCGACGTGCGACGGCCCCCATACGTCGCGCAACAGTTGACGGTGCGTGAGCACGCGCCCCGCATGCCGCACGAGCGTCGCGAGCAGCCGGTATTCGAGCGGCGTCAGGTGCACGATCTCGCCGTCGCGCCACACCTGGCGCAGCGCGAGATCGACGGTCACGCCGCCGAAGCCCACCTTCGGCGATTCGTTCGCACCGCCCTGGTTGCGCCGGCGCAGTTGCGCACGGATCCGCGCGCGCAGCTCGGACACGCCGAACGGCTTGGTCAGATAGTCGTCTGCGCCCGCGTCGAGCGCGGCGACCTTCTCCTCTTCCTGCGTGCGCGCGGACAGCACGATCACCGGCACCTCGGACCAGCCGCGCAGCTCGCGGATCACGTCGAGGCCGTCGGTGTCGGGCAGGCCGAGATCGACGATCACGAGATCGGGCTTGCGGGTCGCCGCGTCGATCAGCCCCTGCTTGCCCGTCTCCGCCTCGAACACGGCGATGTCCTCCTCTTCGAGCGCGGCGCGCACGAAGCGGCGGATCTGTTTCTCGTCCTCGATCAGGACGACGGTCAGGCTCGGTTCACTCATGGTCTGGCAATGGCTCGGAGGGGGACGATGCGCCGGGCACGTCGATTTCGTCGTCGGGTACGGCAGGCACGGCCGGCGGCGTGTCGACCGGCAGCGTGAACCAGAAGCGCGCGCCCGTCACGCGGCCGTCGGGTGCGGTACGGTTGAGCGCGCCGATTTTACCGCCATGCGCCTCGACGATCGCGCGGCAGATCGCGAGGCCGAGCCCGATGCCCGGCGTCGCCGATTCCTTCTCGCCGCGCGTGAACTTGTCGAAGATCCGCGTTTCCATGCCGGCCGGCAGGCCCGGGCCGTGATCGTCGACGTGCACGCGCACGAACGGCTGGCCGTCGTCGGTCACGCGCTCGGCGCCGATGTCGATCGACGTATCGGGCGGCGTGTACTTCGCCGCGTTCTCGAACAGGTTGGTGAACAGCCGCTCCATCAGCACCGCGTCCATCTGCAGGAGCGGCAGGTCGGCCGGCAGCGACACGCGCGCGGGATGCCGCGCGAGCACGCGCTTGCACGCGGCGAGCGCGGCGCCGACGGTTTCCTCGAGCAGCGACCACTGGCGCTTGAGCTGCAGGCTGCCGGCCTGCAGCCGCGCCATGTCGAGCAGGTTCGTGACGATGCCCGTCATCCGCAGCGCCTCGTCGTGGATCGCGTCGACGAGTTCGCCCTCGCGCTGCGCGAAACGTTCGGCTGCCGCCGCGTCGCCGCCCTGCGCGGCCGCGCGCCCGTTCGCGAGCATCGACGAGAAGCCGACGATCGTCGTGAGCGGCGTGCGCAGATCGTGCGAGATCGCCGACAGCAGCGAGTTGCGCAACCGCTCGGATTCCATGTTGACGAGCGCGTCGCGCGCGATCTCGACGTAATGCACGCGCTCGAGCGCGAGCGCGATCTGCGCGGCGAACGCATCGAGCATCCGCAGCTGCTCGGGCACCTCGAGCTCCCCCGGGTCGCGCGACGCGACCGCGAGCACGCCGCGCGTGCGCATCGGCGCCTTCAGCGGCAGGTACAGCGCGGCGGTCGCGGGCAGCGTGTCGGTGCCGCGGCCGGCCGGCTTCTGCTGGTCGTACACCCACTGGCCGACGTCGCTGTCGAGATCGGCGCCCGTCAGCGTGACGGCCGCATCGGGCTCCTCGATCTTCTGCCGCACCTTGTCCGCGCTGTCTGGGAGCAGGAACGCCACGCGCGCGCGGAACACCTCGCCCACGTGGCGGCTGCCGATCTCGACGATCTGCTCGGTCGTCAACGCCGCGCCGAGCTCGCGCGCCATCGCGTAGATCGCGCCGGTGCGGCGCTCGCGGCGCTGCGCGATGCTCGCCTGGCGCGTCAGCGTCGACGTCAGGTGGCTGATCACGAGCGACGTCAGCAGCATCCCGAAGAAGGTCAGCAGGTATTGCGTGTCGCTGACCGAGAACGACATGCGCGGCGGCACGAAGAAGAAATCGAACGCGGCGACCGACAGGAACGACTGCAGCACGCCCGGGCCACGCCCGAGCCGCACGGCCGAGAACACGACGCCGAGCAGATACAGCATCACGAGGTTCGTCAGGTCGAGCCGCTCGGACACGATGCTCGCGACGCCGGTGATCGCCGCGCAGATCGCGGCCGCGTACAGGTAGTGACGCGGCGGCGATCGCCGCATGCCGAATTGCGCGAACGCGTCGCGCCAGTCGCGTGCACGCGCGTCGAGCGGCGCCGCGCGCACTTCGTCGCTCGCCGACGCGCGGATCAGCATCAGGTCGACGTCGCCCGCACGCTCGGCGAGCTTTTCGCCGAATGGCCGCGCGAAGCGGCGCGCGAGCCCGACCTTCGGCGAGCCGCCCGCGACGAGCTTCGACACGTTGCGCACCTTCGCATAGCCGATCAGCGCGGCGACCGCGTCGTCGCCGGCGAGCGTGGCCGTCTCCGCGCCGAGCTCGACCGCGAGCTTCAGCGCGTCGAGCGTGCGCTGCCGCCGCGCGTCGGGCAGCCGCTGCAGGCGCGGCGTCTCCACATAGACGGCGATCCAGTCGGCCTTCAGGCTCGCGGCGAGCCGCGCGGCCGCGCGCACGAGCGTCGGCGCCTCGGGGCCGGGCCCGACGCACACGAGCAGCCGCTCGCGCGCCTGCCAGATGCGCTGAATCGAACGGTCGGCGCGGTATTCGCGCATCTGCGCGTCGACGCGGTCAGCCGTGCGCCGCAGCGCCAGTTCGCGCAGCGCGATCAGGTTGCCCTTGCGGAAGAAATTGCGCACCGCGCGCTCGGCCTGCTGCGCGAGATACACCTTGCCGTCGCGCATCCGCGCGAGCAGTTCCTCGGCCGGCAGGTCGACCAGCGTGACCTCGTCGGCCGCGTCGAACACGCGGTCTGGCACGGTTTCCCACACGCGGATGCCGGTGATCGCGCCGACCACGTCGTTCAGGCTTTCGAGATGCTGGACGTTGACGGTGGTGTACACGTCGATGCCCGCGTCGAGCAGTTCGTAGACGTCCTGCCAGCGCTTCAGGTGACGCGCGCCCTGCACGTTGGAATGCGCGAGTTCATCGACGAGGATCAGTTGCGGCGCACGCGCGAGCGCACCGTCGAGATCGAATTCGGCGAGCGTGCGGCCGCGATAGTCGATGCGCGCGAGCGGCAGCACGTCGAGGCCGTCGAGCAGCGCGGCGGTTTCGCCGCGGCCGTGGGTCTCGACGATGCCGACGACGACGTCGACACCATCCTGCAGCCGCTGGCGCGCGGCCTGCAGCATCGCGTAGGTCTTGCCGACGCCGGCGGACGCACCGAAGAAGATCTTGAGCTGGCCGCGCCGCTGCTTTTCTTCGTCTCGCTGCAGCTTGTCGAGGAGTTGGTCGGGATCGGGGCGGTTCATGCGTCAGGAAGGCGAAGCGCGGGATGGCGAACGAGTACCGTCATTGTTGTTCCAAATCGCCGCAAAAGGCAAAGACGGCGCATGCGCCGTCGGAAAAGTCGTCCGACGCGGATCGGGCCGCGCCGGACGCAGGTTGTCGCATACGCTCAGTGCGCGGCCTGGGCCGCGTCGAGCGCGAGATTCAGCTTCAGCACGTTCACGCGCGGCTCGCCGAGCACGCCGAACTGGCGGCCCGTCGTGTTCGCGGCGACGAGTTGCGCAACCGCATCGGCCGTCAGGTTGCGCGCCTTCGCGACGCGCTCGACCTGGTACGCGGCGGCGGCCGGCGTGATCTCCGGATCGAGGCCGCTCGCCGACGCCGTCACGAGGTCGACGGGCACGGGCTTCGACATGTCGGTGCCCGCGTCGCGCAACGCGGCGATGCGCGCCTTCACCTGGTCGGCGAGCGACGGGTTCAGCGGGCCGAGGTTCGAGCCGCCGGAGCCGGTCGCGTTGTACGGCATCGGCGACGTGGCCGACAGCCGGCCCCAGAAGTACTTCGGCGCATCGAACGGCTGGCCGATCAGCGCGGAGCCGACCGCCTTGCCGTCCTTCTCGATCAGGCTGCCGTTCGCCTGCGACGGGAACACGGCCTGGCCGAACACGGTCATCACGGCCGGGTAGGCGAGACCCGTCACGACGGTCAGTACGACGAAGATCACGACGAGCGGGCGAATCAACGATTTCATGATGGTTCTTCCTTCAGGTACGGCGCATCAGGCCCAGCCGAGCGCGGCGAGCGTCATGTCGATCAGCTTGATGAACGGGAACGGCAGCAGCACGCCGCCGAGGCCGTACACCAGCAGGTTGCGGCGCAGCAGCGACGCGGCGCCGAGCGGACGGTACGTCACGCCCTTCAGCGCCAGCGGGATCAGCGCGACGATGATCAGCGCGTTGAAGATCACCGCCGACAGGATCGCCGACGCCGGGGACGTCAGATGCATGATGTCGAGCACGCGCAGTTGCGGGTACGTCGTCACGAACGCGGCCGGGATGATCGCGAAGTACTTCGCGATGTCGTTCGCGATCGAGAACGTGGTCAGCGAGCCGCGCGTCATCAGCATCTGCTTGCCGATCTCGACGATCTCGATCAGCTTCGTCGGGTTCGAGTCGAGGTCGACCATGTTGCCGGCTTCCTTCGCCGCCTGCGTGCCGGTGTTCATCGCGACCGCCACGTCGGCCTGCGCGAGCGCCGGCGCGTCGTTGGTGCCGTCGCCCGTCATCGCGACGAGGCGCCCCGCCGCCTGGTGCTCGCGGATCGTCGCGAGCTTGGTTTCCGGCGTCGCTTCCGCGAGGAAGTCGTCGACGCCCGCTTCCGCCGCGATCGCCGCGGCGGTGAGCCGGTTGTCGCCCGTCACCATCACGGTCTTGATGCCCATCTTGCGCAGTTCCGCGAAGCGCTCCTTGATGCCGCCCTTCACGATGTCCTTCAGCTCGATCACGCCGAGCACACGCGCCACGCCGTCATGCAGGTCGGCCACGACGAGCGGCGTGCTGCCGCGGCGCGCGACGTCGTCGACCGCGCGGCGCACTTCTTCCGGAAAGCGGCTGCCGTGCGTCTCGACGTAGCGGCGGATCGCATCGGCCGCGCCCTTGCGGATTTCACGACCGGGCAGATCGACACCGCTCATCCGCGTCTGCGCGGAGAAGCCGAGGAACGTCGCATGCAGTTGCGCCATGTCGCGCTGGCGGATGTTGAAGCGTTCCTTCGCGAGCACGACGATGCTGCGGCCCTCCGGCGTTTCGTCGGCGAGCGACGACAGCTGCGCGGCGTCGGCCAGCGCTTCCTCGGTCACGCCCGGCGCGGGCACGAACATCGACGCCTGGCGGTTGCCGAGCGTGATCGTGCCGGTCTTGTCGAGCAGCAGCACGTCGACGTCGCCGGCCGCTTCGACCGCGCGGCCCGACGTCGCGATCACGTTCGCCTGCATCATCCGGCTCATCCCGGCCACGCCGATCGCCGACAGCAGCCCGCCGATCGTCGTCGGGATCAGACACACGAGCAGCGCGACGAGCACGGTGATCGTCACCACGTGGCCGGCCTTCATCGCCTCGACCGAGAACATCGAGAACGGCAGCAGCGTCGCGGTCGCGAGCAGCATCACGATCGTCAGCGCGACGAGCAGGATCGTCAGCGCGACCTCGTTCGGCGTCTTCTTGCGCTTCGCGCCTTCGACCATCGCGATCATCCGGTCGAGGAAAGCCTCGCCGGGGTTCGCGGTGACCTTCACGACGATCCAGTCGGACAGCACGCGCGTGCCGCCCGTCACCGACGAGAAGTCGCCGCCCGATTCGCGGATCACCGGCGCGGATTCGCCGGTGATCGCCGATTCGTCGACCGATGCGACGCCCTCGACGACTTCGCCGTCGGCCGGGATCACGTCGCCGGCCTCGACCAGCACGACGTCGCCGCGACGCAGGTCGGACGCGGTCATGATGCGGATCGGCGACTTCGGATGCGGCTCGTTGAGCTTCTTCGCCATCACGTCCTTCTTCGCGCTGCGCAGCGATGCGGCCTGCGCCTTCGAGCGCCCTTCGGCGAGCGCTTCGGCGAAGTTCGCGAACAGCACCGTGAACCACAGCCACAGCGCGATCGCGAGGATGAAGCCCGCCGGCGCCTCGGCCTGGCCGGCGAGCGCCGCGATCCACAGGATCGTGGTCAGGATGCTGCCGACGTACACGCAGAACATCACCGGGTTGCGGAACTGCGTGCGCGGCGTGAGTTTCTTGAACGAATCCACGATCGCCGGACGCAGCAGCGCCGGATCGAACATGGACCGTGTTGCGGAATGTTGAGTCATTGCGATCTCTTCAATCTCTTCAGTCTTTGCAAGGTGTCGCCATGCGGGCGCGCATCACGCGCCCAGCCACATCATCAGATGCTCGACGCCCGGGCCGAGCGCGAGCGCCGGCACGTAGGTCAGCGCGCCCACCAGCATCACGGTGCCGAGCAGCAGCACGACGAACAGCGGGCCGTGCGTCGGCAGCGTGCCGCTCGTCACCGCGATGCGCTTCTTCGCGGCGAGCGAGCCGGCGATCGCCAGCACCGGCACGATCGTGCCGAAGCGGCCGAACCACATCGCGATCGCGGTCATCCAGTTGTAGAAGGGCGTGCCGACCGTCAGGCCCGCGAACGCGCTGCCGTTGTTGTTCGCGGCCGAGCTGAACGCGTACAGGATTTCCGAGAAGCCGTGCGGGCCCGGGTTCGCGATGCCTGCACGGCCCGCATCGGCGAGCACGGCGATCGACGTGCCGACCAGCACGAGCAGCGGCGTAAGCAGCACGACGATCGACACCATCTTCATCTCGTACGACTCGATCTTCTTGCCGACGTATTCCGGCGTGCGGCCGATCATCAGGCCGGCGACGAACACCGCGAGCAGCGCGAACACGAGCATCCCGTAGAGGCCGGAACCGACACCGCCGTAGATCACCTCGCCGAGCTGCATCAGCAGCATCGGCACGAGACCGCCGAGCGGCGTCAGCGAATCGTGCATCGTATCGACCGCGCCGCACGACGCGGCCGTCGTCGCGACCGTGAAGATGCCGGTCTGCGCGATGCCGAAGCGCGTTTCCTTGCCTTCCATGTTGCCGCCCGGCTGGAGCGCGCTCGTCGACTGGTCGACGTGCAGCGCGGCGAGCGTCGGGTTGCCGGCCTGCTCGGCGCTCACCTCGACGCCGATCGCGATCGCGAACGCGACCGTCATCGCCGCGAGCACCGCGATGCCCTGCCGGCGGTCGCCGATCATCCGGCCGAACACGAGGGCCAGCGCGGCCGGGATGATCAGGATCGAGAAGATCTGCAGGAAGTTCGCGAACGGCGTCGGGTTCTCGTACGGGTGCGCCGAGTTCGCGTTGAAGAAGCCGCCACCGTTGGTGCCGAGCATCTTGATCGCTTCCTGCGACGCGACCGGGCCCATCGCGAGCGTCTGCTTCGTGAGCGGCGTGGGCACCGTCACCGGGTTGCCCTTGTCGTCCTTCACCGGGTTGCCCTGCGCGTCGAGCTTCGGCGCCGCGTAGGTGCTCGCCTGCAGCACCGGCACGTCCTGGTAAGCCTTCATGTTCTGGATCACGCCCTGGCTCATCAGCAGCGCGGCGATGATCATCGACATCGGCACGAGCACGTACATCGTCACGCGCGTGAGGTCAACCCAGAAGTTGCCGATCGTCTGCGCGGTATGACGCGCGAAGCCGCGGATCAGTGCGATCACGACGACGATGCCCGTTGCCGCCGACAGGAAGTTCTGCACGGTCAGGCCGAGCATCTGCGTCAGGTAGCTGACGGTCTGCTCGGGCGTGTAGTCCTGCCAGTTGGTGTTGGTGACGAAGCTGACGGCCGTGTTGAAGGCACCGTCGGCCGTCATCGCGCCGAATTGCTGCGGATTGCCGGGCAGCAAGCCCTGCAGGCGCAGCAGACCGTACAGGAACAGCGCGCCGAGCGCGTTGAACGCGATCGTGGCGATCGCATACTGCCTCCAGTTCATTTCGGTGCCGGCGTCGACGCCGGCGATGCGGTACAGCGCGCGCTCGAACGGCCCGAACACGCGCACGACGCGCGAACTGCCGTCCATCACGCCCGTCAGGTAGCGCGCGACCGGCACGGCCGCCGCGAGCAGCACGACGATGAACAGCAGTATCTGCAACAGGTTGTTCGCGTTCATTCGATGTCCTCCGCGCGCAGCAGCGCAAAGACGAGATACGCGAACAGCAGGGCCGTCGAGGCACCCGCGAGCCAAAGCATCCAGGTCATGCGCGCCCCCCGCGACCGTATTGCACGAGCTTCTCGCAACCGGCAAGCAAACCGAGGATCAGCGCGGTGAACAACACCAGTGCGCCGATGAAAACCCCATCCATTTTTTGTTCTCCGTCGTCGAAATCGGACGACTAGAACCTTATGGGAACGCGCGTAAAGGTCGGGTCAAAGGTCATCGGGCCGGTATAAAAAACGCGTAAACGCGTGCGGTGGCAAACGGCGGCCGGGATGAGGACGGGACGGGCGGCGGCCAGCGCCGCCCGTCAGGATGCGTGCCGGCATGGTGCGGCACGAGGGGAGCTGTCAGGGAACGAGGATCGTCGAGCCGGTCGTCTTGCGCGCTTCGAGATCTTCATGCGCGCGGCCGACTTCCGCGAGCGGATAGCGCTGGTTGATGCTCGTCTTCACCTTGCCCGACAGGATCACGTCGAACAGCTCGGCGGCCGCGGATTCGAGATCCGCACGCTTCGCGATGTACGAGAACAGCGTCGGCCGCGTGAAGAACAGCGAGCCGCGCGACGAGAACTCCTTCGAGTCGATCGGCGGCAGCGGGCCCGACGCATTGCCGAAGCTGACGAAAAGCCCGAGCGGCGCGAGGCAGTCGAGCGAGCCGATGTAGGTGTCCTTGCCGATCGAGTCGTAGACGACCGGCACGCCCGCGCCGTTCGTGATCTCCTTCACGCGCTGCGTGAAGTTCTCGCGCGTATAGACGATCGGATGATCGCAGCCGTGCGCCTTTGCGAGCGCGGCCTTCTCGTCGGAGCCGACCGTCCCGATCACGGTCGCGCCGAGCGCCTTCGCCCACTGGCACACGAGCAGGCCGACACCGCCGGCCGCGGCGTGGATCAGGATCGTGTCACCGGCCTTCACCGGGTACGTGCGGCGCAGCAGGTAGTGCGCGGTCAGTCCCTGCAGCATCACCGATGCCGCGTCGTCGTAGCTGATCCCGTCGGGCAGCTTCACGAGCCGCTCGGCCGGCATCACGCGCTCCTGCGCGTACGCGCCCGGCGGCTGCCCGACGTAGGCGACGCGGTCGCCCGCCTTGAGCGCGGTCACGCCGTCGCCGACGGCCGTCACCTCGCCCGCCGCCTCCATCCCGAGGCCACCGGGCAGCGGCTGCGGATAGAGGCCAGTGCGGAAATACACGTCGATGTAGTTGAGCCCGACCGCATGCTGCCGGATGCGGACTTCGCCCGCCTTCGGTTCGCCGACCTCGACATCGACCCACTTCATCACGTCCGGGCCGCCCGGCTGGTCGTATCGGATTGCTTTCGGCATCGTTTCGCTCCTCGTTTCTGAATCGGTCAGGGGAAATTCGGGTCGCCGACGCCAGCCGGTGCCGATCGGTACAGGACCGGCGGCGGTGCGCGTCGCGACGCCCGATTCTCGCGCGTCACCGCCGGGCGTGCATGGCCCTGCCGCCAGCAAGGGCAATCAGGCTGGCGGGCGCCTAGCAGACGTCCTGCATGTTCCGCGCCAGGTCGTCGAGCAGCATCCGCGCGGTCGCCACGTTCGTCGCGACCGGCACGTCGTGCACGTCGCACGCGCGCACCAGCGCGGTGATGTCCGGATCGTGCGGCTGCGCGGTCATCGGGTCACGCAGGAACACGACGATGTCGACGCGGCCTTCGGCCAGTTCCGCACCGATCTGCAGGTCGCCGCCGAGCGGCCCCGACAGCTTGCGCTCGACCTCGAGCCCGTGCGCGGCGGCGATGCGGCCGCCCGTCGTGCCCGTTCCGACCAGCCTGCATTGCGCGAGCGTCTCGCGGTACTGGCCCGCGAGCGCGACGATCTCGTCCTTCTTCGCGTCGTGTGCGATCAATGCGATGCGGGGTTTGCTCATCTCCGTTTCCTTCGTGGGTCGATTGTTGTCGTATGCGTGAATGGCGGTGCGCGCGTCAGAACGTACCCGGATACGCGCCGCCGTCGAGCAGCCAGTTCTGCCCGGTGATGTAGCCGGCGTGGACGCTGCAGAGGAACGCGCACGCCGCGCCGAATTCGGCACGCGTGCCGAGGCGCCCGGCCGGGATTTCCTTCGCGCGCCGCGCGCGCATCTCGTCGACCGTCACGCCCTGCGCCTTCGCCGACGCGGCGAGCGTCGTCGCGATCCGGTCGGTGTCGAACAGCCCGGGCAGCAGATTGTTTATCGTCACGCCCTGCCCCGCGACCTTGCGCGACAGCCCCGCGACGAAGCCGGTCAGTCCC
The DNA here is from genome assembly GCF_020419685.1 of Burkholderia sp. AU33545. Taxonomy (NCBI): domain Bacteria; kingdom Pseudomonadati; phylum Pseudomonadota; class Betaproteobacteria; order Burkholderiales; family Burkholderiaceae; genus Burkholderia; species Burkholderia sp. AU33545. The sequence goes on along the minus strand of NZ_JAIZRQ010000006.1, from coordinate 494,168 downwards.
GAGCGCGCGCCGTTCGACAGCGCGAGCACGTCGATCGGCGCCTTCACGGCCGAACTCGTGATGTTGACGATCCGGCCGAAACCGCGCCCGATCATCCCGTCCACGGTCGCGCGGATCAGTTCGATCGGCGTCAGCATGTTCGACTCCAGCGCGCGGATCCAGTCGTCGTGCGAGAAATCACGGAAGTCGCCGGGCGGCGGCCCACCGGCATTCGTCACGAGAATGTCCGGCTGCGGGCAGGCGGCGAGCGCGGCCGCGCGGCCGTCGGGCGTCGTAATGTCGCAGGCGACGGCGGTGACCGACACGTTCGACCCGGCGCGGATCTCCTCCGCGGTTTCCTCCAGCGTGTCGCGCGTGCGCGCGACGATCACGAGATTCACGCCCTCGGCGGCCAACGCTTCCGCGCAGCCGCGCCCGAGCCCCTTGCTCGCCGCGCACACGAGCGCGGTCTTTCCTGCGATGCCGAGATCCATCGTCGATTCCCTTATGGCGACGCGCGCCGGCGCAGCCGCCCGCATCGCCGGACAGGCGAGCGGTCGGAAACGGGCGAACACGGCGCGCGGATTGTCGTGAGACGTCGATAATATCCGGATCACGTGGCGCGCCTTGGTAAAATTGCGGCCATAAGCGGCGGCCGGCCTCGCGCCATCGCCGCCCCCGATCCCCTTTTGCCGCCAAGGCACCCCGTCATGAAACAGGACAGCCGTTTCCCGAATCTCTTCATCACTGATCACCCGCTGATCCAGCACAAGCTGACCCACATGCGCGACAAGGACACGTCGACGCGCACGTTCCGCGAACTGCTGCGCGAGATCACGCTGCTGATGGGCTACGAGATCACCCGTAACCTCCCGATCACGACCAAGCGGGTCGAAACCCCGCTCGTGGCGGTCGACGCGCCGGTGATCGCGGGCAAGAAGCTCGCGATCGTGCCCGTGCTGCGCGCCGGCATCGGGATGTCGGACGGCCTGCTCGACCTGGTGCCGTCCGCGCGCGTCGGCCACATCGGCGTGTACCGCGCCGAGGATCACCGCCCGGTCGAATACCTGGTGCGCCTGCCCGATCTCGAGGATCGCATCTTCATCCTGTGCGACCCGATGGTCGCGACCGGCTATTCGGCCGTGCACGCGGTCGACGTGCTCAAGCGCCGCAACGTGCCGGCCGCGAACATCATGTTCGTCGCACTGGTCGCCGCGCCCGAGGGCGTGCAGGTGTTCCAGGACGCGCACCCGGACGTGAAGCTGTTCGTCGCATCGCTCGACTCGCACCTGAACGAGCACGCGTACATCGTGCCGGGCCTGGGCGACGCGGGCGACCGCCTGTTCGGCACCAAGAACTGACGCACGGCGGCGCCGGGGCGCGCGGCACGGCGCTCCGAGCGGCCCTCCCGGCCGTTCGGCCATGCACGGCGGCCCCGAAGCGACGGTCGCCGCGTGATAAAATCACGTTCCACTCGACACGCGCGGCCCCGCGGCATCATGCCCGCCCAGACGGCCGCCGATTCAACGACACATTGGCACAATCGCCCGCGCAGCGCGCCCGGGCACGGAGAAAGGTATGGCTGGTCATTCGAAATGGGCCAACATCAAGCATAAGAAGGCAGCGGCCGACGCGAAGCGCGGCAAGATCTGGACCCGCCTGATCAAGGAAATCCAGGTCGCGGCCCGCCTCGGCGGCGGCGACGCCAGCTCGAACCCGCGTCTGCGTCTCGCGGTCGACAAGGCAGCCGACGCGAACATGCCGAAAGACAACGTCAAGCGCGCGATCGACCGCGGCGTCGGCGGCGCGGACGGCGCGAACTACGAAGAAATCCGTTACGAAGGCTACGGCATCAGCGGCGCGGCGATCATCGTCGACACGCTGACCGACAACCGCACCCGCACGGTCGCGGAAGTCCGTCACGCATTCTCGAAGTTCGGCGGCAACATGGGCACCGACGGTTCGGTCGCGTTCATGTTCGATCACGTCGGCCAGTTCCTGTTCGCGCCCGGCACGTCGGAAGACGCGCTGATGGAAGCGGCGCTCGAAGCCGGCGCGGACGACGTCAGCACGAACGACGACGGCTCGATCGAAGTGCTGTGCGACTGGCAGGCCTTCTCGGCGGTGAAGGACGCGCTCGAAGCCGCGGGCTTCAAGGCCGAACTCGCCGAAGTGACGATGAAGCCGCAGAACGAAGTCGAATTCACCGGCGACGATGCGGCGAAGATGCAGAAGCTCCTGGACGCGCTCGAAAACCTCGACGACGTGCAGGAGGTGTATACGAACGCCGTCATCGTCGAGGAATGAGATGCCGGCCGCCGTGCGCATCGTCGCGGCGGCGGCCCGACCGATTTCGCGGCCGGCGCGCCTGAGCGTGCCGGCCGCCCTGTTTTCTAGTCTGCGGGGAATCCCATGAAACTACTCGTCGTCGGTTCCGGCGGCCGCGAACATGCGCTGGCGTGGAAGCTCGCGCAGTCGCCGCGTGTCCAGATGGTCTACGTCGCGCCCGGCAATGGCGGCACGGCGCAGGACGAGCGTCTGAAGAACGTCGACATCACGGCGCTCGACGAACTCGCCGATTTCGCGGAACGCGAAGGCGTCGCGTTCACGCTCGTCGGGCCGGAAGCGCCGCTCGCGGCGGGCATCGTCAACCTGTTCCGCGCACGCGGCCTGAAGGTCTTCGGCCCGACCCGCGAAGCCGCACAGCTCGAAAGCTCGAAGGATTTCGCGAAGGCGTTCATGAAGCGCCACGGCATCCCCACCGCCGAGTACGAAACGTTCTCCGACGTGGCTGCCGCACACGCGTACATCGACGCGAAGGGTGCGCCGATCGTCGTGAAGGCCGACGGCCTCGCGGCCGGCAAGGGCGTCGTCGTCGCGATGACGCTGGAAGAAGCACACGAAGCTGTCGACATGATGCTGTCGGGCAACAAGCTCGGCGACGCCGGCGCGCGCGTCGTGATCGAGGAATTCCTCGACGGCGAGGAAGCGAGCTTCATCGTGATGGTCGACGGCAAACACGCGCTGGCGCTGGCCTCGAGCCAGGACCACAAGCGCCTGCTCGACGAGGACCGCGGCCCGAACACGGGCGGCATGGGCGCCTACTCGCCCGCGCCGATCGTCACGCCTCAGATGCACGCACGCGTGATGCGCGAAATCATCATGCCGACGGTGCGCGGGATGGAGAAGGACGGCATCCGCTTCACGGGCTTCCTGTATGCGGGCCTGATGATCGACAAGGAAGGTAATCCGCGCACGCTCGAGTTCAACTGCCGGATGGGCGACCCCGAGACGCAGCCGATCATGGCGCGCCTGAAGAGCGATTTCTCGAAGGTCGTCGAACAGGCGATCGCGGGCACGCTCGACACGGTCGAGCTCGACTGGGACCGCCGCACCGCGCTCGGCGTCGTGCTGGCCGCGCACGGTTATCCGGACGCGCCGCGCAAGGGCGACCGCATCAACGGGATCCCGGCCGAGACCGAACAGGCCGTGACGTTCCATGCGGGCACGACGCTCGCCGAAGGCGACAAGCTCGTCACGTCGGGCGGCCGCGTGCTGTGCGTGGTCGGTCTCGCCGATTCGGTGCGCGAAGCCCAGCAGCATGCGTACGACACGATCAATCAGATCAATTTCGAAGGCATGCAGTACCGCCGCGACATCGGCTTCCGCGCGCTGAACCGCAAGAGCGCGTGACGCCCTGACCGCCGCCTGCCGTCACAAGCGGCGGCCTCCTCTGCCGGGGTTCGATAGAATGCCCGGCAGATGCCTTTTTTACGGCCCCCGCTTCGCGCGGAGGCACCCAGTTCAGACATGACCGATTCGACCTACGACGTGGCGCGCGTGCGCACGTACCTCCAGGGCCTGCAGACACGCATCGCCGACGCGCTCGGCGCGCTCGACGGCACGCCGCTCGCGACCGATGCGTGGCAGCGCGGGCCGGAAGAGCGCCTGCGCGGCGGCGGCTGCACGCGGATTCTCGAAGGCGGCCGCGTGTTCGAGCGCGCGGGGATCGGTTTTTCCGACGTCGCGGGCGACGCGCTGCCGCCGTCGGCGAGCGCCGCGCGCCCGCAGCTGGCCGGCCGCGGCTTCGAGGCGCTCGGCGTGTCGCTCGTGCTGCACCCGCGCAACCCGTACTGCCCGACGGTGCACATGAACGTGCGGATGCTGATCGCGACGAAGCCCGGCGAGGCGCCGATCTTCTGGTTCGGCGGCGGGATGGATCTGACGCCGGTTTATCCGTTCGAGGACGACGCGCGGCATTTCCACCAGACCTGCAAGGACGCGCTCGACCCGTTCGGTGCCGAGCTCTATCCGCGTTTCAAGACGTGGTGCGACGAGTATTTCTTCCTGAAGCACCGCAACGAGACGCGCGGCATCGGCGGGATCTTCTTCGACGACTTCTCCGAACCCGGATTCGAACGCTCGTTCGAGATGATGCAGCGCGTCGGCGACGCGTTCCTGAACGCGTACCTGCCGATCGTCGAACGCCGGGTCGCGCTGCCGTACGGCGAGCGTGAACGCGACTTCCAGGCTTACCGGCGCGGCCGCTACGTGGAATTCAACCTCGTGTTCGACCGCGGCACGCTGTTCGGCCTGCAAAGCGGTGGCCGGACCGAATCGATCCTGATGTCGATGCCGCCGGTCGCGAACTGGCGCTACAACTGGCAGCCCGAGCCGGGCTCGCCCGAAGCGCGCCTGAGCGAGTTCCTCGTGCCGCGCGACTGGGTCTGAGCCCGCCGCGCCCCGCCGCCCCAAGAACAGGACACGTTTTTCTGGACACCACCGCCCGCCCCGCCCCGCAGCCGCGCCCGCCGTTACGTCGCATCGGCCTGCTGGGCGGCACGTTCGATCCGATCCACGACGGCCACCTCGCGCTCGCGCGCCGGTTCGCCGACGTGCTCGGCCTGACCGACCTCGTGCTGCTGCCCGCCGGGCAGCCTTACCAGAAGCGCGACGTGTCGGCCGCCGAGCATCGGCTCGCGATGACGCGCGCCGCTGCCGGCTCGCTGTCCCTGCCCGGCGTGACGATCACCGTCGCGACCGACGAGATCGAGCACGCAGGGCCGACCTATACGGTCGAGACGCTCGCGCGCTGGCGCGAACGGATCGGCCCCGACGCTTCGCTGTCGCTACTGATCGGCGCCGACCAGCTGGTGCGGCTCGACACGTGGCGCGACTGGCGCAAGCTGTTCGACTACGCGCACGTGTGCGCGTCGACGCGCCCGGGCTTCGACCTCGGCACGGCGCCACCGGCCGTCGCACGGGAGATCGCGCGGCGGCAGGCCGGCGCCGATGTGCTGAAAGCGACACCGGCCGGCCACCTGCTGATCGACACGACACTGGCGTTCGATATCGCCGCAACCGACATCCGTGCGCACCTGCGCGAATGCATCGCGCGTCATGCGCAGATGCCCGACGCGTCGGCCGAACATGTACCGGCCGCCGTCTGGGCCTATATTCTTCAACATCGTCTCTACCATTCCTGATTCCATGGATATCCGCAAACTGCAGCGCGTGATCGTCGACGCTCTCGAAGACATCAAGGCGCAAGACATCAAGGTGTTCAACACCAGCCACCTGACCGAACTGTTCGACCGCGTGATCGTCGCGTCGGGCACGTCGAACCGCCAGACCAAGGCGCTCGCGTCGAGCGTGCGCGACAAGGTCAAGGAAGCCGGCGGCGACATCGTCAGCTCCGAGGGCGAGGACACGGGCGAATGGGTGCTGGTCGACTGCGGCGACGCCGTCGTGCACATCCTGCAACCGGCGCTGCGCCAGTACTACAACCTCGAGGAAATCTGGGGCGACAAGCCCGTGCGGATGAAGCTCGGCGGCGGCAAGGACGGTTTCGCGACGGCCAGCGAAGGCGAGGACGACGAGGAAGAGGCGCCCGCACGCCCGGCGCGCAAGACGGCGGCCCGCCGCCGCTGAGCCGCAGCGAGTCGTCCCGATGAAGCTATTCATCCTCGCGGTCGGCCACAAGATGCCCGGTTGGATCGCGTCCGGCTTCGACGAATACACGAAGCGCATGCCGCCCGAGCTGCGCATCGAGCTGCGCGAGATCAAGCCCGAACTGCGTTCGGGCGGCCGCAGCGCGGAAAGCGTGATGGCGGCCGAGCGGCAGAAGATCGAGGCCGCGCTGCCGAAGGGCGCGCGCATCGTCGCGCTCGACGAGCGCGGCCGCGACTGGACCACCATGCAGCTCGCGCAGGCGCTGCCCGGCTGGCAGCAGGACGGCCGTGACGTCGCATTCGTGATCGGCGGCGCCGACGGGCTCGATCCGGAACTCAAGGCGCGCGCCGACCTGCTACTGCGCATTTCGAGCATGACGCTGCCGCACGGTATGGTGCGCGTGCTGCTTGCCGAACAGCTTTACCGGGCGTGGAGCATCACGCAGAATCACCCCTATCACCGCGCATGACGCGTCGTCTTCTGGACGCGCGACGCGCGCGCACAACGAGATAACGACATCATGCCGTCCAGCACGCCCCCCGCCCTTTTCCCGATTCTCTACCTCGCTTCGCAAAGCCCGCGCCGCCAGGAGCTGCTGCTGCAGATCGGCGTGCGCTTCGAATTGCTGCTGCCGCGCCCCGACGAGGACGCCGAGGCGCTCGAAGCCGAATTGCCCGGCGAAGCCGCCGATGCGTACGTCCGGCGCGTGACCGTCGCGAAGGCCGAGGCCGCACGTGCGCGCCTCGTCGCGAGCGGCAAGCCGGCCGCGCCGGTGCTGGTTGCGGACACCACCGTGACGATCGACGGCGCGATCCTCGGCAAGCCGGCCGATGCCGCCGACGCGCTCGCGATGCTGACCCGCCTGGCGGGCCGCGAACACGAGGTGCTCACCGCGGTCGCGGTGATCGGCGCCGACGGCGAACTGCTGCCGCCCGCGCTGTCGCGCTCGTCGGTGCGCTTCGCGGCCACGCCGCGCGACGCGTTCGAACGTTACGTCGACAGCCGTGAACCGTTCGGCAAGGCCGGCGCCTACGCGATCCAGGGGCGTGCGGCCGAATTCATCGAGCGAATCGAGGGCTCCCATTCGGGTATCATGGGTCTGCCCCTCTTTGAGACTGCGGCACTGCTGCGCGCCGCGCGCGTCGACTTCTGAATCCCACCATGAACGAAGAAATCCTGATCAACCTCACGCCGCAGGAAACGCGGGTCGCACTCGTGCAGCAAGGCGCGGTGCAGGAGCTTCACGTCGAGCGCACGCTGTCGCGCGGGCGGGTCGGCAACATCTACCTCGGCAAGGTCGTGCGCGTGCTGCCCGGCATGCAGTCGGCGTTCATCGACATCGGCCTCGAGCGCGCGGCGTTCCTGCACGTCGCCGACATCTGGCATCCGCGCCTCGCGGGCGAGCCGCAGTCGGGCGCGCCGCACCAGCCGATCGAGAAGACCGTCTTCGAGGGCCAGACGCTGATGGTCCAGGTGATCAAGGATCCGATCGGCACGAAGGGCGCGCGACTGTCGACGCAGGTCAGCATCGCGGGTCGCACGCTTGTGTACCTGCCGCAGGAGCCGCACATCGGCATCTCGCAGAAGATCGAGAGCGAGGCCGAGCGCGAGGCCGTGCGCGCACGGCTGACCGCCGTGATCCCGCCGGACGAGAAAGGCGGCTACATCGTGCGCACGATCGCCGAGGATGCGACTTCCGACGAACTGGCGGGCGACGTCACGTATCTGCGCAAGACCTGGGCGACGATCGTCGCGCAAGCGCAGCGGCTGCCGGCGACGAGCCTGCTGTACCAGGATCTCGATCTCGCGCAGCGCGTGTTGCGCGATTTCGCGAACGACGACACGACGCGCATCCAGGTCGATTCGCGCGAGACCTACCAGCGCCTCGCGGAATTCGCGGGCGAGTTCACGCCGGCGGTGAGCCCGAAGCTGCATCACTACACCGGCGAGCGGCCGCTGTTCGACCTGTACAACATCGAGACGGAGATCCAGCGCGCACTGTCGCGCCGCGTCGACCTCAAGTCGGGCGGCTACCTGATGATCGACCAGACCGAGGCGATGACGACGATCGACGTGAACACCGGCGGCTACGTCGGTGCGCGCAACTTCGACGACACGATCTTCAAGACCAACCTCGAGGCCGCGCATACGATCGCGCGGCAGCTGCGTCTGCGCAACCTCGGCGGGATCATCATCATCGACTTCATCGACATGGAGAACGCCGAGCATCGCGACGCGGTGCTGTCCGAGCTGAAGAAGGCGCTGTCGCGCGATCGCACGCGCGTGACGGTCAACAGCTTCTCGCAGCTCGGGCTCGTCGAGATGACGCGCAAGCGCACGCGCGAATCGCTCGCGCACGTGCTGTGCGAGCCGTGCCCGACCTGCCAGGGCAAGGGCCAGGTGAAGACGTCGCGCACCGTGTGCTACGACATCCTGCGCGAGATCCTGCGCGAGTCACGCCAGTTCAACCCGCGCGAATTCCGCGTGATCGCCGCGCAGCAGGTGATCGATTTGTTCCTCGACGAGGAGTCGCAGCATCTCGCGATGCTGATCGACTTCATCGGCAAGCCGGTATCGCTGCAGGTCGAGTCGAACCTGAGCCAGGAGCAGTACGATATCGTGCTGATGTGACGTTCCGTCTGCCCGCCGCCGGCTACGCCGCGCGGCGATCCAACGCGGCGCCGGCCGCTCGCGCATGTCATATCCGCGCCCGCCGCCGCTGCCTTTTTCCTCTTCCCGTTCATCACACACCATGAGCCAACGCCACAACCGCCGCCAGCGCAAGAAACTCCACATCGCCGAATTCCAGGAGCTCGCGTTCAACGCGACCGCGCAATACAGCAAAGAGTTGTCCGACCTCGAACGCGGCCAGCTGATCGATTCGTTCATCGATTTCGTCGAAGCGAACGGGCTGCTGACCGTCGCGTCCGCCGACGAAGGGATCGGCGCATACGTGATCTCCGGCGCACCGCGCGGCACGACGACCGATGCCGATCGCGAAAACGTCCGTGCATGGCTGGCCGCACGGCCCGAGCTGACCGACGTCAAGGTCAGCGAATTCACCGATGCGTGGTATCCGGACGCCTGACTTTCCGGTTTCTGCCTGCATCGGGCAGCGCCCGCGCCGGCCCGCCATGACGGCGGGCCAGGCCGGCGCCTGGATGTCCCGCCTTCTCTTCCGCCTCCGTTACCCGTCTCCCGACACCCGCGCAACCGGCAACGGCTCGCACGATTCACGCCGTGTCGACCGTGACTACCCCTGATCAGGCGCCGCGGCTGCATCCTCGACCATCATTCGGCATCCCTCGGCCCGCCACCGATCCCTTCCTTTTCCCGACGGTCCGCCTCCAATCGGCCATCGAAATCGGTCCTGAAAGCAAGACACGTTAAACTCTCACCTCGCGTGGTGCGCCGCCCGCACCCGCCATCCATCGCCAGCCGCGAGCCTCCGGGCCCGCCCCCGACCCATGGAGTGAGTGTCAATGAGCGGCGGACTCCCGTTTCCCGCATCCCGCATGTCGTTACCGTCCTCGACGGTCTTCCTCGTTCTCGCGGCCGCCGCGCTGCTGTCCGGCTGCGGGCTGCTGCCGACCCAGAATCCGCCCGCGCCGATCAGCGAGGCGCTCGTCGAGCCCGTCGGGGAAACCGCCGGCGAACCGCTGACGATGCCGCCCGTGCCGCCGCTCGTCCAGCCGGAGGAACCGGAAGCGCCGAAGAAGCCGCACCGTGAAGTGACGAAGCCGAAGCCGGTGCAGCGCCCCGAATCGCCGACGCCGCCCCCGCCGCCCCCGCCGCCGCTCGTCGCGACACGCCCGCTCGACCGCACCCAGATCCATGCGCTGCTCGACAGCGAGGTCGCACGCCGCAACGGCAAGGTGATCGGCCGCGCGGTCGACATGGTGACCGACGCAAGCGGCAAACCGCGCGAGATGATCGTCAACCTGCAGGGGTTCATGGGTGTCGGCGACCGCAAGGTCGTCTTCCCGTGGAACGTGTTCCGCTTCACGCCGGGCGGCAAACAGGAACCGATCGTGCTCGACGTGCCATCGGGCGACCTGCCGCCGGCCGCCCGACCCAAGGCCGTGCCACTGTCGGGCTCGGCCGCGGCGTCGCCCGCGACGCGTCTGCCGCTGCTCGACAGCGACGTCGAACGCCCGAACGGCACGAAGATCGGCCGGGTCGTCGACGTGCTGATCGACCGCGGCGCGCAACCGCAGGCCGTCGTGCTCGACCTCGGCGGGCTCGTCAATACCGACCGCCGCTCGATCGCCGCGAGCTGGGGCGCGTTGCGCTTCGTCATGCGCGACAAGGCGCTGCGTCCGCAACTCGACCTGAACGACGCGCAGATCAAGGCGTCGCCGCCCTACGCGGCCGACAAGCCGATCGTCGTGGTCTCGCCGCCGGTTACCGCCGCCGCGCCGGCTTCGCCTGCGAGTGCCGCCCGATGACGATCAAGCATTCCGTCAGCGTTCGCAGTCTCCGGGCCCTCGACTGGCTCAACTTTTTCGTTGCAAACGTTCAAACCGGGTTCGGTCCGTTCATCGCGTCCTACCTCGCGTCGCACAAGTGGACGCAGGGCGAGATCGGCATGGTGCTGTCGATCGGCACGATCAGCGCGATGGTCAGCCAGGTGCCGGGCGGCGCCGCCGTCGACGCGCTGAAGAACAAGAAAGGCGCGGCCGCATGGGCGATCGCGGCCATCATCCTGTCCGCGGTGCTGCTCGCGTCGAGCCCGACGATCGTGCCGGTGATCGCGGCCGAAGTGTTCCACGGCTTCGCGAGCTGCATGCTCGTGCCCGCGATGGCCGCGATCTCGTTCTCGTTGGTCGGCCGCGCCGACCTCGGCGACCGGCTCGGCCGCAACGCGCGCTGGGCATCGATCGGCAGCGCGGTCGCCGCGGGCCTGATGGGGCTCACCGGCGAGTATTTCTCCGCGCGCGCGGTGTTCTGGCTGACCGCCGTGCTGGCACTGCCCGCGCTGTTCGCGCTCGCGATGATCCAGCCGACACACGAAGTGATTCCGCATGCGCCGAAACCCGACGACCACGACGAAGGCGAGGCACGCGAGACGCTTTCCGAGCTGCTGCGCGATCGCCGGATGCTGACCTTCGCGGCATGCGTCGTGCTGTTCCACCTGTCGAACGCGGCGATGCTCAACCTCGCGGCCGGCGAAGTGACGGCCGGCATGGGCGAGAACGTGCAGCTCGTGATCGCCGCGTGCATCATCGTGCCGCAGGCGATCGTCGCGATGCTGTCTCCGTGGGTCGGTCGCTCCGCGCAACGCTGGGGACGCCGGCCGATCCTGCTGCTCGGCTTCTCGGCGCTGCCGGTGCGCGCGCTGCTGTTCGCCGGCGTGAGCAGCCCCTACCTGCTGGTGCCGGTGCAGATGCTCGATGGCATCAGCGCGGCCGTGTTCGGTGTGATGCTGCCGCTGATCGCGGCCGATGTCGCAGGCGGCAAGGGCCGCTACAACCTGTGCATCGGGCTGTTCGGGCTTGCGGCCGGAATCGGCGCGACGCTCAGCACGGCCGTGGCCGGCTTTGTCGCCGATCACTTCGGCAATGCGGTCAGCTTCTTCGGGCTCGCCGCCGCCGGCGCGCTCGCCGTGCTGCTGGTCTGGCTCGCGATGCCGGAAACGCGCGTCGACAACGGCGATGCGGCCGCCGGAGAGCCGGCCGCCGCGCCGTCGGAACAGGCGCACTGACGCGCCCGCACCCGCTTCCCGGCCCGACACGATGGATACGATCAGGACACTCAACGAAGCCCGCCAACAGATCCAGCAGTCGATCTTCGATCTGTTCAAGGGGCTGACTTTCGGCGAGCGGCTCACGCAAGGCGCGCTGATGGCGTTGCAAGCGGTCTGCGGCGCGTGCCTCGCGTACACGATCGGTCGCGCGCTGCACACCGAGCAGGCCGTGTGGGCGGCGGTCACCGCGATCGCCGTCACGCAGCACAACTATTCGGACACGATGTCGCTGTCGCGCGACCAGTTCATCGGCGCGATGATCGGTGGCCTGGTCGGCTTCGCGGGTGCCGCGCTCGGTGGCGACCGCCTCGTCGCCTATGCGATCGCGGTCGCGGTCACGATCATCAGCTGCTGGTGCCTGAATGTCGGCAGCGCGGCTCGGCTCGGCGGCGTGACCACGACGATCGTGCTGCTGTTTCCGGGCAACGGCCCGCTATGGGACATTCCGCTGATGCGGCTCGGGGAAGTGGCGCTCGGCACCGTCTGCGCGCTGGCCATGTGCTGGGCGATGTCGCACATCGAGCGGCGCGGGTTCCGCCGGGCGGCGGACAAGGATAAGGATAAGGACAAGTGACGCGGCTGCCGGAGCGCACGCTCCGGCAGCCTGATGAATCGATGATCGACGACAGGTGTTACGGACCGACCCGCAGCACGATGCCCGAGCCGATCTGCACGAGCAGGTAGTCGCCGCCGACGCCCACCCAGTGATAGCCGCGCGGCGGCGGGCTCAGGCGGTAGCCGCGCCAGTCGTCGACCACGTACTGGCGATCGCGGAATTCGTCCGGGAGACGATCGCCCCTGTGCCACTCACGGCGCGGCTGGTCGGCCCAGCGCGGCGGCACGTCGTCTTCGCGATGCATCGCCTGCCCCGGCGGCATGTGCCTCGGGCCGTGGCCGTGCCGCATACCCGGGCCGCCGTGGTCTCCGCGGTTGTCGTAGTTGCCGTGATCCTGCGCCATCGCGACCGGCGCTGCGAAACCCGCCGCGACCAGTGCGGCCAGCATCATCCCGTGCGTCTTCTTCATCGCCCTTCCCTCCGTGTTGTCACGTCGAACCGGAAACAACGAAACCAGACCTGCCGGATCAAGACTAGCACACGGGTGCGATCCGACGTCACGCCGCCTGCTGCTGGTACTGGATCCGGTGAAGGTGCGCGTACAGCCCGCCATGGCGCAGCAGCTCGTCGTGGCTGCCCGTTTCGACGATCTTGCCGGCTTCGAGCACGAGGATCCGGTCCGCACGCTCGATCGTGGACAGCCGGTGCGCGATCACGAGCGTCGTGCGCCCTTCCATCAGCCGCTCGAGCGCGGCCTGCACGTGGCGCTCGGATTCCGAATCGAGCGCCGAGGTCGCCTCGTCGAGGATCAGGATCGGCGCGTCCTTGTAGATCGCGCGCGCGATCGCGAGCCGCTGCCGTTGGCCGCCCGACAGACGCATCCCGTTACCGCCGACCAGCGTGTCGAGCCCGTCCGGCATCGCGGCGACCGCGTCGGCGAGGTTCGCGGCCTCGAGCGCCGCCTGCACGCGTGCGCGGTCGGGCGTCTGCCCGTACGCGACGTTCGCGGCGATCGTATCGTTGAACAGCACGACGTCCTGGCTGACCATCGCCATCTGGCTGCGCAGCGCGTGGATGTCGTAGTCGGCCACCGGTACGCCGTCAACCAGGATCGCGCCGCCCGTCGGATCGAAGAAGCGAGGCAACAGGTTGACGAGGGTCGTCTTGCCGCTGCCCGACGGCCCCGCGAGCGCGATCATCTCGCCCGGCGCGACCTTGAACGAAATGCGGTCGAGCGTCGGCCGCTCGGAGGCGCCGTAGTCGAACGACACGTCGCGGAATTCGATCTCGCCACGAGCGTTCGGCAGCGCACGGTCGCCGCCCTGCGGCTCGGCCGGCTCGTCGATCAGCCCGAAGATCAGCTCGGCGGCCGTCATCCCGCGCTGCAGCGGCTGGTTGACGTCGATCAGGTGCTTGAGCGGCGAAATCACCAGCAGCATCGACGTGACGAACGCGACGAAGCCGCCGACCGTCGTCTGGTCGTTGGTCGACTGCACGACCGCGATCGTGATCACGACCGCGAGCGCGATCGACGCGAGGAACTGCGTCAGCGGCTGCGCGAGCCCGCCCGAGATCGTCATGCGCATCGCGTAGCCGCGCAGGCGCTTGCTCATCGTCGTGAAGCGATCCATCTCGTACGCTTCGCCGTTGTGCACCTTCACGACCTTGTAGCCGCCGACCGTCTCCTCGACGATGTAGGACAGCTCGTTGGTCAGCGTCTGGTGCTCGCGGTTCAGGCGGCGCAGGCGACGGTTGATCTTGCTGACGAGCCAGCCGATGCCCGGCAGGATCACCGCGACGATCAGCGTGAGCCGCCAGTTCAGGTAGAACAGGTAGCCGAGCAGGAACACCACGGTCAGCGAGTCGCGCACGAGCGTGACCATCACGCCAGTCAGCACCGACAGGATTTGGTTGACCTCGAACACGATCGCGTTGATCACGGTGCTCGCGGTCTCGCGCTGGAAGAACGATGCGCCCGTGTGGATCATCCGCTGGAACATCTCGAGCCGCAGTTGCAGCAGGATGCGGTTCGACACGTAGTTGAGCAGGTAGTTGGACGCATACTGCGACACGCCGCGCACGAGCGCGAGGCCGATCACCGCGATCGGCACGTACCATTTCGCGCGGTCGCTGCCGTGCGAGCCGAAGCCGTGATCGAGCAGCGGCTTGAGCAGTGCCGGGATCCCGGCTTCCGTGGCCGCGACGACACCCATCGTCATCACGGCGAGCACCACGATGCCGATGAGCGGCCGGATGTACGGCCACAGGCGCTTGAGGACCGTGACCGGCGACGTACCGGTGCCGTCCATCGGTTTGCGAAGAGTGTTCTGGGTTTCCAAGGCAATCCTTCTTGAGCCGCGACGCGGCGCCCGGGGCGTGACTGCCCGGAATTCACCCCGTCCGGCGGGTGCCGAAAAAGGCCCAACATTATAGCTGCACCGCCCTCGCCGGCATGGCCGCCGCCGAAGCGGCCGCCGGCCGGCGCGCGGGTATACTGCCGCTCACCGTTTTTCTCCGCCTTTTCGACGATTTCATGGCAGAACCCACCCTCGGCGTCGCCCTCATCGCCCTCAACGCGGCCGCGCGGCTCGCGCAGTGCCTCGACGCGCTGACCTTCGCCGACGACGTCGTCGTGATCGACGGCGGCAGCACCGACGATACCGTGTCGATCGCCCGCGCGCACGGCGCCCGCGTGATCGTCGAGCGCGACTGGCCGGGTTTCGGCCCGCAGAAGAACCGCGCGCTCGACGCCCTCGAGACCGACTGGATCCTGTCGCTCGACACCGACGAGGTGGTCAGCCCGGAACTCGCGCAGTCGATCCGCGCGGCCATTCGCGCACCGGCCGCGCAGGTCTATGCGCTCGACCGGCTGTCGAGCTTCTGCGGCCAATGGATCCGCCACAGCGGCTGGTATCCGGACTGGGTGCCGCGCCTGTTCCGGCGCGGCACCGCCCGCTTCTCCGACGACCTGGTGCACGAACGGCTCGTGTTCGACACGCCCGCGCAGCGGCTGCCGGGCAAGCTGATGCACTATTCGTACGAGGATTTCGAAACCGTCGTGCGCAAGCTCGATGCGTATTCGACGGCCGGCGCGCGCCAGCGCCGCGCGGCCGGCCAGCGCGGCGGCTTCGGCAAGGCGCTTGCGCGCGGCGCATGGGCGTTCGTGCGGACCTACGTACTGCGGCGCGGGTTTCTCGACGGCCGGGCGGGCTTCATGATCGCCGTGTTCAACGCGGAAACGGTGTACTACCGGTTCCTGAAGCTCGGCCACGAGCCGACCCGCTGAGCGCGCGCCGCCCTGCCCCGATCCTGACGGCGCCGGCATGCGGTCGGCCCGGCGTTACAATGCCGGGCTGCCCGCGCGCCAAGCGCGCCCGAGTGCGGCGCCGCGCCACGCGCCGCCGACACGACGACCACCGAATCCGACCGCCATGTTCTCCATCATCATCCCGACCTGGAACAACCTGCCGTACCTCAAGCTCGTCGTCGACAGCCTGCGCCGCCATTCGGCGCATGACCACCAGATCATCGTGCACGTGAACGACGGCTCGGACGGCACGCTCGACTGGGTGCGCGGCGAAGGCATCGAGCACACCGCGTCGCCGGC
This sequence comes from Burkholderia sp. AU33545, assembly GCF_020419685.1. NCBI lineage: Bacteria > Pseudomonadati > Pseudomonadota > Betaproteobacteria > Burkholderiales > Burkholderiaceae > Burkholderia > Burkholderia sp. AU33545. The sequence goes on along the minus strand of NZ_JAIZRQ010000006.1, from coordinate 478,328 downwards.
CAACATCGGCATCTGCCACGCGGTGAACCTGGCCGCCGCGCGCGCGACGCGCGACTACGTCGTCTACATGAACGACGACATGTACTGCTGCCCCGGCTGGGACGCGGCGCTCGTGCGGCGCATCGAGCAGATGCCGACCGACCTGTTCATGCTGTCCGGCACGATGGTCGAGCCGGTCGACACGCGCAACCCGTGTGTTGTCGTCAGCAATTTCGGCCGCGACGCCGAACAATTCGACGCGGCCGGCCTCGTCGCGGCCACGCCGCGGCTCGCGCGCGCGGACTGGCTCGGCTCGACCTGGCCGCCGACGCTCGTGCACCGCGACTGGTGGAACCGCATCGGCGGCTACAGCAGCGAGCTGTCGCCGGGGATGAGCAGCGACAACGACTTCTCGATGAAATTCTGGGACGCCGGCTGCCGGATCTTCCTCGGCGTCGGCGACAGCCTCGTCTATCACTTCCAGCAGAAGAGCACGGGCAAGATCGTCAAGAACGATGGCCGCCGCCAGTTCCTCAACAAATGGGGCATGACCCAGGCCACGTTCGACCGCTACTACCTGCATCGCGGCGAGCCGGCCGGCTCGCGACTCGCGCTCGATACGCCGGCCGTCGAGGGACGCCTGAAGCGCGCACTGCTGCGCTCGCGGATCAAGCGCGCATTCAGCTGATCGGACCCCGGAAACGGTAAAGAAACGCCCGCCGCTTCGCGTATACTGCGCGCTTCGTCCCGCGCGGTGCCGCCGGGACGCGCGGCGCGCAGCACGGTGCCCGCATGCCGCATTCGCCCATTCGACAGGTTCCGATGCTTTCGTTTTCCGCTCCCGCCACGCGGCGCCTGACCGCCGCCCGCGCCTTCGCCGTCATCGCGCTGTGCATGGTGCCCGTCTCGACCGCGCTGACCAACGTGTTCTGCGGGCTGTTCGCGGCCGCGCTCGTCATCTCCCCCGAATTCTGGCGCGACCTGCGCACGTTCATCACCGAACCGGCGTCGCTCGCGGCGCTCCTGATCCTCGCGGCGCTGACCGCGAGCGTCACCTATACGGTCGCGCCGCACCCGAAGGCGTGGAACTGGGTCGCCAAGTACGACAAGCTGCTGCTGCTGCCGTTTGCCGTGCTCGCCTTCCGCCACTCGAACTGGGCGCCGATCGTGCGGCGAGCATGGTTCGGGACGCTGTGCGTGATCCTGCTGCTGTCGACCACCAACTATCTCGGGCTGACCGCGATCGGGCCCGCGCATGCGACCGAACTGCCGCTCTCGCGTGCCTGGGTGTTCAAGAACCACATTGCGGCCGGCATGTTCGGCGCGCTGCTGTTCTACCAGGCGGCCGACCTCGCGCTTTCGGCCCGCACCGCGCTGTCGCGAGCCGCGTATGCCGCCGTCGCCGCATGGTCGCTGATCAACGTGTTCGTGATGCTGCAGGGGCGCACCGGGCAGGTCATCGCGCTGCTGCTGATCCTCGTCGTCGCGGTGCGTTTCGTGCTGTTGATGCGCCGCCAGTCGGCGCTGCGCGCGGGCCTCGCCGCCGGTGCACTGGTCCTGGCGGGCGTCGCACTCGTCGTCGCTGCATGCACGGTGCACAACGGCCGGCTTGTGAAGGTGGTGTCGGAAGTGCAGCAGTATCGGCAGACCGATGCGGTCACATCGACCGGGCTGCGTCTCGAGTGGTACAAGAAGGGGCTCGAGCTGTATCGCATGCGTCCCGTGATCGGCTACGGTGCGGGTGGCCTCGAGTTCGAGTTCGAGAAGCTCACGGCCGGCAAGACGGCCGCCGAAGGGCAGCTCACGTCGAATCCGCATAACGAATACCTGCTGATGGCCGTGCAGCTCGGCGCGCTCGGCGTATTGCTGTTCGTGAACCTGATCGTGCAGATCGCGCGCGGCAGCCGCGCGCTCGATCCGGGTTCGCGGCAGCTGCTGCTCGCGTGGCTCGCGATCTTCGCGATCGGCAGCCTCGCGAATTCGCTGCTGCTCGATTTCGCCGAAGGCCACCTGTTGGTGCTGCTCGCCGGGATCCTGCTCGGCTGCGGCGCGCGCACCGAAGCACTGCCCCGCGAGACGTCGGCGATCCGGCGCAGCGCGTAACGCATCATGCGGCGGGCGGCGCGCGATCCGCGTTGCCACCTGCCACGGGTTCGGCCTCTCGGGCTTCAATGGCGGCGCACGCGCGCCGCTGCCTGAAGCACGGCCGCGCGCCGTCGACGCGTCGCCACTCCCCCGCTTTTCAAATCAGGAAACGCAAGGCCTTCACGCGTCAGTCGGAACGCGCGCGATGCAATCGCGACGTGTCGATGACCGCGTCCGCGGCGCCCGGCGGATTCAGCCCGAGCATCTCGGCTGCCGCCGCCTTCACGCGCTGCGTGCCTAGATTGACGAGGCAGTCGCTACGGCTGTCGACATGGCGCTCGCAGCCTTCGTGCCGGCACGGCACGCAATCGCCCTCGCCCTGCAACAGCCAAACGTTGCCGTGCCGTGCGGAACCGCGCAGCGCCCACGGGTTCTCGGTCGCGGGCCAGTATTGCGGCCACGGCCCCCAGCGCACCGGATCGGACGGACCGAACAGCGCGATCGTGTCGGTGCCCGTCGCGGCCGCAACGTGCGTCGCGCCCGTATCGGGCCCGATGAAGAGCCGCGCACGCCGCACCAGTTCCGCGCTTTCGCCGAACGTCAGGCGACCGACCAGATTCAGCACGTCACCGCCCGCCTCGGCCGCGACCTGCTCCGCGTACTCGCGCTCGCGATCGGCCGGACCGCCCGACAGCGCGATCGCGAATCCCTGCGCGCGCAGCCAGTCGATCATCTCGACCCAGCCTTCGAGCCGCCATTGCTTGTAGCGGAACATCGGATACGGATGCAGCACCACGAGCGGCTTGCCCTCGCGGATCGCCGGCGATTCCGCGAGCCACGCGTCGAATCGCGCGCGCCGCTCGGGATCGTCGCCGATGCCCGGCGCGACGACTTCGGATACCGGCTCGATGCCGATCACCGGTGCGAGCGCGAGTGTGCTGACGACCGTATGCGCGGATTCGTGATGATTGATCGCGATACCGTTCAGCATCATTCGAGTCAGCCAGGTGACGCGGTTCGGATCGACGAGGCCGACGCGCTTGCGTCCGGCGAACCAGCTGTAGAAACGCGGCCGGTCGGAGCTCAGCGCCGCGCACGCGAGATCGTAGCGGCGCCACATCGACAGCGCGTCGCGCAGACGCTCCCGGAACCCCGCACGCTGCGCGACGACGATCACGCGCCGCACGTCGGGGTTGTGCTCCAGCACACCCTCGGTGCCACGAAACACCAGCATGTCGATCTGCGCGTCGGGCCAGCGCGCCTTCAGTGAACGCACGAGCGGCGTCGTCAGCAGCACGTCGCCGATGCGGCGTGGGGCTGCGACGAGGATGGTTCTGGGCGGGCGGGCGGAAGAAAACAGGGCCACGGCGATCGTTCCGTCTAGCTGGCTGGACAAGGCTCGCAATGTACAGGATTTTGCCGCCGGTGGCGTGGCGGCGGGCGCAGGCGCCGATAACGCGCCGCGGTCGGTAGCTGCTGGGGCACCCGCCCCGCATCGCGGCGGGCAACGACGCGTCGTGCACGGCGGGGCCTGCGGCCATCGCAACGCCTGGTGCCCATTTGCCCGTTCGACGGCATTGCCGGCAATGCGGTCGCCGCCTGGCTTCCCGGGGCTACGAAACGAATGCGTCGACCCCGGGTGCCGCGAACGTGGCGGCCGGGAGCGGCACCGCTGCCTCCATCGCGTCGTCGGGCTGTCCGGCCGGCATCAACAGATGAAGCACCGCGCGCTCGAGCGCGTCGACGCCGATCGCGTCGACCGTCGCGCCGGCCCGCAGGATCACATGCGGCACGCCGAGCGGATGCCAGCGCCGGTATTTCTCGGGACGGTCCTCGAACAGCGCGGCGACCGGCACGCCGAGCGCCGACGCGAGATGAACGGGCGCGCTGTCGGCCGACACGACCGCGTCGAGCAGGCTCGCGGCGGCCACCAGTTCGGCGACCGACGACGGCGCGACATGCCGGGCGCTCACATCCCGCCACCTGTCGTGGTCGGCCGCGGCCGACACGGCGGGATCGCGGAACACGATCACGTCGGCGAGCGGTGCGAGCCGCCGGCCGAGGTCGCGCCATCGATCGGCCGGCCAGCGCCGCTCGGCCGCCTTGTTCGACACGAAGAGCCCGACGCGCGGCTTCGTGCGCGGCCCGAGCAGCCGAGACCACGTTTCCTGCAGCGCGCTGTCCGGGTGGACGGACAGCGCGAGACCCTCGAGCTCGGTGCGGCCGAGCTCGGGCACGAGCCGGAATCCCGACAGCGCCTCATGGCACATCGGCCGCGACGCGACGTGTTCGGGCTTGCGATCGTCGAATTCTGAATCGGCATCGTGCCAGCGGCAATCCTTCACGCCGAGCTGCCGCGCGAACTGGATGCTGCTGCGATGCATGCCGCCGTTCGGCACGACCACGAGGTCGAACCGCAAGCGGCGCAGCCTGCGCACGAGCCGCAGCCTGTCGAAGAACGCGCGCATCCGTCCCGGGCGGTCGTTGCGCTCGCACTGACGGCTGTACACGTAGGTATGGACCGTGTGCACGTCCGGATTGCCGGCCAGCGCGGCCGCGTTGTAGCGGTTCGCGACCACGTGCAGTTCCGCATCGGGCCAGCGCTGTTTCAGCGCGCCGAGAAAAGCGGTCGTGCACAGCATGTCGCCCAGAAAATCAATCCGGATCACGAGGATCCGCCCCGTCGGTTTCCCGTTGGCCATTGTTGTGGTCGTGCTGTCGGTTTTTTTATCGTCGCGTACCGACCGGCATCCTGGCGTACTTTCCCGTGCCGGCCTCGTCGCGCGGTCGCTCGCGGCATCGCGCCGCATCGCGTGCTGCGCTGAACCGCCCCCGTCTTCAAGCGCGCGATATCGCCTCCGGCCGACGGACGTGCCGCAGCCGGCGCCGCATCTGCGTCGCGCGCGAGGGATTGTATAGCGTTCGGATGACGGCCCCAAGCACCCGCCGAAATGAAAACGGCCCGCCGCACCGCACGATGGCGATGCGACGGGCCATGCAGGCGACGGCCGTCCGGCGGGGGGCGCTCAGTACGTGATTTCGACGATGCTGCCGTCGAACGTCGCACGCAACTCCGAGAGCAACGTGTCGCTGGGTTTGACGCGCCACGCGTCGCCGAGACGCATTTCACCCTGCGCGCGCGCGTTGCTGTAGTGAATCTGGACCGCGAGCCCGTTCGGCAGCGGCGCCTGCGGGCGACGGCCGCCATCGCGCCCGCCACCGCGCGGCGCGGGCGCCTCGACCGCCTGCGCGGCCGCCGGATCGTCCTTCGACACGTGCGGCTCGAGCACGCGGCGCAGCGCCGCCGCATCCGCATTGCCGTTCATCGTGAGACGCACCGCCTGCGCGTAGCGGCTGCGCGCGCGCTCGAGATCCATCACCGTGTCGGCCGTGAAACGGATGCCGCCGGTGAACGCGTCGTTGCGCGCCTGCCCCTGCACGATCAGCAGTTCGTCCTCCTTGAACAGCGCCTTGTTCGCCTCGAATTGCTCGTTGAAGATCGTGATCTCGCACTGGCCCGAACCGTCGTCGAGCAACGCGATCAGCATCTTGCCGCGCTGGGTCATCTGCGTGCGCAGCGATGCGATGATGCCCGCGACGAGCTTGTCGCGCCCTTCCTTCAGGTCGCCGACCTTCTGCCGCACGAACCGGCGCACTTCGTCGCGATACGCATCGAACAGGTGCCCGGACAGATAGAAGCCGAGCGCGCCCTTTTCTTCCTGCAGGCGGCGCTTGTCGTCCCACGCGGGTTCGTCAACGAGCGCATGCGCGTGCGGCGACTCGGCCCCCATGTCGAACAGGCCGGCCTGCATCGCGTTCGCCGCGGCCTGGTCGGCCGCTTCCATCGCGAGCGGCACCGACGCGAGCATCTGCGCGCGATTGGCGTTCAGCGAATCGAACGCGCCGGCACGGATCAGCGCCTCGACCGTGCGGCGGTTGACGACCCGCCGGTCGATCCGCTCGCAGAAATCGAACAGGTCGGTGAACGGCTTTTCCTCGCGCGCGCGCAGGATCTCCTCGATCGCGTTCTGGCCGCTGCCCTTCACCGCGCCGAGACCGTAGCGGATCGTGCGCGAGCGCTTGCCGTCGGCTTCCGCGACGGGCTCGAACCGGTAATGCGACTGGTTGATGTCCGGCGGCAGCACGGTGAGGTTGTTCACGACGCAGTCGTCGAACAGGATCTTCACCTTGTCGGTGTCGTCCATCGCGAGCGTCATGTTGGCCGCCATGAATTCGGCCGGATGGTGCGCCTTCAGCCACGCGGTGTAATACGCGAGCAGCGCGTAGGCCGCCGCGTGCGACTTGTTGAAGCCGTAGCCCGCGAACTTCTCCATCAGGTCGAAGATCTCGTCGGACTTCTCGCGCGTGAGGCCGTTCTTCGCCGCACCCTCGGCGAAGATCTCGCGGTGCTTGGCCATCTCCTCGGGCTTCTTCTTGCCCATCGCGCGACGCAGCAGGTCGGCGCCACCGAGCGAGTAGCCGCCGATGATCTGCGCCATCTGCATCACCTGCTCCTGATAGACCATGATGCCGTAGGTCTCTTTCAGGACGGGTTCGACGCGCGGATCCGGATAGTCGACCTTCTCGCGGCCGTGCTTCCGTGCGCAGAAGCTCGGGATCAGGTCCATCGGGCCCGGACGGTACAACGACACGAGCGCGATAATGTCCTCGAAACGGTCGGGCTGCGCGTCCTTCAGCATGCCCTGCATCCCGCGGCTTTCCAGCTGGAACACGGCGACCGTGTTGGCCTTCTTCAGGATCTGGAATGATGCCGGATCGTCGAGCGGCACCTGCGCGAGCGACCAGTCGGCCTTCGACGCATCGAGACGGCGGATATAGCGCTCGGCCCAGTCGAGGATCGTCAGCGTCGTGAGGCCCAGAAAGTCGAACTTCACGAGGCCGACGGCTTCGACGTCGTCCTTGTCGTACTGGCTGACGACGCCGCCGTCGTCGCCCTGCGTGTACAGCGGGCAGAAGTCGGTCAGCTTGCCCGGCGCGATGAGCACGCCGCCCGCGTGCATCCCGACGTTACGCGTCAGGCCCTCGACGCGCTGCGCGAGGTCGAGCAGCTGGTGCACTTCGTCCTCGTGGTCGTAGCGCTCCTGCAGTTGCGGCTCTTCCTTCATCGCGTCGGCGATGGTCACGTGCTTGCCGGGCTTGAACGGGATCAGCTTCGCGACGCCGTCGGTGAACATGTAGCCGAGGTCGAGCACGCGGCCGATGTCGCGCACGGCAGCCTTTGCCGCCATCGTGCCGAAAGTGGCGATCTGCGACACGGCGTCCGCGCCGTATTTTTCCTTCACGTACTGGATCACGCGATCGCGGCCGTGCTGGCAGAAGTCGATGTCGAAGTCGGGCATCGACACGCGCTCCGGATTCAGGAATCGCTCGAACAGCAGGTTGTAACGCAGCGGGTCCAGATCGGTGATGCCGAGCGCGTACGCGACCAGCGAACCGGCGCCCGAGCCGCGACCCGGGCCGACCGGCACACCGTTGTTCTTCGCCCAGTTGATGAAGTCCGCAACGATCAGGAAGTAGCCCGGGAAGCCCATCTTCGTGATGGTCCCGCACTCGAACTCGAGCCGCTTGTAGTACGTCTCGCGCTGCGCTTCGCGCTCCGCCGCGTCCGGATACAGCTGTTCGAGGCGCTTCTCGAGCCCTTCCTTCGACAGCTGGACCAGGTAGTCGTCGAGCGACATGCCGTCCGGCGTCGGAAACAGCGGCAGCTTCGGCTTGCCGAGCTCGAGCTTCAGGTTGCAGCGCTTCGCGATCTCGACCGTGTTCGCGACCGCCGACGGCAAGTCAGCGAACAACGCGACCATGTCGTCCTGCGTGCGGAAATACTGATCGGTCGTGAAGCGCTTCTGGCGTCGCGGATTCGCGAGCATGTCGCCTTCCGAGATGCACACGCGCGCTTCGTGCGCGGTGAAGTCGTCATCGGTCATGAACTGCGTCGGATGCGTCGCGACGACCGGCAGCTTCAGCGACGCGGCGAGCGTCGCAGCCTGCTGGATGTACGCCTCGGCGCCCGGCTGACCGTAACGCTGCAGTTCGATGTAGAAGCCGCCCGGGAACACCTTCGCCCAGCGCTCGGCATGCCGGCGCGCGGCTTCCTCGTTACCGGCCGCGAACGCGAGCCCGATATCGCCCTGCTGCGCACCCGACAGCGCGAGCAGCCCGTGCGAGAGCTCGCCGTCGAGCCAGCTCGCATCAAGCTCCGCGCGGCCGCGATACTGGTTCGTGAGCCACGCCTTCGAGAGCAGCTCGCACAGGTTCAGGTAGCCGACCTTGTCCTTCACCAGCAGCAACAGGCGCGACGGTTTGTCGCGATCGTCCGGATTGGTGATCCAGACGTCGCAGCCGGCGATCGGCTTGATGCCCTTGCCGCGGGCTTCCTGGTAGAAACGGACGAGGCCGAATGCGTTGCCGAGATCGGTGAGGGCGAGCGCGCCCTGACCGTCCGCGGCTGCCGCCTTGACGATGTCGTCGAGACGCACGATGCCGTCGGCAATCGAGAATTCGGAGTGAACGCGAAGATGGACGAAGCGGGGATCTGACATGGGCGATATTGTAGCCGCGTCGTCGCGCCGGCTGCCCAAAAAATCCCCACGCCCGGCCGTTCGGCCGATGCGCGCGACGTCGGCCGAATGGTCAGGTGCCGGTGCATGCGCAGTTTGCGGGATAATACGGGTTTTCGAATCATCGCCCCGGCTTCGCACCCTTTTTTGCGGGGCCGCCGTGCGCCCGCCGCACGGCCGCGGCCGTTTTCCCGTCGGACCATCATGACCATCGTCAACCTTGCCGCCTACCACTTCGTGTCACTCGACGCGACCGAGCAATGGCGCCCGCTCGTCACCGCCCGCTGCAACGAACTCGGCCTGCGCGGTACGATCCTGCTCGCGCCGGAAGGCATCAACCTGTTCATCGCCGGCCCGCGCGAAGCGACCGACGCGTTCATCGACTACATCCGCCACGATCCGCTGTTCGAAGGCAAGTTTGCGACGCTGCAGTTCAAGGAGAGCCTGTCCGACTCGCAGCCGTTCCGCCGGATGCTCGTACGCCTGAAGCGCGAGATCATCACGATGAAGAAGCCCGCGATCAAGCCGGAGCTCGGCCGCGCGCCGTCGGTCGACGCGCGCACGCTGAAGGCGTGGCTCGACCGCGGCCACGACGATGCCGGCCGCCCGGTCGTGATGCTCGACACGCGCAACGCGTTCGAAGTCGACGTCGGCACGTTCGACGACGCGCTCGACTACCGGATCGACAAGTTCAGCGAGTTCCCGCAAGTGATCGACGCGAACCGCGCCGATCTCGAGGGCAAGACGGTCGTGTCGTTCTGCACGGGCGGCATCCGCTGCGAGAAGGCAGCGATCCACATGAAGGAAATCGGCATCGAGAACGTGTACCAGCTCGAGGGCGGGATCCTGAAGTATTTCGAGGAAGTCGGCGGCGCGCACTATCACGGCGACTGCTTCGTGTTCGACTACCGCACTGCGCTGAACCCGCAACTGCAGCCGACCGAAAACGTCACGTGCTTCGCGTGCCGCGCGGTCGTTACGCCGGAAGCCCAGCAATCGCCGAGCTACGTGGCTGGCCAGTCGTGCCCGGCCTGCGCGCAGGCAGCCAGCGCCGCGTAAGCGCGCGTCGCTCCGCGCCCCGATGAACGGCTACCGCGGCCGCTTCGCGCCGTCGCCCACCGGCCCGCTGCATTTCGGCTCGCTGGTCGGTGCGCTCGCGAGCTGGCTCGACGCGCGCGCGCACGGCGGCGCGTGGCTCGTGCGCATCGAGGACATCGACGGCCCGCGCACGGTGCCCGGCGCTGCGGACGACATCCTCGCAACGCTCGCGCATTTCGGCATGACCCCCGACGAGCCGCCCGTGTGGCAAAGCACGCGCGATGCCGATTATGCAGCCGCGCTCGAACGGCTCGTCGCCGCGGGTCTCGTCTATCCGTGCGGCTGCACACGCAAGGAAATCGCCGATTCGCTGCGTGCCGCGCACGAGCGCCACACGACCCTCGCGTATCCAGGCACCTGCCGCACCGGCCTGCACGGCAAGCCCGCGCGTGCATGGCGGCTGCGCGTGCCGGACGGCGACGATGCGATCGTCACGTTCGACGACCGCTGGCAGCGCACGCAAGCGCAGAACCTCGCGACCGAAGTCGGCGATTTCGTGCTGAAGCGCGCGGACGGCCAATGGGCGTATCAGCTCGCGGTCGTGGTCGACGATGCCGACGCGGGCATCACCCACGTCGTGCGCGGCGCCGACCTGCTCGATTCGACCGCGCGCCAGATCTACCTGCAGCGCTGTCTCGGCGTGCCGACGCCCGCCTACCTGCACGTCCCCGTCGTCGTCGATGCGAACGGCGAAAAGCTCAGCAAGCAGACCGGCGCGATCGCGCTCGAGCGCGACGATCCGCTGCCGGCGCTGCGGGCCGCCGCCGCGCATCTCGGCCTTGCCGCCGATGGCGATCCGTCGGGCGGCACGATGGATGCGTTCTACGCGGCCGCGACCGATGCGTGGGCGCGTCGCTTCGGGCCACGCGCCGGCTGAGTCGCTCGCAGGATCCCGGTTCGTATCGACCAGGTCCCGGAGTTCGTCGGCGCTGAATCGACCGGAGACCAGACGCGCGCCGACGACCCTGCACCGAAGCCCCGCTGCCCGCGCGACAAGTCATCCCTCCTCTCGACGGCCTCGTCACGAATCGTCTCGCCCAATGAAAAACGGGCACATGCTCATCGCATGCACCCGTTTCCGCGGCAGCGCTCGCGCGCCGCACCGACCGCCTGAACCGCCCGCTTACGCAGACGGCTTGCGCGGCATTCCGAAGCCGCCGAGCAGCGCGGCGACCTGACGCTTCGGCCCCTTCTTCTCGGGCTGCTGCCCGGACTTCGTCTCTTCCGGCTGTGTCGCCGGCGCCGACGGTTCGTACGGCTTCAGGAAGAAATCGTCGATCGGCGCCTCGTGACGACGATGATGGCCGCCACGCTCGGAACCGCCCGAACGACGCCCCGACGCACCGCGATGCTCGTCGCGCTCGCGGCGGCCGCCGCGTTCGCCGCCGCGTTCGCCACTGCGCTCCCCCCCGCGATCGCCGCCACGCTCGTCGTGACGATGGCGCGCCGGCTTGTCGATCGCGAGCGTCTGCACGTCGAGCGGACGCTTGATCAGCTTCTCGATATCGGCGAGCTGCTTGCGCTCGTTCGGGCTGCACAGCGACAGCGCATCGCCCGTCGCGCCCGCGCGGCCGGTGCGGCCGATCCGGTGCACGTAGTCTTCCGCGTTGAACGGCAGGTCGAAGTTGATCACGGCCGGCAGTTCGGCGATGTCGAGACCGCGCGCGGCCACGTCGGTCGCGACCAGCGCCTCGATTTCGCCGCGCTTGAACGCGTCGAGGGCCTGCATCCGCTCGATCTGTGTCTTGTCGCCGTGGATCGCCGACGCAACCACGCCGTCGCGCTCGAGGTTGCGGGCCAACCGGCTTGCGCCAATCTTGCTGTTGCAGAACACGATCACCTGCTTGAGCCCGCGATCGCGCAGCAGCTGCACGACGGCGGCCTGCTTGTCGCCTTCGGCGACGTCGTAGACGATCTGCGTGACGTTCGCGTTGGTCGAGTTGCTGCGCGCGACCTCGATCGTCTGCGGGTTGCGCAGGTAGGTCGACGCGAGCTTCTTGATTTCCGGCGAGAAAGTGGCCGAAAACAGCAGCGTCTGACGCTCCTTCGGCAGCAGGTTCAGGATGCGCTGCAGATCCGGCAGGAAGCCCATGTCGAGCATCCGGTCGGCCTCGTCGAGCACGAGCATCTGCACCTGCCCGAGGTTCGCCGTCTTCTGCTGCACGTGGTCGAGCAGGCGGCCGGGCGTCGCGATCAGGATCTCGACGCCGCGGCGCAGCTCGGCCATCTGCGGGTTCATGTCGACGCCGCCGAACACGACCGCGCTGCGCAGCGGCGTGTGCTTCCCGTACGCATGCACGTTCGCGGCGACCTGGTCGGCGAGCTCGCGGGTCGGCGTGAGAATCAGCGCGCGCACCGGGTGGCGCGCGGGCGATGCGCTCGTGTTGGCCTGCGGCAGCAGCCGCTGGAGGATCGGCAGCGAGAAACTCGCGGTCTTGCCGGTACCCGTTTGCGCGGCGCCCATGACGTCGCGGCCGGCGAGCACGACCGGAATGGCCTGCGCCTGGATCGGCGTCGGCGTCGTATAACCCTGCTCCGCAATGGCTTTCAGGATATCGGCGGCAAGGCCGAATTGATCGAAGGTTGCGTCGGCTGGCTTAGCGACAGAATCGGACATGGTGGCGTTTCGCTCAAAAGGCGCGGCGGGGACATCGTGCGTCAGGCCGGCCGGGCCTGCGCTCATCACATTTCGGAAGTAGACGGAGCCGCGGCGCGCCGCGCGGCGCCGCTCTGGCGCTTGGGACCGGTTCATTTCGAACATCGGGCGCCACAGGCCGTGCGGACTCCGTTCGGCGCGAATGCCGGCGGAAAGGGCCGTATTGTAGCACTGCGCGGCAATCTGTCCGTGACAACGCCGCGAACGTCCACGGTGGCGGTTCGCGGCGAGTTCCGGCAGGCCGGGCGCGGGCGGATGCATCAAGCGACCGGGCTATCCCGATCGGCCGATGGGAAAAATAGGGGTCGAATTGCGGGCGTGTGGTTCGGGAAGTCGGCAAGCGGTCGGCGAACCCGAGCGCCGCCTGCCCCGCGGTCCGGCTCGCGGTCGAACCCGGCTGCCCGCATCGATCGCGGCAATCGGCACGCCCGCACGGCGTATTCGATCGCGTGCGGCGCTCAGCCCTTCTTCTTTTTCTTCTTCTCGACCTGCACGCAGTCGCCCAGCAGCGGTGCCGCATTCTGGTCTGCGATCTCGTCGCGCAGCGTCCCTTCCTTGCCCTTCGTCCACCACGTATAGCGTCCGGCCTGGTAGCGCACGCCAGACGCCGAAACGGTATCGACGAACAGCAGCTGCTGCCCGTTGACCGGCACCAGCGCGAAGCTCTGGCCGTTGCCCGCGCGCCAGTACGACACCCGCACCGGCTGCTTCTGGTTCGCGCACTGATAGAACGCCTGCTGGCGCGAATCGGCGTCGATCTCCTCGACGGTCAGTTGCGCGGCATGCGCGACGGAAACGGCGGTGCCGGCGAGCGCGAGCGCGGCGAAGGCTTGGCGAATCATGCAGGTCCTCTCACGAGACGGGTGTAAGCGCGCCCTCACGGGGCGCGCGGTTATCGTTGGTTATGGGTTGAGCGTTCGTCGCTCAGGGATCGATGACGTCGGCGCACGCGTCGGTCGGCGCGGCCGCGACATGGCCGACGACTGGCACGATCTTCAGCCCGGCCGATACGACCCGGCACGGCGCGGCCGCGAGGCCGCACCCCGCGAGGCTCGCGACCAGCGCCAGCGCGACGCCCACCTTGCCGATACGTCCGATCCCCCGCCATGTCGACGCCATCGCGCGCTCCTCGTCTGGTCAGCGCGCCGACACGGGCCGCACGGCCGCCGCGGCGCGCTTCGCGCGTTCACGGGCTTCGTCGACGGTCGCGCCGGTCGCGAGGGCGACGCCCATGCGCCGCTTCGCGAAGCTCTCCGGTTTGCCGAACAGGCGCAGGTCGGCGCCCGGCACGGCCAGCGCGTCGCGCACGCCCTCGAACGCGATGCCGCGTTCGTCGAGCCCGCCGTAGATCACCGCCGACGCGGCCGGCGAGCCGAGCGTCGGATCGACCGGCAGCCCGAGAATCGCGCGCGCGTGCAGTTCGAATTCCGACTGGCGCTGCGACGCGAGCGTCACGAGGCCGGTGTCATGCGGCCGCGGGCTCACCTCGGAGAACCAGACTTGGTCGCCGCGCACGAACAGCTCGACGCCGAACAGCCCTCGCCCGCCGAGCGCCTCGGTCACCTTGTGCGCGATCTCGCGCGACTTTTCCAGTGCGACGGCGCTCATCGGCTGCGGCTGCCACGATTCGACGTAATCGCCCGCCACCTGCACGTGCCCGACCGGCTCGCAAAAGTAGGTGCGCGTCTCGAGCGTCGCCGGATCGATCGCGCGCACGGTCAGCTGCGTGATCTCGTATTCGAAATCGATGAAGCCCTCGACGATCACGCGGCCGTGGTTCACGCGGCCGCCCGCCATCGCGTAATCCCAGGCCGGTTTCACGTCGGCCTCGGTCCGCACGACCGACTGCCCCTTGCCCGACGACGACATCACCGGCTTCACGACGCACGGCATGCCGATCTTCGCGACGGCCGCGCTGAACGCGTCGAACGACTCGGCGAACGCATACGGCGAAGTCGCCAGCCCAAGCTCCTCGGCCGCGAGGCGGCGGATGCCTTCGCGGTTCATCGTGAGCTGCGTCGCGCGCGCGGTCGGGATCACCTCGGCCAGGCCGGCCGCCTCGATCGCCGCGAGCGCATCGGTCGCGATCGCCTCGATCTCCGGCACGATCAGGTGCGGGCGCTCGGCCTCGACGACCGCGCGCAGCGCGGCGGCGTCGGTCATGTCGATCACGTGCGCGCGATGCGCGACCTGGTGGCCAGGCGCGTCCGGATAACGGTCGACCGCGACGACTTCGACGCCGAGACGCTGCAACGCGATGATGACTTCCTTGCCGAGTTCGCCCGCGCCGAGCAGCATGACGCGCGTGGCCGAGGGTGAAAGCGGCGTACCGAGCCGCTGACCGATCTGCATGTGATTTCCCGCTGGTTCTGTTGGAGGACGAAAACGGCTTCGATGTTAACACGCGCACCCGCGCCGGTCCGGCCGGTTTCGTCGTTTCGCGGCCCCGCCGCGCGAGGCCCGCGGGCGGGATGCGAACGTTTTCGCGCGCGAAGTGTCGGCTCGCCTCGCGCGGGGCGGGTGCGTTACTCTTACGGCTTGATCAGAATCCGATGAGGAACGAGGCTCATGTCCCACCTGTCCGCCGCCGCACGCGCACGCACCGGCCTGCTTCGCCCGTTGCGCGCGCCGCTCTGCGCGTTGACGCTTGCCACGCTTCTCGCCGCCTGCGCGATGCCGACCCACCCCGATTCCGCCGCCCCCGCACCCGACCCGTACAACCCCGCCGCCGTCCAGCTGCTCGACGACACGAGCTGGGAGCTCACGAGCTGGGTGAACGCCGACGGCACGCCGCGCACGATTCCGCACGGCGACAACGGCGAGCCGATCAAGCTCGCGCTGTCCACCGAATCGGGCGTCCGGCGCGCCAGCGGATTTTCCGGCTGCAACCGCTACATGGGCACCTATGCGCTGAAGAACGGTCTGCTCAGCTTCGGGCCGCTGGCCGGCACGCGCATGGCATGCACGAACACACTCGGCGGCCAGCTCGAACACGCGTACCTCGATGCGCTCGCGCACATCGAGAAGACCGGCGTGCAGATGCGCGAGCCGCAGCAGCTGCAGATCGTGACCGAAGCCGGCGCAACGCTGACCTTCACGCGCCGGAGCCCCTGATGCCGCGCGCGGGCGAAGGCCGACCGGCCGCCTTCGCCGCGCGCGAATCCCGGACGCACGCGTCCCGCGGCCTGGAAGCGCTTCGACGCCTTCATGCTGCCTTAGAGTCCTGTTCGCCGGCCGGTTAAACTCGGCGGGTCGCGCACCGCGCTCCCCACCCTCTTCCTGTTTCATCAAAGCATGCACACGGTTGTCTTCGGCTGGTTCGGCATCTCCGCCGTCTGGTTCCTCCTTCTCATCTGGCGTCTCGTTCAGGCGATGCTGCCCGGCGGCGGCGGACTCGCCGGCCGCGGCTCGATTCGCCTGTGGCTCGGCTTCGCGGCCGTGTTCATCGCGAGCTGCGCGCTGACGAGCCCGCTGTCGGGCCCCGACACGAACGCGCTCGGCCACGCGTTCTCGAACGGCTTCGCGCATGTGCTCGGCCCGATCGGCACGCCGGTCGCGATGGTCGTGCTGTTCTTCGCGGGCCTGCCGTGGCTGACCGGCATCGGCTGGCGGCAGTTCGCCGCGTGGGTCGACACGTCGTTCGGCGTCAAGCTCGCGCGCGACGTCGACGACGACGTGCGCGGCGTCGCCGACCTGCCGCGCAGCGCGCTGCATCGCGACGACGACATCGTGCAGCCGACCACCGCACACACCGTCAACTCGATGGCGCCGCGCCAGAATGGCCGCTATTCGCGCCCAACGTTGTGGAAACCCGATCCGCAAGCCCGGCCGAAGCCGCGCGGCAACGCAGCGCCGCGTCCGCTCACCGAGCCGGTCGCGCCGTCGGGCTGGCTGAAGCCGACATCGGCCCATCGCGTGCCCCCGCCGCCCGCACCGGGCACGACGAACGCCATGCCGCCGCCGACGACCGGCAGCACCGCCAGCCTCGCGCGGGCCGCCGCGAACGCACAGGTGCCGCGCCCGAATCCGGCCCCGCTTCCGGCCGGGTTCGAGCCCGTTCGGCCGCAACCGACCACCGCGCGACCAGCCGCGGCCGCATCGAAGCAGCCGGCCGCGCCGCGCACCGTGGTCACGCCGCGCCCGGCCGCCGCGACGCCACCGCGCACGCCCGCACGCCCAGTGGCGGGCGCAGGCGCCGCCGGCCCGTCGCCCGACGCGACACGGCGCCGCCCCGCGGCACCGGTCCCCGCGCGCGCACCGCTCTACGCATGGGTGCAGCAGCCCGCGGAGCCGATCACGCCGGCGCCGAGCGTTCACGACACGCTGCGCTCGATCGAGGCCAGCACTGCGCAATGGGCGACGCTGGACGATGTGCGTACACCCGATGCGGCACCGGCGACGGCCGCCGCGACGACCTTGGCCGGCGCGGTTGCGGCGGCAGGGAGCGTCACGGCGTCGGCATCGACGGTCGTACCCGCCGGGATCGTTGCGGGCGCGCATCAGGCCGCGCCCCGCGACGCAGGCCTTTCGCGCGAAGCCGCGCCGGCATACGACGACGCACCGATCGTGCTGGATGCGTTCATGCCGGCCGAGCCGAGCGTGCGCATGCCCGCTGTCGATGTTGGTACGAGCATTCCGGCCTTCGGTGAAACTGCGCGGCATGCCGCACCGGATCCCGGCGTCGAGACCGATGCACCGACGCGTCAGGCGGACGCCGATGCGCCCGCCGCGCCGGCACTCGATTCCCCGATCGACTTTGCACCGTGGGAAGACATCGTCAGCGCGCAGGTTTCCAGACTCGGCGCATCGCATGAAAACCTGATTGCCGCGCAGCTGTCCGGCACGGACGAGTCGGCGGCGACGAGTGAATCTGTCAATACGCATCCGGCCGCCGCTACGTCCACGGCAAGCGACATGGGCCGCACCGCAGATGCGAACGATGCGGCAACGGCCGCAGGGAGGGTCGGTCAGATCCAGTCGCAATCCACGCCGCCGGCCGATACCGCCGTATCGGTCGATACGAAACAGGACACGCAAGCAGCTCGGGACGTCGTGAAATCTGCCCAGCAGGTCGCGCCGACCGCTCCCCTCCCCGCTTCGTCGATCGCGGCAACGCCCACGTGGTCGCTTGCCGATGCAATGCCCGTCGCGGCAGCGGCGCCGGCAGCCTCGGACACGTCGAACGCCGCATCCGCAGGCGGCGTGACGGGAACGGCCTGGCATGCAGCAGCAAAGCACGCTGGAGAAACCGCACCATCGCCTGCCGGCACGCAACACGCCATGCCACCCGCACCGGCGGCGTCGACATCCGCGATCGCGGAACCTGCGTCCGCATCGTGGTCGAAGCCGTTGTCCGCTGAATCCCCCGCTCCTGCGCAGACGATTTCGTCAACTGCCGCGTCGTCGCGCGCCGGCACCGCGCCGGGCTCTGCTGCACCGGCACTCGCGAACACGTCGAACAGCACACCTGCCGCCGCTACGCCTTCGTTGTCCGGCATGACGAGCACGGCCTCCTGGTCGCCGTCGCAACCGCCCGCATCGGCAGCGCCCGTTGCATCGGCTGAGCCGTCCGCGCCGGCGGGCGCCACGGGGATCGCATACGGTTCCAGCGGTCACGTGCCGGCTGCGGCATCATCGGCGCTCGGTACCACGGGCGCGGCATCGGCCACGGTCACGCCGGCACCCGCACCGACGACACCCGCCCACACGCCTTCGACCGGTGCCGCCGCCCTTCCCACCGCGCAGCCGCTCGCACCCGCGGCGACGTCTGCTCCGACGACTGCGACCGGAGCCCACGGTGTGACCGTGACACAACCTTCCGCGGCCGTTCCAGGCATGGCGGCGGCGTCTGCCCTGACGCCCGCGATGAATGCTTCCGGTCCGGCCACGTCGCAGCCGTCCGCGACCGCGCCGATCGTGGCAGCCGCGACGGCACCCGCATCGACCGGCATGTCCTTCAGCGCAACCGGATTGCAGCCGGCGCAAAGCACGCAGGTGTCGCCTGCGATCGCGTCTACCGCCCCGTCCGGCAACGCATCAACCGCAACGTCGATCGCATCGGCAACGCCTTCGGCAGCACCGACGAGCCGCACGCCTGACGCTTGGTCGACCGGTACGCAGGCCGTGCCGGCCGGAGCAGCGCACGCAGCACCCGGCATCGCGCCTGCCGCGTCGGTCGTCCCGGCGCCGTCTTCCGGCGCGCTCGCCCAAACGAGCACGATCGGTGCCGCTGCGCCCGCCGCGTTTGGCGGCGTGCCTGCGGCGTCGGGTAGCGCGCCGGCCTCCTTCGCCACGACCACCGCCGCGACGGCATCGGCCGCGTCCCCGACTTCCGCGACGGCGCCTGTGTCGGCAATGCCAACCTTCTCCGCACCGGGCGAATCCATCGACACGGCGACACCGGCGCACGCCATCGCGTCCGTACCGGCGCCGCAGGCCCAGTCGTTCACCACCCCGCTGGCTCCCGCGGCTGCATCGGCGAGCTGGTCCATGCCCGGCACCGGCGCGACGCCTGCGGCAACCGGCACCGCCATCCCGGCCGTCACGACCGCACCGCCTCCGGACGCAACGCTTTCCGGGACCACCATGCCGCCGGCTCCGGCGGAATCGAGCGTCCCGGCCCCGGACGCATCGGCCGCACCCGCGCGCCAGCCGCGCCCGAACGCGTTCGAATTCCACGCACCCGCATCGTTCAACGTCGAACTGCCGACGCTCGACCTGCTTGAGCCTGCCTCCGACGACGTCGAAACGATCACCGAGGAACACCTCGCGCAGACCGCCCAGGTCATCGAGCAACGCCTGCAGGAGTTCAAGGTGCCGGTGACCGTGGTCGGCGCATCGGCGGGCCCGGTGATCACGCGCTTCGAGATCGAACCCGCACTCGGCGTGCGCGGCAGCCAGATCGTCGGCCTGATGAAGGATCTGTCGCGCGGCCTCGGCCTCACGTCGATCCGCGTCGTCGAGACGATTCCCGGCAAGACCTGCATGGGCCTTGAGCTGCCGAACGCGAAACGCCAGATGATCCGCCTGTCGGAAATCCTCGAATCGCGCCAGTACCAGCATTCGGCATCGCAGTTGACGATCGCGATGGGCAAGGACATCACCGGCCACCCGGTCGTCACCGATCTCGCGAAGGCGCCGCACATGCTGGTCGCCGGCACGACGGGTTCGGGCAAGTCGGTCGCGATCAACGCGATGATCCTGTCGCTGCTGTACAAGGCGACGCCCGAGGACGTGCGGCTCATCATGATCGACCCGAAGATGCTCGAGCTGTCGGTCTACGAAGGCATCCCGCACCTGCTGGCGCCGGTCGTCACCGACATGAAGCTCGCGGCGAACGCGCTGAACTGGTGCGTCGGTGAAATGGAGAAGCGCTACCGCCTGATGTCGGCCGTCGGCGTGCGCAACCTCGCGGGCTTCAACCAGAAGATCCGCGACGCGGAGGCGAAGGAAAAGAAGATCGGCAACCCGTTCTCGCTGACGCCCGAGGATCCCGAGCCGCTGTCGAAGCTGCCGCTGATCGTCGTCGTGATCGACGAGCTGGCCGACCTGATGATGGTCGCCGGCAAGAAGATCGAGGAGTTGATCGCCCGCCTCGCGCAGAAGGCGCGCGCGGCCGGCATCCACCTGATCCTCGCGACCCAGCGCCCGTCCGTCGACGTGATCACCGGCCTCATCAAGGCGAACATCCCGACGCGCGTCGCGTTCCAGGTGTCGTCGAAGATCGACTCGCGCACGATCCTCGACCAGATGGGCGCCGAATCGCTGCTCGGCCAGGGCGACATGCTGTTCCTGCCGCCGGGCACGGGCTACCCGCAGCGCGTGCACGGCGCGTTCGTCGCAGACGAGGAAGTGCACCGGGTCGTCGAATACCTGAAGCAGTTCGGCGAGCCGCAGTACGAGGAAGGGATTCTCGACGGCCCGGCGGCCGACGGCGCGACGCAGGACCTGTTCGGCGACGCGCCGGATGCGGAAGCCGATCCGCTGTACGACGAAGCGGTCGCGTTCGT
Source organism: Burkholderia sp. AU33545 (assembly GCF_020419685.1). Lineage (NCBI taxonomy): Bacteria > Pseudomonadati > Pseudomonadota > Betaproteobacteria > Burkholderiales > Burkholderiaceae > Burkholderia > Burkholderia sp. AU33545. The sequence continues at coordinate 457,923 of NZ_JAIZRQ010000006.1, read as the reverse complement.
CGTGCGCACGCGGCGCGCGTCGATCTCGTCGGTGCAGCGCCAGTTGCGCATCGGCTACAACCGCGCCGCGCGACTCGTCGAGCAGATGGAAGCGGCCGGACTCGTGTCACCGATGGGCATCAACGGCAGCCGCGAGGTGCTCGTGCCAGCCGCGGCCGACTGAGCACGGCGGCCGCGCGGCCGACGACGACCGATACGGGCACCCCGCGCAAGCGGCCGCCCGAACGAAAAAGGGCGCTGCCGAGGCAGCGCCCTTTCTGCATTTATTGCGCCACCGGCACCAGCCTGAAGTCGACCGGGCTGCCGACCGCCACCTTCTGCGGATTCGGGCCGAGCTGCCCCGTTTCGACGTCGCGACTGAATACGTAGAACGTGTCGCTGTCCTGGTTGCCGACGATCAGCCACTTGCCGGTCGGATCGATCAGGAATTCGCGTGGCGTCTTGCCGAGGCTCGACTGGCGGCCGACGGTCTTCAGCCGGCCGTCGGCCTTGTTCACCGCGTAGATCACGATGTCGTTCACGTCGCCCCGGTTGCTCGCGTACAGGAAGCGGCCGTCCGGCGACAGATGGATCGCACCGCCGCCGACCTTGCCCTTGAAGCCCGGCACCGTCATCGGCAGCGTCTCGACCGGCGTCAGCTTGCCGTCGTGGTAGCCGAACACCTCGACCGCTGCGTTGAGCTCGCTCGTCACGTACGCGAACCGGCCGTCGTCACTGAACACCATGTGACGCGGGCCGGAGCCGGCCTTCACCGGCGTGTAGCGCGTGTCGGTCGGGCTGATCAGCCCGCGGCTGCCGTCCACCGTGTAGCGGTAGCCGTAGATCTTGTCCGCGCCGAGATCCTGCACGAACAGGTAACGGCCGTCGGGCGAGAACACCGTCGAGTGCACGTGCGCGCCGTCCTGGCGCCCCTTCACGGGCCCCGTGCCTTCATGATGCACCGTCAGCACGGCCGGGCCGACCGCACCGCCGTCGCGGACCGGGAACACGGCGAAACTGCCGCCCGGATCGGCCGCGACCGAGTAGTTGGCCGTGACGAGGTACTTGCCGTCCGGCGACAGCGCGAGATAGCAGGGATCGTTCCCTTCCGACGACACGCGGTCGACGAACGTGAGGGCGCCTGTCTTCGGATCGAAGCTGAACGCGCTGATGCCGCCGCGCTGCGTGGCCGGCCCGTTGTCGCCGGGCAGTTCATTGACCGCGTAGACGGTGCGACCGTCGCGGCTAGGCAACAGGTACGACGGGTTCACGGTCTTCGCCGACGACACGCGCGCGACGCTGCCCGTTTTCGTATCGAAGCGGTATACGTAGATCCCGTCGCTGCCGTGCCCCGTATAGGTGCCCACCAGCAGGTTGTAGACGCCGTCGGCCGGCGCCGGCGATTGTTGAGCGAATGCCTGGGTTGCGGACAACGACAGCACGATCGCGAAACCTTTCATCCAGTGAGCGAGCCTAAGCGGGAACCCTCGTGTCGAAGCGCGTGCGTCACGCTCGCGTAAACGGCTGGGCATTGAATCCTCCTTGCATCGAGTCGCTTCAAGTGTTGAGATAGGACGAAACGCCGGCCGTTCATGCGCTCCGCCGCCCGGCCGAGTATACGGGGCGCGACGCCGGCACGTGAAGCCCGGGCGCCGCAGCCTGCATAGTGAACTCGAATACCCAAGGACCGCTTGCCCATGCCCGCCCTGATCGAAGACTACGCCCTCGTCGGCGACGGCCACACCGCCGCGCTGATCTCGAAAGACGGCTCCGTCGACTGGCTGTGCTGGCCCCGCTTCGATTCGGGCGCCTGTTTCGCGGCGCTGGTCGGCACGCCCGAGCACGGCCGCTGGCTGCTCGCGCCGGCCGCCGACGCCGCGATCACGCACACGACGCGCCGCTATCGCGGCGATACGCTGATCCTCGAAACCGACTACGAAAGCGCCGACGGCGCCGTCACCGTGATCGACTTCATGCCGCCCGGCAACGGCTGGTCCGAACTGGTGCGGATCGTCGTCGGCCGCCACGGCACGATGAAGATGCGCATGGAACTGGTGTTGCGCTTCGACTACGGTTTCTCCGTCCCGTGGGTCACGCAGCTGACGCGCGAGGACGGCGTGAAGGCGATCGCCGGCCCCGATACCGTCGTGCTGCGCACGCCCGTGCCGCTCACGGGCAAGAACCTCCATACGCTCGCGGAATTCACGGTGAGCGCCGACGAACGCGTGCCGTTTTCGCTCAGCTACGCGGCGTCGCACCTGCGGTTACCGCCCGCGCGCGATCCGCTGTCGATGCTCGCCCGCACCGAGAACTACTGGCTCGAATGGTCGGGCCGCTGCCAGGTGCAGGGTCGCTACGCGGCCGCCGTACGCCGCTCGCTGATCACGTTGAAGGCGCTCGCGTACGAGCCGACCGGCGGGATCGTCGCGGCGCCCACCACGTCGCTGCCGGAGAAGATCGGCGGCAACCGCAACTGGGACTACCGCTACTGCTGGCTGCGCGACGCGACGATCACGCTGCTCGCGCTGATGCGCGGCGGCTACTACGACGAGGCGCGCGCCTGGCGCACGTGGCTCGGCCGCGTGATGGCCGGCTCGCCCGAGCAAATCCAGATCATGTACGGGATCGCGGGTGAGCGCCGGCTGCCGGAAATCGAGCTCGACTGGCTGCCCGGCTACCAGGACTCGAAACCGGTGCGCGTCGGCAACGGCGCGGCGAACCAGCTCCAGCTCGACGTGTTCGGCGAAGTGATGGCCGCGCTGCACCTCGCGCGCGTGGGCGGCCTGCAGGCCGACGACACGGTGTAGTCCGTCCAGTGTTCGCTGCTCGATCATCTCGAGAAGATCTGGCAGGAGCCCGACGAGGGCATCTGGGAAACGCGCGGCGGCCGCCGCCATTTCACGTTCTCGAAGGTGATGGCGTGGGTCGCGTTCGACCGCGCGATCAAGTCGGCGGAGATGTTCCGGCTGCCCGCGTCGCTCGACCGCTGGCGCGCGCTGCGCGACCGGATCCACGCCGACGTCTGCGACAACGCATGGCACGAAGGCAAACGGGCGTTTACGCAGAGCTATGGCAGCGACGAGCTCGACGCGAGCGTGCTGCTGATGCCGCTGCTCGGCTTCCTGCCGCCGGAGGACCCGCGCATCGTCGGCACGGTCGACGCGATCGAGCGGGAATTGCTGCACGACGGCCTCGTGATGCGCTACCGAACGACGGAGTACGACGACGGCCTGCCGCCCGGCGAAGGCACGTTTCTCGCTTGCAGTTTCTGGCTGGTCGACAACTACGCGCTGCTCGGCCGGATCGACGACGCGCACCGGCTCTTCAGCCGGCTGCTCGCGCTGTCCAACGACCTCGGGCTGCTCGCCGAGGAATACGACCCGGTCGAGGGCCGGCTCGTCGGCAACTTCCCGCAGGCGTTCTCGCACGTTGCGCTGGTGCACACCGCGATGAACCTGATGCACCACGAGGACGCCATGGCGCGCGCGGCCGGCCAGCCCGCGCCGGCCGTGGCGACGGGGCGCTGACCGGGGGCGGAACGGCTTCTTCAGAGATCGTCAATTCGCAACAGTTTGATGAAAAATCGGGGAAATGTTGCATTGCACCACCCATCGTTGTCCGATATGATCGATTCGATTGTCCGGCCGCACTGCAACATGGCCGGTCGCCGACCCACACGGCACGCCGCGACGCCCCACGCCGCCCTTGCGCACCGTCCCCCACGCGGGAGTAGTCTGCATGCTTTACCAACTGCACGAATTCCAGCGGGCGATGTTGAGCCCGCTCACGGCCTGGGCCCAGGCCGCATCCAAATCGTTCGCCAATCCGTCCAGCCCGTTCTCGCTGATGCCCGGCGCGACGCGGATGGCCGCCGCGTACGAGCTCATGTACCGGCTCGGCAAGGATTACGAGAAGCCCGAATTCAACATTCATCAGATCGTCAAGGACGGCCACAACATCCCGATCGTTGAGCAGACGATCGTCGAGAAGCCGTTCTGCCGGCTGCTGCGCTTCAAACGCTATTCGGACGACGCCGATGCCGTCACGCAGTTGAAGGACGAGCCGGTCGTGCTGGTCTGCGCGCCGCTGTCGGGCCACCACTCGACGCTGCTGCGCGACACCGTGCGCACGCTGCTGCAGGATCACAAGGTCTACATCACCGACTGGATCGACGCGCGGATGGTGCCGGTCGAGGTCGGCCCGTTCCACCTGCACGACTACATCGCGTACATCCAGGAATTCATCCGCCACATCGGCGCGCGCAACCTGCACGTGATTTCCGTGTGCCAGCCGACCGTGCCGGTGCTCGCGGCAATCTCGCTGATGGCGAGCCGCGGCGAGGACACGCCGCTCACGATGACGATGATGGGCGGCCCGATCGACGCGCGCCGCAGCCCGACGTCGGTCAATTCGCTCGCGACGCAGCACTCGACCGCGTGGTTCGAGAACAACGTGATCCACACGGTGCCCGCGAACTATCCGGGCGAAGGCCGCCAGGTGTACCCGGGCTTCCTGCAGCACACGGGCTTCGTCGCGATGAATCCGGAACGTCACGCGCAGTCGCACTGGGACTTCTACCAGAGCCTGCTGCGCGGCGACGAGGATGATGCCGAGGCACACCGCCGCTTCTACGACGAGTACAACGCGGTGCTCGACATGGCGGCCGAGTATTACCTCGAGACGATCCGCGTCGTGTTCCAGGAATTCCGGCTCGCGGAAGGCACGTGGGATGTCGAAGGCGAGCGCGTGCGTCCGCAGGACATCAAGCACACCGCACTGATGACGATCGAGGGCGAACTCGACGACATCTCGGGCAGCGGCCAGACGCACGTCGCGCACGAGCTGTGCACGGGCATCCCGCAGGACGATCGCCGCAGCCTGACCGCCGAGAAGTGCGGTCACTACGGGATCTTCTCGGGCCGCCGCTGGCGCACGATCATTTACCCGCAGCTGCGCGATTTCATCCGCGAGCATGCGCCGGAACCGAAGAACGGCGCGACCAAGGTGCCCGCCGAAGCACCGGCAGCGACGACGCTCACCGCCGTGCCGGCCGGCAAGCCGCAACCCGAGGTGACGGTGCGCGCGACCGCCCCGAAGCGCGCGCGCGCGAAGGCGCCGGCCGTGACGGTTGCGCCCGCCAAGACGGCAACCGCGAAGGCCGCACCGGCCGCGAAACGCGCGGGCGGCACACGCGCCAAAACCGTTCGCGCGCGCAAGGCCGCCTGACGCGCCGCGTTCCGACGCAAAAACGCCGCCGTTGCTTGCGCACGGCGGCGTTTTTTTATCCGGCGGCCAACGGTGAGCCGCTCATCGGCGCGCGGGCTCAGCGTCGCAACAGGTACGCGAGCAGCACCTCGGTGTTCATCCTGACCATCTCCGCGCGCTCGTCGGCTTCGCTGAAGTCGCGGTCGAGTGTCGCGGCCAGCGTGAAACGGTTCGACACGATGTAGTAGCCGAGCCCCGACAGCGTCACGTAGAAGCGCAGCGGATCGACGTCGCTGCGGAACAGCCCGGCCTTCTGGCCGCGCATCAGCACGTTGCCGAGCTTCGCGACGATCGGCGACATCATCTCGCGGATTCGCGTCGACTTGTGCAGGTAGCGCGCTTCGTGCAGGTTCTCATTGTTGATGAGCCGCAGCAGCTCCGGATGATCGCGGTAGTAATCCCACACGAAATGCGCGAGCCTTGTCACGGCCTCGACGGGCGCGACGCCGTCGAGATCGAGCACGCGCTCGGCCTCGGTCAGCGCGGAGAACGCGTGTTCGAGCACGGCCGTAAACAACTGCTCCTTGCTGCCGAAATAGTAATAGAGCATGCGCTCGTTGGTTTCGGCCCGGCGCGCGATCTGGTCGACGCGCGCGCCGAACAGCCCTCCACTCGCGAACTCTTCGGCTGCCGCCATCAGGATGCGGCGGCGGGTACCTTCAGGATCTCTTTTGATTTTTGGCTGATTCATGGTGGCGTTTTGCTATGTGAGCCGCGTGATCCGGACCGGCACCCCCACCGCCTCGGCGCCGGCTGCCCTGGAACGAGCGCACCGCGTGCGGCCGCCCTCCTGCTGAGCCCCTGCAAAAAAGCGGTTCGATTATGCGCACAGACCGCGTCCAGCGCAATGCGGGAAATCGGCGATAATCGAGGTTTGGCAAACCTTTCCGGCCGCGCCAGACGCGGCCGAGAGCCATTCGGCGCTGCTGCGCCCGTTGTCACCGTGACCGATTCCAAGACCCTCGCAGATCGCATCGAAGATCTGCTTCCCCAGACGCAATGCACGAAGTGCGGCTATGACGGCTGCCGTCCGTACGCGGAGGCGATCGCCGCCGGCAACGCGAACTACAACCAGTGCCCGCCCGGCGGCGCCGAAGGCATCGCACGCCTCGCGAGCCTGCTCGGCAAGCCCGTGATCCCGCTGAACCCCGTCAACGGCACCGAGCATCCGCGCGCCGTCGCGTTCATCGACGAAAGCCTGTGCATCGGCTGCACGCTGTGCATGCAGGCATGCCCGGTCGACGCGATCGTCGGCGCACCGAAACAGATGCACACGATCGTCGAATCGCTGTGCACCGGCTGCGACCTGTGCGTGCCGCCCTGCCCGGTCGACTGCATCGCGATGGTCCCCGTGACCGACGAGCGCACCGGCTGGGACGCGTGGTCGCAGGAACAGGCGGACGCCGCGCGCGAACGCCACGACCGCCGGCTCGCCCGTCAGCGCCGCGAACGGGAGGCCGCCGAAGCGCGCGCCGCCGCCCGCCGCGCGGCCAGTGCCGGTGCGGCCAAGGCTGCGCCGGCCGCGGCACCGCCTGGCGCACCGGGCGCCGCCCCGGCCGACGATGCCGACGCCAGGAAACGCGCGATCATCGCCGCCGCGCTCGAACGCGCACGCAAGAAGAAGGAAGAACTGTCCGAACGAGGTGCCGGACCGAAGAACACCGAAGGCGTGAGCGCGGCCGTGCAGGCGCAGATCGACGCGGCCGAAGCCCGCCGCAAGCGGCTCGCCGAACAGCAGGCGCAGCGCGACACCGAGGCTGCGGACACCCGTGACGACCACGACGATCCGAACAACGACGACCGGAACGGCCCGACCGCGCCGCCCGACAAGAACCGTCCATGAACGCCTCCAAACGACGCGCGATCTACGAAACGCTGCAGAGCCTCAATCCGCATCCGACGACCGAGCTCGAATACACGACGCCGTTCGAGTTGCTGATCGCGGTGATGCTGTCCGCGCAGGCAACCGACGTGTCGGTCAACAAGGCGATGCGCAAGATGTTCCCGGTCGCGAACACCCCGCGACAAATCGTCGCGCTCGGTGAAGAAGGCGTCGCCGACTACATCAAGACGATCGGCCTCTACCGCACCAAGGCGAAGAACGTGATCGCGGCGTGCAACATCCTGCTCGAGCGCTACGACGGCGAAGTGCCGGCCGATCGCGAAGCGCTCGAGAGCCTGCCGGGCGTCGGCCGCAAGACCGCGAACGTCGTGCTGAACACCGCGTTCGGCCAGCCGACGATCGCGGTCGACACGCATATCTTCCGCGTCGCGAACCGCACGGGGCTCGCGCCGGGCAAGGACGTGCGGGCCGTCGAGGCCGCGCTCGAGAAGTTCACGCCGAAGGAATTCCTGCAGGACGCGCATCACTGGCTGATTCTGCACGGTCGCTACGTGTGCAAGGCCCGCAAGCCCGAATGCTGGCACTGCGCGATCGAGCCGCTGTGCGAATTCCGGCCGAAGACACCACCGCCGAACGAGTGACCGCCGGCCGCGGCTGACGCGCTGCACGCGGCCGCCCGAGCCGTGCGCGGGGCGCGGCACGACCCGCGAGCGCCGTTGCGGCCCCCACGACTTTCCCCGTTTCCCTGCTTATGCGTTGGACGTCGCCGTCGCGTCGTCGGCCGCCGCGCCGCCCGCACGCACGAGCGCCAGCACGGCCGCGAGGATCGCGACGCCGCCAGCCCACTGCAACGGCGACAGCGCCTCGCCGAACAGCAGCGCCGCAAGCGCGACCGTCACGACCGGTTCGAGCGTCGACAGCATCGACGTGCGCGCGGCCCCCAGCCGCTCGAGCCCGGCGAAGAACGCGAGCATCGCTGCGACCGTCGACACCAGCGCGATCGCGAGCATCGACGCCCAGCCGGCGCCCGTCTCCGGCCAGCGCGGCGGCGCGCCGAACGCCGTGGTCCGCACGATCGCGATCACGACGAGCGTCGCGGTCGCCGACAGGCAGATGATCGCGGTGGTCGCGAGCGGATCGACGCCGCGCGTCGCCTTCGTGCCGCCGACGATGTACAGCGAATAGATCACCGCGGCGGCCAGTGCGAGCGCGATGCCGAGCGGCTCGCCGTGGCCGCCGCCGACCATCAGCGCGGAGCCCGCGACACAGAGCACGAGCGCGACCGCCTTCGCGCGCGTGAGGCGCTCGCCGAGCCACCACGCGGCCAACAGCGTGACGAAGGCCGGATACAGGTACAGCAGCAGCGCGACGAGGCTCGCCTGCGCATGCTGGAGCGCGCTGAAATAGCAAAACGACTGCCCGACGTAGCCGAGCGCACCCATCGCCACGAGCGGCGTGAGCGCGCGGCCGCGCGGCCATGCGACGCGGCGGTGCCGGGCGATCGCGGCAAGGACCGCGCCGCCGATCGCGAAGCGCACGATGAGCAGCCCGAGCACGTCGACGCCGGCCGCATACGCATAACGACCGAAGATCGCCATCGCGCCGAATGCGGCAGCGGACAGCGCGACGTAGAGCGCGCCCTGCAGCGCGGCGGACGATGAGCGGACGGTGGCGGACATGACGGAACGGTGTGAGCGCGACGACGGGAATCGTCGGAGTTTAACGGCCCGGTGGCCGGCAGCCTAGCCCGCGCTTACCCGTTGCGCCGCGCCACGGCCCGCGCCGGCCGACTCCAGTTGACGTCGCCCGCGCTATGCCACGGCGGGCGCCCCGCCCGCGCGCCGCCCGCCGCCCGCCGCCAGCGCCGTGCGCCGACCCGGCGTACAATGCGCGACGCGGCATGACGCCGCCCGAATCACGACGCATCCCCACCATGTTCAATCCGAGTCGCGACGAAGTCCGTCGCTTTTTCACCGAGACCTGGCGCAAGCAACGCGCAGGCGAGATCCTGACGCCGCTGGAAGCGATGGCAGCCGACTGGATCGTCGAGCATCCCGAATACCACGACGACCTCGCGGACGCCGACGGCGCCGCCGCGCGCAACTACACGCCCGAGGAAGGCCGCACGAACCCGTTCCTGCACCTGTCGATGCACCTCGCGATCAGCGAGCAGTTGTCGATCGACCAGCCGCCCGGCATCCGCGCCGCGCACGACAAGCTGGCCGCGAAGCTCGATTCGACCCACGAGGCGCAGCACATGATCATGGAATGCCTCGGCGAGACGATCTGGGAAGCGCAGCGCACCGGCACGCCGCCCGATACGGACGCGTACCTGCAGCGCATCCTGCGCCGCGCGTCGCGCGACTGAGCGCCGCGGACAAAAAAATACCCCGCCGCGGCGGGGTACTCCGGCTGCACCGACCGGGAAGGTCCGATGCGCTTACTTCTTGAAGACGAGATCGGTCTCTTTCAGCGACTCGATGTAGGCTGCGATGTCCTTCATGTCGCTGACCGACAGGTTCTGCACCTGCGCCTGCATGATCGCGTTATTGCGACCGAGCAGCGGGTTCGTCAGCCCCATCTGGTACTGGCGCATCGCCCACACGAGGTAGTCGGCGTGCTGGCCGGCGAGGCGCGGATACTCTGCGTTGATCGGCTTGTTCAGCTGCGCGCCGTGGCAGGCCGCGCAATTGTGCGACTCGACCAGCTCCTTGCCCTTCGTGGTGTCCGCCGCATGCGCGGTACCGATCGCGAGGCCGGCCGCCAGTGCAACCGCCGCCGTCTTGAATGCGTTATTCATGAATGCTCCTGTCCCGCCGGTCAGATCGGCGGCGCGCGCTTTACTTGTAGGGATTGTCCTTCGTGTCGGCCTTCTGGGCGGCGTAGTAAGCCGCCAGATCCGCGATGTCCTGGTCCGTCAGCGAACCGGCGATCGCATTCATCGACGGGAAGTGGCGATCCTTCTTGCGGTAGGCCTTCAGCGCGTTCTCGAGGTATTGCTGGTTCTGGCCGCCGAGGACCGGCACCCGGTAGACCTCCGGGTACGCCGCGCGGTAATCCTGGATGCCGTGGCAACCGATGCACATGGCGGCCTTGCTCGCCCCGTCCTTCGGGTTGCCGACCACACCGGCCGCCTGCGCGCTGCCCGCGAGCGCCACGAGCGCTGCGACAACGACGTGTTTGCCGACGAATTTGTTCATAGCTCTTGTAACCTAGCTTGAGGGGAAACTGGCGCCGAAGCGGCAACGGCCCGCGCCGTTTTGCTTATCGGATCGCCACGCAGGCCAAAAAAAACGGCCAGATTGTACCGCGTCGGCGGGGAACGCGTCCATATGGCGCCCCAGTCCGGCCCCGCCGCAACCCCGCAACGATACGCGGCCCCGGGCCAACCGGACAGCCCTTCTGACTTATACTGGGTTTTTTTGCGACCAGGAAAGAGCGCCGCCATGCGTTTCGAAGGATCCTCGCACTACGTCGCCACCGACGACCTGAAGCTCGCGGTCAACGCCGCGCTGACGCTGCAACGCCCGCTGCTGATCAAGGGCGAGCCCGGTACCGGCAAGACCATGCTCGCCGAGGAAGTGGCGGCCGCGCTCGACATGCCGCTGTTGCAGTGGCACATCAAGTCGACGACGAAGGCGCAGCAGGGCCTGTACGAATACGACGCGGTATCGCGGCTGCGCGACTCGCAGCTCGGCGACGAACGCGTGAAGGACATCTCGAACTACATCGTCAAGGGCGTGCTGTGGCAGGCGTTCGACGCCGAGCACCCGAGCGTGCTGCTGATCGACGAGATCGACAAGGCCGACATCGAATTCCCGAACGACCTGCTCCGCGAGCTCGACCGGATGGAATTCCACGTGTACGAGACGCGCGAGACGGTACGCGCGAAGCACCGCCCGCTCGTGATCATCACGTCGAACAACGAGAAGGAACTGCCCGACGCGTTCCTGCGCCGCTGCTTCTTCCACTACATCCAGTTTCCCGATGCGTCGACGATGCAGCAGATCGTCGCGGTCCACTTTCCGAACATCCGCGAAGAATTGCTGCAGGCGGCGCTGCAAAGTTTCTTCGAATTGCGCGGCGTGTCGGGGCTGAAGAAGAAGCCGTCGACGTCCGAACTCCTCGACTGGCTGAAGCTGCTGCTCGCCGAGAACATCCCGGCCGACGCGCTGCGCGGCACCGACGCGAAGCAGATCGTGCCGCCGCTCGCGGGCGCGCTGCTGAAGAACGAGCAGGATCTGAGCCTGCTCGAGCGGCTCGTCTACATGAACCGGCACAACCGGTAACCCACCCGCGAAGGCCCGGCCATGCTGCTCAATTTCTTCTACGCGCTGCGCGCAGCCAAGCTGCCCGTCTCGGTGAAGGAATACCTGACGCTGCTCGAATCGCTGAAGGCTGGCCTGATTTCGCCGTCGATCGACGCGTTCTACTTCCTCGCACGGATGACGCTCGTCAAGGACGAGCAGTACTTCGACAAGTTCGACCAGGCGTTCGGCGCGTATTTCCACGGCGTGTCCGTGCTGCCGTCCGAAGCGTTCGACATCCCGCTCGACTGGCTCGAGAAGCGCCTCGAGCGCGAGCTGTCGCCGGAGGAAAAGGCGCAGATCGAAGCGATGGGCGGGCTCGACAAGCTGATGGAGCGCCTGAAGGAACTGCTCGACGAGCAGAAGGAACGCCACGAAGGCGGCAACAAGTGGATCGGCACCGGCGGCACGTCGCCGTTCGGGCACGGCGGCTACAACCCGGAAGGCGTGCGCATCGGCGGCCCGTCGAACGGCAACCGCACCGCGGTGAAGGTGTGGGAAGCACGCGCATACCGCGACTACGACGATTCGGTCGAGATCGGCACGCGCAACATCAAGGTCGCGCTGCGGCGGCTGCGCCGCTTCGCGCGCGAAGGCGCGGCCGAGGAGCTCGACCTGCCCGGCACGATCCGCAGCACGGCCGCGAACGCGGGCTGGCTCGACCTGCGGATGGTGCCCGAGCGCCACAACAACGTGAAGGTGCTGATGCTGCTCGACGTCGGCGGCTCGATGGACGATCACATCAAGCGCACCGAAGAGCTGTTCTCGGCCGCGAAGGCCGAATTCAAGCACCTGGAGTTCTACTACTTCCACAACTGCGTGTACGACCACCTGTGGAAGAACAACCGCCGTCGTCACTCGGAGCGCACCGCGACGTGGGACGTGCTGCACAAGTTCACGCCCGACTACAAGCTGATCTTCGTCGGAGACGCGACGATGAGCCCGTACGAGGTGCTGCAGCCCGGCGGCTCGGTCGAATACAACAACCCGGAAGCCGGCGCCGTCTGGCTGCGCCGCCTCGCGGACCAGTTCCCCCACCATGCCTGGCTGAACCCCGAGCCCGAGCGGCTATGGGAGTACCGGCAATCGGTCGCGGTGATCCGCGACCTGCTCGGTCAGCGCATGTATCCGCTCACGCTCGCGGGCCTCGAAACCGCGATGCGCGCACTCAGCAAATAACGAACCCGCCCTGCAGACACGAAGGCCGCGTCGGAGCGGCCTCCCCCGGAGATAGCATGAACCCTTCGCCCACCGCGAGCGCTGGCCGCGCCGGCGGCCGCCGCTTTTTCACCGACACGTCCGTCTCCGCGCTCGTCGCCGGCTTCGTCGCGATGATGACGGGCTACACGAGCTCGCTCGTGCTGATGTTCCAGGCCGGCCGCGCCGCGCACCTGACCGACGCGCAGATCTCGTCGTGGATCTGGGCGCTGTCGATCGGCATGGCGCTGACGACGATCGGCCTGTCGCTGCGCTTTCGCGCGCCCGTCGTGGTCGCATGGTCGACACCCGGCGCCGCGCTGCTGATCGCGTCGCTGCCCGGTGTGCCGTACCCCGAGGCCATCGGCGCGTTCGTCGTGTGCGCGCTGCTGCTGACCGCGGTCGGCGTGAGCGGGCTGTTCGACACGCTGATGCGGCGCATTCCGGCCGGCATCGCGGCGGCCTTGCTCGCGGGCATCCTGTTCGAGATCGGCATCGAGATCTTCCGCGCCGCGCAGTTCCAGACCGCGCTCGTGCTCGCGATGTTCTTCACCTACCTGATCGTCAAGCGACTCGCGCCGCGCTACGCGATCGTCACGACGCTGATCGTCGGCACTGCGGTGGCCGGCGGTCTCGGCCTGCTCGACTTCAGCCGCTTCCACATCGCGCTCGCGCAGCCCGTGTTCACGATGCCCGCGTTCTCGATCGCGTCGATCGTCAGCATCGGCATTCCGCTGTTCGTCGTCGCGATGGCATCGCAGAACGTGCCCGGCATCGCCGTGCTGCGCGCGGACGGTTATTCGACGCCGTCGTCGCCGCTCATCGCGACCACGGGTCTGGCATCGCTGCTGCTCGCGCCGTTCGGCTCGCACGGCGTGAACCTCGCGGCGATCACCGCCGCGATCTGCACCGGCCCCGAAGCGCACGAGGATCACGCGAAGCGCTACACGGCCGCCGTGTGGTGCGGCACGTTCTACCTGGTCGCCGGAATCTTCGGCGCGACGATCGCCGCGCTGTTCGCGGCGCTGCCGAAGGCGCTCGTCGTGTCGGTCGCCGCGCTCGCGCTGTTCGGCTCGATCATGAGCGGGCTCGCAAATGCGATGCAGGACGTAAAGCAGCGCGAAGCCGCGCTCGTGACGTTCATGGTCACCGCGTCGGGCCTCACGCTGCTGTCGATCGGCTCGGCGTTCTGGGGGCTCGTCGCGGGGATCGTCACGCAGGTGATCCTGAACGCGCGGCGCCCCGCGTAGCGCCGCATGGCGCGGCCCCGCACCGCAAACGGCACGCCGAAACGTGCACGACGCGATTCGGGCCTAAAATAGCGGATCGGAGGTGGCGCCCGGGCGCCGCCTCGCTTCGCTGCCGCGCTCGCGCGGCCCGTGAGAACCCCGGCGCCTTGCGCCCTCCTCCCGAATCGCCATGACTACCGCACTCGACCAGCTGAAGCAATATACGACCGTCGTCGCCGACACGGGCGATTTCCAGCAGCTTGCGCAATACAAGCCGCAGGACGCGACCACGAACCCGTCGCTGATCCTGAAGGCCGTCCAGAAGGACGCGTACAAGCCGATCCTCGAGAAAACCGTCCGCGATCATCGCAACGAAAGCACCGATTTCATCATCGACCGCCTGCTGATCGCATTCGGCACCGAGATCCTGAAGCTGATCCCGGGCCGCGTGTCGACCGAGGTCGATGCGCGCCTGTCGTTCGACACGCAGCGCTCGATCGACAAGGGTCGCGAGCTCATCAAGCTTTACGAAGCCGCCGGCATCGGCCGCGAGCGCATCCTGATCAAGCTCGCGTCGACGTGGGAAGGCATTCGCGCGGCCGAGGTGCTGCAGAAGGAAGGGATCAAGTGCAACATGACCCTGCTTTTCTCGCTCGTCCAGGCCGCCGCATGCGCGGAAGCCGGCGCGCAACTGATCTCGCCGTTCGTCGGCCGCATCTACGACTGGTACAAGAAGCAGGCCGGGGCCGACTGGGATGAAGCGAAGAACGGTGGTGCGAACGATCCGGGCGTGCAGTCGGTGCGAGGCATCTACACGTACTACAAGACGTTCGGTTACAACACCGAAGTGATGGGCGCGAGCTTCCGCACGACGAGCCAGATCACCGAGCTCGCGGGCTGCGACCTGCTGACGATCAGCCCCGATTTGCTGCAGAAGCTGCAGGAAAGCAACGATACGGTGGCACGCAAGCTGTCGCCGGACGCGCTGCAGGACAAGCCGACCGAGCGCGTCGCCATCGACGAGGCATCGTTCCGCTTCCAGTTGAACGACGAAGCGATGGCAACGGAAAAACTGGCCGAGGGCATCCGCGTGTTCGCCGCCGACGCGGTGAAGCTCGAGAAGCTGATCGATGCACTGCGCTGAACCGTGCTGCACGTGACGGCTGTCAGTTGAACTGTCAGCAAGCCTGACAACAGCCGTCAGCAAGCGTGACGAACGGCCGCGAACTCCGTGTTCGCGGCCGTTTTTATTTTTCATTCCATCGTCAAGCGCGCGCACTACAATCCACGTCACGAGTGCGCCGGCCGCATCCCGGCGTGCTCTTCCCGGTCAATCTTGGAAGTACCCGGGCCGGCACCGACACGCCGGCCCGGCCAACAGGAGACAACGATGCAGGTCCAACCGTATCTGACGTTCTACGGCCGCGCGGAAGAGGCCCTTCAGTTCTACGAAAAGGCGCTCGGCGCGAAGACGATGTTCAAGATGCACTTCAAGGACGCGCCGCCGAATCCCGACTACCCGATGTCGCCGGAGATGAGCGACAAGGTGATGCATGCGAGCTTCACGATCGGCGACTCGATGATCATGTGCTCGGACGGCGACTGCAGCCAGCCGGGCGGCACGCATTCGGGTTATTCGCTGTCGCTGAACCCGGCGACGGTCGAGGAAGGCCAGAAGCTGTTCAATGCGCTCGCCGACGGCGGCGAAGTGACGATGCCGTTCGGCAAGACGTTCTGGGCGCTCGGCTTCGGCATGGCGAAGGATCGTTTCGGCGTGCACTGGATGGTCAACGTCGAAGATCTCTCGCAACGCGAGGATCTCGCGAAACGCGCGGGGCAGTAACGCACGCGCGCCGCCCGGACCGCCGCGCAAGCGCTGTGGTCCGGGCGGCCTCGCTACTTGCGCAGCGCCTCCGCCAGCGCCCGCTCCAGCGTGCCGTTCGAGCGGCACGCGACGCGCGCGCTCTTCTGCTTGCCGGCCGCGACCACGCTGGCCGTGCCCGCGACGTCGATCGACACGGTCACGCCTTGCGTGGCGTCGTCGATGCGCGTCACGACCTTCAGCGTGTGTGTCACGTTGGACGTCTGCTTCAGCTCGGAGCAATCCAGGAAATTCCCTGCGTTCGGATAATCGGCATAGGCGGCGGCCAGGAGCCCCGCGTCGCGATCGCTGACGCGCACGGCAAGCTTGTGGTCCGCGTAGAACTGCGCGACGGCCGTCCATACTTCGTCATACTTGCGATTGCCGATTACGATGCCCGACGCATCGTCGGCGCCGTGCGCGCCGTCGGACGTATCCTGCCGCTGCGGCGGCGCATCGCGCGCCGCGTACCGCTGTCCTGGACCGTAGACTGAAATGCAGCCGGCGAGCATCGCGCACAGCAGCGCGGCCGGCAAGATCGTTTTCATCGGGCCCACCATCACCGGTAATACATGTTCGCGCAGCCGGCGAGCAGGATCGGGGCGACGAGCACCCACATCAACAGGACTCTCATCGTTCGCCTCACCGGTAGTACGCGTTCACGCAACCGGCAAGCGCGGCGCACCACAGGCCAAGCACCAGCAATCCAATCTTCATCATTGCATCCCTCATGTAGTCGAATCGTGTCGAGATCGAATCACCCGGCGTGGCCGGGCGGGACGCAATACTGGCAAACGGGAAGCGCAGCTTCCAATCGGTCTTCCACCGATTTTCGCCGCGGCGCGACTATCCTAGAATCGCTTGGAGATCAACGGAAACGGAAGCACGGCCGCACGCGGCGTTCACGGCGGACCGTGCAAAACGCCCGCGATTTGCGTCGCGGGCGCCGTGTCGAAACTGCAACAGCCGGGAGGCGTTCAGCCCTCGACGACGTCGAGGTAATCCTCCGGCCGCGTGCGGTCCTCCGCGTGCGCCATGCCCATCATGCGCACCAGCACGCTCACCGCCACCGATACCACCAGGTTCACGACCAGCGACCACACGGCCGCGTAGCCGGGAATCGCGAGACCGAACAGGTGGATCGTGAAGATCGAGCTGGCCAGCTTCAGCGAAATCGCCATCCACGTGCCGCACACGATGCCTGCCGCCCAGCCGGCCAGCAGGCCGCGATGGTCGAGCACGCGCGTGTACAGGCCGAGCACGATCGCCGGCAGCGTCTGGATGATCCAGATCCCACCGAGCAGCTGCAACTGGATCGCGTACGTCAGCGGCAGCCCGAGGATGAACGCGACCGCGCCGACCTTCACGATCAGCGACACGAGTTTCGCGACGTGCGTCTCCTGGTCGTGCGTCATGTTGCGGTTCACGAACTCGCGGTGGATGTTGCGCGTGTACAGGTTCGCGGCCGCGATCGACATGATCGCCGCCGGCACCAGCGCGCCGATGCCGATCGCCGCGAACGCGACGCCGACGAACCACGACGGGAAATACTCGAGGAACAGCGCGGGCACCGCGAAGTTCGGGCCGAACGCCTTGAAGTACGGCGCGTACTGCGGCATGTCCTTCACGCCCGCCGCGAGTGCCATGTAGCCGAGCAGTGCGAGCAGGCCGAGCACGAACGAGTACGCGGGCAGCATCGCCATGTTGCGGCGGATCGAGTTGCCCGACGCCGACGACAGGATCGCCGTGACCGAGTGCGGATACAGGAACAGCGCGAGCGCGGAGCCGATCGCGAGCGTCGCATACGCGCTGTAGCCGTTCAGGCTCGTCGCATCGGGCGCTTTCAGCAGCAGCTTCGCCGGCGGCACCGACGCGAAGATGTGGCTGAAGCCGCCGAGCTTCGCGGGGATCACGATGACCGCCGCCGCGATCGTGATGTAGATCAGGATGTCCTTCACGATCGCGATCATCGCGGGCGCGCGCAGCCCCGACGTGTAGGTGTATGCGGCGAGAATCGCGAACGCGATGATGAGCGGCAGGTCGCCGACGAAGCCGGTCGTGTCGAAACCCAGCGCGCCGATCACGACTTCGATGCCGACGAGCTGCAGCGCGATGTACGGCATCGTCGCGAGGATGCCCGTCACCGCGATCGCGAGCGCGAGCATCCGGCTGCCGTAACGCGCGTTGACGAAGTCGGCGGCCGTCACGTAGCCGTGCCGCTTCGCGATGCTCCACAGCTTCGGAAACACGACGAACGCGAACGGGTAGATCAGGATCGTGTACGGCAACGCGAAGAAGCCCATCGCGCCGGCGCCGAACACGAGCGCGGGCACCGCGACGAACGTGTAGGCCGTGTAGAGGTCGCCGCCGAGCAGGAACCACGTGACGATCGTGCCGAAGCGGCGGCCGCCGAGCCCCCATTCGTCGAGGTGGGCGAGATCGCCGCGCCGCCAGTTCGCGGCGAGAAAACCGAGTATGGTGACACCGATGAACAGGAGTACGAAGACGAAGGTCGCGCCGAGATTCATCGCGCACCTCCCTGCGTGCCGCCTGCCTTCCATGCGTGCTTGGTCTTGAAATACACGAACGCGGTGATCACCGCGCTAATGAACACCCACAACAACTGGTACCAGTAGAAAAACGGAAAACCCAACCATTGCGGTTCGATCTTGCTGTACGAAGGCACCCAGACCATCGCGATCAGCGGCAGCACCAGCAGCCAGAGCCAGCGCTTGGCGGCCCGATTGGCGTCGGCATCGTGAGCCATGACGTCTCCTCATCTTTCCCGGTTATCGATCTTGTCAAGCGGGTACGGCGGCGAGAGGAGGGGCAAAACGGGTAAGCTGCGGCTCCCCTGGCTTCGCGCCAGTATAGGAGCCGCGAGCGAGCGGTCAAGCAGGGGCGAACCCGAGGTGATCCGCCCCCCAGTCAAGCGGTTGCACCGGCATGCGACCGGTGCATGAGCGTCAGATCGCGAACGAGGATTCGCGTGCGCCGGTCGTTTCTTTCAAAGCTTTCACCCACTTGCGCGCGGGGAGCTTCAGCGTGTCCTCGATCAGCTTCGCGCGCGCTTCCAGCTGCGCGAACGACACGTCGAGCGCGGGGCCCGAGAACGCGATCGCGATCCGGTTGCCGTCGTGCACTTCCGGCAGCGCGATCACGCGATGGTCGAACGCCGCGTTCAGGTGCTTCATGTTGCGCACGAAGCTCGGATGGTCGCCGAACAGGTTGATCGTCGCGACGCCCGCGTCGGCGAGGCAGCCGCGCACCGCGCGGTAGAACGCGACGCTGTCGAGCACCGGGCCGCGGGCGGTCGCGTCGTACAGGTCGATCTGCAATGCGCCCGTCGTGCCGCGGTTGGCCGGATCGTTGACGAAATCCCATGCATCGGCTTCATGCACGACGAGGCGTGCGTCATCGGGCGGCAGCGCGAACATCGTGCGCGCCGCGACGATCACGGCCGGGTTGAGTTCGACGGCCTCGACCTTCGCGTGCGGCAGGAAGCGGTGCGAGAACTTGGTGAGCGCGCCGGTGCCGAGCCCGAGCTGGACGATCCGCTCGGGCGTTTCGAGGAACAGCAGCCACGCCATCATCTGCTGCGCGTATTCGAGCTCGATGTGCAGCGGCTTCGAGATCCGCATCGCACCCTGCACCCATTCGGTACCGAAGTGCAGGAAGCGCACGCCGCGCTCTTCAGAGAACGTGACGGGTGCGAAGCGCGGCTTGCGCGGCGCCTCGAGGACGGGCACGTCGTCGTGTTCGTCGATCTCCGGACGGCGCTTCACGCGCGGCGGCTGGAGCTTTTCGGAGCCGTTGTAGGCGGCCGGCTTGCGTTGCTTGAACGCGCGCGCCTCGGCGGACGCGCGCTTGATCAGTCGGGTCATGTGTGAATCTCGCTGGGTGAAGCTGGTTTTGGCGGACGAGAGGATAGCATTGGCGGGGGATGGTGGCCGTGCCGCATGCCCTGCATGACTTCGAATCCGGTTGGCGCTACGCTGCATTCGGTGATCCAGGGAGGACGCATGAACTCGAACGGCAAAAGGATCTGGTTTCCGGCAAAGCGCTACGGATGGGGCTGGGGGTTGCCGGTCGCATGGCAGGGATGGGTCGTGTTGCTGCTGTTCGCGATCGGGATCCTCGCCACCGCGTGGCTCGTGCCGCCGCAACGCTCGCCGCTTGCATACGGCACCTGCGTCGTGGTGTGGGTCGCGCTGCTGATTGCAGTGTGCCTGCTCAAGGGCGAGAAGCCCCGGTGGCGATGGGGCGACGACGAGTGATCGGCGCGACGATATCCGCCGAATCGTCCGATCAACAGGCGTTCGACGGCACGGCATCAGCAAGCCGCTGACCATCGTCATGGCGAACATGGCCCGCCATTGGCTGAGTCATGACGAAGTCGCGGCGATGCTGGTCGGCAAGCGCGTGACGTTCGTGCGGATTCGCATTCCGGATCGCAGAATCGAGACTGCCTTGCCGATGGCACGCATCGAGGACGTCCCAGATGCCGATGCCGTGCGAAAGCACGCGCTCGAGCCGCGCGTCGTACACAAGCTCGTGCAGCCCCGGCTCGCCGAGCACGGCACCGAGCAACCGCCAGAGCTGGTTGCGGTTTGGGTCGATTTGACATCAGATCAATCGCTGCGAGGCCCACGGCATCGAAACGGAATGGCTAACGACTTTTCACGAGCAGATCTTCGAGGTAGTGTCGTAAATCGACCATTCCCCCCGCTCGTGCCCGGTGGCGGGAGGCAGGATTGCAGACCGAGAGACGCAATCGCGTACTGCTGCATCGCGACGCGCCTCTCCTGGCATCCACGGTATGTCGATCGGAGGATCGATGGATCGCCGCCATTTCCTCAAGTCGTCGACCTTTTTCACGGTTGCGGCAGCTACCGGTACGCTTGGCGTTCCGCGGTCGGCCCCGTCTGCCAGCACCGTGCGCAAAGGCCGGTATCGGTTCCCGCAGGGCGTCGCCAGCGGTGATCCGCGCGATCGCTCCGTCGTGTTCTGGACGCGATGCGTGCCGGTCTTCGAGGACACGCGGCACCGCGCAAAAGGCGTCGCGCACACGGTCCCGTTACGGCTCGAAGTATCGACGCGGCCGGATTTCTCGGCGCTCGTCGCCAGCGTACCGTTGAGGGCACGCGCCACCTATGACTTCACCGTGCGCGCGAAGGTAACGGAGCTCTCACCGAATATCACGTACCACTACCGGTTCGTCGCCGGCGACGACGTGAGTGCCGCCGGCGCCGCACGCACGGCTCCGGATGCCGATGAAGCCAACAACCGCGTTCGCTTCGCCTGGCTCACCTGCCAGGACTGGAGCATCAATCACTGGCAAGCCATGAGCCTGCTGGCAGCCGAAAGCGATCTCGATTTCGTCGTGCATGTGGGCGATTACATCTATGAAACGGTCGGGTCCTCGAAACCCGGCGCGGTCGAGGCGGCGCATCCTCCGCTGCGCCTGCCAGACGGAAAGCCTCTCGCCGATGGCCGCGTGTATGCCGATACGCTCGAAGACTATCGGACGCTCTATCGCACCTATCGTGCCGACCCGCGCTTGCAGACGCTGCACCGGCGCCTGCCGATGATCGCGATATGGGACGACCACGAGTTCTCCGACGACTGCTGGCAGGATCATCAGGTCTACACCAACGAAGAGAGGCAGGAGACGCAGCGTCGCCGCAACGCCAGTCGCGCGTGGGCGGAGTACATGCCGGTGGACTGGAGCGACGTGCGCTTCGAACCGGACAATCCGTCGTACACCAACATTCGTATCTATCGCGAATTTCGCTTCGGCGTGCTGATGCATCTCGTGATGACGGACGAGCGGCTGTATCGCGACGACCATGTCGTCAGCGAGGCGGCTGTCGCGCGCACACACGGGCACGACCCGGTCAATGGCGATGACGCGGCCGGCTCGCGCTACTTCGTCAACCAGAATGTGCTGCAGCGCTTCGAGGCGCGGGATACCGAGCAGCTCGGTCACGCGCCGTCGATGCTCGGCGCGGAGCAGACGCAATGGTGGAAAGCCACGCTAAAGGGTTCGCCTGCGACCTGGAAGGTGTGGGGCAACGAGGTGATGTTGAACCGTCTGTGGGCCGTGATGCCAGGCGCGCCGAAGACACCGGCAGCACGCCTCGTGGTCGATTGCGACGCATGGGACGGCTATCCGGCGCACAAACACGAACTGCTCTCATACTTGAACGAGCAGGGGGTCCGCAACGTCGTCGCGATCAGCGGGGACCTGCACGCGTTTCAGTGTGGCGTCGTGCGGGACGACCCCGACCCGGAAAAAGGTACGCCCGTGGCCGTCGATTTCGTTTGCGCAGGCATCAGCAGCGCGTCCTTCTATTCCTACCTGAAAGCCGCATGGGGCGGCACGCCGCTTGCGTCGCTGGCCGCCACTCCGGCCAAACTCGACACCTTCCTGATGACGAACAACCCCGACCTGCGCTACGCCGACCACGACGCACAGGGCTATGCGTCGGCCACCGTCACGCCGGAGCGTTTTTCCGTGGTGTTCAACAAAGTGAGGCCGTTGAACCCGGACGGCACCGCTCCCGCGGATGCCCTGCTCGACCGCACGCGGCTGACCGTGCCCAAGGACTCGGTCGAGGTACGCGTCGAACGCGTCTAGCTTCACGCTTCAGCAATGGCGCATGTTCGCGCAGCGCATCGAAAACTGGTTGAGGTTTGGGCTGATTCGACACCCGGAGACCATCCATGCAATCAGGATTCGACTTCGCGCCAACGCAGCAGCTTTTGCTCGAACGAAAGCGAAGCATTTGCCGGGCTCGAAGACGGCAGAACGAGCGTTTCGTAACCGGCTGCGCCGATCACTTCAGCAAACCGCCCCGCCGTCTTGCCGTTGAAGCAGACCTTCTTCAGCAACGGCGCATGCTCGCGCAATGAGTCGAAGTCGTTCGGCTTCGCATGCCGGATCGCCGAATCGAGACTGCCTTCGCGATGGCACGCGGCCAGCACGTCCCAGATGCCGATGCCGTGCGAAAGCACGCGCTCGAGCCGCGCGTCGTACACAAGCTCGTGCAGCCCCGGCTCGCCGAGCACGGCACCGAGCAACCGCCAGAACTGGTTGCGCGGATGCGCGTAGTACTGCGCGGCATCGAGCGACGCCTCGCCCGGAAAGCTGCCGAGGATCATCGTGTGCGTATGCGGCCCGACGACCGGCCCAAAGCCCTGCAGCATCACGCCGCCCCGCGCGGCCCGACGGATCGCGGCCCGTCGCCGTGCGCATCGAGATGGCGCCACAGCGCAGGCAGCATGCACTCGGTGACCATCAACGGCTTGCCGTGCCGCTGGAACACCGAGCGCCGCGCGGCGAACGCATGCGGCGCTCGCGCACCCTGCAACGCATGGCTCGCGAGCGCATACAGTGGATGACCGGCGATCACGCGCCGGCTGACGAGCGCGGAGCGTTCGACTTGCGGATCGCTGTACAGCAGCTCCGCGAGCGGCCGCGTGCGCAACCGCCGCATCGCCTGCCACACGCCCTTGCTGGCGGCAAGCGGCGCGATGCTGTGCGCGGCGACGTACGGCATGCCGTCGACCGACAGGATCACCTCGCGCACCCACATCGGCGCGCGCGGCGCACTGTCGAGCGCATCCGGTTCGTCGAACCACGCGCAGTCGACGGCCTCGCGCGTCACGCGTACGCTCACACCGCCGAGCCGCGCCAGATGCGCGGTCAACGAACCACCGCGCGTCAGCCAGTCGCGCTGGTCGAGCGTGCAGCCGGGCCGGGGCGTTTCGCGCCAGCCCGCCCGTGCGCCGTCGAATCGCATCCGCGCGTTCACGCGGAGCGCGACAGCAGCAGCGCGTTGGTCCGCTTCACGAAGCTCGCCGGATCGTCGAGCATCCCGCCTTCGGCCAGCAACGCCTGGTCGAACAGCAGGTGGCACCAGTCGCCGAAGTTGGCGCTGTCGGCGTTCAGCTGCTTCACAAGCGCGTGCTCCGGGTTGATCTCGAGAATCGGCTGCATCGCCGGCGCGTTCTGGCCGGCCGCCTTCAGCATCCGCTGCAGGTAACCGCTCATGTCGTTATCGTCCGCGACGAGGCACGACGGTGAATCGGTCAGGCGGAACGTGACGCGCACTTCCTTCACCTTGTCACCGAGCGCTTCCTTCATCTTCTCGACGACCGGCTTGATCGCCTCGCCCGCCTGCTCCTGCGCCTTCTTTTCCTCGTCGTTCAGCTCGCCGAGGTCGAGATCGCCGCGGGCCACGCTCGCGAGCGGCTTGCCGTCGAATTCATGCAGGAACGACAGCATCCATTCGTCGACGCGATCGGTCAGCAGCAGCACCTCGACACCCTTCTTGCGGAACACTTCCAGGTGCGGGCTGTTCTTCGCGGCCTGCCACGTATCGGCAGTCACGTAGTAGATCTTGCTCTGCTCGGGCTTCATGCGCGACACGTAGTCGGCGAGCGACACGTCCTGCGCGTCGGTGTCGCCGTGCGTCGAGGCGAAGCGCAGCAGCTTCGCGATCCGCTCGCGGTTCGCGTGATCCTCGCCCAGACCTTCCTTCAGCACCTGGCCGAACGCGCTCCAGAACGTCTTGTACTTCTCCTTGCCGGCGTCCTCTTCCGCGTTCGCGAGTTCCTCGAGCATCGACAGCGCGCGCTTGGTCACGCCTTCGCGGATCGCCTTCACGTCGCGGCTTTCCTGCAGGATTTCACGCGACACGTTCAGCGGCAGGTCGGCCGAATCGACGACGCCCTTCACGAAGCGCAGGTATTGCGGCAGCAGCTGCTCGGCGTCGTCCATGATGAACACGCGCTTCACGTACAGCTTCAGGCCACCGCGGTAATCGCGGTTCCACAGGTCGAACGGCGCATGCGCCGGCACGAACAGCAGCTGCGTGTATTCGCTGCGGCCCTCGACGCGGTTGTGCGTCCACGTGAGCGGATCCTGGTGGTCGTGCGCGATATGCTGGTAGAACTGCGTGTACTGCTCGTCGGTGACGTCGCTCTTCGAACGCGTCCAGAGCGCACTCGCCTGGTTGACGGTCTCGTCCTCGTCCTTCAGGACCATCTCGCCCTTTTCCTGATCCCACTCTTCCTTCTGCATCAGGATCGGCAGCGCGATGTGATCGGAATACTTCTGGATGATCGACTTCAAGCGGTGCGACGACAGCAGTTCGTCCTCGCCTTCGCGCAGGTGCAGCGTGATCGTCGTGCCGCGTTGCGCGCGCTCGATCGCGTCGATCGTGAAATCGCCCTCGCCCGCGCTTTCCCAGCGCACGGCTTCGTTCGCCGGCAGGCCCGCGCGGCGCGTCTCGACGGTGATCTTGTCCGCGACGATGAAGCCCGAGTAGAAGCCGACGCCGAACTGGCCGATCAGCGCCGCGTCCTTCTGCTGGTCACCGGACAGCTTCGTGAAGAATTCCTTGGTGCCCGAACGCGCGATCGTGCCGAGGTTCGCGATCGCCTCGTCGCGGCTCATGCCGATGCCGTTGTCGTCGATCGTGATCGTGCGGGCGGCCTTGTCGTAGCCGATGCGGATGCGCAGGTTCGGATCGTTCTCGTACAGCGCGTTGTCCGCGAGCCCTTCGAAACGCAGCTTGTCGGCGGCGTCGGACGCGTTCGACACCAGTTCGCGCAGGAAGATTTCCTTGTTGCTGTAGAGCGAATGAATCATCAGGTGGAGGAGTTGCTTGACCTCTGCCTGAAAGCTCATCGTTTCGTGTGCCATGGATGCTGTTTCCTCTTACATGAACTTGAATGGTGTGGCGCGGGCGGCCGGCGCGCGATGCCGGCGGGCCCGTCAAGGACGACCGCCTGGCGCAAGCGGTTCGCGCGGGTATCTGGGGACGGGCGAGCGGATTTCAAGGGGCGGCCTGCCGCCCCGCGTCACGACGCGCGCCGCGCCGCCGCTTCGATATAGCGCGCAAGAAACCCCGGCAGTGCCGGATCGCCGCAGTTCGCGACGTTGAAGCGCGTCCAGGTCGACGACGACTGCTGCGGCGAGAACAGGCTCCCCGGCGTCAGCAGGAACCCTTCCTCGTGCGCGGCGGCCGCGAGCGCGTCCGAATCGACGCCCGTGTCGGCCCACAGGAACATCCCCGCCGCCGGCATCGTGAAGAGCCGCAACCCGGTACGCTCGAGCATCCGCGCGGTCTTGTCGCGCACGCCGTCGAGCCGCGCGCGCAGGCGCTCGACGTGGCGCCGGTAATGCCCTTCGGTCAGGATCTTGTACAAGACGCGCTCGTTGAGCTCCGGCGTCGTCATGCCGACCAGCATTTTCTGGTCGGTGACCGCCTTTGCGATCTCCGGTGCGCAGGCGACATAGCCGACCCGCAAATTCGCCGCGAGCGTCTTCGAATAGCTGCCCAAGTAGATCACGCGCTTCAGCTGGTCGAGACTCGCGAGCCGCGTGGCCGGATAGCTCGGCGGGCACAGGTCGCCGTACACGTCGTCCTCGACGACGAGGAAGTCGTACGCTTCCGCGAGCTTCAGGATCCGGAACGCCTGCGCGGCCGACAGCGACGTGCCGGTCGGGTTCTGCAGCACCGAATTGATCACGAGCATCTTCGGCCGCCACATCTGCACGAGCGTTTCCAGCGCGTCGAGATCGGGGCCGTCGGGCGTATAGGGCATGCCGACCAGTTGCGCGCCCTGCGACGCGAAGCGGCCGAACATCTGGAACCACGCGGGATCGCCGACGATCACCGCATCGCCGGGCCGCACGTAGATCCGCGAGATCAGGTCGATCGCCTGCGTGATGCCCGACACCAGCACGAGCTGCTCGGGCTTCGCGCCGATCTCGACTTCCGCGAGCCGCGTCTGCAATTGCTGGCGCAGCGGCAGGAAGCCTTGCGCGGTGCCGAAACCGAGCATCTGCGCGCCGGACTGGCGTCCGAGCGCGCGCAGCGCGCCGGTGATCAGCTCGCCGTCGAGCCAGCGGCCCGGCAAGTAGCCGAGACCCGGCCCTTTTTCCGGACTGACGGTGTGCAGCATGTTGCGCAGCAGCCAGACGACGTCGATCGTGTTGTGCACGGGCGCGGCCTCGGCCACGCGCACCACGTTGTCGGCCGGCTGCGGGCCGGTGGCCGTACGCTCGCGCACGTAGAAACCCGAGCCGCGCCGCGAGTCGAGGTAGCCTTGCGCGACGAGCCGTTCGTACGCTTCCACCACGGTAAAGCGCGACACGCTCTTGTCGAGCGCGAGCTTGCGGATCGACGGCATCCGCATGCCGGGCCGGAACACGCGTTCGTCGATTCGGCGCCGCGCCCATTGGACGAGCTGGTCGACGAGCGTGAGCGTGGCCGTATCGTGCGGCGCGGGAATCTGGGCGAGTGGGACGGTGGACATGGGTGGTGGCTGCTCCAACTGTACCGAAGGCTATCGCGCCGATTGTACCGTTACTGTGCCGGTGCCGACGATTACAGTTGGCACGAATGGCGATCGTGCGGCTGCCGTCGCGGCCTTGCCGCACGTGGTGCCGCACCGCCGGGCCTGCATCGCGGCCCGGGCACCGGCCGTTTCCGCAACCGTCCGGCGCATCGCCCGCCCACCATGACACTTTCGCTTCCCGACCGACGTTCATGCCAGCCCGCTCCCTGACCCTCGACCATCTCGTGATCGCCGCGCGCACGCTCGACGAAGGCGTGCGCCATGTCGCCGCTTCGCTCGGCATCGAGCCGGCCGGCGGCGGCCGCCACCCGCTGATGCGGACCCACAATGCGCTGTTCGGCGCCTGGGGCGGGCTCTACCTCGAAGTGATCGCGATCGACCCCGACGCACCCGCCCCGGACGACGGCGCCACGCCGCCGCGCGCGCGGCTGTTCGCGCTCGACGATCCGGCGATGCACGCACGGCTCGCGCAGGGCCCGTTTCTCGCTCACTGGGTCGCGCGCGTCGACCGCCCGCGCCAGCTCGCGATGTGGCAAAGCCAGTACCCGGCGCGCATCGCGCCGGTCGTCGCGATGCGGCGCGGCGACCTGAGCTGGGGTCTCACGGTGCCCGACGACGGCGCGTTTCCCGCGTGGCAAGGCGTCGGCGACGGCCTCGTGCCATCGCTGATCCAGTGGGACAGCCCGCGCCATCCGGCCGAATCGCTGCCGAACGACGGCGTCGCACTGAAAGCGCTCAAGGGCATCCACCCGCATGCGGACGTCATCCGCGAGCAGCTCGACTGGCTCGGCGCCGGCCATCTGCTCGACGTCGACACCGGCGACGGCCCGCCGGCGCTCGTCGCCGAATTCGACACGCCGCAGGGCGCACGCACGCTGCGCTGAACGCCCCTGCCGCCCCCCCCGATTACACGAACCCCGCATTACGGAGACACCCATTTCATGAATTCGCGCGAAACCCGGGGCATGCTGCTCGGCCTCATCGGCGTGATGATCTTCAGCCTGACGCTGCCGATGACGCGGATCGTCGTTTCCGAACTCAACCCGCTGCTGAACGGGCTCGGCCGCGCGCTCGCCGCGTCGGTGCCGGCCGGCCTGCTGCTGTGGTGGCGCCGCGAACGGCTGCCGACCCGCGCGCAGCTGAAAAGCCTCGCGGTCGTGTCGGCCGGCGTGATCATCGCGTATCCGGTGTTCTCCGCCTGGGCGATGAAAACCGTGCCGGCCTCGCACGGCGCGGTCGTCAACGGGCTGCAGCCGCTGTTCGTCGCGCTGTACGCGGCGTGGCTGTCGCACGAGCGGCCGTCGAAGGCGTTCTGGGCCAGCGCGCTGGCGGGCAGCGCGCTCGTGATCGCGTTCGCGCTGCGTGACGGCGGCGGCACGGTGCAGGCCGGCGACGCACTGATGCTCGTCGCGGTCGGCATCGGCGCGCTCGGCTACGCGGAAGGCGCGCGCCTCGCGCGCCAGATCGGCGGCTGGCAGGTGATCTGCTGGGCGCTCGTCGTGTCCGCGCCGTTCCTGGTGCTGCCGGTCGGCTGGCTCGCATGGACGCAGCACGTCGCGCACCCTGCCCCGCTCGCGTTGCGCACGTGGCTTGCATTCGGCTACGTGACCCTTTTTTCGCAATTCATCGGCTTTTTCGCGTGGTACGCCGGACTCGCCATGGGCGGCATCGCGCGGGTCGGCCAGGTGCAGCTGCTGCAGATCTTCTTCACGATCGCCTTTTCCGCGCTGCTGTTCGGCGAGACGGTGACGCCGTCGACCTGGCTGTTCGCGGCCGCCGTGATCGCGACCGTGATGCTGGGCCGGCGCTCGGCGGTGGCCACGGCCCCGCGCGCCGCTCGCGCCGGTTGATGAGGTGCGCCATAATGTTCGTTTTGCCTGAACGGTTTTGCCCACCCGGCCGCGACGGCCCGATCGCGCTCCCGCGCGCCCACCCGGCCGCGTCGACGCGATCAGCCCGATCGACCTTTCTTGACTGACCACGATATCCGAACGAGGAGACTATGAATCCGAGCGACCTGCATCCGCCGCACTGGCAGCTTTCCGAACGCGCCCGCAAGCTGACGAGCTCTGCGATCCGCGAGATCCTGAAGGTCACGGAACGCCCCGAGGTCATCTCGTTCGCAGGCGGCCTGCCCGCTCCCGCGACGTTCCCGGCCGAACGCATGCGCGCCGCGGCCGACCGCGTGCTGCGCGATGCGCCCGCCGCCGCACTCCAGTACAGCGCGACCGAAGGCTACCTGCCGCTGCGCGAATGGATCGCCGAGCGCTACAGCGTGCGCGTGTCGCAGGTGCTGATCACGACCGGCTCGCAGCAGGCGCTCGACCTGCTCGGCAAGGCGCTGATCGATCAGGACAGCCCGATCCTCGTCGAAACCCCGACCTACCTCGGCGCGCTGCAGTCGTTCTCGCTGTACGAGCCCCGCTACGTGCAGGTGCCGACCGACGAGCTGGGCCTGCTGCCCGAAGGCCTCACGCCCGACCTGACGCAAGGTGCGCGCCTGCTGTACGCGCAGCCGAACTTCCAGAACCCGACCGGCCGCCGCCTGCCCGTCGAGCGCCGTCGCGCGCTCGCCGCGTTCGCGCAGTCGAGCCCGTTCCCGGTGCTGGAAGACGACCCGTACGGCGCACTGAACTACCAGGGCGAACCGCTGCCGACGATGCTGTCGATGGCGCCCGACCATATCGTGCACCTCGGCACGTTCTCGAAGGTGCTCGCGCCGGGCCTGCGGATCGGCTACATCATTGCCCCCGAGGAGCTCCACTTCAAGCTCGTGCAGGCCAAGCAGGCCACCGACCTGCACACGCCGACGCTCACGCAGCGCATCGCGCACGAAGTGATCAAGGACGGCTTCCTCGACGAGCACATCCCGACGATCCGCCAGCTGTACGGCGCGCAATGCGAGGCGATGCTCGCGTCGCTCGCGCGCCACATGCCGGAAGGCGTCACGTGGAACCGCCCGGACGGCGGCATGTTCATCTGGGTCAATCTGCCCGCGCAGATCGACAGCATGAAGCTGCTCGAGGCCGCGGTCGCCAACCACGTCGCCTTCGTGCCGGGCGCGCCGTTCTTCGCGAACGACCCGCAGCAGAACACGCTGCGCCTGTCGTTCGTGACGGTGCCGCCGGAGAAGATCGAGGAAGGCGTCGCGCGCCTCGGCAAGCTGCTGCGCGAGCGTCTCTGATCCCCTTTTTCCTGTCACGACTCTCAACGAGGAATCGAACACATGGCTAACGTCTACGACAAACTGAAGTCGCTCGGCATCGAACTCCCGACCGCCGGCGCACCCGCCGCCGCCTACGTGATGAGCGCGCAAAGCGGCAACACGGTCTACCTGTCGGGCCACATCGCGAAGAAGGACGGCAAGGTCTGGGCCGGCAAGCTCGGCGCGGATCTGCAGACGGAAGACGGCAAGGCGGCCGCGCGCTCGATCGCGATCGACCTGCTCGCGACGCTGCACGCGCACACGGGCGACCTGAACAAGGTCACGCGCATCGTGAAGCTGATGAGCCTCGTCAACTCGACGCTCGACTTCACCGAACAGCACATCGTGACGAACGGTGCGTCGGAACTGATCGCCGAAGTGTTCGGCGACGCAGGCAAGCACGCGCGTTCGGCGTTCGGCGTCGCGCAGATTCCGCTCGGCGCGTGCGTCGAGATCGAACTGATCGCCGAAGTCGCGTAACGGGCGCATCAATATGACCGGTCGTCTCGTCCGCTTCAAGCAGGTCGACGTCTTCACGTCGGTGCCGTTCAAGGGCAACCCGCTCGCCGTCGTGTTCGACGCCGATTCGCTCGGCGACGACGCCATGCTCGAGATCGCCCGCTGGACGAACCTGTCGGAAACGACGTTCGTCTGCACGCCGACCGATCCGGACGCCGACTACCGCGTGCGGATCTTCACGACGGCCGGTGAACTGCCGTTCGCCGGCCATCCGACGCTCGGCACCGCGCATGCGTTCCTGGAAAGCGGCGCGCGGCCACGCACGCCGGGCCGGCTGATCCAGCAGTGCGGGGTCGGCCGGGTCGCGCTGCGCGAGCAGGCCGGCGGCTGGGCGTTCGCCGCGCCGCCGGCCCGCGTCACGCCGCTCGACCGTTCGGACTACGCGGCGCTGGCTGCCGCGTTGCGCAGTGACGCGATCGATCTGGAAGCCGAGCCGTGTGCGGTGGACAACGGCGCGCCGTGGCTGGTCGTGCGACTGAAGTCGGCCGACGCGTGCGTCGGCCTGTCGCCCGATCCGGCCGCGCTGGAGGCACTCACGCGCCGCTATGGCGTGGACGGCCTCGCCGTCTACGCGCCGCATGCCGAAGGCGGCCCCGCGACATTCGAAATCCGCTGCCTGATGACGGGCGGCAACTTCGGCTTCGGCGAGGACCCGGTCACCGGCAGCGCCAACGCGGCGCTGGCCGGGCTGCTGACACGGCAGGAGCGCCGCCCCGGCCAGTCGTATACGGCCCGCCAGGGTACGGCCATCGGCCGCGACGGCCGCATCTCCGTCAGTTATGACGAAGACGGCACCACGTGGATCGGCGGCCACGTCGTCACGGTCGTCGACGGCACCTTCCGGTCTCCTGTTTAACATTTCGCGATGTGCGATGGCGCCAGCCCGTCCGGCGCCCCTACGATTCGCCCAACTATCGCAAAAGCGTTCCAGCCAGTAATATCGGGCCTAATCCGTTGTTTCGGAGGTCTGTCCATGGTTGCGTGTCCCGCGAACGAACAGACGTCGGGACAACCCGAACCATAGCCAGCCATCCAGACGGATGACGCATGCGAGCAGGACGCCGCCCTCTCAGATGAGCTCCGCCCGGTCAAACCACACGCCGCCGACCCGACCGCTGCGCGCGCCGCGCAAGTCGCGCCGGCGCGCGCTGTTCGCGATCCCGCTGCTCGGGATGCTGGCGCTTGCGCTGCTGTGGGCGGTGATCGTCGCGCGGCTGTCGGTCGAAAAGGACAGCGCGTACAAGGAAGCGGCGGCCTCGGCGGCGATCCTGTCGTCTGCGCTCGAACAGCACACGGTCAAGGCAATCCACCAGGTCGACCAGATCACCCGCTTCGTCAAGTTCGAATTCGAGAAATCGCCCGCGCGCTTCAACCTCGCGAGCGCGGTCGAAAAAGGCGTCGTGCCGAGCGACACGCTGATCCAGGTTTCGCTCGTCAACGCGAAGGGCATCCTGTTCGCGAACACGGCCGAACTCCATCCGAAGCCGATCAACCTGGCCGACCGCGAGCACTTCAAGGTCCACCTCGCACACAACGACGACCGCCTGTACATCAGCAAGCCCGTGCTCGGCCGCGTGTCGAGCCACTGGACGCTGCAGATGACGCGGCGCCTGAACAATCCGGACGGCAGCTTCGCGGGCATCGTCGTGGTGTCGGAAGACCCGAGCTACTTCACGAACGATTTCTACAACAACGCGGCGATCGGCAAGGAAGGCGTGATCGCCGTGGTGTCCGACACGGGCGCCGTGCTCGCGCGGCGCACCGGCTCGCTCAGCAACGCACCCGGTGCGTTCTCCGCATCGGGCGTGTACCCGATCGCCGAGCGTGTGACGGGCACGATCATCGACCCGATCGACGGCGTGACGCGCATCGTGTCGTACCGCCACCTCGACGGCTACCCGCTCGCGGTGATGGTCGGGCTGTCGCAGTCCGAAGAATTCGCGGACTACTACCACACGCGCAACGTCTATCTGCTGATGACGAGCTTCATCACGCTCGCGATGCTCGCGTTCTTCGGCGTCGCGACGGGGCTGATCGGCAAGCTGCTCGGCCGCGAGCGCGAGATGACCCAGCTCGCCGAATACGACCTCCTCACCGGCCTCGCGAACCGTTACGCGACGCTGCGCGGGCTGCGCAACGACGTGTCGATGCCGGCCAGCCTGTCGCGGCTCGGCCTGCTGTTCATCGACCTCGACAATTTCAAGACCGTCAATGACACCCTCGGCCACAACGCCGGCGACATCGTGCTGCAGATGACCGCGTCGCGCCTGTCGGATGCCGTCGGCGACGAAGGGTCGCTTGCACGGATCGGCGGCGACGAGTTCGTCGTCGTGATGAAGGGCGACGACGTCGAACGGCGCGCGGTGCGGCTCGCGGAAGCGATCATCCGGATGTTCGCCGAGCCGTTCGACGTGCGCGGCAGTTCGTTCGTGCTGCACGCGAGCATCGGCATCGCGCTGCACACCGTCGCGAACGAAAGCGAGATCGACCTGCTGAAGAAGGCCGATCTCGCGATGTACAGCGCGAAGGACGCGGGCAAGAACTGCTACCAGTTCTACGCGCCGCACCTGTCGCATCGCGCGGACCACCTGATGCGCTGGGAACAGCAATTGCGCGTCGCGCTCGCCGAGGGGCAACTGTTCCTCGCTTACCAGCCGAAGATCGACCTGACGCACCGCACGATCACCGGCTTCGAGGCGCTTGCGCGCTGGGACCACCCCGAGCACGGGATCATCTCCGCGAACGAATTCATTTCGATTGCCGAATCGACGGGCCTGATCGTGCCCATCGGCGACTTCGTGATCCGCACCGCGTGCGAACAGATCGCGCGCTGGCGCGACGATGGCCACGACACGCTGACGCTCGCGGTCAACATCTCGCCGGTGCAGTTCTGGCGCGGCGACCTGATCGAGACGATTTCGCAGGCGCTGCAGGACACCGGCATCGACGCGAACCGGCTCGAAATCGAGATCACCGAGACCGCGATGATGGAATATCCGGAGCTCGTCTCCGAGAAGATCGTCGCGTTGAAGAAGCTCGGCATCCGGGTCGCGCTCGACGATTTCGGTACCGGCTATTCGTCGCTGTCGTACCTGCACCGCTTCTCCGTCGATACGCTGAAGGTCGACCGCTCGTTCGTGCAGGCGATCCCGAACGATCGCAGCGTGTGCGTGATGGTGTCGTCGATCGTGCATCTCGCGCGCTCGCTCGGCCTGACGGTCGTCGTCGAGGGCACCGAAACCGAGGAGCAGATCGCATGGCTGTCCGCGCTCGGCGAGATCGAGGCGCAGGGCTTCCTGTTCTCGCGCCCCGTGCCGGCCGACGCGATCCCCGCGCTGATCGCACGCTTCGGCGTGCGCGGCGACCTGCCGAACGTCCTCACGCACCGCGCGACCGGCAGCACGGGCGCCTGAGTCCGCAGTCCGCGCGGCAATGTTGCGCAGCACACCGATTATTTCGGTTTCCGATCCGGTTGTTTAGTTCATTAACTAGCGTTTTCGCGCATGGCAGTGTCACGATGCGCGGCGGACAATCGGGAGGGCCATCGTGTCGGCGGGCCGCCGGCACGTTTCCACGCGCGAGACCAGGCCCAGCGCCAACAGCACAGTCATGACAACCGTCGAAGTCGAAGCGGCCGAACGTGTCGAACAGGCACAGGCATCCCTTTGGGCCTTGTTCAAGGTCGTGGCCAGCATTTCCGCCGTGTCGTGGGGCGGGCTTTCGATGATGGCGCAGCTCGAACGCCACTACGTCGACCGGTTGCAGCGCATCGAGCCGCACGTGTTCGCCGATCTCGTCGCCCTGGCATGGCTCGTGCCAGGCCCCGTCGGCTGCAATGTCGCGGTGCAGGTCGGCCAGACGCTGCACGGCCGCACCGGCGCATGGATCGCCGGCATCGCGAGCGTGCTGCCGTTCTCCTTGCTGATGACGCTGTTCGCGATCTTCTACCGCACGCCGATCGTGCGTTCGCTTGCCGCGCCGATGCTGATCAATCACTTCGGGATGGTGCTCGCCGCGCTGATCGGCGTCACGTGGGTCAAGCAGTTGCGCACGCTCGCGAGCACACGGCTCGAACAGGCAATCGCCGCGCTATCGACGATTCTGCTCGCTTTCGCGCATAGTCCGGCCGCCTTCGTCGGGATTCTCTTCGCTGCGTTTGCAGCCGGCTGGCTGACCGGGCCGTCGCAACACGACTCGGTCGACTTCACGCTGTCGAAACGCGACCGCAACCTGCTCGTGCTGCTCGCCGTGCTCGTCGCGCTGTTCGCGCTGCCGCTGCCCGGCGACTACCAGGAGACGCTGCTGTGGCCGCGGCTCGCCGGCGCCGGCATGACGCTGTTCGGCGGCGGCTTCTCCGCACTGCCCGTGCTCAAGACGCTGTTCGTGTCGCCGGCCACCGGCATCTCCGATCACGACTTCACGCTCGCGTTCGCGCTGTCGCCGGTGTCGCCCGGCCCGCTGCTGAACGTCGTGCCGTTCCTCGGCTACCTGACCGACGGCTGGACCGGCGCGCTGCTCGCGACCGCCGCGCTGTTCATTCCGTCGGGGTGTCTCGTCGCGTTCGCGCAGAACCATCTGCTCCGGCTCAAGCGCCATTCGCGCTTCGAGCACGGGATGCGCCTGCTGCGCGCGGCAACGACGGGTTTTCTCGTCGTCGCCGTCGTGAGGATTCTCCATCGCGAACCGGCCGATCCCGTCTACTGGCTCACGGGCGCGTTTGCGACACTGTGCTTCACGCGCTTCAAGGTGCCCGTGTACGCCGTCTATGGTGCGGTCGCGATCGTGTGCGGCGCGTGGCTGTTATGGGCCGCCATCGCGCACTGACGGCACGCCCTCCACCACCGCCGGCCGCTGGCCGTTCAACTCGCCTGCACGGCGACGCGGCGTGCGACCCAGCGGGCACGCAACGCGTCGTACGCGAGGTTGAAGCAGAACGTGTACGGCAGGAAGAACAGCACGATGCCGAGGTCGAGCAGCAGCGCCTCGACCAGGCTCACGTTCAGCCACCACGCGGCAACCGGCACCACCATTGCGACCAGGCCGAGTTCGAACACGACCGCGTGCGCGATCCGCATCCCGAGCGTGCGCGAGAGGCCGGCGCGGCGCTCGAAACGGTCGAACAGCGTGTTGAACGTCATGTTCCAGGCCATCGCGATCAGCGACACCATCACCGTCAGCACGCCGACGTGCGACACCGGCATGTCGAGCAACCACGCGCCGATCGGCGCGCACAGCGCGATCGCCACCAGTTCGAACGTCAGCGCGTGAACGAGGCGCTCCGTCACCGTCTTGTTCATCTGTTTCATGGGTCCCTCCAGTTCGTTTGTGAAGCGTATGCCGGCCATTTTGATCGGCGTAAATGCATGAATCCAGTTTGATATCATCGGTTTTTCCGATATAACGCCGTGAGACCCGCGCATGCGCCACGCCCCCGAAGCCCTGCTCGCCTTCGCCGAAGCCGCGCTGCTCGGCTCGTTCACGGCCGCCGCGCGCAAGCTCGGCAAGCGCCAGTCGACGGTGTCCGAAGCGATCGCGAACCTCGAGATCGATCTCGGCGTGCAGTTGTTCGACCGCTCCACGCGCGCACCGACGCTGACCGACGCCGGACGTGCGCTGCTGCCGCAGGTGCAGCGCGCACTGGAGGCCGGCGCGGCGATCGACCGCACCGCCGCGCGGCTCGCGCAGGGCGAGGAAGCACGGCTGACGCTCGTCGTGTCCGATACGTATCAATCGAAGCGTTACGAGGAAACCTTGATGGCGCTCGAGCGGCGCTTTCCGACGCTGGAACTCGAATGCCAGATTGCCGAACACGAGGACGTGCTCGACCTGATCCAGCAGGGCCGCGCCCAGCTCGGGCTGATGGCCGCGCGCGCCGCCTACCCGCCCGATATCGGCGCGGCGACGGTGGCGGAGGAATCGGAGATCGGCCTGTTCGTCGGGCGCACGCACGCGCTGGCCGCCTACGGCGACGCTGACGTGCCGCATGCTGCGCTGCGCGACGCGCGCGAGCTGCGCCTCAACACGTATGTGAAACCGGAGGATCGCGGCGCCGACGACCGGATCGTCATCGGCACGCAGCGCTGGCTCGCGCCGAGCTACCTGATGCTGCTGGAGATGGCGGTGCTGGGGTTCGGCTGGGCCGAGCTGCCGCGCTGGATGGTCGAGCACTTCGCGGGCGAGCGCCTCTGCGAGCTGCGCTCGCGGGGCTGGCCGCGCCGCGTGCGGGTCGATGCGGTGTGGTCGCGCAACCGGCCGCTCGGCCCGGCCGGCGCGTGGCTGCTCGACGCGATGCTGGCCGCATAGCGGCGCGCGGCATCGCGCCGGCGGCGGGCGGCGAACGGCGCCGCAAGGTCAGGCGTTCGCGCTCAGAGGCCGCGCGACAGCACGGCTGCGCCAATCGTCACGACGCCGAGCACGAGGTTGACGACGACAAGCAGGCGCACCGTGTTCACCGCGCGCGCGCCGTCCGGCCAGTTCTGCGCCTGCACCGCGCGGCGGATGCGCGGGAACAGCGCGAAGCGGATGTGGCCGAAGATCAGCATCATCACGACACCGAGCCCCGCCATCGCATGCAGCGTCCACGTCGCGTGCGCGCCGCCGAATGCCGTGAGCAGGAAACCGCCGGACAGCAGGATCACGATCACCGACCCCGACACCCAGTTGAAGAATCGGCCGAACACGCCCTCGATCAGCGGCAGTCGCAACTGCGGCGTCAGGTCGGACAGCGCCGGGCGCAGGCAGAAGTGCGCGAAGACCATCCCGCCCACCCACACGGCGACGGCCAGCAGATGAAGAAACAGCGCGACGGCAACAGCGTGGGACATGGCGGCAATCCTGGTATGAGTTAAGTGCAACGAACAGCCGCGTCACGCGCGGTCTCGAGCGACGTTCGACCCGCGCGCAGCCGCTCGGTTCAGACCCCTGGCGGAATTTCACAATATTTTGCAAGTTCCGCGTGACGGCGCCACTCGCGCTTGCCTGGATGCGTCGCGCAAAAAAAGAATCGGCCGCACGCCCGCCGAAGCGGAGGTGCGGCCTTCGATACCGGTCGAGCCGGCCAACGGATGCGGCGTCAGCCGAGCAGCGGACGCAGTTCGTTGACGACCTTGAGCTTCGTTTCCGGCGCGCGGCCCTTGCGTGCACGCTTGCCGACGTGCGGCGCGAGCCCCGCGTACGACAGCGTTTCGTCCTGCGCCCTGCCGCCGCGGCCGGTGCCGATCAGCACGACGCCGGCCGGGTCGATCGCGAGCGCCTGCACGAGCGTTTCCTTGTCGTCGAGCGCCATCAGGATCACGCCGCGGCCGCCACCCGACAGCGTCTTCATCTCGTCCATCCCGAACACCAGCAGTCGACCGCCGCTCGACAGGCATGCGACCTGCGTTGCGTTCGGCAGCACGGGCATCGGCGCGAGCGGCACCGCGCCCGCATCGATGGTCATGAACGACTTGCCGGCCTTCACGCGGCTCACCATGTCGCCGACCTTCGCGAGGAAGCCGAAGCCGTTGCTCGACGCGAGCAGCAGTTGCTGGTCGGCCGGCGCTGCGTAGTAGTGCATCAGGTGCGAGCCCGATTCGAGCTCGATCAGCGACGTCACCGGCACGCCGTCGCCGCGCCCGCCCGGCAGCACCGACACGTCGACCGAGTACACGCGGCCGCTGCTGCCCCACGCGATCAGTCGATCGGGCGTGCGGCACTGGAATGCCGCATACAGGTGATCGCCTGCCTTGAACGAGAAGCCGGCCGGGTCGAGCCCGTGACCCTTCAGCGCACGCACCCAGCCCTTCTGCGACACGACGACCGTCACCGGCTCGTCGACGACCTTCGCCTCGAACGTCGCGCGCTTTTCCTGCTGGATCAGTGTGCGGCGGTCGTCGCCGTACTGCTTCGCGTCGGCCTCGATCTCCTTGATCATCAGCCGCTTCATCGCGCTTTCGTTCGCGAGCAGTTCCTCGAGCTTCGCCTTCTCGTCACGCAGCGCCTCGAGTTCCTTCTCGATCTTGATCTTCTCGAGCCGCGCGAGCTGACGCAGGCGGATTTCGAGGATGTCTTCGGCCTGGCGGTCGCTCAGGCCGAACGCGCTCATCAGCGCAGCCTTCGGCTCATCCGACTCGCGGATGATGCGGATCACCTCGTCGATGTTCAGGAAGACGATCATCCGCCCTTCGAGGATGTGGATGCGGTCGTCGACCTTCGCGAGACGATGGCGGCAGCGGCGCGTCATCGTGAGCTGGCGGAACTTCACCCATTCGTCGAGGATCGTCAGCAGCCCCTTCTGGCCTGGCCGGCCGTCGGCGCCGATCATCACGAGGTTCAGTGTCGCGTTCGACTCGAGGCTCGTATACGCGAGCAGCGTGTTCACGAATTCGGTCTGGTCGATCGTGCGCGACTTCGGCTCGAACACGAGCCGCACCGCCGCTTCCTTGCCCGACTCGTCGCGCACCGCGTCGAGCAGGTCGAGCATCGCCTTCTTGGTGTTGAGCTGCTCGGGCGTGAGCGTCTTCTTGCCGAGCTTGAGCTTCGGGTTGGTGAGCTCCTCGATTTCCTCGAGCACCTTCTGGCCCGACGTGTTCGGCGGCAGCTCGGTGACGACGAGCTGCCACTGGCCGCGCGCGAGATCCTCGATCTTCCAGCGCGCGCGTACCTTCAGGCTGCCGCGGCCGGTTTCATAGGCCGCCGCGATCTCCGTGTCGCTCGAGATGATCTGGCCGCCGCCCGGGAAGTCCGGGCCGGGGATCAGGTTCATCAGCTCCGCGTGCGTGAGCTTCGGATTGCGGATCAACGCCACCGCCGCCGCCGCGACCTCGCGCAGGTTGTGGGACGGAATCTCGGTCGCGAGACCCACCGCGATGCCCGATGCGCCGTTCAGCAGCACGAACGGCATGCGGCTCGGCAGCGTCTTCGGTTCCTCGAACGAGCCGTCGTAGTTCGGCATGAAGTCGACCGTGCCCTGGTCGATCTCGTCGAGCAGCAGCTTCGAGATCGGCGTGAGCCTCGCCTCGGTGTATCGCATCGCTGCCGCGCCGTCGCCGTCGCGCGAGCCGAAGTTGCCCTGCCCGTCGATCAGCGGATAGCGCAGCGAGAAATCCTGCGCGAGACGCACGAGCGCATCGTATGCCGACTGGTCGCCGTGCGGGTGGTATTTACCGAGCACGTCGCCCACCACGCGCGCCGACTTCACCGGCTTCGCGTCCGGGCCGAGGCCCATTTCGTTCATCGCGAACAGGATCCGGCGCTGCACCGGCTTCTGGCCGTCGCACACGTCGGGCAGCGCGCGGCTCTTCACGACGCTGACCGCGTAGCTGAGGTACGCCTGCTCCGCGTAGTTGCCGAGCGTCAGCGCTTCGGCGTCCGGTGCATCGGACCCGGCGAAGAGATCGGAAGTATTGTCGTCCATCTGAATTCCGTATTCGTAAGTGGCGTGAGGCCGGGCCGGGCGTCATGCCCGGCCGCGCGGGTTTAGATGTCCGCTTCGACGTCGTTGCCCTTTTCCTCGAGCCAGCCGCGTCGCGCGGCTGCCTCGCCCTTGCCCATCAGCATGGTCATGCGCGCGACGGTCGCCTCGTAGTCGAGTTCGCCGAGCTTCACCGGCATCAGGCGGCGCGTGTCGGGGTTCATCGTCGTGTCCCACAACTGCTCCGCGCTCATTTCGCCGAGACCCTTGAAGCGGCTGATGCTCCACTGCGTTTCGCGCACGCCGTCCTTGCGCAGCTTGTCGAGGGTCGCCTCGAGTTCGCCTTCGTCGAGCGCATAGAGCTTCTGCGCGGGCTTCTTGCCGCGCGCGGGCGCATCGACGCGGAACAGCGGCGGCCGCGCGACATGCACGTGACCGCGCTCGATCAGTTGCGGGAAATGCTTGAAGAACAGCGTGAGCAGCAGCACCTGGATGTGCGAGCCGTCGACGTCCGCGTCCGACAGGATGCAGATCTTGCCGTAGCGCAGATTCGACAGGTCGACGGTGTCGTCGGGGCTGTGCGGATCGACGCCGATCGCGACCGAGATGTCGTGAACCTCGTTGTTCGCGAACAGGCGATCACGCTCGGTTTCCCACGTGTTCAGCACTTTGCCGCGCAGCGGCAGGATCGCCTGGTATTCCTTGTCGCGGCCCATCTTTGCGGAACCGCCCGCCGAGTCGCCCTCGACGAGAAACAACTCGTTGCGCGCGATATCTTCCGTCTCGCAATCAGTCAGCTTGCCCGGCAGCACCGCGACGCCCGAGCTCTTGCGCTTCTCGACCTTCTGGCCCGCACGTGTGCGCGCCTGCGCCTGCTTGATCACCAGTTCGGCGAGCTTCTTGCCGTGCTCGACGTGCTGGTTCAGCCACAGTTCGAGCGCCGGACGCGAGAACGACGACACGAGCTTCACCGCGTCGCGGCTGTTCAGGCGTTCCTTGATCTGCCCCTGGAACTGCGGATCGAGCACCTTCGCGGACAGCACGAACGACACGCGCGCGAACACGTCTTCCGCGAGCAACTTCACGCCCTTCGGCTGCAGGTTGTGCAGTTCGACGAAGCTCTTGACCGCCTGGTAGAGACCGTCACGCAAGCCCGACTCGTGCGTGCCGCCGGCCGGCGTCGGGATCAGGTTCACGTACGACTCGCGCACGAGCGATCCTTCCTCGCTCCATGCGACGACCCACGACGCGCCTTCCCCTTCGGCGAAGGTCTCGTCGGTCGAACGCGCATCGGCGAAGCGCTCGCCTTCGAACAGTGGGATCAGCAGCTCGCTGCCGTTCATCTCGTCGAGCAGGTAGCCGCGCAGGCCGTCCTCGTACTTCCACGCCTGGCGTTCGCCGGTCTTCTCGTTGACGAGCACCACCTCGACGCCCGGCAGCAGTACGGCCTTCGAGCGCAGCAGACGCTGCAGCTCGCCAAGCGGCAGGTTCGGCGAATCGAAGTACTTCGGATTCGGCCAGACCCGCACGCGCGTGCCGGACTTCTTCTCGCCGCGGCCCGCGCCTTGCGTCGCGAGCGGCTTCACGACGTCGCCTTCGGCGAAGCCGAGCTCGGCGATCTTGCCGTCGCGCCAGACCGTCACGTCGAGACGCGTCGCGAGTGCGTTCGTCACCGACACGCCGACGCCGTGCAGGCCACCCGAGAACGTGTACGCGCCGCCTGCAGCCTTGTCGAACTTGCCGCCCGCGTGCAGGCGCGTAAATACGATCTCGACGACCGGCACACCCTCTTCGGGGTGCATCCCGAACGGGATGCCGCGGCCGTCGTCCTCGACCGACACCGACTGGTCGGCATGCAGCGTGACCGTGATCTGCTTGCCGTAGCCGCCGAGCGCCTCGTCGGACGCATTGTCGATGACTTCCTGAATGATGTGCAGCGGATTTTCGGTACGGGTGTACATGCCGGGCCGCTGCTTGACCGGCTCAAGGCCCTTGAGCACCTTGATCGATGCTTCGCTATAGGCCGCGCTGGGCTTCTTCGTTGACATAGGCGCTGAATTTCGTCATTCATCGGGACGTTGTCCACACTTCGTGTGGACAACGTCGTGGACAAAACGTTGAGTTCCGTAAAAAAGCGAATCGAAACAACGGTGTGCTTGGACTGCTCCGAAAGCGGGCGCGCGGCATTCGCTGCGCTGCCCGGGACGCGCGGTATTTTACTGGTTCCGCGTGGCGCGCCGTAGCAAGATCACTCACACGGCGCACGGGGCGTCAGACCGGCTTGCGCTTTGCCTCGAGCGTCTCCCACCGCTCGAGCGCGGCGAGGAGCTCGTCGTCGATCGCCGCGAACCGTTCGGTCAGGCGCGTGCCTTCCTGCGGATCCTTCGCGAAGATCGAACCATCCTCGAGCTGCGCATTGATCGTCTTCTGTTCTTCCTCGAGCGCCGCGATCTTCTCCGGCAGCCCATCGAGTTCGCGCTGCTCGTTGAACGACAGCTTCACCGTGCGCTGTGCGTTGCGGCCGGCCGCGCTTTTCGCCGCGTCTTCCTTGACCGGCGCCGCTTCCTTCACCGCGCGCTTCGCCGCCTCCTGCTGCGCGAGCTGCTGCGAACGCTCGCTCTGGATCTGCCAGTCGGTGAAGCCGCCGACGTATTCGCGCCACTTGCCGTCGCCCTCGGCCGCGATCACCGACGTCACGACGTTGTCGAGGAATGCGCGATCGTGGCTGACGAGCAGCACCGTGCCGTCGTAGTCGGCCAGCAGCTCTTCGAGCAGTTCGAGCGTCGGGATGTCGAGGTCGTTGGTCGGTTCGTCGAGCACCAGTACGTTGGCCGGACGCGCGAACAAGCGCGCGAGCAGCAGCCGGTTGCGCTCGCCGCCCGACAGCGACTTCACCGGCGAGCGTGCGC
This sequence comes from Burkholderia sp. AU33545, assembly GCF_020419685.1. Classification (NCBI taxonomy): domain Bacteria; kingdom Pseudomonadati; phylum Pseudomonadota; class Betaproteobacteria; order Burkholderiales; family Burkholderiaceae; genus Burkholderia; species Burkholderia sp. AU33545. The sequence continues at coordinate 414,845 of NZ_JAIZRQ010000006.1, read as the reverse complement.
GCTCAGGCGCGAACAGGAAGTCGCCGAGATAGCTCATCACGTGCTTGCGCACGCCGCCGATCTCGACCCATTCGCTTCCGGGGCTGATCGTGTCGGCCAGGCTCTTTTCCTGGTCGAGCTGCGCGCGCATCTGGTCGAAGTACGCGACCTGCAGGTTCGTGCCGGTGCGCACCGTGCCTTCGTCGGGCTTCAGCTCGCCGAGAATCAGCTTGAGCAGCGTGGTCTTGCCCGCGCCGTTCGGGCCGACGAAGCCGATCTTGTCGCCGCGCATGACCGTCGTCGAGAAGCGCTCGACGACCGCGCGGCCGCCGTAGCGCTTCGTCACGTCCGTCAGCTCCGCGACGATCTTGCCCGACTTCTCGCCCTGCGCGACGTCGAGCTTCACATTGCCCTGCGAATTGCGGCGCTCCGCGCGCTCGTTGCGCATCTGCTCGAGCCGCGCGATGCGGCCGACGCTGCGCGTGCGGCGCGCCTCGACGCCCTTGCGGATCCAAACTTCTTCCTGCGCGAGCAGCTTGTCGAACTTCTCGTTTTCCACGCGCTCGACTTCGAGCTGCTGCGCCTTGCGCGTCTGGTACGCGGAGAAATTGCCCGGATACGACAGCAGCCGGCCGCGATCGAGCTCGACGATGCGCGTCGCGACGCGGTCGAGGAACGCGCGATCGTGGGTGATGAACAGCAGGCCCGCGCGCTGCGCGACGAGCAGTTCTTCCAGCCAGCGGATGCCGTCGAAGTCGAGGTGGTTGGTCGGTTCGTCGAGCAGCAGCACGTCGGGCTGCACCACGAGCGCGCGCGCCAGCGCGACACGCTTCTGCATCCCGCCCGACAGCGCGTCGACCTGCGCATCGCCGTCCGTCAGGCCGATCTGCGCGAGCGTCATCGATACGCGCGTACGCCAATTCCAAGCATCGTGCGCATCGAGTGACGACTGCAGCGCGTTCATCCGCGCGAGCAACGCGTCGTGCTCGGCGCCTTCGGGCGTCTCCGCAAGGCGGTGCGCGATCGAATCGTATTCTTCGAGCACTTCGCGCGTGTGCGTGAGCCCCGAGGCGACGGCCTCGAACACGGTCGCGCCCGGTTCGAATTCGGGCTCCTGCGGCACGTAGACGGTCACAAGCTCCTGCTGGCGCGTAATGAGCCCGTCGTCGGGCTTCGCCAGCCCGGCGACGATCTTCAGCAGCGACGACTTGCCCGCGCCGTTGCGACCGATCAGGCCGACGCGCTCGCCGGCCTCCAGCGAGAAATCCGCGTGATCGAGCAACGCGACGTGACCGAACGCGAGTTGCGCGCCGGTAATGGAATAAAGCGACATGGGGAGGCGGCGAAGAGAGAAATCGGAAGCGCCCATTGTACCGGTGGCGGACGCCTGCGCCGCGATGGCCGGACGGACTAGGCCGGTGCGCGGTTCATTTCGTGCCGTGGCGGGCATCCGGCCGCACCTTCCCGGCCGGGTGCCCGCATGCGGAAGATGCGATTACTTTACGTTGACCGAGATCGTCGAGCTCAGCTCGGGACCGTACGAACGGTGCGCGCCGTCGCCGAGCTGCAGCGTCAGCGTGTGCTGGCCGGGCGGCAGCTTCACATCGGTTTCGGTCTGGCCCTTGCCGAAGTGCAGCGAATGGTCTGTCGCGGGGATCACGTCGCCCTTCGGCACCGGCTGGCCGTCGATCAGCAGGTGATGGTGGCCCGTGTCCGGCGTCATGTCGCCGGCCGGCTTGAGCCCCATGCCTTCGAGGCCGAACTTCACGTGCACGGGGCTCGACACCGTCGCGCCATCCTTCGGCTCGACGAAGAACACGCGCGCCTCGGCACGCGCGAGCGTCGACACGGCCAATGCCGCGACACATACCGCACCTGCGATCCACTTCTTGTTGAGCATCGTTTTCTCCTTCAGATTGAAAGGCTCACGAAGCATACACTGCGTGCCCGGCCCGCGCGATGATGGAAATTGTTCGCGATGCGCACGTTTAAAACGACGTTGCGGAGGCGTTCGGCGAAATTCCGGTACCATTGCGCCTTTCGTCCGCCGGCAACACGGCGGGCGGCATCACAGATCTTCATCATTCCGAGCACCACATGAGCGAAGTAACCGAATACCAGAGCTGGGTCTGCCTGATTTGCGGGTGGGTCTACAACGAAGCGGAAGGCCTGCCCGACGAGGGCATCCCCGCCGGCACCCGTTTCGCCGACATTCCCGCCGACTGGCGCTGCCCGCTGTGCGACGTGGGCAAGGAAGATTTCGTCGTCGTCGATTTCTGATTCGGGCTTCCGGACACGATCGAGCGCGCGCGGCGCGCATCGGCACGCATTCCGTCCGCCGATGCGCCGCGCGTTTGCTATACTCTGCGCGCTGTCCACATCGCCGTCCCGTTCGCGTCTTCCGTACGCGAAACTGCGGACATGGCTCTCCCCGTAGTTCAATGGATAGAACAAGCGCCTCCTAAGCGCTAGATACAGGTTCGATTCCTGTCGGGGGGACCAGATCATCACCCCCAAAGCCTTGACTGGCTTGACTGACAGGGATCTCAGGGTCGTGTGTGGGTACCACAACGGTTACCACATGCGGTACTCCAATGGCCCTGCTGCATCTCTCCTCACTCGTGTCCGTTAAGCTCAAATACGTCGGGCAGAAGTCGAACAGTTCGCTGCTGTACTTCCGCCGCCGCATCCCCGGCGATATAAAACCGCTGCTCGCGGCCGCTGGGGCTCCGCATGCGGGGAAGATTCACTACGTGGTCTAGCTGCAGGCCTCGGACCCAAGGGTACCCGTCCCGCAGCGAGGGCCGTGGGCCTCTCTCATTCGTAGCGTTAGCCGTAGCCCCGTACGTTCCGATCTAGTGTCCGGCGAATGGGGCTATCACAGCCGCCCACATTCCAAGAAGAATCAAACACTGAATGGCGAACATGACTTGGTCGTATGTCTTGCGAAGCTCTGAGCGATTCGCATACACCACATAGATCAATGTAAACAGGGGTGTCGCGACCCACGTAGCAGCGGTAAATACAAGGAAGCTCATCGTGCCGGCTGCAAAGATTCCGCTATGAAATCCGCCGACCTCGACATACCAGTATGCAAAGCCGATCCACGGAAGCCACAGCCCGACGAAGGTTGCGATTGCGAGCTTGATCGCACCTGATGACGGCCCAGAGTCCGCGTTCTCGATATCTTGTGATTTGTTCATAGTGTCGTTAGCTCGCTAAGCGAAGCCTCAGCGGGTTCTCGCCGGGGCAGGCGGCCATAGCTTCCGCGGCTCGCGGATTCTCCGGAATTTGAGTCCGATTCCTGTAGCGGGATGATATCGAGATTCCGTCACGGCAGCGGACAGGCGACGTTCTGTCTACGCGACATGGGTATGCTCCCCTTTCCTGATCTGTTTCCCGTCGAGATCGTCGACCACGCGGTTGCACGAGCAGACATCATGCGCGCCGGTGACTACTTGGGCACAGGCGAAGTCTATGACGCGCACGGCGGCACATCCAATAGCGAAGCAGGTACCGCTCACATCGACGCGAGACTCACTGCCTGATTGGTCACAAAATTCCGCCTCAGGTCAAGGTTGCTGACGATTTCGCAAAATAGCGAGTCACTTCAAGCACATGCGACCTTCAGCCGTGAGCCTTCGCGACGCTGGACAATGACAATGCCCGCGCCGGTGGCGTTATACGCGCTGGCATTCCGAAACCGGGTGAATTGGTCTATCGTTCGGATAAACAACGGGGTGCGGGGTGAATGATGAAGACCGAACAACTGCGAAGCGCTGTTGCCTGCATATCTCTCGCCACCGCATTCAACGCGATTGCGTCCAATTGGATTGAAATAGGACGCTCCTCGGATGGAACCGCGACGGTCTCGCTTGACGCTGTGAGCATGGCATTCTCAGGCAGTCATGCGAAAGCCTGGTTTCTGCAAGACAACATGTACTCGCTGGATGTACCCGGCTCGTATGCTGGCACCCGATATGTGTCCGACAAAGCACTAGTGCTTTTTGACTGCGAACAGCGAACGTCCGCTGCAGCGCAAACCGTCTATTACGACGACCACAACGGGAGTGGTAAGGTGGTTTGGTCTTGGTCCACGCCGCCAGCTAAGGCAATGTATTCCGATGTCGTTCCAGATACGCTAGGTGAAGCCATGCTCGAAAGCGTTTGCGCTTCCCGACATAAAGTGAAGTCGCCGAAGAAAGCGTCGGGGTCGGCGATGTAATTGGGTGTCATTGCACTCAGCTAAAGCCATTGACATCATCGGCAGACAATGCCGACGGACAAGCGAATTTCTTTCTTTTAGCTTTCGCACGGCGAAGTCCCGACGTCGTGCGTTCAAAACCCGGGTTAAAGATCTGCCCTTGTAGTACCAATGAGCACCCCCTATCCTCTTTAGGAACTGCTCCTAGAAGTCCACACACGTCGGGGATTTCGCCATGAAGATCGCCGCTTTAGCTCTCGTCATCGTCTCGAACACTGCTTGTGCCGCGTGCTTTGGCACTGCAGCATTTCAAACTTGCAACGACAACAGCGGGAACTCCTACTCCGTCAGCCGCATGGGTAACTCAACGACCGTGAACGGCTACAACGCCAATACGGGGAGCAACTGGAGCGAGAGTGCCCGGACGATCGGCAATTCCACTTACATCAATGGAACAGCGGCCAACGGCAACATGTGGAACCAGACCATCACCAACTACGGCAACGGTAATCGCTCCGTGTATGGAACCGATTCAAACGGAAACGCGTTCAGTAGGAATTGCAGTGCCTGGGGCTGTAACTAGAGCGAGGAATAAATTCGATGAGTACCGCCCCGCCATTGCCGGAACTGCCGGCGCAACTTGGACCGGCCAGCCTTCCGTAGACATCTTCGAGCCATAATTTACGGCAACCGAAGAGGTCCGTATGAGCAGAAGCGAGAAGCGAAACACACCCGAGCGATCGAGCCCGCATCGACGTGTGAGGCTGTCGCGCGCGAGTGGTTTACGATCCAGAAGAATGGCCGGACCGAAGTGTATGCGGCCACAGTCCATGTATCCATACCAAGAACGCGTTCGGGCGGTCGAGTCGTACCTGAAACCCGCATCGCCCGCATTTGCTGCATCCGGGCGCTGATTCGTGCAAGTTCGCGCCTGCTCCCCTGTTCGGCCGCGACCACCTACGTTCGGGCTTTGCCACACAACACCCACCCGCCTTGCAGCCTCACCGCCCCGTCACTGCATCAATCCGGTCCTGACCTGCGGCATCAGACTCGCATTCGCGCCCGTCACGGTAAACGTCCCCGCCGGCGACGCCCCGGCCGGCAGCGCCAGCAGACTGCCGTCCCCGAGCCGATTCGCATCGACGACGATCTGGTTCGCCGCGCAACCATTCGTCAACAGCCAGACCGGCAAGCCGGCAATCGACGAGAACGTGTTGCCCGTCACACTGAACGAACACACGTTCCCGTACGCCCGGAAACCCGCATAGCCGGAGCCCGACACGCGGTTGTCCGCCACGGTGACATCCGACACGGTTCCCGACCATGTATCCAGCTCGATCGCGCCCTGCTGCGTCGGCTGCAGCCCGTTGTTCACGTTCGCGTTCTGGATGTTGGTCACGGTATTGCCCGTAATGACGACGTTCGAAGACCCATAGGTTTTCCAGCTGTCCTCCTGTGCGACCAGAATTCCCGCCGCCTTCTCGACGCCGTCGACCGTATTGTTCGAGATCGTTACCGCCTGCCCGCCGACGACGGTGATGCCGCGCCCCCACGCGTTGCCCGACACCGCGTTATGGTCGATCAGCACGTTGTTGCTCAGGCGGCCGTCGCCGAGATAGCTGACCACGGCGATCAGATCGTCACCGGTGCCGGCCACCGTATTGTTCTGCACCAGCACGTTGGTCGAACCGTAAGTCGTATGGATGCCGTCGGCCAGCGTCGCCTGAACGGTATTGCCCACGATCGCGATACCGTTGCCGCCGAACACGAAGATCCCGGCGCTCGCGCCGCCCCGGATCGTCACGCCGAGCACCTGAACGTCCGAGCCCGTCACCTCGACTTTCGTCGACTCGGGCGTCGTGAGGCGCGTCGTGCCGGTGCCGGCCAGCGTCACGCCGACGAGCGTCGAACCGGCGCCGCTCATCACGATCGTCTGGTCGGCCGGATTCGTGGCGGCCAGCGTCGCGCCGTATCCGGAAATCACCGCCTGGGGCACCGTCACGGCAAGCGAATGCCCGACGACGTAGCGTCCCGGTGCGATGACCAGGCGTTGGCCGGCACGCAGGCTGTCGAATGCTTTCTGCAACGCGTCGGCCTGGTCGCTGCCGTCGCTGGCCGGGAAAACCGTCACATCGGCGACGAGAACGGGTTTGGTGCCATTGGAAGGCAGAAGCGTCGCACCGGACGCCGTACCGGTCGCCCCGGCGGTCGACGCCGGGCTGCCGGAACTCGTCGATGAAGCCGCTGCGCCGGATGCAGCACCGGCAGGTGCGCCGGACGATGTCGATGTGCCCGCAACGGTCTGCGCGCCTGCGGCAGCGTTGTCGTCACCGCCGCCACATGCGGCAAGACAAAGGCAGAGCGCGGCAAACGTCGCCCGATCGACTGTACGCATACGAAGTTCCGCTAGCCCAAATTGGCGTCATCGTAAGTACGCTTGATCACTTTGTAAATGAATTCCTCATTTCACCTGTAAAATAGTTCGTTATCCTCTTCCATTCATCGCCGCGCCATCACGACGACATGCGACATGCGATCGCACCCGGACCTGGCGCAATCGACATGTACCGTAGATTACGTAGAATCCCGAACCTTCATCCGCACCCGGACCTCGACCATGACTCAAACACTCGCGGCCCTGGCCATGTCGTCGGCGCTGATCTGCACGGCGAATGCCGCCGATGTCGCAAGGACGACCGGCTTGGCGACGCCGAAGCAGCGATACGTCAGCCCGGGCGTCGCCAACGTCGCGGATGCGGCAACACGCCGCCCGGAACGCGCGTCGACCGTTGCTCGCTGCAGCGAACTGGCCGCCGGCATCGATGCCGTCAAACATGCGCCGGACCGCGGCCACAAGGTCGTGCGCGGCGTCGGCCCGGACGGCAAGCCGCGCAACGAGCTGCGTGCTTACGACAAACGAGCCGATCTGGAGGTCGAGCATCGGCAGCTCGGCTGCCCGTAGTCAACGTCACTCCGTCCGATCGGGTCGCACCGGCCATCGCCCCTTACACATTCACGCCGCCGTCGGTCTCCAACCCCGTCCCGTTGATCGACCTGCCCTTCCAGCCCGACGACGAGCGCGACGAGCGCCGCCTCATCCTCGGCCTCGCCGTACTGCGGAACCGCCATCCGCGAACGTTGTGCGGCGGCATGCTCACCGTCGGCCGGATTCATGTCGGTATCGGTCGCCCCCCGAATGCACGAGATTGACCGTGATGCCGCACACGCCGAGATCGTGCGCAAGCCCTTGCGTCCAGCGGTGCGGTACGGCACACGCTGATCGCGATGCGCAAGCAGACGGTCGCCGCATTACGCGCGCGGCTTGGCGAAGGCGTGGTAACCGGCGAGCTCTCCGCGCACGCGAACTTCGATGCGATCGCGCGCTACTCCGTGACGGTCCAACAGGGGATGGCGATTCAGACGCGCTACGGCGCGAGCCGTCGCGATGTGGAGGCGGTCGCGCGAACCGCGCTGGCCGCATGGCCGGCGCTCGCGGATGCGAGCGGCGGATAGTGACGGGCTCCGGAGAGAAGCCCGCAAGACCGGGTGGCCGCGCAGCGGCAAGCGCCCCGCATGACCGCGCCGGTCGGTGCGTTACTGCGTGACGGCGTGCTGCACGTCCTTCGACGCATGCCACACGCGGTAGCGCACGTCGAAACCGTCCGGCACGTACACGACGAGCGGCAGGCGGCTGTTGTAGCGCAGCAGCTGGCCGTCACCGCGCACTTGCACGAAGCGCTGCTGCGGCGCCTGGCCCGGGCAGGCCATCAGCGTCGATGCCGGCCCCTTCACGTCGGTCAGCCGGTAGTACGTATAGCCCCAGCCCTTCACGTCCTCTGCGGTCAACTCGCCGCCGAACCATTGCTGGTTGCAGTCGGTCTGCAGCATCTTGCCGATCATCAGCTCGACGCGCGCATCGCCTTCGTTCTCGAGCGCGGGCAGCGCGATCACCGCGCGCTGCTGGCCAGCCGCCGGCTGCGGGAACATCTTGATCGATTCGGCCGGCACGGCGGGCGCCGATGCGGGCCCCGCCGCGCAGGCGGCGGCGGTCGTCACGCAAACGGCGGCCAGGGCGGCCCGGATCGCGAATTTCATCGATGTGCTCCTGATAAACAAAAATAGGCCCCGATGCTAACACTTTCGTCGCACGACCTTACGAGGCTGTAATTTGGCGACACAATTGCAAACAGCCGGCAATCCCCGCGCGCGGTACTTATAGGGGAACCAACGGAGAACATCATGCTGAAGCTCATTGCCGCCGCCGGCGTCGCCACGCTGCTGGCCGGGTGCGTCGTCGGTCCGGACGCCGGATACGGATACGGCTACGGACAGACCTACTATTCCGATCCCGGCTACGCGTACGGGCCGGCCTACGGGGCATCCCCCGTCTATGGCACGGTCAATATCTGGGGTGGTGGCGGCGGACGCGACTGGGATCGCGGACACCGCGACTACCGCCGCTGGGATCGCGATCGTGGGGACCATGGCGGCTGGGGACGCGGCGGCGGACGTCGCGGCGACTGGAACGATGGCGGCGGCGGACGCGGCGACGGCGGCCATCGTCACTGATCCCGCGGATCCAATTGCAACCGTTTGTATCCGCACACGGCCTCGCACGGCCGCCGTCTGGCGCCCAAAACCCGACGCCCGAGAAACGACGAAGGCCCTCGCATCACGCGAGGGCCTTTCCTTTTGTCTTCCTGCATACCCGCGATTCACTCAATCGGCACCGGCCACGCGGCGACGAGCCCGATCACCGGCCCGCTTACCAGCCGGCCGGCCGCGCATAGCCGCCCGACACCGGCGCGCCGCACACATACGGGCGCTGATAGCGGTCGTAGCAATAGTCCTGGCCGTCGTCCTGGTACTGCGCCTGCTGATAGGTCGGATAAGCCGGCTGCTGGTAAGCCGGGGCCTGATAGTACGTCGGCGGCTGATAGGCCGGTGCCTGATACACGGGCGCCTGGTATGCGACGGGCGGATTCATCGCCGATGTCACGATCGCGCCGAGCACCGCGCCGCCGATCAGCGCGCCGATGACGGCGCCCCCGTCGCGACCATGCGCGGACGCCGGGCCCGCCACGGCGAGCGAACCGGCGAGGACACATACTGCGGCAATTCTTTTCATGATGGACTCCCACGCGAAGTGGTACTGGATGCGATGCATTGTGGCTGCGCGCGGCCGTAATAGATGCAGCAAGTGGTAACGCGCCATTACGCGTATCACGCACACCGAAACGCGGCGCGGCCGTGCTACGATTTTCGGCACACAGGAGACGCCTTCATGCAGCCCGAAACCGCCCGCCGTTTCGATACCGAATTCGCGCCGCGCATTGCGCAGGCGATCGCCGCCTACTTCGCCGATCACGTGCTGACCGACGTCGTCCCGTACGGCGGGCACGGGCAACCGACGCGCGTGCAGATCCGCAGCGCGCCGCACGAGCACGTGAGCGGCTTCGTGCATCCGCTGAACCTCGAACTGACCTGGGACACCGACGAGATCGAACGACTGATGGCACCCGACGGGCCCGCGCGATTCGAGCACTACCTGAGCGCGCTGCCGAGGAAGCTGAGCGCATGGCAGGGCGCGCGCGACATCGATCTCGCGTCGCGCACGCAGGCCGCCCCGCTCGTGCGGCTCGGCGGTCTCGACTTCGAAGGCTGAGTGCACGCACCGGCCGCCGGCCGGCGGCGGCGTCGCTCGACGCGGCCCGGTGATACACTCGACCGGTCCCGCTCCAGCGCCGCCAGGCTGACCGGGCCGTTCACCACCGCCTCCACCCGCGAGCATGGTTGCGCACGCAACCGGCATCCGGGTACGCGGCCAATCACGCCTTCGCTCCCGTCATGAACGCCGATACCGGCCTGCCGCTTCCGCAACGCTACTGGGCAATCGTCTGCGTCGCATTGGGCATCACGCTCGCCGTGCTCGACGGCGCCATCGCGAACGTCGCGCTGCCGACGATCGCGCGCGACCTGCACGCGTCCGATGCCGCATCGATCTGGATCGTCAACGCGTACCAGCTCGCGGTCACGATCACGCTGCTGCCCCTCGCGTCGCTCGGCGAACGCATCGGCTATCGCCGCATCTACATCGCCGGGCTCGGGCTCTTCACCGCGGCGTCGCTCGGCTGCGCGCTCGCCGGCTCGCTGCCCATGCTCGCCGTGATGCGCGTGATACAGGGATTCGGTGCGGCCGGCATCATGAGCGTGAATGCGGCGCTCGTGCGGATGATCTACCCGTCGTCGATGCTCGGGCGCGGGCTGTCGATCAATGCGATGGTGGTCGCGCTGTCGTCGGCGATCGGCCCGACGGTCGCATCGGCGATCCTGTCGTTCGCGTCGTGGCCCTGGCTGTTCGCGGTCAACGTGCCGATCGGCATCGCCGCGGTGTTCGGCAGTCTCCGTGCACTGCCGGCCAACCCGCTGCACGACGCGCCGTACGACTTCCCGAGTGCGCTGATGAACGCGTGCGTGTTCGGCCTGCTGATCATGGCCGTCGACGGGCTCGGCCACGGCGAAAGCCACGCGTACGTCGCGGCCGAACTGGCGATCGCGTTCACCGTCGGCTACTTCTTCGTGAAGCGACAGCTGTCGCAGCCGGCGCCGCTGCTGCCGGTCGACCTGATGCGCATCCCGATGTTCGCGCTGTCGATCTGCACGTCCGTTGCATCGTTCACGTCGCAGATGCTCGCGTTCGTCGCGCTGCCGTTCTGGCTGCAGCATTCGCTCGGTTTCTCGCAAGTCGAAACCGGCCTCTACATGACGCCGTGGCCGCTCGTGATCGTATTCGCCGCGCCGCTCGCCGGCGTGCTGTCGGATCGCTACTCGGCCGGGATCCTCGGCGGAATCGGACTTGCGCTGTTCGCGGCCGGGCTACTGTCGCTCGCGACGATCGGCGCGCATCCGGGCACCGTCGACATCGTGTGGCGGATGGCGCTGTGCGGCGCGGGTTTCGGGCTGTTCCAGTCGCCGAACAATCGAGCGATGCTGTCGTCGGCGCCGCGCGAGCGCAGCGGCGGGGCGGGCGGGATGCTGAGCACGGCACGCCTGACGGGCCAGACGCTCGGTGCCGCGCTCGTCGCACTGATTTTCGGGCTGGCGCCCGACCGCGGGCCGACGATCGCGCTCTATGTCGCCACGGTGTTCGCGGCGCTCGCCGCGGTGGTCAGCATGCTGCGCATCGCGTCGCCGCGCCCCGACGCGGCAACCTGACGCCGCCGCGCGTAGCGAGCGCCGGTCACGCGGCGTCGAGCGCGTCCATCACGAAGCGCACGCGCGCCTTCACGCTCACGCACGGCAGCTCGATCAGCCGATACCCATACGCCGTATAGCACTCGACCATTGCGTCGTAGGTGCGCACCGCCTCGGCGAAATCCTGCCGGCGCTCGGTATCCTGTGTGTAGATGTCGCGCCACGGCGGCGCAATGAACACGCGCCGGTGATAACGGAAGCGCCGCGCCGCGGCCTCCGCATGCGCGGGTACCGCGAGGCCCGTCAGGCGCAGGTAGCCGATCACGTCCGGCACGCCGCGGTCGAAGAACACTGGCCCGCGCGCGCCTCGTGCGAGATGGTACGAACGCATCTCCCAGTTCAGCATCAGCTCGGCGAACGCGGCCCGGTCGCGCCAGGGCAGCGCCGGACCGTCAATCGCCATCTGGTCGCGGATCACACCACGCCCGGCCTCGTGCGAGCGCGCGAAACCGCTGCGCTCGAGCGCATCGAGCAATGTGCTCTTGCCGGAGCCGGGGCCGCCCGTGACGACGAAGAAGCGGGCGGACACCTCCTGCGCGCCGCCCTCCTCCACGCGCTCAGACATGCGCGACTCGCCGGCCCGCGCGCTGCGTGACCGACGCCGCCGCCGCGACGCTGCGCAGGTCGGCGACGAACGTATCGCGCCAGACCGACAGGTTGTTCTCGCGCAGCCGCGCGAGGTTCTCCTCGTGACGCGCCTGCCGCTCCGCGAGCGGCATCGACAGCGCGCGCTCGAGCGCGTCGGCCATCTGCGACAGGTCGTAAGGATTGACGAGCAGCGCACCGGTCAACTCGGCCGCCGCGCCCGCGAACTCCGACAGCACGAGCACGCCCGGATCGGCCGGATCCTGCGATGCGACGTACTCCTTGGCGACGAGATTCATCCCGTCGCGCAACGGCGTCACGTAGCCGACCTGCGACATCCGGAAGAACGCCATGAGCAGATTGCGCTCGTACTTGCGGTTCAGGTACTGGATCGGCGTCCAGTCGAGCTGCGAGAAGCGGCCGTTGATGCGGCCGGCCTCGCCCTCGAGCATTTCGCGAATGCGCTGGTAGGTCTGCACGTCGGAGCGCGTCGGCGGCGCGATCTGCACGAGCGACACGCGCCCCTGCCAGCCCGGCGCGTTGGCGAGCATCCGCTCGAACGACTGGAAGCGTTCGACGAGCCCCTTCGAATAGTCGAGCCGGTCGACGCTCATCACGAGCTTGCGGCCGGCGAGCGCATCGCTCAGCATCTTCACCGGCTTGCGCGAGCCGTACTGGACGGCTGCCTCGGCGATCGCATCCGGATGCACGCCGATCGGATAGGCGGCGACCTTCACGATGCGGCCGTGCGCATGCAGCATCCCGTCGTCGCTCGCCGCGCCGACGCCGCGCCGCTCGATGTAGTCGGTAAACGCCTGCTTGTCGGCATCGGTCTGGAAACCCGCGATGTCGTACGCGCACATGAACTTCACGAGTTCCTCGTGCGGCGGCACGAGGCGCAGCATGTCGGGCGACGGAAACGGAATGTGCAGGAAGAAGCCGATCGGGTTCTTCACGCCGAGCTCGCGCAGGCAATGCGCGAACGGCAGCAGGTGATAGTCGTGCACCCAGATCAGGTCGTCGGGCCGCAGCAGCGCGGCAAGCTGCTTCGCGAGCATCGCGTTCACGCGCAGATAGCCCGCGTACTCCTGCCGGTCGAAGCGCGCGAGATCGCCGCGGTAGTGAAACACCGGCCACAGCGTCGCGTTCGAGAAGCCACGGTAGTACTGATCGTAGTCGCGCCGGGTCAGCCCGACCGTCGCATACGTGACGTTGCCGTCCCGCTGGATCGCGGGTGCCGCGTCGGGCGCACCGACGATCTCGCCGTTCCAGCCGAACCAGACGCCACCGGTTTCCTTCAGCGCGTCCATCACGCCGACCGCGAGGCCGCCTGCGCTCGGGCGCGTGTCCTCGCCGGCGGCGACACGATTCGATACCACGATCAATCTGCTCATGCGACTTCCCCTCCTCGATTCGATTGGCTGGCGCGCGACGCGCGCCAAAGCGGGCGCGGCGGCCCGAAGGCGGCCGCGCGGCGATTCAGTTCCGAGAATTGCAATGAAATACGGCGGTGGAATGCGGCTACGACGAAATCAGGCGTCCTGCTCCTGACCGAGGTCGCGTTGATAGTCGAGCCCTTCCGGGCGAGCGCCGCCCTGGTTGTGATCGCCGTCCGACGGCGTGTCGTCGGGCGCGCCCGCAGGCGGCGCCGATGGCGCGTCGGTCCGCGGACGCGGGCGGTCTTCCGGACGGCCGGCCGCCGCGTCGGGTGGCCGAGGTGATAACCGTTTCGAACGGCGCATGGCTGGGTGTCTCATATGCGGCGCGGCGCGAGGCCGTCGTAGAAACATTCCATAGCAAAACAGTCTAGGTCGCTTCGTTGTGCACGAAGGTAACAATTACCTTCAATTTGTAACGTTTCGACCCTTCGTCGAGCATCTATCCGACAATTACGCCGCCCGCGCGCACGCGGCCTGCCGCGCGGCGATTTGTCAAAGCTTTGCAGTTTTCCTATGACAATTGCGAAACAATGACGCGGCATCAGGCGTGCATGCGTCGCCGCTCACCCAGACAGGACTTGCACTCAGGGATGAACATTCGTTTCGAATCGCCGCGCCGGGCCACGCCGGCGCGCGTCATGCTGGCCGCGATCGCCACGGCCGCACTGCTGTCCGGCTGCAATTCGTTGTACAGCGAAGGCGCGACAGCCGGCGCCGGTATCGCGGGCGCCGCGATCGCCTCCAAGGTCACCAACAACGCCGCCGTCGCGACGGGCATCGGCCTGGGCGCCGTCGCCGGCGCACGGGCTGGTGTCCAGTACACGCAGCGCGTTGCGCACCGCTACACGCAGGAACAGATCGCGAAGGCCGCGGGCCCGCTCGACGTCGGCGGCGTCGCGCCGTGGTCGACGCACCATTCGTTCCCGATCGAGGACGACGAGCAGGGCCGCGTGACGGTCAGCCGGATGATCAGCATCGGCCCGCTCGACTGCAAGGAAATCGTGTTCGCGGTCGACACGCCGGCGAAAGCCGACAAGGCCGCCGAATCGGCGTTCTACGTCGCCACGATCTGCCGCGACGGCCCCGTGTGGAAATGGGCGTCGGCCGAACCCGCGACCGAACGCTGGGGCGCGCTGCAATGAGCGTCGCGATCCGTATCGCGGCGATCGGCGTCCTGTGCGCGGCCAGCGCCGCGCTGTCGGGCTGCGGCTCGGTCGGCGCGGCGAGCGGCGCGCTCGCCGGCGCGGCGACGGGCCTCGTCACCGCGAATCCGGCGGTCGGCGTCGGCGTCGGGATTGCCGTGCAGGCCGCGACCGACGAAGCCGTCAACCGCACGATGAAGCAACTCCATCAGAATCAGCAGGACGCGATCGCGAAGGCGGCAGGCAGCCTGGCCGTCGGCGAAGTGAAGCCGTGGAAGGTGAAGAACACGCTGCCGCTGGAAAACGGCGAAGGCGAAGTGCGCGTCACGCGTGCGTACTCGACAGCGCTCGCGCTGTGCAAGGAATTCGCATTCTCGGTGAAGGACGGCGACAAGGCCGACTGGTATTTCGCGAATGCGTGCCAGCAAGGCACGCACTGGAAGTGGGCGTCGGCCGAACCGGCCGTCGACCGCTGGGGGAATCTGCAGTAACGGGGCGATGCGCCGCGCATCGTGCGTGGCGTCCGTGTCGTTCTGCATACTTTCGTGGTTACAGACGCGTGCGAAGCTGCGCCACGCGTTCCTCGATCTTCGCGGACAGCGCATCGTCCGGGTTGTAATCCAGGGCGGCACAAAATGGGCCGGGCTCGTGCCTAGCGGCTCCAGACATCGATCAAGGATCGCTGCAATTCCTTGTTTTTGGCCAAGCTCGCGATATAGGCGAAGTGATCCTCGTCTTCATCGAGCTCGGGCAGATTCGGATCGAATGTGTCATCGCCAACCCACCACGCGGGATACTGAATCGCATCGCCATCAATGGAAAAAGTCGTCATCCCGCGGTGGAAGTCGTGTTCGTACTTGACGTTGTGTCCGAGATCCGCGAAGTTCCAGCGTTTTTTGTTCCATTGAAGATAAAGCTGCCGATCCGCCGCGAAGACAGCAACGTCCTGGCCCTCGACAGAGATGTAATTCCCCCGCGCCACGTAACCGTCTCCGACCAGCGCGGAAAACACGCCTGTCTCCACATTCAGCTCAACGAAGCTCGACGGGCGATTGATCACGCCGAGTTGCACGTTCTTCATCATTTTCCAACCTTCGCGATGCCAGTAAGAATGTCCATTGAAGGGTTGCTGCGTGTCCCCGCGGCGATCACCCCCTCCGGGCTACCATATTTCTGAAGCAATGCTTCATACGTCGGGCCATACTTGTTTCCGTATTTCGCCATATTGCGCTCATACAACATCGGCAGCTTGTCCTCGGCGTATTTCGACATCCGGGTTTGATTGCGCATGTCGACGATCTGCCGCCCAATCGTTTCTTCGCTGGCGCCGCTGGCGCGCATGTCGGATACCCATGCACTTTCGTCGGCCAGGCCCTGATGGTATTCGAGCCGCACGTTCCGGGCATTGGCAACTTGCTCCGCATTCGTCCAGTCGACCGGCCACTTGGGCGCCGCAAACTCGGATCCTTCCACTGGCGTGTACCCGTAGACACCCTTTGGATTGCTGACGAGGTCCGCCGGCATCGAATCGACCACGTAATCGAAAGGACTCGTCGCGCCGGCCTTGGGCAGCGTGCCGGCAAGCGCGTCGGCGGCGGCTTCCCCGGCAGAGATTTCGCCCGCAACGGACCCGGCGCCCTTCGCACCGCCAACGAGCCCGGCCCCCTTTGCCGCGCCAGCCCCTCCCAGGAGGCTGCCGCCAAGCATCGACCACTTCTGCCCGTCCGACCCTTCTCCAAACACCTTGCCGCCGACCCATGAACCGACTTCCCCGCCGACGAACCCGCCGGCCGCGCCCAGAATCGCGATCGCCGGCCCGGCGAGCACGGCGGTCGCCGCCACGCCGACCGCCAGCATCGTCCAGTTCACCCACGCCGGGATTTCAGGATTGAACTCCCCGACCGCCGGGCCGCCGATGAATACGTTCGGCGATCCGTCGTTGATCAACGCGCCGCACATCATCCGGTCTTCCTTGCGGCTCGCCGGCTGGCTGTTGATGAAGACCGTCGACGAACCCTGCGCGACCACCTGCGGCGGACCCGCGTGATCGCTGCACAGGCCCAGGCTCAGGATGGCACGCATCGCCGCGCGACTGTTGATGAAGACGTTGGGCGAACCCTTTATGAGACTTCCGGTGACATGCCGCGGCGCCCATGACATCGTGCCCAGCACTTCGCCGAGACCGCCGCCCGCAGCAGCGCCCGCCGCGATTGCAGCGACGACCGTCAACGCAGCACCGCCCGTCGCGACCACCGCGACGGCACCGATTACTGCACCCGCGATCAGCCCGGCGATCATCCATCCCTTGGATGCCGTATGCGCGATCGGATCGCCCAACCGCGCAGCCGCGAGTAATGTATCCACGCCCGCTCCCCGTCAGCCCGCGTTCGCAACCGCGGTCAGATAAGCACGCACGGCCCCGACGCTCTGCATGCCGGTCATGCCCTTCACCGCCGTCACACCGTCAAGTCGATCGCTCAGCGATGCGTGCTCGCGCAAATCCACCGTCCACAGCGCGAATTGACGGCCGTCCTTCGCGCGCCACGCCGATTGCCCGTCCGGGGCCGGCTGCAGCACCAGCGGTTCGCCACCCGAGCCGAAGAATGCAGTGTCGTCGAACATTTCCGTGACGTCGTGCCGGTACAGTTCGGCCATGCCCGTGAGCACGTACAGCGTCGCGCTCGGCTCGTGCAGCACGAACACGATGCCCGCCTCGTCCTGGCCAAGCGCGATCGGCACGAAGGCCGCCCGATCGGGCCGGGCCAGCACGACACTCGCGAGCAGGCTCTTGTATTCCTTGCTCTTGTCCTCGGTAAACGACTTCGGACAAGTGCCGATGAAACTGATCGCCACACGTTCGTGCCCCGCCTTCGGCGACATCACGACCGTCTGGCGCTGATGCAGCGGTGCACCTTCCGACACCCAGCGATAATCGATTTCACGGGCGGTTTCGCCGTCGATTTCCCGGTTTTCCAGATGCTTCAATTCGAAACGCGGCAGCGACTTGCGCATCTCCGAGACCAGCCGCGTCACGAACGTATCGACCGTGTCGTCCGGCTCCATCGGCGCGCGCGAAACCACGAAAGTGAATCCGCTACTACCGCTACCCGTTTCATCGACCGTAAACAGGTGAATCGTCTTGTCTTTGAAGTGCGCCGGCAACTGAATGACGGCATCGTTCATCTGATATTCGGACATGCTCTTCTCGGTTCGGCCGGCCCGTCGGGGCAGGTGCCGGATTGACACTGTTCGCCGGCTGCACGGCCGCAGCCGGCGCAACCGTCACGGGGCAACGTTACCGCACGCCAGCCGCGACCAGACGCTTGTGAATGGCTTCGATGCGGCCCTGCTGCGGCGAACCTTTCGGCGTCTGTTGCAGTTCGTCGCCGAGGACCTTCGCGTACGCGAGACCGTTGTCGTTCTTCACCGACGGATCGGCGCCGTGCGCGAGCAGATAATCGACGACGTCCCATTGCCGCAGGCGCGTCGCTTCAAAAAGCGCGGTTTCTTTCATCGAATCCCGCACATTGACGTTCGCCTTGTGCTCGACCAGTACGCGCATTTGCGGCAACAGCGTGTCCTTGCAGGTCGCGAAGAGCAGCGGCGTATCGCCGTCGTACTTGAGATCCGGATTCATGCCGCCGGCGAGCAACGCTTTGAGCAGGTTCGGCGTGTCGGCCCGCGCGGCCAGATATGCAACGTTCGCATCATTCTCGCCGAACGGTTGTTCGGGCTTCGCGCCGTCCCGCACCAGTTCGCTGACGATCTGAAAGCGCACGTTGGCGGCGTCCGTCTTCACCGGCACGGCTTCCTGCACTGCGAACGACAACAGGCTCGCCTTCCTGTTGCCCAGGGCAGCGAGATCGGTATGCGGCGCGAGCGCCTTGACCTGCTCCAGATTCCCGTCGCGAATGGCACGCGCCAGCTCGAGCGGCTGTCCCGTGAAAAAATCTTCGGGCGGGTAACGTTTGAAGTCTGCCATTTTTGTTTCCTGTGCTTGAGTCGGCCACCAGAACGGCGACGACAAACCGATTACCGCGACAACCGCGCCCGCGGCGATGACCTTGCTGTATTTCATCAATGTCCCTGAAGTTGACCGAGCAGCGACGATTGCTGCTCCGCGACGGTCGTATTCAATCCGCTCGTCACCTGCCCCATCATGTGCCGCTGGACCGTCGTCACGCTGGTGCCCGGAATGGTGATCTGCTCGCCGACGGCCTTGGGCATCAGGTGGGACGTCACATCGCTGATCGGGCCGAGCCCGCCTTCCTGCGAGCCCGTCAGGATGTCGCCGTCGACGCGATAGTTCGTGATCGACGACGCCCGCGGCGTGGCTCCGTACAGCGGCAACGTTTCAGGATTGAGGCCTGCCGCGTTGAAGGTGGTCGCGCCAGCGCCGCTCGCCTGCGATGCAGCCGACGCCAACCCGCCGCCGAGCGAATGGCCGGTGAGGTCGAGGCCGCCCGCATTACCGGAGCCGTAGATCTTCTTGCCTAAGGTCACGGCGCGATCGTAGTACGGCGAATTGTCGCCCAGCCCCTGGCTGAGGTTGTTCGACCAGTCCTCCTTGACCGTCGGCTGCGTGCCCTTGAATGCCAGCGTCGGCTTCATGCTGTCGCCGAACACCGCGGGATCGGGTGCGTAGACCTGCGCGCCGAAATTGCTGCCGGGGATCTTCAGATCTTGCGGCCGCATGCCGAACTTCTTCAGCGCTTCCGGATCGTTCGACACGTTCTTCCATCCCGGCGGCGCCGTACCCGGCGTGTACACCGCTTCCGCCAGCTTGGCCAGTTGCTGCGCCTTCACCGTCGCCTGAAGCTTGCGTGCCGCGGCCTGCACCTTCGGATCGGCAGACGCGAGACCCGCGGCGATGACGGCCTGCTGATTCGCCCACTCGATCGCCATCGCCTGCTCGGGCGTGACGAAAAGCCCCTGGTTCAGATGGATCACCGGACCATCGAGGAAAATGCCGCTCTGATTGATCAGGATGCTCGATGCGCCGTGGGACAACTTGATGCTGTCCGGCTTCAGCGTCACGATGCTCGCGCCGACCCGATGCTCGATCTCGTCCGTCGCCTGATAGCTCTGCTTGCCGGGTCCGGCGTCGCCAGCCAGCGCTTGCACGCCAACGGTGTTGGCCGTCGTGAAGCGCGCTTTCGCGATCTTTTCCGACAGGCTGCCTTCTGCGACATGCTTGCTCTCGTCGCCTTTGAGCACCGACACGTTCCGCGCACCGGATTCGACCGTGTGAGACTCGCTGTCCTTGACGATCGTCTTCATGTCCTTCTGCGCATGCAGAAAGACCTCCTGGGCGCCATTCACGTCCGAGAATCGCAGTTCGTTGAAGCCCTCGCCCTTGTGCGTCTGACTGCGCATCCCCATCGTTTGGCCGCCGCTGCCGTGATACGGGTTGCCCGAATCGCCGTTGAACACACGGCCGACGACGATGGGGTTGTCCGGATCGCCCTGATTGAACGAGACGAGCACCTCCTGGCCGATCCGCGGAATCGCCGAGCCACCCCATCCCTTGCCTGCCCATGGTTGCGATACGCGCACCCACATCGAATCGGAACCGTCCAGCTTGCCGCGCCGGTCCCACAGGAAATGGAGCTTGACCCGGCTGCCGTCGGTGTGAATTTCCTCGCCCTTCGGCCCGACCACGATCGCGGATTGCGTGCCCTGCATGTGTGGCTTGGGCGTACGCCGCTCCGGCCTGAACGGAATGTCGATCGGCAGGCACGTAAACGTGTTGTGGTACGGCAGTTTGGAGGTCTGCTGGGTATAGTCGTTCGCGACCTGGTGACGAACGCGAAGAATCACGAAATCCTTGTTGTTATAGGCGGACGTGCCGTGGTTGACCAGCGTGAAGCGCCCGCTCGTCGTCATCCCGTGCGCGTGACCGGCGCCGTTGAAACGATGCGCGAGCGCTTCTTCCGCTTCCATCGCGTAGCACGCGTAACGCTGCCCGTCGTCGCCGTGGTCATACAGCGAATGGAACTGGTAACGCTCCGTCGTCTGGATGTTCGGGTGCTTCAGATTGACGGTCGGCACCTCGACATGCATCAGTTGCGACGACGGCTGGTTGTAGTTGAAATCCCGGTACGTGATCTTGCCGACCCGGAAACTGAATGCCTCGTCCCATCGATCGATGCCGTTCTGCTCGCTGGCCGCGCTGTTGGCTTCGTACGGAATGGTCTTCAGGTTCGGAATCGGCTGGAACACCGCGTTGGTGTCGCCGATCACGAGGATGTGCTTGTCCTTTTCGTAACGGATCGTCCAGATCAGCCCTTCCTGCTCCATTAGGCGCGAGCAGAAACTGTAGTACGACTCGTCGTACATGACGATGTATTCGAGCTTCGGACGTTCGCCCTGCATCGCGAACTCGAAATCCGAAAAACCCATCTCGCGGAAAATGTCGCTCAGGATGTCCTGCGGCGTCTGGTTCTGGAAGATTCGGCAATCGGTCGAGCGGGTGAGAAACCAGAACCACGGCACGACCGACATTTCGTAGCGGGTCACCGAACCCGATTTCCCGACGCGGCCGAACGACGCAACGTAACCGTCGAAATATCGCTTCGTCTCGGTATCCGCCGCCGACGTCACGACCCTCGTCAGACTGAAATCGCGGCTCTGGGGCTCGAGCGTGATCTTGACCCGCTGCCCGACGATTTCCTGCGGTTCGATATTGTTGCGATGGGAAAGCAGGTCGAGATGTGTTTCGGTTAACTGATTGACGTGTTCGTCGATGATCGCCGCGCTGACCAGCAGCACGTCCGGGCCGAGTGGCGTTTCGATCGTGATGAAGCGATTGTCCTGGGTCAGGCGCGGAAGCGCACCCGTCAGGCTGTTGATGGCCTCGGCGATCGACTCCGGGGCCTTGCCCATCAGCGATAGGCCGGTTTGCGCCAGTTGCACCGCGCTCGCGGCACCGCCCAGCAGCCCCGCGCCTGGCATGCCGGTCAGCGCCCCCAGTTGGCCCGCCATGCCGGCAAGCGAACCCAGGTTGCTCAAACCGCCGACCAAAGCCGCACCGCCCCCTCCCATCCCGTCGGGGTTTCCGTTTGCTGCGAAACTCATCGTTAACCTCGTTCTTTTTGTCGGGCGAACCCGCCGCAATCCGGTCGCCATCGCACCACCAAGGCGCTCTCAGCCGCCTTGGTGGCGCCAAATATATCAAACTGTAGGGAAATTCATAACCACTTGTCAGCATTCGATATTCGGCGCCGAAAGCAGTCCGATCGATCAGCAGATCGATCCCCGATACTTATTGCTGGTGGACGGGTGCGATCGCGCGCCGCACCGATGCGGTAGGCATTCAACGCGTGGTGAAAGGAAGGACGGCGTCGGAAGTGAACGAAGCGTTGCCGTCGAAGAATGGAACCGGGCGCGACATCCTCGGCGAATGCCATCCGCAGCGCCCCCGCAGGGCCACGATCCGACAATCAGGTGATCCATGACCCGGCGCCCGTTGCGGACGCCAGGATCGAGCCGCAGGCTCTTGGCCCGCTGCGGCCGAATCCCGCCGCAGCTAGCATCCGGACGATTCCGGTGGATGCACCGGAATCGCCCCGACCGCATCAGGACTCGACGTCCTCGAGACTGAAGATTTCGGTCTGGTCGTTGTACGAGAAGATCTCGCCGTAACGGCCCCAGTCGATCACCGCGTCGAGGGTTTCCTCGGCCGCGCCGTCCGACAGGAAATCCTCCAGTTCCTGCTCGAAACGCACGCGCGGCGCGCGATGGCCGGGGCGCTCGTTCAACACCTTCTTGATCCGCGCGGCGAGCGGCACGTGCTTCAGCAGATGATCGGCGAACATCAGCTTGCGCTCCTGCGTGCCGAATTCCGCGAACACGCGCCCCGGCGGCGTCAGGAACACGTCCCCTTCCCGCACGTCGGCGAAGCCGAGGTACTGCAGCACTTCAGCGATCGGGAACAGGTCGTCGACCTCCAGATGCAGCGTACGTGCGATTTCCGGCATGTCGGCGCGGCCGTGGTACGGCGCCATCGCGAGCGTCTCGATCAGGCCGGCCATCAGGTTGGTCGACACCTGCGGCAGCCAGCTGCCGAGCTCGAGCCCCTTCTTCGTCGCCTCGCCGGTCTGGCGCGCGGTCATCTTCGCGTAGATGTCGTCGACGAGCTTGCGGAAAGCCGGGTCGAGGCGGTTGCGCGGATGCTTGAACGGCACCTTGATCTCGGCGATCACACGACCCGGGTTCGACGACAGCACGAGAATGCGGTCGCACATGAACACCGCTTCCTCGATGTTGTGCGTGACGATCAGCACCGACTTGATCGGCATCCGGCCTTGCGTCCACAGGTCGAGCAGGTCGGTACGCAGCGTTTCGGCCGTCAGTACGTCGAGCGCCGAGAACGGCTCGTCCATCAGCAGGATCGTCGGGTCGACCACGAGCGCACGCGCGAAGCCCACGCGCTGACGCATGCCGCCCGACAGCTCACGCGGGTAGGCGTTCTCGAAGCCGTCGAGACCGATCAGGTCGATCGCGGCGAGCGCGCGTTCGCGCCGCTCGCGTGCGCCGACGCCGAGCGCTTCCAGCCCGGCTTCCACGTTCTGCAGCACGGTGAGCCACGGGAACAGCGCGAAGGTCTGGAACACCATTGCGACGCCTTCGGCCGGGCCGGTCAGCGGCTTGCCGAGGTAGGTCACTTCACCGCCGGTCGGCTCGATCAGCCCCGCGATGATCCGCAGCAGCGTGGACTTGCCCGAGCCGGAGCGGCCGAGCAGCCCGACGATCTCGCCTTCGCGCAGCGACAGGTTCGCGTCGTCGAGCACGAGCAGTTCGCCCTGCGTCTTGTTGAAGCCGCGGCAGACGTGATCCACACGCAGGATTTCCTCACCGAGGCGCGGCGGCTGGGACGTCTGGACGGGGGCGTTTATGGCATTCGGATTGTGCATCGCGTTTCGCTCTCAATCGGTCTCAGTCGAGCCGCAGCTTCGCTTCGGCGAAGGCATACAGCGGGCGCCACAGCAGGCGGTTGAACAGGGTAACGAACAGTGACATCACGGCGATGCCCAGAATGATCTTCGGAAAGTCGCCGGCGGCGGTGGTCTGCGCGATATATGCGCCGAGGCCGTGCGCCTCGATCCTGGTCGTGCCCCACTGCACCGCTTCCGACACGATGCTCGCGTTCCACGCGCCGCCCGATGCGGTGATCGCGCCGGTCACGTAATACGGAAAGATGCCGGGCAGGATCGCCTGGCGCCACCACTGCCAGCCGCGGATCCGGAAGTTCGTCGCGGCTTCGCGATAGTCGTTCGGATAGGACGTCGCGCCCGCGATGACGTTGAACAGGATATACCACTGCGTGCCGAGCACGATCAGCGGCGACAGCCAGATATCGGCGTTCAGATGGAAGCGCGCGATCACGATCACGAACACCGGGAACAGCAGGTTCGCCGGGAACGCGGCGAGGAACTGCGCGAGCGGCTGCAGCTTCTCGGCGAGTTTCGGGCGCAGCCCGACCCATACGCCGACAGGTACCCAGATCACGGACGCGATCGAAATCAGCACGACTACGCGCAGCAGTGTGATGAGCCCGAGCATGATCACGTGGCCGACTTCGGCCATCGTCACGCCGGTCGACACGAAGCTGACGACACGCCACACGATATAGGCCGTGCCGAGCAGCAAGAACGCCGCCCACGCGATGTCGACCGTGCGCGATGCCTTCTTCTCGACTTTGGGCAGCGTGAAGCGCATCGCGCCCGACAGCGGCAGACGCAGCGGAATCCGCGCTGCCTTCGCGAAGAACCAGCCGGCCGGCACGAGCAGCTGATGGATCAGGCGCGTACGGCGCACGAGGTCGAGCAGCCAGGATTGCGGTGCGTCGCCCGACGCGGTGTTCTCCATCCGGAACTTGTCGGCCCACGCGATCAGGGGGCGGAACAGGAACTGGTCATAGGCCAGGATCACCACCGTCATCGTCAGGATCACCCAGCCGATCGCACCGAGGTTCTTGTCCGAGATCGCCTGGGCGAGATATGCGCCGATCCCGGGCAGCGTGATGGTCTGGTTGCCGACGGTGATGGCCTCCGATGCGACGACGAAGAACCAGCCGCCCGACATCGACATCATCATGTTCCAGATCAGCCCCGGCATCGAGAACGGCACCTCGAGCTTCCAGAAGCGCTGCCACGACGTCAGGTGGAAGCCGCGCGACACTTCGTCCAGATCGCGCGGCACCGTGCGCAGCGACTGGTAGAAGCTGAACGTCATGTTCCACGCCTGGCTCGTGAAGATCGCGAAGATCGCGGCCAGTTCGGCGCCGAGCACGCGGCTCGGGAACAGCGCGAGGAAGAACGTCACCGTAAACGAGATGAAGCCGAGCACCGGCACCGACTGCAGGATGTCGAGGATCGGGATCAGCACCATGCCGGCGCGGCGGCTTTTCGCGGCGAGCGTGCCGTAGATGAGCGTGAACGCGAGCGACGCGACCATCGCGGCGAGCATCCGCAGCGTGGTGCGCAACGCGTATTCGGGCAGGTTCGACGGATCGAGCGAGATCTTCTGGGTCTGAAGGGTCCCGATCGGCGCCATCGTTTCATGAAAGCCGACGACCGCCATCGCGATCAGGCAGATGATCAGCGGGAACGCGATGAAGTCCCACCGGTTCGGCAGAACGCGCCACGCGGACGCGTTGGCGGTCCGGTTCGGATTGAAGAATCCGACGTCCATCAGGCGCCCTCCCCGGTAAGGCCGAACGAAGCCGGCAGACGATGTTGATTCATGGCAAAGCGCACGGGCGCGGTAATTCGACGCGGTAACTCGATTGATTCACGATCTGACGCCGGCGCGAGGCGCCGTGCGTGCAGGCTGCGCTCCCGGCGCGGCGAGTCGGGCCGCGACGGCACGACACTACACCAACCTGTATTTCAGGTTCAACCGTCCGGGGCCGGCGCGGGGCCGCGCGACGCGCGAACGGCGCACGGATCGTGCCCGGCACGCGGGCGAACAACAAGCGTGGGATACGGAGCAGCCCGACCGCGGTCCTCCGGCCGGCATGCAGGCCCCGAATTATGCCGTGATCTGGGCCGGCCGGGAACCCGCCAACCGCACGCGGACGCAAACCATGCCGGACGTCAGCGGACGATTGCGGCGAAGCAGGTATGATCGGGGCTAGCCCCTGGCGTCGGTGTTGACCACAGCCGCCAGGGATCGACCGACCAGCGGGAGGAAGGGAATGGCAGGAAACTTGGTGATCGTCTGCCGCGATCAGGATGCCGATGCGTTCTACGAGCTGATGCAGGAGTATGGGTCGTTCCAGACGCGGCTGTCGTCGACGGCATGGTACCTGAACATGAACATCGTGCCGGAATCGCTGCAGGAGGAGATTCTGGAGCGCCTTGGCCGCTACACGACCGTCTATATCTTCGAGGCCACGAGCGTGACCTACAACACCATCGACAGCAACGCCGCCGAGACGCTCGGCACGCTGTTCGGCGAATGAGGCCACGCGGCACCTGCCCGGCAGGCGCCGCATCCGCCGCTTATGCGGCCTGGGCGTGCAGTTCGTCCTTCGGCACCGCGTCGAACGGGAACGTCATCGCCACGCGCAGGCCGCCCTCGGGACGATTGCCGATCTCGCACGCCCCGCCCAGCCTCAGCACCAGCCGCTCGACGATCGCGAGCCCGAGCCCGCTGTGGCCATTGCCGCCGCGCGCCGGGTCGAGCCGCACGAACGGCCGCGTCGCGGCCGCGAGGTCGCGCGGCGCGATCCCGCCGCCGCTGTCGCTGACCGACAGCACGTAACCCGTCGGCGTACGCGCCGTCTCGACGAGCACGGGTGGCGCGCCGTACGCATGCGCATTGTCCAGCAGGTTCGAGAGGATCCGGTCGAGCGTCGCGGTCGGCAGGCGGAAACCTTCGTCGGCGGCCAGATGCGTCTGGACCGCCGGCGCGTTCGGTGCGACCGCGCGATAGCTGCGCGCGATCCGCTCGCAGGTCTGGTCGACCGGCACGGGCTCGCTGCGGTCCGCCCCGCCGTGCGCGAACACGAGGAACTGGTCGACGATGTGCGACATCGAGTCGACATCGCGCACCACACCGTCGCGCAGCCGCGCGTCGTCCATCATTTCCGCGCGCAGGCGCATCCGCGCGAGCGGCGTGCGCAGGTCGTGCGCGACGCCGGCCAGCATCACCGCGCGATCGCTCTCGGCCTGCGACACCTGTTCCACCATCTGGTTGAAGCCGTGCGTGAGCTGGCGCAGCTCGCGCGGGCCGCGCTCGCGCAGCGGCGGCACCGGCTGGCCGCGGCCGAAGCGCGCGACCGCGCGCGCCAGCGAGCGCAGCGGCTGCTGCAGTTGCCAGGCCGCGAACAGCGCGGCGATCACGCCTGCCGAGAAGATCGTGCCGAGCCACAGCAGCATCCGGTCGAGCGAGCGCGGCGGGCGCAGCGGCTGCACCGGCACCACGATCCAGTTGCGATCGGTCGGTTCCTTGACCCACAGCACCGGCGGATGGCCCGGCGCGCCGATCTCGACCCGGGTGCCGGCCGGCATGCGCTCGCTCACGTCGTCGCGGAAACGCTTGAGCGGCGCCGGCAGGTTCGAGCCTGCGCTCGTCGGCACGTCGGGACTGTCCGGCGACACCAGCCGCACCCGTGACGGCAGCGGCTGGTCGGGCGTGCGCTCGACGTGCTGGCGCACGGCGTCGACGAGGAAGGCGGCCTCCTCGACCGCGTAACGCGTCTGCATCTGGCTGCGCTCGAGGCGCATCGCGAAGAACCACGCGAAGTGCGACAGGAGCAGCACGCCGACGACCAGCAGCGCCAGCCGTCCGAACAGTGAATCAATGGGTTTGCGCATGGGCCTCGCCGTCGGGCACGAACACGTAGCCGCGCCCGCGGACCGTCTGGATGAAGCGCGGCGTCGACGGATCCGTTTCCAGGATGCGGCGCAGGCGCCACACCTGGACGTCGATGCCGCGGTCGGTGCCGTCGTACTCGGGCCCGTGCAGCAGCTCGAGCAACCGCTCGCGCGTGAGCGTGCGCAGCGAGTGGTTCACGAAGATCTTCAGCAGCGCGAATTCGCTGCTCGACAGCGTCGCCGGCTTGCCGTCGACCGACAGCGTGCGCCCCTGGAAGTCGAGCACGAAGCGGCCGAACGCGAACGGCTCGCGCTGCTCGGGCGCCGCCGCCGACGGCGTCGCCCGGCGGCGGCGCAGCACGGCCTGGACGCGCGCGAGCAGCTCGCGCGGGTTGAACGGCTTGCCGAGGTAGTCGTCCGCGCCGAGTTCGAGCCCGACGATGCGGTCGACGTCGTCCGCGCGCGCCGTCAGCATGATTACGGGGATGTCGTCGCCGGCCGCGCGCAGTTGGCGCAGCGCGGTCAGGCCGTCCACGCCGGGCATCATCAGGTCCAGCACGATCAGGTCGGGCCGCTCGCGCTCGAGACGCTTCTCGAGCGTCGCCGCGTCGTGCAGCACGGACACTTCCATCCCCTGGCGCACGAGATAGTCGCGCAGCAGGTCACGGAGTTCTTGGTCGTCGTCGACGATGAGGATCTGGGTAGTCATGGCTCGAAGTTTACCGCGCGAGCGCGGAGTCGAAGAACGGTTCAAAGGAACGAAAGGGTTACTGCGGGTTACGACGCAAGGGAACTGTAATGCACCGTAACCCGGCAGCCACCCCACGTAACACCCGCCGGGGCACGCGCCGCTAACCTGCGTCTTACCGGATGCGGCACACGCGTCACCCGCGCACCGCATCGCCGGACCCTTTGGATACAGGAGTTTCTGAAATGTATAAGAACACTTCCCGCGTGGCCATTGCGGCCGCCACCGTGCTCGCTCTCGCATTCGGCACCGCGCGTGCCGCGCAGCCCACCGACATGCCGCCGCCGGGCGGCCCCGGCATGCATCAGATGCACGGCGGCCATGACGGCGGCCCGTTCGGCGTGATCATGAAGCTGCACGATCAGCTGAAGCTCAACGCATCGCAGGAGCAGCAATGGCAGACGGCCGTCAACACGATGAAGCAGAACCATGAGGCGATGCGCAAGAGCCACGAGCAGATGCGCGAGCAATTCAAGGCGCAGCAGAATCAGCCGATCCTCGACCTGAACGCGATGCACGCCGCCCGCCAGCAGGCCGAGCAGCAGAATGCGCAGCTGCGCGAGCAGAGTTCGGCCGCCTGGCTCGCGTTCTACAACGGACTGAACGACCAGCAGAAAACGACGGTCAGCACCGCGCTGAAGCAGCAGTTCGCGCGGATGGAGCAGCGTCACGAGACGATGAAGGAACGCTGGCAGCAGCACCGCGCGGCCAAGGCCGCGTCGGCGCCGGCGCAGTAAGCCGGCGCGCCGCCTCCCCGGGCGGCATCGCAGGGGACGCGGGTACTCGGCCCGCGTCCCCTGTTTCGTTTCAGGCGACGTCGAACAGCAGCACCTCGGCCGCCCGGCCGCGTGCGAACGCGACCGCGTCCACCCCGGCGATCCGCGCGCCGTCGCCCGCGGCCAGCGCGTGGCCGTTGACTTCCACGTCGCCGCGCGCCACGTGCACATAAGTGCCGCGT
This sequence comes from Burkholderia sp. AU33545, assembly GCF_020419685.1. Taxonomy (NCBI): domain Bacteria; kingdom Pseudomonadati; phylum Pseudomonadota; class Betaproteobacteria; order Burkholderiales; family Burkholderiaceae; genus Burkholderia; species Burkholderia sp. AU33545. Next base: position 385,712 of record NZ_JAIZRQ010000006.1, on the reverse strand, counting down.
CCGGCCGGCACGCCGATTGCCACCTCCTCGTCGCCGTCAAGCAGCCCCACGAAGATCCGCGCATCCGCACCGATCGACAGCGCGCCGTCGTCGCCGTCCGCAGACGCGACGAGCCGCAGGCGGCCGCGCTTCTCGTCGTCGGCGAAACGCCGCTGAGCGTAACCGGGCCGCCCACCGCGCTCGGCCGGCTGCAGCCAGATCTGCAGCAGATGCAGCACCCGGTCGCGCGACGCATTGGTTTCACTGTGCATGAGCCCCGTGCCGGCGCTCATCCGCTGGATGCCGCCGGCCCGCACGATGGCCCCGTTGCCAAGGCTGTCGCGATGCGCGAGCGCGCCGTCCAGCACGTAGGTGACGATTTCGAGGTCGCGGCGCGGCTGCATCCCGAAGCCGCGCGTCGGCGCGATCCGGTCCTCGCTCAGCACGCGCAGCGCGCCGAACGGCGGATGTGCGGCCTCGGCGTGGCCGACAAGCGGGAAGCTGTGACTCGACTCGAGCCAGCCTTGGCGCGTGTGGCAGCGGTCGGCGGCGCGGCGGATCTGGAACATGGGGCGGGCACTCCGGCAGGGCAGACATTCTTTCTTCGGGTTTACCTGCACTGTAGGGGCGCGCCAAGCGCGCCACAATCCGCCGTCCGCGCACCGCATCGTTGCACTCACGAAACCAATCGACGCAATGCTCGTTGCGAATACCACGATTGCCGCAACGAGCGGATCGAAGAATCCATCGGTCACGCCGGATTGCCGTTTTCCGGGTATCGCGTTCGGGTAAAATACCGCCCTTTTGGCGTTCGCCCGTCCGGCGAGCGCCGTTGCCAGCGCGCCGAAACACGAATTTTGGCCGTCTAGAATACGCCGCGGCGCCCGGCCCGACCGGCCGCGAGCGCCCTCCCGGAAGTGAGCGACAAAAGGATGGAAATGAAGAAGGCCGCCCTGTGCGCCGCCCTCGCCCTCGTGGCGGGCAGCGCCTTCGCGAAAGAGTGGAAGACCGTGCGGATCGGTGTCGACGCCAGCTACCCGCCGTTCGAGTCGACCGCGCCGAGCGGCGAGATCGTCGGTTTCGACGTCGATCTCACCAAGGAAATCTGCAAGCGCATCAACGTGAAGTGCGTGTGGGTCGCGCAAGATCTCGACGGGATCATCCCCGCGCTGAAGGCGAAGAAGTACGACGTCATCGTGTCGTCGCTGACCGTCACGGACAAGCGTCGCGAGCAGATTGACTTCTCCGACAAGGTGTACGACGCACCCGCGCGGATGATCGCGAAGGCCGGCTCGCCGCTGCTGCCGACGGTCGCGTCGCTCAAGGGCAAGCACGTCGGCGTCGAGCAAGGTTCGACGCAGGAATCCTACGCGAAGGCGTACTGGGAACCGCAAGGCGTGACGATCATTCCTTACCAGAACCAGGACCAGGTCTATGCCGATCTCGGCTCGGGCCGCCTCGACGCGACGCTGCAGGATGAACTGCAGGCCGACTACGGCTTCCTGCGCACGCCGCGCGGCAAGGGCTTCGCGTTCGCCGGTCCGGAAGTGAAGGATCCGAAGACGATCGGCGACGGCACCGCGATCGGCCTGCGCAAGGAAGACACGGACCTGAAGCTCAAGATCAACAAGGCGCTGGCCGACATGCACAAGGACGGCACGTACGACCGACTGTCGCGCAAGTATTTCTCGTTCAGCGTCTACTCGGCTCGCTGAGCACCGACAATGACGGGAAGCGGATGCGGGGGCGCCCCGCGTCCGGCAGTACAGGCAGTCAACCACGCGCCGCCCGCGCCTCGCCCGCCGCTCCCCGCGACGGGCTGGCCCGGCACCGTTGCCGGGGGCGGACGGACATGATATGCACGGGGCGTTCCGCGCAGCTTGGCGGGCGCGTCTTTCGCGGCGCACCGCGTGCGCCGTCCGGGACCACACCAGGGACCACATATGTTTCTACAAGGCTACGGCCCGCTGATCCTCGCAGGCACCTGGCAAACCGTCAAACTGGCGGTGCTTTCGCTCGCGCTCTCGTTCCTGCTGGGCCTGCTCGGCGCGGGCGCGAAGCTGTCGCGCAACCGCTTCACGCACGGCGCCGGCACCGTCTACACCACGCTGATCCGCGGCGTGCCCGACCTCGTGCTGATGCTGCTGCTGTTCTACAGCCTGCAGATCTGGCTGAACATGGCGACCGATGCACTCGGCTGGGACCAGATCGACATCGACCCGTTCCTCGCCGGCGTGCTCGTGCTCGGCTTCATCTACGGCGCGTACTTCACCGAGACCTTCCGCGGGGCGTTCCTGTCGGTGCCGCGCGGCCAGCTCGAGGCCGGCAGCGCGTACGGAATGACCAACTGGCAGGTGTTCACGCGGATCATGTTCCCGCAGATGATGCGCTTCGCGCTGCCGGGCATCGGCAACAACTGGCAGGTGCTCGTGAAGTCGACCGCACTGGTTTCGATCATCGGCCTCGCGGACGTCGTGAAGGCGTCACAGGACGCCGGCAAGGGCACGCTGCGGTTCTTCTTCTTCACGCTGATCGCGGGAGCGGTCTACCTCGCCATCACGACGATCTCGAACTTCGTGCTGATGTGGCTCGAAAAGCGCTACTCGACCGGTGTCCGCAAGGCTGACCTATGATCGAACTCATCCAAGAATACTGGCGCAACTACCTCTACACCGACGGCTTCCGGATCACCGGCGTCGCGATCACGCTGTGGCTGCTGGTCGTGTCGATCGGCCTCGGCTTCTGCCTGTCGGTGCCGCTCGCGGTGGCCCGCGTGTCGAAAAGGAAGTGGCTGTCGGGCGCCGTGTGGCTCTATACGTACGTGTTCCGCGGCACACCGCTGTACGTGCAATTGCTGCTCTGCTACACCGGCCTCTACAGCCTGCAGGTCGTGCGCGGCACGCCGCTACTCGACGCATTCTTCCGCGACGGGATGCACTGCACGCTGCTCGCGTTCACGCTGAACACCTGCGCGTACACCACCGAGATCTTCGCGGGCGCGATCAAGGCGACGTCATACGGCGAGATCGAAGCCGCGCGCGCATACGGGATGACGCCGTTCACGATGTATCGCCGCGTGATCCTGCCGTCGGCGCTGCGCCGCGCGCTGCCGCTGTACAGCAACGAAGTGATCCTGATGCTGCACGCGACCACCGTCGCGTTCACCGCGACCGTGCCGGACATCCTGAAGATCGCGCGCGACGTGAACTCGGCGACCTACATGTCGTTCCATGCGTTCGGCATCGCCGCCCTGCTCTATCTCGTGATCTCGTTCACGCTCGTGTGGCTGTTCCGCCAGGCCGAGCGTCGCTGGCTCGCGTATCTGCGCCCGCAAGGCAAGTAAGTTTTCGCAGGACTATTGATGAATTCCCAGACTCAGAAGCTTTTCGTCGACGATCTGCACAAGCGGTACGGCGACAACGAGGTGCTCAAGGGCGTGTCGCTGAAAGCGAACTCGGGCGACGTGATCAGCGTGATCGGCTCGTCCGGTTCCGGCAAGAGCACGATGCTGCGCTGTATCAACTTCCTCGAGCAGCCGAACGCGGGCCGCATCATCGTCGACGGCGAGGAAGTGCGCACCACGCCGGACAAGACGGGCGCGCTGCGCGCGGCCGATTCGAAGCAGCTGCAGCGCGTGCGCACCAAGCTGTCGATGGTGTTCCAGCATTTCAATCTCTGGTCGCACATGAACGTGATCGAGAACGTGATGGAAGCGCCCGTCAACGTGCTCGGCATCCCGAAGAAGGAAGCCGAAGACCGTGCGCGCGAGTATCTCGAAAAGGTCGGCCTCGCGCCGCGCGTCGAGAAGCAGTATCCGTCGCACCTGTCGGGCGGGCAGCAGCAGCGTGTCGCGATCGCGCGCGCGCTGGCGATGCATCCGGACGTCATGCTGTTCGACGAGCCCACGTCGGCACTCGACCCGGAACTGGTCGGAGAAGTGCTGAAGGTGATGCAGAAGCTGGCCGAGGAAGGCCGCACGATGATCGTCGTCACGCACGAGATGGGCTTCGCGCGCAACGTGTCGAATCACGTGATGTTCCTGCACCAGGGGCGCGTCGAGGAAGAAGGCGTGCCGTCCGAGGTGTTCGGCAACCCGAAGAGCGAACGCCTGCGCGGGTTCCTGTCGGGTAGCCTCAAGTAACGCGCGCGACACGCGAACGGGCGCCCGCGGTTCGCCGCGCGGCGCCCGTTTTACGTTTACGCGGCGCTCACCGGTTCGCTGTCGGCGAACGCGCGCAGTTCATCGCCCGCGAGCCAGTAACGCACCCATTCGCTCTGCGGCGCGGCACCGACGCTCTCGTAGAAACGGATCGCCGGCTCGTTCCAGTCGAGCACACTCCATTCGAAGCGCCCGCATCCGGTGTCCACGGCGATGCGCGCCAGCGCCTTCAGCAGCCGCAGCCCGGCACCCGCGCCGCGAAAGCGCGGCGACACGTACAGATCCTCGAGATAGAGCCCCTGCCGGGCGAGCCAGGTCGAATACGAGAAGAAATACACGGCGAAGCCGGCCGGTTCGCCGTCGACCTCGCAAATCAGCGCGCGCGCGGGCGACCCTTCGCCGAACAGGCTGCGCTCGAGCGACGCGGGCGTCGCGACCACTTCATGCTCCGCCTTCTCGTAGATGGCCAGCTCGGTGATGAAACGCAGGATTTGCGGCACGTCGGCGACGGTGGCGGAACGAATGTCGATTTGCACGGTGGGGAGCCCTCCTTCGGCCCGGACTGAAAACGGAATGCGGCACCCGCGCAAGCGCGCCTGGCGTCGGACAGATCGACATGCTACGTTCACGGCTCAACTGCAGGAAGTGCAGTTTCTTCATCCAGACATGAACATGATGCATCCTGACCTGCGCCGTCTCGACCTGAACCTGCTGCTCGCGTTCGACGCGCTGTACCGCCACCGGTCGGTCGCCGCGGCCGCGCACGAGCTGGCGATGAGCCCGTCCGCGCTGAGCCACGCGCTCGCCCGGCTGCGCGACGCGATCGGCGATGCGCTGTTCGTGCGGCTCGGCAACGAGATGCAGCCGACCGTGCGCGCCGACGACATCGCCACCTGGGCCGGCGATGCGCTCGACACGATGTCGAGGGAGCTCGCCCGCGCACGCCGCTTCGATCCCGCGCAAAGTGACCGCACGTTCGTATTCGCCGCGAGCGACTACATGGCATTCGCCGTGCTGCCGGCGTTGCTCGCGCGCATCGAGCAGGTCGCGCCGCGGCTGCGGATCCGCGTCGTCCACTCCGACCGCAAGATTTCGATCGACGAACTCGCGGCCGGCAGGATCGACTTCGCGCTCGGCTATCACGAGGAGTCGGCCGCCGACGCGCCGGGTATCGAGGATTTCGACTGGTTCTCGGACGACTACGTCGTGATCGCGAGCGCCACGCATCCCGACATCCACCGGCGCCTGACGCTCGACCAGTACCTCGCGGCACGCCACGTGGTCGTCACGCCGTGGAACGAGTCGCGCGGCGTCATCGACTACGTGCTCGACCGGCTCGGCCTCGCACGGCAGGTCGCCGTGCAGTTGCCGAGCGTGCTGGCCGCACCGTTCGTGATCGCGGAATCGGCACTCCTGATGACGGTGCCGAACCGTGCCGCGCAGGCGCTGCGCCACGCGGCGCCGATCCGCATCTTCCCCGCGCCGTTCGGGATCCCGCGCTACACGGTGAAGGTCTACTCGCACGCGAAGCACGCGCGCAGCGACGCGCACCGATGGCTTCGCGCGCAATTGCTCGCCGCACGGCCCGAGCAAGGTTGAGTCGGAAACGCTTGTACGACGGGCGCTGCCATCCTGCCGCCCAACCGTTTCCGGCATCACGCCGGCGGCAGCAGGCCACCGCCTACTTATTACGAAATACTTACCAATTTTGTCGCTTCCGTGCTTACGCTCGCGCTCCGGCAACGTCAATAGTGGCAATCCTTGACCCATCGCCGCGGAATCCATGTCTGCCTTGCCGGACAAGGGTTTTCCGGTAGTCGACAGGCTCCGCGATGCCCGCCGCGCACCGTGTTGCATGGCAAATTGGCGACACGTGTTAGTCAAACAACGATTTCCGTCGCCACAAAATTGTATTTTTGCTAAATTAGTAACCAAAGTAGCAAAACGAAGTTCGTGAAATGTAGTTTAGCTTCACGACACAACAAGGAGACCCCGCAAGCCGACCCGGCCGCGCGGGACCGCTCAACGGTTTTCCGTCCGCTTGCCCGCGTGCCGCGCTTACCGGCCCTGCACGAGGTCTCCCTGGTTATCCCGCTTTTCGCTTTTGCCCGGCGCTCGCTGCTCCGGGCATCTCGTGCAGTCTGGGTTGACTTTTTGACAGGGTATGGAGGAGATGATGAAGAAAGCTTTGGTCGCGGCCGCGCTGATGGCTGCTGGGGTGGTTACGGCGCACGCGCAGAGCAGCGTCACGCTGTATGGCCGTCTGGATGCCGGCATCGAGTACTTGAACGGCCTGCAAAACGGCCACCAAGTGCGCGCGGAAAGCGGCGACTGGGGCACGAGCCTGTGGGGCTTGAAGGGCAGCGAGGACATCGGTGGCGGCAACAAGGTCCTGTTCCACCTCGAAGGCGCGTTCAACACGATGACGGGCGGCTTCAGCGGCTCGATCTGGGATCGTTTCGCGACCGTCGGTATTTCGAACGACCGCTACGGTACGCTGCTGCTGGGTCGCGAACTCGCGATCGCCAACGGCGTGTGGGACTTCGATCCGCTGGGCCAGTCGAGCTGGTCGTCGGCATCGCTCGTGCGCGGCCGCAACTGGAACAAGACCAGCAACAACGTGTCGTACCAGTCGCCGCAGTTCTACGGCTTCGACTTCTACGGCCAGTTCTCGTTCTCGAACTCCACCAGCTTCAACGGCAACACGACGACCGGCTCGCCGGGCCGTGCAATGGGCGCTCAGGTCACCTACACCAACTCGCTGTTCCAGTTGCGCGGCATCTACGACGAAGCGCGCGACAGCAACGGCCGCTTCTCCGACGTATTCACCTACTCGCGTGAATATTTCGCAGGTGCGAACGTGTTCCTCGGCCAGTTCAAGCTGCAGGCGGCATACCAGGTATCGCGCGCGGACGGCACCGGCATCGTGCCCGCGAACAACGGCATCACCGGCACCCAGCAGGTCTGGGGTGGCGTGACGTGGCAGGCAACGCCGGCGGCAGCGCTGATCGCGGCCGTGTACCACGTGAACGCCAACCACGGCGGCGGCAACGCGAACATCTACACGGTCGGCGGCTCGTACAACATTTCGAAGCGCACGCTGTTCGACGTGCAGGTCGCGACGGTGCGCAACAGCTCGACGGCCAACTTCGGCCTGAACGCGAACGGCGCCGGCACGGCCGTCTCGACGGGCAACCCGCATCCGGGCGGCAGCCAGACCGGCGTCTACGCCGGCATCCAGCACCTGTTCTGATCAGGCGCCGTCCAGAGAACGATTCGACAACACTTTCCACGCTGCTGCGAGAGGCGCGTATCGGTGCGGTACCCACCCGGGTATCCGCACCGTTTTTTATTGGCGAGCCGGGATCGAGCGATCCACGGCCCGATGCGGCGCTCAGACCGCCGCTTCGTTCTCTTCGCCGGTGCGGATGCGGATCACGCGCTCGACGTCCGACACGAAGATCTTGCCGTCGCCGATCTTGCCCGTGCGCGCCGCGCCGATCACCGCATCGATCACCTGGTCGACCTGCGCTTCCGCGACGACCACCTCGATCTTCATCTTCGGCAGGAAGTCGACCACGTATTCGGCGCCGCGATACAGCTCGGTGTGCCCTTTCTGGCGGCCAAAGCCTTTCACTTCCGTCACGGTCAGGCCGGTGAGGCCCACTTCGGCGAGCGCTTCGCGGACTTCGTCCAGCTTGAACGGCTTGATGATGGCGGTGATGCGTTTCATGATGGTTGTCCCTCAATGCTCGTTTGGATGCAAAATCGCGATCCCGATTGTAAGCCGGCCGGCCGCGTACGGCCCAGCACGGCTCAGTCGAGACGTTCGGTAAAGCGTGACGTGATCGGATAGCGCCAGTCGCGCCCGAATGCGCGATGCGTGACGCGAATACCGATCGGCGCCTGGCGGCGCTTGTATTCGTTGATCTTGATGAGCCGCGTCACGCGCGCGACGTCGGCCTCCGCATAGCCGGCCGCGACGATCTCCGCAAGCGGCCGGTCCTCCTCCATGTACATCCGCATGATCGCGTCGAGCACGTCGTACGGCGGCAGGCTGTCCTGGTCCGTCTGGTTCTCGCGCAGCTCGGCCGACGGCGCGCGCGTCAGGATCCGCTCGGGAATCACGTCGCGCAGTTCGTAGTCTGTCGTTGCGTTGCGATAGCGGCACAGCCGGTAGACCAGCGTTTTCGCGATGTCCTTGATCACCGCGAAGCCGCCGGCCATGTCGCCGTACAGCGTGCAGTAGCCGACCGCCATCTCGCTCTTGTTGCCGGTCGTCAACACGATCGAGCCGAACTTGTTCGACAGCGCCATCAGCAGCGTGCCGCGGATGCGCGCCTGGATGTTCTCTTCCGTCGCGTCCTCCGCGCGGCCCGCGAATTCGCCCGCGAGCGCCGCACGGAACGCGTCGAACATCGGTGCGATCGCGATCTCGTCGTAACGCACGCCGACGCGCCGCGCCATCTCCGCCGCGTCGGTGGTCGAGATGTCGGCCGTGTAGCGCGACGGCATCATCACCGCGCGCACGCGCTCGGGCCCCAGCGCGTCGCAGGCGACCGCGAGCACCAGCGCCGAATCGACGCCGCCCGACAGCCCGATCAGCACACCGGGAAAACCATTCTTGCCGATGTAGTCGCGCACGCCGGTCACGAGCGCGCGATAGACCTGCGCGTCGACCGGCAGCTCGGGCGCGATCGCGCCGGGCAGCGGGCGCGGCCCGTCGAATTCGACGATCGCGTGCCCTTCGTCGAACTGCGGCATCTTCGCGACGAGCGTGCCCTGCGCGTCGAGCACGAACGAGCCGCCGTCGAACACGAGCTCGTCCTGGCCGCCGACGAGGTTCACGTACACCATCGGCAGCCCGGTTTCGCGGATCCGCGCGCGCAGGATGTCGATGCGCAGCGCTTCCTTGTTCATGTGGTACGGGGAACCGTTCGGGATCAGCAGCACCTGCGCGCCCGCAGCCTTCGCGATCTGTGCGGCCGACGCATGCCAGGCGTCCTCGCAGATGATCACGCCGTATCTGACGCCGTTGAGCTCGAACACGAGCGGCTCGGTGTCCGTCGCGAAGTAGCGCTTCTCGTCGAACACGTCTGCGTTCGGCAGATCCTGCTTGCGGTACGTACCGACGATCTCGCCGCCGACGATCAGCGACACCGCGTTGTAGGTGTCGGTCGGCGGCACGCCGCGCTCGATCGGGCGGTTTGCATTACCATCGACGGCTGGCGCGTGCGGATCGCCGCCCGACGCATCGCCGCCTGCGCTCCGCAACGGATGGCCGACCAGCACCGCGAGCCCGTCGAACGCGCGCAGCGCATCGGCGAGCGTGTCGAGCGCGGCGGCCGCCGCCGTGTAGAACGCGGGCCGCAGCAGCAGGTCTTCCGGCGGGTAGCCGGACAGCGCGAGTTCGGGCGCGATCATCAGGTGCGCACCATCGTTGTGCGCGGCGCGGGCGGCAGCGACGATCCGCGCGACGTTGCCGGCGAAATCGCCGACGGTGACGTTGATCTGGGCGAGAGCGAGTCGGGTCTTCATGACGGGATTGGCGCAGCCCGGTGGCGCGCCCTGAACGGCTGACGAAATCGTCCCGGACGCGGGCCACGGCGGCACGCATCCGGCGGCATCCAACAGTACGGATTCACGCTTGAAACACGAACGCATCGATTATCGCACGGGCATCCTGTCGTCCCCCGCGGAGGTGCCGGCCGACGAATGGAACGCGCTGCTCGAGCGCGACGCGCAGCCGACGCCGTTCCTGCGCCACGAATTCCTCGACGCGCTGCACGTCGCGCGCTGCGCGGTCGACGACACCGGCTGGTCGCCGCACTTCGTCACGTTGACCGACGCGCGCACGGGCCGGCTCGCGGCCGCCGCCCCCGTCTACGCGAAACAGCATTCGTACGGAGAATACGTGTTCGACTGGGCGTGGGCCGACGCGTACCAGCGCAACGACCTGCCCTATTACCCGAAGCTGCTGTGCGCGGTGCCGTTCACGCCCGTGCAGGGCACGCGCCTGCTCGCCGCCGACGACGACGCACGCCGCCGGCTCGCGGCCACGCTGCTGGCGTTCGCCGAGCAGAGCGACGTGTCGTCGCTGCACGTGCTGTTCCCGACCGGCGACGAAGCGCGGCTGCTCGAGTCGATGGGGATGATGCTGCGCGAAGGCGTGCAGTTCCACTGGCTCAACGACGGCTATCGCGACTTCGACGACTTCCTCGGCACGCTCGAGCAGAAGAAGCGCAAGAACATCCGCGCGGAACGGCGCAAGGTGCGCGATGCCGGTGTCACGTTCCGGCGGCTCACCGGCGAGCAGATCACCGACGCCGACTGGCGCTTCTTCACGCGCTGCTATCGGCAGACCTACCGCGAGCACTATTCGAGCCCGTACCTGAACCTCGACTTCTTCCGCGCGATCGGCGCGACGATGCCGGAGAACCTGCTGCTCGTGATCGCCGAGGCCGACGGCAAGCCGATCGCGAGCTCGCTCGCCGTGTACCGGCGCGGCGCGAACGGCATCGGCGGCACGCTGTACGGCCGCTACTGGGGCGCGCTCGAACACGTGCCCTGCCTGCATTTCGAAACTGCCTACTACCAGTTGCTCGAGTTCTGCATCGAGGCCGGGCTCGACACGTTCGAGGGCGGTGCGCAGGGCGAGCACAAGCTCGCGCGCGGCTTCCTGCCGACCGTCACGCATTCCGCGCACTGGCTCGCGCATCCGGCGTTCTCCGATGCGGTCGCGCGCTTTCTCGAACGCGAGACCGAGCATATCCACGCGTACGTCGACGAGCTGCGCGAACACGATCCGTTCCGGCGGGGCGCCGGGTAGCATCGGCACACCTGCACAGCGACCATCTGCCCGTCCTCTTCAGTGCGCGGCGTGCATCACCGCCCGCGGGTCGCGCGACGACGCGGCCGCCGACAGCCCGCAACTGCCTGCACCGATCCGCCACGCGTGCGCATTCGCATCCCGGACCGCGAAGCGCTGCGCCGGCACCGCGATGCTGACGGTGCGCGCCTCGCCCGGCTGCAGCGCAATCTTCATCCAGCCGACGAGCCGCTTGCGCGACGGTCACGGCGATCGGTGGCGTTGACGCACGCCATTTCTGAGACACTGACGGCTTCGCATCCCGCCGCCTTCCCATGTCCTGGTTTCTGTATCTGATCGAGTGCGCCGATGACAGCGTCTACACGGGCATCACGACCGACGTCGCCGCGCGCTTCGACGAGCATGCGTCCGGCAAGGGCGCGCGCTATACGCGCTCGCGCAAGCCGCGCGCCGTGCTCGCATCGTTCCCGCTGCCCGACCGGTCGATCGCATCGCGCGCCGAGTACTGGGTGAAGCGGCTCACGGCCGCGCAGAAACGCGAGCTGGCGGCCGGGATCAGGACGCTCGAATCGGTGTTGCCGGCCGGGATGTCGCTCGACGGAAACGTCGACGCCGCCGAGCCGCAGGACGGCACACGCGGAAGGAAGAAGGTGAAGGCGAAGCGCGCCGACATTGCGAACGAGCCGGCCGAAACCAGAGGGGCTCGCGATAAAGCCGCGAAGAGCGGAACTGCCGGAAAAAAGCCCGGGGCCGCGAAAACCCCGAAGCACGCACGAGCCGCAACGGCACCAACGTCGGCAAAAGCCTCGCCGGTCGCCTTGAAACGTGCCAGGACCGCCGGCGACACGGAAGGGAAAAAGACCGCCTCGCGCGGCACGCCGGCAAAACGGGGCAAGCCGGTCACGAACGCATCGCCGAAACGGAAAGCGGCGGCAACCGGCGGCAAACCCGCCGCGGACGGACGCGCCGCCCCTGCTTCCGCCCCGGCGCGCGGGCGTTCGTCGGCAAGGAGGGGCGCAGCCGAAATCATCGAGGCCGTCGCGCCCCCCGTTGCCCCCGCACGCCGCGCAACGGAAGCGAAACGTGCGAAGACTGCGGCAAGTGCGGGCGCCCAGCCCGCTGCGGCCCGCAAGAAAACCCTCGCACGCGCCATCCCGCGCGCAAAACAAAACCGCGCGGCCTCCTGAGGAGACACGCGCGGTTTGCGTTCCGAACGAACCGGCCGCGAGGCCGGCCTGCCGGCTTACTTCTTGTAGTTCGCGGCGCCGTCGGCGATTTCCTTGTGCGCGGCGTCGATGCCGGCCCAGCCTTCGACCTTCACCCACTTGCCCTTCTCAAGCGCCTTGTATTGCTCGAAGAAGTGCTTGATCTGGTCCTTCAGGTACTCGGGCACGTCGTCGATCGACTTCAGGTTCGCCGTCATCGGGCAGACCTTGTCGTGCGGCACGGCGACGAGCTTCGCGTCGACGCCCGACTCGTCGGTCATCTGCAGCATGCCGAGCACGCGCGAACGCACGATCGAGCCGGCCAGCAGCGGGAACGGCGTGATCACCAGCACGTCGACCGGATCGCCGTCGCCCGACAGCGTCTGCGGGATGTAACCGTAGTTCACCGGGTAGCGCATGCCCGTGCCGATGAAGCGGTCGACGACGAGGAGACCCAGTTCCTTGTCCGCCTCGTACTTCACCGGATCGCTTTGCGCGGGGATCTCGATGATCACGTTGAAATCGTGCGGCAGGTCCTTGCCGGCCGGAACATGATTGAAGCTCATAGCGCTCTCTGTTGGTCGATGGGAATTCAGGACAGGGCGCCGCGGCCGATGCACCGCCGCGGGCATCCCCGCAGGGAATGCGCCATTATAGCCAATCGACCGGTGGCGTCCGGATGACGATCGGCGCGATAATCGTTCCGGATGTCCGGCCGCCGAACCACGGGCGACGTTGCATGGGATCCGGGTAACCGCTGAAACACCGACAGATTTGCATGGGACCGGACCAAGCGCTGAAACGCCAAGTCCGATCGACCGCGAAGCATGGGAACCGAGTAAGCGCTAAAGCGCTAACTCGGATCGACCGCGAAGCATGGGACCCGAGTAAGCGCTAAAGCGCTAACTCGGGTCGACAGGAGCAGGCATGGAAGAGGCGAAGCACTTCATCGGGGGCGAATGGACGTTGCCGGCGCAACTGGAGACGATTCCGGTCGTCGACCCATCCGACGGCCAGCCATTCGCAACGATCGCGCGCGGCACCGCGCCCGACATCGAGCGCGCGGTCGCGGCGGCCCGCGACGCGTTCTCGGGCCCGTGGGGCGCGGCGAGCGCCGCCGAGCGCGGCCGCGTGCTGATGCGGCTGTCCGCGCGCGTCGCCGACCACCTCGAGGAACTCGCCGCGATCGAGGCGCGCGACACCGGCAAGCCGTTGAAGCAGGCGCGTGCCGACGCCGCCGCGCTCGCACGCTACTTCGAGTTCTACGCGGGCGCCGCCGACAAGCTGCACGGCGAGACCCTCCCCTATCAGGCCGGATACACGGTGCTGACGGTGCGCGAGCCGCACGGCGTCACCGGCCACATCGTGCCGTGGAACTACCCGATGCAGATCTTCGGGCGCAGCGTCGGCGCGGCGCTCGCGGCCGGCAACGCATGCGTCGTGAAGCCGGCCGAGGATGCGTGCCTGTCCGTGCTGCGCGTGGCCGAGCTGGCCGCCGAAGCCGGGCTGCCCTCCGGTGCGCTGAACGTCGTCACCGGCTACGGCCATGAAGCGGGCGCCGCGCTTGCGCGCCATCCCGGCATCGACCACATCTCGTTCACCGGCTCGCCCGCGACCGGCAAGCTGGTCACGCAGATGGCCGCGGAGAACCATGTCCCCGTCACGCTCGAGCTCGGCGGCAAGTCGCCGCAGATCGTGTTCGCCGACGCCGATCTCGACGCGGCGCTGCCCGTGCTCGTGTCGGCGATCGTGCAGAACGGCGGGCAGACCTGCTCGGCCGGCAGCCGCGTGCTGATCGAGCGCGCGGTCTACGAGCCGCTCGTCGAACGGCTCGCCACCGCCTTCAACGGGCTGCGGGTCGGCCCGAGCCGCGCGGATCTCGACTGCGGCCCGCTGATCAACGCGAAGCAGCAACAGCGCGTGTGGGATTTCCTCTCCGACGCGCAGCACGACGGCATTCCGATGGCCGCGCACGGCCAGGTCGTCGCCGAGGCGCCCGAAAGCGGCTTCTACCAGGCCCCCGCGCTGCTGCGCGACGTGCCGCCATCGCACCGCCTCGCACAGGAGGAGGTGTTCGGCCCGGTGCTCGCCGCAATGCGTTTCGTCGACGAAGACGAGGCGATTGCGCTCGCGAACGGCACGCCGTACGGCCTCGTCGCGGGCATCTGGACCCGCGACGGCGCACGCCAGCTGCGTCTCGCGCGCCGCCTGCGCGCGGGGCAGGTATTCGTCAACAACTACGGAGCGGGCGGCGGCGTCGAGCTGCCGTTCGGCGGCGTCGGCCACTCGGGGCATGGTCGCGAGAAAGGCTTCGAGGCGCTATACGGCTTCACCGCACTGAAGACGATCGCGATCCGGCACGGCTGAACCAGACACACGCGACCGGCCGCGCACCGAAATACCACGCACGATTCCAACACAGGAGACACATCATGCGGCTGAGCGGCAAGACGGCCATCGTCACGGGCGGCGGTTCAGGCTTCGGCGAGGGAATCGCGAAGACCTATGCACGGGAAGGCGCGAACGTCGTCGTCAACGACCTGAACGGCGCGGCGGCCGAGCGCGTCGCGAGCGAGATCGCGCTGGCGGGCGGCAAGGCGATCGCGGTCGCGGGCGACGTGTCGAAGGACACCGACTGGCGCGCACTGCTCCAGGCCGCGCTCGACGATTTCCATTCGGTGCAGATCGTCGTGAACAACGCCGGCACCACGCACCGCAACAAGCCGGTCCTCGACGTGACGGAAGCCGAGTTCGACCGCGTGTATGCCGTCAACGTGAAGAGCCTGTTCTGGAGCGTGCAGACGTTCGTGCCGTATTTCCGCACCCAGGGCGGCGGCGTGTTCGTGAACGTTGCGTCGACCGCCGGCGTGCGGCCGCGCCCGGGCCTCGTTTGGTACAACAGCACGAAGGGCGCGATGATCACCGCGAGCAAGTCGCTCGCGGCCGAGCTCGGCGCCGACCGGATCCGCGTGAACTGCATCAACCCGGTGCTCGGCGAGACGGGCCTGATGACCGAGTTCATGGGCTGCGAGGACACACCTGAGAATCGCCGCCGGTTCCTGGCGACGATTCCGCTCGGCCGCTTCTCGACGCCGCAGGACATCGCGAACGCGGCCCTGTACCTGGCGTCCGACGAAGCCGAGTTCATCACCGGCGTCTGCCTCGAAGTCGACGGCGGGCGCTGCATCTAGCCGCACCGCCGTAATTGCGTGCACCGGCATCGCCGGCCGGCGCCGCATCCAAGCATCATCATTGCTTCGCACGACCGGATCGGGCGCCGACGCGCCGGCTCCGGACAACGACAAGAACTGGAGACAACATGGCAACATCGACGCAGTCGCTGCCGGGCTCGTCCGGCGCATTCGAGGAAGCAACCTACCGCAAGGTGTCCTGGCGGCTCACGCCGCTCCTGCTGCTGTGCTACGTGGTCGCGTATCTCGACCGCGTGAACGTCGGCTTCGCGAAGCTGCAGATGGCGAGCGACCTGAATCTCAGCGACACGGTCTACGGGCTCGGCGCCGGGATCTTCTTCTTCGGCTACTTCCTGTTCGAAGTGCCGAGCAACATCATCCTGCACAAGGTCGGCGCGCGCGTCTGGATCGCGCGCATCATGGCGACGTGGGGCGTGATCTCGATCCTGACGATGTTCGTCACGACGCCCGCGATGTTCTACGTGATGCGCTTCCTGCTCGGCGTCGCCGAAGCCGGCTTCTTCCCCGGCGTGATCCTGTACCTCACCTACTGGTATCCCGCGCACCGGCGCGGCCGGATGACGACGTTCTTCATGACGGCAGTCGCCTTGTCCGGCGTGATCGGCGGGCCGCTCTCCGGCTTCATCCTGAAGGCGTTCAACGGCGTGAGCGGCTGGCACGGCTGGCAATGGCTGTTCCTGCTCGAAGGGATCCCGTCGGTGCTGGCCGGCGTGCTCGTATTCTTCGCGCTCGACGACCGGATCGCGAAGGCCAAATGGCTCACCGACGACGAAAAGGCGCTGCTCGCGCGCAACGTCGACGCGGAGGAAGCGACCAAGGAAGACCTGCCGCTCGGCGCGGTAATGGCGAGCCCGCGCGTATGGCTGATGGCGCTCATCTACTTCTCGTTCGTGATGGGACTGTACGGCGTCGGCTTCTGGCTGCCGACGATCATCAAGGCGACCGGCGTGACCGACACCTTCATGATCGGCCTGCTGTCGGCGGTTCCGTATGCGGCGGCGGTGGTCGCGATGATTCTGATCGCGCGCAGCGCGGACAAGCGGCGCGAACGACGCTGGCACCTTGCGATTCCGGCCGCGTTCGGCGCGCTCGGGCTCGTGCTGTCGGTGATATGGGCGCACCAGACGGCGCTCGCGATGCTCGGCCTCACGCTCGCGACGATGGGCATCCTGACGACGCTGCCGCTGTTCTGGAGCCTGCCGACCGCGTTCCTCGGCGGTGCGGCCGCCGCAGCGGGCATCGCGATGATCAACTCGATCGGCAACCTCGCGGGCTTCCTGAGCCCGTACTTGATGGGCTGGCTCAAGCAGGCGACGGGCGCCAACGACGCGGGCATGTACATGCTCGCCGGGTTCCTCGTGCTCGGCGGGCTGCTCGCGCTGTCGGTGCCGAAGCGGCTCGTCGACAAGTGACGCGGCACGTGACGACGTGCCTGCCGCAGGGCAATACATGAAAAAGCCCCGAAGGCCGGTTGGCGTTCGGGGCTTTTTTACGCGCAGCGGGCAAGCGCCGCCGCGTCAGACCACGGTGATCGCGAGCGCGCTTTCGCGGTAGTGCTTCGCCGCCTTGTCGGTTTCGCCAAGATGCTCGAACAGGCGTGCGAGCGCACGGTGCGCACGCACCTTCAGCGCCTCGTTGTCGGCCTGCTTCAACGCGGCTTCGAGGAACGACTGCGCCTTGCCCCACAGCTGCTGCTGCTGGCAGAGACGGCCGAGCGCGAACAGCAGGTCGGCATCGTCCGGGTGATCCTTCTTCCACCCTTCGGCCTTCTGGATCAGCGGCAACGCATCGCCGCCGGCCGTATCCGGATAGCGGCGCAGCAGGCGCGCATCCCAGTTGTGCGCGAGCGCGTCCTCGACGATGCGGCGCGCTTCGGTGCGGCGCTCGAGCGTCACCAGCAGGTCGGCCGCGAGATCGGCCAGGCGCGGCGACTGGCGCTCGAGCGGCGACAGCGACTGCCACACCTCGAGCAGCGCGTCCGGGTCATGCCGGCGTTCGCGCAGCAGATTCTCCGCCGCCTGCTGGCGCAGCCGCACGGCCGCAGCCGGATGCAGCGCCTCGCGCTTCTCGAGCGCCTTCGCGAGCCTCAGCACCTCGGCCCAGTTCTTCAACTGCTGCTGCGCGCGCAGGGCGACCTGCTGCGCATGGATGCGCTTGCCGCCCGCCTGCAGGTCGGCCAGCGCGGCGAGCGCACCATCGGCATCGCGTGCATCCGCGCGCATGTCGGCCGCGGCAAGCAGCCGTGCATCCTGCCATTCCGGCGCGTCGACCTTCGACAGCCAGTCGTCGCGGCGCGTGTACTCGTGCATCCGGTGCGCGGCAGTCGCCGCGACGAGACTTGCGGCGCCCTGGTTCGCATCGACCGCGAGCGCGTCGCGCGCGGCCTTCTCGGCGCGCGAGAAGCGGCCTGCGTACAGGTTCGCGATCGCATCGCGCAGCGACGCCTGAGCCTTCTCGTTGCGCGAACGCGCACGATATGCGGCGACCCGCTGCGGCATGCGCCAGATGTTGCGCACGATGCGCAGCAGCGCGTACACGACGATGAACAACACGACGATGGAGATCACGAACAGGTTCAGCGACACGTCGACCCGGTACGGCGGATAGACGAGCAGCACCTGCCCCGCGTCGAAATGGCCGACGGTGGCGAGTGCCGCGGCGATCGCGAACAGGATCGCGAGCCAGACGATTCCTCGAAGCGTCATCGTTACCCCCGACTCTTGAACTGCTGAACGGCGTTCAGGCTCGTGTTCAGGTTCGGCACGGCAACCGTCAGCGATGCGCCGTCGACCTGCTTGAGCAGATCCTCGACGGTTTGCGTGTCCCTCGATGCCTGGTCGAAATACTTGCCGAGCGCGGCCTGCGCCGCATGCAGGTCGGCCTTCATCGCGCCGTCATTGCGCGCGAGCAGCGACAGCCGCGCGGTGAGCAGGCGCAGCTTCACGTTCTCGCGCACGAAGTAGCCCTGGTCGGGCGATGCGAGCATCGCGTCGGCGTTGTCGATCCGGCGCACCTGCACGAGGCCCTTCAGCTGCTGGCCGAGCCCCGCCGAGAAGTCATGCCACCACACCTTCCAGCGCGGCTCGCCGGCCACGGCCGCAGCCGACGACGCGGTATCCGCCGGCACGGCCTTCGGCGCCGCGTGCGGGACGATCGCCTCGCCCGACAGCGGCAGCGCGTCGATCTTCGCGATCGCGTCGTCGAGCTTGATCGCGAGGCCCGTGAGGTCGGCCGACGGTGCGGCTTTCAGCTTCTCGATGTCCAGCGCGAGCGCCTTGCGCACCGTGACGGCCTGCGCGCTCTGCGACGTCGCGAGGCGCGCATCGGCATTCTGCAGCGCGATCAGCGCGAGTTGCGTGTTCCCCGTCAGCTGCAGTTGCTGGCTCGCGCTCGACAGCATCTGGTCGACTTCCTCGAGCATCCAGGCGTCGCGGTTGCGCGACAGGTCCTGGTATTGCTGCTGCAGCGCCTGCTGCGCGCTCTGCGCGTCGGCGAGCTTGCCGTCGAGCTGCGCGAGCTGCGTGTCGACCTGATGCGTGCTCGCGAGCGCCTGCTCTGTCTTCGTACGGGTCTCGGCCGTCTGCGCATCGAGCGCCTTCTGGCGCGCGACGAACGAATCGTCGAGCCGGTCGACCTTGCGGTTCAGCGCATAGCCGCCCACACCCGCCGCGCAGCCGAGCACGACGACGACGAACCACAGCGCCGCGCTGCCACCGCGGCGCGCATGCGGTTCGGACGCGAGATAAGGAGGACTGGACGGCGGTGCGGATGCAGCGGCCGGCTGGGAAGCGACGCCTTTGGAATCGTTGGTATCTGTCATGCGTTTAGTCACCGGTGCGGCTGTCGCCGGTTGGACGGCCTCGTCGGCCATCGTTCGAAACGCGCGGACGATGCGCTCATCGCCCGCGCCGGTCAGCGTAATCCTATCAAAACCCAGTGCGCGCGCGGTCTGCTCGATGCGCGGGTGCGGCGTCACGAGCGGCGCATGCTTCAGCGCCTCGATCTCGGCGTCATTCAGATGCGTGCGCGCGAGTTCGTGCAGGTTGCGCACGCCCTCCGAGCTCGTGACGAGCCACGCGTGCGGCGCGCCGGCGAGCAGCGCATGCACGCGCTCCCACGCGCCGATGCGCGGCTCGGGCACGACGCGCCGGTACGCGGCGACCAGCGTGACCTCCGCGCCGGCTTCGCGCAGCCGCTCGGCGAGCCATTCGCGACCGCCGTCGCCGCGCACGATCAGCACGTGCTGGCCGGCGAGCGCTTGCGCGCCGCCGAACGCGGCCTCGATGCTCGCGAACAGGTGTTCCGAATCGTAATGCGGGACGCCGTCATCGGCGAGCGCCTGCGGCGCGATCACGCGATGCGCGGGCGCCGCGATGCCGTGGCGCGCGAGCGCCGCGACGCTGCCGGGGCCGACGACACCGACCGGCAGCGCATTCGGCCAGATCGCGCCGTACTGCGCGAGCGCGCGGTCGATCGCGTTCGGCGACACGAAGATCACGAGGGCGTAACGCCCAAGCGCCGCGAACGCGGCGTCGAGCGGCGCCAGATCGTCGACCGGCGCGATGTCGATCAGCGGGAATTCGAGCACGTCGCAACCGGCCTCGGCCAGTTGGGCCGCAAGCGCGGCCGACTGGCCGTCCGGGCGCGTCAGGACGGCGGTGAACCCGCGCGCGCCGCCCGCCATCAGGCGTCGCCCTTGCCGGCCTGCGAGCCGGCGAGCAGTGCGTTGACGATGTCGCGCGCGCCTTGCGCCTCGAGCTCGTCGGACACCGCGCGGCCGAGCGCGACCGCATCGGCGACGGTCATGACGGCACCGCACTCCTCCGCGGTCAGCACGCGCTGTCCGTCGGTCGTCGACACGCGGCCCGTCAGGTACAACTCGCCCGCGCGCCACACCGCGTGGGCGGCGAGCGGCACCTCGCAGCTGCCGCCGAGCGCGCGCGACACCATCCGCTCGGCCTCGACCGCGAGCGCGGTCCGCGGGTCGTGCAGCGGCGCGAGCCATCCGGCCACGTCCGTGCGACGCGCGGCAATTTCGATGCCGAGCGCGCCCTGGCCGGCGGCCGGCGGGCTGTCCTCGACGCCGATAAGCGCGCGGATTCGCGCTTCGAGGCCAAGGCGCTTCAGGCCCGCGGCCGCGAGAATGATCGCCGCATAGTCGCCGCGATCGAGCTTCGACAGGCGCGTGTCGAGGTTGCCGCGTAGCGGCAGCACGTTCAGGTGCGGATAACGCGCACGCAGCATCGCCTCTCGGCGCAGGCTCGACGTGCCGACGACCGCGCCGGCAGGCAGCGCGTCGAGCGACGCGTAGTCGTTCGATACGAACGCGTCGCGCGGATCCTCGCGCTCCATGATCGCGGCGAGCGCGAAGCCGTCGGGAAGCGCCATCGGCACATCCTTCAGCGAATGCACGGCCAGGTCGGCGCGACCGTCGGCGAGCGCATTCTCCAGCTCCTTCACGAACAGGCCCTTGCCGCCGACCTTCGACAGCGTACGATCGAGAATCTGATCGCCACGGGTCGTCATCCCGAGGATTTTCACGTCACAAGCTGGATATAATTTGCGCAGCGCATCACGCACATGTTCGGCTTGCCACATCGCCAGGCGGCTCTCGCGCGAGGCAATCGTCAGCGTCACGGGGGATTGTGCCGAAGAGATCTCGGAATTCATTGCAGGAACAATCGAAGGACGGGATTGAAGATCGAACAATGGTAGCACGCACGCCCCGGCCCGCCCGGGCCCGGCGCCTGCGCCCGCCGCGCTTCGGCGCCGGCGGCGACACCGATGCGCGGATGTGCCGCACGTAGCTGGTTGCTTGACCGCAGTTCCCGTAGTTTCCGTAGTCCCCGCAGTCCCTTTTGACTCGAGCTTTCCCAAGGAAACCCATCGTGAAGTCTTCCGGATCGGCGCGTACGGCGCGCCGCAATGCTGCCTTGCCCTCCTCCGACGCCCAGACGGGCTCCATCGCCACCGCCGCGAACGGCCGTGCGAAACCGGCAACGAAACCGAAAGACCCGATACGTCAGACAAAACGCGCGACCAAGGCCGCCGGCCCGGCTGCCCGCAAGGCCGGCGCGGCGAAGCCCGGCGCCCGCACGCGCGAGGACAAGGACGGTCCGCTGTTCGAGGACATCCGCTACCTCGGCCGCCTGCTCGGCGACGTCGTGCGCGAACAGGAAGGCGACACCGTGTTCGACGTCGTCGAGACCATTCGCCAGACGGCGGTGAAGTTTCGCCGCGAGGACGACAGCGAAGCCGCACAAACGCTGGAGAAGAAGCTGCGCAAGCTGACGCCGGAACAGACGGTGAGCGTCGTGCGCGCGTTCAGCTATTTCTCGCATCTGGCGAACATCGCGGAAGACCGCCATCACAACCGCCGCCGCCGCATCCACGCGCTGGCCGGATCCGCGGCACAGCCCGGCACCGTCGCGTACGCGCTCGAGCAGCTGAAGACGACCGGCAACGCGTCGAAGCGCCTGCTGCAGCGCTTCTTCGACGATGCGCTGATCGTGCCGGTGCTGACCGCGCATCCGACCGAAGTGCAGCGCAAGAGCATCCTCGACGCGCAGCACGACATCGCGCGCCTGCTCGCCGAGCGTGACCAGCCGCTGACGGCGCGCGAACGCTCGTACAACGAATCGATGCTGCGCGCACGCGTGACCGCGCTGTGGCAGACCCGCATGCTGCGCGACGCGCGCCTGACGGTCGGCGACGAGATCGAGAACGCGCTGTCGTACTACCGCGCGACGTTCCTTGACGAACTGCCCGCGCTGTATGGCGACATCGAGGCCGCGCTCGCCGAGCACGGCCTGTCCGCGCGCGTGCCCGCATTCTTCCAGATGGGCAGCTGGATCGGCGGCGACCGCGACGGCAACCCGAACGTGACCGCCCCGACGCTCGAAGAAGCGATCAACCGCCAGTCCGCGGTGATTCTCGAACACTATCTGGAACAGGTGCACAAGCTCGGCGCCGAGCTGTCGGTGTCGAACCTGCTGGTCGGCGCGAACGACGCCGTGAAAGCGCTCGCGGCCGCGTCGCCCGACCAGTCGCCGCACCGTGTCGACGAACCGTATCGCCGTGCGCTGATCGGCATCTACACACGGCTCGCCGCAAGCGCGCGCGTACGACTGGGCGAAGGCACGGTGCCGGTGCGCAGCGCCGGCCGCGGCGCGCCGCCGGTGCGCGCGGTGCCCTACGCCGATTCCGAAGCCTTCGTCGCCGACCTCAAGGTGCTGACCGCCTCGCTCGACGAACACCACGGCACGTCGCTCGCCGCGCCGCGCCTCGCACCGCTCGTGCGCGCGGCCGAAGTGTTCGGATTCCATCTCGCGAGCATCGACCTGCGCCAGAGCTCCGACATCCACGAAGCCGTGGTCGCCGAGCTGTTCGCGCGTGCCGGCGTACATGCGGATTACGCGTCGCTCTCCGAGGACGACAAGCTGATCGCGCTGCTTGCCGCGCTGGCCGATCCGCGCCCGCTGCGCTCGCCGTACATCGAATACTCGGCGCTCGCGCAAAGCGAGCTGGGCGTGTTCGAGAAGGCACGCGAGGTGCGTGCGCAGTTCGGCCCGCGTGCGGTACGCAACTACATCATTTCGCACACCGAGACGGTCAGCGACCTCGTCGAAGTCCTGCTGCTGCAGAAGGAAACCGGGCTGCTCGAAGGCGCATTCGGCGCCGCTCACGACAGCGCGCGCAATGGCCTGATGGTGATTCCGCTGTTCGAGACGATCCCGGACCTGCGCGACGCTGCGCGCATCATGCGCGAATACTTCGCACTGCCGGGCATCGACGCGCTGATCGCGCACCAGGGTGCCGAGCAGGAAGTGATGCTCGGCTACTCGGACAGCAACAAGGACGGCGGCTTCCTGACATCGAACTGGGAGCTGTATCGTGCGGAGCTCGCGCTCGTCGACCTGTTCCGCGAACGCAAGATCACGCTGCGGCTGTTCCATGGCCGCGGCGGCACGGTCGGCCGCGGAGGCGGCCCGACCTACCAGGCGATCCTGTCGCAGCCGCCGGGCACCGTGAACGGCCAGATCCGCCTGACGGAACAGGGCGAGGTGATCGCGAGCAAGTTCGCGAACCCCGAGATCGGCCGGCGCAATCTGGAGACCGTGGTCGCCGCGACGCTCGAGGCGTCGCTGCTGCCGCAATCGAACGCGCCCGCGCAGCTACCCGCGTTCGAAGCCGCGATGCAGACACTGTCCGACGCCGCGATGGCGTCGTATCGCGCGCTCGTCTATGAAACGCCCGGCTTCACCGACTACTTCTTCTCGTCGACGCCGATCACCGAGATCGCCGAACTGAACATCGGCAGCCGCCCGGCCTCGCGCAAGCTGCAGGATCCGAAGAACCGCAGGATCGAAGACCTGCGTGCGATTCCGTGGGGCTTCTCGTGGGGCCAGTGCCGACTGCTGCTGACGGGCTGGTACGGCTTCGGCAGCGCGGTGAGCGCGTATCTCGACGGCGCGCCGGACGCGGCCGAACGCACCAAGCGCCTGACGCTGCTCAAGAAGATGAACAAGACGTGGCCGTTCTTCGCGAACCTGCTGTCGAACATGGACATGGTGCTTGCGAAGACCGATCTCGCGGTCGCGTCGCGCTATGCGCAGCTGGTCGCCGACCGCAAGCTGCGCAAGCACGTGTTCGAGCGGATCGTCGCGGAATGGGAGCGCACGTCGCAGGCGCTCGCGGAAATCACCGGGCACGCTGGCCGCCTCGCGACCAACCCGCTGCTCGCGCGCTCGATCAAGAACCGCTTCCCGTATCTCGATCCACTGAACCACCTGCAGGTCGAGCTGATCAAGCGTCACCGCGCGGGCGACACGAACGCGCGGCTGCGCCGCGGGATTCACCTGACCATCAACGGGATCGCGGCCGGCCTGCGCAATACGGGCTGATCCGTGCGCGGCGCGGGCCTGCTCCGCGCCGCGCCGGCGTTGCGAAACGCGCCCCGCAAAACGAAAGCCGCGATACGCAACCACGCGTATCGCGGCTTTTTCTCATGGAACGGCACGACGGCGCCGGCCGCCGTGTCGCCCCATACGCTCATTGCGCGTCGATCAGCAGCGCATCGTGCTCGAACGACCCGTCCGGCTGCACTGCGTAGTAGCCGCGCACCTCGTCTGGCGCATGCGCCCACAGCGCGCGGATGCCCGCGACGCTGTCGGCCGGCGTGCGGATGCGCTCGACCCATGTGTCGAAATCGATCGGCAGGCGCCAGCGGCTCTGCACGTGTGCGTCGAACCCGGCGCCGCGAAACATCGCGAGCCATTCGTCGGCACGGTAGTCGCGCACGTGCGACGCGTCGCGCAGCACTTCGGCGGCCTGCAGATACGTGTCGAGCAGCGGATGATCGTTGCCCGCGATATCGATCATCAGCACGCGGCCGCCCGGCTTCAGCACGCGACGCACCTCCGCAAGCGCAGCGCTCACGTCGTGCCAGTGGTGCGCGCTCATCCGGCTGATTACCCAGTCGAAAGTGCCGGCTTCGAACGGCAGCCGTTCGGCCGGCCCCTGCTGCGTGCGGATGTTCGCGAGCCCGCGCTCGCGCGCGGCGGCGGCGACGGTCGCGAGCATCGGCGCCGCGAGATCGTAGGCGACCACGTCGCGCACGTGCGGCGCGACCGCAAAGCTCGCATGGCCCGCACCGCAACCGAGATCGAGCACCGCGGCGTCGGGCGTCGCGCGCACGGTGTCCGCCAGCGCCTGCAGATCGGCGCCCGTCGCGTGGACCGTGCTCGTCAGGTAGGCGGCGGCCGTCGTGCCGAATGCGTCGGCGACCTGGTCGTGGTGTTTCATCGTTCGCTCCTTCGTTGGGTGGGACGCCCGCTGCCTGCCAGCGCGCGAATCGCTACAATAGGGCCGCGCTTGTACCAGTACAAGTTAAGCAGTTATTCTGGTATTTGTTACACCTGCCTGATTTCCGGCCCGATCTACGCCGCGCGTCGCGCGCCCCTTTTTGTCGTTTCAGCCGTTTCCGCATGAACCAGCCGTCCTCCGCCCCCACCCCGCCGCTCGACGCCACGCCCGCCCGCGCCCTCGGCGAATTCATCCGCGCGCACCGCGAACGGCTGTCGCCTCAGGCCGTCGGCCTGCCGCCCGGCCCGCGCCGCCGCACGCCGGGGCTGCGGCGCGAGGAAGTCGCGCAGCTGTGCGGCGTCAGCCCGACCTGGTACACGTGGATCGAGCAGGGCCGCCCGGTGTCGGCGTCGGCCGATGCGCTCGCGCGGATCGCCGTCGCGCTGCAACTCTCGAAGGCCGAACGCGCGTACCTGTTCGAACTGGCCGCGCAGCGCGATCCGGCCGAGCCCGACGTCGCGGCTGGCGACCTGCCGCCCACGCTCGCGGCGACCGTCGCCGCGATCGCCACGCCTGCATACGTGCTCGACCGGCAATGGAACGCGCTCGCATGGAACGCGCCGGCCGCCGCGCTGTTCACGGGCTGGCTCGACGGCGAGCACGACCGCAACCTGCTGCGCTTCACGTTCATGGCGCCGGCCGCGCGCACGTTGATCGTCGACTGGGAAACCCGCGCGCGCCGGCTCGCGGCCGAATTCCGCGCCGACTCGATCCGCCACCTCGCCGATGCGCCGACCCGCGCGCTGATCGACGCGCTGATGGCCGGCAGCGATGCGTTCGCGCAGTATTGGGCATCGCAGGACGTGTTCGAGCGCGAAGGCGGCCTGCGCGAGTTCGACCATCCGGTCGACGGCCGGCTCGTGTACCAGCAGATCACGCTGAAGCCCGCGCACCGCGAAGACCTGAAGCTGGTCGTGCTCGTGCGCGATTGAGGCGGCTCAGAAGCTGATCGTCGCGGTGATCGATGCGCAGACGCTGCGCGCGCCGGACGGCACGCCGCTGCCGCCCGGCCTCGACGTTCGCCACGTCGAAAGCGGCCAGCGCACGATCGTCGGCTACGACGGCCTGACCTTCGTCGACGGCCTCGTCCAGAACAATCACCTCGAAATCTCGGGCGGCGGCCGCGACTGCGCCGTCGAATTCACGTACCGGCGCCCGGACGACGGCACGCTGCCGCGGATCGGACCGCTGACCTGCGGCCCCCGGTAATCCGCGCCCGTTCGCGGCCGACGCGCGCGCCGGCCGCCAGCCCCGCGAATGCTAGAATTGCGGGATTCCCTCGGCGGCGCACGCCGCCCAACTCCCCTTCGAAGAATCGCCATGACGTCCCAACTGCACAAAAAGGGCGAGGCCTGGTCGGCCCGCTTCTCGGAACCGATGTCGGAGCTGGTCAAGCGCTACACGTCGTCGGTGTTTTTCGACAAGCGCCTCGCGCTCGTCGACATCGCCGGCTCGCTCGCGCACGCGAGCATGCTCGCGGCGCAGAAGATCATCAGCGCCGACGACCTCGCCGCGATCGAACGCGGGATGACGCAGATCAAGGGCGAGATCGAACGCGGCGAATTCGAATGGCAGCTGGATCTCGAGGACGTCCACCTGAACATCGAGGCGCGCCTGACCGCGCTGATCGGTGACGCCGGCAAGCGCCTGCACACGGGCCGCTCGCGCAACGATCAGGTCGCGACCGACATCCGTCTGTGGCTGCGCGGCGAGATCGACCGCATCGGCGGCCTCCTGAACGACCTGCGCGGCGCGCTGATCGACCTCGCGGAGAAGAACGCCGACACGATCATGCCGGGCTTCACCCACCTGCAGGTCGCGCAGCCGGTCACGTTCGGCCATCACCTGCTCGCGTACGTCGAAATGTTCACGCGTGACGCCGAGCGCATGCGCGACTGCCGCACCCGCGTGAACCGCCTGCCGCTCGGCGCGGCCGCGCTCGCCGGCACCAGCTACCCGATCGACCGTCACGCCGTGGCGAAGACGCTCGGCTTCGACGGCATCTGCGCGAACTCGCTCGACGCGGTGTCGGATCGCGACTTCGCGATCGAATTCACGGCGGCATCCGCGCTCGTGATGACGCACGTGTCGCGCTTCTCCGAAGAACTCGTGCTGTGGATGAGCCCGCGCGTCGGCTTCATCGACATCGCCGACCGCTTCTGCACCGGCAGCTCGATCATGCCGCAGAAGAAGAACCCGGACGTGCCCGAGCTCGCACGCGGCAAGACGGGCCGCGTGAACGGCCACCTGATGGCGCTCCTCACGCTGATGAAGGGCCAGCCGCTCGCGTACAACAAGGACAACCAGGAAGACAAGGAACCGCTGTTCGACACGGTCGACACGGTCGCCGACACGCTGCGGATCTTCGCCGAGATGGTCGCCGGCATCACGGTGAAGCCGGACGCGATGCGCGCGGCCGCGCTGCAGGGCTTCTCGACCGCGACCGACCTCGCCGACTATCTCGTGAAGCGCGGGCTGCCGTTCCGCGATGCGCACGAAGCCGTCGCGCACGCGGTGAAGATCTGCGACGATCGCGGAATCGACCTCGCGGACCTCTCGCTCGACGAAATGAAGCAGGAACTGCCGAACGTCGCGCACCTGATCGGCGACGACGTGTTCGGCTACCTGACGCTCGAAGGTTCGGTCGCGAGCCGCAACCATCCGGGCGGTACCGCGCCCGATCAAGTGCGTGCGGCGGTCAAGGCCGCTCGCGCCGCGCTCGACAAGTAAGCCTGCCGGCCCGGACGGGCGCCTTCGGCGTCCGTCTTTCACTCGGGCGGCCGTCGTGCCGCCCGACGCCCTTCCCGCTTCCCGGATACCGCCGATGACCTTCTCCGCCGCGCTCTTCGACATGGACGGCCTGCTCGTCGATTCCGAGCGGACCATCATGAACACGTGGATCGACGTGTCGACCGCGCACGGCGTCGTGCTGACCGAGATCGACTACCTGCAGATCGTCGGCCGCTCGTTCGCCGAGGGCCAGGTCATTCTCGCGCGGCTGATCGGCGACACCGACACGTTCGACGCCGTGCGCACCCTCGTGCGCGAACGGCTCGCCGCGCCCGAACCTCATCCGAAATTTCCGCTGAAGTCCGGCGCACTGGCGCTGCTCGAGACGCTCGCGCAGGCCGGCATTCCGTGCGCGGTCGCATCGTCGTCCGCGCGCGACGTGATCCGTGCGCGGCTCGACGCGGTCGGCGTGCTGCCGTTCTTCCACGCGATCGCGGGCGGCGACGAAGTCGCGCGCGGCAAACCCGACCCGGCCGTGTACCGGCTCGCGGCCGAACGCCTCGGCGTGCCGGCGCACGCGTGCGTCGCGTTCGAGGACAGCGACTTCGGCGCGCAATCGGCCGCCGGCGCGGGCGCATCGGTCGTCACCGTGCCCGACCTGAAGGCACCGACGCCCGAGATCGTCGCGCTGAGCCTGCACGTGCTCGCGTCGCTCGACGATGCGGTCGCGTTCGTGCCGTCGTGGTTCGGCCGTCTGGACACGCAGCAGCGCGGGTAGGCGCCGCTCGCGGCACGCCATATGCAAACGGGCACCCTCGGGTGCCCGTTTTCCGTTGCCGCGCCGAATGACCGGCGTCGCGGCGATCGTCAGTTGTTGCCGGCCGTCTCCGACAGCCGCTTCATCGTCGCGATGCGCGCGCCGATCAGGTCGACGCGTCCGTCCTCGCCGACGAGCGGCGCCGTCGCATCGCTGAACGCGACCCACGCGCGCTGCGCGCGCACGAGTGTCGCGGCCGAATGCGCGGGCATCTTGCGACGCAGCTTCTGGTAATAGCGGTTCAAATCGAACAGCGCGTGCTCGCACGCGGCATCCTGCACACACGGCCGCACGCGGCTTATCGCCGAATCGCGCGGCGCGTTCGCCGGCTTGCCGCCGGCTGGCGCGGCTGTGCCCGGCGCCGTGCCCGCACCGCCCTGGGGGTCGCCTTGCGCACCGCTCGTGGCCGCCACCGGCACGGCGGCAGGCGGCAGCGCGTAGCGGTCGGCCGCCGCGCGCAGCGCCAATGCGCGATCGCGCACGGGCTGCAACTGCATGTCGGCGCTCGACATCGCGTACGCGGTGCCGCGCGTCGTGTCGTACACGGCTTTCAGCAGATGAACTTCATCCTTGCGCCACGTGACCCAGCGGCGCTGGCTGTCCTGCCAGCCGCGCTTCACGTTGGCCGGCGCATTGTTCGACAGGCGCTGGTACGCGCCGTCCATCACCGCCTGCCACTGCTGCTGCGCTTCGCCCATGCACTGGATCTGGCCGGCCGTCGACGACCGGTCGCGCCGCGCGAGACACTGCCGCATCGCGACGTCGATCGGATCGGCCGCCGCGACTTCCGCGCGTGCGACACCCACGCCCGCCAGCCCGGCCGCCCCTGCCGCCCAGACGACGAGCGCGGCCAACGCCGCACGCATCGTCCGGATTCGTCCCTGCGTCGCCATCAGTCGCGCACGCAATCGACGAAGTACTCGACGCGGCCGTTCACCTCTTCCGCGACGAGGCCGTGGATGTCGGTGTGGAAGCCCGGGAAGCGCTCGTTGAAGTCGCGCGCGAACCGCAGGTAGTTCACGATCGTCTTGTTGAAGCGCTCGCCCGGAATCAGCAGCGGGATGCCCGGCGGGTACGGCGTGAGCAGGATGCTCGTCACGCGGCCTTCGAGCTCGTCGAGCGGCACGCGGTCGATCTTGCGGTGCGCGAGCTTCGCGAACGCGTCCGACGGCTTCATCGCCGGCTCCATGTCCGACAGGTACATTTCCGTCGTCAGGCGCGCGATGTCGTTCGCGCGGTACACGTCGTGGATCTGCGTGCACAGGTCGCGCAGGCCGACACGCTCGTAGCGCGGATGCTGCGCGACGAATTCCGGCAGCACGCGCCACAGCGGCTGGTTGTTGTCGTAGTCGTCCTTGAACTGCTGCAGCTCGGTCACCATCGAGTTCCAGCGGCCCTTCGTGATGCCGATCGTGAACATGATGAAGAACGAGTACAGGCCGGTCTTCTCGACGATGATCCCGTGCTCGGCCAGATACTTCGTGACGATCGCGGCCGGAATGCCCGTTTCGCCGAACTCGCCGTCGACATCGAGCCCCGGCGTGATGATCGTCGCCTTGATCGGGTCGAGCATGTTGAAGCCTTCCGCCAGCGGGCCGAAGCCGTGCCAGTGGTCGTTCGGCTTCAGCATCCAGTCCTCGCGCGAGCCGATGCCTTCTGCCGACAGGTTGTCCGGCCCCCACACGCTGAAGAACCAGTCGTCGCCGTATTCGGCGTCGACCTTGCGCATCGCGCGGCGGAAGTCGATCGCCTCGGCGATCGATTCCTCGACGAGCGCGGTGCCGCCCGGCGGTTCCATCATCGCGGCCGCGACGTCGCACGACGCGATGATCGCGTACTGCGGGCTCGTCGACGTGTGCATCAGGTACGCCTCGTTGAAGCGGTGCTTGTCGAACGTGCGGTTCTCCGAATCCTGCACGACGATCTGCGACGCCTGCGAGATGCCCGCGAGCAGCTTGTGCGTCGAGTGCGTCGCGAACACGAGCGCGCCCGTGCGCGGACGGCCGTCGCCGATCGCGTGCATGTCGCGGTAGAAATCGTGGAACGTCGCGTGCGGCAGCCACGCTTCGTCGAAGTGCAGCGTGTCGAGCAGGTCGCCGAGCAGGTCCTTGATCATCTCGACGTTGTAGACGACGCCGTCGTACGTGCTCTGCGTGATCGTCAGGATCCGCGGCTTCATGTCCGGGTTCTCGCGCAGCGCCTCGCGCGCGAACGGGTTCGCCTCGATCTTCTTGCGAATGTTCTCCGGCTTGAATTCGTCGCGCGGGATCGGCCCGATGATGCCGAAGTGATTGCGCGTCGGCGTGAGGAACACCGGAATCGCGCCCGTCATCGTGATCGCGTGCAGGATCGACTTGTGGCAGTTGCGGTCGACCAGCACGATGTCGCCGGGCGCGACCGTCGCATGCCAGACGATCTTGTTCGACGTCGACGTGCCGTTGGTCACGAAGAACAGGTGGTCCGCGCTGAAGATGCGCGCCGCGTTGCGCTCGGACGCCGCGACCGGGCCCGTGTGATCGAGCAGCTGGCCGAGTTCGTCGACCGCGTTGCAGACGTCGGCGCGCAGCATGTTCTCGCCGAAGAACTGGTGGAACATCTGGCCGAGCGGGTTCTTCAGGAACGCGACGCCACCCGAGTGGCCCGGGCAGTGCCACGAGTACGAGCCTTCGTCCGCGTACTTCACCAGCTCCTTGAAGAACGGCGGCGCGAGCGAGTCGAGATAGACCTTCGCCTCGCGGATGATGTGGCGCGCGACGAACTCCGGCGTGTCCTCGAACATGTGGATGAAGCCGTGCAGTTCGCGCAGGATGTCGTTCGGCAAGTGGCGCGACGTGCGCGTTTCGCCGTACAGGAAGATCGGGATGTCCGCGTTGCGGCGGCGCACTTCGGTGACGAACGCGCGCAGCTCGATGATCGCGGTCGCGAGCTCGGGCAGCTCGCCGTCCGGGCCCGTTTCGCCGAGCATGAGTTCGTCGTCGTCGATCGACAGGATGAAGCACGACGCGCGGCTCGACTGCTGCGCGAACGACGTCAGATCGCCGTAGCTCGTGAGGCCGAGGACTTCGACGCCCTCCTTCTCGATCGCTTCGGCCAACGCCCGGATGCCGGAGCCCGAGATGTTCTCGGAGCGGAAATCTTCGTCGATGATGACGACGGGGAAACGAAACTTCATGGGCGATTCTCCAAAAAGAACGACCGCGGCGCGTCACGCGCAGCGGTCACCCGGAAACTGGTGAGACGTTATGCAACCAGATCAGGTTTTCGGCAGCGTGACACCGCGCTGACCCTGATACTTGCCGCCGCGATCGGCGTACGACACGTCGCACACTTCGTCGCTTTCGAAGAACAGCACCTGCGCGACACCTTCGTTCGCGTAGATCTTCGCGGGCAGCGGCGTGGTATTCGAGAATTCCAGCGTGACGTAGCCTTCCCACTCGGGTTCGAACGGCGTCACGTTGACGATGATCCCGCAGCGCGCGTACGTCGACTTGCCGAGGCAGACGGTGAGCACGGTGCGCGGGATGCGGAAATATTCGACGGTGCGGGCCAGCGCGAACGAGTTCGGCGGGATGATGCACACGTCGCCCTTGAAATCGACAAACGAACCCTCGTCGAAGTTCTTCGGATCGACGATCGTCGAATTGATGTTCGTGAAGATCTTGAATTCGTCCGCGCAGCGAATGTCGTAGCCGTAGCTCGACGTGCCGTAGCTGACGATCCTGCGACCGTCCTCGGACGCGCGAACCTGATCGGGCACGAACGGCTCGATCATCTTGTGTTCTTCGGCCATGCGCCGAATCCACTTGTCGGACTTGATGCTCATAACAGGGCGCCTGGAAACGCTGCGTGACAGTCGGTGAGGGCCGGACCCGCGAGGCCGCGGCCGGGAAAGGCGCACATTTTACGCGATCATCGGCCCGCGCATGCGGCGTCCGTCATCGGATCACGCCACACGCGAGCGCCGGCCCCGCGCCGTGCTGTGGAAACGCCGGGTCGCTCGGGTCGCGGTGCACCAGCGCCGCGCGATTCAGCGCGGAGCGCACACCGTCGAGGGCCAGATCGGGCGCGACGATGAAACCCGCCGCCACGCCGTTCGCATCCGCATGGATGTTGCCGAGATCGCCGGCGACTCGCGCGCCCGCGCGCAGCCGGTCGGCTGCCGGCGCGAACACCTGGCCGGCGCTCGAGCCGTCGCCCGCGTTGCAGTCGCCGCGCTCGTGCACCTGCAGCGCGTGATCGCTGTTCGGCGGCAGGCCGGCCAGGTTGTACGTGACCTGGACGCCGTCCGGGCGTTCGACGAACGTCACCGCACCGCGTGCCTGCGAGCCGACGGTCGGCTGCAGTTGCGCGTCGGCGCGCTTTTCGTGCGACGAGGAAAAAGAGGTACAGCCGGCCAGCAGGCCCAGCGCGGCGGCGGCCAGCAGCGCGCGCCGCGCGCGGCCGGCGTGCACGCCGTGATGTCGTTGGTTCATTCGATCCTCATGCCGGCTGGCGGCCGTTCGACACGGCGGCCATGCCGGGCGGGTAAAGGGACCCGGGAAAAGTCGCCATGATACCGCGCCTCGCGGCGCCGTAAACAGCGTGAGGCCCCGCCCCGCAAGGGTTTTACGTATTTTGAACAACGATCGACGGGAACTTCGACGTCATATCGCGCGCGCGCTCGGCGATCGCCAGCGCGACCCCGCGCGCGATATCGCGGTAGCGCCGCGCCAGCGCGCCGTCCGGTTCGGCCACGACCGTCGGCGTGCCGCTGTCGGCGCGCTCGCGGATCGCGATGTCGAGCGGCAGGCTGCCGAGCACGTTCACACCGTAATCCCGGGCCATCCGCTCGGCACC
Source organism: Burkholderia sp. AU33545 (assembly GCF_020419685.1). Taxonomy (NCBI): domain Bacteria; kingdom Pseudomonadati; phylum Pseudomonadota; class Betaproteobacteria; order Burkholderiales; family Burkholderiaceae; genus Burkholderia; species Burkholderia sp. AU33545. The sequence continues at coordinate 352,081 of NZ_JAIZRQ010000006.1, read as the reverse complement.
GCCCGCGCCGAAGATGTGCTCTTCGTGGCCGCAGTTCGAGCAGACGTGGATGCTCATGTTCTCGACGATACCGAGGATCGGAATCCCGACCTTCTCGAACATCTTCAGGCCCTTCTTCGCGTCGAGCAGCGCGATGTCCTGCGGCGTCGTCACGATCACGGCGCCCGTCACCGGCACGCGCTGCGCGAGCGTGAGCTGGATGTCGCCCGTGCCCGGCGGCATGTCGACGATCAGGTAGTCGAGCTCGCGCCAGTTGGTCTGCCGCAGCAGCTGCTCGAGCGCCGATGTCGCCATCGGGCCGCGCCACACCATCGGGTTGTCTTCCTCGATCAGGAAGCCGATCGAGTTCGCCTGCAGCCCATGGCCGACCAGCGGATTCATCGACTGGTTGTCCGGCGACTCGGGGCGCTGGCCGTGAATGCCGAGCATGGTCGGCAGCGACGGACCGTAGATGTCGGCGTCGAGAATGCCGACCGACGCGCCTTCCGCGGCGAGCGCGAGCGCGAGGTTCACGGCCGTCGTGCTCTTGCCGACGCCGCCCTTGCCCGATGCGACCGCGACGATGTTCTTCACGTTCGGCAGCAGCTTCACGCCGCGCTGCACCGTGTGCGCGACGATCTCCTGCGACACGGCGACGCGCGCGTCGCGCACGCCCGGCACGGCCTTCAGCGCATCGGCAATGCGTGCGCGCACGTCGTCGTGCTGGCTGCGCGCGGGATAGCCGAGCACCACGTCCACCGCCACGACGTCGCCGTCGATCGCGACGTTGCGCACGCCCTTGTTCGCCGCGTACGGACGGCCGGTATTGGGGTCGACGACAGCCGCCAGTGCGGCGTCGACTTGTGCCCGGTCAATGCTCATTGAAACTCCGTGAAAACGTTTTTCTCGCGCGCAAACGTCAAGAAATATCAAATAACGCTGCGAAAATCGGGAAAAGTGAAAGAATCTGTTGCACGCCATTGCGCGAACGCGCGCGTCGGAGCAATCTTCGCGTGCGGCATGCTATGGGGCCAAATCGGCCACTAACCGCCTATATTGTAGAGGCTGATGCGTCGCCCTGTCCGGAACAGCCCCGCTGACGAACAGGGCATGCGGCCGCCTCGGCGGCTGCCGCGGCACGGGCCTGCCCTTCCTTTTTCGGGCGGCCGTGCAGGGAGCCGTAACTGTTGTTTGTCGTCGTTGTCGACTCGTTCAACCAAGAGAGGAATCCAAGATGAACATGAAAATCGCGACTCGCCTGTCCGTCTTCGCACTCGCCGGCGCGCTGCTGGCAGGCTGCGCCACGCAGCAAGGCAGCAATACGGCCGTCGGCACCGGCACGGGTGCGGCGCTGGGCGCGGGCATCGGCGCGCTGGCCGGTGGCGGCAAGGGCGCGGCGATCGGCGCGGGCGTCGGCGCACTGGTCGGCGGCGTGACGGGTTACAACTGGCAAGCGATCAAGAACAAGCTCGCGCCGTCGGCAGCCAAGACGGGCACGCAGGTGACCGAACAGCCGGACGGCTCGCTGAAGCTGAACGTGCCGAGCTCGGTGACGTTCGCGACGAACCAGTACGCGATCACGCCGGCCTTCACGCCGCTGCTGAACGACCTGGCGACGACGCTGAACCAGAACCCGCAAGTGACGGCATCGATCGTCGGCTACACGGACAGCACGGGCTCGGCACAGCTGAACCAGACGCTGTCGCAGAACCGCGCGCAGAGCGTCGTGAACGCACTGGTGCAGCGCGGCGTCGCCGGCGGCCGCCTGTCGGCACAAGGCATGGGCCCGTCGAACCCGATCGCGGACAACGCGACCGAAGCCGGCCGTGCGCAAAACCGCCGCGTCGAGATCTACCTGCGCGCAGCACAGCAGTAAGCATCGCCGCGAGAGGAGGAAACGGGGGCACGCGCCCCCGCCGCACAAGGCTTCCAGCGGGATCCGTAACGAATCGAAAAAAATTTCGAACTTCTGTCGCGGCCCGCGGTCTGTCTTTACGGTACGCGGCTGGCGCAGCCGGCGCGTCACCATTCTCCTCTTGTCGTTGTTGCTCCGGGGCCGAATCCGCCCCGGTTTTTTTTGCCCGGAATTCGTATGCTGCGCCGCAGCATTGCGCCACCGGGCAAGCCGCCACGGCGGCCCCGCCCCGTCCTGCGTCCGCGCCATGGCGCCCGCGCCGGCTGACCTGCCCGCGCCCCTGCTAGAATCGCAGTTTCCGTCGTTTCCGCCGTTCTTCTACAGACCCTATGTCCGCATCCGACCTCACTTCCGTGCAGGCTGCGGCGCCGCAAGGCAGCCGCCAGATCCTCGTTACGTCCGCACTGCCCTATGCCAATGGCCAGATCCACATCGGCCACCTGGTCGAGTACATCCAGACCGACATCTGGGTGCGGACGCTTCGAATGCACGGCCACGAGGTCTACTACATCGGCGCCGACGACACGCACGGCACGCCGGTCATGCTGCGCGCGGAGAAGGAAGGCCTGACGCCGAAGCAGTTGATCGACCGCGTGTGGACCGAGCACAAGCGCGATTTCGACAGCTTCGGCGTGTCGTTCGACAACTTCTACTCGACCGACTCGGACGAGAACCGCGTGCTGAGCGAGAAGATCTACCTCGCGCTGAAGGAAAACGACCTGATCGCCGAGCGCGAGATCGAGCAGGCGTACGACCCGGTCAAGGAAATGTTCCTGCCGGACCGCTTCATCAAGGGCGAATGCCCGAAGTGCCACGCGAAGGATCAGTACGGCGACAACTGCGAAGTGTGCGGTTCGACCTATCTGCCGACGGAACTGCTGAATCCGTATTCGGTCGTGTCCGGTGCGACGCCGGTGCGCAAGACGTCGACGCACTATTTCTTCCGCCTGTCCGACCCGCGCTGCGAGTCGTTCCTGCGCGAATGGGTCAGCGGCCTCGCTCAGCCTGAAGCCACCAACAAGATGCGCGAATGGCTCGGCGACGCCGGCGAAGCCCGCCTCGCCGACTGGGACATCTCGCGCGACGCGCCGTACTTCGGCTTCGAGATCCCTGGCGCACCCGGCAAGTACTTCTACGTGTGGCTGGACGCGCCGGTCGGTTATTACGCAAGCTTCAAGAACCTGTGCGACCGCAAGGGCATCGACTTCGACGCGTGGATCCGGTCGGGCTCGACCGCCGAGCAGTACCACTTCATCGGCAAGGACATCCTGTATTTCCACACGCTGTTCTGGCCGGCGATGCTCGAGTTCTCGGGCCATCGCACGCCGACCAACGTGTTCGCGCACGGCTTCCTGACGGTCGACGGCGCGAAGATGTCGAAGTCGCGCGGCACGTTCATCACCGCGCAGAGCTACATCGACACCGGCCTGAACCCGGAATGGCTGCGCTACTACTTCGCCGCGAAGCTGAACGCGACGATGGAAGACATCGACCTGAACCTCGACGATTTCCAGGCGCGCGTGAACAGCGATCTCGTCGGCAAGTACGTGAACATCGCGAGCCGCGCGGCCGGCTTCCTGCTCAAGCGCTTCGACGGCCGCGTGCAGGACAGCGCGATGAACCATCCGCTCGTCGCGAAGCTGCGCGATGCGATTCCCGCGATCGCCGCGCACTACGAAGCGCGCGAATACAGCCGCGCGCTGCGCCAGACGATGGAACTCGCTGACGAAGTGAACGCGTACGTCGACGGCGCGAAGCCGTGGGAACTCGCGAAGGATCCGGCCAACGCGGTCGCGCTGCACGAAACCTGCAGCGTGAGCCTCGAGGCATTCCGCCTGCTGTCGCTCGCGCTGAAGCCGGTGATGCCGCGCGTGGCCGAAGCCGTCGAGACCTTCTTCGGGATCGCGCCGCTCACGTGGGCCGACGCCGCGAAACCGCTGTCGTCCGCGCAGCCGATCAAGGCGTACCAGCACCTGATGACGCGCGTCGATCCGAAGCAGATCGACGCGCTGCTCGCCGCGAACCGCGATTCGCTGCAGGCCGAGGCCACCGGCGCCGCTGCCGCGAGCGCGGCCAACGCCGCGAAGGAAGGCAAGAACGCCAAGGCGAACGCGAAGGCCGCCGCCGCGAACGGTGCCGACGACGGTCCGATCTCGATCGACGATTTCGCGAAGGTCGACCTGCGCATTGCGAAGATCGTCGCGTGCCAGGCCGTTGAAGGCTCGGACAAGCTGCTGCAGCTCACGCTCGACATCGGCGAGGAAAAGACCCGCAACGTGTTCTCGGGCATCAAGTCCGCGTACCAGCCCGAGCAGCTCATCGGCAAGCTGACGGTGATGGTCGCGAACCTCGCGCCGCGCAAGATGAAGTTCGGGCTGTCAGAAGGGATGGTGCTCGCCGCGTCGGCCGCCGACGAGAAAGCCGAGCCGGGCCTCTACATCCTCGAGCCGCACAGCGGCGCGAAGCCCGGCATGCGCGTGAAGTAAGCAGCACGCGCCGCCCGTTGCGAACGAAAGCCCCGCACGATACGTGCGGGGCTTTTTTCATGCGCGACGACGGTGCGAGTCGCGACGACGATTCCGATGCGCGTCGAAGCGCGTGCCGTCACCGCCGGCTGAACCAGCGATCGAAGCGCCGCGTGTAGTTCAGGTCGACGCCCTGGAACGTGCCGCCGTATGCAGACACGGACCAGAAGCGCGTCAGGTTGATCGTCGCCTTGAACGCGTTGCTCGCCGACTGCAGGCCCTGCTCGAAGCCGAGCACGAAACGCTCGTTGATCGCCTTCGAGACCTGGATGACCTGCGGATCGGTCAGACCGACGTCGCTGCGGCCGATCGAGAATTCGTCGAGGCCGAAGGTCTGCGCGACGCGCTTGCCGGTCACGCTGCCGAGCAGCGCGAGCGCCGCCGTCATCGTGCCCTGCTGGCCGACGTTGTTGCCCTGGTCGGTGCCGTGCCCGAACAGCAGCCACGACAGCTTTTCGTTGTCGGTGACGTTGGGTTCCGACACCAGCTTGACCGTCAAAGCCTGGATCGTGCCGGTGACCTGCACCCCGGCCTCGACCTCCTGGTTGCGCCGCATCGCGAGGATGTTCACGCCCGGATTCGACACGGGGCCGTTGAACGTGAAGAAGCCGTTCTCGACCGCGAGCTTGCGGCCGAACGACGTATACGTCGACCCTTCGGTCACGCGCACGTTGCCGATCGCGCGCAGTGGCACGCCAGGCGCGCTCATCACGGTGATCGTGCCGCGCAGCCCGAGATCCGCGCCGTGTCCCTTGAAGCGGAAGTTGTTGCCGAGGCCGATGTCGATGTTCGCGCGCGGCGCGAGCGACGGCGCCGGCTTGTCCTCGACCTTCTGCGGCTTCGCGACCGCCGTGCCGGTCGGCGTCTCGCCGCGCACGGTCCCGTCCGGTCGCACCACGACGACATCGTCGGACAAGTGCGGCGCAGCGTCTTCCGGCAGGTCGAACAGCGCACGGTCGACGACGAACTTGCCGTCGATCGACAGCGCGCCGCGCGGCCCGTCGTTCGCGACGGTCGCCTTGCCCGACAGCGACAGCTTGCGGTCCGGCGCCGCGAACAGTTCGAGTTTGTCGGCGACGATGCTCGCGGTCAGGTCCGGCGCCTCGCCGTCGAGACGCACACGGCCGATCGCGCGCAGCGTGCCGTCGCCGCCATGGAACTCGACCTGCTGGAATTCGACGAGGTTCTCCGCGAGCTTCACGCGCACGATGCCGTCCTTCAGCTGCACGCCCTGGTCGACGAGCGTCGCGGACAGATCGTCGCCCGTCAGCATGCCCGACACGTTCGGCTTCACCGGCGTGCCAGCGATCGTCAGCTTCAGCGCCGCGCGCCCGCCGAGCAGGTAGCTCGGCCCGAACAGGTTGCCGGTCGCCTTCAGCGACGGGATGTCGGCGTCGATGCGGCCCGCCAGCGGGCCGTCGTCGACGACGCCGAACACGCCGTCGCGCAGCGCGAACGGCACGGTGACGTTCGCGTCGAGCGTGCCGACCCGGTTCGCCTTCGCCAGCGCCACCACGTTGAGCCGGTTGCCCGGCGCAAAGCTCGCGCGCGCCGACAGGTCGGTCAGCCCGAGCGACGCGATGCCGCGCCCGGTCTCGATCGTCACGTCGCCGCCGCGCCGCTTCACCTGCACGTAGCCCGTCGCGTTCGCGCCGAGCGAGAAATCCCAGTCGGCATCGAGCACGACGTCGGTGCGCACCGGCGACCGCTGGCCCGTCAGCTCCTGGCGGATCTCGAGGAAGCGCGCGACCGACGCGCCGCGCACGGTGCCTGCCGAGCGCATCTGGCCGTGATCGAACACGAACGACTTCAGGTCGATCGCGGCGCCTTCGAGCGTGAGCCGCGTCGCGCCGAGCGTCACGCGGCCGGCGCCGGCCGACACGGCGAGCGGCGACTGCAGCGCCACCGCCGGCGTGCCGCGGTTCGCGAGGCGCGTGACGGTGCCGTCCCAGCGCATCCCGTCGCGATTCTCGACCACGCCGCCGTTCGCCGCGAGTGTCAGGTCGATCACGCGGCCGCCGGCCGTCCCGAGCGCCGACGCGTCGAGCGTATGCTTCGCGCGCGTGCCGTCGAGGTTCGCGCGTAGCGATTTCAATTGCAGCGAGCCGAGCGCGATGTCGGTCGCGTCGGCCGTGAATACGAGCGCACCGTGCGCGCCGTCGCGGATGTCGGCGCGCCCCTGCGCGGCACCGATCCGGTTCGAACCGACCACGACGTGCTGGGCCTTGTAGGTGGCCGTCACGTTCGGGTGCGCGAAGCTGCCGGTCAGCTCGCCCTGCGCCTGCACGAGGCCCTGCACGCCGAAGCCGAGCCGGTCGAGCTCCGGTGCGTCGACGACGAAGCGCAGCCGGTCGCCCGGCGCACCGAAACTGCCGCGCAGGTCGACGTGGTTGCCCGCGATCGTCAGGTTCGCGTTGCTCGGCAGGACCCGCGCGCCGACGAGCTGCACGACGCCGGCGCCGGTCAGCGGCACGCCGTCGTAGAGGCTGTCGCCGAGCTTGAAGGTCGCCTTCGTCGACACCTGCGGCTCGAACGCGCCGGAGGCCGTCAGCGTGCCCGATACACGCGTCTCGCCGCGCCTGGCCGGCGCTTTCGCTGCTGCCTTCGCCGTTCTGGCGGCCGCCTTGCCGCCGCCCGCGCCCGGCGCGCGCATCGCGGCGAGCAGCAGCGGATCGAACGCGGTCAGCGTCGCCTTCGCGTCGTAGCTCGAATGCGCGTCGTGACGGAACACGCCGGTCAGGTCGATACGGCCCTTGCCCGCCGTCACGCGCGCATCGGTCAGCACCGTCTGTTGCGACGTCAGCGCGACCTTCGCACGCGCGCCGAGCGCAAGCTTCGGATCGTTCAGGTTGAAGTCGACGGTCGTCACGTCGCCGGCGAGCGTCACGCCGAGCGGGCCGCCGAGGCGCATCGGCCGCAATTCGGCGACGAACGCATTGAGGTCGAGGTTCGCGACCTTCAGGTCGAAGCGGCCTTTGCCGCCCGTCAGCGTGCCGTTGCCGGTCACGCTGCCGTCGCGGATCAGTTTCAGCGCGAGGCCGTCGATCCGCTGCGCGTGCGCGTCGAGATTGACGGTCGCATGGGCGTCGACGACGGGCAGCAGGTGCTCGCCGAGCGTGCCGGGCTTCGCGTTGACGATCGACACCGGGCCGGTCACCGCGAAACCCTTCGCCGGTGCGGCGCCGGCCGGCGCGGTCACGGGCGCCAGCTCCGCGCGCACCGCGAGATCGGCGGCCGGCGCGCCCGGCGCGATCGCCTGCGGGTTCACGTGATCGAACGCGAGCGACGCACGCGTGAGCGGCACCGCGCCGAACGGCGCGGCCTCGACGTGCGCGCGCCCGTTCAGCTTCATACCGCTCGCGGCGACGTCGGCGACGAGCGCTTCGAGCGAACCCGATACGTTCGCGCTCGCGTTGACCGGTTCGTTCGCGAGCTTGCCCACGTAGGTCGCGTTGCCCGTCAGCGCGAACGGCTTCACGCCGTCGAGCTTCGCGCGGGCGGTCAGCGCGCCGTACGGTGTGTCGACGCCGTCGAGCGCGAGTTCATGGTGACGGCCGTCGCTGCGGCCGTTCAACGCGAGATGGTCGAGCTGCGTCGTCGACCCACCTTCGTGAATCGCCAGGTGATCGACGCGCAGGTCGTCGATCCGCAACTGCAGCGGCAGGCTCAGGTCCTGCGGCGTCGCGGTCGGCGTCGACGGACCCGGCGCGATCCGCACGTCGATCGTGCCCGCGCGAAGGTAGTCAACGGACAGCCGCCACGGCGCGCGGGTCAGCGCCCAGCGGCCGTCGAGCCGGTCGATCCGCACTTCGGTGCCGGCGCCGCCGGGGCTCGTCCACGCGAAGCCGCGCACGCGCACGCCGGTTGCGAGCGAACCGCCTTCGAGCGTGCCCGCCAGCCGGCCGCCCAGCACGCGCACGGCCGCCTGCCACGCGAGCCGCGTGCCGCGCTCGGTCGTCGCCGCGGCCAGCACGAGCCCGGCCGCCAGCACGACGAGCAGCACGACCGTCACGAGCGCCCACGCGGCGATCCGGCCCCAACCCACGCGGCGCGGCGGCGCGTCCGGCGCGCGCTCGGGCGAGTCCGGATCGTTGGGCGGCGGCGTGTCGTTCGGATCCTTCGTCATGCGGTTCGTCGTGGCTCGTGCAACAAGGTCAGAAAGCGATGCCGAGCGTCAGGTACGGGCGCACGCTGTGGTTGCGCAGTCCGTACGCGACGTCGACGTTGATCGGGCCGACCGGGCTGCGCCAGCGCGCGCCGATGCCGACGCCCGGGTAGAACACGCGCTCGCCCCACGCATCGGTCGCGGTGCCGATGTCGAAGAAGGTCGCGGCGCCCCAGTCGCGGTTGAACCAGTGCTGGTATTCGGCGGTGCCCGTCATCAGGTACTTGGTCGGCAGCACGGAGCCGTCGACGCTGTTGCCGATGCTCTGGTAGCCATAGCCGCGCACCGAATTCGAGCCGCCCGCGCGAAACAGCAGCGACGCCGGCACGCCGCTCGAGCTGCCGCTCGTGAACACGCCGCCGAGCTCCGCGCGGAACACGAACAGGTCGCGCTTGCCGATCGGCAGGTACTGCTGGCCGCGCGCGTAACCGCGGATGAAGGTCTGATCGGTCAGCACGCCCTTGATCGCGAAGCCGGCCTCCGCGTGAATCAGGTTGCCCGAGCGCGGGAACAGCGGATCGTCGACGTTGCGGCGCGTCCATGCCCATTGCGGCACCAGCGCGCGGCTCGTGGTCGGGCCGGCGCCGTTCTGGTCGAGCCGGTCCTGGTAGAACATCAGCGAGTACGCGTAGTCGATGAACTGACCGGTGCGTGTCCGCTGCACGCCGACCCGCGCGCTGTAGATGCGCGTGTCCGACACGTTGGTGTTCGTGTACGACGCGAGCACGCTGTTGGTCCATCCTTTCTGGCCTGGCGGCATCGACAGCTGGACCTGGCCGTACTGCTGGATCTGGTCGAGCCGGCCCGACACGGTGAGCGGCCACGCGGCGCCGAATGTGTCGAGATACGTGTAGGAGCCCTGCACGTGCGGGCCCGTATCGGTCGCATAGCCGACGCCGCCGCGGATGTTGTTGTACGGAAACTCGCTGACCTTCACGTGCACGGGCGTGCGCTCGGGCTTCGCCGTATCGTCGCCGACGTCGATCGCGACGCTCGCGTAGTACGGCGTGTTCTGCAACTGCCTCTGCAGCTCGGTGATCCGCTGCACGTCGTAGATCTCGCCTTCCGACAGCGGATTGACGTTCGTGACGATCTTTTCCGGATAGCGGCGCACGCCGTCGACGTCGACCTTGCCGATCGTAAACGTCGGGCCGCTGTCGAACGTGACGGCCAGCGTCGCGCGCTGCGTGCGTGGATCGACGCGCGCCTCCGACGACGCGATCTTCGCGCCCAGGTAGCGGCGCGACTGCAACTGCCTGAGCGCCGCCCCCTTCGCGCCGTCCCAGTCGGACTGCGTGAACGGGTCGCCCGGCTTCAGCGAGAACGCGAAGCGGGTCGCGGCCTCCTGCTTCGGATCCTCGGTGCCGACCGGGCCCTTGAATGCCAGGTCGACCGTCGACACGACGGTCTGCGGCCCCGGATCGACGGCGACGCGCACGTCGCGCTTGCCGTCGCGCGTGCGCACGTCGGTGCGCACGACCGGCGAGAAATAGCCGGCCGTCGCGGTCAGGTCGCGCACCTGCTGCGGCGTGGCGGTCACGAGGAAGTCGAACTGGTCGTCGCTGATGTCGTCGCGCTTGGCGAAGCGCGCGATGTCGAGATGGGCCTCGAGGAGCTTGCGGATCGCGCGCGGCGCGTCGATGTCGACGTCGTACTTCGCGTAAGCCGGCAGCACCACGAACGCGGCGAGACAGCCCACGAGGGCTGCCCGGGCCGCCGCACCGGCGCCGCGCCGCGCGCGACGACCGCGGTGAAGCGCCGCGCGCGGGCTCGCCTCATGCGCCGTATGTGCCTGCTGGTTCACCTGACCCGCCAAATATGACCTCGTCCTCGGTTGTCGTGATTGTGTGGAAAACCCCGTATTTGACCACAGGGCGGCGGCTCTGCCCGCACGGGCACCGCTTTGACGCCAGGACGCAACGAAGCGCGCGCGGGCCCGGCCGGTCGGGCCGCGGGTGTCGGCCAGCGGATTCGACGCGCGATTGCCGCCGGCTGTTCCCCGCGATGCGGTAAAATCCCGCCATCGCGAACCCGGCGCGTCGTGCGCCGCCCGAAACGGAAAGCCAAGCCATGCCGTACCAGTCCGACGTCACGCAATTCCTGAACCAGCTCAAGCAACAGAAGCCGACGCTCGAAGAAGAGCAGCGCAAGGGCCGTTCGCTGTTGTGGGACAAGCAGCCGATCGACCTCGACGAGCGCGCCGAGCAGCAGGAATCGCGCGTGAAGCAAACGTCCTACGTCTACTACCAGAACTTCTGACGACGTGAGCGCCGCCGACGAGGCCAGCGCCGCCCGGCAGGACGACGCGATTGCCGCGCCCGCGGGCGCCGATTCGACGCCCGACACGGTTGACGGTGTCGCGGCGTTCGCACGTCTGTACGGCGAGCCGCTCTTCAAGCTGCCGCAGGATCTCTACATCCCGCCCGATGCGCTCGAGGTGTTCCTCGAGACGTTCGAAGGCCCGCTCGACCTGCTGCTGTACCTGATCCGCAAGCAGAACTTCAACGTGCTCGACATCCCGATGGCGCAGGTCACCGCGCAATATCTGGGCTACGTCGACCAGATCCGCACGTCGAACCTCGAGCTGGCGGCCGAATACCTGCTGATGGCCGCGATGCTGATCGAGATCAAGTCGCGGATGCTGCTGCCGGTCAAGAAGGCCGATACCGGCGAGGAAGCCGAGGATCCGCGCGCGGAACTCGTGCGCCGCCTGCTCGAATACGAGCAGATGAAGCTCGCCGCGCAACGCCTCGACCAGCTGCCGCAGCTCGGCCGCGACTTCCTGCGCGCCGAGGTCTACATCGAGCAGAGCATCACGCCGCGCTTCCCGGACGTCGATTCGGACGACCTGCGCGCCGCATGGGCCGACGTGCTCAAGCGCGCGAAGCTCGTCCAGCACCACAAGATCTCCCGCGAGGAGTTGTCGGTGCGCGAACACATGAGCCTGATCCTGCGCCGGCTGCAAAACGCACGCTTCATGGAGTTCGCCGACCTGTTCGACACGTCGCGCGGCGTGCCGGTCGTCGTCGTGAACTTCATCGCGATGCTCGAACTCGCGCGCGAATCGCTCGTCGAGATCACGCAGGCCGAACCCTTCGCGCCGATCTACGTGCGCCTCGCGTACCTGCCCGCGTAAGGCGCGCCGCTGCGCCCGCGCCACCCCGCACACCGAAATGCACCGCATCCTGCCGCCGGGCCCGCCGGCGCGGCTCACTCGCGGTGCGCCCGATCAAAAAGTGAACGATCGTACTTTTTTCGATGCGCCCGGCGGCCAAATCCTCTACAATCCGCCGACGCCCGATGCGCCGCCCGCGCGCCGGCGTTCTCCGCTTCGACCCCGACGCCGCTGTTGCGGCGCCAACGCGCGCCTGCGCGAGGAACCCGCTACCCGATCATGAAAGTCATCAGCTCGATCCAGGAACTGCGCGACCAGTTGCGCGGACAGAACCGCACGGCGTTCGTGCCGACGATGGGCAACCTGCACGAAGGTCACCTGTCGCTGATGCGCCTCGCGCGCCAGCACGGCGACCCGGTCGTGGCGAGCATCTTCGTCAACCGGCTGCAGTTCGGCCCGAACGAGGATTTCGACAAATATCCGCGCACGCTCCAGGACGACATCGAGAAGCTGCAGAAGGAAAACGTCTACGTGCTGTTCGCGCCGACCGAGCGCGACATGTATCCGGAGCCGCAGGAGTACCGCGTGCTGCCGCCCGACGATCTCGGCGGGATTCTCGAGGGCGAGTTTCGCCCGGGCTTCTTCGCCGGCGTGTGCACGGTCGTCACGAAGCTGATGTCGTGCGTGCAGCCGCGCGTCGCCGTGTTCGGCAAGAAGGACTACCAGCAGCTGATGATCGTGCGCCGGATGTGCCAGCAGCTTGCGCTGCCGGTCGACATCGTCGCGGCCGAGACCGTGCGTGACGAGGACGGCCTCGCGCTGTCGTCGCGCAACCGCTACCTGACGACCGACGAGCGCAAGGAAGCGCCCGAACTCGCGAAGACGCTGCAGCGCGTGCGCGACAGCGTGCTCGGCGGCGAACGCGACCTCGGCAGGCTCGAGCAGACCGCGCGCGCGCACCTGGCCGAGCGCGGCTGGGCGCCCGACTACATCTCGATCCGCCGCCGCGCGAACCTGATCGCGCCGAGCGCCGCCGAACTCGAAGCCGGCGAGCCGCTCGTCGTGCTCGCGGCCGCGAAACTCGGCGCGACGCGCCTGATCGACAACCTGGAAATCTGACGGGCCGCCCGCCCTCGCCTCTCACGCATCACGGAGATACCATGCAGCGCCATATGCTCAAATCGAAGATCCACCGCGCGGCCGTCACGCACTGCGAGCTGCATTACGAAGGCTCGTGCGCGATCGACGAAGACCTGCTCGAAGCGGCGGGCCTCATCGAAAACGAACGGATCGACATCTGGAACATCAACAACGGCGAGCGCTTCTCGACGTACGCGATCAAGGGCGAGCGCGGCAGCGGGATGATTTCGCTGAACGGCTCGGCCGCTCGCCGCGCGCAACTCGGCGACCTTGTGATCATCGCGGCGTTCGCGATGGTCGATGAAGCCGAGCTGCAGGCCGGCTGGAAGCCGAAGCTCGTGTTCATCGACGAAGGCAACAAGATCAAGGGCCACCGCGATCACGTGCCGACGCAGAACTGGACCTGATCCACGCCGCGGCCGGCGTGTCGCGACGCGCCGGATCGCTGCCGCGGCGCGCCCACGCGCCGTGACGGCCGGCGCCGCGCAGTCGCATATGCAGGAAGAGGAAGGGCCTGATCCGTCACGATGCCGGATCAGGCCCTTCTTCATTCATCCTGCCGCACCTGGCCTCGCCGGTATTCGGCCATCGGCGATCAAGACGCCTTGGCGACCTTCTCCGCTTTCGGCGCGCGACGCTCGGCCCATTCGACGATCGGCCGCCACTGTTCGAGATCTTTCTCGACGCGGCTTTTCGCGACGTCCCACAGCGTCAGGCCGTGCGCGGCGATCTGCACGTAGTTCTGCGTGTCGCGCACGTAGCCGAGCACCGGCAGCCCGAGCCCTTCGACGAAACGGTGCAATTGGTCGGACGAGCGCGTGCGCGCGTCCACCCGCATCCCGACGATCCCGACCTCGACGCTGCCCTTGCGCACGGCCTTTTCGCCGGCGAGGCGCTCCAGAAACTGCTGGGTCGCGAGAATATCGAACATCGACGGCTGCAGCGGCACGATCACCTTGTCGGCGAGCTGCAGCGCGACGTTGAGCCGGTTGCCGTGCAGGCCGGCCGGCGTGTCGATCACCGCATATTCGAGGCCGCGCGGCGGCTTCGACGGCGCGTCCGGATCGAGACTCCACGCCTCGATCGCCGGCAGGCCGGCCGGCCGCAGGTCGAGCCACGCATGCGCGGACTGCTGCCGATCCAGATCGGCGAGCGCGACCCATGCGCCCTGCGCCGCGAAATAGCCGGCAAGATTGGTGGACAGCGTGCTTTTCCCCACGCCGCCCTTCGGATTTGCCACCACGATGACCGTCATGAATTCCCCCGAAAAAGCCGCGCGGCACCTGCCGCCTGGCAGGCGCCGCTCGATTGCGGATACAGGGAGCGATGATATCGGCAAACGGGGTGTCACCGGAACGGGTTGCGCCGATGCGCGCCCCCTTTCAAGCGGTTCGCGCCGCGGCACGCGGTGCGCCGAGCGCGAATGCGCCGCCGCCCAGCAGCGCCTGCACGGCCAGCGTGACGGCCCAGAACGCCGGATATTCCCAGCCGCCGTTCGGCGACGCGAAGCTCCAGCCGTTGGGCAGATGCGCGGACACCGCGCCGAGCATGAACGGCAGCAGCACCAGCGCGGCGATACGCACGCGGAAGCCGGCGAGCAGCGCAAGGCCGCCGGCCAGTTCGACGAACGTCGTCACATACGCTAGCCAGCCCGGCAGGCCGATCGACGCGAAGAACTGCGCGGTGCCGGGCAGCGTGAAGACGAACACCTTCTGCGCGACGTGCGCGAGGTACAGCACACCGAGTGCGACGCGCAGCAGCGTCGCGCCGAGATCGTTCAGGCGATGCGGGGTCATGGCGAATTCCTTCATGAGTGGATGAGAATGGATCGCACTCTATTCGAATCAATTCGGCCAATAAACACCCGATATGGCTTTAACTGATTCCCCGCAGGAACGAATTGCGGCGTAAAAAGGGGCATGACCGATCATGCCCCGCTGCCCGTACTGGCTACTAACGTCAGCCGCCGCTTTTGCCTTGCGCGGCGTCACCCGAACCCGCCGGGCCGCCGCCCGGCGCGTACGAGTCGCACGCATGCGCCACCGCCGACGCGCCCAGCAGCGCCGCGAGCAGCATGCCCAACCACCATCGAGCCTTCATCGTCGCGCTCCTTCGGCGGACCTCCGCCCATCTGAGTTGTACACGCTCCGCCGCAAAATGCCAGGCCAGGCACGCCCTGCGTCAGCGGAACTCCGCGTACAGCGCGCGCAGGTCGAGATGCTCGGCGAACGAATCGGCCAGCCGCTCCAGCGACGCCTCGCGCAGCGCCGGGTAGTCGATGCGCTCCGCCCCGTCGAGCCCCGCCCACGCGAGGAGTGCCGCACACGCGTCGGGCGCATCGAACAGCCCGTGCACGTAGGTCGCGAGGATCTGCCCGTCGGCCGACCGTGCGCCGTCCGTGCGCACGCCGCCCAGTGCGTCGCCCGCCGCCAGTTCCAGCGCGGGCGACGCGAGCGCAGGGCCGCGCGTGTCGCCCATATGGATCTCATAGCCGTGCACGGCGGCCGCACCGGGCAGCGCGAGATGCCCGGTCACGTTCTTCAGCGTCTTGTCCGGCTGCAGCGTCGTGTCGAAATCGAGCAGCCCGAGCCCCGGCATGTTGCCGGGCGCGCCTTCGAGGCCGAGCGGATCGTCCAGTGTGCGGCCGAGCATCTGCATGCCGCCGCAGATGCCGATCACCTTGCCGCCATAGCGCAGGTGCCGGCGGATCAGCGCGTCCCAGCCTGCGTCGCGCAACCACGTGAGATCGCGCTGCACGTTTTTCGAGCCGGGCAGGATCAGCAGGTCGGCATCGGGCACCGGGCCGCTCTTCCAGTACGTGAACTCGACCTGCGGATGCGCGCGCAGCGGATCGAAATCGGTATGGTTGCTGATCCGCG
Source organism: Burkholderia sp. AU33545 (assembly GCF_020419685.1). NCBI lineage: Bacteria > Pseudomonadati > Pseudomonadota > Betaproteobacteria > Burkholderiales > Burkholderiaceae > Burkholderia > Burkholderia sp. AU33545. The sequence continues at coordinate 336,363 of NZ_JAIZRQ010000006.1, read as the reverse complement.
GCAGCGCGGGCACCACCACGCGCAGCACGCCGGCGTCGCCGCGCAAGGCGGCGGCGCTGCGCGCCTGCGATGGCAGCATGTCTTCCGCGTCGAGCATCAAGCCGTGCAGGTACGGGAGCACGCCGAACACCGGCTTGCCCGTCTGCGCGCGCAGCCAGTCGAGGCCCGGTTCGAGCAGCTTGATGTCGCCGCGAAAGCGGTTGATCACGAAGCCGCGCACGCGCGCGCGCTCGCTGTCCGACAGGCACGCGAGCGTGCCGACCAGGTGCGCGAACACGCCGCCGCGGTCGATGTCGGCCACCAGCACGACCGGGCAGTCCACGCGTTCGGCGAAGCCCATGTTCGCGATATCGCCTTCGCGCAGGTTGATTTCGGCAGGGCTGCCCGCGCCTTCGACGAGCACCGTGTCGTAGCCGGCACGCAGCCGCGCGTACGACTCGAGCACCGCGTCGAACGCGACCGGCTTGTAGTCATGGTACGCACGCGCATCGAGGTTCATGCGCGCCTTGCCGTGGATGATCACCTGCGCGCCGCGATCGCTCGTCGGCTTCAGCAGCACCGGGTTGAAATCGGTATGTGGCAAGACACCCGCGGCGAGCGCCTGCAACGCCTGCGCGCGGCCGATCTCGCCGCCATCGGCCGTCACCGCGCTGTTCAGCGCCATGTTCTGCGGCTTGAACGGCGCGACGCGCGCGCCAGCGCGACGCGCGAGGCGGCACAGGCCCGCGACGAGCGTGCTCTTGCCCGCGTCGGACGTCGTGCCCTGGATCATCAACGTGCCGCGCGGCTGCGGTTCGGGTGCGTTCATCGTATGCAAGGTCGTGGCGAAGCAAAGGCCGCATTATCGCCCGCGCCGCCACGCGTGCGCCGTTACAATCACGCGATGATTCCGCACGACCTCACCTTCGTCCTCGGCGGCGCGCGCTCGGGCAAGAGCGCGCACGCCGAGCGGCTCGCCGCCGACAGCGGCCGCCCCGTCACCTATATCGCGACCGCGGCCGCGACGGCCGCCGATGCCGAATTCGAACGGCGCATCGCGCATCACCGCGCGCGCCGGCCGGCCGACTGGGGCTTCGCCGACGCGCCCGTCGACCTCGCCGGCACGCTCGCGCGGCTCGACGATCCGCGCGCGTGCCTGCTCGTCGACTGCCTGACGCTGTGGCTCACGAACCTGCTGTGCCCGCTCGACGGCGAACCGCTCGACGATGCGCAGTATGCGGCGCAGGTCGAGCGGCTCGAGCACGCGTTGTGCGGGGCGCGCGCGAAGGTGATTGTCGTCAGCAACGAAATCGGGCTCGGCGTCGTGCCGCTCGGGTCGGTCACGCGCCGCTACGTCGACGAACTCGGGCGCCTGAACCAGCGCATCGCCGCGCTCGCGACGCGCGTGACGCTGCTGGTCGCCGGGCTGCCGCTCGAACTCAAGGCCGGAGCGCCGTCATGCTGATGCTGTCGGCGCCGGTCGTCGCGATGCTCGCGGTCGCGGCCGCGATCGTCGATCGCATCGTCGGCGAACCGGCCGGCTGGCATCCGCTCGTCGCGTTCGGCCGGCTCGCCGCGCGTATCGAAGGCGCGCTGAACACGGGCCGGCGCGGCCGCATGGTCGGCGTCGCCGCATGGCTCGCGGCGGTGGTGCCACCGGTGGCCGTCGCCGCGTGGCTCGCGGCCGTGCTGCCCTGGCCGCTCGCGGCCGCGCTGCACGTCGCGCTGCTGTGGTTCGCGCTCGGCGCGAAAAGCCTCGCCGACCATGTCGCACCGATCGCCGCCGCGCTGCTGCGGCACGACCTCGACGCCGCGCGCGCGCTGACCGCACGCATCGTCTCGCGCGACACGAGCGAAGCCGACGAAGGCGCACTGTCGCGCGCGGCCGTCGAATCGGCGCTCGAGAACGGCAACGACGCGATCTTCGGCGCGCTCTTCTGGTTCGTCGTCGCGGGCGGCCCCGGCGCGCTGCTGTTCCGGCTCGCGAACACGCTCGACGCGATGTGGGGCTACCGCACACCGCGCTTCCTGACGTTCGGCTGGGCCGCCGCGCGCCTCGACGACGCGCTCAACTGGATTCCCGCGCGCCTCACCGCCGCGAGCTACGCGCTGCTCGGCGACACGGCCGCCGCGTGGCGCTGCTGGCGCACCCAGGCGCGCCACTGGGACAGCCCGAACGCAGGCCCCGTGATGGCTGCCGGCGCCGGCAGCCTGAACGTGCAGCTCGGCGGCCCGGCCGTCTATCATGGCGAAATCGAAGACCGTCCCGCGCTCGGCACCGGCGCGCCGGCGACGGCCGTGCACGTCGTCGCCGCGCTGTCGCTCGTCACGCGCACGCTCGCGCTGTGGCTCGCGCTGCTCGTCGCGAGCGGCGCACTCATTCTCGCTACCCATCATGTCTGACGCACGCATCCCGCACGGCGGCAACCTGCACGAAGCCGCGCGCCGCCACGGCATTCCGTACGACGCCTGGCTCGACCTGTCGACCGGCATCAATCCCGTCGGCTATCCGGTGCCGCCGGTCCCGGCCGACGCATGGCGCCGGCTGCCCGACGACGGCGATACGCTCGCCGCATGCGCGGCCGGCTACTACGGCGCACCCAATGCCGCGCACGTGCTGCCGGTCGCCGGCAGCCAGGCCGCGATCCGCGCGTTGCCCGCGCTGCTGCCGACTGGCGACGCCGGCGTCGCTGCGCTCGCGTACGGCGAATACGCACCTGCATTCGCGCGCCACGGCCATCGCGTCGTCCCGCTCGACATCGACGCGGACGTGCTGCCCGCAACCCTGCGCCACGCCATCGTCGGGAATCCGAATAATCCGACCGCCGAATTCGTTCCGGCCGAACGGTTGCTCGGCTGGCATGCTCAGCTGTCGGCACGCGGCGGCACGTTGATCGTCGACGAGGCATTCGCGGATACGGGCGCCACGCCGTCGCTCGCGCAGTTCACCGATCGTCCGGGCCTCGTCGTGCTGCGCTCGGTCGGCAAGTTCTTCGGACTCGCCGGCATTCGAGCCGGCTTCGTGCTCGCCTGTCCCGAGCGGGTCGCCGCGCTGCGCGACATGCTCGGCGCATGGACCGTGAGCGGCCCCGCGCGTCACGCGGTCGCCGCCGCCTTCGCCGATCGCGCATGGCAGGCCGCCGCGCGCGCGCGGCTCGCGGCCGACGGCCAGCGCCTCGCCGCGCTGCTGCGCACGCACGGCTTCGAGGTGCACGCGACGCCGCTGTTCAGCTGGACCGACGATCCGCGCGCCGCCGCGCTGCACGCGGCGCTCGCCGCACACGGGATCTGGACGCGGTACTTTGCACGACCGTCGAGCGTGCGCGTCGGCTTGCCGGGCAACGAAGCCGAATGGCAGCGCGTCGCCGACGCACTCTCGCAGTGCGTCCCGACGGTGTCACAGGCATCCGCATGAACGCGTGCCTGTTCCGTCGGTTGCCGGCCCTCGCGTCGCTGGTCGCGCTCGCGCACGCGCCCTTCGCTCACGCGGACGTGACGACCCGCGACGATGCCGGTAATACGGTCGCGCTGCCCGCGCCGGCGCAACGCGTGATCAGCCTCGCGCCGCATGCGACCGAGCTGGTCTACGCGGCCGGCGGCGGTGCGAAACTGGTCGGCACGGTCACGTACAGCGACTACCCGCCCGCCGCGCAAGCCGTGCCGCGCGTCGGCGACAACAAGGCGCTCGACCTCGAGCGAATCGCCGCGCTGAAGCCCGACCTGATCGTCGTCTGGCGACACGGCAACGCCGAGCGGCAAACCGACGCGCTGCGTGCACTGCACATTCCGCTGTTCTTCAGTGAACCGAAACATCTCGACGACGTGGCCACGTCGCTGCGTCGGCTCGGCACGCTGCTCGGCACGGAACCGGTCGCCGACGCAGCCGCGGCATCGTTCTCGCACGATATCGCCGCGCTGCGGGCGCGGTACGCGGCACGCCCGCCCGTCACGATGTTCTTCCAGGTTTGGGATCGCCCGTTGACGACGCTCAACGGCGCGCATCTGCTCAACGAAGTCATCACGCTGTGCGGTGGTCGCAACGTGTTCGCGGCGCTGAAGCCGCTCGCGCCGACCGTCACCGACGAGGCCGTGCTTGCGGCGAATCCGGAAGCGATCGTGACGACGAGTGCCGGCGCGACACGTTCGGACGCACCGCTGCCGAGCCTCGCGCGCTGGCGTGCGTGGCCTGCGCTGACGGCCGTGGCGCGCAACAACCTGTTCGCGATCGACGGCGATTTGCTGACCCGGCCGTCGCCGCGCATCGCGCAAGGCGCGGCCGCGCTGTGCGAGGATCTCGACGCCGCACGGGCGCGGCGGCCGGCGCGCTGACTCCGGGCCTCGATGCCCTTGCGCACGTCAGACGAGCAAGCGCTCGCCTATTCGTCCCAGTGGACGACTTCCCATGTGCGCGCAGCATCCTCCGTCCGCAACCAGACGACGCCGCCCGTCGGCACCGGTCGCGACAGCAGCGTATCGAGCGGCACGCGCAACGCATGCGACGCGAATGCGCGAATCACGCCTGCATGCGTGAGCGCCCATTGCTGCGCGTCGGTCCGCGCGACCGCGTCCGCGATCCGTGCGACGCGCGCGGCGAACCGTGCGACGCTTTCGCCGCCATGCGCGCACGCATGCATCAGGTCGGCCGCCCATGCATCGAGCGCCGCGCGGTCGATATCGTCCCAGCGCCGCAGCTCCCACGCGCCGAAGTCCATTTCCTGCCAGCCGGCATCACGCCGCAGCGGCACGTCGAACGTCTGTGCGAGCCGCTCGGCGACCGACGTGCACCGTGTCAACGGGCTCGTCCATACCTGCTCGGGCAACGGCGCCCCGAGCGCCGCCAGACGCTCGCGCACGGCCCGCGCCCCCGCCTCGGCCGATGCGGCGAGCGGCACGTCGCTGCGTCCGTAGCAAACGCCCGGTTCGACATCGACGGCCGGATGGCGAATCAGTACGAGATCCATCCGAGCACCACGAGATAAATCGCCAGCTCGCTCAACTGCTGCGCGAAGCCGAGGCAGTCGCCCGTATAACCGCCGATCCGCTTCACGAAATAGCGGGCCGCCCATGCGCGCACGAGCACGAGCGCGACGAGAGCCGCGAGACCCGCGCGCCAGTCCGGCCAGAACAGCCACGGCAGCCCGAATGCGGCCGCGATCCAGGCCGCGCGTGCGCCCATGCGTTGCGCGACCGGTTTCGCCTTGCCTTCCGGCCGGACATAGTCGAGCGACATCAGCAGGCTCACGGCCCCCGCGCGGCTCGCCGCATGCGCGGCGATCATCGTCCACGCGGCGCGCAGCGGCGGCATGGCCGCGAGCGCCTGCCATTTCAGGCCGAGCGCGATCACGAGCGCGACCGCGCCGAACGTGCCGATGCGCGAATCGTGCATGATGCGCAGCACGTCGTCTCGCGCGTAGCCACCGCCGAACGCATCGCAGCTGTCGGCCAGGCCATCCTCGTGGAACGCGCCGGTCGCGAGCAGCGTCGCGGCCATCGACAGGCCGACCGCGATCGACGCGGGCAACACGCGCAGTGTTGCGAGATAAACGAGCGCGCCCCACGCGCCGACGCACGCGCCGACCAGCGGAAAGTAACGTGCGGCCTGATCGAGATCGCCGGCTGCGTAGCCGATCGCGCGCGGCACCGGCACGCGCGTGAAATAGCCGAGCGCGACGAAGAAATAGCGCAGTTCGGCGCGTACACCGCTCGCGCGCTCAGGCGTCACGATTGTCTACGCCCGCGGATTCGAAGCTCGCCATCTCGGTGAGGAACGCGACCGCCGCGCGCACCAGCGGCAGCGCGAGCGCGGCGCCCGTGCCTTCGCCGAGGCGCAGGTCGAGCGCGAGCAGCGGCTTCGCGCCGAAATGCTCGAGCATGCGCCGGTGCCCGGCCTCGTGCGACGCATGCGAGAACACGCAGTAGTCGCGCACGCCGGGCGCGATGCGCTCGGCGACCAGCAGCGCGGCCGTCGCGATGAAGCCGTCGACGAGGATCGTCATCCGCTCGCTCGCGGCCGCGAGATACGCGCCCGTCATCATCGCGATCTCGAAACCGCCGAACGTCGCGAGCACATCGAGCGGCGCGATCGCGTGCGAATGCCGGACGAGCGCGCGGCCGAGCACCGCGCGCTTGTGCGCGAGCCCCTGGTCGTCGAGGCCCGTGCCGCGCCCGACGCACGCGTCGATCGGCACGTCGAGCAGACGGCTCATCAGGCATGCGGCCGACGACGTGTTCGCGATCCCCATTTCGCCGAAGCCGATCACGTTCGTGCCTAGCGAGGCGTGCAGGCGCACGCGCGCCGCGCCGGCGGCGAGCGCCGTCTTCGCTTCGTCGGGCGTCATCGCCGGTTCAACCGCGAAGTTGCGCGTGCCGTGCGCGACGGGCAGCGACACGAGCCGATCGGACACCGGCAGCGGCGACGCGACGCCCGCATCGACGATCTCGAGCACGCTCTGCGCGACGCCCGAGAACGCATTGATCGCCGCGCCGCCGGCCAGGAAGTTCGCGACCATCTGCGCGGTGACCGCCTGCGGATACGGGCTCACGCCCTCGGCCGCGATCCCGTGGTCGCCGGCGAACACGATCGTCACCGGACGCTGTACGTGCGGCTTCTCGGTGCGCTGGATCAGGCCGATCTGCAGCGCGAGAGCCTCGAGCTGGCCGAGGCTGCCGGGCGGCTTGGTCTTGTGATCGATCACATGCTGCAGGCGCTTTCGCAGCGTGTCGTCGAGCGGCGCGATTGCGGGCGGGAAGTCGGTCGGATTCGTCATCGGAAGGTTGCCTTGTTGGCGCGGCCGGTGCCGCGCATCGAAAGAATGAAGTTCATCGTCGCTCGGGCCACGCAGGCAGCAGCGCGTCGCGGCCGTTCTCGCGGATCAGCACGAGCGGGTAGCCGAACGCGTCGCTCGCGCGCGCCGGCGTAAGTACATCGTGCACGGGGCCCGCCCACGCATGGCCGCGGCCGTCGAGCAACAACGCGTGCGTCGCGAAACGCCGCGCGAGATTCAGGTCGTGGCATGAGAACAGTACAGTGCGCGGGCCCCCGTCGAGCCATGCGCTCAGCGCGGTCAGGCCGTCGATCTGGTGATGCAGGTCAAGATGGGCGAGCGGTTCGTCGAGCAGCATCAGCGGCGCGTCCTGGCACAGCGTCGCGGCCAGCGCGACGCGCTGCCGCTCGCCGCCCGACAGCGACAGCACGTCGCGCGACGCGAGTGCGGTCAGCCCGAACGTCGCGAGCGCGTCGCGCGCGGCCGCGCGGTCGCCGTCGCGCTCCCATCCCCAGCCGCCGAGATACGGGAAGCGGTTGAGCAGCACCGTGTCGAATACCGTCGCGCTGAACGCATCGTGCAATTGCTGCGGCATCAGTGCGCGGCGCCGTGCGAGCTGTTCGGGCGGCCATGCGGCGAGCGGCCGGCCGTCGATCTCGACGTGGCCGCCGGCCGGTCGCTGCAGGCCCGCGAGCGTCGCGAGCAGCGTCGTCTTGCCCGCGCCGTTCGGCCCCGCGACGCACCAGATCTCGCCGGAACGGAACGCCTGCGTGAAGCCGTCGAGCAGCGTCCGTTCGCCGGCCTTCAGCGTGAGAGCGATCGCTGCGTAGGTCATGTCGCCGGCAGTGTGCGGTGCGGCGTGCGTCATCGCATCGGTCTCCTCAGCAACATCCACAGGAACACCGGCACGCCGATCAACGCGGTCATCACGCCGACCGGCAATTGCGCGGGTGCGATCGCCGTGCGCGCGAGCAGGTCGGCGGCCATCACGCCGCCGCCGCCCGCAAGCATCGCGGCGGGCAGCAGCATGCGCTGGTCGTTTCCGAATGCGAGCCGCAACGCATGCGGCACGACGAGGCCGACGAAGCCGATCGTGCCGGCCGTCGTCACCGCGGCCGCGGCGGCCAGCGACGCGACGAGGTAGATCCGCACGCGAACTCGCGCGACCGGCACACCGAGCGCGAGTGCGGTCGCGTCGCCGCGCAGCAGCACGTTGAGCTGCGGCGCGGCCGGCAGCGCGACGCATGCGGCCACCAGCAGCGCGCCCCATGCGAACCACGGCGCCGTCACGCCGTTCAGGTCGCCCGTCAGCCAGAAGATGATGCCGCGCAGTCGCGCATCGGGCGCGAGCGACAGCAGCAGCGTGACGAGCGCGCCCCACCCGGCCGCGATCACGACACCCGTGAGCAGCAGCCGCGGCGACGCATCGCGCGAGTCGCCGCGCCACAGCTCGCGGCGAGCAAGCCCGAGCACGAGCGCGACGGAAACGAGCGCGCCGGCGAACGCGGACGCATCGACGAGCCACCACGCGCCGCCCGCGATCATCGTGACGAGCGCGAAGCCGGCCGCGCCGCCGGACACGCCGAGCACATACGGCTCCGCGAGCGGATTGCGCAGCAGCACCTGCAGCAGCGCACCGGCCAGCGCAAGCAGCGCGCCGCACGCGAACCCCGCAAGCGCACGCGGCAGCCGGAGCGTGCGCACGATGTCGGCGAACAGTGCGTCGCCGCCGTGCGGCACAAGCGACGCGAGCGCCTGCCACGGTGACATCGGCACGCTGCCGATCGACAGCGATGCGACGAACAGCAACGCGACCACGGCCGCGAGCGCTAGCCAGATCGCGGCGGCACGCGCGGCGCTCATGCGCCGCACGGCATCGCGCACGACGCGCGATGCTTCCGCCGACCATCGTTGCCGGCCAGGCGCGGCACCAGCGTCGCGCTCCGGTGTGTTGCAGACTTACGCAAGCTCGTCATCCTCGTCGAACAGGTTGTTGATGCGTGCACGGACGAACAGCGACCCGGTGATGTCATCGCGCGCGCGGCTCGGATGCCATCCCATGTGCGGCAGAGCGAGCGATGCACGGCCTGCGGCGCACCATAGCGCGCACCACGATCGATACCCCGATTCCCACGTTTGGCCGATCGCGTCCCGCAAGCATTCGGCCGGCCGAACGTCGGTCGCACCGGCGTGACACGGCCACGATCCATCGAGCCGCACCTGCGTGCGGTCGACATTCTGCGCAATATAGAGGAAGCCGCCGCATCGGGTCGATCGGCATCGCGGTTGCGTCGTAGCCATCAGGCATGTTCGGCGCGGCGACCGCGACATCCGGCGGCAAAGGCGCGTCGGCGCGCGGCGCGACAGGTGCCGGCGCCGCAACGGCCTGCGTCGTCGCCGATCCGGGCGAACCAGCCGCCGCCGCAGTGTGCGCGACGGCGAGATGCGGCGCGCCGCGGCGTGCGCCGGAGGCCGTGCGGACGATTGGGGTCAGCATCGAAGACAAGTCCCGTGAAGCACTGCGCGCCCCGCGTCCCCGCAGGCCGCGCGTCATGAAGCCGTACAGGCTCCCCGCCTCGGCCGGTATCCGGGCTGGCGGCGTACCGGCTCGCCTTCCCGCGCGTATCACGCGCAGTGGCCCGCGCCCGCGTGCGACCTGCACGCGAAACGCGCCCGAGCCGGCCTGCGTCGTCCGACGCGGCCGCTTACCGTTGCGGGGGCAGCGCAGGTTGGCGATCTCCATGCGGAGCACGCGCCCTGCTTCCCGTTTAACCGCGCGACACGCGCGCGAGCACCGAGGCGGCGCCAGTTTAGGAGCGGGTCGCGCAAGCGTCAAGAAAGCGGCCGGACGTATGCCGGGAGCACGCCGCGAACACGCCGGAGCCGCGTATTCGCGGCAAGAAGCCGGGGTGTTACGACTGGAAACGTTACAGATGTCGGAATGCGCGTTATTCCGCGCTAAAATGCTGGGTCTTTAGAGGACGCAGCAAATGCTCAACGAACTCGAAACCTTATCTCAAAATATTGGCCGTCTGATCTCGCTGAACAAGCGCTATCACGCGGAACGGCTCGCGCTCGAGGAGCAAGTCGCGCAAATGCGCGCGGAAGCGGACACGGTCCGCGCGGAACTCGCGCAACTGCGCGACGAACGCAATGCGCTCGCGGCCGAGCGCGACACGCTGTCGGCAAAGATCGACGACGCCCAGGTCAAACTGAACGCGATTCTCGAAAAGCTGCCGCGCACGAAGAACGCAGAGCAAGCCGACAACCAGCTCGACCTGCTCGATGCGCAGGCGCGCACGGATGGCGACGACGCGGCCAGCCACGGAGAACATGCATGAGCACCAAGCAGATCGAAGTCTCGATTCTCGGTCAGCCCTATCGGCTCGCCTGTTCGGCCGAGACCGAAGCGGCGTTGCTCGAGGCCGTCGCACGCGTCGACGCTGAAATGTCGAAGATCCGCGCGAACAGTTCGGTGCGCGGCACCGACCGTATCGCGGTGATGGCGGCACTGTCGCTCGCATCCGAATTGCTGCGACTGCAAACGAGCGTGCGTCACGGTGAAGCATTTCCGGCGGAAGAAATCCGTCGTACAATGCACCAGATGAACGAACAGCTCGGCGCGGTGCTCGCACAGCACGAGACGCAGTAACGTTTGATCGATGCGTCGATTCCCCTTGATCTCGGCGATCAACGGTGGTCAAATTGGCGCAACGAAACACAGTTCAGTCAGCTTCCCTGCCTGGTTCGCCAAGGTCATATATTCCTTGAACCAATGCCATGTGCACGGTTGCGGAAATTTGTAGCACGGGCGCGCGCGTCACTCTGTCTGATGTACCCGAAGTGCTGCTAACTGCGACCAATTCTGAACCCCAGGTTCAGGATGCCGGCCTAGCGGCCAAGGCGGGGGCCTATCCAACGGCATCGGGGATCCCCGATGCCGTTTCCTTTTGTAGCAGCCCTTTCTGCGTCGATTACGATCCATGCAATACTGGCTGATGAAGTCCGAACCGGACGAAGCAAGCATCGACGATCTCGCGCACGCACCGCAGCACTCCCTGCCATGGACCGGCGTGCGCAACTATCAGGCGCGCAATTTCATGCGCGACACGATGAAGATCGGCGACGGCGTGCTGTTCTATCACTCGAGCTGCCCTGAGCCGGGCATCGCGGGCCTCGCCGAAGTCTCGTCGACGCCCTACCCCGACCCCACCCAGTTCGATCCGAAAAGCCCGTATTACGATCCGAAGTCGACGCAGGAAGCACCGCGCTGGCTGCTCGTCGACGTGCGCTTCGTGAAGAAGTCGCCGCTCGTGCCGCTCGCCGCATTGCGCGAGCATGACGAACTCGCCGACATGCGCGTGCTCGCACGCGGCAATCGGCTGTCGATCACGCCCGTCACGCGCGCCGAGTGGCGCTTCATCACCGAAAGGCTGATGAAGTAGGCGCACGCAGTCGCGGCACGCGCAACAGACAAACAGCAAAGGTCAAATCCCGTCAAGACGCGCCGCCGCCACGGAACTCGCGACGCGTTCGTGCGGCCTAAGCAACCGCTGTCGCCCGATCGGGACGACGGCCGTTTTTTCGTCGCGCGGTACGCCCGCGTCGCGCACGCGTGATCCGCATGCGCGCCCTCGCACAAGGAGTCCAACAATGACCAAGAAATCCGCACTCGCGCTGTCGCTCGCCCTCGCCGCCGCCGTGCCCGTCGCGCTGACGCTCGCGTCACCGGCCGCGCACGCGCAGACCGCGAACCCGCACTTTCCGGAACCGGCGGGCGTACTGTCGCTGTCGTCGCAGGCCAGCGCCGACGTGCCGCAGGACATCATCCACATCACGCTGTTCTACGAACAGCAGGCGAAGGACCCGGGCAGCCTGACGTCCGCGCTCAACCAGCGGGCCGACGCGGCGCTCGCGCAGGCGAAGGGCGTATCGGGCGTCACCGCGCACACCGGTGCGTTCTCCGTGTATCCGAGCACCGATCGCGACGGCAAGATCTCCGCATGGCGCGGCCGTACCGAAGTCGTGCTCGAATCGCGCGATTTCGCGGCGGCGTCGAAGCTCGCGGGCCAGCTGTCGAACCAGATGCAGGTCGCGAACGTCGAGTTCTCGCTGTCGCCCGAAGCACAGCGCACGGCCGAGCAGAAGCTCACGACCGAAGCGATCAAGTCGTTCCGCGCGCGCGCGGACGAAGCCGCGAAGGCCTTCGGCTACAACAGCTACTCGATCCGCGACGTGAACGTCGGCGGCAGCCGCAACGTGCAGCCGTACCCGCGCATGCTGGCGATGGCCGCGGCACCGACGGACAGCGCGAAGATGAGCGCGCCGATCTCGGTCGAAGGCGGCAAGGCGACCGTGTCGGTCACGGTCAACGGCTCGGTGCAGATGAAGTAACGCACGTCGCGCAACGCGCGGCAGATGCGAAAACGCCGGCCTTCGGGCCGGCGTTTTTCGTTCGAGATCCTGCGATCGATGCGCACGCCGATCGTGCGCATCCGCATCGCATCACGCGTCATGCGTCACACAGCTCGCGCGTGACGCAACCGCATGACGCAGCAACATCACGCCGCCACGCTCGCCGCGCGGCGACGGTATGCCCACACCAGCAGCGCGATGCCCGCGAGAATCATCGGCAGCGACAGCCACTGCCCCATCGACAGGCCGAGGGCAAGCAGGCCGAGGAAGTCGTCCGGTTCACGCGCGAATTCAACCGTGAAGCGCGCGAGCCCGTAGCCGATCAGGAACAGCGCGGATATCGCGCCCATCGGCCGCGGCTTGCGCGAGAAGAAGAAGAGCACGAAGAACAGCGCAATGCCTTCGAGTGCGATTTCGTAGAGCTGCGAAGGATGGCGCGGCAACATCTGGTACTGCATGAACACGTCGGCGAGATGCCACTTCTCGACGAGCGCCGGATGCCTCGGCAGCCACGCCGCGTCGTCACGCATCGCACCCGGGAACAGCATCGCCCACGGCGCGCTCGGATCGGTCACGCGGCCCCACAGCTCGCCGTTGATGAAGTTGCCGAGCCGCCCGGCCGCGAGCCCCGTCGGCACCATCGGCGCGACGAAATCGGTGACCTGCAGCCAGTGACGCTTGCGCTGCCACGCGAACAGGGCCATCGCGAGCGTCACGCCGAGGAAGCCGCCGTGGAAGGACATTCCCCCTTCCCACACCTTGAACACGTCGAGCGGATGCGAGAAGTAGAAGTCGGCCTTGTAGAACAGCACGTAGCCGAGCCGGCCACCGAGCACGGTGCCGAGCACACCGTAGAACATCATGTCGTCGATGTCCTTGGCGGTCCAGCCCTGCGCGGCGACGTACGGCAGCTTCAGGCGGATCCGGCCGACGACGATCGCCGCGATGAAGCCGACGAGATACATGAGGCCGTACCAGCGCACGGCCAGCGGCCCGAGATGGATCGCTACGGGGTCGAAATTCGGGTGAATGATCATGGGTTAGCGATGAAGTTTTCGAATGCGGTACGGCGCTCGCACCGGCGCCGCACCGCGCATTGGACGGCGCTGGCGCGCCATCGTTCGCATCATGCGGCAAGACCGTGCGCGCGCACGACGTCGATGAAGCCGGCGAGCACCGGGCTGACATCGCCCGTGCGCCACACGAGGCCAGTCTCGACGACCGGTGCGTCGCCGGCGAGCGGCCGATAGACCACGCCGGTGCGCCGCAGGTTACGCAACGACTGCGGCACCAGTGCGACGCCCATGCCGGCCGACACGAGGCTGACGATCGTCTGCATCTGGATTGCCTCCTGGCCGATGCGCGGGGTTTCCCCCGCCGCGCCGTAGCAGCCCGTAATGATGTCATAAAAGCCGGGCGCCAAACGACGCGGGAAGATGACGAGCGGCAGCGCGGACAGCTCGGCCAGATGCACGGGTTCGTCTTCGGGCACGCCGGGGGCCGCGGCCGCCGGCATCGCGACCACCAGCGGCTCGCGCACGACCGGCAGGTACGACAGCCCGGCCGCGTGGCGCGGCGGCACCGGCGGAATCACGAGCCCCGCGTCGATGCGGCCGGCGACGAGTTCGTCGATCTGCACGTCGCTCGTCGCTTCCGCGAGCTGCAGCCGCACGTGCGGATAGCGTGCGCCGAACGCGCGCAGCAGCGACGGCAGCAGCCCGTAATCGGCGGTCGACACGAACGCGAGCGACAGCGAACCGGCTTCGCCGCGCGCGAGACGCCGCGCGAGCGGCGGCAGCGCGTCAGCCGACGCGAGCAGCCGGCGGACGTCGGGCAGCAGCGCCGCGCCGACCGCCGTCAGCGCGACCGAGCGCTTGGTACGCGCGAACAGCGCGACGCCGAGCGCCTCCTCCAGCGCCCGGATCGCCTGCGACAGCGGCGGCTGCGTCATCGACAGGCGCTCGGCCGCGCGGCCGAAATGGCGCTCGTCGGCAACGGTCACGAAATAGCGCCACTGGCGCAGATCGGGCGTCGGGTCGGCCATGTCTCACTCATTCGCAAAACGACTTAATAATCGACAAATAATATATTGGACATTCCAAACCGGAAACTCCATTCTTGATTGATCCGAACCGGCGCGCCGTTCGCGGGAGTCGCCAATACAACGATGGAGTCCCCCATGCCGTACAACCGTCGCTCGAAGCACATCACGCAAGGCGTGGCCCGTTCGCCGAATCGCTCGATGTATTACGCCCTCGGCTACCAGAAGGACGATTTCGACAAGCCGATGATCGGCATCGCGAACGGCCACTCGACGATCACGCCGTGCAACTCGGGCCTGCAGCGGCTGTCGGACGCGGCCGTCGCGGCCGTGAAGGCGGCCGATGCGAACCCGCAGATCTTCGGCACGCCGACGATCTCGGACGGCATGTCGATGGGCACCGAGGGCATGAAGTATTCGCTCGTGTCGCGCGAAGTGATCGCCGACTGCATCGAGACCTGCGTGCAGGGCCAGTGGATGGACGGCGTGGTGGTGGTCGGCGGCTGCGACAAGAACATGCCGGGCGGGATGATCGCGCTCGCGCGCCTGAACGTGCCGGGCATCTACGTGTACGGCGGCACGATCCGGCCCGGCCACTGGAAGGGCCGCGACCTGACGATCGTGTCGTCGTTCGAGGCGGTCGGCGAGTTCACCGCGGGCCGGATGTCGCAGGAAGATTTCGAGGGTGTCGAGCAGAACGCGTGTCCGACGTCGGGGTCGTGCGGCGGGATGTACACCGCGAACACGATGAGCTCGTCGTTCGAGGCGCTCGGCATGTCGCTGATGTATTCGTCGACGATGGCGAACCCTGATCAGGAGAAGGTCGACTCGGCCGCCGAATCGGCACGCGTGCTGGTCGAGGCCGTGAAGCGCGACCTGAAGCCGCGCGACATCATCACGAAGGCGTCGATCGAGAACGCGGTGTCGCTGATCATGGCGACCGGCGGCTCGACCAACGCGGTGCTGCACTATCTGGCGATCGCGCACGCGGCCGAGATCGACTGGACGATCGACGACTTCGAGCGCATCCGCAAGCGCGTGCCGGTGATCTGCGACCTGAAGCCGTCGGGCCAGTACGTGGCGACCGATCTGCACCAGGCCGGCGGCATCCCGCAGGTGCTGCGGATCCTGCTCGATGCGGGGTTGCTGCACGGCGACTGCATGACGATCACCGGCCGCACGATCGCCGAGGAGCTGAAGGACGTGCCGGGCGTGCCGCGCGCGGACCAGAAGGTGATCTTCCCGATCGACCGCGCGCTGTACAAGGAAGGGCATCTCGCGATCCTGAAGGGCAACCTCGCGCAAGACGGTGCGGTCGCGAAGATCACCGGCCTGAAGAACCCGGTGATCACGGGCCCGGCGCGCGTGTTCGACGACGAGCAAAGCGCGATGGACGCGATCCTCGGCGACCGGATCCGTGCAGGCGACGTGCTGGTGCTGCGCTATCTCGGTCCACAGGGCGGCCCCGGCATGCCGGAAATGCTCGCGCCGACGTCGGCGATCATCGGCAAGGGGCTCGGCGAATCGGTCGGCTTCATCACCGACGGCCGCTTCTCGGGCGGCACCTGGGGGATGGTGGTCGGGCACGTCGCGCCCGAGGCCTTCGTCGGCGGCACGATCGCGCTCGTGCAGGAAGGCGACTCGATCACGATCGATGCGCACCGGCTCGTGCTGCAGCTGAACGTCGACGACGCCGAGCTCGCGCGCCGGCGCGCCGCGTGGAAGCAGCCGGCACCGCGCTACACGCGCGGCGTGCTCGCCAAGTACGCGGCCCTCGCCCGCCCGGCGAACAAGGGTGCCGTCACCGGCTGATGCGGCACGCAGGTCATGCGACCCCATTGCAGACGGCCGCCGGGGAAACGCGCAAAACGCGCATTCCCTTTGCTTTTATAATGCGCGGACCGTGAAGCCGGCCGTTCCCGCCGGCGGAGAACCGCATGAAACAGACGATATCGCGCGCGCTGCTCGTGGCGCTGCTGACCGGCGGCGCGGCGGCGGCACACGCCGACCAGGCCAGCGACGGACTCGTGCTCGCGCAGCGCAAGAACTGCATGGCCTGCCATGCGGTCGGCAAGCCGCTGATGGGCCCGTCGTTCCACGACATCGCGGGCAAGTACGCGGCACGCGCCGACGCCGTCGATTACCTCGCGCAATCAATCGTGAAGGGCAGCGTCGGGGTGTGGGGGGGCGTGCCGATGCCCGCCAATACGCAGCTGACGAGCGTCGAGGCGCACACGCTCGCGCAGTGGGTGCTATCGCTCCACTGAGCCCGGTGACCGGGCGCGCGCACGCGCGCCGCGCCTGGCGCCCGGCACGATTCCATGCCTCTCGTTGCAACCGGATCGGCGATCGTCAGCGACGACGATCGGAGCCGCGCCCGCGGCGCCAGCGCACGACACTCGCCGTGCGCTCAGCCTGAACGACCCGTCCGGCGGCGAGCGATCTCTTCGTCGACCGCGTCGCGAACCCATTCCATCACTTCGGTTTCGAGCGCCAGCGCCACTTCGCGCGTGATCTGGCCGACCAGCCAGGCCGTATGGTCGTGCAGCGCGTCGCGGCAGCGTGCCTCGATGGCCTCGCGCCCTTCCCCGGTCAGATAATTCGTCAGCCGATCGCGCAGACGCTCGGCGATATGGTGCGCGTCCTCCGGTGTCAGCGCGGCGGCCGCACGCGACTCCGGGAGCGCTGCGCGAGCAGGATGATCGGTGGCCAGCCCGTCGGCAGCCGGTGCGCCCGCGTGGGACGGCATCGCTTCACCGGGCTCGCGCGGCGTCGCGGCAACGCCGGCCTGCTGCCCCTCGTCATCGGCCAGCGCGGAGCGCAACGGCGCCTGCGCCGCAGCCGATTCCTCGGCGACGACGTGTCCGGCGGCACCGGGTTGCGCCGGCGCATCGCTGTCGCCCGGCAGTTCGACGGTCGGGACGTCCGGCGTCGGCACCGGCTCGACCACCACGAATTCGGGGTCGGTTCCCGTGCGCTCCGGCGCGGCGGCATCGTCGCGCGGCGGCACATCGGTCGCGGACGAACGCGCCGGCACCGGCTTGCCCGGCACCAGCACGTCGGTCAGCGTCGGGATCGAAGAGGATTCGGCTTGTGTCACGGGGACGCTCCGTCGACGGTTTCGGCTAGCTGCCTTGCTTGTAGTTGTTCAGCGCGTATCCGCGATCGCGGTAGAAGCGGTAGCGGTCGCGGCCCGCGGCCAGTTCGTCCGGCGCATTGCCGACCACCTCGAGCAGGCGTTCGAAGCGCGCGAACTGCGCGGGCACGGCCGCGCCGAGGTTCAGCAGCACGTGGTGATGCGGCGCCTGGTCGAGATCAGCGGTCAGCACGATCGGCGTGCCGGCCGCATGCGCGCTGTCGACGCCGCAGTGCGGAATGAAATCGAGCGGCGAGAACGTCCAGAGCTGCTCGTCGAGCGCGCGCAGGCGCGCGGGTTCCGCGAGCACGACGACCGGCTGCCCGGCCTGGTAGGCCTTGCGCAGCAGCCGGCACGCGTACGCGAGCGAATCGCCGACGTTCGAATGGAAATCGATTCGCGTCATTGCCCGCGCACCCGCATCGTCGTGAGACCTGCCATCACTGGCCGGCGCGGTCGATCAGGAACTGCGCGAGCAGCGGCACCGGACGGCCGGTCGCGCCCTTCGCCGCGCCGCCCTTCCACGCCGTGCCGGCGATGTCCAGGTGCGCCCAAGGATAGCTGTCGGTGAAGCGCGACAGGAAGCACGCCGCCGTCACGGCGCCGGCCGGACGCCCGCCGATGTTCGCGATGTCCGCGAAATTCGACTTCAGCTGATCCTGGTATTCGTCGTCGAGCGGCATGCGCCACGCCGGATCGTTCGCTTCGCGCGAGGCGTCGAGCAGCTCGCCCGCGAGTGCATCGTCCTTCGAGAACAGGCCGCTGTTGTGCCCGCCGAGCGCGATCACGCAAGCGCCCGTCAGCGTCGCCACGTCGATCACCGCCGCGGGCTTGAAGCGTTCCGCATAAGTGAGCGCGTCGCACAGGATCAGGCGGCCCTCGGCGTCGGTGTTGAGCACCTCGACCGTCAGCCCCTTCATGCTGGTGACGATGTCGCCCGGCTTCGTCGCGTTGCCGCCCGGCATGTTCTCGCAGGTCGGCACGATCGCGACGACGTTGATCTTCAGGCCCATTTCGGCGACCGCACGCATCGTGCCGAGCACCGAGCCCGCGCCGCACATGTCGTACTTCATCTCGTCCATGCCCTCGCCCGGCTTCAGCGAGATGCCGCCCGTGTCGAACGTGATGCCCTTGCCGACCAGCACGACCGGCGCGGCCTTCGCGGCGGCGCCCTGGTAATGCAGCACGATGAACTGCGGCGGCTCGACCGACGCGCGCGCGACCGACAGGAACGAGCCCATCTTGAGCGCCTGGATCTGCTTCAGGCCGAGCACCTCGACCTTCAGACCCCAATCCTTCGCGATCTTCTTCGCGGTATTGCCGAGATAGGTCGGCGTGCACACGTTGCCAGGCAGGTTGCCCAGGTCACGCGTGAGGTCCATCCCGTTCGCCAGCGCGACGGCCTGCTTGGCCGCCAGCTTCGCGGCCTTTTCATCGGCCGGATTGACGCTGAACACGACGCGCTTGAGCGCATGCGACGCCGGTTCCGGCTTGCTCTTCATCTGCGTGAAGCGGTAGGTCTCGTTGCGCAGCGCGAGAATCGCCGCACGCACGCCCCAGTCGGAGCCGCGCTCGTCGACCGGCAGTTGCGCGAGCGTGAACGTGACCTGCACGACCTTGGTGGCCAGCAGCGCGCGCCATGCGGCCGTCGCCGCGTCGTTGTAGGCTTTCTGATTGAAAGCATCCTGCTTGCCGAGGCCGACGAGCAGCACGCGCGACGCACCGATGCCCGATACCTCGTGCAGGAACAGCGTCTTGCCGCGCTTGCCGTCCATGTCGCCGGCCTTCACCACGCGCGAGATCAGCCCCTTGGTGGCCGTGTCGATGTCGAGCGCCGCGCCCGAGAGAGTCTGCGCCTCGAAGATGCCGAGCACGATGCAGTCGGACTTCCCGGTCAGGAACCCCTTGGCCTCGCCTTTGCTCCAATCACAGCCTTTTATGCTAAAGTCCATCGCGCTTGTCCTCGGATAAAATCTGGGCTAAGGATGAAAGCCGCAATTATCCGCTATTTTTCCCGTGGCGGCGCGAGCGCTCCACCACGCGAGCGCAGCCTCCCGCCCTCTTCTCATCAAGAATGATCTTCGAACGCTCCCTCCAGCGCGAGCTTGCGTATACGGCTGGCGCCGTGTTCATGGTGCTGCTCACGATCATGCTCACGACGATGATGATCCGCATCGTCGGCTATGCCGCGTCCGGCGAAATCGATCCGCGCGACGTGCTCGTGCTGATCGGCCTGACCGTGATCGGCTATCTCGCCGTGATGCTCGTCGTCACGCTGTTCGTGTCGATCCTGTTCGTGCTGACCCGGTGGTACCGGGACTCCGAAATGGTCGTCTGGCTCGCGTCGGGCGTGAGCCTCACGCGCCTGATCAAGCCGATCGGCGTGTTCGCCACGCCGATCGTCCTGCTGATCGCGTTCTTCGCGTTCGTCGGCTGGCCGTGGTCGAACCAGCAGAGCAAGATGATCAAGGCGCGCTTCCAGCAGCGCGACGAGATCTCGCTGCTCGCGCCAGGCCAGTTCCGCGAATCGGCGTCGAACCATCGCGTGTTCTTCATCGAGAAGATGTCGCCGGACCAGAGCAAGGTGCAGAACGTGTTCGTCACGTCGACCGAGAACGGCAAGGTCAACGTCGTGGTATCGCACACGGGCCACACGGAAACGAAGGACGGCGATCGCTTCGTCGTGCTGGAGGACGGCCGCCGCTACGACGGCACGCCCGGCCAGCCGAACTTCAAGATCATGGAGTTCCAGCGCTACGGCGTGAAGATCACGAGCACGCCGGTCACCAACGTACCGACCACCAACAGCACGCCGACGCCCGACCTGCTGCGCAACCCGACGCGCGACAACCTCGCGGAATTCGCGTGGCGCGCGGGGCTGCCGCTGATCGCGATCAACCTGATGGTGCTCGGCATTCCGCTGTCGTACCAGAACCCGCGCCGCAGCCGCACGATCAACCTCGTGATGGCCGTGCTGATCTACCTCACGTACTCGAACCTGCTGAACGTCGTGCAGTCGCAGATCGAGCAGGGCAAGATGTCGTTCGGCGTCGGCCTCGTCGGCCTGCACCTGGTCGTCGCGGCGATCGTCGCGTTCATCTTCTGGTTGCGCGTGCGCAATCGTCCGCTGTTTACACGCGCGCTGTTCGGCCGCTCGGGAGCATGATCGATGCGGCTCTATGAAAAATACTTCGCGCGGCAGATCTACGTCACGTTCGTCTTCATCCTGTTCGCGTTCTCGGGCCTGTTCTTCTTCTTCGACCTGATCAGCGAACTGAACTCGGTCGGGCACGGCAACTACAAGTTCGGCTACGCGGTGCTGCGCGTCGCGCTGCAGACCCCGTCGCGCTTCTACGAGATCATCCCGGTCGCCGCGCTGATCAGCGCGATCTACGTGTTCGCGCAAATGGCGGCGAACTCGGAATTCACGATCTTTCGCGTGTCGGGCCTCGCGACCAACCAGGCGCTGCGCTCGCTGCTGAAGATCGGCATTCCGCTCGTGATCATCACCTACCTGATCGGCGAATTCGTCGGCCCGTACGCCGACCAGCTGTCCGAACGCGTGCGGCTGCAGGCGCTCGGCGCGTCGGTGTCGTCGAACTTCCAGTCGGGCGTGTGGGTGAAGGACACGCTCGCGGCCCGCGAGAACGGCGAGCAGGTCACGCGCTTCGTCAACGTCGGCAGCCTGTCGCCCGATTCGACGATCAGCAACGTGCGCATCTACGAATTCGACTCGAAATTCCAGCTGCAGAACGTGCGGATCGCGCAGACCGGCCGCTACGAGCCTCCCGGCCACTGGCTGCTCAAGGGCGTGACGGAAACCGAACTGACGCCGATCAAGCCGATCAGCGGCGAACCGGCCGACGCGCTGAACCCCGTATACCGGTCGCAGCAGGTGATGCTGCCCGAATACCGGCTGCGCTCGGACCTGACGCCGCAGATCCTGTCGGTGCTGCTCGTGTCGCCGGAACGGATGTCGCTCATCAACCTGTTCCGCTACATCCAGCACTTGCGCGAAAACCAGCAGGACACGCAGCGCTACGACATCGCACTGTGGCGCAAGCTGCTCTACCCGTTCGCGGTGTTCGTGATGCTCGTGCTGTCGCTGCCGTTCGCGTACCTGCATACGCGAGCCGGCGTGGTCGGCGTGAAGGTGTTCGGCGGCATCATGCTCGGCATGAGCTTCCAGCTGCTCAACACGCTGTTCTCGCACATCGGCACGCTGAACACGTGGCCCGCGCCGCTGACCGCGGCGACACCGGGCCTCATCTATCTCGCGCTCGGCCTGTTCGCGCTCAAGTGGGTCGACCGGCACTGAGCGCCGTCACGACGGAGGCTTCGACATGAGTTCGCACGGTATCGTCCTGTTCGGCCACGGCGCACGCGATCCGCGCTGGGCCGAGCCGTTCGAGCGGCTCGCCGCACGGCTGCGCGCGGCCGGCTCCCCTGCCCCGCACGTGTCGCTCGCGTTTCTCGAGCTGATGACGCCGTCGCTCGATACGGCCGTTGCCGCGCAGGTCGCGGCCGGCTGCACGCGCATCACCGTGGTGCCCGTGTTCTTCGGCCAGGGCGGCCATGTGCGCCGCGACCTGCCGCAGCTCGTCGACGCGTGCCGTGCCGCGCATCCGGGCATCGAGATCCATTGCGCGACGGCTGTCGGGGAAGACGACGGCGTGCTCGATGCGATCGCACGCTACTGCATCGACCAGCTCGGCCGCGACGCATAAGCGAATCGTTGGCCCAAACAAAAAAGCGCTGGCTTCCGAAGCCAGCGCTTTTTTTGCCTGCAAACCACGCGTTCGACTCAAGCGGCGTCCTGCAGCGCATCGCCCTCTTTCACGCGCCGCACGCGTTCGGCGAACGCATCGCCGATCATCAGCAGGCTCGGTTCCGCAGGGTCGAGCCACGCCTGCGCGTCGCCCGCCGCCATCTGCGCAAGCGTGAGCGTCAGCGTGCGCTCGCGCACGGTGCTGCAGGCCTCGACGATCGCCACCGGCGTCGCGGGCGCACGGCCCGCGTCGATCAGTTCGCGGGCGATGCCCGGCGCGCTGTCGCGCCCCATGTAGTAGACGATCGAATCGGCGCGCGCGGTCTCGCGAATCTCGTCGCTGCCCGGTGCACGGCTGTGCGTCGCGAACGCGACGCTGCGCGACACGCCGCGCAACGTCAGCGAGCGCTTCAGCGTCGCCGCGCCGGCCAGCGCCGCGGTGATGCCCGGCACGACCTCGTAATCGATGCCGGCCGCCTCGAGCGCGCGCATTTCTTCTTCGGCGCGACCGAACAGCATCGGATCGCCGCCCTTCAGGCGCACGACGCACGCATGCTCGCGCGCCGCGTCGACGATCTGCTTGTTGATGAAGTGCTGCGCGGTCGAACGCTGCCCGCAGCGCTTGCCGACCGCGATTTTCCGCGCGTTCGGCGCATAGTCGAGCATCGCCGGCTCGACGAGCGCGTCGTGCAGCACGACGTCGGCTTGCTCGAGCATCCGCGCGCCACGCACCGTGATGAGGTCCGCAGCGCCCGGCCCTGCTCCGATCAGATACACCTTGCCCATGTTTGTCGCTTCGCTTGTCCTGCTCGTGGACGGCAACCGGCGCGCGCCGCCCGCACGGGCGGCGCTCAACGCCGGTTATGCCGAGAACGCCCGGATCATGCCGGCGGCGACCGTATGATGCGTCGCCTCGTCGATCAGCACGAACGCGCCCGTGCCCGGGTGCGCGTCGTACGTGTCGCAGACGATCGGCTTCTGCAGCGTCAGCGCCACGCGGCCGATGTCGTTCATCTTCAGTTCCTGGCGGTCGGTCGCGTGCGACAGCGTATGCACGTCGAGCACTTCCTTCACCGCGCCGATCTTCGCGAACACCGTGCTCGTGGTCTGCTTCAGCAGATACTTGCGGTGCGGCGACAGCGGCGTCTCGTCGAACCAGCACAGGTCCGCCTCGAGCTTCTTCGCCGGCGCGACCGTCTCGGCGGTCGTGACGAACATGTCGCCGCGCGACACGTCGACGTCCTGTTCAAGGCGAATCGTCACCGTCTGGCCCGCGAATGCGTGCGCAACCGACGCGGTGCCGCCCGGCACCGGCGCGACGATCTCCGCGATCGTCGCGGTGCGGTTCGACGGCAGCACGACGATTTCGTCGCCGACCTTCACCTCGCCCGATTCGATCCGGCCCATGTAGCCGCGGAAATCGTCGGCCGAGCTGCCGTCCTGGCGTGCGACCCACTGCACCGGGAAGCGCAGCGCGTCATGGGCCTGCGTCTCGACCGGCAGCGATTCGAGCACGTCGAGCAGCGGCTCGCCCGCATACCACGGCATGCGCTCGCTCGCGCCGACGATGTTGTCGCCCTTCAGCGCCGACACCGGCACGAAACGCACGTCTTTCAGGCCGAGCTGCTTCGCGAGCGCAACGTACGCATCGCGGATCTCGTTGAAGCGCGCTTCGCTGTAGTCGACGAGGTCCATCTTGTTGATCGCGACGATCACGTGCTGCAGCGCGAGCAGCTTCACGATCGCGCTGTGGCGCTTCGTTTGCGGCAGCAGTTCCGCAACGCCGTTCTCGACCGTCACGCGCGTCGCGTCGACCAGGATGATCGCCGCATGCGCGGTCGATGCACCCGTCACCATGTTGCGCGTGTACTGCTCGTGGCCCGGCGTGTCGGCGATGATGAACTTGCGCTTCGCGGTCGCGAAGTAGCGGTATGCGACGTCGATCGTGATGCCCTGCTCGCGCTCGGCTTCGAGCCCGTCCGTCAGCAGCGCGAGGTCGATCTCGTCACCGACCGTGCGCTTGTTCTTCGCGCGCGACAGCGCGGACAGCTGGTCGGACAGCACGGCCTTGCTGTCGTACAGCAGGCGGCCGATCAGCGTGCTCTTGCCGTCGTCGACGCTGCCCGCGGTGATGAAACGCAACACGCCGAGGTCTTCGGTGTTCTCGATGATGCTCATGATGTGAATGTCCTCGTGTGCTTCAGAAATAACCTTGCTTCTTGCGCTGTTCCATCGCGGCTTCGGATGCCTGGTCGTCCATCCGGGTCGCGCCGCGTTCGGTGATCTCGGTCACCGCCGTCTCGGCGATGATCTTCTCGACGTCGTCCGCATCGCTCTCGACCGGGCACGTGCAGCTGATGTCGCCGACCGTGCGGAAGCGCACCTGCGCGAGTTCGCTCGTCTCGCCGTCACGCATCGGCGTGAGCGGCGTGACCGGCACGAGCAGACCGTTGCGGCGCACGATCTCGCGCTGGTGCGCGTAGTAAATCGACGGCAGTTCGAGGTTCTCGCGCGCGATGTACTGCCACACGTCGAGCTCGGTCCAGTTCGAGATCGGGAACACGCGCAGGTGCTCGCCCTTGTGCAGGCGTGCGTTGAACAGACTCCACAGTTCCGGGCGCTGCGCCTTCGGATCCCACTGGCCGAATTCGTCGCGGAACGAGAAGATCCGCTCCTTCGCGCGCGCCTTCTCTTCGTCGCGGCGCGCACCGCCGATCAGCGCCGTGTAGCCGTGCTGTTCGATCGTCTCGAGCAGCGTGACGGCCTGCGCGGCGTTGCGCGAATCGGTTTCGCGGCGCAGCACGACCGTGCCGCGCCGGATCGAATCCTCGACGTGACCGACCACCAGCTCGGCGCCGAGCTCTTGCGCACGGCGGTCGCGGAAGTCGATCACTTCCTCGTAGTTGTGGCCCGTGTCGATGTGCACGAGCGGGAACGGCAGCGTCGTCTTGCGGTTCGCGCCGAGGCCGAACGCCTTCAGCGCGAGGTGCAGCACGACGACCGAGTCCTTGCCGCCCGAGAACAACAGCGCCGGCTTGCTGCATTCGGCAACGAGTTCGCGCAGGATGTGGATCGACTCGGCTTCGAGCCAGTCGAGGTGGCCCATGCGGTCGTCGGCACCGGTGGGCGGGGCAAAGGCGGATTGCTCGAGCGTCGTGCTCATGATTTCAGTCCTTCTCTTCTGGGTTCGTGCCGCCCGCTGTCGCAGGCGGCGCAATATTCGGTTTCTTGTCGGCTTTCAGTGCGCGGCGCCGGCTTCGGCATTCGCGGGAATCGGCGTGATCGTGATGTGCAGCCCGCATTCCTTCGTGTCGCGCGACTCCCACCACCAGCGGCCCGCCCGGCTGTCCTCGCCGGGGCGGATCGCGCGCGTACACGGCTCGCAGCCGATGCTCGGGTAACCGCGCGCATGCAGCGGGTTGACCGGCACGTCGAACGCCTTCAGGTACGCCCATACGTCGGCTTCCGTCCAGTCGGCGAGCGGGTTGTACTTCGCGATCCCGCGCGCTTCGTCCTGCTCTTCCTCGTGCAGCTCGGCACGCGTGACCGACTGCTCGCGGCGCTGGCCCGTGACCCACGCGCCGACGTCGGCCAGCGCGCGGTTCAGCGGCTCGACCTTGCGGATGTGGCAGCACGACTTGCGCAGCTCGACGCTTTCGTAAAACGCGTTCAGGCCGTGCTCGGCGACGTACTGGTCGACCGCGTCCTGGCGCGGGTGAAACTGCTCGATCTCGTAGCCGTAGCGCTCGCGCACGCGGTCGATCATGCCCACGGTTTCCGCGTGCAGGCGGCCGGTGTTCAGCGAGAAGATGCCGATCGACACGCCCTTCGACAGGATCGCGTGCGTGAGCAGCATGTCTTCCGCGGCGAGGCTGCTCGCGAACTTCACCTTCTCGTGGCGCGCGCCGATCTGCGCAAGCAGTGCGTCGAGGCGCTCGACCTTCGCGGCGAGTTCCGGCGTCAGTGCGGTCGCGGTGCTCATGCGCTCACCTTGGCGTCGGCCGCGGCGGCGCGGCGGCGGAACAGCGGTGCCGGCTCGTCGAACGCGCCCTGGTAACGCTGCGTGAATTCGCCGAACGCGTTCAGCGCGTCGCGGATGTCCTTGTCTGCACGCACCGCGAATGCGTCGAAGCCGCAACGCGACATGTACAGCAGCTGGTCGCGCAGCACGTCGCCGATCGCGCGCAGCTCGCCGGTCCAGCCGTGGCGCTCGCGCAGCAGGCGCGCGATGCTGTAGCCGCGGCCGTCCGCGAAGCGCGGGAAATCGACGGCGATCAGCGAGATCGCACCGAAGTCGGCCACGAGATCGGCCGGCTCGCTGTCCGGCGCGAGCCACACGCCGAGTTCGTCCTTCGTCTTCGCGGCGACGAGCGCCGCGCGCTCGGCCTGCCACAGGGCGAACGGCACCAGCACCTTGCCGGCCGGCAACGCGTCGACCGCGGGCAGCGCACCGTTTTCCGCCGCGCGCACGACCTGCCATGCGTCGTCGATCACTGCGCGGTTCTTGATAATCGAAGCCATCTGCAAATTCCTTCTAGCCGGTTGGTTACGCGTTCACTGCCTGGCGCGCTGCATACACGCGCTCCTTGAACGGTGCGATGCCGATGCGGTCGTACGTGTCGATGAAGCGCTCGCCGTCGATGCGTGCCTCGACGAACGTGTCGATCAGCTTCGCGATCACGTCCGGCACTTCCTCCGCGGAGAACGACGGCCCGATCACGCGGCCGAGGCGCGCGCCGTTGCGGCCCGTGCCCTGCTCGCCGCCAAGCGACACCTGGTACCACTCGGCACCGTCCTTGTCGACGCCGAGGATGCCGATGTTGCCGACGTGGTGGTGACCGCACGAGTTCATGCAACCGGAAATGTTCAGCGACAGGTCGCCGAGGTCGTACACGTAGTCCAGATCGTCGAAACGTTGCTGGATCGCCAGCGCGATCGGGATCGACTTCGCGTTCGCGAGCGAGCAGAAATCGCCGCCCGGGCACGCGATGATGTCGGTCAGCAGGCCGACGTTCGGCGTCGCGAAACCGGCCGCCTTCGCCTTTTCCCACAGCGCGAACAGGTCGCGCTTCTTCACGTTGGCGAGGATCAGGTTCTGCTCGTGAGACACGCGCAGTTCGCCGAACGAGTACGCGTCGGCCCAGTCGGCCACCAGGTCCATCTGCGCGTCGGTCGCGTCGCCCGGGGCCACGCGGTGATCCTTCAGCGACAACGTGACGGCGGCATAGCCCGGCACCTTGTGCGGCGCGACGTTGCGCTCGACCCAGCGCGCGAACGCCTTGTTCTCGAGCAGGTGCTGTTCGAACGACGCGTCGGTGTCGGCGAGCTTCTCGTAGACGGGAGGCTTGAAGTATTGCGACACGCGGTCGAGTTCGGCTTGCGTGAGCGTCGACGGGCCGTCCTTCAGGTGCTGCCACTCTTCCTCGACCTGCTGCGCGAACTTCGCGGGCGACAGCGCCTTCACGAGGATCTTGATACGCGCCTTGTACAGGTTGTCACGGCGACCGTAGCGGTTGTACACGCGCAGCACGGCTTCGCAGTAGGTCAGCAGGTGCTGCCACGGCAGGTCTTCCTTGATCACCGCGCCGACGATCGGCGTGCGGCCGAGACCGCCGCCCGCGAGGATGCTCGCGACCACTTCGCCCTGTGCGTTCTTCTTCAGGTACACGCCGAGGTCGTGGATCTGCACGGCCGCGCGATCGTCCTTCGAACCGGACACCGCGATCTTGAACTTGCGCGGCAGCCATGCGAATTCGGGATGGAACGTCGACCACTGGCGCAGGATTTCCGACCACGGACGCGGATCGATCTCCTCGTCCTGAGCGACGCCGGCGAACTGGTCGGCCGTGATGTTACGGATGCAGTTGCCCGACGTCTGGATCGCATGCATCTGCACCGACGCGAGCTTCGCCAGGATCTCGGGCGTTTCCTCGAGCTGGACCCAGTTGAACTGGATGTTCGAGCGGGTCGAGAAGTGGCCGTAGCCGCGATCGTGTTCGCGGGCGATGCGCGCCAGCATGCGGAGTTGCTCGCTGCGCAGGTTGCCGTACGGAATCGCGATGCGGTGCATGTACGCGTGGCGCTGCATGTACAGGCCGTTCTGCAGGCGCAGCGGACGGAACTCGTCTTCGCTCAACTCGCCCGACAGGCGGCGGCGCACCTGATCGCGGTACTGCGCGACTCGCTCGTCGACGATCGTCTGGTCGTACTGGTCGTACTGATACATTCGGGGACCCCAGGGTTTTCGTGGTGACCGCGCGACGTCCTAGCCACGTCGCGCCCGAATCTCCGTTCCGCCGTCACCGCCACCATCCGCTGCCGGGTGGATTGCTAATGACGAAAACAGATATCCATATTTGAAAAACTCCGGTGAATCGTAATAAACTCGCCTTATATTTCAAACGACTAAAAAATTCTGTTGATATGCGGAAGGGTTATAAATGAACCTGCACCAATTTCGCTTCGTGCGCGAGGCCGTCCGGCAGAATTTCAACCTCACCGAGGCCGCGAAGGCGCTCTACACGTCGCAACCAGGGGTATCGAAGGCGATCATCGAGCTCGAGGACGAGCTGGGCGTGGAGATCTTCACGCGGCACGGCAAGCGCGTGCGCTCGCTCACCGAGCCGGGCAGGATCATCCTCGCGTCGGTCGAGCGGATTCTTCAGGAGGTTGAGAGCCTCAAAAGGGTCGGGAAGGATTATGCGGCGCAGGATCAGGGCAACCTGACCATCGCGGCGACCCACACGCAGGCCCGCTACTCGCTGCCCGCCGCGATCGCCGAATTCAAGAAACGCTTCCCGAAGGTGCACCTGTCGATCCTGCAAGGCAGCCCGACGCAGGTGGCCGAGATGGTGATCCACGACCAGGCCGATCTCGCGATCGCGACCGAGGCGATCGCCGACTACAAGGAACTCGTGTCGCTGCCCTGCTTCCAGTGGCACCACGCGGCCGTCGTGCCGGCCGACCATCCGCTGCTGGAGCGCAAGCCGGTCACGCTGGACGATCTGGCGCAGTATCCGCTGATTACGTACGACGACGCGTTCGCGGGCCGCAAGAAGATCAATCACGCGTTCGCGCTGCGCGGACTGTCGCCGGACATCGTGCTCGAGGCGATCGACGCCGACGTGATCAAGACCTACGTCGAACTCGGCCTCGGCGTCGGGATCATGGCCGACATCGCGTTCAATCCCGAGCGCGACCGCAACCTGCGGCTGATCCCGGTCGGCCACCTGTTCGGCAGCAACGTGACGCGCGTCGCGCTCAAGCAGGGCGCCTACCTGCGCAGCTATGTGTATACGCTCGTCGAGCTGCTGTCGCCGACGCTGAACCGCAAGCTGATCGAACAGGCGCTCAAGGGCGAATCCGAATCGTACGAACTCTGAGCGGCGTGTATAACCACGGGGGCGCATATCGCGCCCCTTTTTGCTGTCCGACGGAGAATCCCGCATGACGCTTCCCGCCCTGTTGCGCCGCGCCGCCGGCGCCGCCCTCGTGCTCGCCTGCGCGGCCGCGCATGCCGACCTGAAGGTCGGCGTCGACCTGTCGTCGACCGGCCCGGCCGCCGCGATCGGCATCACCAGCAAGAACGCAATCCTGATGTGGCCCAAGACGATCGCCGGGCAGCCGCTGCAGGTGACGGTGCTCGACGACGCGTCCGATCCGGGCGCCGCTGTGCGCAACATCCGCAAGCTGGTCGACGAGGATCACGTCGACGTCGTGGTCGGGCCGAACATCACGCCGGCCGCGCTCGCGGCGCTCGACGCGGTGGCGGCCGCGCAGACGCCGATGATTACGCTGGTCGGCTCCGGCGCGATCGTCGAGCCGCAGGAAGGCGCGCGGACCTGGGCATTCAAGATGGCGCAGAGCGATAGCGCGATGGCCGACGTGATGACGCGCTACATGTCCAACCACGGCGTCAAGACGGTCGGCTTCATTGGCTTCGCGGACAGCTACGGCGACAGCTGGCTGAACGAATTCACACGCTTCGCCGAAGTCCGCAAGATCCGCGTGATCGCGACGGAGCGCTTCAACCGCACCGACGCAAGCGTCACCGGCCAGGCGCTGAAGCTGATCGCGGCGAAGCCGGACGCGATCCTGATCGCGGGCTCGGGCACGCCGGCCGTGCTGCCGCAGCGCACGCTGATCGAGCGCGGCTACAAGGGCGCGATCTACCAGACGCACGGGATCGCGACGCCGGAATTCATCAAGCTCGGCGGCAAGGACGTCGACGGGACGCTGTTTCCGACCCAGCCGGTCGTCGTCGCGCGCACGCTGCCGGCAGACCATCCGGCCCGCAGGGCCGCGCTCGCGTTCGTCGATGCATATGAAGCGAAATACGGTGCCGGCACCGTCACGCAGTTCGCTGGCGACGCGGCGGGCGTGTACCCGCGCCTCGTCGACGCAGTCGGCCGCGCGCTCAAGACCGCGCAGCCCGGCACGCCGGCCTTCCGCGCGGCGCTGCGGCGCGAGCTCGAACGCGCGCACGAGCTCGTCGTGCCGAACGGCGTCGTCAACACCAGCAACAAGGATCATGTGGGGCTCGACCAACGCGCGAGCGTGATGGGGATCGTGAAGCACGGCCAGTTCGTCTACCTGAGCCAGTAACACGGCGGCCGCCGGAAAACTTGCCCGGTGCCCCGTTTTCCGCCATAATTTGCGTTTCGCCGCGCACAATCGCATGCGCGGCCAGGATCAAAGCCCAGGTGGTGAAATTGGTAGACGCAGGGGACTCAAAATCCCCCGCCGCAAGGCGTGCCGGTTCGATTCCGGCCCTGGGCACCAGTATTTCGCAGCGTCATGCGCTGCACCTGTCGAAACCCGCGCAAGCTCACCGCTTCGCGGGTTTTTTGTTTTTTCCCGCGCGTTTTTCCCGCGCGCATCGCACACTGCAACGCGCGCCCTCCCTCGGCAGTCCAAGTATCAGGACACGCAAGCACGGAGGCCCCCATGTCCACGCGCGTCCTCTTTTCGAGCCGGATTGCCCGAGGCATGCTCGTCGCGCTGCTGTCGATCATGCTGGGCGGATGCGACCTGCTCCGCCAGCCACCCGTGCCCGAATGGCCCGGGCCGCATGCGCCCTACCCGTTCCCGGACAACATTCCCCACCGCACCGAGTGACCGGCTCGACCGATCTCGCCCCCACGCGTGCACCGCGCGTTCAGCCCTGCTCGCAGAACCGCGGGTCGCAAAGCGAGTCGGCGCGAAGCCGCGCAACGCCGGGCGAGCACGCGGTAGCCGCGCGCGGCCAGCGTTTCGACCACGGCTTCCCAGCCGACCGGGCTGAAGGCGCGCGCCGGCCGCAATACCGCAATACCTGTCGAATGCCGCCGTCGATCGCAGTCGGCGCGGGCGGGCGCGGCGCCCTTTTCAGTCGCCGGTCGCGGTCGCGCCCTTGTCGTTCAACGCATCCGCCATCAACTCCGCGAACCATTCGATGAACGCGTTGAGCCGTCTCGACCGGTGCCGGCGATGCGGATAGACGGCCGACACGTCCATCGGCGCGGCCCGATGGCCGGGCATCACCTCGACCAATGCCCCGCTGTCGAGCAGATGCACGACGTCGAAGCGCGGAATCTGGATCAGCCCCATCCCGGCAATGCAGCTCGCGATATAGGTTTCGGCGTTGTTGACGGTCACGCGGCTCGGCAGCGCCAGTGTGTGGTGGCCGCCGTCCGCGCAGTATTCCCACCGGAGCTCGCGGCCGGTCGTCGGTGACGCATAGCCGATCGCCCAGTGCCCGTGCGCGAGCGCATCGGGGTGCTCGGGCACGCCGCATTCGCGCAGGTAGTCGGGGCTCGCGCAGTTGATCAGCGCGAACTGCCCGAGCGGCCGCACGACGAGGCTGCTGTCCGCGAGCCGCCCGACCCGGATTGCGCAATCGACGCCCTCCTGCACGAGATCGATCGAGCGGTCCGTCGAGCCGAGCGACAGCTGCAGCTTCGGGTAGCGGCGAAACAGCGACGGCAGCGCGGGCGCGATCACTCGGCGCGCGATCCGGCTCGGCACATCGACGTTCAGCCGCCCGATCACGTCGCGATCGCGGCGCCGGAACAGCCGGTCGAGCTCGTCGGCTTCCGCGAGCAGGCGCCGGCCGCGCTCCAGCAGCAGCGCGCCGTCGGCCGTCAGCTGCACCTGCCGCGTCGTACGGTGCAACAAGCGCGTGCCGAGCGCGGTCTCGAGCTGCTGGACAGCGGCCGACACCGTCGCGCGCGGCACGTCGAGCGCATGCGCGGCCTTGATGAAGCTGCCCATCTCGGCAACCTGAAGGAAGATTCTGACCTGATCCAGCTTGTCCATCGGCGGGCGGAAAACGTGGGTTCGGACGACCGTCACCGGCAAGCGCCGCGCGTCGCGGCCGATCCCGGCGGCACAGAAAAAACGGGCGCGCGGCCTTGTGCCCACGCGCCCGCCCATTGTCCATGCAAACGGTCCATTGCGGATCGCCGCGTGCACGCGACGACCGCCGGCACGGCCCGTTACTTGGTCGTATAGCCGCCGTTGATCAGGATCGTCTGGCCGGTGATCCACCAGCCGTCGGTCACGAGATGGCGGATGAACGGCACGACGTCCTCGATATCGGTGAGGCCCGTCTTGCTGAACGGCGACAGCGCAGCCGCCGTCTTGTGATACGCGACCGCGTCGGCGCCTTCGGCCGGGTAGAAGAACGGCGTGTCCATCGGGCCCGGCCCGACCGCCGTCACCGAGATGCCGCGCGCGCCGTATTCTTTTGACGCCGCGCGCGTGAAGTGCTCGACGGGTGCCTTCGATCCTTCGTAGGCGGCGTAGAACGGCGTGAAAGCGCCGAGCAGCGACGTCACGAGCGTGACGAGCTTGCCGTGATCCTCGAGATGCCGCCCCGCTTCCTTGATGAAGAAGAATGCGGACTTGCTGTTGACCGCGAACATCTCGTCGTATTCGGCCTCGGAGATTTCGGTGATCGGCTTCTTCAACACCTTGCCGACGGTATTGATCGCGATGTCGATCTTGCCGAAGCGCTGCTTCGCGTCGCCGAACAGCTTCTCCACCGCGGCGGCCGTCGTCAGGTCGGCCTGGAACGTCGCGGCTTGCGCGCCGGCCGCGCGCACGGCGGCGGCCGTCTCTTCGGCCTGCGCCTGCGACGCCGCGCTGTTGTAGTGAATCGCCACCGCCTTCGCATCGTGGCCGGCCAGATCCCGGGCGATCAAGCCGCCGAGATTCTTGGCGCCGCCTGCGATCAGGACGACCTTGTCTGCGAGCGTGTGAGTAGCCACGGTTGACTCCTTTTTGCGTTGAATGAAGCTAGGAGTGTAGGCACGCGCGACGCGCCGGTCAGCCGGGCATGGCTGGATGGATTATCCAGAGAAACGATCCAATCAGGCATCCGGAATGGTGGGCTGCCCCACCGACAGGGGCGGCGAAATCTGCTGGACGCGACACGTCGCACGGCCACCGCCCACGCGCGAGTCAGCGTGCGTAAAGCGCCGCGTCGATCTTGCCGAGCAGCCACTGCATCCCGGCCAGATGCTGCTGGTCGTGGCTGCACAGATAATGAACCAGGCCGCGCACGGTCAGCGCGCCATAGCCTTCGAACTCGCCGGTGCGAGCAAGCTGCTCGGGTGTCAGGCGCGACACGAGGTCGAGCGTCTCGCGCCGCGCGTCGCGAATCGCCGCGAGCACGTCGGATGCGTACGCGGTGTCATAGCGGCGCTCGATCGCGAGCGCCTCGCCGTCAACCGACACGAGCAGCGGATGATCCTCATCGAGCATCCGCCTCAACCGCACGTGGTAGCCGTCGATCTCGATGTCGCGCACGTGGCAGAGTTGCCCAAGCGGCGAGAAGTGCTCGCTCGGGATGCCGTTCCAGTCGTCGGGGGTCCAGCGTGCATAGCCGTCCGGCACGGCGGCGAAATGGGCTTCGAGCTGGCGGGGAAAATCGGCGAGTGCATCGAGCGTCGTCGGATTCATGCGGCAAACTCCGTGTCGGATGAGAACGGTGGCAGCCCTCGCACGGACCGGCCGCCGCCCTGGCGCTACTTCACGCTGACACCGTCTTTCCGTGAAGAAGGAACGTGCGCCGCGTCGCGCGCGGCGCTCCGCAGCTTACCAGCGCGGGCGGGTTCGTGCCGACGCCGGCGCGCCGCTTGATAGAATGCGCGCGCTATGGATCTCGAAAGCATTCTCTACACGCAGGGCTTCGGCTCGCGCCGCCAGTGCCGCGGACTGATCGAAACGGGCCGCGTCACCGTCGCGGGCGCGAGCGCGACCGACCCCGACGCGTCGTTCGACACCGACGGCCTCGTGTTCACGGTCGACGACACCGCCTGGCCGTTCCACGCCCGCGCGTATCTCGCGCTCAACAAGCCGGCCGGCTACGAGTGCTCGCGCGAGCCGCAACACCATGCGAGCGTGTTCAGCCTGCTGCCCGCGCCGCTCGTCGCACGCGGCGTGCAGTGCGTCGGCCGCCTCGACCAGGACACGACGGGCCTGCTCCTGCTGTCCGACGACGGCCAGTTCGTGCACGCGTACACGTCGCCGAAGCGCAAGGTGCCGAAGACCTACGTCGCGACCGTGCGCCACCCGCTCGACGACGCCCAGCTCGACGCGCTGCGCGCCGGCGTGCAGCTCCACGGCGAGCCGAAGCCGATCGCGGCGGTCGCCGCCGACGCGCGCGACACGCACGCGCTCGCGCTGACCGTCCTCGAAGGCAAATATCATCAAGTGAAACGCATGGTCGCCGCGGCCAGCAACCGCGTCGAGGCGCTGCACCGCGAAAGCATCGGCGGCTTCACGCTGCCGGACGACCTGGCGCCCGGCGCATGGCGCTGGCTCGGGGAAGACGACCTTTCAGCACTGCGCCATTCCGTCAAAACCCTGTAAGGGAAAATCCGCACGACCGTTCGGTGTCCGGCCGCATCGCGGCCGCACGATCCCCCGCTATACTGAAATCACAAGCTGTACGAGCAGCGATGCAGGGGAGACATCATGAACATCAACCATTCTTTCGAACTGTCGTACGTGACGATCGCGTTCGCGATCGTGGGTGCCATCGTGATCGGCGGGCTGCTGGCCACGATGCACATGAAGCACAAGTATCATCCGAACCTGATCGGCGCGCTGATCGGCGCGTTGCTGTGCTTCCTGCTGATCGAGGCGTTACCGGCGCTGACCTGACGCGCCGCGCGGCGCGACCGTTTGAAGGAATTCGTCTACGGTCGGATAGCGCAACGTCACGCACAATTCGGCTTTGAGCCGCGCATTGGACAGGCGCCGCGACTCGCGCATGAACGACAGGAGCGTCGGCTCGAGCCGATGCTCGGCGTCCGCGCGACTGATCCGCGGCGGCAGCGGCAGGCCGAACGCCTGCGCGACCCGGTCGAAATACTCTCCCATCCGCAGTTCGCTGTCGTCCGACGCATGCACGGCGCGCGCCGGCTTGCCGCGCACGGCCGCGCGCCGCAGGATTGCCGCGAGATCGTCCGCGTGGATATGGTTCGTGTAGACGTCGTCGGCCGCGTCGAGCGCCGGTGTGCCGCGCTCGAGCCGCGCGAGAGGCAGCCGGTTCGCCGCGTAGATGCCGGGAATGCGCACGATGCGCGCGGACAGCACGCCGCGCACCGTGGCCGCCCGCAGCTGACGCTCGGCCGACACGCGCCGGAACGCGCGCGGATTCGCGGGGCGCAGCGGCTGCGTTTCGTCGATTCGCGCCCCGCCGCAATCGCCGTATACGCCCGTCGTGCTGGCGTAGACGAGCGTCGGCGCGCGAAGGGCGTCGGGTACAATACGCGCTGCCCGCACCGGCACGCCGGCCTGTCGGGTCGCGGCACGCAGCGTGCGGAGCCGGCCGACCGACGACACCGGCGGTGCGGATGGCCGCCGTGCAGGCACGGACAATGCGGCGATCAGCGCGCGGGTGCGGCGATCGTCGCGGCCGTCGGATTGCGGCGGCGCGAGATGCAGGATCGTGCGGGCGAGCCCCGCGAGACGTCCGAGCGTCGCCCGGCGATCGAGGTCGCCGACGATCGGCGTCGCGCCTGCCGCGCGCAATTCGTCGCAGCGGCCCGGATGGCTCGTCAGCGCGACAATGCGCAGGTTGCGGCGCGCGGCGCGCCATTGCGCGACGCAGCGCAGGCCGACGTCGCCGCAGCCGACGATCAGTACGCGCGGCCGGCGCAGGATTCGAGTCGCGATCATGTTGGTTGCGAAATCAGTAGCCACCGTTGCGCGGCGCGCAACGGGTTTGCATTGTAGCTGCCGTGCCGACATGCACGGTCCCCACATTTTGTTCTATTTGGTTCTATGGCATTCAACGTTACTCTCAAGCAAAGCGGCCGGCAGTTCCAGGTCGAGTCGGACGAAACCGTGCTGGCGGCGGCGCTGCGCCAGAACGTCCATCTGCCGTACGGATGCAAGAACGGCGCGTGCGGCTCCTGCAAGGGCCAGATCGTGTCGGGCCAGATCGAACAGGGCCCGCACGCCGCGTCGGCACTGTCCAACGACGAACGTACGCGCGGCCTCGCGCTGCTCTGCTGTTCGAAGGCGCAATGCGACCTCGAGATCGACGTGCGCGAAATCGCCGGCGTCGACGGCGTGCAGGTGAAGAAGCTGCCGTGCCGGATCGCGGCGCTCGAGCGCCGCGCCGACGACGTGATGATCGTGAAGCTGCAGTTGCCCGCCAACGAGCGCCTGCAATACCTCGCGGGCCAGTACGTCGAGTTCATCCTGAAGGACGGCTCGCGCCGCAGCTACTCGATGGCGAATGCGCCGCACGAGGAAGGCCCGATCGAGCTGCACATCCGCCACATGCCGGGCGGCAAGTTCACCGACCACGTGTTCGGCGCGATGAAGGAGCGCGACATCCTGCGCTTCGAAGGCCCGCTCGGCACGTTCTTCCTGCGCGAGGATTCCGACAAGCCGATCGTGCTGCTCGCGTCCGGCACCGGCTTCGCGCCGATCAAGGCGATCATCGAGCACGTCAGGCATTCGGGCATCACGCGCCCGATGACGCTCTATTGGGGCGCACGCCGCAAGAAGGACATCTACCTCGGCGAGCTCGCCGAGCAATGGGCGCGCGAGATCCCGAACTTCAAGTACGTGCCGGTGCTGTCCGAGCCGGACGACGCCGACCAGTGGACCGGCCGCACCGGCTTCGTCCACCGCGCGGTGATCGAGGACCTGCCCGATCTGTCGGGCCACCAGGTGTACGCATGCGGCGCGCCGGTGATGGTCGAATCCGCGCAGCGCGACTTCACCCAGCACCACGCGCTGCCGGCCGACGAGTTTTACGCGGACTCGTTCACGAGCGCCGCCGATCTCGCGCATCCGGTCTGAGCACCGGGCGCGCCCGCGTCCCCTCCTGCGCGCCGCCGTGACACATTCGTGGCATCGCGGCGGTTTACAGTGGGGCGCGGGATGCCTTATGCTTGCGCACATGAACCGCTTCCTGTCCGCTCTCCGACGTCGCCGCTCGCCGCTCCGCCCGGATGCCGCCGGCTCGTCACGGACTCGCGCGTAACCCTCCTCCGCTTCACCGGTTACGCACAAGCTGTTCGACCTACCAGCCACGGCCTCCCGTGGCTTTTTTGTTGCCCGTTTCCCTTTCAACGTCCGCTGGAGTCTGCTGTCATGCCCCTGAACGATTACCCGATCGACTCGCTGATGTACATCACGAACCGCCCCGACATCGTGTTTACGCACGGCAAGGGTTCGTGGCTCTACGATCACACGGGCAAGCGCTATCTGGACTTCATTCAGGGCTGGGCCGTCAACAGCCTCGGCCACTGCAACGACGGCATCGTCGAAGCGCTGAAGACGCAGGCGGAGAAGCTGCTGAACCCGTCGCCCGCGTTCTACAACGAGCCGATGGCGAAGCTCGCGGGGCTGCTGACGCAGCACAGCGTGTTCGACAAGGTGTTCTTCACGAACAGCGGCGCGGAAGCCAACGAAGGCGCGATCAAGCTCGCGCGCAAGTGGGGCCGCAAGTTCAAGAACGGCGCGTACGAGATCATCACGTTCGACCACAGCTTCCACGGCCGCACGCTCGCGACGATGTCGGCCAGCGGCAAGCCGGGCTGGGACACGATCTACGCACCGCAGGTGCCGGGATTCCCGAAGGCCGAGCTGAACGACATCAACTCGGTCGAGAAGCTGATCACCGACAAGACCGTCGCGGTGATGCTCGAGCCGATCCAGGGCGAAGGCGGCGTGATTCCGGCGACGCGTGAATTCATGCAGGCGCTGCGCGCGCTGACGAAGCAGCACGACCTGCTGCTGATCGTCGACGAAGTGCAGAGCGGCTGCGGCCGCGCGGGCACGCTGTTCGCGTACGAGCTGTCGGGCATCGAGCCGGACATCATGACGCTCGCGAAGGGCATCGGCGGCGGCGCACCGCTCGGCGCGCTGCTGTCGAAGGCCGACGTCGCGGTGTTCGAGGCCGGCGACCAGGGCGGCACCTACAACGGCAACCCGCTGATGACGGCGGTCGGCTATTCGGTGATCTCGCAGCTCGTCGCGCCCGGTTTCCTCGAAGGCGTGCGTGAGCGCAGCGAATACCTGAAGCGCCAGCTGCTCGAGCTGTCGGAGGAGCGCGGTTTCGAGGGCGAACGCGGCGAAGGCCTGCTGCGCGCGCTGCTGCTCGGCAAGGACATCGGCCCGCAGATCGTCGAGAAGGCGCGCGACATGCAGCCCGATGGCCTGCTGCTGAACGCGGCGCGCCCGAACCTGCTGCGCTTCATGCCCGCGCTGAACGTCACGACCGAGGAAATCGACCAGATGATGGCGATGCTGCGGTCGATCCTCGACACGCTCTGAGGAGACCGCCGCGATGGATGCCGCCGCCGAGGCTGTTGCTATCCGCCCGTTCGAACGCGCCGACACCGATGCCGTGCTCGCGGTTTGGCGCGACGCGTTCCCGCACTACGACGAAGCCGACGCGCCGCCGCACCGCGATCCGCTGCGATCGATCGAGCTGAAGCTCGCGACGCAGCCGGAACTGTTCTTCGTCGCGACCAGCGGCGCGCGGGTCGTCGGCACGCTGATGGCGGGTTTCGACGGTCATCGCGGCTGGCTTTACTCGTTCGGCGTGTCGAACGATGCTCGGCGACTCGGCATCGGCCGCGCGCTGATCGCGCATGCGGAACGCGCGCTCGCCGCGCGCGGCTGCCTCAAGATCAATCTGCAGGTGCTGCCCGGCAACGACGATGCGTGCCGCTTCTATGCGGCGCTCGGCTATCGCGTCGAGGAACGCATCTCGTTCGGCAAGACGCTGCCGGCCGCCTGACGCCGCCGGCAGCCCCCATCAGCGCGTGATCGGCCCCGCGTCCGGCAGCGGATTGCCGAGCGCGTCGGTCGGCACGGCCTGCTGCTCGAACGCCGCGAAATACGCGGCCCATTGCGTCCCGCTCACGCGCACGATCAGCGCGCCGTCCTGCCACACGTCGTTGTGATCGTTGTGGTCGTCGCCCGCGCGGTGCAGGTAGTTCGAGCCCGTCGAACCCTGGTTCATGTGCGTATCGTGGATGCCGTTGCCTTCCGAATACGTGCGGCCGAACACGACGACGGCGAGCCCCTGCGACTGCGCGGCGTTGACGAGCCGCAGCAGAGACGGGATCGGCTCCGCGTTTTCGGTGCCGTCCATCACGGCGCTGGCGCGCCATGCCCCGGTCTCGTTCAGGATGTCGCTGCGCAGATAGTCGAGCGCCGGCAGCGCGGTTTGCCCGGTGAGATCGTTGTAGCCTTCGGCCGCGGCCGCGAGCGTCGCCGTGACCGGATGATGGAAATCGTAGACGAGCTTGTAGTTCAGCAGGTCGTCCGAGTCGTTGGTGCCGACGTTGATCGCGACGTCCCAGTCGCCGGTCGGCAATGCGAGCGTCAGGTGGATGTGATACTGGATCTCGCCGCCGTGCGGCGAGCCCTTCAGCTGCGCCACCGACGTCACCTTCGCCTTCACGAAACCGTAGTCCAGACTCATGCGTGCTCTCCGTGTCCCGATGGATCGACCATGCTACGCAGCCCGCGTGTCGGTTTGCGGACGGCCGGTTGCGGACGGCCGGTTGCGGACGGCCGGTCGCGGACGGCCGGTCGCGGACGGCCGGTCGCGGACGGCCTGCTACCGAGTCGCGCACCGCATGGTCGGCGTCACCGCCGAATGAATGGAGTCGCCTCCGCACGCACAGTTCGTCGCCGGGCGCGCCGCACGAAAAAAAAGCTGTCACGGCATCCCGTGACAGCCTTTCGAAGCCCTTGTGCGGCACGCCGGCATCCGCCGCCGCGCCACACCGGGCCCGCTCATTCACCCAGATACGCGGCCCGCACCTTCGGATCGTCGAGCATCTGCTTCGCATCGCCTTCCATCGTGACCACACCCGAGTCCATCACATAACCGCGGTCGGCCGCCTGCAGCGCGAGGCGTGCGTTCTGCTCGACCAGCAGCACCGTGATGCCCTCCTTCGAGATCTCGCGAACCACTTCGAAGATCTTCTCGACCATGATCGGCGACAGCCCCATCGACGGCTCGTCGAGCAGCAGCAGCTTCGGCTTGCTCAGGATCGCGCGCGACATCGCCAGCATCTGCTGCTCGCCGCCCGACAGCGTGCCCGCGAGCTGCGTCGCACGCTCCTTGAGACGCGGGAAGAAGCCGAACATCCGGTCGACGTCCTTCTTGATCTGCTCCTTGTCGTTGCGCAGGTACGCGCCCATCTGCATGTTCTCGATGATCGACATCCGCGCGAAGATCCCGCGGCCTTCCG
The DNA here is from genome assembly GCF_020419685.1 of Burkholderia sp. AU33545. Taxonomy (NCBI): domain Bacteria; kingdom Pseudomonadati; phylum Pseudomonadota; class Betaproteobacteria; order Burkholderiales; family Burkholderiaceae; genus Burkholderia; species Burkholderia sp. AU33545. The sequence continues at coordinate 295,538 of NZ_JAIZRQ010000006.1, read as the reverse complement.
GCACCATCGCGAGCCCGCGTTTGAGCAGTTCGTGCGACGGCACGCCCTTGATCGACTTGCCGTCGTACTCGATGTCACCCGCCGAATACGGCTTGAGACCCGTGATCGCCTTCATCGTCGTGGTCTTGCCGGCACCGTTCGCGCCAATCAGCGTCACGAGTTCGCCCTGGCGGACTTCCATGTCAACGCCCTTGACGGCCTGGATGCCGCCGTAGTTGACCTGCAAGCCCTTGATTTTCAACATTGCCGCTGCCATCAGTGCACCCCTGCGCCGAGATATGCCTCAATCACCTTCGGATTCTTCTGCACGTCCTGCGGCAGACCCTCGGCGATCACCTTGCCGTAATCGAGCACCGTCATCCGGTTGCACAGCCCCATCACGAGCTTCACGTCGTGCTCGATCAGGAGAATCGTGCGGCCGTCCGAGCGGATCTTGTCGAGCAGGCGCGTGAGTTCGACCTTCTCGGTCGCGTTCATCCCGGCCGCCGGCTCGTCGAGCGCGAGCAGCTTCGGGTCGGTCGCCAGCGCGCGGGCGATTTCCAGCCGGCGCTGGTGGCCGTACGACAGGTTGCGCGACGTGTAGTCCGCGTACTGCAGCACGCCCACGTATTCGAGCAGCTCGATCGCGCGCTCCTTGATCTCACGCTCTTCCTGGCGTTCCGCCGGCGTCTGGAACACCGCGCCGAGCAGCCCGTGCTTGGTCCGCACGTGGCGGCCCACCATCACGTTCTCGAGCGCGGTCATCCCGCCGAACAGTCGAATGTTCTGGAACGTACGCGCGATGCCCGTCTTCGCGACCTGGTGCACCGCGGTCGGCTTGTATTCCGTGCCGTCGAGCTTGAACTCGCCGGAGTCCGGCGTGTAAAGGCCCGTGATCACGTTGAAGAACGTCGTCTTGCCGGCGCCGTTAGGGCCGATCAGGCCGTAGATCTCGCCTTCCTTGATCTCGAGGCCGACGTCGGACAGTGCCTGCAAGCCGCCGAAGCGCTTGTTCACGCCTTTGACGGACAGTCGGATTTGCTTGTCGCTCATGTGTGATATCCCCTTGTCCGTTGGTTAAGCGCGCACCGGCTTCTTGCTGTTGCGCTTCGCCAGTTTCGCGATCTTGTCCTCATGCTTCGGCGCCGGCCACAGGCCTTCCGAGCGGTACAGCATGATGATGACCATCGCGAGGCCGTACAGCGCCTGACGGATCACTTCGGTATCGACGATGTCGTGACCGAAGATCGCATGCTGCAGCGGGCTCATCGTCGAGCGCAGGAATTCCGGGAAGATCGCGAGCAGCACCGCGCCCAGGATCACGCCCGGGATGTGGCCCATGCCGCCGAGCACCACGCAGGCGAGCACGACGATCGATTCCCAGAACGTGAACGACTCGGGCGACACGAAGCCCTGGAACGCGCCGAACATCGAGCCCGACAGGCCGCCGAACGACGCGCCCATCGCGAACGCGAGCAGCTTCACGTTACGGGTGTTGATGCCCATCGCCTTCGCCGCGATTTCGTCCTCGCGGATCGCGGCCCATGCGCGGCCGATACGCGAGTGCTGCAGGCGCGTACACACCCAGATCACCAGCAGCGAGCACAGCACGAACAGGTAGTAGTACATGTACACCGACGGCAGCTGGAAGCCGAACAGCGAGTGCGTCTGCGACAGGTTGAAGCCGGCGACGTGCACCGGATCGATGCCCGTGATCCCCTTCGGGCCGTTGGTGATGTTCACCGGACGGTCGAGGTTGTTCATGAAGATTCGGACGATTTCACCGAAGCCGAGCGTGACGATCGCCAGGTAGTCGCCGCGCAGGCGCAGCGTCGGCGCGCCGAGCAGGATCCCGAAGGTCGCCGCCAGCGCCATCGCGATCGGCACGATGATCAGGAACGGGATGTGCAGGCCGTTCGGCGCGAGCGCCGCGATCCACTCGAACTGCGAGGTCAGGTGCGGCGAGCTCAGCAGTGCCGCCGTATACGCGCCCACCGCGTAGAACGCGATGTAGCCGAGGTCGAGCAGGCCGGCGAAGCCGACCACCACGTTCAGCCCCAGCGCGAGCATCACGTACAGCATCGCGAAGTCGAGCACGCGGACCCAGTAATTGCCGCCTGCCGAGCCGATGATGATCGGCGCCGCGATCACGAAGGCCGCGGTCAGGATGCCGATGATGACGGTCTTGGCCGTGTTGCGTTCTTCGACGAGCGACGTCGAGGATTCGATCGGTTGAATGGATGTCATGTTGTTTGCTCCCCTTCCGTTACGCGCGGTCCGCGACACGTTCGCCCAGCAGGCCCGACGGACGGAACACCAGCACGATGATCAGCACGATGAATGCGAACACGTCCTGGTAGTTACTGCCGAATACGCCGCCCGTGAGGTTGCCGATGTAGCCCGCGCCGAGCTGCTCGATCAGGCCGAGCACCACGCCGCCGACCATCGCGCCGCCGAGGTTGCCGATCCCGCCGAGCACCGCCGCCGTGAACGCCTTCATGCCGGGGATGAAGCCCATGTAGAAGTGCACGTTGCCGTATTCGGACGCGATCATCACGCCGGCCAGCGCGGCGAGCGCGGAGCCGATCATGAACGTCGCCGAGATCACGAAGTTCGGGTTCACGCCCATCAGGCTCGCGGTGTTCGGGCTTTCGGCGATCGCACGCATCGCGCGGCCGAGCTTGGTCTTGTGCACGAGCAGCAGGAGACCTGCCATCACGATGAACGCCACCGCGATGATCACGATTTCAGTCACCGAGATCACGGCGCCGGGCGTCGTGTCGGTCGCCTTGATCACGTTGATCGGATCGGTCGGCAGCAATTGCGGGAACGGCAGCGGGTTGCGCGACCAGATGATCATCGCGGCCGTCTGCAGCAGGATCGACACGCCGATCGCGGTGATCAGCGGGGCGAGACGCGGCGCGCGGCGCAGCGGCCGGTACGCGACACGCTCGATCGTGTAGCCCACGCATGCGCAGACGACCGCGGCGATGCCAAGGCCGATCGTCAGCGTCGCGACGTTGCCGAGTCCGGGGAAGTGGTTCTGCAGCACGGTGATCGCCGACAGGGCGACCATCGCGCCGATCATCAGCACGTCGCCGTGCGCGAAGTTGATGATGCCGAGAATGCCGTACACCATCGTGTAGCCCAACGCGATGATGGCGTAGACACTGCCGAGCACCAGCCCGTTGAGGATCTGCTGGATGAAAATATCCATTTAAAGCTCCTTGGCCCATGCTGCCGGAGGACGTTGCGCCCCGCGGGTAAGCGAGGAATCGCGCCTTCTCGGCGACACTGCGGGTACTAGTCGATACCGGTAAGGGTGGATCGTTCCGGCGCGCGCCGCCCGGCCTGTACGGCCGGACCTGCCGCCGGAGCGGATACAGAACGGCACCGCACTGTTTCGGTGCCATCATGAGTCCCGTCGCTAAATCGTCACGACATCGAGGACGGTGTACTTGGCCTCCTTGAAGTCGTAAGGCACGTGCCGCAACGGCCGGTGTCCGGTTTCCCGAACGCCATGCCTTTTTCCGTCCGGGCCGGGACGAACCCTGCATCCGGACAGATCAGGTTGCGCGCCGCGTCGCCCGCGGGCTCGACCACCTTGGCGACGCACATGCCGTTGTCACCAAGGGTTTGCGCTCCGATGCCGGACGCCGTCGCCTGCGCTGCAGGCGGGCCGTCCGCCGCCGCCCCCGCGGCGCCCGAACCGGCATCGCGAAGGTGGCGCCCGACTCTCGTCAGGACTGCGTCGGAATCCGTGAAACGAAGCAGACCGCCCGCCGCGACGCGATGGGTCGCGGCGACACGCTGTTTCGTCGAATCGAAATGAAAGGGGACCCGTGACATCTGCACGTCGCCTGCGTTGCCCCGAAACCCGGGCGTCCGTCGTTCGACGCGCCCTGCCGTTGCCGCATCGCGGTCCGCGGCTCGTTGTCGGACAATCTGCAGGCCCGTCGCCCGGTCGATGGCGGCGGCGCCGGCGCGTGCTGCCCGCCGTACCGAATGCATGCCGATCTTCGAGCCCTGCGCGTTGATTTCCTCGATCGCCAAACGTGCCCCGTAGTCCTTGTCACTGTCCGATTGCGCAATGCGGCACACCAACGGCACCGCACGACCGGTTCCGGCAGCGCGCACGTCGCTGGCTGCCAGTGCTGCGCGTGCCGCAGCGTCCCTGCCCGCCTCGTCGTCGCTCTTTTTGCTGCAGCCGGCAATCATTGCAACCGGTGCGGCGACGGACATGGCGTAAGCCAACTTCACATGCATCGAGTAGGTCTCCCGCGCCTTGCCAAAACCCGATTTCAAAGCCATTCCGGCCTGAAAACGGGCGCATTGTAACTCCATTTATAGGACGCCAATAATCCTGATTCGATGGGGTTTTCCTGCATTGCAACCAATTTTGAGAGACGGTTCAGCGCGGCGATAGCAACCGGGTTGCACCATTGATGTGAATAATGGTTGCGATCTCGTTTTCGCAACGCAAAAAAAAGCGCGCCAAACGGCGCGCTTCGGGGTATCGCGGGTGCGATGCGGCAATCAGGCGGCAGGCGGCAGGTTCAGCCCGCGCGGCAGCGGAAACGACACGTTTTCCTCGATGCCTTCGAGTGCACGGACGTTGCGCACACCCAACTCGCGCAGCCGCGCGATCACGGCCTGGGCGAGCACTTCCGGCGCCGATGCCCCGGCCGTCACGCCGATGCGGCGCTTGCCGGCGACCCATGCCGGATCGATCTGGTCCGGTGCGTCGACCATGTACGCGGCCACGCCACGCTTCTCGGCCACTTCACGCAGCCGGCTCGAATTCGAGCTGTTCGGGCTGCCGACGACGATCACGACGTCGCACTGCGGCGCCATGAACTTCACCGCATCCTGGCGGTTCTGCGTCGCGTAGCAGATGTCCTGTTTCTTCGGTTCGCGAATCTTCGGATACTTCGCCTTCAGCGCGCCGATGATCTCGGCGGCGTCGTCGACGGACAGCGTCGTCTGCGTGACGAGTGCGATGCGCTCGGGATCGGCGAGCTCGAGCTTCTGCACGTCCTCGACGCTTTCGACGAGATGCATGCCGCGCTCGACCTGCCCCATCGTGCCTTCGACTTCCGGGTGGCCCTTGTGGCCGATCATCACGATGTCGACACCGTCCTGGCGCATCTTCGCCACTTCGACGTGCACCTTCGTGACGAGCGGGCACGTTGCATCGTAAATGCGCAACCCGCGCACGTCCGCCTCGTCGCGCACGGCCTTCGACACGCCGTGCGCGCTGAAGATCACGGTGTTGCCGGCCGGCACTTCCTCGAGTTCCTCGACGAAGATCGCGCCTTTCTTCTTCAGATCCTCGACCACGTACTTGTTGTGGACCATCTCGTGACGGACGTAGATCGGCGCACCGTGCATCGCGATCGCGCGCTCGACGATCTCGATCGCACGATCGACGCCCGCGCAGAAGCCACGCGGCTGGGCCAGCAGGATTTCGGCATCGGCGGCGACGGTCTGCCCGGACAGCGTATCGGTGGTGCTCATGATTACAGGATTCCGATGATTTTCACTTCGAACGTGAGCGCTTGGCCCGCGAGCGGATGATTGAAGTCGAACAGCGCCGAGGTTTCGCTGACTTCCTTCAGCACCCCTGCATAGCGGCCGCCGTCCGGCGCGTTGAACTCGATCAGGTCGCCCGGCGTGAAATCGTCGCCGACCATCCCGTTCTCCCGCAGCGTCGACAGCGTCACGCGCTGGAGCATGTCGGGATTGCGGGGACCGAACCCCTGCTCGGGCGTTAGCTGATAAGTCGAATGGTCGCCCACCCTGAGCCCGATCAGAATCTGTTCCAGCGAGGGCGCCAGTTGCCCCGCGCCGAGCAGCAGCGTGGCGGGCTTGTCGGAGAAGGTGTTGACGATGTCGGCGCCGTCGGCCAACGCAAGCCGGTAATGCAGCGTGACATGGGAACCGGGCTTCACTTCGGATAGGTCGATGATGCTCATGAATGACTCGTGTTCGTCGGCGCCCGAACTGGCCGAAAGGCCCGGCGCAAAGCCAATATTGTAAGTCACCTGAGCGCGCAAGGCTGAAAGTGCGACGACATCGCGCCCGCGCACGCCGCCAATGGAGTCTGGATCATGCCGTCACCCTGTCTCACCGCCCCGGCGACCGAATGTCGCGACATCGCCGATGCGCCCGTCGCTCCGGCCCGCCGCATCGACGCAGCCACGCCGTCGCGCACGCGCCGCACGCGAAACTGGAAACCCCATCTGCCGCGCGAGCGGTTGCTGGAACGCGGGCCGGCCGCGCTGACCGACGCGGAGCTGATCGCGCTGCTGCTCGGCACGGGCGGCGGCGGCCACGACGTGTTCGCCAGCGCCCGCGCGCTGCTCGCACGTTTCGGCGATTCGCTGCGCAACATGCTCGACGCGGAGCCCGGCGCGTTCGCCATGCACCCCGGCATTGGCCCCGCTCGCTCGGCGGTACTGATCGCGGTGACCGAGATCGTTCAGCGCGCGCTGGCCGAGAAAGCCCGCGAGCGGATGCAGATCGGCTCGCCAGGCGCGGTCGAGGACTATCTGCGGCTCAGGATCGGCACGCGTCCGCACGAAGTATTCGTCACGCTGTACCTGGACGCCCGTCACGGCCTCATCGACGTGGAAGAGAGCGCACGCGGCTCGCTGACACGGATGGTCGTCTATCCGCGCGAGATCGTGCGGCGCGCGCTCATGCTGAATGCCGCCGCGCTGATCATCGCGCACAATCACCCGTCCGGCGCGGTGCAGCCCAGCGCGGAAGATCGCCGCCTGACGCGCATGCTGCACGAAGCGCTCACGCTCGTCGACGCGAAGCTGCTCGATCACGTCGTCGTCGGCACCGACGATACATTTTCGTTCGCACGCGCCGGTTGGCTGTAGACTGTGGCCCGGCGACCCGCCCCGGGGTCTCCGCAACGACGAAGCGAAATTGGGTTTGATTTTTCTGAACTTTTTCTGCTAGAATCGTCGTCTGTCTTTTTTCCAACCAGTTCTAGCCATCGAAGGGCCTTGTCTGTAAAGGCTTCGGCGTTCTGAGTGCAGCCATGGATCACGTGGCGGTACGATGGAACCTTCATCGGCGATCGAACCCCGAATTTAGCGTATTAGGAGTGCTCTCATGGCACGCGTATGCCAAGTAACTGGGAAAGCGCCGATGAGCGGCAACAACGTTTCCCACGCCAACAACAAGACGAAGCGCCGCTTCCTCCCGAACCTGCAAAACCGCCGGTTCTGGGTGGAGAGCGAAAACCGCTGGGTGCGCCTGCGCGTCTCGAACGCCGGCCTGCGCCTGATCGACAAGAACGGCATCGATTCCGTGCTCGCTGACCTGCGCGCACGCGGCGAAGCCTAAGCCCAAGGAGCACAATCATGGCAAAAGGCGCACGCGACAAGATCAAGCTGGAGTCGACCGCTGGTACGGGTCACTTCTACACGACCACGAAGAACAAGCGCAACATGCCGGAAAAGATGGCGATCAAGAAGTTCGATCCCGTCGTCCGCAAGCATGTGGAATACAAAGAAACCAAGATCAAGTAATCTCCGGTTTCTGCCAGCCTGACGGCGACCAAAAAGCCCCGCACATGCGGGGCTTTTTGTTTTGCGCGCACGCGTGGGGTTTTGCGCGCACGCGCGAGCCCGACGCGGTATGCTCTCCTCTTTCCCCGGCCACGGCCGACGGAACGCACAAGAGCTAAAGCGTAACGATGGAGATGCAGCATGAAATTCGACGTGGCGATCGTCGGCAGCGGCCTGGCAGGGCTGTCGGTCGCACTCAACCTGGCCAGCACGCGACGTGTCGCGCTGATCGCTAAACGTTCGATGATGGAGGGGGCAAGCGATCACGCGCAAGGCGGCATTGCGGCCGTCCTCGATTCGGCGGACAGCATCGAGAACCACGTCGACGACACGCTGGTCGCCGGCGGCGGGCTGTGCGACGAAGGCGCGACGCGCTACATCGTCGAGCACGGCCGCGAAGCGATCGAATGGCTGATTTCGCAGGGCGTGCCGTTCACGAAGGACGATGCGGCCGAACTCGGCTTCCATCTGACGCGCGAAGGCGGCCATAGTCACCGCCGAATCATCCACGCGGCCGACGCAACCGGCCATGCGGTGCTCGCGACGCTGTCCGACCGCGCGCGCCAGCATCCGAACATCACGTTCTTCGAAAACCACCATGCGATCGACCTGATCACGTCGGACCGGCTCGGACTGCCCGGCCGCCGCTGTCACGGGCTGTATGCGCTCGACGTCGACAACGATCGCACGATCACGATCGAGGCACCGCACACGGTACTCGCGACCGGCGGCGCCGGCAAAGTCTACCTGTACACGACGAACCCCGACACCGCGACCGGCGACGGCATCGCGATGGCGTGGCGCGCGGGCTGCCGCGTGTCGAACATGGAATTCATCCAGTTCCACCCGACCTGCCTGTTCCATCCGTACGCGAAATCGTTCCTGATTTCGGAAGCCGTGCGCGGCGAAGGCGGCCTGCTGAAACTGCCGGATGGCACGCGCTTCATGCCCGCGCACGATCCGCGCGCGGAACTCGCGCCGCGCGACATCGTCGCGCGCGCGATCGACTTCGAGATCAAGAAGCGCGGGATCGACTGCGTGTATCTCGACATCAGCCATCAGCCGGAAGCATTCCTGCGCGAACACTTCCCGACGATCCACGCGCGCTGCCTCGAATTCGGCATCGACATCGCGAAGCAGCCGATTCCGGTCGTGCCGGCCGCGCACTACACGTGCGGCGGCGTCGTCACCGACCTCGCGGGACGCACCGATCTCGCGGGCCTGTATGCGGTCGGCGAGACGTCGTACACGGGGCTGCACGGCGCGAACCGGCTCGCGAGCAATTCGCTGCTCGAATGCCTCGTGATCGGCCGCGCGGCGGCCGAGGCAATCGAGGCCGCCGGCTTCGACGCCGAAACGCCGGGCACGCTGCCCGCATGGGACGAAAGCCGCGTGTCGGATGCGGACGAGGAAGTCGTCGTCGCGCACAACTGGGACGAACTGCGCCGGCTGATGTGGAACTACGTCGGCATCGTGCGCACCGACAAGCGTCTCGAGCGCGCGAAGCATCGTTTGTCGCTGCTGCGCGACGAGATCCACGAGTACTACGCAAACTTCCGCGTGACGCGCGACCTGCTCGAACTGCGCAATCTCGTCGACGTCGCGACACTGATCGTGAAGAGCGCGTACTCGCGCCGCGAAAGCCGCGGGCTTCACTACAGCCGCGACTGGCCGCACACGCTGCCGAAGGCGCTGCCGAGCGTGCTCACGCCCCGCTCGCGCCGCTGAGCGGCAGACCCTTCCGGCTTGAGGCCCACAAAAAAGCCGCTGGCGTTTGCGCGCCAGCGGCTTTTTTCATCAAACGGACTATCGCACGGTCAGTCGACGATCCGCATCGAATAGTCGGTCGCGCGCACGTCCTTCGTCAGCGCGCCGATCGAGATGCGGTCGACGCCCGTCTCCGCGAACGTGCGCACCGTATCGAAATTGACACCGCCCGACACTTCGAGCACGGCCTTGCCAGTCGCGACACGCACCGCTTCGCGCATCATGTCGAGCGTGAAGTTGTCAAGCAGCACCGATTGCGCGCCATGCGCGAGCGCCGTGTCGAGCTGCGCGAGCGTCTCGACCTCGACCTGCACCGGCACGCCTGAATCGAGGGCGAACGCCGCATCGAGCGCTTCGCCGACGCCGCCGGCTGCCGCAATGTGGTTTTCCTTGATCAGGATGCCGTCGTACAGCGCGAGACGCTGGTTCTCGCCGCCGCCGACCCGCACCGCGTACTTCTGCGCGAGCCGCAGGCCCGGCAGCGTCTTGCGCGTATCGAGGATCTTCGCGCGCGTGCCTTCGACGCGATCGACGTAACGACGCGTTGCGGTCGCGACGCCCGACAGCAGTTGCAGGAAGTTCAGCCCGTTGCGCTCGGCCGTCAACAGCGCGCGCGCCGGTCCTTCGAGTTCGCAGACCGTCGAATCCGGCGTCATCCGGTCGCCTTCGCGATACCGCCACTGCACGACAATCGACGGATCGATGCGCGAGATGACGGCCTCGAACCACGGCACGCCGCACAACACCGCTTCCTCACGCACGATGATGCGCGCACGGCGCCGCTCCCCGGCCGGCACGAGTCGCCCGGTCTGGTCACCGGTGCCGACGTCTTCGGCGATCGCATCGGCGACGTTGCGTGCGATCGCTTCGTCGAATGCCGCGCCGTATTGTGCGCGCACGGCTTCGAACAGTGGAGAAACTGCGCCGTTCATGCAGCCCCCACGTTCGCGAACAGTTGCTGATCGCGCTGCAGATCGCCGCTCGCCTGCACGCGCTTCTTGTGCGCCGCTGCGAAATCGAGCATCCGGTCGATCGGCAGACGCGCGCGCGCGCCGATCGCGGGATCGACGAAGATCTCGTTGTGACCGCGCTCGAGCACGTCGGCGAGGTTCGCGAGACCGTTCATCGCCATCCACGGGCAATGGGCGCAGCTCTTGCAGGTCGCGCTGTTGCCGGCCGTCGGCGCGGCGATGAAGGTCTTGCCGGGCGCCGCGAGCTGCATCTTGTGCAGGATGCCGAGGTCGGTCGCGACGATGAAGTGCGTCGCGTCGAACTTCACGGCTGCGTCGATCAGTTGCGTCGTCGAGCCGACGACGTCCGCCTGCGCGACGACGTTTTCCGGCGACTCGGGATGCACGAGCACCTTCGCGTCCGGATACTCGGCGCGCAGCAGGTCGAGCTCGATGCCCTTGAATTCGTCGTGGACGAGGCACGAACCCTGCCACAACAGCATGTCCGCGCCGGTTTTCTTCTGGATGTAGCTGCCGAGATGGCGATCGGGTGCCCAGATGATCTTCTCGCCCCGTGCGTGCAGGTCAGCGACGATCTCGAGGCCGATCGACGACGTGACCATCCAGTCGGCGCGCGCCTTCACGGCGGCGCTGGTGTTTGCATAGACGACGACGGTGCGATCGGGATGCGCATCGCAGAACGCGGAGAATTCGTCGACCGGGCAACCGAGATCGAGCGAGCAGGTCGCGTCGAGATCGGGCATCAGTACGCGTTTCCCGGGGCTCAGGATCTTGGCGGTTTCGCCCATGAAGCGCACGCCGGCGACGACGAGCGTCTGTGCGTCGTGGTCGCGGCCGAAGCGGGCCATTTCAAGCGAATCGGCGACGCAGCCGCCGGTTTCGTCGGCCAGTTCCTGCAGCTCGGCGTCCACGTAGTAGTGAGCGACGAGCACGGCCTTTTCACGTGCGAGCAGCGCCTTGATGCGCGCCTTCAGGGCGGCGCGTTCTTCGGCCGACGGTGCATCGGGCACCTTGGCCCACGCTTGCCCGACGCCACAGACGGTTCCTGCCGAGACCGGCCGGTCGTACTCGACGGATTTGATCGTCGATTGCATCTCCATATCTCCTGTCGGCCCGAGTTAGTGCTTCAGCACTTACTCGGGTCCCATGCTTCGCGGTCGGCCCGAGTAAGTCCTTCAGCACTTACTCGGGTCCCATGCTTCGCGGTCGGCCCGAGTAAGTCCTTCAGCACTTACTCGGGCCCCATGCTTCGCGGTCGGTCCGAGTCAGCGCTTCAGCGCGCACTCCAGCCCCATCCTCTACGCTATCACCCGGAGCGCCACGTCGCCGCGCCCCAAGCCTCACACGAATTCCGGCACTTCCGGTCGCCCTTCGAAAACCAGCCGCCCAAATGAAAAAACCCCGCCAACGCGGGGTTTGTGACGTCCTGAGATTCTAATCGATTTCGAATCAGGCGTAGCGGCGCAGGCGCGTCGCGAATTCCTGCAGCGCCTTGATGCCGCTTTGTTCCGCGCGATGGCACCAATCCTGCAATTGCGCGAGCAGCTGTTCGCGCGAGGCGGTCGAACGATCCCAGATCGCGGCCAGATCCTGGCGCAGCTGGAAGTACGTATGCAGCTTCTGGCTGTTCGCGAAAATCTCCGGCAGCAGCTTCTTCTGCGGCTCGTCGAGGCCGTCGGCATCCTTGTGGAACCACTTGCGCGCGCCACGCATCAGCTGGTACTTCTCGCTCGAACCGAGTTCCTTCAGGTGCGCGAGCTCCTGGCGGTACGCACGCTTCACGGCCTTGCCGTAGCGCGCCATCACTTCGTAGCGGTTCGACAGCACGGCCTGCAGCGTTTCCTGGTCGAGCACCGTCTTCGGCTTGTTCAGACGCGGGGTCGGGGCGACCTTCTTCACCTTCGCGAGGCCGAATGCCGACATGATGCGGATATACATCCAGCCGATATCGAACTCGTACCACTTGTTCGACAGCTTCGCCGACGTCGCGAACGTGTGGTGGTTGTTGTGCAGTTCTTCGCCGCCGATCACGATGCCCCACGGGAACAGGTTCGTGCTCGCGTCGGCCGAGTTGAAGTTGCGGTAGCCCCAGAAGTGGCCGAACCCGTTCACGACACCCGCGGCCCAGAACGGAATCCAGACCATCTGCACGGCCCACACGGTCAGGCCGAGCACGCCGAACAGCGCGACGTCGATCACCATCATCAGGCTCACGCCAAGGATCGGGTACTTCGAGTACAGATTGCGCTCGATCCAGTCATTCGGCGTGCCGTGGCTGAACTTGCGCATCGTTTCTTCGTTCTTCGCTTCCGCGCGATACAGCTCGGCGCCTTCGAGGAACACCTTCCAGATGCCGCGCGTCTGCGGGCTGTGCGGATCTTCCTCGGTTTCGCATTTCGCGTGGTGCTTGCGATGGATCGCGGCCCACTGGCCCGTCAGCATGCCCGTCGTCATCCACAGCCAGACACGGAAGAAGTGGCTCGCGATCGGGTGCAGCTCCAGCGCGCGGTGCGCCTGGCAGCGGTGCAGGTAGACCGTCACGCCGATGATCGTGACGTGCGTGACGGCGAGCGCGAACAGCGCGACCTGCCACCACGAAAAGCGCAGGAGCCCGTGGGAAAGAAAATCGAGCAGGGAATTCAACAAGGCAGTTACCTGTGGTGAGAGCGACGCCGACGCAGGCCGACGTCATAAAAATGAAAGCATACCGCGTGTAGACCGGAATTTTACTTCAACCGTTCCAAGTCTTTGTAAAAAATGAATATTTTCTTGTCTTGACGCAACGCGGACAGTCCATCGGCGGACCGGGAAAGCCCCGCGCTCCGGTTCTGACCGCCCGATTTGCCCGATTCGCGCCTAGGCCGCCGACGCCCGCCCGTCCCCCGCGCCGTTGACCGCCGCCACGGGCACGCCCTCGGCCACCACGCCGGTCGCGGCAAACCCGTCGGGCAGGCCGACCACGCGCACTTCGCGCTGCGGGAACGGAATCGAGATTCCGTGCTCGCCGAAAAGCCGCCAGATGTTGCGGTTCACGGACGAACGCACGCCCGACGTGCCTTTCGCCGAATCCTCGATCCAGAAACCGAGCTCCAGATCGATCCCGTCCGCGCCGAAGCTGACCAGGTACGCGGTCGGCGCCGGCTCCGCGAGCACGCGCGGCACGCCGTTCGCGGCTTCCGCGAGCACCGAGAGCGCCTGCTCGACGTCGCTGGTATAGGCGACCTGCACGGCGACCTTCGCATAGCCGCGCGTCAGGTACGACGACTGGTTCTGCACGACGTCGGTGATCAGTTTCTCGTTCGGGATCAGCGTCTCGTTGCCGTCGAGGCCGCGCACGACCGTATAACGCGTGCGAATCTGCGTGACGACGCCCTGCAGCCCGCCGACGCTGATCGCGTCGCCGAGCCGCAACGAGCGGTCGAGCAGGATGATGAAGCCCGACACGTAATTGCTGGCGATCTTCTGCAGCCCGAAGCCAAGGCCGACGCCCACCGCGCCGCCGAACACGCCGAGCACCGTCACGTCGATGCCGACGAGCGACAGCCCGATCAGGATCGCCGCGAACACGAGCAGCGCGCGGCCGACCCGTGACAGCACGACCTTCAGGTTCGCGTCGAGCGTGGAGGCGCGCGCGAGACGCTCCTCGAACACGGAGCCGAGCCACATCGCGACCATCAGCGTCACGCACACCCACAGCGCGCCGGAAATCACCGACAGCAGCGTCAGGTGCGCATTCGCGACGCGGAACTGCACGCTGTCGAGCCACGCGATCACGTCGCGCTGGATCCCCAGCACCGTGAGCACCATCGCCGCCCAGACGATCACCGACACGATCTTCTCGACGATCGACAGCCACGCATGCGTGTGGCCGTCACGGGCAAACACGCGCCGCGCGAAGAAGAACAGTACGTAGATCAACCCGATGCCGAACAGCGGCACGAGCGCGAGCGACAACAGCGACGTCGACATGAACGGGTCGAACCCAAGCTGCGCGGCCAGCACGAACAGGCCGCCGAACAGCGGGAACAGCGCGCGCTTCAGGCTTTGCGCACCGGCGCCCGGCGTCCGGCCGGCCGCGCGCCGGCGCGCGTCGATGCGGCCGTGCACGAAGCGCGCGGCAACCCACGCGAAACACAGCGCGCCGACGAGGATCGCTGCCTGCCAGATCATCACGGGCTGGTTGAAGTCGCGGATCACCGACGCGAGCCGGTGCGACAGCAGGCGGTTCTGCATCATCCGTGGGTCCTGCCGTTACTGCGCGCGCCGTTCAAGGACCGCGGCGAAGAAGCCGTCGGTCGCATGGCGGTGCGGCCACAGCGACAGGTAGTCGCCGGTCTCGAGCGCGATGCGCTGGTCGGCCAGCACCTTCTGCGCGGGCACCAGCACGAAGTCCGGATGATCGGCCAGGAACTGCTCGACGATCGCTTCGTTCTCCGCGTCGAGCACGCTGCAGGTCGCGTACACGAGCCGGCCGCCCTTCTTCACGAGACGCGCGGCGCTCGCGAGGATCGACGCCTGCTTCGGCGTGAGTTCCTCGATCGACGTGCGCGTCTGGCGCCACTTGAGGTCGGGGTTGCGGCGCAGCGTGCCGAGACCGCTGCACGGCGCGTCGACCAGCACGCGGTCGATCTTGCCGGCGAGCCGCTTGATTTTCGCGTCGTGCTCGCTGTCGATCAGCACCGGATTCACGTTCGATAGCCCGCTGCGCGCGAGGCGCGGCTTCAGCTTCGTGAGGCGCTTTTCCGACACGTCGAACGCATACAGGCGCCCGGTCGAGCGCATCATCGCGCCGAGCGCGAGCGTCTTGCCGCCGGCGCCCGCGCAGAAATCGACGACCATCTCGCCGCGTCGCGGCGCGACCAGCGAGCACAGCAGCTGGCTGCCCTCGTCCTGCACCTCGATCTGACCTTCCTCGAACAGCTTCAGGCGCGTGAGCGCCGGCTTGCCGACGACGCGCACGCCGTGCGGCGCAAACGGCGTCTCGCCCGCGTCGATGCCGTTCGCGCGCAGCGCGTCGATCACCTGATCGCGCGTCGCCTTCTGTGCGTTGGCGCGCAGGTCCAGCGGCGCCGGGTAGTTCAGCGCCGCGGCGAGCTGCGCGAGTTCCTCGGCATCGAAACGGGCCGACAGCGCCTGGTAGATCCAGTCCGGCAGGTTCGTGCGCACGCGCACCGGCAGGCTCGCCGGATCGATCTTCGACACGTGCTCGAGCCACGCGGCCTCGGTGTCGGACACGAACGGCTTCAGCGCATTGCGGCCGAGCGTCTGCATCAGGCCGAGCAGCGTCAGGCGCCGCGCGGGGCTGCCCGTGCCACTCTCGGCCAGGTGCGAAAACTCCATCTTCCGGCGCAGCACCGCGAACACCGCCTCGGCGATCACGCCGCGCTCGGCGTGGCCGAGCTTCGGGTGCGCGCGGAAGAACCGGCTCGTGGTCGCGTCGGCGGGGCCGGTGAACTTCAGCACCTCGGCCAGCAAGGTCTCGGTCTGGCCAATCAGGAATCCGTGCAGCTTCATACGCCCTCGCTCGTTTCGGTATGCGGTTGATCCGCGAAAATCCAGCGCGCCTCATCCGGCGGCACCACTGCCCGGCCGTTCTCGAGGCGCAGGCGCCCCTCGACGAACCAGCGCACGGCACGCGGATACAGCTCGTGCTCGACCGTCAGCACGCGCTGCGCGAGCGCGGCCGCGTCGTCGCCCGCGCGCACGGGCACCGCGCCCTGCGCGACGATCGCGCCGCTGTCGAGCTCGGGAATCACGAAATGCACGCTCGCGCCATGCAGCGCAACGCCGGCATCCAGCGCCTGCTGGTGCGTGTGGATGCCCTTGAAGCTCGGCAGCAACGACGGATGGATGTTCAGCAGCCGGCCCTCGTATCGTCTGACGAAATCAGGCGTGAGGATGCGCATGAAGCCGGCGAGCACGACGAGATCGGGCGCGAAACGGTCGATCTCGGCGGCGAGCGCCGCGTCGAAGCTGTCGCGGCCGTCGAACGAGCGATGGTCGACCACCGCGGTCGCCACCCCGTGCGACGCGGCAAAAGCCAGGCCGGCCGCGTCGGGCCGGTTGGCGATCACGGCAGCGACCTCGGCCGGCCAGCGTTCCTGCGCGCACGCGCGGACGATGGCCTCCATGTTGCTGCCGCGACCGGAAATCAGGATCACGAGTTTTTTCATCCGCGAATTTTACCATTCGCCCCCGCGTTTCCCCCCTTCTCGGCCGCCGGGCCGCCCGAACGTTTATAATCTTCTGCTTTGCGGCATCCCACCGCCCATTCCCCGACCGCTGCATCCGCTATCGTGAAAGTCTTCCGCGGCCTGCCCAACGCCGAGAGCCGTGCCCCGTGCGCGCTGACGATCGGCAACTTCGACGGTGTCCATCGCGGCCACCAGGCCCTGCTCGCGCGCGTGCGCGCGGCAGCGGACGCGCGCGGCCTGCCCGTGTGCGTGATGACGTTCGAGCCGCACCCGCGCGAATTCTTCAATCCGGCCGGCGCGCCGCCGCGCATCGCGATGCTGCGCGACAAGCTCGAGGCGCTGCGCGATCACGGTGTCGACCGCGTCGTCGTCGAGCACTTCAACCACACCTTCGCGAGCCAGTCGCCGCAGGCGTTCGTCGAACGCACGCTGGTGAACGGGCTGCACACGCGCTGGATGATGGTCGGCGACGATTTCTGCTACGGCGCGAAGCGCGCGGGCACCTTCGACACGCTGAAGGCGGCCGGCGAACAGTACGGCTTCGAGGTCGAGCAGATGGGCACGGTCGCCGGCAGCGACGGCACGCGCATCTCGAGCTCGGGCGTGCGCGCCGCGCTCGCCGCGGGCGATCTCGGCGCGGCTGCGCAGGCGCTGGGCCACGGCTATGCGATCAGCGGCCACGTCGCGCACGGGCTGAAGCTCGGCCGCGACCTCGGTTTCCCGACGCTGAACCTGCCGATCGCGCACAAGCGGCCGGCGCTCGCGGGCATCTTCGTCGTGCAGGTGCACGGCCTCGGCCCCGACCCGCTGCCGGGCGTCGCGAGCCTCGGGCTGCGCCCGACCGTCGACGATTCCGGCCGCGTGCTGCTCGAAGTCCACCTGCTCGACTGGCACGGCGACGCGTACGGCAAGCTGATCCGCGTTGAATTCCTGAAGAAGCTGCGTGACGAGGCGAAGTACGACGATCTCGAGGCGCTGTCGCGCGCGATCGCACTGGACGTCGCGAACGCGCGTGCGTACTTCATCGAGCGCGACCGTGCGCCGGGCAGCCGCGCGACCGGCTTCTCGACGTCGGCAACCGACCGAATTAGCTGATCCGGACGGCGGCGCCTGGCGCCGCACCCTCGCGCCGCCCACTCGCGCGCATCCCCGATTCACGACGCCCGAGCGTCCCCCGATTTAGATAGCGATCCCATCATGAGCAACAAGAAAGCCGATTCGAAACCGCAGGCCAAGTATCCGGTCAACCTGCTCGACACGCCGTTCCCGATGCGCGGCGACCTGCCCAAGCGCGAGCCGCAGTGGGTCAAGGAATGGGAAGAGCGCGGCATCTACGAGAAGATCCGCGCGGCCAGCCAGGGCCGGCCGAAGTTCATCCTGCACGACGGCCCCCCGTATGCGAACGGCGACATCCACCTCGGTCACGCGGTCAACAAGATCCTGAAGGACATCGTCGTCAAGTCGCGCAACATGGCCGGCTTCGACGCACCGTACGTGCCGGGCTGGGATTGCCACGGGATGCCGATCGAGATCCAGATCGAAAAGCAGTTCGGCAAGTCGCTGCCCGCGGCCGAAGTGATGAGCAAGGCGCGCGCGTACGCGACCGAGCAGATCGAGAAGCAGAAGGTCGGCTTCAAGCGCCTCGGCGTGCTCGGCGACTGGGCGAATCCGTACAAGACGATGAACTTCGTCAACGAGGCGGAAGAGATCCGCGCGCTCGGCAAGATCATCGAGAAGGGCTATGTGTATCGCGGGCTGAAGCCGGTGAACTGGTGCTTCGACTGCGGCTCGGCACTCGCCGAGGCGGAGGTCGAGTACAAGGACCGCACCGACCCGACGATCGACGTGATGTTCGCATTCGCGGAACCGGAAAAGACCGCGCAGGCGTTCGGCCTGCCGGCGCTGCCGCGCGCCGAGGGCGGCATCGTGATCTGGACCACCACGCCGTGGACGATCCCCGCCAACCAGGCGCTGAACCTCCATCCGGAAATCGTCTATGCGCTGGTCGACACCGAGCGCGGGCTGCTGATCATCGCGCAAGAACGCGTCGAAGCCTGCATGACCGAGTTCAAGCTGACCGGCCGCGTCGTCGCGACCACCCCCGGCGTGAAGCTCGCGAACCTGCGCTTCCACCACCCGCTCGCATCGGCCCACCCCGGCTACAAGCGCACCGCGCCCGTCTACCTCGGCGACTACGTGACGACCGACACGGGTACCGGCGTCGTGCACTCGTCGCCCGCGTATGGCATCGAGGACTTCCAGTCGTGCAAGGCGCACGGGATGACCGACTCGGACATCATCAACCCGGTGATGGGCGACGGCCGCTACATCGAATCGCTGCCGCTGTTCGGCGGCCTGTCGATCTGGGACGCGAACCCGAAGATCGTCGATGCGCTGAACGCGGCCGGCTCGCTGCTGCGCAGCGAGAAGTACACGCACAGCTACATGCACTGCTGGCGCCACAAGACGCCGATCATCTACCGCGCGACGTCGCAGTGGTTCGCCGGCATGGACGTCACCCCGCGCGACGACGGCAAGACGCTGCGCGAAACCGCGCTCGAGGGCATCGAGGCGACCGCGTTCTACCCGTCGTGGGGCAAGCAGCGCCTGTTCAGCATGATCGCGAACCGTCCCGACTGGACACTGTCGCGCCAGCGCCAGTGGGGCGTGCCGATGGCGTTCTTCGTGCACAAGGAAACCGGCGAGCTGCACCCGCGCACGCTGGAGCTGCTCGAGGAAGTCGCGAAACGTGTCGAGCAGTCGGGCATCGAGGCGTGGCAGACGCTCGACCCGCGCGAGCTGATCGGCGACGACGCGAACCTGTACGAAAAGAACCGCGACACGCTCGACGTGTGGTTCGATTCCGGCACGACGCACTGGCACGTGCTGCGCGGCTCGCACAAGGATCAGCTGCAGTTCCCGGCCGACCTGTACCTCGAAGGCTCCGACCAGCACCGCGGCTGGTTCCACTCGTCGCTGCTGACCGCGTCGATGATCGACGGTCGCGCGCCGTACAAGGGCCTGCTCACGCACGGCTTCACGGTCGACGGCGAAGGCCGCAAGATGAGCAAGTCGCTCGGCAACGGCATCGACCCGCATGAAGTCGCGAACCGTCTCGGCGCGGAAATCATCCGCCTGTGGATCGCGTCGACCGACTATTCGGGCGAGCTCGCGATCTCCGAGGAAATCCTGAAGCGCGTGACGGAAGGCTATCGCCGCATCCGCAACACGCTGCGCTTCCTGCTCGCGAACCTGTCGGACTTCGACTATGCGCAGCACGCGGTGCCGGTCGACGAATGGCTCGAGATCGACCGCTACGCGGTCGCGTTCTCCGCGCAACTGCAGACGGAACTGCTCGGCCACTACGAGAAGTACGAGTTCCACCCGGTCGTCGCGAAGCTGCAGACGTACTGCTCGGAAGACCTCGGCGGCTTCTACCTCGACGTGCTGAAGGATCGCCTGTACACGAGCGCGGCCGATTCGCGCGCACGCCGCTCCGCGCAGACCGCGCTGTACCACCTCACGCACGGCCTGCTGCGCGTGCTCGCGCCGTTCCTGTCGTTCACGGCGGAAGAAGCGTGGAAGGTGTTCCAGCCGGCCAGCGACACCGTATTCACGGAAACCTACTACGCGTATCCGGAAGTTGCCGGCTCGGCCGCGCTGATCGAGAAGTGGGCGCTGCTGCGCGACGTACGCGGCAACGTGACGAAGGCGCTCGAGGAGGCACGCACCGCGAACCGCATCGGTTCGTCGCTGCAGGCGGAAGTGGCCGTGCATGCGAGCGGCGCGCGCTACGACGCACTCGCGAGCCTCGGCGAAGACCTGAAGTTCGTGCTGATCACGTCGGCGGCAACAGTCGTGAAGGTCGACGACGAAGCGCAGGAAAGCGTCGACGTTGCGGCGTCGAAGTACCAGAAGTGCGAACGCTGCTGGCACTATCGCGAGGACGTCGGCGCGCACGCCGATCATCCGACGCTGTGCGGCCGCTGCTTCTCGAACCTGTTTGAAAACGGCGAAACCCGGAGCGCTGCTTGAATATGGCGAAGACTGTGTCGAAACCGGCCAGCGGCGCGCTCGCGCCCTGGCTCGGCATTTCGCTGATCGTGATCCTGTTCGATCAGCTGTCGAAGATCGCGATCCTGAAAACGTTCGCGTACGGCGCGCAGCATGCGCTGACGTCGTTCTTCAACCTCGTGCTGGTGTACAACCGCGGCGCCGCGTTCGGCTTCCTGTCGACCGCGAGCGGCTGGCAGCGCTGGGCGTTCACCGCGCTCGGCATCAGCGCCACGCTCGTGATCTGCTTCCTGCTGCGCCGTCACGGCCAGCAGCGGCTGTTCAGCCTGTCGCTCGCGCTGATCCTCGGCGGCGCGCTCGGCAACGTGATCGACCGGCTGATCTACGGCCACGTGATCGACTTTCTCGATTTCCACGTCGGCGCCTGGCACTTCCCGGCGTTCAACCTCGCCGATTCCGCGATCACGATCGGTGCGGTGCTGCTGATCTACGACGAACTGCGTCGCGTGCGCGGCTCGCGCTGAGCGCGCATACTCGGTGTCGACGGCCGGCTTCGCGCCGGCCGTTCCGTTTGACCCTTGGAGGCCTGAGTTGGCACACGCAGAACTCGCAGGAAAACACCTCGTTCTCGGCCTGACGGGCGGCATCGCCTGCTACAAGATCGCCGAGCTCACCCGGCTGCTGACGAAGGCAGGCGCGACCGTGCAGGTCGCGATGACCGAAGCCGCGACGCAGTTCATCACGCCCGTCACGATGCAGGCGCTGTCCGGCCGGCCCGTCTACACGAGCCAGTGGGACGCACGCATCGACAACAACATGGCGCACATCGACCTGTCGCGCGAAGCCGACGCGATCGTGATCGCGCCCGCGTCGACGGATTTCCTCGCGAAGCTCGCGCACGGGTTCGCGGACGACCTGCTGTCGACGCTGTGCGTCGCGCGCGACTGCCCGCTGCTCGTCGTGCCCGCGATGAACCGCCAGATGTGGCAGAACCCGGCCACGCAGCGCAACGTCGCGCAGCTGCGCGCCGACGGCGTGTCGGTGCTCGGCCCCGATTCGGGCGCCCAGGCCTGCGGCGAAGTCGGCGACGGCCGCATGCTCGAACCCGAGGCGATTTACGAAGCGATCGTCGCGCACTTCGCGCCGAAGGTGCTCGCGCACCGGCGCGTGCTGATCACGGCCGGCCCGACGTTCGAGCCGCTCGATCCGGTGCGCGGCCTCACGAACCGCTCGAGCGGCAAGATGGGCTTCGCGCTCGCGCGCGCCGCGCAACAGGCCGGCGCCGATGTGCATCTCGTCGCGGGACCGGTCGCGCTCGACACGCCGTGGGGCGTGACCCGCCAGGACGTGCAGACGGCACAGCAGATGTACGACGCAGTGATGCAAGCGGTGTCCGACGCCGACATCTTCATCGCGGTGGCCGCAGTCGCCGACTGGCGCGTCGATCATCCGGCCGAGCACAAGATGAAGAAGACGGCCGACCGCAAGATGCCCGCGCTCGCGTTCGTCGAGAACCCGGACATCCTCGCGTCGGTCGCGGCGCTGCCCGATCCGCCGTATTGCGTCGGGTTCGCGGCCGAAAGCGGCGACCTCGACGTGCACGGCGACGAGAAGCGCAAGCGCAAGAACGTGCCGCTCCTGGTCGGCAATCTCGGCCCGCTGACGTTCGGCCGCGACGACAACGAAGTCGTGCTGTTCGAGGCGGCCGGCCTTACGCGCCTGCCGCGCGCACCGAAGGACGAACTCGCGCACGTGCTCGTCGCGGAAATCGCGAAGCGCCTGCCGGACAACCGCCTGATCTGATCACCCGCGCGGCGGCCCGCACCGCCGCGCCCTTCCCGACCGATTCGACGACCGCATGAAACTCGATCTGAAGATTCTCGACGCGCGCATGCGCGATTACCTGCCCGCCTACGCCACCAGCGGCAGCGCGGGCCTCGACCTGCGCGCGTGTCTCGACGCACCCGTCACGCTGCAGCCGGGCGAAACGACGCTCGTGCCGACAGGCCTCGCGATCCACCTCGCGGATCCCGGCTACGCGGCGCTGATCCTGCCGCGCTCGGGCCTCGGCCACAAGCACGGTATCGTGCTCGGCAACCTCGTCGGCCTGATCGATTCCGACTACCAGGGCCAGTTGATGGTCTCGACGTGGAATCGCGGCCAGACCGAATTCGTGCTGAACCCGTTCGAGCGGCTCGCGCAGCTCGTGATCGTGCCGGTCGTGCAGGCGCAGTTCAACATCGTCGACGACTTCGCGCAAAGCGATCGCGGCGAAGGCGGCTTCGGCAGCACCGGCCGACACTGAACGACACCATGCAAAAAAGGGGCCTCGCGGCCCCTTTCCTTTTTCCTTTACCGCTCACCGATCGGCCGTCTGCGCGATCCGCGCGGGCACAAGCTCGCGTCGCCGCGCCTGCGCGATGCTTGCATAGATCACCATCGCGACGAGCACGCCGAGCAGCACCGCCGACGATCCGACCGTGCCGAGCGCGAGTCCGCCCTTGGCAACCGGTTTCGTCAACAGGTCGCCGACCGTCGCCCCGAACGGCCGCGTGAGCACGAATGCGGCCCAGAACAGCAGCACGCCTGAAATGCGCGTGAAATAGTGGGCCAGAACGATCAGCGTGAGCAGCCCGCCGATCAGCAGCGCGCCGCCGCCGAAGCCGAGGCCAGAACTGTCCGCGAGGAAATCGCCGAGCGCCGTGCCGAGCGTGTTCGAGAACAGGATCGCGATCCAGTACAGCAGTTCGACCTTGCGCGTGCGGATCAGATCGACCGACAGCGATTCGCCGCTCAGGCGCCACACCGCGAAGATTGCCAGCAGGATCGCGACGAGAATCGACGAGCCGGCCGCATAGCCGAGGCCGAGTGTCCGGTCCATGAAATCGGACATCGTCGTGCCGGCCGTGCTCGTCGCGACGATCACGGCCCAGTAGATCGCCGGGCGATACTGCGTCGTTCTGAGCTGTGCGCCCAGCGTCACGAGAAAGAAACCGAACAGCAGGATCGAGCTCACCGCGTAGCCGACGTTCAGCGTCATCGACAGCAGGTCGCCGCCGGTCTCGCCAAGCGTCGTCGCGCAGATCTTCATGATCCAGAACGCGAGCGTGATTTCAGGAAGTTTGTTCATTCGAACCCCTTTTTGCAGGAAAGCGGCGAGCCGGCGCGTGCCGGCCCGCGGTGCAGACAGGATCGAATGCTAGTCTCCGCCGGCTTAACGAAACCTTAGCGAACGCGAAGAACGGTATGGCCGGCGAGCGCGGCCGTGGGCGGCCGCGCGGGCACCGTCAGCGTGCGTGTTCGTGCCGGTAGTGCAGCGCATACGCGAGCGTCAGCAGCACGACGAACACGACGCCGACCACCATCGTCATCCGGAATTCGCGCGTGAACGCGGTCGTCAGCAGGATCGCGCCGACGAGCCCGGCTCCGAGCAGGCTGCCGAACGGGTGCCCCCACATCCGGAACGGGAGCGTCGGGCCGCGATATTGCGCGCGAAAACGCAGGTGCGTGACGAAGATCATCAGCCACGTGAACAGCGCGCCGAACATCGCGATCGCCATCATCACGGTAAACGCGGTATCCGGCGACAGCGCGACCAGCACGGCCGCGACCGCGACGCCGCTGGTCGAGATCCACAGCGCCGCACGCGGCACGCCGTTGTTGCCGAGCCGGCCGAACACGGCCGGCGCGAGCCGCGCGCGCGACAGGCTGAACATCATCCGCGTCGTCACGTAGAGCTGGCTGTTCATCGCCGACAGCGCCGCGATCAGCAGCACGAAGTTGATTACGCCGGCCGCATACGGCACGTGCGTTGCGGCCATCACCTTCACGAACGGGCTCTCGTCGGTGCCGGCCTGCGTCCACGGCACGATCGCGAGCATCAGCGCGAGCGTGAGCAGGTAGAACAGAACGAGGCGGAATACCGTCGAGCGGAACGCGCGCGTGACCGCGTGCTGCGGATCGCGCGCCTCGCCGGCCGCGATCGCGACCGCCTCGATGCTCATGTAGCTGAAGATCGCGACGATCACCGCGACCCAGGTGCCCCACGGCCCCTTCGGCATGAAGCCGCCGTGCGCGGTGTAGTTCGCGAAGCCGATGCCCGATGCGGTCGGCGCCGACCACACGAAATAAGCCCCGAGCACTATGAACACGACGATCGCCGCGATCT
This sequence comes from Burkholderia sp. AU33545, assembly GCF_020419685.1. Classification (NCBI taxonomy): domain Bacteria; kingdom Pseudomonadati; phylum Pseudomonadota; class Betaproteobacteria; order Burkholderiales; family Burkholderiaceae; genus Burkholderia; species Burkholderia sp. AU33545. Next base: position 270,859 of record NZ_JAIZRQ010000006.1, on the reverse strand, counting down.
TCAGCAGCGAGAACGCATATTCGACCGAGCCGTACAGCGTGACGCTCGCGAGATTCACCGCGATCAGCAGCGCGGAGAAGCCGATCACCCAGTACCAGCCGGGCACGGCCGGGAACCAGTACTTCATGAAGACGGCGATCGCGCTGATCTCGGTGCCGATCGCGAACACGACCGCGAACCAGTACGCATAGCGCACGAGAAAGCCCGCGAGCGGGCCGACGTAGTGCTCGGCGTACGCGCCGAACGAGCCGGCCGTCGGATGCGCGACCGTCATTTCCGCGAGCGCGCCCATCAGCAGCAGCGCGATCAGCGCGCCGATCGCGTACGAAACCAGCACGCTCGGGCCCGCGAGCCCGATCGCGAACCCGCTGCCGAGGAACAGCCCCGTGCCGATCGCGCCGCCGATCGCGATCATCGCCATCTGCCCCGACGTCAGCGCATGGCGCAACCCTTGTTCGCGCGCGACGATGTTGTCGAACGACCGTTGTTGTTGTGTCACCGCGTTACCACTCCCCTGCACCACCATCGCGCCACCGGCGCCAGATAAAACGAAACGGCGCGGAAAACTTCCCGCGCCGTTCGCATGAACAACGAATTATCGCTTACTCGACTTCGACCGTCTCTTCGTTCGGCTTGTGCGGCGGATTCGCCAGCTTGTCGAACGACAGCTGCACCTTGTCGTTTTCGTCGACGTCGACCGTCACGTGACCGCCATTGACGAGCTTGCCGAACAGCAGTTCATCGGCCAGCGCGCGACGGATCGTGTCCTGGATCAGCCGCTGCATCGGCCGCGCGCCCATCAGCGGGTCGAAGCCGTGCTTCGCGAGATGCTTGCGCAACGCGTCGGTGAAGAGCGCGTCGACCTTCTTCTCGTGCAGCTGCTCCTCGAGCTGGATCAGGAACTTGTCAACCACGCGCATGATGATTTCCTCATCGAGCGAGCGGAAGCTGATGATCGCATCCAGGCGGTTGCGGAACTCCGGCGTGAACAGGCGCTTGATGTCGGTCATCTCGTCGCCCGTTTCACGGCGCGTCGTGAAGCCGATCGTCGCCTTCTGCATCGACTCGGCGCCCGCATTCGTCGTCATGATGATGATGACGTTGCGGAAATCCGCCTTGCGACCGTTGTTGTCGGTAAGCGTGCCGTGGTCCATCACCTGCAGCAGCACGTTGAAGATGTCCGGATGCGCCTTCTCGATCTCGTCGAGCAGCAGCACGCAGTGCGGCTTCTTCGTGACGGCTTCGGTCAACAGGCCACCCTGGTCGAACCCGACGTAGCCCGGCGGCGCGCCGATCAGGCGGCTCACCGCGTGACGCTCCATGTATTCCGACATGTCGAAGCGGATCAGCTCGATGCCGAGCGTGAACGCAAGCTGGCGCGCCACTTCGGTCTTGCCGACGCCCGTCGGGCCGGAGAACAGGAACGCGCCGATCGGCTTGTCCATCTTGCCGAGACCGGCTCGCGCCATCTTGATCGACGCAGCGAGCGCGTCGATCGCCGGATCCTGGCCGAACACGACGCTCTTCAGGTCGCGATCGAGCGTCTGCAGCTTGCTGCGATCGTCCTGCGACACGCTCTGCGCCGGCACGCGCGCGATCTTCGAGATGATTTCCTCGATCTCGCTCTTGCCGATCGTCTTCTTCTGCTTCGACTTCGGCAGGATGCGCTGCGCGGCGCCCGCTTCGTCGATCACGTCGATCGCCTTGTCCGGCAGGTGACGGTCGGTGATGAAGCGTGCCGACAGCTCGGCCGCGGCCGACAGGGCACCCGACGAATACTTGACGCCGTGATGCTCCTCGAAGCGCGACTTCAGCCCGCGCAGGATCGCGACCGTCTGCTCGACGGTCGGCTCCGTCACGTCGACCTTCTGGAAGCGCCGCGACAGCGCCGCATCCTTTTCGAAGATGCCGCGATATTCGGTGAACGTGGTCGCGCCGATGCACTTGAGCGTGCCCGACGACAGCGCCGGCTTCAGCAGGTTCGATGCGTCGAGCGTGCCGCCCGAAGCGGCGCCCGCGCCGATCAGCGTGTGAATTTCGTCGATGAACAGGATCGCGTGCGGCCGTTCCTTCAGCTCCTTCAGCACCGTCTTCAGACGCTGCTCGAAGTCGCCGCGATACTTGGTGCCCGCGAGCAGCGCGCCCATGTCGAGTGAATACACCTGCGCGTTCGCGAGGATGTCCGGCACTTCGCCGCGCGTGATGCGGTAAGCGAGCCCTTCGGCGATCGCGGTCTTGCCGACGCCGGCTTCGCCGACGAGCAGCGGATTGTTCTTGCGGCGACGGCACAGCACCTGCACGACGCGCTCGACCTCCGGCTCGCGGCCGATCAGCGGATCGATGCGGCCGTCCTTCGCCATCTGGTTCAGGTTCTGCGTGAACTGCGCGAGCGGGGTTTCCTTCTGCGCGTTCGCGTCTTCGCTTTCCGCGTTCGCGTCGGTCGACTTCGCGGCTTCGCCGCCGTTCGTCTTCGCGATGCCGTGCGAAATGAAGTTCACGACGTCCAGGCGCGTGACGCCCTGCTGCTGCAGGTAATAGACGGCGTGCGAGTCCTTCTCGCCGAAGATCGCAACCAGCACGTTCGCGCCGGTGACTTCCTTCTTGCCATTCGACGTCGACTGGACGTGCATGATCGCGCGCTGGATCACGCGCTGGAAACCGAGCGTCGGCTGGGTATCGACATCGTCGGTGCCCGGGACGGTAGGTGTGTTGTCGTGGATGAAATTGCGCAGGTTCTGACGCAAGTCCTCGATGTTGGCCGCACACGCGCGCAACACCTCGGCTGCCGTCGGATTATCCAGCAGGGCCAGCAACAGATGCTCGACCGTAATGAACTCATGGCGCGCCTGGCGTGCTTCCATGAACGCCATGTGCAGGCTGACTTCCAATTCCTGGGCAATCATGCTTCCTCCATCACGCACTGCAGCGGATGCCCGGCCTGCCGCGCATGGGTAACGACTTGCTCAACCTTGGTCGACGCGATGTCCCGCGTATAGACCCCACATACCCCTCGCCCTTCACGATGGACCTTCAGCATGATCTGCGTGGCCGTCTCGCGATCCTTCTTGAAATACTCCTGTACGACCATCACGACGAACTCCATCGGCGTGAAGTCGTCGTTCAGCAGCACCACCTTGTACATCGAAGGCGGCTTGAGCTTCTGCTGCTTGCGTTCCAGGACGGTGCTGTCCTGCTTGTCCGGGATAATCGCCATACACCCATTCTAAACAACTCGGACAGGCCCGCAATCCTGCCATTACCCGACCGACCGGCCGGCGCCCTCCCTGGTTCCCGACGACTCGCGATCGTCTTCGCACCATACGAAAGCCGGCTGCGGTGCCGGCTTTCACGCGTGGCGCGGAACACGAACCGTCAGGGGGAAACCGCACGGACGTCGCATCCGCATCCAGTATCCCACAAGCCGGGACGACTCGATCGCGTGTCACTCGAGCCTGGTATATGAGCCGATTATGCGACTTTTCAAGTCCGCGCGCTCGGCGGCATGCTGCAAAGCAAAGCCGGAAAAACCCTGAAAATGGGTTCTTTACAACGGCCCTCTAACCGTCTAAAAATTCCGCTTGACACTCAAATAAAGAGCGCCAACAATCAAGCTGGCACTTTTTTCAACTCGTCGGTTGGCGAAATGAAAGAGGCCGAAGGTGAGCTTGTGAGGGGGGAACGGCTGTATTTTCCGGTCGTTTAGCTTTTCGAGCGTGCTCGTGGTAAGTAGCAGCGACTGTGTGACAGGGGAAGTAGGAAAATGGCAACTGGTATCGTTAAGTGGTTCAACGACGCGAAGGGCTTCGGTTTCATCACTCCCGACGAGGGCGGTGAAGATCTGTTTGCGCACTTCTCGGCCATCAACATGCAGGGCTTCAAGACCCTGAAGGAAGGCCAGAAGGTGAGCTTCGAGGTCGTTCAAGGGCCGAAGGGCAAGCAAGCGTCGAACATCCAGGCCGCGTAAAGGCACCGGATATCAGACGAAGAAACCCGGCATTGCGCCGGGTTTCTTTTTTTTCAGACCAGCCACGCGTTAATTCGATTGGCAGGCCTTTTCGTTCAATCCCGATAATTGAACATGCATTGTCCTGTTTCACGCGCAAATCGAATGCCGACATACGCGTGAAACATATTCAATACTCGTTACACGACCTTCAGCGTGCCCATCATGCCGAGATCCTCGTGTTCGAGAATATGGCAGTGAAACATGCGCTCGCCGGGCATGTCCTGCATGACGAGTATCGTCACGGTCTCGCCGCTGCGCACGTTCACGGTGTCGCGCCACGCGCGGAACGGTTCGCTCGTGCGCGTGCCGCCCGATGCGCGCTCGATCACCTGGAATTGCGTGCCGTGCAAGTGGAACGGGTGATCCATGTCGGTGGCGTTGCGAATTGCCCAGCGTTCGACGTCGCCTCGGCGGCTCGTCAGCGTCGCACGGTGCGGCGCGTAGGTCGCGCCGTTGATCGTGAAGCGCATCCCGGCCGGGCGACCATGCGCCGGGCTGCTCATCATCGCGTCCATGTCCATCTCTTCGCCGAACGCGACTTCCTTGTGCGCGACCGGTTCGCCGAGGGCGGGCACCGCGCGCAGCGTGGCCGGCAGCGCACGGGCGGCGGCCGGTGCGAACGCGACGTCGGCGAGCGGCAGCGCCGGATCGGGCGGCAGGCTGCCGCGGCCGCCGTCGTGCGACATCGCCATCTTGCGGCGGTCGTATTCGGCCGCCTGCAGCACCGCGCGTGACGCGCGATCGCCGGCGCGCACCAGCAGTTCCGCGCGCTCGCCCGGCGCGAGCAGCAGCGACGTCACGCGGCGCGGCGCATCGAACAACCCGCCGTCGGTGCCGACCTGCTCGAACGCGCGGCCGTCGTCGAACGCAATGCGCAGGTAGCGCGCGCTGCACGCGTTCCACACGCGCCAGCGCTCGTCGCCCGAGACGTCGATCCGCGGCCGGCGCGCACCGTTGACCAGCACGAACTGGCCTTCGCGGCCGTTCATCCAGTCCATCATGTCGTTCGGCGGGATCGTGCCGTCGCGCGCGAGTTTCAGGTCGGACACGAACAGGTTGCGCTCGGGCCAGCCGGCGAGCGGATCGTCGGCGGCACGCACGATGAACGGGCCGGCCAGCCCGCGGAACACCTGCTCGGCGGTCATCATGTGCGGATGCGGGTGATACCAGTATGTGCCGGCGCTCCCCTTCGGCAGCGTGAAGCGATACACGCGCGACGCGCCCGGCGCGACGGGATCGGACGGGTTGCCGTCCTGGTCGGGCGGCACCGGCAGGCCGTGCCAGTGGATCGTCGACGGCTGCGGCAGCTTGTTTACGAAGCGGATTTCGACCGTGTCGCCCTCGCGCACGTCGATCAGCGAGCCGACCACCGGCCCTTGCGTGCCCGCGCCGAACTGCCAGAACGTCGTCGGACGCGCACCGTGCAGCATCGGACGCGCGACCGGCTGGGCGACCAGCGTCGCGCGGAACGTGCCCGGCTCGCGGCTTTCGTTCGCAAGCGTGCGCAGCGACGCGAGCGGCGCGCCGGCCGGCAGCGCATCGGCCGCCGCGAGCGCAGCCGGCGCCGGTTTCGCGTGTTGCGCGTGGTCTGCCATCCCTGACATGCCCGGCATGTCGTCCATCTGATCCGTGCCTGCCATGCCCGTATGACCGGCATGCTGCGCCCAGGCGGTGCGCGCAAACAGCGATGCCGCCGCGACGCCGATGGCGTGCGACAGGAAGGTTCTCCGTATCATCAATCGTTCCTCGTTATCCATGCCGCGTCGCGCCGCCGTCGCGACACTCGCACCGGCGGGCACGGAGAAGCGCTCGTGCGCGACGCGAATCCTGATGCCCGCGTCATCATAACCGCAGCCCCCGGCTGAGGCACGGCAGCAGCGGACGAGCGTCGATACGACGCAGGGCGGCCGGTCGGACGAACAGGCCGGCTTGCGATCATCGAGCGTTTTCGATCGTCGCCGGGTGCTGCGGCACCTCACCGCATTCATCGCAATTGGAGCCGACCGCCGGCCTTCGCCGATCGCTTTCGCCACGCCCGGTCGAGACAGTTCGCCCCTGCCGCTCATCCCGCGATCGGCATGCCGCGCGGCAGCCACGCATGAACCCGCCAATTTTTCACGATGCGGAATAAGTCACTGCGTTATAAAAATTCGTGGTGCATGGCACAAATTCGCTGTTTCGCGATGCCAAAAAACGTTCCGCGATACAAAACGCGCGCAATAAGCTTCTGTTTTTACGAGAGATTTTTTGTTTCGAGAAAGCGCTCTACGCGCACCATCGGGCGCCGCCCCGGACGTAGACTTTGTTCCATGCACTGACGCTTCGCCACGACGGTCGATATGGACCCCGGCGCAAGCAGCCAGTCGGGCCACAGCCGGACGAGCCGGCGGGCGGCACAACAGAATCGCTTGTGATCAGAAAGGGAGAACGGAAATGAAGGGATTTCGCTTTGGTTCAGCGCTCGGGTCGTTCTATATCCTGCCGGGTAACGGCGGCTGGGAAGCGACGTTCGGCAACGCCCTGCTCGGCGCGTTCTCGTGCCCGGAAGTGGCGGCCGACCACATCTCCCGCGGCGACTGCGAGCAATTGTCCGAACTGGATACGGCCACGCTCGAAGTGCCGCACGAAATCGCCGAGTGGGAAATCGTTCACGTCTGAATGGCACGCCGGCAACGAAAAACGCCCCGGGTGACCGGGGCGTTTTCATGTTCGGCGGAACGGCGAGCCGCATCGGCCGCTGCCGTTGCCGTGGCGCGCGCGGGAGCTCGGCCTGCGTCAGGCGACTGCGTCGACGATGCCGTTCAGCGTTGCGCTCGGGCGCATCGCCCGGCTCGTCAGCTCGACGTTCGGACGGTAGTAGCCGCCGATCGCCTGCGCGGTGCCCTGCGCGGCCGACAGTTCTTCCAGGATGCGCGCTTCGCTGTCGGACAGCGACTTCGCGACGCCTTCGAACTGCGCCTTCAGCGCGGCATCCTCGGTCTGCTCGGCCAGCGCCTGCGCCCAGTAAAGGCACAGATAGAAGTGGCTGCCGCGGTTGTCGAGGCCGCCGACCTTGCGCGCCGGCGATTTGTTCTCGTCCAGGAACTTGCCGGTCGCCTGGTCGAGCGTCTTCGCGAGCACGAGCGCCTTCGGGTTCTGGTACGCGTTGCCGAGGTGTTCGAGCGACGCGGCCAGCGCGAGGAATTCGCCGAGCGAATCCCAGCGCAGGAAGCCTTCCTCGACGAACTGCTGCACGTGCTTCGGTGCCGAGCCGCCCGCGCCCGTTTCGAACATCCCGCCGCCGGCCATCAGCGGCACGATGGACAGCATCTTCGCGCTGGTGCCGAGTTCCATGATCGGGAACAGGTCGGTCAGGTAGTCGCGCAGCACGTTGCCCGTGACCGAAATCGTGTCCTTGCCCGCGCGGATGCGCTCGAGCGAGAAACGCGTCGCGTCTTCCGGCGTCATGATGCGGATGTCGAGGCCGTTCGTGTCGTGATCCTTCAGGTAGCGTTCGACCTTCGCGATGATCTGCGCGTCGTGCGCACGTGCCGGATCGAGCCAGAACACGGCCGGCACGCCGGTCGCGCGGGCGCGGTTCACCGCGAGCTTGACCCAGTCCTGCACCGGCGCGTCCTTCGTCTGGCACATGCGCCAGATGTCGCCCGACTCGACCGCGTGCTCGAGCAGCACGTTGCCGGCTTCGTCCGTGACGCGCACGACACCGTCGGCCGGGATCTGGAACGTCTTGTCATGCGAACCGTATTCCTCGGCCGCCTGCGCCATCAGGCCGACGTTCGGCACGCTGCCCATCGTGACCGGGTCGAATGCGCCGTGCTGCTTGCAGTCCTCGATCACGGCCTGATAGACACCCGCGTAGCAGCGGTCCGGAATCACGGCCTTCGCGTCGTACAGTTCGCCGTCCGGGCCCCACATGCAGCCCGACTCGCGGATCATCGCCGGCATCGATGCATCGACGATCACGTCGCTCGGCACGTGCAGGTTCGTGATGCCCTTGTCCGAGTTGACCATCGCGAGGCGCGGACGCACTGCGTATTCGGCCTTGACGTCGGCTTCGATCGCTTCGCGCGTGTCGGCCGGCAGGTCCTTCAGGCGCGCGTACAGGTCGCCGATGCCGTTGTTCGGGTTGAAGCCGACCTGCGCCAGCACCTCCGCGTGCTTCGCGAGCACGTCGCGGTAGAACACCGACACGAAGTGACCGAACAGGACCGGGTCCGAGACCTTCATCATGGTCGCCTTCAGGTGCACCGAAAACAGCACGTCCTGCGCCTTCGCGTCGGCGATCTGCGCTTCGATGAAGCTGCGCAACGCCTTGCGGCTCATCACCGATGCATCGATGACTTCACCGGCCTTCACGGCCGTCTTTTCCTTCAGCACCTTCTTCACGCCGTCGGCCGTCGTGAGTTCGATCTTCACGCTGCCGGCATCGGCGATCAGCGCCGACTTCTCGCTGCCGTAGAAGTCGCCTTCGCTCATGTGCGCGACGTGCGCCTTCGACGTGGCCTTCCACGCGCCCATCTTGTGCGGGTGCTTGCGTGCGTAGTTCTTGACCGACAGCGGCGCGCGACGGTCGGAGTTGCCTTCGCGCAGCACCGGGTTCACCGCGCTGCCCTTGATCTTGTCGTAGCGGGCCTTGACGGCCTTCTCTTCGTCGGTCGACGGCTCTTCCGGGTACGCCGGCAGCTTGTAGCCCTGCGCCTGCAGTTCGGCGATCGCGGCCTTGAGCTGCGGCACCGATGCGCTGATGTTCGGCAGCTTGATGATGTTCGCTTCCGGCTTCAGCGTGAGCTGGCCCAGTTCGGCCAGATCGTCGGAACCCTTCTGCTCCGGCGGCAGGACGTCGGCGAATGCCGCGATGATGCGGCCGGCGAGCGAGATGTCGCGCGTTTCGACGGCGACGCCCGAGGAGCGCGTGAAGGCCTTGACGATCGGCAGCAGCGAATAGGTCGCGAGCGCCGGCGCTTCGTCGGTGAGGGTGTAGATGATCTTGGGCGAAGTGGACATGGTCGATGCGTTGCTACGTGAAAATTTGGGACTGAGGGGCGCCGACGGTAATCGGCGGGGAGCGACCGGGTCGATCGCGAAAGGGGCGTGCCGGCTAGCCGGGCGGTGGTGTTGCGAGGGCCGTCATGTTCTACCTTGCAGGGCATGCGGGCCGCATCGCGGCGCCGCGGCCCGCATGCCGGACCGCCCTGCCAACAAACCTGCCGTTCATGAAACGCCCCGGCGCCGGCAGTAGGCGCCGGGGCTGCCGGCTGTCCGCCGGCCTGCCCCGGAAGGGGACTTACATGTTCTCGATCAGCACTTCGCCGAAGCCGGAGCACGACACCTGCGTCGCGCCTTCCATCAGGCGCGCGAAGTCGTACGTGACGCGCTTCTGCAGGATCGACTTCTCCATCGCGGCGATGATCGTGTCGGCCGCTTCCGTCCAGCCGAGGTGGCGCAGCATCATTTCCGCCGACAGGATCTCGGAACCGGGGTTCACGTAATCCTTGCCCGCGTACTTCGGTGCCGTGCCGTGGGTCGCCTCGAACATCGCGACCGAATCAGACAGGTTCGCGCCCGGCGCGATCCCGATGCCGCCGACCTGAGCGGCCAGCGCGTCGGAGATGTAGTCGCCGTTCAGGTTCAGCGTCGCGATCACGTCGTATTCGGCCGGACGCAGCAGGATCTGCTGCAGGAACGCGTCGGCGATCGAATCCTTGATGACGATCTCGTTGCCCGTCTTCGGATTCTTCACGCGCATCCACGGGCCGCCGTCGATCAGCTCGCCGCCGAACTCCTTCTGCGCGAGCGCATAGCCGGCGTCACGGAACAAGCCTTCCGTGAACTTCATGATGTTGCCCTTGTGCACCAGCGTGACCGACTTGCGATCGTTGTCGATCGCGTACTGGATCGCCTTGCGCACGAGACGCTCGGTGCCTTCGGTCGACACGGGCTTGACGCCGATCCCCGAGGTTTCCGGGAAGCGGATCTTCTTCACGCCCATTTCTTCCTGCAGGAACTTGATGACCTTCTTCGCCTGCTCGGAGCCCGCGGCCCATTCGATGCCCGCGTAGATGTCTTCCGAGTTCTCGCGGAAGATCACCATGTCGATCTTTTGCGGCTCGCGCACCGGCGAAGGCACGCCCTTGAAATACTGGACCGGGCGCAGGCACACGTAGAGGTCGAGCTCCTGGCGCAGCGCGACGTTCAGCGAACGGATGCCGCCGCCGACCGGGGTCGTCAGCGGCCCCTTGATCGACACCACGTATTCCTTCAGCACCTGCAGCGTTTCGTCCGGCAGCCACACGTCCGGACCGTACACCTTCGTCGCCTTCTCGCCCGCGAAGATCTCCATCCAGTGGATCTTGCGCTTGCCCTTGTAGGCATGCGCGATCGCCGCATCGACGACCTTGATCATCACCGGCGTGATATCGAAGCCCGTACCGTCGCCTTCGATATAGGGAATGATCGGCTGATCGGAAACATTGAGCGAGAAGTCCTTGTTGACGGTGATCTTGTCACCGCCCTCCGGAACCTTGATGTGCTGATACGGCATGATCGACTCCAGTGACGTGGCTGAGCAGGTGATGCTGGTCGAAACTGCGCGCGCGGCGAGGTGGCCCTGCCACCCTCGTGACGGCAACAGCGAGCGCTATTCTAGCGCCCCAACCGGGGCCGGCGGCACGAAGCGCGACGCTGCGTATCAAGTCTTCCCTTATGTCTTATATAAGACAGAGGACTTGCCGTTCCGTATTATGCATTAAGATTCCGCCATTTGCCATAGACCGCCCGTCCCGCTTCCGCCGCGGCACGCCGGGCGGACGCCCGCCATGACCCTGATCGCCCTCAACAAGCCGTTCGGCACGATTTGCCAGTTTTCCGCGCACGAGACGCGGCCGTCGCTCGGCGACTGGGTAAAAGCACCCGGCGTCTACCCGGCCGGCCGGCTCGACGCGGACAGCGAGGGCCTGCTGCTGCTCACCGACGACGGCGCGCTGCAGGCGCGCATCGCCGAACCACGCCACAAGCTCGTCAAGCGCTACTGGGCGCAGGTCGACGGTGCGCCGGGCCCGGCCGACCTGAAGGCGCTCGCGCGCGGCGTCGATCTCGGCGACTACGTGACGCGCCCGTGCCGCGCAGAATTCATCGAACCGCCGGACACGCTGTGGCCGCGCAATCCGCCGATCCGCTATCGCGCCGCGATCCCGACCACGTGGATCGAACTTGCGATCACCGAAGGCAAGAACCGGCAGGTGCGGCGGATGACTGCCGCTATCGGCTTCCCGACGTTGCGTCTCGTGCGCGTCGGCATCGGCGCGCTCGACATATTCGCGCTCGGCATTGCACCGGGCGAAACAATCGCGCTCCCACCGCGTGCCCCGTGGGACGGTTTCGCACGCGCCGAATGACACATTCCGGACGCGCGAATTTTTCGTCATCTTTTTCGTCAACCGCCTGCGAAGATCGCGCGTTAAACCACGCAGATGCCAACCTTAGCTATCCGGCATTGGCAGCCGAACCCGTGTTTGCGTCACGAAAGCGACGTTTTTATCGAATACGATTCGGCGCCCGCAGCGCAATGAGAAATTTCTCGAAGCGTCTGTCAACCGAAAGGTGGATGGCACCGTTAGACGACATGACTCCTATTGCCGGGTCATTTGGTTAATTAACTAAAGCTGAGGAACACAACATGAACAAACTGATCGCCGCTCTGGTCGCTGGCCTCTTCGCAACGGCAGCTTTCGCACAAGCTTCGGCTCCGGAAGCTGCTTCGGCTGCTGCTCCGGCAGCTGCTTCGGCACCGGCAAAGCACGCTGCCAAGAAGCACCACGCAAAGAAGAAGCACCACGCAGCTAAGAAGGCAGCTAGCGAAGCCGAAGCACCGGCAGCTGCTTCGAACTAAGCAAGCTGGTTGTAATAACGCAGTCAAGAACACGCAGTCTTGCCGTTCTTACGGCGTTGAAAGGCAGATCACCGCGAGGCGATCTGCCTTTTTCTTTTTTGTGCCCGCCGGCGCGCTTCGCGTACCATGCGGGTCTCGTTTTCCCGATAGGAGCCCTGCTGTGCGATTCTCCCTGCGCTCGTCGCTCGGCCGCCTTGCGCGCGCCGCCGTGTTTCCCGCCGCGCTCGCCGTCCTCGCGCTCGGCATGCAGACCGCCCACGCGCAGATGCCGCCCGGCGCCAAGCAGCCGAGCGAGTTCCCGCGCGCGAAGCTGCGCGCCGGCATGTACGTGATCGACGCGGCCGTCGCCGCGAACGACGCCGACCGCGAACAGGGGCTGATGTACCGGTCGCAGCTCGCACCGAACGAAGGCATGCTGTTCGTGTTCAACGAGAACGCCGTGCACTGCTTCTGGATGAAGAACACGCTGATCCCGCTGTCGATCGCGTTCATCCGCGCGGACGGCACGATCACCGACATCGACGAAATGAAGGCCGAGACGACCGACAACCACTGCCCGCGCAACAACGGCGTCTATGCGCTCGAAATGAGCAAGGGCTGGTTCGCGGCGAAGGGCATCAAGCCGGGCATGAAGCTCGAAGGCCTGCCCAAGGCCCAGTAACGGCCATTGCCGCGGCGCCGCCGCACGTCGACCGAAGCCGGCCGCCCATCATTCGTTGTTGGGCGCCGGTTTTTTTTCGCCGGCCGCTGGCGACGCGCGCCTTGATTCGGCCAACGCTGCCCGCATCTGCAAAAGCCTCGGACAAGCGCTATGCTTTAAATCTCGCTTGTTTCAGCCCGGGCCGGTGCAGCCGGCCCGCTTACGATCCGAACCACCAGGAGGTTCACGTGCCCCGCAAAACCCCCATCGAGCGCTATCGCAATATCGGGATCAGCGCTCACATCGATGCCGGCAAGACCACGACGACCGAGCGCATCCTGTTTTACACCGGCGTGAGCCACAAGATCGGTGAAGTGCACGACGGCGCGGCCACGATGGACTGGATGGAGCAGGAGCAGGAACGCGGCATCACGATCACGTCGGCCGCGACCACGGCCTTCTGGAAGGGCATGGCCGGCAACTATCCGGAGCACCGGATCAACATCATCGACACCCCCGGGCACGTCGACTTCACGATCGAGGTCGAGCGCTCGATGCGCGTGCTCGACGGTGCGTGCATGGTCTACGACTCGGTCGGCGGCGTGCAGCCGCAATCCGAAACCGTGTGGCGCCAGGCGAACAAGTACAAGGTGCCGCGCATCGCGTTCGTCAACAAGATGGACCGCGTCGGCGCGGACTTCTTCCGCGTGCAGCGCCAGATCGGCGAGCGCCTGAAGGGCGTCGCCGTGCCGATCCAGATTCCGATCGGCGCGGAAGATCATTTCCAGGGGGTCGTCGATCTCGTGAAGATGAAGGCGATCGTATGGGACGACGAAAGCCAGGGCGTGAAGTTCACGTACGAGGAGATCCCGGCGAATCTCGTCGAGCTTGCACACGAATGGCGCGAGAAGATGGTCGAAGCCGCCGCGGAAGCCAGCGAGGAACTGCTCGAGAAGTACCTGCACGACCATGAATCGCTGACCGAGGACGAGATCAAGGCCGCGCTGCGCCAGCGCACGATCGCGAACGAGATCGTGCCGATGCTGTGCGGCAGCGCGTTCAAGAACAAGGGCGTGCAGGCGATGCTCGATGCGGTGATCGACTACCTGCCGTCGCCGGTCGACGTGCCCGCGATCCTCGGTCACGACTTCCACGATCCCGAGAAGCCGGCGGAACGTCACCCGAGCGACGACGAGCCGTTCTCGTCGCTCGCGTTCAAGATCATGACCGACCCGTTCGTCGGCCAGCTGATCTTCTTCCGTGTGTATTCGGGCGTCGTCGAATCGGGCGACACGGTGCTGAACGCGACGAAGGACAAGAAGGAGCGGCTCGGCCGGATCCTGCAGATGCACGCGAACGAGCGCAAGGAAATCAAGGAAGTGCGCGCGGGCGACATCGCGGCGGCGGTCGGCCTGAAGGAAGCGACGACGGGCGACACGCTGTGCGATCCGGCCAAGCCGATCATCCTCGAGAAGATGGAATTCCCGGAGCCGGTGATCTCGCAGGCCGTCGAGCCGAAGACGAAGGCCGACCAGGAAAAGATGGGCCTCGCGCTGAACCGTCTCGCGCAGGAAGATCCGTCGTTCCGCGTGCAGACCGACGAGGAATCCGGCCAGACGATCATTTCGGGGATGGGCGAGCTCCACCTCGAAATCCTGGTCGACCGGATGAAGCGCGAGTTCGGCGTCGAGGCCACGGTCGGCAAGCCGCAGGTCGCGTATCGCGAAACGGTGCGCACGACCGCCTCCGATGTCGAAGGCAAGTTCGTCAAGCAATCGGGCGGGCGCGGCCAGTACGGGCATGCGGTGATCACGCTCGAGCCGAACCCGGGCAAGGGCTACGAGTTCCTCGACGAGATCAAGGGCGGCGTGATTCCGCGCGAATTCATCCCGGCCGTCGACAAGGGCATCACCGAAACGCTCAAGAGCGGCGTGCTCGCGGGCTACCCAGTCGTCGACGTGAAGGTGCACCTGACGTTCGGTTCGTACCACGACGTCGACTCGAACGAAAACGCGTTCCGGATGGCCGGCTCGATGGCGTTCAAGGAAGCGATGCGCCGCGCGAAGCCGGTGCTGCTCGAGCCGATGATGGCGGTCGAGGTCGAGACGCCCGAGGACTTCATGGGCAACGTGATGGGCGACCTGTCGAGCCGGCGCGGCATCGTGCAGGGCATGGAGGACATCGCGGGCGGCGGCGGCAAGCTGGTGCGCGCCGAAGTGCCGCTCGCCGAGATGTTCGGCTATTCGACGTCGCTGCGCTCGGCGACGCAAGGTCGTGCGACGTACACGATGGAGTTCAAGCATTACGCGGAAACGCCGGCGAACGTGTCGGAAGGCGTGATCAACGCGAAAGTGAAGTAAGCGCGGGGTGCGCGCCCAGCTGCGCGCAGACCTCAGGCCCGTCCGGTTCCGGACGGGCTTTTTTTTATCCGTCCAGCACAGCACGGCGGGTGGCCGACGCCCCGACGCCGTTTTTGATCGGCACGCCAGGCCATTTTTGCGCATGCCACAATGCATCGCGATTCGTCCGATGGAACCACCCCGATGCCGCCCACCCCTGCCCTGCGCCGCCTGTTGATGCTGTATGCCGGCCTGATCGCCGCGAACGTCGCCGTCTGGCTGTGGGCGCTGGCGGTGCTGCACGACCGTCCGCTGCTGCTCGGCACCGCGGCGATCGCGTACGGGCTCGGGCTGCGTCATGCGGTCGACGCCGATCACATCGCCGCGATCGACGTCGCGACGCGCAAGCTGATGCAGGACGGCCAGCGTCCGGTGACGGTCGGCCTGTTCTTCTCGCTCGGCCACTCGACGATCGTGGTCGTCGCGACGCTCGGCATCGCGCTGAGCGCGTTCGCGCTGCGCGACCGCTTCGACGCATTCCGCGAAATCGGAGGCACGATCGGCACGGCGGTATCAGCAACCTTCCTGCTCGTGCTCGCGTGCATGAACCTCGTGATCCTGCGCGACGTGTGGCGGCGTTATCGCGGCGCGCCGGACGCGGCTCACGGTGCCGCGCACGCGCATCGCGCGGGCGGCCTCGTGTCGCGGCTGCTGCGCCCGCTGTTCCGGTTCGTGTCGAAAAGCTGGCACATGTATCCGGTCGGCGTGCTGTTCGGCCTGGGTTTCGATACTGCAACAGAAATCGCGTTGCTCGCGATCGCTGCCGCGCAGGCAAGCCACGCGCTACCGATCCATTCGGTCATGCTGTTTCCTGCGCTGTTCGCAGCCGGCATGACGCTGATCGACTCTACCGATAATGTGCTGATGATTCATGCGTACGGCTGGGCGATGGACGACCCGCGGCGCAAGCTGCTCTATAACGCGAGCATCACGCTGCTCTCGGCGGCCGTCGCACTGGCGGTCGGCGGGATCGAGGCCGCCGGCCTGCTCGCCGACAAGCTGTCGCTGACGGGCCCGGTACGCGAGGCGCTCGACGCACTCGGCGCGCGCTTCGGCGCGATCGGTTATGGCATCGTCGCGCTGTTTCTCGTCGCCTGGATCGCATCGATCCTTTGCCATCGCTGGCCGCGTGCTGCCGGCCCGACGGCACGATAGACGTAGTCAGACGTTTCATTTCGGAAACAAAAAGCTCACGACGGCGTATTACACGCTGTCGCGCGATACGTGCGCGCCTTGCGCCACGGGCACGGCCGGTCGGTGGCACGAATCTCGCAGTTAGGGATTCGCACGGCGGGCCCGCGTGCCGATTCGTGTTCCCGGCTGGCTTCTGACGCCGGTCCGACACGCATCGGCCGCCGATACGACAATGCATCGTTGCTGGTCCCCTGCATCACACGTTGATGGTCGCGCGTGACGAGGCATCGCGCGCATCGGGGAGATCAATAATGAGCAGAACGAATCAACTGTCCCGTACGGCGGGATGGTGCTATCGCACGACCCTGCTGGCCGCAGCCGCGTTTGCATGCTGCTGTTCTTACGCGATTGCCCAGGATTCGATGCCCGACGTCGCGTCCGACCCGACCGCCAGCGCAGACCCCGTCATGATGCTCGCCGACGACACGGCGTCCTGTGCCGCCAGTCCGGCTGCTTGCGCGGTCCACATCTATGCCGGCCGAGGCGCTGTGGGCAGCGGCGCCGGAAGCACCTCTGGCAGTAGCAGCCCAGGCAGCAGCGGGAATGGTGGAAGCGGCACCGTCGGGCCTGCAGGCGTCGGTGGATCGACCGGGGCGACATCCGGTGGTACGAGCGGAACAGGTCGTAGCGGCGGTGCATCAGGCAACGAGGGTAAAGGTGGTGGTACTTCGGGTGGCGGCACCTCGGGTGGCGGTACCTCGGGTGGCGGTACCTCCGGTGGGGGTACCTCAGGAGGTGGCACCTCGGGTGGCGGCACCTCAGGAGGCGGTACCTCGGGTGGCGGCACCTCAGGTGGCGGTACCTCGGGTGGCGGTACCTCGGGTGGCGGCACCTCAGGAGGCGGTACCTCGGGTGGCGGTACCTCGGGTGGTGGCACCTCAGGTGGCGGTACCTCGGGTGGCGGTACCTCAGGTGGCGGTACCTCGGGTGGTCATGGTGGCCACGGCGGCGGTGGCAACGGCGGTGGCAACGGCGGTGGCAACGGCGGTGGCAATGGCGGCGGCAATGGCGGCGGCAATGGCGGCGGCAATGGCGGCGGCAATGGCGGCGGTAACGGCGGCGGCAACGGCGGTCACGGTAACGGCGGTGGCAATGGCGGCGGCAACGGCGGCGGCAACGGCGGCGGCAACGGCGGTCACGGTAACGGCGGTGGCAATGGCGGTGGCAATGGCGGTGGCAATGGCGGCGGCAATGGCGGCGGTAACGGCGGCGGCGGCAACGGCGGTCACGGTAACGGCGGCGGCAACGGCGGCAACGGCGGTGGCAGCGGTGGCAGCGGTGGCAGCGGTGGCAGCGGTGGCAGCGGCGGCAACGGCGGCAACGGCGGCAACGGTGGCCACGGCAATGGCGGCGGCAACGGCAATGGCAACGGGAGTGGTGGCGCCGGCAACGGCGGTGCCAACGGTGTCGGCAACGGAAACGGCAATGGCGGCAACGGTGGATCGGCCGGTGGCCATGGCCACTGACCGATGCATCGCCTGACCCGGCACGGTCAGAGCATTTCGAGCGCGCGCTTGCTGCGCGGCGGACGGAAGTAGCCGTCGAGTTGCGCGCGCTCGTCATCGCTCAACTCGAGATCGAGCGCCGCGCGATTGTCGCGGACGTGTTCGATCCGCGACGCCTTCGGGATCGCGAATACACCCGGCCGAGAGAGCACCCAGGCAAGCGCGACGCGCATCACCGATACACCGCGTTGCCGCGCGATCTCGTCGAGCGGCGAACGCTTCGGCAGCCGCCCGTGATCGACCGGGCTGTAGGCCATCGCCGGCATCCGATGCTTGGCGAGCCATGGCAGCAGGTCGAATTCCGGGCCGCGCCGCGCGATGTTGTAGAGGATCTGGTTGGTCGCGCACGCGCTGCCGCCCGCCTCGTCGACGAGTTCCGCCATGTCGGCCGTGTCGAAGTTGCTGACACCCCAATGGCGGATCTTGCCCGCGCGCCGCAGCGCCTCGAATCCCTCGACCGTCTCCTCGAGCGGCACCGAACCACGCCAGTGCAGCAGGTACAGGTCGAGACGGTCGGTACGCAAACGCTTGAGGCTCGCGTCGCACGCGGCGACGACGCCACGCCTGCTCGCATGATGCGGATACACCTTGCTGACAAGGAACACGCCGTCGCGCAGTCCGGTCAGCGCCTCGCCGACGAGCGCCTCGGTCGCGCCGTCTCCGTACATCTCGGCGGTGTCGACCAGCGTCATCCCGAGCGCGATACCCTCACGCAATGCGGCGATCTCGTCCGCGCGACGCGCGGGCCGCTCGCCCATTTCCCAAGTGCCCAGGCCGAGCTTCGGAATCGTCTCGCCGTCCGGCAGGACGACCGTGGCGATCGTGTCTGTCATGCGCTCCTCGCTGCGGATTGGTGGCCGCGCACCCGCGGCCGTAGCATCGAATACGACGCATCAGTGTAGTCAATCGGCGCGGCGTCCACCTGCTGCACGGCAAAAACCGGATATAACGGCGCCGCATGATGACTTAGAATGGCCGGCAATCTGATCGATACCCATTCCATGAAGGCACCCACGGACGACCGCTGGCAGGACCTGCGCCCCGACCCCGAGAACGATACGCCGCTCTACCTGCAGCTCGCCCGCAAGCTCGGCGACGCGATCCACGACAATCGCTGGGCGGCCGGCGAGGCGCTGCCGTCCGAACGCGTGCTGTCCGAAGCGCTCGGCGTGTCGCGCATCACCGCGCGCAAGGCGATCGCGCTGCTCGTCGAGCAGGGCTTGATCCGCCGCACGCAAGGCGCCGGCAACTTCATCCAGCCGCGCTACGAGGATCCGCTGTCGCGGCTGTCGAGCTTCAGCGAGATGCTCGAGCGCCGTGGCTTCAAGCCGAGCTCGCAGTGGCTCGAACGCGAGATTCAGCCGGCGAACCGGGACGAAGTCATCCAGCTCGGCCTGTCGCCGGCCGCATCGGTTACACGGCTGAAACGCCTGCGCCTCGCCGACGGCATCGTGATGGCCGTCGAGAACTCGACGTTCCCCGCCACGCTGATTCCCGATCCGCAGGCGATCGGCGGTTCGCTGTACAGCTATCTCGAAGCACGCGGCACGCCCATCGTGCGCGCGCTGCAGCATTTCCGCGCGGTCAACGCGACCGACGAGATCGCGCAGCAGATGGGCATCGCGCCGCACGACGCGCTGCTGCTGATCACGCGAATCGGCTATACGGCCGACCAGCGCGCGATCGAGCTCACCGATACCTACTGCCGCAATGACTACTACGACTTCGTCGTCGAGCTGCGCAAGTAATGCGCACGGTGCCGCCGGCGCTCATTGCCAGCGCGCTTTGTCCGTGCCGAGCGGCACGGGCGGCCGCGTGAATCGCGGCGGGGTCGTCGACAGACGTTCGGCCGGACGCACGGCATCGATCATGCCGAACGGCGAAGCGGTCCGGTCGATCCGGTCGCGCACGTCGTCGAACGTGAAATCCGGCGCATGCAGGCCGTCCGGCACCGTGCCGAACGATTGCAGCCAGCGTCCCGTCTGCGCGAGCGACAGCCGCACGTGCCAGCTCCCCCCTTCCGTTGCACGGCGCGCAAGCGCGATCATCGCGCCGAACGCCGCGAGATAACCGGTCGCATGATCGAGCGCCTGGCACGGCAGATGGCGCGGGCCGTCCGCGTGCGCGGCATGCTGCTCGCGCCAGGCGATACCGCTCGCCGACTGCACGAGGCTGTCAAAGCCGCGCCGCATCGACCACGGCCCCGCATGCCCGTATGCGGACACCGACACGCACACGATGCCGGGCCGCAATTCCGCCAGCGCCTGCGGCGAGAACCCGCGCGCCGCGAGCGCGCCGGGGCGATAGGCCTGCAGGAATACATCGGCGTCGCGTGCAAGCTCGCGCAGCGTGGCAACGCCGGCCGCCTCGCGCAGGTCGATCCACGTCGAGCGCTTGCCGCGCCCGTTGTCGATCACGAGCGATGCGATGTTCGGCAGGTGCGGACCGTTGACGAGCAGCGTCTGTGCACCGTGCGATGCCAGCGTGCGGCCCGCGACCGGCCCCGCGATGATGCGCGTGAGATCGAGCACGCGCACGCCCGCGAGCGGCTGGTCGGGCTCGCCGCGGCCGATCGCCTCGACGGGCGCGTCGCCGATCCGCTCGATCTCGAACAACGGCAGCGACGCGAGCGCGCGTGCCTGGTCGTGCGACGCCCATTCGTCAGGGGTTCTGATCAATGCCGCGCACAGGCCGGCCTCGGCCAGCGCGGTATCCAGCGCCGCGCCGTCCCACGTGCGGATCGCTGCCGCAACGTCGTCACGCTGCGGGCCGCAGCCGAGCACGTCGAGAATCCCGTGCAGGTGATGCGGAAAGTTCGCATGCAGCTGGATCCAGCGTCCGTCGCGCGTGTCGTAGAAACCCGTTACCGGATGGCGCGGCTCGGGCGGCAGGCCGTCGTCCACGCGCAGGTAGCGTTCGCTGCGAAATGCGACGAGCGCGTCGCGCATCGACACGTCGACGCGCTGCGCCACGCCCGTGCGCAGCCGGTGGCATTCCGCCGCCGCGAGCCCGGCTGCCGCGATCGTCGCCGCGGCGAGCGTGCCGACGTGGAACGTCGACGGCAGCGTGGGGTCCTGCCCCGTCACGGCCGCGCGGGCCAGCGCGCCGGGTTCGCCGCGTGCAAGTTGCCACAAGCGGGACAATGCGAGTTCGGGTGTCATGGTGAAAGCGAGCCGTTGAGGACACGGATTCGAGTCTAGAATTCGCGACGGGCGCGATCAATCTTGATTGCGCGAATCAATACATAACGAATAGTTGTAGCCGGGCCGCGCTACATGCGCCCCGACAGGAGCGATCGGCATGACGTCCCTCAGCGCGCCGGAAGCCGCCGGCATCCTTGGTGTCAGCGTGAGCACCCTTTACGCGTATGTGAGCCGCGGCCTGCTGCGCTCGCTGCCGGACGGCGCGAGCAAGCGCCGCCGCTACGACGCGGACGAAGTGCGCCTGCTTGCGCGCCGCCGCGCCGATGCAAAACGCGCGGGCGGCGTCGCCGAACGCTCGCTCGACTGGGGCGTGCCCGTGCTCGAATCACGGATCACGCAGATCGCCGGCGGCCGCCTGCACTATCGCGGCGCCGATGCGATCGCGCTCGCGAACGACGCGACACTCGAGGAAACGGCCGCACGACTGTGGGATTGTCCGCCCGCGCGGCTCGGCGCGGCATCGCTTGCGTCGACCGGTTTCGACGCCGCGCAGTGGGACGACTGGGCTCGCCGCTGGGCACATCTCGCGCCGCTCGAGCGCACGCTGGTGCTGCTCCCCGCCGCGGCCGCCTCGCTGCCGCGCCTGTGGGCGCAAGGGCGCGACGCGCAGCTCGACTCGGCCACGCTGCTGCTGCGCGTGACGACGGCCGCGCTGGCCGGCAGCGCGCCGGGCGACGCGCCCGTGCATCGGCAGCTCGCCGCAGCATGGCGGCTCCGGCGACGCGACGAAGCCGACCTGCTGCGCCGCGCCCTCGTGCTGTGCGCCGATCATGAACTGAACCCGTCGACCTTTGCGGTGCGCTGCATCGCGTCGACCGGCACCCACCTGTTCGGTGCGATCGCGGGCGGGCTCGCAGCGCTGTCGGGCCCGCGCCACGGCGGCGAGACGTTCCGCGCGGGCGCGCTGCTCGACGAAGCGGCGCGTGCCGCCGACCTCGACCGCTACCTCGCGCTGCGCGTCGCGCACGACGAACGGGCGGACGGTGCGCGCACCGCGCTGTCCGGTTTCGCGCACCCGCTCTATCCCGACGGCGATCCGCGCGCCCGCGCGTTGCTCGACGCGCTGCACGCGATGCTGCCCGACCGGACGCCGCTACGCATGGCCCGTGGGCTCGCCGCGCGCGTCGAGGCGGCGACCGGCCTGCGACCGGCGATCGATTTCGCGCTCGCGGTGCTGGAACGCTCGCTTGCGCTACCCGAGGGCGCCGCGTTCACGCTGTTCGCGGCTGGCCGCACCGCGGGCTGGATCGCACACGCGCTCGAACAATATGCGGACGGCAAGCTGATCCGGCCCCGCGCGCGCTACGTCGGCAGCGACGCGGCTGCCTGACCACGGCCGG
The DNA here is from genome assembly GCF_020419685.1 of Burkholderia sp. AU33545. Taxonomy (NCBI): domain Bacteria; kingdom Pseudomonadati; phylum Pseudomonadota; class Betaproteobacteria; order Burkholderiales; family Burkholderiaceae; genus Burkholderia; species Burkholderia sp. AU33545. Next base: position 248,684 of record NZ_JAIZRQ010000006.1, on the reverse strand, counting down.
CGCGCCATGCGGCGAACCGTCGCCACGCGATCGGCGCGGCCCGCAGGTCCGGCGCCGCTTGCGGGCCGAACGCGAATACCGCACCGCCCGCCGCCGCGCTGATCCATACGCGCATGCCGGGCAGCAGCGCCAGCGTCTCGCCGGCGCGCAGCCAGTGATCGTCGGGCCGGCCCTCGATCGTCACCCACAGGTCGCCGTCCGCGACCTGCAGCGCGGTGCGATCGACGATGCGCCACCGCCCGGCCGGCTCGTTGCCGTCCATCTCGTAGAGTCGCAGTTCTCGCATGGCCGCCTCCGGATCGCGTGGGTTCGAGGACACCAGTATTTCGGACAGCGTCGCCCCCCGGACAGATACGCCCGCAGACACTTTCGGCTGAACTGTACCGGTCGGCTGACGGACGGGCGTCCGGCGCACCCGCGCCGATCCTGCGCGGCACGGCGGCTTTGCCTACAATGGCGGCTGTCCCGCGCCACTGGTCCGCCCCCATGTTCCAACGCCCGCCCGCCGCCGCTCCCGGCGAAAAGAACCTCACCGTGATGCTCTGGCTCGTTGCGACGGGCTTCTTCATGCAGACGCTCGATGCGACGATCGTCAACACGGCGCTGCCGTCGATGGCCGCGAGCCTCGGCGAATCGCCGTTGCGGATGCAGTCGGTCGTGATCGCGTACTCGCTGACGATGGCGGTGATGATCCCCGTCTCGGGCTGGCTCGCCGACACGTTCGGCACGCGGCGCGTGTTCTTCAGCGCAATCCTGGTGTTCTCGCTCGGTTCGTTGCTGTGCGCGAACGCGCATACGCTGTCGCAGCTCGTCGTGTTCCGCGTCGTGCAGGGGGTGGGCGGCGCGATGCTGTTGCCGGTCGGGCGGCTCGCCGTGCTGCGCACGTTCCCGGCCGAGCGCTACCTGGCCGCGCTGTCGTTCGTCGCGGTCCCCGGGTTGATCGGTCCGCTGATCGGGCCGACGCTTGGCGGCTGGCTCGTGAAGATCGCGTCGTGGCACTGGATCTTCCTGATCAACGTGCCGGTCGGCATCGCCGGCTGCGTCGCGACCTTCTACTCGATGCCCGACTCGCGCAACCCGGCCGTCGGCCGCTTCGACCTGAAGGGCTATCTGCTGCTGACGATCGGGATGGTCGCGATCTCGCTGTCGCTCGACGGGCTCGCCGATCTCGGCATGCAGCACGCGGCCGTGCTCGTGCTGCTGATCCTGAGCCTTGCGTGCTTCGTCGCGTACGGGCTGTACGCGGTGCGCGCGCCGCAGCCGATCTTCTCGCTCGAACTGTTCAAGATCCACACGTTCAGCGTGGGCCTGCTCGGCAACCTGTTCGCGCGGATCGGCAGCGGCGCGATGCCGTACCTGATTCCGCTGCTGCTGCAGGTGAGTCTCGGTTATTCGGCATTCGAGGCCGGGCTGATGATGTTGCCGGTCGCGGCGGCCGGGATGTTCTCGAAGCGGATCATCACGCGTCTGATCACGCAGCACGGCTACCGCAAGGTACTGCTCGCGAACACGATCATGGTCGGCGTGATGATGGCAAGCTTCGCGCTGATGCGCGACTCGGTGCCCGTCTGGGTGAAGGTCATCCATCTCGCGCTGTTCGGCGGTTTCAACTCGATGCAGTTCACCGCGATGAACACGCTGACGCTGAAGGACCTCGGCACCGGCGGCGCGAGCAGCGGCAACAGCCTGTTCTCGCTCGTGCAGATGCTGTCGATGAGCCTCGGCGTCACGGTCGCGGGCGCGCTGCTGGCCACCTTCACCGGGATGCTGCGCACGGTGACGCCGAGCAACACGCTGCCCGCGTTCCATGCGACCTTCGTCTGCGTCGGGATCATCACGGCCGCGTCCGCGTGGATCTTCGCGCAGCTCGCGCCCGAGATCCGCGGCCGCGCGCAGCACAAGACCGATCCGTCCGAGCGCGCGTGACGCACCGCGCGCGCCGTGCCGGGAAACCCCACGACGGCGCGCCGCGCACCATGTCGGTGCAACATGGCTGCGCTGCGCGGCACCCGGCGACCGCGACGGGGCGTGGCACGGGGCCCGATGCCGTGCATGCTTCTTGCTGGCCTATTCTCTAGGTAAACTGGCAGTCTTCCTTCGGCCGACATCATGAGCATGATCGACATCGATCCACCCGGCTTTCAGCCGCCCCGCCCCGTCGCCGGCGACGACGGGAAGCGGCGCACCGTGCTGTACGGTGCGTACACCGTGTTTAGCGTGTTCCAGCCCGTTTTCTCGGTGTCGCACCGCCGCGCGATCGGTTACCACGCGTCGCTGCGCGCGCACGACGAGGACAGCCGCCAGGTCGCGTCGCACGAGGTGTTCACACAGGCGGCGCGGCGCGGCGACCTGCTCGAGCTCGGCCGGCTCGCCGAATCGCTGCATCTCGGCAACTTCCACGCGTTCGACAGTCACGACGAATGGCTCTTCCTGAGCCTGCATCCGGCCGCGCTGATGGACACCGTCTACGGCGACGCGCTGCTCGCGAACCTGAAGGCGCTCGGCCTGCCGCCGCATCGCGTGGTGCTCGAAGTGCCCGAGCAGGCAGGCGGCGAGACGCCGCGCTATGCGGCGATCGTCGACGGTCTGCGCAAGGCCGGCTTCCTGATCGCGCTCGGCGGCTTCGGTGCGAAACATTCGAACATCGACCGCGTGTGGCACCTGCATCCCGACATTGTCACGCTCGACCGCGGGATCCTCGCGCAGGCGAGCGAACACTCGCATCTCGAGCGCGTGCTGCCGGGGCTCGTGTCGCTGCTGCACGAATCCGGCCAGCTCGTGCTGATGGGCGGGCTCTCGACCGAGCGCGACGCGCTGATCGCGCTCGAATGTGACGTCGATTTCGTGCAAGGGCAATACTTCGCGGGGCCGAGCGTCGACCCCGTGCAACCGCAGGCCGCCGCGGGCTGCATGGATACGCTGTCGGCCGCGTTGCGGCTGCGCGTCGCGCAACGCGAGCGCACGCAGGCCGAACGCCTCGCGCCTTATGTCGCCGCGCTGGAGGAAGCGAGCCAGAAGCTCGTCGCGGGCGAACCGCTGATCGACGCCGCCGGCGCCGTGCTCGGGTTGCCGGAAACCGCGCGCTGCTTCCTGCTCGATGCATCGGGCCGCCAGATCGGCGACAACGTGCTCGCGCGCGGCAGCGTGTCGCAGCGGGCCAAACGCTTCCGGCCGTTGCTGCATTCGGAAGGCGCGAGCTGGGAGCGCCGCCCCTACTTCATCCATGCGATGCGCGCGCCGGGCCGCGTGCATCTGACGCCGCCGTACCTGTCGATCAACGAAGCGCACCTGTGCGTGACCGCATCGATCGCCGCGCCGGCCGCGACCGGCATGCAGGTGCTGTGCGTCGACATCAACTGGGAAGCGGCGCTCAACCGCGACTGAGTTCGCGCGCCGCGCTCATGCGGCGCCATCGACGTCGTCGTCCCGGCGCGCGATCAGCCGATGCACGCGCTTGCCGGATGACGCGCTGACCACCTCGTGCTCGTCGATCACGTGCATGCCGGGGCCGAGCGCCGCATGCATGCGCGCCGAATCGAGCGGTGTGTACAAGCGGCCGCGCTCGTCGCGCAACGCGCCGTTGCCGGCCACCCGCCAGCTCAGGTACAACGTGCCGCCGGGCATCAGCAGCGCAGCCAGCCGTGCGGCCGCCGCAGCAGCATCCGCCTGGTCGAGATGCATGACGACCGTCTCGCACAACACGTTTCGAAACGCGCCGGACGGCACGCCCGCGAGCGCCGGCAGCGCAGCCAGTTCGAACGTCAGGGACGGGTGACGCAAGCGAGCCTCGGCGAGCAGCGCCGCGCTCGCATCGTAGCCGCGCACGTCGAATCCTTGCGACGCGAGCCACGCAGTGTCGCGCCCCGCGCCGCAGCCGACGTCGGCGGTCGGCCCCGGCGAGAAATATTGCTCGAGCAGCGCATACATGTCGTCGGGGGCGGCCTGGTCGAGCCAGTCCTGCGCGTATTGCGCGGCATGGGCTTCGTAGGCGTCGAGAGTCGGGCGATCCACCATGGCGATTGCTCCGCATACGCGTCCTGTCGTGCGACGCACCCCGCATCTTAGCCGTTGCGCATCGCGCGTGGTGTAGCGCGGGATTATGCCGCCCTCATGTCGCCCGCGCGATGCGCGTGCGCGGTCAACTCGGCCCACAACGCATCGCCGCGCCAGGCGGGCCGCGATGCCGAGGTTTCGGCGTCGTGAACGAGCGCGCACAGCTGCGCGTTGACCGGCGCCTGCGCACCGAAGCGCGCGGCCAGCCGGACGATCTCGCCGTTGATCCACTCGACTTCGGTCGCACGGCGCATGGCGAGATCGTCGGACATCGACGAACGCGCGAGCGGATCGATCGCGAGCATCCGGCCGCCCAGCGCGCGAAACACGGGATCGGGCGAGTCGAGCACGGCGGGAATCCAGGCAGCCGGCAACGGCGTGAGCCGCGCGGGCCGGATCGCGGCGCGCGCCAGCACGTGCAGTGCCTCGCGTTGCGCCAGCGCGACGCAGCGTCGATACGCGCGTTGCGAGAGTTCGTCGCGCAACGGCAGGTTCGCGAGCGCATTGACCGCGTTGTTCAGGTTCAGCAGCAGCTTCGCCCACTGCACGGCACGCATGTCGCGGTGCAGAGCGAGCGATAGCCCGGCACGGGCGAACGCGCCGGCGAATGGCTGCAGCGCGGGTGACGCGTCGGCCGCGAGCACGCCGGCCGAGCCCTGGTGAAACGCGCCGGGCCCGCGTTCGATCACGTTGAACGGCACCATGCCGGCCAGCACGGTCGCTTGCGGCAGCGCATCGCGCAACACGTCGGCGTTGTAGAGACCGTTCTGGAAACTGACGACGACCGTGCCGGGCCGCAGCACGTCGGCCAGTTGCGCCGCGGTGTCCTGCGTCGCGGCCGACTTCACCGCGACAAGCACGAGCCGCGCGGCGGCCGCGGCGGCCGGATCGGTCGAGAATGCGACCTCGGACGGCGCGAGCGTCGCGCGATAGCCGCGCCGGTCTGTCAGGGTCAGCCCGTTTGCGCGAATCGCGTCGCCAATCCGTGCGCGACCGACGAGCGTGACGGGCGTCCCCGCCGCCGCGAGCCGGCCGCCGAGATAGCAGCCGACCGCGCCCGCGCCCAACACGCAGACCGGCGCGGCCGACGCGTCAGACATGCGAGTGCACGCCGCCGTGGACCGGGCCCGCGCGCCGCTCGACTTCACGGCGCACGTCGCCGCGCAGGCCCACGAAGAACGCGACTTCGGCGACGACGAACAGCGGCCCGACCATCAGGCCGACCAGGTCGTCGACGAACGCGGGCTTGCGCCCTTCGAACCAGTGCCCGACGAACTGCACGATCCAGCCGACCACGAACGCGCCGACGCCGATCCCGAGCCATTGCGCGGTCGGCAGCAACGCGAGCGTCTGCGCAGCCCACAGGCCGAGCGCAAACAGCGCGGTCATCGCCAACCCGAAGCGCAGGTCGAGACGCAGGTAGAACGCCGCGAACGCCACGGCGAGCAGCAGCGCCGGCGACAGCGCGACGCCCGCCAGCGCGCCGATCGCCGGCCGTGACAGCAGCACCTCGACCGCGAACACGATCATCGGAATGCCGACCAGATGCGTCGCAATGTTGCGCACGTCGCGATGGTAGGCCGCATACTGGGAAAGGTGATCCTCGAGCGTCTTCATGGTGTCTCCTGAACGATCATCGAGCGCTATGATGCGCGTCACGCCCGACAACCTCTGTCAGCTACCCGACATCGCGTGCCCATGCCCTCGCCGCTCGCCCCGTACCTGCCGCAGATCGAAGCGCACCCGTGGTTCGCCGCGCTGCCGCCCGCGTTGCGCGAGACGCTGCTCGCCCGCGCCGCGTTGCGGCACCTGCCGGCCGGCCAGGCGCTGTTCCGCCGCGGCGACCCGCCGTGCGGGCTGTATGCGGTGCTGGCCGGTTCCCTCACCATAGGCGCGGTCGATCCGCAGGGCAAGGAAGCGCTGCTGACGGTCGCCGACCCCGTCACATGGTTCGGCGAGATCGCGCTGTTCGACGGCCAACCGCGCACGCACGATGCGATCGCGCTCGACGACACGCTGCTGCTGCACGTCCCGCAGGCCGCGCTCGTGGCGATGCTCGACGCGACACCGCAATACTGGCGGCAGTTCGCGCTGCTGATGGCGCAAAAGCTCCGGCTGAGCTTCCTGACCGTCGAATCGATGAGCGTGATGCCGGCCGCGCAGCGGCTTGCCGCGCGGCTGCTGATGATCGCCGACGGCTACGGCGGGATCAGCGCCGGCCGCACGCGCATCCGGATGTCGCAGGAAAAGCTCGCGGCAATGCTCTCGCTCACGCGGCAGACCACCAACCAGCTGCTGAAGGCGCTGCAGGCCGACGGCATCGTGCGGCTGCATGTCGGCGAAATCGAACTCGTCGACGTCGACGCGCTGCGCCGCGCGAGCGGCCTGCCCGGCGGTACGCCGTGACGGCGCCCTGACGCCGCCGCGAAATCGTCGCAACGCCGCATTCCCGCCGTCATGGCATTGCGCTATCGTGGCGGCTCGTTCGCCCTCCCCGCATCCGCTCTTGAACACGTCCACCGTCACTACTCCGTCCCGTCATGCGTGGCCCGTATTCGTCGCATTCCTGCGGCTCGGCCTCACGTCGTTCGGCGGGCCCGTCGCGCATCTCGGCTACTTCCGTGACGCGTTCGTCACGCGACGCGGCTGGCTGACCGAGCGCGCCTATGCGGATCTCGTCGGCCTGTGCCAGTTCCTGCCGGGGCCGGCGAGCAGCCAGGTCGGGATGGCGATCGGTCTGTCTCGCGCGGGCTATGCTGGGATGTTCGCCGCATGGCTCGGCTTCACGCTGCCGTCCGCGCTGCTGATGATGCTGTTCGCGCTCGGCGTCCACGCGACGGGCATGCCGGTCGCGGCAGGCGCCCTGCACGGGTTGCGCATCGTGTCGGTCGCGGTGATCGCGCAGGCGGTGTGGGGCATGGCGCGCACGCTTTGCCCGGATGCGCGCCGCGTCACGCTGATGGCGATCGCGACCTGCATCGCGCTGCTCGTCCCGGCCGCGTGGCTGCAGGTGGTCGTGATCGTCGCGGCAGGCGCCGCCGGTCTCATGCTGCTGCCGCAGCCCGAGCGCGGCGCCCACGAGCCGTTGCCGCTGCACGTGTCGCGCCGCGCGGGGCTGCTGTGGCTGGTACTGTTCGCCGCGCTGATCGTCGTGTTACCGGTCGCGGCAAGCGCGCTCCACTCGAACACACTCGCCGTCGTCGATGCATTCTTCCGCACCGGCGCGCTGGTGTTCGGCGGCGGCCACGTGGTGCTGCCGCTGCTGCAAGCGGCCGTCGTCGCGCCGGGCTGGGTCGGCGACTCGGCATTCCTGGCCGGCTATGGCGTCGCGCAGGCCGTACCGGGGCCGCTCTTCACGTTCTCGGCCTTCCTCGGTGCGTTGCTGCGCGACGCGCCGAACGGCTGGCTCGGCGGGATGATCGCGCTGGTGTCGATCTTCGCGCCGTCGTTCCTGCTTGTCGCGGGCACTGCCCCGTTCTGGGAACGCCTGCGTCGCAGCACGCGTATGCAGGCCGCGCTCGCGGGCGTGAACGCGGCGGTCGTCGGGCTGCTGCTTGCCGCGCTCTATCATCCGGTGTGGAGCGACACGATCGTGTCGCCGCGCGACTTCGCTGCCGCGCTCGTCGCGTTCGTCGCGCTCGTGTTCTGGCGCGTGCCGCCGTGGGCCGTCGTGATCGCGAGCGCGGCGCTCGGCTGGTTGTCGGGGATGATCGTCTGAGCGGGCGAATGCCGCGCGTCGATTCATGCCCGATCAAAACAAAAAAGCCCTCGGGACGAGGGCTTTTTTTGGGGGATGCCGCGCGCCGCAGAGGCGCGGGATGCCCGGACTTACGCGAAGTTCTTCGCTGCGAAGTCCCAGTTCACGATGTTCCAGAACGCTTCAACGAACTTCGGACGTGCGTTGCGGTAGTCGATGTAGTACGCGTGCTCCCACACGTCGATCGTCAGCAGCGGCTTGTCGGCCGTCGTCAGCGGCGTGGCGGCGTTGCTCGTCGAGACGATGTCGAGCGAACCGTCGGCCTTCTTCACGAGCCATGCCCAGCCCGAACCGAACGTGCCGACCGCGGCCTTCGTGAACGCTTCCTTGAATGCGTCGTACGAACCCCACTTCGCATTGATCGCGTCGCCGAGCGCGCCCGACGGTGCGCCGCCGCCGTTCGGCGACAGGCTGTTCCAGAAGAACGTGTGGTTCCAGATTTGCGCGGCGTTGTTGAAGATGCCGCCCGACGACTTCTTCACGATCTCTTCCAGCGACAGGTTTTCGAATTCCGTGCCCGGGATCAGATTGTTCAGGTTCGTCACATATGCCTGGTGATGCTTGCCGTAGTGGTACTCGATCGTCTCTTTCGAGATGGTCGGCGCGAGTGCGTCTTCAGCGTACGGGAGCGGCGGGAGCGTATGAGCCATGGCGATTCCTTCGTTGAGTATGTAGGGAGGCTGTGTTGAATGCTGCCGAGCGTCCGATTGTAGGCGAGTCCGAATATCCCCGCAAACTCACGGGCATTTATCCGCGGTATGCAGAAAATCGCCGCTGGCGCTTCATCCGGCAGGACGAGACGACGATGCGCAGCATCCGTTTCCGCGCCCGGCGTTCGATACATCCGGAACGCCGGGCGCGCGACCTTCGTTTCGCTTACGCCGTCGTCGTCAGATCGTGTCGGTCAGCCGCGGCTGCACGTCGGCGAGCGACACGTCGGCCGAGCCTTCGGCGAGATGCACGGTGAGTCGGCGCTGCGGCTTCAGCGCGCTCGGCGCGCGCACCGCGCGGCCGGTCTGCGCGTCGATCAGCGCCGCGTAGCCGCGCTCGAGCGTGCGCTGCGGGCTCAGCACCTCGAGCCGCGCCGCGCAGGCCGACACGCGCGCGGTATCGCGCTCGTGACGGCGCTGCATCGCCACCGCGAGACGTTGCGACAGTCCGGCGAGGGCCTGACGCGCCTGCGCCGGGTCGGGCCGCGCGCGCTGCCAGCGCAATTGCGCGAGCGCGAAACGCGCACGCGCGTCGCGCACCGGCCGCGACGCCGCCGATGCGAGCCGCACCGCCAGCTGTTCGACGTGGGTACGTTGCCGCTGCAGCCGTTCGGCCGGGCTGACGAGCCGGCGCGCGAGCCAGTCGAGCTGCTGCGCACGCTGCTCGAGCCCGCGTTCCAGGCTGCGCGCGAGCGCGCGCTGCCGATCGGCAACCTCGCGCAACAGCAACGCGCGCTGCGGACTCGCGAGCTCGGCCGCGCCGGTCGGCGTCGGCGCGCGCAGGTCGGCCGCGAAGTCCGCGATCGTGAAATCGGTTTCGTGGCCGACGCCGCTGACGACCGGCAGTTCGCTCGCCGCGATCGCACGTGCGAGCGCTTCGTCGTTGAACGACCACAGATCCTCGATCGACCCGCCGCCGCGGCACACGAGCAGCACGTCGACCTCGCGCCGCGCGTTCGCGGTCTGCACGGCCGCGACGAGCTTTTCGGCGGAACCGGCCCCCTGCACGGGCGCCGGATAGACGATCACCGGAATGTGCGGCGCGCGGCGCGCGAGCGTGGTCAGCACGTCGCGCAGCGCGGCGGCCTGCAGCGACGTGACGATGCCGATCGCGCGCGGGTGCGCCGGCAGCGGCCGCTTGCGCTCGGCTGCGAACAGCCCTTCGGCCTCGAGCTGCGCCTTCAGCCGCAGGAATGCCTCGTAAAGACGCCCTTGGCCCGTGCGCCGCACGGCTTCGACGTTGAGCTGCACTTCGCCGCGCGGCTCGTACATCGTGACGACCGCGCGCACCTCGATCCGGTCGCCTTCGCGCGGCGTGAATTCCGCGTACTGCGCTCGACCGCGAAACATCACGCAGCGCATCTGCGCCTGCTGGTCCTTGATCGAGAAATACCAGTGGCCGCTGGCGGCGCGCGTGAAATTCGACACTTCGCCCGAGATCCACAGCAGCGGGAACGAGCGCTCGAGCATCGTCGAAATCGCGCGATTAAGCGCCGAAACGGGAATCACTTCGTCGCCGCCGCGAGTCGCGCCGGGAGCGGAAAAAGGAGAGTCGGAAAGCATGGGCGGTCGGATGAATGCTGGCGGCGACACGATAGTCCGACATGCGCGCGGCGTCCAGCGCCGCACGCCCGCACTGCAACACGCAGAAGGTGTCCACACTCTGGCAATCGTCCGCCAAAAACACTTGAAAACCTCGGAAAAAACCAGACAATTCCGTATAACGCATTGATTTTTATATATTTTTAAACCTTGCAGTTTGATTCGACGCCGATTCGATGTCCATCCGACGGGCGTTTGACGCGAACGGGCGGGGAGTTTTTCACAGAGTTATCCACAACCCGCTCCGATCCGCCCCCATCGGATGCGTCGCCCGGCCGCGCTTGCCGCGCCCGCGTGCGGCGCGCTAGAGTGCCGCCTTCCGAAGACCTTGCGGCATGCGCCGCCCAACGGAGAATCCGTCTTGATGAATCCGTCCCACGCCGCGGCGCACGACGCGCCGCGTCCGGCCCGATGAGCGCGCCCGGCGGCCCGCTCGCGCGGCTCGAAGCACGCCTCACGCGCGAATGGCAGCGACGCGGCGCCCTCGCCTGGGCGCTCACGCCGTTCGCATGCGTGTTCGGCCTGTGCGCGGCGCTGCGCCGCACGGCCTACGCGCAGGGCTGGAAGCAACCGGTCGACGTCGGTGTGCCCGTCGTCGTGGTCGGCAACGTGACCGTCGGCGGCACCGGCAAGACGCCGACCGTGATCGCGCTCGTCGACGCGCTGCGCGCGGCCGGGTTCACGCCGGGCGTCGTGTCGCGCGGCTACGGCGCGAACGTGAAGGCACCCATCGCGGTCACACCCGCATCGCGCGCGAGCGCGGCCGGCGACGAACCGCTCCTGATCGCGCGCCGCACCGGCGCGCCCGTCTGGGTGTGCCCCGACCGCGTCGCGGCCGCGCAGGCGCTGCGCGCCGCGCACCCGAACGTCGACGTGATCGTCAGCGACGACGGCCTCCAGCACTACCGTCTCGCACGGACGGTCGAGCTCGTCGTGTTCGACCACCGCCTCGGCGGCAACGGCTTCCTGCTGCCGGCCGGGCCGCTGCGCGAGCCGCTGTCGCGCCACCGCGACGCGACGCTCGTCAACGATCCGTACAGCGGCGCGCTGCCGCCGTGGCCCGACACCTATGCGCTCGCGCTCACGCCGGGCGCCGCGTGGCACCTCGACCAGCCGGCGCTGCGCCGTCCGCTGTCGCAGTTCGCGAACGAGCGCGTGCTCGCCGCGGCCGGCATCGGCGCGCCGGAACGCTTCTTCGCGACGCTGCGCGCGGCCGGCCTCGCGCCGGCGACGCGCGCGCTGCCCGACCACTACGCGTTCCCCGACAATCCGTTCGTCGACGACGCGGTCGATGCGATCCTGATCACCGAGAAGGATGCAGTAAAATTGGGCGCTTCCTGGCGCGACGCTCGGCTGTGGGTCGTCCCCGTCGAAGCCGCGCTCGATCCTCGCCTCATTGCCCTCGTTGTGGAGAAACTCCGTGGACGCTCGCCTGCTTGAAATCCTTGTGTGCCCTATCTGCAAAGGCCCGCTCCACTATGACCGCGCCGCGCAGGAGCTGATCTGCAACGCGGACAAGCTCGCCTACCCGATCCGCGACGGCATCCCCGTGATGCTCGTCGACGAAGCACGCCAGACCGTCGAAGGCACGCCGGTCGACCCCGCCGGCCCGGCCGGCAGCTGACGCCGCACCGCTGCGCCGGCGCCTGGCCGCGGTTCGCTGCGGCCGCGTGCCGGCCCCTGCCCCGGGCGGCCTGCCTTCGACGCGCCGCCCGCCCCGCCCTCCTCAACGCCCAGCCCCGATGACTCATCCGCAGCCCTTCATCGCCGTCATTCCTGCCCGGCTCGCGTCGACGCGCCTGCCGAACAAGCCGCTCGCCGATCTCGGCGGCAAGCCGATGGTCGTGCGCGTCGCCGAGCGCGCGCGCGAAGCGGGCGCGCAGCAGGTGCTCGTCGCGTCCGATGCACAGAGCGTGCTCGACGCGGCCCGCGAGCACGGTTTCGAAGCCGTGCTGACGCGCGCCGATCATCCGTCCGGCACCGACCGGCTCGCGGAAGTCGCCGCGACGTTCGGGTGGAGCGACGACACCGTCGTCGTCAACGTGCAGGGCGACGAACCGCTGATCGACCCGGCGCTCGTGCGCGACGTAGCGTCGCACCTCGCCGCGCATCCGGACTGCGCGATCGCGACCGCGGCGCATCCGATCCACGCCGCCGCCGATGTGTTCAACCCGAACATCGTGAAGGTCGCGCTCGACGCGCGCAACGTCGCGATGTACTTCTCGCGCGCGCCGATTCCGTGGAGCCGCGATGCGTACCAGCCGCACTGGCCCGACGTCGCGGCCATGCCGGCGCCGGCCTTTCCGGTCCATCGTCACATCGGCCTGTACGCGTATCGCGCGCGTTTTCTGCGCACCTATCCGTCGCTCGCGCAGGCGCCGATCGAGCAGGCCGAGCAGCTCGAACAGCTGCGCGCGATGTGGCACGGCGAGCGCATCGCAGTGCTGATCACCGAGCATGCACCCGAAGCCGGCATCGACACGCCGGCCGATCTCGCACGCGTGCAGGCCCTTTTTCGGCCGGGTTCAAAATAACCCGTGGCATAATCAGGCGATTGTGCGAGCCGTCCGCGACCCGCGCGTCCTCGCTTGACCCCGCCACGGCCCGCCCCGGCAGCCGCGCGTCGCTTTTCGCCGACGCGCCGCATCAGACCGGTCCGCCGCGCGCAAGGCAAGCCCCGCGTACGTTGTCGCCGACGCTTTTGCGTCTCGCCACACGAATCTACATACTGGAGATATCACCATGCGTTTGATCCTGTTGGGCGCGCCCGGCGCGGGAAAGGGCACCCAGGCAAACTTCATCAAGGAAAAGTTCGGCATCCCGCAAATCTCGACGGGTGACATGCTGCGCGCGGCCGTCAAGGCCGGCACGCCGCTCGGCATCGAGGCGAAGCGCTTCATGGACGAAGGCAAGCTCGTGACGGACGACCTGATCATCGGTCTCGTGAAGGAGCGCCTGAAGGAAGCCGATTGCGCGAACGGCTATCTGTTCGATGGCTTCCCGCGCACGATCGCGCAGGCTGACGCAATGAAGGAAGCTGGCGTCGCGATCGATTACGTGCTCGAAATCGACGTCCCGTTCTCGGAGATCGTCGAGCGCATGAGCGGCCGTCGCACGCACCCGGCGTCGGGCCGCACGTACCACGTCAAGTTCAACCCGCCGAAGGTCGAGGGTGTGGACGACGTGACGGGCGAACCGCTGATCCAGCGCGACGACGACAAGGAAGAAACCGTCAAGAAGCGTCTCGAAGTGTACGAAGCGCAGACCAAGCCGCTGATCAAGTATTACGGCGACTGGGCGCAGCGCGGCGAGGAAAACGGCCTGAAAGCCCCGCAGTATCGCAAGATCTCGGGCCTCGGCAGCGTCGATGAAATCCGCGAGCGTGCGTTCGACGCACTGAAGTAAGCACCGCGTCGTGCACCGCAAGCCGCCCTTCCGGGCGGCTTTTTTTTCATCTGCCGCGACCGTTTCGTCTGACCTGGATTCGCACGACCGTGCCGCACTGGCCGGCGTGCGACGGCGCCCCGTACAATCGATCGAACGCGTGCGCCGCGTGGACCGGCGCACCGCCTTTCCTCCGATCGACCGGCATCGGACCCAACCAAGGAGACAGTGATGGAGATTCGCGGCAACGTCTTTCTGATCACGGGCGGCGCATCGGGCCTCGGCGCCGGGACGGCCCGCATGCTCGCGCAGGCCGGCGGCAAGGTCGTGCTCGCCGACCTGAACGAGGCGGCCGGCACGGCGCTCGCGAGCGAGCTGGGCGGCGTGTTCGTGCGCTGCGACGTGTCGAGCGAGGCCGATGCGCAGGCGGCCGTCGACGCCGCGACGCGCGCGGGCACGCTGCGCGGCCTCGTGAACTGCGCGGGCATCGCGCCCGCCGCGAAGACCGTCGGCAAGGACGGCGCGCATCCGCTCGACGTATTTGCGAAAACGATCAACGTGAACCTGGTCGGCACCTTCAACATGATCCGGCTCGCGGCCGCTGCGATGGCTGCGACCGCGCCGAACGACGGCGGCGAGCGCGGCGTGATCGTCAGCACCGCGTCGGTCGCCGCTTACGACGGCCAGATCGGCCAGGCCGCATACGCGGCGTCGAAGGCCGGCGTCGCGGGCATGACGCTGCCGATCGCACGCGATCTGTCACGCCACGGCATCCGCGTGATGACGATCGCGCCCGGGCTGTTCGAGACGCCGATGCTGCTCGGCATGCCGAAGGACGTGCAGGATGCGCTCGGCGCGATGGTGCCGTTCCCGCCGCGGCTCGGCAAACCGGACGAGTACGCGATGCTGGTGCGCCAGATCGTCGAGAATCCGATGCTCAACGGCGAAGTGATCCGCCTCGACGGCGCGATCCGGATGCAGCCGAAGTAAGGGTCACGCAATTGCAAACGAAAAACACCCGCGATGCGGGCGTTTTTACGTTCGGGGCTCCGGGGATGCGGTGACGGCTCACTCCTCGCCGTCGCGCTGCATCCGCTGCCGCAACTCGGTCACCTGCGATTCGACGACGGTCGCGTCGTCCGCATCGGGCCGCTCGCCGAGATACTGCTCGAGATCCTCGAGTGCCGGGCGCAGATAGTCGAGCCGCGCATAGGCGAAGCCGCGGTCGCGCACCTCGTCGAGTTGTTCCGGCAGCAGGATCACGAGCCGCTGCTGCACGGCAAGCAGCCGCTGCCAGCGTTCCGTCTGCAGGTAGATCGTCTTGAGGTTGCGCAGCATCCGCGCGATGATCTCGCGGCTCGTGGCCGGCTGCAGCAGCGCGCGCAACGCGCTGTCGACCGCGCCCGCCGCACGCGCGACGTACGGCTCGAGCATCTCGACCATTTCGGCTTCGGACAGCGAATGGCCGTTGGTCGGATCGATGATGAGGTCGCCGTCGGGCAGCGTCACGCGCAGCAGGAAGTGGCCGGGGAACGACACGCCGCGCGCCGGCACGCCGATCTGCTCGGCGAGTTCCAGGTACAGCACCGACAGCGAGATCGGGATCCCGCGCCGCCGTTTGAGCACGGCGTTCAGGTGGCTGTTATCGGGGTCGTAGTAATCGTTGTGATTGCACGCGAAGCCGAGCTCGCGGAAGAAGAAATCGTTCAGCGCGGCGACGCGGCCCTTCAGGTCCGCATCGTCGGCGAGCCGCCGGCGCAGCCGCGCCGCCAGCATGTCGAGTTCGGCCAGCGTGCCCTGCAGGTCGAGGTCGGGATACGCGTCCTGCGCCAGCGACAGCGCGGCTTCCGTGACGGGCAGACTGTCGTCGTCCGCCACGAGCGTGCTGAAGTAGTCGAGGACGCGGGTCATTGCGGTCATCACTTGGCGCGCCTTCTGAAGTAAGCGTATTTGAAGCCCATCACCCACAACATACCGAAATATAGTGCAGCGAACAGCACCAGGCACGCCGCCATCAGCGCGATGCGATCGAGCGGCTGCGCGCGCATGCCGGTCCAGTCGAAGCTGATCGCGCACCAGTGCATCAGGCCCGCGAGCACGAGCGCCGCGCCGATCAGTTGCACGAAGAAGCGCAGCCAGCCCGGCGACGGCTGGTAGATGCCGCGCTTGCGCAGCCCGAGGAACAGCAGCAGCGAGTTCAGGCATGCGCCGACGCCGATGCTCAGCGTGAGGCCCGCAGCGCCGATCAGCGGCACGAACACGTAGTTCGAGATCTGCGTGACGATCAGCACGCCGATCGCGATCTTCACGGGCGTCTTGATGTCCTGCTTCGCGTAGAAGCCCGGCGCGAGGATCTTGATCAGGATGATGCCGACGAGGCCGATCCCGTAGGTCGCGAGCGCGCGTGCGACCATCGTGACCGTATGCGCGTCGAACTTGCCGTAGTTGAACAGCGTCGCGGTGAGCGGCGTCGCAAAGAAGAACAGCGCGAGCGCGCTCGGCGCCGCGAGCAGGAACGTGACGCGCAGCCCCCAGTCGAGCAGCGCCGAATATTCGGTCGAATCGGCGTCGACGTGCGCCTTCGACAGGCTCGGCAGCAGGATCGTGCCGAGCGCGACGCCGAGCAGCGCGGTCGGGAATTCCATCAGGCGGTCGGCGTAGTTGATCCACGACACGGCGCCCTGCCCGAGCCGCGACGCGATGTTGGTGTTGATGATCAGGGACAGTTGCGCGACCGACACCGCGAACGTCGCGGGCACCATCTTCGCGAGCACGCGCTTCACGCCGGGATGACGCAGCGCGCGCACCGGGTTGAGGCCGATCAGCGGCACCATGTCGATCTTCTTCAGCCCCGGCAGCTGCACGATGAACTGCAGCACGCCGCCCACGATGACGGCCCATGCGAGCGCATAGACCGGCACCTTCAGGTGCGGCGCGACGAACACGGCCGCGGCGATGAACGCGACGTTGAGCAGCACCGGCGCGAATGCCGGCAGCGAGAAGCTCTTGTAGGTATTCAGCACGCCGGACGCGAGCGTCGTCAGCGAGATGAACACGATGTACGGGAACATGATCCGCGTCATCGTGACCGCGAGCGGGAACGCCTGTCCGTCGGTATGCAGGCCGGACGCGACCGCGAACACGACCCACGACGCGCCGGCGATCCCGAGGACCGACAGCACGGCGAGCGCCCAGGCGAGCACGGTCGACATCGCGTCGACGAGCGCCTTGGTCGCATCGTGCCCCTGCTGGTTCTTGAATTCGGCCAGGATCGGCACGAACGCCTGCGAGAACGCGCCTTCGGCGGACAGGCGGCGCAGCAGGTTCGGGATGCGGAAAGCGACGTAGAATGCGTCGGTGTATTGACTGGCGCCGAACGCACGGGCGATCAGCGTCTCGCGGGCCAGTCCGGTCACGCGCGACAGCAGCGTGAAGCCGCTGACCGTCAGCAGGGCTCGGAATAGATTCATGGGGCGCTTATTATACGGACGTTGCGTGTCCCGGCACGGACGGATGCCGAAAAGGGCCCATGTCGCCGGCGCCCCGTCCGTCCGACGTCACGTTGACCTTGCCACGCGCTTGATTTTGTTGCTATAATCGCCGGTTTCTGAGCCTGTTACATGCACGGCGCCTGTCGTTTTCATGTCTCGGCCTCGGTTAAAATCACCGTTTTTTATGCGCCCCTGGGCAATCGCTCTCAGGGGACGGATCGAAAAGCAGCGCTTGGCCGTCAGGCTCCAAGCTCTGGAAACAGGACAGGATAAGGAACCGTCATGGCTAACTCCGCACAAGCACGCAAGCGCGCCCGCCAAGCCGCGAAGGCAAATTCGCACAACTCGGCGCTGCGCTCGAAATTCCGTACCGCGATCAAGTCGGTTCGCAAGGCTGTTGAAGCCGGCGACCAGGCAAAGGCTGCCGAGCTGTTCAAGGCTGCCGTGAAGACGATCGACACGATCGCCGACAAGAAGATCGTTCACAAGAACAAGGCCGCTCGCAGCAAGAGCCGCCTCGCCGCAGCCGTCAAGGGCCTGCAGGCAGCAGCGTAAATCCGGCGCGCCCGCTCTCGCGGGCGTTCCTGTTTCCTGCGATCACAAAAAAGCCCGCCTAGGCGGGCTTTTTTGTTGCGCGTCGCCTGCGCATCGCGCCGGGCGACCGTCAGGCGCGGGCGCGGGATGCCCCCCCTCGCCCGCCGAATTCACTTCTTCTCGTTGTAGTCCGGCAACTCGCACGCCTCGGTGACGACGAGGTTGTTGTCCTTCGCGAAGTTCAGCACGAAATCGAACGCCATCGGCTCGATGTCACGCAGCCGGGAATCGAGGATCACGCATTTCAGGTCGCCGAGCATCGTCGGGCGCACGTACAGCGAATATTTCAGGCGCGCGTTCGGCCCGCTCGCACCCGGCCCGAAACAGGCCATCACGCCGGCCAGACGCTCCGACCAGTCGCTCGGGCGAAACTTTTTCCCGTCTTTCGTGATGCCCTGGATGAAGAATTCGGTCGGAGGGGTTTCAGCCATGTGGTTACCCAAGTGACGGCCCGGCGATGTCCAGGCGACGGCGCCTGGATACGCGAACACAAAGCTGGAGTGGACGACGACAGACGCGCTCCGATATCCCGAAAACAGGCCGTCGCTGCGTGCCGCCGACGCGCCGCACCGGATTTGTGCAGCGCATGGCTTGTGTCCGGCAGAGCGCGAAGAGCCTTGCCTGCCGGGCTGGAGAAAACTTTTGAATTATACCGCAGCGCGACATCGCGCGTCGTCTCGCGCCCCCTCTTCCGGCATCCTCCAGTGTGCGCCGCGATCGCGCCCCGGTTTTCGGCGCGGCTCGTCAAAGCACAGAAAATCCTTTATGCTGCTTTGAGTTATCCACACCCGACGGCGGCGCCGTCCGGCTCCGCTGCCGGTTCAGACCCGCCGTATTTCGTTTCATGACCGCCAAAACCATTCGTCACTACCTGCAGTTCAAGGATTTCTCGCTGGAAGACTACGAGTACGTGCTCGAACGCACGGGTATCCTGAAGCGCAAGTTCAAGAACTACGAGACCTATCACCCGCTGCACGACCGCACGCTCGCGATGATCTTCGAGAAGAGCTCGACGCGCACGCGCCTGTCGTTCGAAGCCGGCATCTTCCAGCTCGGCGGCCACGCGGTGTTCATGAGCACGCGCGACACGCAGCTCGGCCGCGGCGAGCCGGTCGAGGATTCCGCGCAGGTCATCTCGCGGATGGTCGACATCATCATGATCCGCACGTTCGAGCAGGAGGTCATCAAGCGCTTCGCGGAGAACTCCCGCGTGCCGGTGATCAACGGCCTGACCAACGAATACCACCCGTGCCAGGTGCTCGCCGACATCTTCACGTACTACGAGCACCGCGGCCCGATCGCCGGCAAGACGGTCGCGTGGGTCGGCGATGCGAACAACATGCTCTATACGTGGATCGAAGCCGCGCAGATCCTCGGCTTCAAGCTGCGCCTGTCGACGCCGCCGGGCTATGCGCTCGACATGAAGCTCGTGTCGCCGGACAGCGCGCCGTTCTACGAGGTGTTCGACGATCCGAACGAAGCGTGCAAGGGCGCCGATCTCGTGACGACCGACGTGTGGACGAGCATGGGCTTCGAAGCCGAGAACGAAGCGCGCAAGCAGGCATTTGCCGACTGGTGCGTCGACGAGGAAATGATGGGCCATGCGAACGCGGACGCGCTCTTCATGCACTGCCTGCCCGCGCACCGCGGCGAGGAAGTGACGGCCGGCGTGATCGACGGCCCGCAGAGCGTCGTGTGGGACGAGGCGGAAAACCGCCTGCACGTGCAGAAGGCGCTGATGGAGTTCCTGCTGCTCGGCCGGCTCAAGCACTGATCGCAGCACCCCGCAGCACCCGAGCACCGCCGGCATCCGGCGGCATGCAAAAAAGCGCCGATCGTCGATCGGCGCTTTTTGTTTGTACGCGGCGGAAGCGAATGAAATGCGCGGTACGAAAGACCGCGTTACAGGCACACCGGCTCGGGTTCGAGCTCGACACCGAACCGCTCGCGCACGTCGTCCTGGATCGCGCGCGCCAGCGCGAGGACCTCGACACCCGTCGCGCCGCCGTGATTCACCAGCACGAGCGCCTGCCGGTCGTGCACGGCCGCCGCCCCCAGCGCGCGCCCTTTCCAGCCGCAGCGGTCGATCAACCAGCCGGCCGCGAGCTTCACCTGCCCGTCCGGCTGCGGATACGACACCACGTCCGGCACGCGCGCGCGCAGCGCGTCGAACTGCGCGGCATCGATCACCGGATTCTTGAAGAAGCTGCCCGCGTTGCCGAGCACGAGCGGATCGGGCAGCTTCGCGCGGCGGATCGCGACGACTGCATCGAACACGTCGCGCGGCGTTGCCGCGTCCGGCGCGATGCCGCGCGCGTCGAGCTCGCGCGTGACGTCCGCGTAGCCGAGCCGCGGCGTCCAGCGCTTGGGCAGCCGGAACGTCACCGATACGATCGCGAACCGGCCGCGCCCTTCCCGCTTGAAGAAGCTGTCGCGATAGCCGAACGCGCAGCGCGCGGCGTCGAAGCGCTCGCTGCGCCCCGTCGCGAGCTCGATGGCGACCAGCGAATCGAAACAGGTCTTCATCTCGAGGCCGTATGCGCCGATGTTCTGGATCGGCGCAGCGCCGACGGTGCCCGGAATCAGCGCAAGGTTCTCCAGGCCCGGCATCCCGTGCTCGAGCGTCCACGCGACGAACGCGTGCCAGGTCTCGCCGCCGCCGGCCTCGACGTACCACGCGTCGTCGTCCTCGCGCACGACGCGGCGGCCGGCGATCTCGTCGAGCAGCACGACGCCGTCGAAATCGCGCGTGAACACGACGTTGCTGCCGCCGCCGAGCACGAGCTGCGGCAGCGACGCGACGCGCTGGTCGCGGTGCAGCGCCTCGAACTGCGCCGCGTGCGTGATGCGCGCGGCAAAGCGCGCCTTCGCGGCGATGCCGAACGTATTGTGCGCAGCAAGCGGATGGTCGGGGAGCAGCGACAGGGCGGAATCGTCAGGAGGCATCGGCATTCGCGGTCACGTCCGCCGGGCGGCCTTACGGCCGGCCTTGGGCAAACGGAAGGGCATCGGTAAAATGGCAAACAGTCCGCAATTATAGCGAGTGCCCGCGCGCGAGCCGGGCGCACGCATCTCAAGGGAGAATGCCATGCCATCGTTCGACGTCGTTTCCGAAGCGAACATGATCGAAGTGAAGAACGCCATCGAGCAGTCGAACAAGGAAATTTCGACGCGCTTCGACTTCAAGGGCTCCGACGCGCGCGTCGAACAGAAGGAGCGCGAGCTGACGCTGTTCGCCGACGACGATTTCAAGCTCGGCCAGGTCAAGGACGTGCTGATCAACAAGCTCGCGAAGCGCAACGTCGATGTGCGCTTCCTCGACTATGGCAAAGTCGAGAAGATCGGCGGCGACAAGGTCAAGCAGATCGTCACCGTGAAGAAGGGCGTGACGGGCGACCTCGCGAAGAAGATCGTCAGGCTCGTGAAAGACAGCAAGATCAAGGTACAGGCGAGCATTCAGGGCGACGCGGTGCGCGTGGCCGGCACGAAGCGCGACGACCTGCAGAGCGTGATCGCGATGCTGCGCAAGGACGTGACCGACACCCCGCTCGACTTCAACAACTTCCGCGACTGATCGACGCCATCGACCGCAGCGTCGCCGGTCACGCCGCGCCGCCGGGCCCCGCATGCCGGGCGCCCCTGCGGGCGGCAGCAGTCATCCCCTTCCTCAGGCCTTCCCGCCGTCCTGCGCGCCGCCGTCGGACGCGGCCTTCTTCTTGTCGCCGATCCGGCTTTCCTGCCCCGCCAGCAGCTTCGAGATGTTGCCGCGGTGACGCCACACGAGCAGCACGCTCATCGCGAGCACAGCCCACGCGACCGGGTTGTGGCCGGTGCCGAACAGGAACACGTCGAACACCGGTGCGAACACGGCCGCCACCAGCGCCGCGAGCGACGAATAGCGGAAGAAGAACGCGACGATCAGCCAGGTCAGCGCGGTCGCCAGGCCGAGCACCGGATGCACGGCGAGCAGCACGCCGGCCGCGGTCGCCACGCCCTTGCCGCCCTGGAAGCGGAAGAACACCGGATACAGGTGGCCGAGGAACACGGCGATCGCGACCCACGCAACGGCGACGTCAGGCAACCCGAAGTGCCGCGCGAGCCAGACGGCGAGCCAGCCCTTGAATGCGTCGCCGACGAGTGTCAGGATCGCGGCCTTCTTGTTGCCGCTGCGCAGCACGTTGGTCGCGCCGGGATTCTTCGACCCGTACGAACGGGGATCGGCCAGGCCCATCGCGGCGCTGACGACGACGGCGAACGACACCGAACCGATCAGGTAGGCAACAAGTGCGGCGAGCAGGATCTGCATGCGGAGAACTCTTCTTTCAACGTATCGGTGAATTGGCGGCCGGACGCGGCATGCCGGCCGGTTGCGGCGGGCGCCGTCGCGGCGAACCGCCGGGAGGCCGTTTCGGCCGGTCGTGCGGTCCGACCGGCCGAAACGGCGCCCATTCTACCGAACGAGCACGGCCTGCCACGAAGGTGAAACCCTCAGTCGACGCTTGCGCACTGCACGGGCGTCGCGCCGAGCAGCGTCGTGAGCACCGCCGGCGCGAGGCTGACGAGATAGCCGCGGCGGCCGCCGTTCAGGTAGATCGTCGGCAATTCGAGGATGGTCGACTCGACGTACACGGGCATCGTCTTGCGCGTGCCGAACGGCGACGTGCCGCCGACCAGATAGCCGGAATGGCGGTTCGCGACGTCGGGCTTGCACGGCTCGACGCGTTTCGCGCCGATCTGCCGCGCGAGGTTCTTGGTCGACACCGTGCGGTCGCCGTGCATCAGCACGATCAGCGGCTTCGCGTGCTCGTCCTCCATCACCAGCGTCTTCACGACGCAGTGCTCGTCGACGCCGAGCTGGCGCGCCGACTCGCCGGTGCCACCATGCTCGACGTAATCGTACGGATGCTCGCCGAAGGCGACGCCGTGGCGGCGCAGCAGCTGGGTCGCGGGAGTCTCGGACACGTGTCTGGATTTGCTCATGGCGGCATTTTAATGGCGAACGACCGGCGGGCGGGCGTCAACCCACGATCGCCCTGTCTCGTCTTCGCGGCGGCGTGCCGCGCACCGGCGGTATACTCGCGGCCCTTTTGCACCAGTATCCGGGGCGAGCACCCGTCACCGCGGCGCACCTGTCCGTCAGTCGGTCCGCCCGTCATCATTGCGGACATCGCGAAGCGCTATTGCCCGATTGACCGATTGTGGCGCGCCCGCCGTCATGGCACGATCGTTCGCAAAACTCGCCGCGCCGCCGCCCGGCCCTTCTTCTGGAGACGCCATGTCCTCGCCTGTCCGCTCATCCGCGCCGCTCGACGTCCCGGCGTTGCTCGCCGCCTTGCCCGGCCGCATCGCCGACGTGCCCGCCCGCTGGGCCGCGCAAGCGCCCGCGCATCCAGCGCTGATCGAGGACGCGCGCCGCCTGTCGTACGGCGAGCTGTCGCGAGCGGTCGATGCGGCCGCCGAGCGGCTCGCGCGCCTTGGCGTGCACGGCGGCGATCGCGTGATGATCGTCGCGGAAAACAGCGTCGCGCAGATCGTGCTGCTGTTCGCGGCCGCGCGCGTCGACGCATGGGCGCTCGTGTCGAACGCCCGGCTGTCGGCCGGCGAACTCGATGCGATCGCCGCGCATGCGCGGCCGAAGCTGATCGCATTCGCGACCGAGGCGTCGCCCGATGCGCGCGCACACGCGGCACGCCACGACGCGACGCCGGCCGACACGCTGCCGGTCGACATCGGCGCGTGGTCGTACCGCGTCGACACGAGCGCGCCCGACGAACCGGTGGTGGCCGATGGCGCCGCGCAATGCGCGGCGCTGATCTACACGACCGGCACGACGGGTGCGCCGAAAGGCGTGATGCTGTCGCACCGCAACCTGCTGTTCATCGCGGCGACGTCAAGCGCGCTGCGCCGCGTGTCGCCGGACGACGTCGTCTATACGGTGCTGCCGGTGTCGCACGTGTACGGGCTCGCGTCGGTCTGCCTCGGCAGCCTCTACGCCGGGGCGACGCTGCGGCTTGCACCGCGCTTCTCGCCGGAGGCCGTGCGCATTGCGCTCGCCGACGAAGGCGTGACGATCTTCCAGGGTGTACCCGCGATGCACGCGAAGCTCCTCGAGCACCTGCACACGCACGCGTGGCACGCGCCGCGGCTGCGTTTCGCGTATTCGGGCGGCTCGCCGCTCGACGCCAACCTGAAGGCGCGCGTCGAGCGCATGTACGGCGTGCCGCTGCACAACGGCTACGGAATGACCGAGAGCAGCCCGACGATCACGCAGACGCCGCTCGACGCGCCGCGTGCCGACTGCTCGGTCGGCGTGCCGATCCCGGGCGTCGAGATGCGGATCGTCGCGCCGGACGGCACGGACGTGCCGCAGGGTGAAGTGGGTGAAATCCGCGTGCGCGGGCCGAACGTGATGCTCGGCTACTACCGCAACGCGGACGCCACGCGCGCGGCCGTGTCTCCGGACGGCTGGCTGAGCACCGGCGATCTCGCGCGCCAGGAAGCCGACGGCTCGGTGACGATCGCGGGTCGCAGCAAGGAGCTGATCATCCGCTCGGGCTTCAACGTCTATCCGGTCGAAGTCGAACAGGTGCTGAACGCGCACCCGGACGTCGTGCAGGCAGCCGTCGTCGGCCGCGCGGTCGAGGGCAACGAGGAAGTGCTCGCGTTCGTCGAGCTGGTGCCGGGCGCGACCGCGACCGAGGACGCGCTGCAGGCATGGTGCGCACAACGGCTCGCGCCTTACAAGCGGCCCGCGCGCATCCGCGTGCTCGATGCGCTGCCCGCCGCATCGACGGGCAAGGTGCTGAAGCACAAGCTGCGCGAACTCGCGTGACGCGTGGGTGCGGGCCGCATCCCGCATGTGGCCGACGCGCGCCGCGCTAGCCGCGCGGGTGGTGCTGCGCGTGCAGCGTCTTCAGCCGCTCGCGCGCGACGTGTGTGTAGATCTGCGTGGTCGAGATGTCGCTGTGGCCGAGCAGCAGTTGCACGACGCGCAGGTCGGCGCCGTGGTTCAGCAGATGCGTCGCGAACGCGTGCCGCAGCGTATGCGGCGACAGGTGCGCGCGCACGTCGGCCTGCTGCGCGTGGCGCTTGATGATGTTCCAGAACTGCTGGCGCGTCATCCCGTCGCCGCGTCCGGTCACGAACAGCGCGTCGGCCGCGCGCGCGCCGAGCAGCGCGGGCCGCGCGTCGCGCAAGTAGCGCTCGATCCAGCCGTGCGCAACTTCGCCGAACGGCACGAGCCGTTCCTTCGAGCCCTTGCCCATCACGCGCACGACACCCTCGTTGAGCCCGACCTCGACGGTCTTCAGCGTGACGAGTTCGCTCACGCGCAGGCCGCTCGCGTACATCAGCTCCAGCATCGTGCGATCGCGCAGGCCGAGCGGCGTGCCGATGTCGGGCGCGCCGAGCAGCGCTTCGACCTGCGCCTCGGACAGCGTCGACGGAAACCGTGCGGCCTGTTTCGCCGACGTGATGCGCAGCGTCGGGTCCGCGCTCGCGCGATGCTCGCGCACGGCCCAGCCGTAATAGCGACGGAACACCGACAACCGCCGGTTCGACGATGTCGCCTTGCCGTCGCTGCGCGCGGCGATGTAGCCGGTCACCATCGCTTCGTCGACCGAGTCGAGCGACACGTCGTGGGTCGCGGCCAGCCATTGCGAAAACAGCATCAGATCGCGCCGGTACGCATCGAGCGTGTTGCGCGCGAGCCCGTGCTCGAGCCACAGCGCGTCGCAGAACACGTCGATCGACGCGCGGCTCGCGAGCAGCGCGGGCGATGCCGCGGCCTCGTCGCTGTCGGCGCCGGGCGCGGGGTCGGGAGAAAGCAAGGGTTCACTCATCAGTACGGCACGCCTTCGTGCGCCAGCAGCCAGCGCTTCACTTTCTGGTAATAACCATTGTCGTCGTGGTTCGCGAAGCCGCCGAGGCCGCCTGCCGCCACGACGCGATGACACGGAATCACGAGCGGGAAATAGTTCGCGCCGCACGCCTGACCGACCGCGCGTGGCGCGCTGCCGATCCGCTTCGCGACCTGCCCGTAGGTCAGCACCGCGCCCGGCGGAATGTCGCTGATCACGTTCCACACGCGATGCTGAAAGGCACTGCCGACGTCGGCGAGCGGCAGGTCGAAACGCGCCGACGCGCGCTCGAAATAACGTTCGATCTGCTCGACCGCGCGCTTCGCGAGTGGCGAGTCCGGATCGACCGATCTGACCGACTCGGGCAGATAGACGATCTCGCGCACCACCGCGGCATCGGTGCGAATGCCGACCTTGCCGAACGGTGCGTCGATGACTGCGTTGAACATGAGCTTCTCCTCACCGGTGAAACGCGCGGCGCCGCCGCGCGCCGCCGACACTTTACGCCGCCTTCACGCGGCACGCAGCGCCCATTCGACATGCTCGCGCACGACCGGCGACGGATCGTCGGCCCGTGCACGCAACGCGGCGACGATCGCGTCGCGCGCATCGGGCGTGAGCCGGTCGGCCGGCGCGCGCAACGCATTGCCGAGCCCGACCGCGAGATTGCGCAGCCAGCTTTCGTAACCGATGCGCCGGATCGCGCTCCCCTGCATCCGCGTGTCGAACGATTCGGCATCCCAGCCGAACAGCTCGACGAGCGTCGCGCGGTCGAGACCGTGCCGCACGTCGAAATCGGCGACGGGTGCGGCCTGCGCGAACTTGTTCCACGGGCACACGAGCTGGCAGTCGTCGCAGCCGTATACGCGGTTGCCGATCATCGGCCTCAGCGGCTCCGGAATGCTGCCTTTCAGTTCGATCGTCAGGTAGGAAATGCAACGGCGCGCGTCGACGCGATACGGTTCCACGATCGCGCCGGTCGGGCACGCGCCGATGCAGCGCGTGCAACTGCCGCAGTGCGCGCCGGGCGTCTCGGGCGCGACGTCGGGCGCGGTTTGCGCGTCGGTCGGCAGCGGAACGTCGACATAGATCTCGCCGAGGAAGAACAGCGAACCCGCGTCGCGCTGCAGCAGCAGCGTGTGCTTGCCGCGCCAGCCGACGCCGGCCTTCTGCGCGAGCTCGACCTCGAGCACGGGCGCCGAATCGGTGAACACGCGGTAGCCGAACGCGCCGATCTCCTGCTCGATGCGCTCCGCGAGCGTCTGCAGCCGGTTGCGCAGCACCTTGTGATAGTCGCGGCCGCGTGCATAGATCGACACGACGGCCGCCTGCGGATCGTCGAGACGCGCACGCTCGCGTGCGCGCCAGTCGTGCGGCACGAGCGCGCCAGATGACGCATCGGGCGCGTCGGCGGCAAGCGTTTCGGCCGGCAGATAGGCGAGCCGCGCGGAGATCACGCGTCGCGTACCGGCCACAAGTTCGGCCGGCCGCGCGCGTTTCATCCCGTGTTTCGCCATATAATCCATTTCGCCGTGGTACCCGGCTTCCAGCCAGGCGGCGAGGCCTGCTTCGGCATCCGAGAGATCGGTATCGCTGATGCCGATCGCCCCGAAACCCAATTCGCGCCCCCACGCCCTGATGCGAGCGGCGAGCGCTGTCAACGTCGCATCATCGAGCGCGCACGGTGCCGCGCCTTCGGCACGTGTCGAAGGCCTGTCGGATGCGGCGAGTTCCGGTAATCGGTTCATCGCACTATTTTACGAGAATGCCAGCCACGTCCCATACGCCTCATGCCGACACGCTGCCCGTCCCGCTCGCGGAGCGCGTGATCGCACTCGCCGACGAAGCGGCGACCGAGGCCTTCGGCACCCGCTTCGCGCACGCGCTCGACGCGGCACGCAGCGAACTTGCCCATGCACACGCGTTCGACGGGCTGCAAATCCAGCTGATCGGCGACCTCGGCGCGGGCAAAACGACCCTCGTGCGCGCGATCCTGCGCGGCCTCGGCCACCCGGGGCGCGTGCGCAGCCCGACCTACACGCTCGTCGAACCTTACGCATTCGCACGCGACGATGGGGAACTTGAGGTCTATCACTTCGATCTGTATCGATTCAACGATCCGGCCGAATGGTCCGACGCCGGCTTTCGCGAGTATTTCAATTCCAGCGCGATTTGCCTCGTCGAATGGCCGCAACAGGCGGGCACCCTGCTCGGCGTGCCCGATCTGGTTTTCTCGCTCGACGTGGATGGCGACGGCCGCGCCCTCACCGTCCGGGCGTTCAGCGCTTCAGGAAAGGCATGTCTCGAAAGATGTTGATCAAACCGTTCCGCTCGATCGAATCGGCGGCCACCGCGACGCACAACTGGCGGCGCCGCCAGATCCTGCGCGCGGGTGCGTCGACGCTCGTGCTCGGTCTCGTCGCGCCGCGGCTCGCGCACGCATCGTCGGTGCTCGGCGTGCGCGTGTGGCCCGCGCGCGATTACACGCGCGTCACGATCGAATCCGACCAGCCGCTGCAGAATAGCCAACAGCTGCTGCAGGGTCCCGACCGGCTCGTCGTCGACCTGAACGGGCTCGATCTCGACCAGGCGCTGCGCGACCTCGTGTCGAAGATCGCGCCGAACGATCCGCAGATCCAGTCGGTGCGCGTCGGCCAGTATCAGCCGCACGTCGTGCGGATGGTGTTCGACCTGAAAGGTTCGGTGAAGCCGCAGGTGTTCACGCTGCCGCCGGTCGGCACCTACAAGTACCGGCTCGTGTTCGACCTGTATCCGGCCGTCGCGCCCGATCCGCTGACCGACCTGATCGCGCAGACGGAGCGCAAGGAGCAGGCGCTCAACGACACGGCGCGCGCGCAGCAGATGCAGGCGCCGAGCGCGCTGAACGGGCCGGCGACGCCGCCCGTCGCCGGCAACGACAACAGCGACGCGTTCTTCCAGCGCTTCGCGCAGAACACGCCGGCCACCCCGCGCACGCCGCCGGCCGCCGCGACGCCTTCCACGCCCGCGAAGCCGGCCACCAAGCCGCCGCCCGTCATCGCACGCCGCGACGACAGCGAAGACGACGGCGACACCTACAAGTTCACCGCGCCGAAATCGGGCAAGGGCGGCACCGTGCGCCTGCTGACGGTCGCGATCGATCCGGGCCACGGCGGCGAGGATCCGGGCGCGATCGGCGGCGGCGGCACGTACGAGAAACACATCGCGCTCGACATCGCGAAGAAGCTGCGCGCGAAGATCGACGGCGCGCCGAACATGCGCGCGATGATGACGCGCGACGCCGACTTCTTCGTGCCGCTGAACGTGCGCGTGCAGAAGGCGCGCCGCGTCGGCGCCGACCTGTTCGTGTCAATCCACGCGGATGCGTTCACGACGCCGTCCGCGCGCGGCTCGTCGGTGTTCGCGCTGTCCGACCACGGCGCGTCGAGCGCCGCGGCACGCTGGCTCGCGAACAAGGAGAACTCGTCCGACCTGATCGGCGGCATCAACATCAAGACACAGGACGCGGCCGTCAGCCGCGCGCTGTTCGACATGTCGACGACCGCGCAGATCCGCGATTCGCTGCGCTACGGCAATTACGTGCTGAAGGAAGTCGGCGGCATCAACAAGCTGCACAAGGGCTCGGTCGAGCAGGCCGGGTTCGCGGTGCTGAAGGCGCCCGACATTCCGTCGATCCTTGTCGAGACCGCGTTCATCAGCAACCCTGACGAAGAACGCAGGCTCAACGACGACAGCTATCGCGACGAGATGGCCGACGCGATCTTCCGCGGCATCAAACGCTACTTCGCCGCGAATCCGCCGCTCGCGAAGAACCGGATGGCCTGACCCCGCTGCCTTCCCCGCCGCCGGCACGCGCTGCGTGCCGGCGCGTCACGACGCCGCGAAGCGGCGCACCAGCTTTGCGCCGAACACGTTCACCGCGAGCCCGCCCATCACGAGCGCGGCGCCGATCAGTTGCGCGTGCGTCAGATGCTCGTCGAGCAGCAGCGCCGACGACGCCAGCCCGACGATCGGCACCAGCAGCGAGAACTGCGCGACCTGCGCGGCCGGATAGCGCGACATCAGGCGGCTCCACAAGCCGTAGCCGACGAGCGTCGCGACGAACGCGAGATAGACGACCGCGAAGATCGACGCGCCGTCGAGCCCGGCCAGCGCGGCCCCGATCCGCTGCGGCCCCTCGAACCAGAGCGACAGCAGGAAGAACGGCACGGGCGGCACGAGGCTCGCCCACACGACGAGCGACACCAGATTGGCCTTGCCGACTTTCTTCGTGACGATATTGCCGAACGCCCACATCGCGGCCGAGCAGATGGTCAGCAGGAAGCCCGCGAGCGTCATCGCGCGGCCGCCCTGCGCCGCGATCACGACGAGCCCGCCCGCGGCGATCGCGAGCCCGATCAGGTTCTGCACACGCAGCCGCTCGCCGAGGAACAGCATCGCGAACACGAGCGTGAAGAATGCCTGCGACTGCAGCACGAGCGACGCGAGGCCGGCCGGCATACCGACGTACATGCCGGTAAACAGGAACACGAACTGGCCGAGCTGGATCGTCGCGCCATACAGGATCAGCATCCGCCACGGAATCTGCGGCCGGCGCACGAAGAACACCGCGGGCACCGCCGCGAGCGTGAAGCGCAGCGCGCCGAGCAGCATCGGCGGCATGCCGTGCAGGCCGACCTTGATCACGACGAAGTTCACGCCCCATGCCACGATCACGACCAGCGCGAGCAGCAAGTCCTTCGTGGCCATCATCGGCGTCTCCTCAATTGTCGGATGGTTTTCTGAAGCCGATCAGTCTACCGAATTTCGCCGTGCAGCCCGATACCCGCGCGGTGCGCATGGAATCGGCGACGGGCACAACGACATGGCGCTCGCACGACTCGTGCCCGCACGTCCGCATCACGCGGGAATCATTTTGCGCACGCCCCGACACGCGCGTCGCCACCGCGCCGCCAGTACAATGACCGGCATTCCAGCCGTTGCCCACGAGGCCGCCATGACCGATTCGATCAAAGCCCTGCTCAAGCCGCACATCCGCGACATCGGCAACCTGCAGGTGCGCCGCACGCTGCCCGCGCTCGCCGCGCGCCTCGTCGGTCCGTTCATCTTCTTCGATCACATGGGGCCCGCGACGCTGCCGGCCGGCACCGGGCTCGACGTGCGCCCGCACCCGCACATCGGGCTCGCCACCGTCACCTACCTGTTCGACGGCGCGATCCTGCACCGCGACAGCCTCGGCTCGCTGCAGGAGATCGTGCCGGGCGACGTGAACTGGATGACGGCCGGTCGCGGCATCGTCCATTCGGAGCGCACGCCCGACGCTCAGCGTGCGAGCGGCCACACGGTGCACGGGATCCAGACCTGGGTCGCGCTGCCCGTCCCCCACGAGACCACCGAGCCGTCGTTCGAGCACCATGCGGCCGACACGCTGCCCAAGCGCGACGAGAACGGCGTGTCGCTGACGGTGATCGCCGGCGACGCGTTCGGCCTGCGCTCGCCCGTCAAGACGTTCTCGCGCACACTGTACGTGGCCGCCGAATTCGCGGCCGGCGGCCGCCTCGAACTCGACGCGTCGCACGAGGAGCGCGCGGTCTACGTGGTCGACGGCGACCTCTCGATCGACGGCACGCCGGTGCCGGCCGAACAGATGGCCGTGCTCGCGCCCGGCGCCACCGTCACGCTCGCGAGCGGCAGCGGCGCGCGCGCGATGCTGCTGGGCGGCGAGAAGATCGACGGCGAGCGCTTCATCGAATGGAACTTCGTCGCCAGCAGCCGCGACGCGATCGAGCGCGCGAAACGGGCGTGGACGAACCAGGAAATGGGCAAGGTGCCCGGCGAAACCGAGTGGATTCCGCTGCCCGAATCGAAACCGCGTTGAAAAAGGGGCACGCTGCCCCCATCCTGACGACATTCGAACGGAAGAGAACGACATGGACACCACGCTTGCCACTTTCGAGAAAGACGTCATCGAGGCGTCGCTGGACACGCCCGTGCTGGTCGACTTCTGGGCGCCGTGGTGCGGCCCCTGCAAGACGCTCGGTCCGTTGCTCGAAAAGCTCGAAGCCGACTATGAAGGCCGCTGGAAGCTCGTGAAGGTGAACGTCGACGAAAACCAGGAACTCGCCGCGCACTTCCAGACGCGCAGCATCCCGCACGTGATCGCGTTCGCCGACGGGCGTCCCGTCGACCAGTTCATCGGCGTGCTGCCGGAAGGCCAGTTGCGCGCGTTCCTCGACCGGCTGCTGCCGGCGCCCGACGAAGCCGAACGCCGCGCCGCGCAATATGCGATCGCCGAATCGCGCTACGACGATGCGCTCACCCACCTCGAAGCGGCGCTCGCGCTGAACCCCGGCTTCGACGACGCACGGCTCGACCTGATCGAACTGCTGCTCGCGAACAACCAGGTGGACACCGCGCGCGCCGAGGCCGAGCGCCTGTCGCCGCAGACGGTACAAAGCGCCGATCCGCGCTATCAGGCGATCAAGACCCGTTTCGATGCGCTCGACGCGACGGCCGACCTGCCGCCGACCGACGCGCTCGAAGCGCGCATCGCGGCGGACCCCGCCGATCTCGAGGCACGCTTCGACCTCGCGCAGAGCCTGATCGCGCGACGCGCATACGAAGGTGCGCTCGAGCAGTTGCTGGAAATCGTGTTGCGCGACCGCGCGTATGGCGACGACCTCGGCCGCCGCACGATGATCTCGGTGTTCGAGCTGGCGGGCGATCGCCCCGACCTCGTCGCCGCATGGCGGCGAAAGCTGAGCATGGCGCTCAACTGACGAACGACCGGCCGGGCCGCGATGGCCTGGCCGAATCGCGTTGCCGCGCGCGGCAGGTCTGCCGCGCCGCGACATTGCCTTGCGCGTCGACCGGTTCCCCGATCAGCCCGCGGCCCGCGCCGCGATCGCGCGCAGCGCATGCGCGGCGGCCGCGAAGCCGAAGCTCGCGGTCACGCATACGCTCGAACCGAACCCCGCGCAGTTGAGCCCCGCGACATGCGCGGCGGCGGACGGCTCCGCGCCGTCCTCGATGTCGCACGCGGCCGCTTCCGGATAGATCAGCGGCTCGTCCGAATACACGGCGCTGACCTTGAAGCGCGCCTTCGGCCCGCGCGGAAAGCCGTGCTGCTTGCGCAGCTGCGCGCGCACCTTCGACAACAGCGGATCCTGGATCGTCAGCGCGAGATCGTCGATGCGGATGCGTGTCGGGTCGAGCTGCCCGCCCGCGCCGCCGACCGTGACGAGCGGCTGCCCTTTTGCGATGCACCACGCGATCAGCGCGACCTTCGTGCGTACGCTGTCGATCGCGTCGACCACGTAGTCGAAGCCGCCGCCGAGCAGTGCGTCGAAGTTGTCGGGTTCCGCGAAATCTTCGATCCGGTTCACACGGCAAGCGGGATCGATCAGCGCGATCCGCTCGGCCATCGCGTCGACCTTCGGCTTGCCGTAATTGCCGTCGAGCGCGTGGATCTGCCTGTTCGTATTGCTTTCCGCGACGTTGTCGAGATCGATCAGCGTCAGCGTGCCGATCGCGCTGCGTGCGAGCGCCTCGGCCGTCCACGACCCGACGCCGCCGATGCCGATCACGGCGACGTGCGCGCGTTCGAACGCCGCGAGCGCGGGGGCGCCGTACAGGCGCGCGATGCCGCCGAAGCGGCGCTCGCGATCCACGTCAAGCTGGATTGTCGGGCTCGGGGTAAGATCAGAAGAACTGTGCGGGGCAGTGTCGGCAGCGGGCATGGCAGCAAGGAAAACGTAAGTCGTGCAGCCCTCTATTTTGCCTGAACTCCCCGCCGGCACGCGCCCCTGTGCACGCACGATTCTCGCGCGTTCGCTATACTGGCCCCAGATTGAAGCGTTTGCATAACATGACGACTCTCGCCGATCTCCGCATCAATTACTCGCGTGCTTCGCTCGACGAAGCCGACGCCGCCCCGAACCCCTTCGCCCAGTTCGATCGCTGGTT
This sequence comes from Burkholderia sp. AU33545, assembly GCF_020419685.1. Taxonomy (NCBI): domain Bacteria; kingdom Pseudomonadati; phylum Pseudomonadota; class Betaproteobacteria; order Burkholderiales; family Burkholderiaceae; genus Burkholderia; species Burkholderia sp. AU33545. Next base: position 215,269 of record NZ_JAIZRQ010000006.1, on the reverse strand, counting down.
CAAGGAGGCGCTCGCCGCCAAGCTCCCCGAGCCCAACACGATGACGCTCGCCACCGTCGGCGACGACGGCCGGCCGTCGGCCCGCATCGTGCTCATCAAGGGTGTCGACGAACGCGGGTTCGTCTTCTTTACCAATTACGAAAGCCGCAAGGGCCGCGATCTCGCCGCCAATCCGCACGCGGCGCTGCTGTTCTACTGGATCGAGCTGGAGCGCCAGGTGCGCATCGAAGGCCGGATCGAGAAAACCAGCGCCGACGAAAGCGACCGCTATTTCGCGTCGCGCCCGCTCGGCTCGCGCATCGGCGCGTGGGCGTCCGATCAGAGCGCCGTGATCGACAGCCGCGCGACGCTCGAAGCGCGTGAAAAGGCCGTGACCGAACGCTACGGCGAGAACCCGCCGCGCCCGCCGCACTGGGGCGGTTACCGCGTCGTGCCCGACGCGATCGAGTTCTGGCAGGGCCGCCCGTCGCGGCTGCACGACCGCCTGCTCTATACGCGCGACGACGCGGCAGGGTCGGGCTGGACGATCTCGCGCCTGTCGCCGTAAGCGCGGCTGCCGTGGTGCCGGCGCGCGCCGGCCGTGTCTCGTGTTGCATCCGGGCGCCCGCCTCGCAAGGGGCGTGCGCCGGTCAAGATACTTGGCTGTATTCGATTCAACGAACAAACGGAGAATCCAAATGTTCTGGGAAAAGAAGCTGGCACAGTGGGCGGACGAAGTACGGGCGAAAGCGAACATACCGGCGCGACTCGTGCTGTGGAACGGCGATCAACTCGATTTCGGCACCTTCAGCGCGCCGCAGGTCACGCTCAAGGTCAACAGCGCGTCGGCATTGCCGCTTCTGCTCGAACCGAGCCTCGACAATCTCGGCGAGGCGTACGTGAAGGGCAAGATCGACATCGAGGGCAGGCTGTCGGACATCATCAACATCAGCTACTCGCTCGCGCGCAGCACGGTCACCAGTGCGAGCAAGCTCGCGCGCGTGAAGCGCTACTTCAATCACACGAAAAACACCGACAAGAAGGCGATCCAGTATCACTACGACGTCTCGAACGCGTTCTACCAGCTGTGGCTGGACGAAAACATGGTGTATTCGTGCGCGTACTTCGAGAACGGCGACGAGGATCTCGCGACCGCACAGATCAAGAAGATCGACCATATCCTGACCAAGATCCGGCTCGAGCCCGGCCAGCGCCTGCTCGACATCGGTTGCGGCTGGGGCGCGCTCGTGCTGCGTGCCGCGCAGAAGTTCGGCGCGACGTGCCTGGGCGTGACGCTGTCACAGAACCAGTTCGATCTCGCGACCGCGCGCGTGAAAGCCGCCGGGCTCGAGGACAAGATCGAGATCCGCCTGCAGGACTACCGCGAGATCGAGGGACAGTTCGACCGCATCACGAGCGTCGGGATGTTCGAGCACGTCGGCCGCAAGAACCTGCCCCTCTATTTCTCGCGCGTGCGCGACCTGCTGACCGACGACGGCATCGCGATGAACCACGGGATCACGTCGACCGACGCGGAAAGCGGCGAAACGGCGCTCGGCGGCGGCGAATTCATCGACCGCTACGTGTTCCCGGACGGCGAGCTGCCGCACATCAGCCTCGCGCTCGAAGCGGCGCAGCGCGGCGGGCTCGAGGCGATTGACGTCGAAAGCCTGCGGCGGCACTATGCGCGCACGCTCGAAATCTGGACGGAGAACTTCGAGGCGAAGGCGGAAGAGGCGCGCACGCTCGTCGACGACGAAAAATTCCGCATCTGGCGCGTGTATCTCGCCGGTTGCGCGTATGCGTTCGAGCACGACGACGTGTCGATCTTTCAGATCGTGTGCCGCAAGGCCGGACGCAGCGCGAAAACGCTGCCGTGGTCGAGGCGCTACATGTACGAACACACGCTGCCGCGCTAGGCGGCACTTCACGCTGGGCATGCATGGGTGACGGCAGGACGCGGCGCAGCACGCCGCCGCAACGACAGCAGCGCGACGAAGCGGACGGGTCGCACGCCGACGGGCAGTTCGACCTGTTCGGCGCGTCGCCCGACGACGCGCGCACGGCCGCGCCCGCAAACGACGACAACCCTGCAGGCGCCGGCGAACGCGCGACGCCGGACGAACACGACGCTGCGCGACCGGCAAAGTCGCCCGCGCGCACCGGCCGCGCATCGCCCGGCGCGTGCGCCGACCAGGAACCGGAACCGTCCCCTGCTTCCGGCCTGCTGTGGGACGAACCGTCGCCGCCGACCGCGCCGCCGAAGAAGGCCCGGCGTCGGCGCGGCGTGCCGCCAGCACCGGTTTCCGCGGAAGTCGCCGACGCGGCGGCCGCACTGCCGCCGAACGTGCGCCTCGGCACATCGTCGTGGTATTTCCCCGGCTGGGACGGCATCGTCTACGACGGCGATTTCGCGCAGACGAAGCTGTCTCGCGAGGGGCTCGAGGCGTACGGCGCGCATCCGCTGCTGAAGACCGTGAGCCTCGACCGTTCGTTCTACGGGCCGGTGTCGGTGGCCGACTACCTGCGCTACGCGCAACAGGTGCCGGACGACTTCCGCTTCGTCGTGAAGGCGCCGGCGTCCGTCACCGATGCGGTCGTGCGCGGCCGGCGCGGCGAGCCGTCGGGCCCGAACCCGACCTTTCTCGACGCGCAGCTCGCCACTCGCGAATTCGTGCAGCCGTGCCTCGAAGGGCTCGGCAGGAAGGCCGGCGTGCTGGTGTTCCAGTTTTCTCCGATGCCCGATCAACTGCTCGCCGAACCGGCCGCGCTGATCGACCGGCTGTCGGCATTCTTCGCGGCGCTGCCGACGCTGCCGCCGGACGCCGACGGCACGCGCTATGCGATCGAGATCCGCGACGCGAGCCTGCTCACGCCGCGCTTCATCCGCGCGCTCGCGACGCTCGGCGTGCGCTACTGCGTCGGCCTGCATGCGCGGATGCCCGACCCGCTGCGCCAGGCAGCCGCGCTCGCGCTGCTCGACGGCGATGCGCCGGGCCCGCTGATCGTGCGCTGGAGCCTGCATGGCGGCTTCAAGTACGAACAGGCAAAAGCGAAATACGAGCCGTTCGACAAGCTCGTCGACGAAGATCCGGCCACACGCTCGGCGCTCGCCGAACTGGCCGCGCGCTACGCGCTGGCCGGACAGCCCGTGATCATCACGATCAACAACAAGGCGGAAGGCTCCGCGCCGCTGTCGTGCCTCGCGCTCGCGCGCGAGATCGCCGCAGCGTGCGCGCAGTGGCGCAGCGAGGCGGCGTAAGCATCGCGGCGCGGGCGCCGCTTGCGCGTCGGCGAACCGGTTACGCGCCGCGCAGCGACTTCAGCCGGTGCGAGAACTTCTGGCGGAATTTCGCGAGCTTCGGCCCGATCACGACCGAGCAGTAACCCTGCCCCGGATTGCGCGCGTAATAGTTCTGGTGATAGTCCTCCGCCGGCCAGTAGTTGCCGTCGAGCGGCACGACCTGCGTGACGATCGGCTGCCCGAACACCTGCTCGCGCTCCAGTTCGCGGATCACGTCGAGCGCGACGTCGCGTTGCGCGTCCGAATGCGTGAACACGACCGAACGGTATTGCGTGCCGACGTCGTTGCCCTGCCGGTTCAGCTGGGTCGGATCGTGCGTCGCGAAGAAGATCTCGAGGATCTCGCGATAACCGATGCGTGCCGGATCGAACGTCACGTTCACGACCTCCGCGTGACCGGTATCGCCGTCGCATACGTCGCGATAGCCGGGATTGCGCGTGTGGCCACCTGCATAGCCCGACTGGACGGCCGTCACGCCGTCGACGTCGAGAAACACGGCCTCCGTGCACCAGAAGCACCCGCCGCCTACAGTCGCGGTTTCAAGCATCTCGTTCACCATGAAATCATTACCTCGTTGATGACAACGGCCGGCACGCAGGCGCGCGCCGGCGTCGCCGGTCCGTATCGCCGCGGCCCGGTTGCCCGGCGCGCAGCGGCAGCGTCCAAGTATCTCACTCGTGCGCAAATCCGGCAGAACCGCATGCGTGCCGCGCACCACCGGCCGCGCGTTTCTCGTCTACACTTAGGCACGCCTCGCCGCAACGGCACACCGTCCGGCTGCGCGCAGCGTCCGATGCATGCCCGTCCTGATGCCAACATCATCTGCCGGAACGTCGATATGCACGCCTCAGCAGAAAGCGCCCGCATTGCGGGCCCGACCGCCGTCGCTTTCACCGCACCCTCGCACCGCCGTGCGCCCGCTGCGCCGCATGCGCGGCGATCCGGCGCACCGCGTTTCCCTGCTTTCCCGACCTGATGCACCGCACCGCGCGTCCTCCATCGCGCGGCCGCCCGAGCATTGCCGTCACGCAACCTGTTCGACCCGCACGTTCGCAGCGAACGTCCGTGCACCCGTGATCCGATACGACCGAGAGAGGCACCACGATGAGCATGCGGCCTGACCCGACATTTCACGCTTCGCCGGAACTTGCGATGCAGGCGCCGGCGGAGGAATTTGCCTATACGTTGTTGCTGAGCCCCGATTTTTCCAGACCCGACGCGCTCGCCGTGATCGACGTGAAACCCGGCTCGGCGACCTACGGCAAGATCGTGCACACGGTGACGATGCCGAACACCGGAGACGAATTCCACCACTTCGGTTGGAATGCGTGTTCGTCGTCGCTGTCGCCGCTGACCGGCCACGCATTCCTCGAACGCCGCTTCCTGATCATCCCGGGCCTGCGTTCGTCACGGATCTACGTGATCGACACGAAGCCGCACCCGACTCAGGCGCGCATCCACAAGATCATCGAGCCCGACGAGGTGTTCGCCAAGACTGGCTATTCGCGGCCGCATACGGTGCATTGCGGCCCCGAAGGCATCTATGTGAGCACGCTCGGCGGCGCGGGCAAGGACGGCACCGACGGCGCGCCCGGCATCTTCATCATGGACTGCGAGACGTTCGACGTGCTCGGCCGCTGGGAGATCGACCGCGGCTCGCAGGACAAGCATTACGACTTCTGGTGGAACCTGCCGCGCGACTACATGGTGTCGAGCGAATGGGCGCTGCCGCCGCAATTCGAGAACGGCATCGTGCCGGAGGACTTGCTCGCGAACAAGTACGGGCACCGGCTGCATTTCTGGGACCTGCGCGCGCGGCGCAACGTGCAGACGATCGATCTCGGCGCGCAGCACCAGATGGCGCTCGAGGTGCGGCCCGCGCACGATCCGGTGCGCGAATACGGGTTCGTCGGCGTCGTGGTCGACACGACCAATCTCGAAGGCTCGATCTGGACCTGGTGGCGCGAAGGCGGCCAGTTCCATGTGAAGAAGACCGCGACGATTCCGCCCGAGCCGGCCGCGGCCGACGAACTGCCGCCGCTGCTCCAGGGTTTCGGCGCGGTGCCGCCCCTCGTGACCGACATCGACCTGTCGCTCGACGACCGCTTTCTGTACGTGTCGTGCTGGGGCACCGGCGAGATGCGCCAGTACGACGTGTCGGATCCGCATCATCCGGTGCTCGCGGGGTCGGTGCGTATCGGCGGGATCGTGCGCCGCGCGCCGCACACGAACGGCCGCGCGTTCGCCGGCGGCCCGCAGATGGTGGAAATCAGCCGCGACGGCCGGCGCGTGTACTGGACCAACTCGCTTTACTCGACGTGGGACGACCAGTTCTATCCGGACGGCGTGCCGGCCGCGCAGGTGCTCGCGCATGCGGGGCCGAACGGCGGGCTGACGCTCGCCGACGACTACTGGGTCGACTTCCCCGACGGCTATCGCGCGCACCAGATCCGGCTCGATGGCGGCGACTGCTCGACCGACTCGTTCTGCTATCCGTCGGTCAAGCGTTGAGCGCCGGCCTCTCCGCGCCGCTCGCGCTGTGGGCGGCCGTGCTCGCGAGCGGCGTCTATCACGGGCTCAATCCGGCGATGGGCTGGCCGCTCGCGGTGTCGAACGCGCTGATGACGCGCCGCGGCGGCGCGCTCGTCGCGGCGCTCGGCTATCTCGCGCTCGGCCATGCGCTCGCGGTATTCATGGTGATGCTGCCGTTCGGGCTGCTTGCCGCGCTGCTTGCGTGGCAGTCGGCGATCCGGATCGGCGCGAGCGTGCTCGTGATCGGCTTCGGCGTGGTGCTGCTGATCCGGCGGCGGCATCCGCGTGCGCTCGCGCGGATACCGCCCGCGCGGCTCGGACTATGGTCGTTCGCGGTTGCGCTCGCGCACGGCGCGGGGCTGATGCTGGTGCCGATCTACCTCGGGCTCTGCGGGTTCGACCGGGACGCCGGCCATCGCGCGGCGACCACGCTCGTCGATGCGCATCTCGGGATCGCACTCGTCGTCGCAGCCGTGCACGCAGCCGCGATGTTCGGCACAGGCGGCGTGCTCGCGTGGCTCGTGTACCGCTATCTCGGGCTGAAGTTCGTCGCGCGGAGCTGGTTCAATCTCGATGCGGTGTGGGCGTCCAGCCTGATCCTGACGGGTGCGCTGGCGCTCACGCTGGCGGCGGCGCGATAGCGCCCGGCGCGCGGAGCGGCCTCGGACGGCGCGCAACGAAAGGAGCGGGAACGACCGCTCCAGCACGATGCCGGCGCCGCGCGACAGTGTTCGCTACCTCACGCTAGCCCCGCGATGCGCCGTCCGCACGGGTCCGGCGGTCGCGATTCCGCTAAAATCGGGCCATGCGCACCACTTCCCAATCGACCGCCCTGGCCTTGTCGCCTTTCGTCCGCCGCGCCCGCTGCAGCCGCCGCGCGCCGCGCCCGTCCGTTTCGTTCCGGATGGCCGCCCGATGAACCACGCCACCCCGCCGGATTTCGACTCGGCCGCCTTTCGCCAGGCGCTCGGGCAGTTCGCGACCGGCGTCACGGTCATCACGACGCGTGCGCCGTCCGGGCAGCTGATCGGCATCACCGCGAGCTCGTTCAACTCGGTGTCGCTCGACCCGCCGCTCGTGCTGTGGAGCCTCGCGCACAAATCGGCGTCGACCCCGGTGTTCCGCAACAACAGCCATTACGTGGTGAACGTACTCGCGGCGTCGCAGCTCGACCTGTGCAAGCGCTTCTCGACCTACAAGGGCGACCGCTTCGAAGGGATCGCGCACGCGGCCGGCAACTCGGGCATGCCGGTGCTCGACGGCGCGCTCGCGTGGTTCGAATGCCACAACCGCAGCCGCTACGACGAAGGCGACCATGTGATCTTCGTCGGCGAAGTGGAACGCTGCGGCGTGCGTGCCGCATCGGATGCCGCAGCGCCGCTCGTGTTCCACGGCGGCGGCTTCCACGGCCTCACACCGCTTTGATCGACCCCATGCGCGCCAGCCCGACCGGCGCGCCCGCTTCGTCCTTCAGCGTCTGCAGCACGATGTTCGAACGGATGTCCATCACGCCCGGCGCCTTGTAGAGCCGGTTCAGCACGAAATCCGAATAGTGCTTGAGGTTGTGCGCGAGCACCCGGAGCAGATAGTGGCTCTCGCCCGTCACGACGAACGCGCCGACCACCTCCGGCCATTCGCGCAGCGCTTCCGCGAAGCGCTCGTGCCATTGATTCTCTTCGTTGCGCATCGACACCTGCACGAACGCCTCGAGCTCGAAGCCGAGCTTCTCGCGACTCAGGCACGCGCGATAGTGCTCGATCACGCCCTGCTCCTCGAGCAGGCGCATCCGGCGCAGACAGGCGGACGGCGAAAGCGAGATCCGTTCCGCCAGGTCGAGATTGCTGATTCTGCCCTCCTCCTGCAGTACCGCCAGAATCCGGCAGTCGGTGGCATCAAGCGTGATCGCGTGCATTTTTGGTCCCCGTTTTCCCTCTGAGTCGAATTATCTGCCAATCCGGCGGATTGTCCATGTTTATTTCGCAAGCACTTTCTGCGAGCGTCCGCCTATCATTCGAAGCATCGATTCACCGATTCGTCATGCCATGGACACACTCTGGGACATCTCGCCGCCCGTCAGCCCCTCCACCCCCGTATGGCCGGGCGACACGGCGGTTTCCGTCGAACGCGTCTGGCGGATGGAGGCCGGCTCGCCGGTCAACGTAGCGCGCCTGACGCTGTCGCCGCACACGGGCGCGCACTGCGACGCGCCGCTCCACTATGACGCCGACGGCGCGCCGATCGGCGCGGTGCCGCTCGACACCTATCTCGGCCCGTGCCGCGTGATCCACTGCATCGGCGCCTCGCCGGTCGTGCGCCCGGCCGACATCGAGGCCGCGCTGGACGGCGTGCCACCGCGCGTGCTGCTGCGCACCTATGCGCGTGCCAGCGTCGAGCAATGGGACAGCGGCTTCTGCGCGGTCGCGCCCGAAACCGTCGACCTGCTCGCCGCGCGCGGCGTGAAGCTGATCGGCATCGACACGCCGTCGCTCGACCCGCAGGAATCGAAGACCATGGATGCGCATCACCGCGTGCGCGCGCACCGGATGGCGATCCTCGAAGGGATCGTGCTCGACGACGTGCCGCCCGGCGACTACGAACTGATCGCGCTGCCGCTGAAGTTCGCGACGCTCGACGCGAGCCCCGTGCGTGCGGTGCTGCGCGCGCTGCCCGGCCGATCCTCCTGATTCACCGAACCACTGACCCGAGAACCACTGACCCGACATCATGATCAAGACCCGTGAAGACGCGCTCGCCCTCGACCGCGACGACCCGCTCGCCCTGCTGCGCGACCAGTTCGCGCTGCCCGACGGCGTGATCTATCTCGACGGCAACTCGCTCGGCGCGCAGCCGCGCGCGTCGGCCGCCCGCGCGCAACAGGTGATCGGCGCCGAATGGGGCGAAGGTCTGATCCGCAGCTGGAACACCGCCGGCTGGTTCGCGCTGCCGCGCCGCCTCGGCGACAAGCTCGCGACGCTGATCGGCGGCGCCCCCGGCGAGACCGTCGTGACCGACACCATCTCGATCAACCTGTTCAAGCTGCTGTCGGCGATGCTGCGCCATCAGGCTGAGCGCGCGCCGGAACGCCGCGTGATCGTGTCGGAGCGCTCGAACTTCCCGACCGACCTGTACATCGCGCAAGGGCTGATCGAACAGCTCGGCGGCGGCTATGAGCTGCGCCTGATCGACGATCCGGCGGACCTGCCCGGCGCGCTCGGCGCGGACACGGCCGTCGCGATGATCACGCACGTGAACTACCGCACCGGCTACATGCACGACATGCCGGCCGTCACGCAGCTCGCGCACGACGCGGGCGCGCTGATGCTGTGGGATCTCGCGCATTCGGCCGGCGCGGTGCCGGTCGACCTGAACGGCGCGCATGCGGACGGCGCGGTCGGCTGCACGTACAAGTACCTGAACGGCGGCCCCGGTTCGCCGGCGTTCGTGTGGGTGCCACACCGTCATCACGCGCACTTCTCGCAGCCGCTGTCGGGCTGGTGGGGCCACCGTGCGCCGTTCGCGATGCAGCCGGGCTTCGCGCCCGATCCGGGCATCGCGCGCTTCCTGTGCGGCACGCAGCCGATCGTGTCGATGTCGATGGTCGAATGCGGGCTCGACGTGTTCCTGCAGACCGACATGCACGCGATCCGCCGCAAGTCGCTCGCGCTGACCGATGCGTTCATCGCACTCGTCGAGGCACGCTGCGCGGGCCTGTCGCTGAAGCTCGTCACGCCGCGCGCGCATCACCAGCGCGGCTCGCAGGCGAGCTTCGAGCATCCGCACGGCTACGAGGTGATGCAGGCGCTGATCGCGCGCGGCGTGATCGGCGACTACCGCGAGCCGTACGTGCTGCGCTTCGGCTTCACGCCGCTCTATACGCGCTTCGTCGACGTGTGGGATGCCGTCGAGACGCTGCGCGACATCCTGGCCACCGATGCGTGGAAGGCACCCGAGTTCGCCGAGCGCGGCGCGGTGACCTGATCGGCTTTTTGCCCGGCGCGCGCCGCGGTTCCATGCGGATTGCGCGCCGCGCCCCCGTCATTCAATTCTGGAGAGAGTCGTGAATTCTGGTCACATGCAGCCACCCGGCGACGATGCGCCGGCGGGCTGCCCGTTCTCGGGCGCGCGCACGGCCCAACCGGCACACGAAGCACCGCACGTGCCGGGCGATGCCTCGGGCGATGCCGGCTGGCACAACGCGCAGCTCGATTTTTCGAAGTCGATGAGCTACGGCGACTACCTGTCGCTGAATTCGATCCTCGACGCGCAGCATCCGCTGTCGCCCGATCACAACGAGATGCTGTTCATCATCCAGCATCAGACGAGCGAGCTGTGGATGAAGCTCGCGCTGTTCGAATTGCGCGGCGCGCTCGACGCGGTGCGTGGCGATGCGCTGCCGCCCGCATTCAAGATGCTCGCGCGCGTGTCGCGCATTCTCGAGCAACTCGTGCAGGCGTGGAACGTGCTGTCGACGATGACGCCGTCCGAGTATTCGGCGATGCGGCCGTACCTCGGCCAGTCGTCGGGCTTCCAGTCGTATCAGTACCGGCAGCTCGAATTCCTGCTCGGCAACAAGAACGTGCAGATGCTGCAGCCGCATGCGCACCGGCCCGACATCCTCGAACAGGTGCGCGCGACGCTTGAGGCGCCGTCGTTCTATGACGAGGTCGTGCGCCTGCTCGCGCGGCGCGGTTTCCCGATCGCACCCGAGCGGCTCGAGCGCGACTGGACGCAGCCGATGCGGCACGACGAGACCGTCGAGGCTGCGTGGCTCGAAGTCTACCGTCACCCGCAGCAGCACTGGGAGCTCTACGAGATGGCCGAGGAACTCGTCGATCTCGAGGACGCGTTCCGCCAGTGGCGCTTCCGTCACGTGACGACCGTCGAGCGCATCATCGGCTTCAAGCAGGGCACCGGCGGCACGAGCGGCGCGCCGTACCTGCGCAAGATGCTCGACGTCGTGCTGTTCCCCGAGCTCTGGCACGTACGCACCACGCTGTAACGTACGCGTGCGTCATGCGCCCGCGCGTCACGACGACGTGCGGGCCAGTTCCTCCCCTTCGCGCGGCAACGCGCGTTCGCGCGTGAGCCGCGGAATGTGCCGCCGCATCGCGAGCAGCGCAACGCACACCACACTCATCGCGGCGGCCAGCATCGTCAGGTACGCCGTCGCACCGCCTGCGGTGATCACCATCGCGCCCGCGAACGCGCTGAGGATCGCGCCAAGCCGGCCGAATGCGAGCGCGCTCGCGGTGCCGGTCGCGCGAACCGCCGTCGGGTAGATGTACGCGCACAGCGCATACATCGTCGACTGCACCGCGTTGACGAACAGCCCGTGCAGACCGAGCCCGACGATCAGCCAGCCCGTGTGGCGCCCCGCATCGACCCCCATCAGCCACACCGCGCTCGCCGCGCCGCCGATGCTGCAGAGCGCGAGCGGCCAGCGCGAACCCGCATGCGTGATCGCCCATGCGCACAGCAGCGCGCCGATCACGCCGCCAAGGTTGTACGCGGTGAGCCCGGAGCCCGCGACCGACACGCTCAGCCCGCTCGCGGCCAGCATCGTCGGCAGCCAGCTGAACGCCGCATACACGGCGAGCAGGCACATGAAGAACGCGCACCACAGCGCGATCGTGTCGCGCGCCTGGCCGGTGGCGAACAGCGCGCCGAACCCGCCTCGTGCGCCGGGCGCGCGCGCATCACGCAGATCGGTGAACGTGGCGTCGGGCGCGACCGGCCGCTGCATGCGCGCGAGCAGCGCGCCGAGTTCCGGCCAGCGCGCGGGGCGGCGTGCCAGGAAGCGCGGCGATTCAGGCAACGCACGCACGAGCACGAAGCCGAGCACGAGCGGCAGCGCGCCGCCGGCGAAGAACAGCCCGCGCCAGCCATAGCGCGGCAGCACCTCGTGTGCGAACAGCCCGGCCAGCATGCCGCCAAGCGGCACGCAGACGATCGTCGCCGTCACCATCATCGTGCGGCGCCGCGCAGGCGTGTATTCGGCCGTCATCGTCGTGGCCGTCGGCAGCGCGCCGCCGATCCCGAGCCCCGCGCAGAAGCGCAACATCGCGATCGTCGCGACATCCGGCGCGAAGCCGATCGCGCAGGTCGCGATGCCGAACAGGAACACGCTGCCGATCACGGCCTGGCGGCGCCCGAAACGGTCCGCGACGATGCCCGCGCACGCGCTGCCGATGCCCATCCCGATCAGCCCGGCGGCCACCGCCGGCGCGAACGCGCCGCGCGTGATCCCCCATTCGCGGATCAGCACCGGAATCGCGAAACCGATCAACTGCCCGTCGAAGCCGTCGAGCACGATCGCAAGCGCGGCGAGCAGCACCACGCAACGCTGCATCGTCGTGAACGGTCCGTCGTCAAGCGTCGCGCCGATGTCGACCGGGGGCGGCTTCAATCCGTCGCGCATGCTCATGCGACCTCCCGTGCGCCACGCGTCGGCGGCAAGGGGCGCGCACGGCGCGCGGCGAGGCAACGGCATTCGATGACTTTCATGGCGTCTCCAGTTGCCCGGGCTGGCGCTTGCGCGTGCCCGGATCTCGTGCTGCAGGGTCGGTCGGCGTCCGTGCATCGGCGCCGCCCCCGCGTCTTGTCCAATCCAACCCGATCCGGCGACATCGGCTGCATGCGGCGCGGCCGTATCGTCATGCGGCGCAAGCCCGCCGCCGGCGTGATGCTCAGTCGCGCCGCGCGTCGATCAGCCTGACGAGTGCGAGCAGCGTATCGGTATGCGGCACCGCGATACCCGTCTCGCGCGCGGCCGCGACGACCTTGCCGCTGATCGCGTCGATCTCGGTGCGGCGGCCCGCGAGCACGTCCTGCAGCATCGACGGTCGATGGCCGCGATGCGCGTGGATCGCATGCTCGACGTTGCGCGCGATGCGTTCGCCGTCCACCGCGATGCCTTTCGCGCGCGCGACGGCGGCCGTCTCCGCCGCGATCGCGAGCGCGAGCCGTGGGCCGTCAGGTTCACGGCGGAGCTGGTCGACCGTGCAGCCCGTCGCCGCACACAGCGTGTTGAGCGCCGCGTTGAACGCGACCTTCTCCCAGATCGCGGCCCACACGTCGGCATCGAGCGAACACGCGAGCCCGGCACGCGACAGCGCGTCGGCCACTGCCGCCGCGAACGGGCGCGCCGCGCCGTCGGCCGTCATCATGCGGATCGCGCCGGCACCGTGCGAGCGCACGTGTCCGGCGCCGGCGAAGTCGGCCGGCCACGTCGTGACGCCGACCAGAATCCGTTCGAGCGGCACGAACGCGTTCAGCGTCTCGACGTTGCCGAGGCCGTTCTGCAGCGTCAGCACGTACGTACGTGAGGTCAGTAATGCGCGCACGCCTTCGAGCGCCGCACGCGTGTGCAGCGATTTCGTGAAAACGATCAGCAGATCGAACGGTATGTCGGGCGATGCACTTGCCTGCGCATTCGCCGTTTCTGGCCGGACGGCCTGCAGCGCGCGGATGTGGCGTTCGCCGCGATCGTCGTCGATGCGCAGCCCGTCGCGACGGATCGCATCGAGATGCGCATCGTTCACGTCGATCAGCGTGACGGCCTCGCCGTGCTCCGCCAGCAGCGCCCCGAACAGCGAGCCCATCGCACCGGCACCGAGAATCGCAATCTTCATCGTCGGCGGCCTCTCAGAATGGATACTGGCGCGGCGCGGTCTGCACGGTGATCCAGCGCAGGTCCGTGAACGCGGCAATGCCGGCCTTGCCGCCGAAGTGGCCGAAGCCGCTGTCCTTCACGCCGCCGAACGGCATTTGCGCCTCGTCGTGCACGGTCGGGCCGTTCACGTGGCAGATGCCCGATTCGATGCGCGCCGCGACCCGCATCGCGCGGGCGACGTCGCGGCTGAACACGGCCGAAGCCAGCCCGAACGCGTTGTCGTTCGCGCAGCGGATCGCGGCCGCCTCGCCGTCGACCCGCACGATGCCCTTCACCGGCCCGAACGACTCCTCCGCGTAGATCCGCATCGCGGGCGTCACGTGATCGAGCAGCGTCGCCGGGAACAGCGTGCTGTCCGACTTGCCGCCGCACAGCAGCGTCGCGCCGTGCGCGAGCGCATCGTCGATCAGCGCGTTGCAGCGCTCGACGGCCTTCATGTCGATCAGCGAACCGAGCACGACCTGCCCTTGGCGCGGATCGCCAAGCAGCAGCGACGCGGCCTTGGCGGCGAGCTTCGCGACGAATGCGTCGGCGATCGACGCATCGACGACGATCCGCTCGGTCGACATGCAGATCTGTCCGGAATTCGCGAATGCGCCGAATGCCGCCGCCGCGACCGCCGCATCGAGATCCGCATCGTCGAGCACGACGAACGGCGCCTTGCCGCCGAGTTCGAGCACCGACGGTTTCAGATGACGCGCGCACGCTTCGGCGACGATTCGCCCGACGCGCGTCGAGCCGGTGAAATTCACGCGGCGCACGGCCGGATGTGCGATCAGCGCATCGACGACGGCACCCGCGTCGTCGGGCGCGTTCGTCACGAAGTTGACGACGCCCGGCGGCAGCCCGGCCTCCTGCAGCGCCTCGACGATCAGCCCGTGCGTGACGGGGCACAGCTCGGAGCCCTTCAGCACGACCGTGTTGCCGCAAGCGAGCGGCAGCGCGAGCGCACGGGCCGCGAGGATCACCGGCGCGTTCCACGGTGCGATGCCGAGCACCACGCCGGCCGGCTGCCGCACGCCCATCGCCAGCGAGCCGGGCACGTCGGACGGGATCAGCTCGCCGCCGGTCTGCGTGGTCAGCGACGCGGCCTCGACGAGCCCGCTCGCGGCAAGGTGCACGTTGAAGCCTGCCCACAGCGCCGACGCGCCGGTTTCCGCCGCCATCGCGGCGACGAACTGCTCGTGCTTCGCCTCGAGCGCGGCGGCAGCCTTCAGCAGCAGCGCGCGGCGCGCGCCGGGGCCGAGCGCGGCCCATTCAGGAAACGCGCGAGCGGCTGCGTCGGCCGCCGCGCGCGCATCGTCGACCGTGCCCGCGGGCGCGACCGACGCGACTTCGCCGTCGAGCGGGTTACGGCGCACGAAGGTCGCGCCGCTGGACGACTGGCGGCGTTCGCCGCCGATCAGCATCGATACGGTTTGCATGGATTCTCCGGAAGGACGCGCAACGCGCGTCAGGCAACTTCGACGTCGACGACGACCGGCGTATCGGCCCGCAGCGCGTCGGTCAGCGTTTCGTGCAGGCGAGCGGCATCGGCGACGCGGATGCCGCGGCACCCCATCCCTTGCGCGAGCGCGACGAAATCCAGGTCGGGCAGATCGGTGCCCTGCACCGGATCGTCAGGACCGAAGCCGAACACCGGCGCGAAATCCTGCAGCGCCGCATAGCGCCGATTATTCAGGATCACGAACGTGATCGGTAGCTTCAGCTGCGCGGCGCTCCACAATGCCTGGATCGAATAGAGGCTCGACCCGTCGCCGATCAGCCCGATCACGCGCCGTCCCGGCCGCGCGAGCGCGACGCCAACCGCGGCCGGCATCCCGTAGCCGAGCCCGCCGCTGTCCATCGTGTAGAACGTGCCGCTGCGCGTGAACGGCAGGTGCGCCTGCATCACCGGCCGCGCGCTCGGCGCTTCCTCGACGACGATGTCGTGTGCGTCGCGCACGTCGTCGAGCGTCTGCAGCGCGAATGCCACCGACATCCGTTCGCCGGCGGCCGGCGCTTCGGCGCGCGGGCGCATCGGCCGCGGCGCGGGCATCGGCCGCTCGCGCGGCGCCGGCCGGGCCAGCAGATCGCGTGCCGCGAGCCGCAGGTTGCCGACGACCGCGTCGCCCGACGGCGTCCATGCGGCGATGCCTGGATCGTCGACGAGCTGCACGAGCTTGGCGCCCGGTGGCATGTGCGGGCCGCAGCCCTCGATGTGATAGGTGAACGCGGGCGCGCCGAACGCGAACACGAGGTCGTGCCCGTCGAGCCGCGCGACGATCTTCTCGCGGATCGCGGGCAGGAAGCCGGCGAACAGCGGATGATCCTCGGGAAAGCTGCAGCGCCCCGACATCGGCGCGACGTACACGCTGACCCGGTGCCGCTCGGCGAGCCGCACGACGTCGTCCCACGCACCGGCCCGATCGACGGCCGCGCCGACCACCAGCGCGGGACGCCGCGCGGCATCGAGCGCGTCGCCGAGCCGCGCGAGCGCATCGGGATCGGGCCGCACGACGCTGCTCACGTCACGGCGCGGCAGCAGCTCGGCCGGTTGGTCCCAGTCGTCGACCGGGATCGACACGAACACCGGCCCGCGCGGCTCCTGCATCGCGATCCGGTACGCCCGCGCGATCGCGGCCGGCACGTCCTGCGCACGCGCGGGCTCGATGCTCCATTTCACGTACGGCTTCGGCAGCTCGGCGGCCTGCGTCGCACCGAGAAACGGATCGAACGGCAGGATCGCGCGTGCCTGCTGGCCCGCGGTGACGACCAGCGGCGTGCGGTTCCTGAACGCGGTGAACAGGTTGCCCATCGCGTTGCCGACGCCGGCCGCCGAATGCAGGTTGACGACCGCCGCGTTGCCGGTGGCCTGCGCATGACCGTCCGCCATCCCGACCACGACGGCCTCCTGCAAGCCGAGCACGTAGCGGAAATCGGCGGGGAAATCGCGAAACATCGGCAGCTCGGTCGAGCCAGGATTGCCGAACACGCAATCGATGCCGAACTGGCGAAACAGGTCGATGACGGCATCGCGGACGGTGATCGGGGCGGCCGGTGCGGCGGAATGGGACGGGGTGCCGGACATGCTCGGGCGTCTCCTCGGTGGCTTGGCGGTTTCCACAGTATCGAAGCGCGAGCCATTCACGGATACTGTATTTTTTGCGAAAAGCCATTACGGTTCGGCATGACTTTCGATCTCCGGCAATTGCGCGCATTCACGACCATCGTCGCGTGCGGCAGCCTCGGCCGCGCGGCCGACGCGCTGCACGTGACCCAGCCGGCGCTGAGCCGGATCCTGAAGCGGCTCGAGGATCAGGTCGGCGCGCCGCTGTTCGAGCGCCATTCGAAAGGCGTGCAGCTGACGGCGTTCGGCGAGGCGCTGCTGCCGCACGCGACGCTGCTGCAGCACGAGGCCGAGCATGCGCGCGAGGAGCTCGACGCGATGCGCGGCTTCGCGAAGGGCACGATCAAGGTCGGCGCGGTGGGCAGCATCGCGAGCCTCGTGCTGCCGGTCGCGGTCGGCCGCGTGCTCGACCGCTGGCCGAACCTGCGTGTCGAGATTCTCGAAGGCGTGTGGGATCGGCTCGCGGAAGGGCTGAACAAGCATGAGATCGATCTCGCGCTGTCCGCGCACGGGCCCGACACCGACGAGATCGTCGCGATTCCCGAGTGCCGCTGGGAAGATCGCAGCCATATCGTTGCGGCGCCGCACCATCCGCTGCGCGCGCTCGGCCGCGCGCCGACGCTCGCCGACACGCTGCACGCGCGCTGGGCGATTCCGCCGCGCGGCACCGCGCCGTTCGACCACATGCGCGCAACCTTCGACGCGCACGGGCTTGCCCTTCCCGACATCGCGGTCGAAACACGCTCGGTCACGACGCTGAAGAGCCTCGTCGCGCATGCGGGCTTCCTGAGCTGGATGGCCGAACCGATGTACGGCGCCGAACAGCGCGCCGGCACGATCGACACGCTGCCGGTGCGCGAGGTCGTCGCGGTGCGCACGCTCACCGCGTTCCGGCGCCGCCACGGGATCCTGCCGGGGCCGGCCGGCAAGCTGCTCGACGAACTCGTCGCGCTCACACGCGAAGGCCGCTGATACCGCTCCCCCTTTCGCGCCGCGCGCGCCGCCGCAGCGCACCATCGAAATGCCGTGTCCCGCCTTGACTTTCGTTCGCCCGAATACGATCATTCGCTCACACAAAGAGCAAATGATCGTATTCAACAGGAAAGACTGGCACGAACAGGAGACACCGGATGAGCGAATCGTCCTCCGCCCGCGCGCCCGTGCTGCTGCACATTGGCGCGGGCTCTTTCCACCGCGCGCACCAGGCGTGGTATCTGCATCGCGTGAACGCGGCCGTGCCGGCCGACGAACGCTGGTCGCTGACCGTCGGCAACATCCGCGACGACATGCGCGCGACGATGGACGCGCTCGCCGCGCAGCACGGCGCGTACACGCTCGAAACCGTCACGCCGCAGGGCGAGCGCGCATACGAGACGGTCCGCGCGATCTCGCGCGTGCTGCCGTGGTCGATCGACCTCGCCGCGCTGATCGACGCCGGCGCCGACCCGGCATGCCGGATCGTGTCGTTCACCGTGACCGAAGGCGGCTACTACCTCGACGAACACAACCGGCTCGACCTCGCGAACGCCGATCTCGCGGCCGACCTGCAGGGCGCGCGCACGACGCTGTACGGCGCGCTCGCGGCGCTGCTTGCCGAGCGCGTGAAGCGCGGCGCGGGCCCGCTCACGCTGCAGAGCTGCGACAACCTGCGCAACAACGGCGCGCGCTTTCGCGCGGGCATGCGCGAATTCCTCGAACGGCGCGGCGAGGACGGCCTGCTCGCGTGGTTCGATGCGCACGTCGCGACGCCGAGCGCGATGGTCGACCGCATCACGCCGCGCCCGACCGCCGACGTGCGCGAGCGCGTGCGCGCGGCCACCGGCGTCGACGACGCATGCCCGGTGATGGGCGAATCGTTCATCCAGTGGGTGATCGAGGACCGCTTCGCGGCCGGCCGGCCGCGCTGGGAGCTGGCCGGCGCGGAGCTGGTGGACGACGTGCACCCGTACGAGGAAGCGAAGATCCGCATCCTCAACGCGACGCACAGTTGCATCGCGTGGGCCGGCACGCTCGCGGGCTACACGTACATCCACGAGGGCACGCACGACGCGGCGATCCGCCGGTTCGCGCACGACTACGTGACGCAGGACGTGATCCCGTGTCTCAGCCCGAGCCCGCTCGATCTCGAACGCTACCGCGACGTCGTGCTCGAACGCTTCGGCAACCCGTACGTGCTCGACACGAACCAGCGCGTCGCGGCCGACGGCTTCTCGAAGATTCCCGGCTTCATCGCGCCGACGTTCGTCGAATCGCTCGCACGCGGCGCGGCGCCGGTCGCCACCGCCGTGTTGCCGGCGCTGTTCCTGCGCTTTCTCGAACGCTGGGCGCGAGGCTTGCTGCCGTATGCGTACCAGGACGGCGTGATGGACGACGGCGCCGCGCGCGCGATCGTCGAAGCCGACGACCCGGTCGTCGCGCTGTGCGCAAGCCGCGCGCTGTGGGGCTCGCTCGCCGGCAACGCGGCACTGTTCGAAGCGCTGCGCGCCGGGCTCGCCCGCGTCGACGCATGGCTCGCGCAGCGCTGAAGCGGGACGGCCCGCGGCCGCGCATCCGGGCGAACCTGCGTTGGCAGGTGCGCATGCGTGCGGCTAAAGTAGCGGCTCCCCACTGACGGAACGGATCGCTCATGTATCTCGGCATCGACCTCGGCACCTCGGAAGTGAAGGTGCTGCTGCTTGCCCCGGACGGTACGGTGGTCGGCACCGCGGGCACGCCGTTCAGCGTGTCGCGGCCGCACCCGCGCTGGGCGGAACAGCATCCGGAGGACTGGTGGCGAGGCACGCTCGCCGCGCTCGCGGCGCTGCGCGAACGGCATCCGCAGGCATTCGCGCAGGTGCGCGGGATCGGCCTGTCGGGCCAGATGCACGGCGCGGTGCTGCTCGGCCGCGATGACCGCGTGCTGCGCCCCGCGATCCTGTGGAACGATATGCGCAGCGCCGACGAATGCGCGCTGCTCACCGAACGCGCCCCCGATCTGCATGCACTGGCCGGCAACCTGGCGATGCCCGGCTTCACCGCGCCGAAACTGCTGTGGGTCGCGAAGCACGAGCCCGACGTGTTCGCGGCGACCGCGTGCGTGCTGATGCCGAAGGACTACCTGCGTTTCCGTCTGACCGGCGCGAAGGTGTCCGACCCGTCCGACGCGGCCGGCACGCTGTGGCTCGACGTCGCGCGCCGCGATTGGTCCGACGCGCTGCTCGCCGCGTGCGACATGACGCGCGGGCAGATGCCGCGCATCGTGGAAGGCAACGCGCCGTCCGGCACGCTGCGCGCAGATCTCGCGCGCGAGCTTGGGCTGTCGGAGGCCGTCGTGGTGGCAGGCGGCGGCGGCGACAACGCGACCAGCGCGCTCGGCATCGGCGCGATCCACGCGGGCGACGGCTTCGTGTCGCTCGGCACGTCGGGCGTGCTGAGCGTGGTCGGCGACCGCTTCATGCCGAACTCCGCATCGGCCGTGCATGCGTTCTGCCACGCGATTCCCGATCGCTGGCAACTGATGAGCGTCGTGCTGTCGGCCGCGAGCTGCCTGCGCTGGGTCTGCAAGCTGACGGGCACGGACGAGCCGGCGCTGCTCGCCGAAATCGAGGCGCTCGACGCCGACGCGCTCGCGACGGCGCCGCTGTTCCTGCCCTACCTGTCCGGCGAACGCACGCCGCACAACGATCCTTATGCGCAGGGCGTGTTCTTCGGGATGACGCATGCGACCGAACGCGCGCACCTCGGCTACGCGGTGCTCGAAGGCGTGACGCTCGGCCTCGCGGACGGCCTCGACGCGCTGCATGCGGCCGGCGTCGAAACCGACCGTCTGTCGCTGATCGGCGGCGGCGCGCGCAGCGCGTTCTGGGCACAGCTGATCGCCGACGCACTGAACGTGCGCACGTGCCAGCATGGTGGCGGTGAAACCGGTGCAGCGCTCGGCGCCGCACGCCTGGGCTGGCTCGCCGTCGGCGGCGATCCGCATGCCGTGCTGACCAAGCCGCCGGTGCGCGCCGAATACGCGCCCGATGCCGGCCGTCATACGCTGCTGCGCGAGCGCCTCGACTCGTTCCGCGCGCTGTATCGCCACGTGCGCCCGCTTTACGAACCGTCGCGCGCGCGGCTCGCGTAAGCGGCGACGCGCAGCGGCCGTCGGCCGCGCACCCGGCATGCGTTACAGTGGATGCCCGTTGCGCCGCCCGACGGCCGGCCCAGATCCGAACCGAACCGCTATCGTGTCCAAGTCCTCAGAAAAACTCGATCTCGCCACGCGTGCCGCGTGGCTCTACTACGTCGCGGGCGACACGCAGAACGAAATCGCCGAGAAGCTGCAGGTGTCGCGCCCGGTCGCGCAGCGCCTCGTCGCGTTCGCGGTCGAGAAAAATCTGATCCGCGTGCGCGTCGATCATCAGCTCGCCGACTGTCTCGACCTCGGCGCGCAGCTGTCGAAGCGCTACGGGCTCGCGATGTGCGAAGTCGTGCCCGTCGATGCCGACGCGCCGGAAGCGATCGACCGCAAGCTCGCAGTCGCCGGCGCGCAGGTGATGGAGCGCTACCTGAACGAGACGCGACCGATGGTGATCGCCGTCAGCAGCGGCCGGACGCTGAAGGCCGTGGTCGCGCAGATCGCGCAGATCGAGCGGCCGCAGCACCGGCTCGTGTCGATGGTCGGCGCGATCGCGGCCGACGGTTCGTCGAACCGCTACGACGTCGCGCAGTACATTTCCGAAAAAACCGGCGGCAAGCACTTCCTGCTGCCCGCGCCGCTGTTCGCCGACAGCGACGCCGAGCGCGCGCAATGGTGCAATCACCGGCTGTACCGGATCGTCGACGCGCTGTCGGCGCAGGCCGACGTCGCGTTCGTCGGGATCGGCAACATCGGCCCGCACTGCCCGCTCTACGAGGACGGCTTCATCACCGAACAGGAACGCGACGAGATGACCGCGCGCGGCGCGGTGGCCGAACTGCTCGGCGTGCCGATCGATGCGCAGGGCAAGCTGGTCGACGTGTCGACCAGCGCGCGCGTCACGAGCGTCGCGCTCGACACGCCGCCGAAGCGCCCGACGATCGCGTTCGCCGG
The DNA here is from genome assembly GCF_020419685.1 of Burkholderia sp. AU33545. Taxonomy (NCBI): domain Bacteria; kingdom Pseudomonadati; phylum Pseudomonadota; class Betaproteobacteria; order Burkholderiales; family Burkholderiaceae; genus Burkholderia; species Burkholderia sp. AU33545. The sequence goes on along the minus strand of NZ_JAIZRQ010000006.1, from coordinate 193,617 downwards.
CGGCCCGAAGAAGCGCGACGCCGTGATCGCCGCGTTGCGCGGCGGCTGGCTGTCGGGGCTCGTCACCGACGAGACCTGCGCGCGCGCCGCGCTCGACGCGAAGGCGGACTGACGCCGCGGTCGAACGTTCAGGCCGCGCGCGGCGCCGGAAACGCGTGCCTGCCCGAATTCTTCATGCGCGGTTTGACGACGGCGCGCTGCGCGCGGTGCTCGACGAACACGTCGCGAGCCGCACGCCGTTCTACGCGCTGTGGCCGTCAGGCCGCCATCCGACGCCGAAGCTGCGCGCATTCGTCGATTACATGGCCGCGCACCTGCACCTCTGACCGAGGCCGGCCGTCACGCCGCCTTCGCGTGCGCGCTCAGCCGGCGCAACGCCTGCCCGTGTTCGTCGAACAGATGGCAGTGCTCGGCCTGCGCGTGCACGTGCAGCGCCTCGCCGGTGCGATACGTGTCGAGCGGCGGAATCCGCGCGATCAGGCCGTCGGGCGCGACCGCCGACTCCGCATACAGATACGCGGCATCGCCGAGCGACTCGACGGCCATCGTCCGCGCGGCAACGCCCGCGGCTGCCGTGCCCACCAGAAGGTGCTCGGGCCGCACGCCGACAGTCACCGCCGCACCGCGCTGCAGCCCCGCCGCATCGACCGCGACGCGTTGCGTCTCGCCGCTGTCGAAACGCACGAGCACGTCGGTCGCATCGACCGACTCGACGGTGCCCTTCAGGAAGTTCATCTTCGGCGAGCCGATGAAGCCCGCGACGAACAGGTTCGCCGGCGCGTGATACAGCGCGTTCGGCGTGCCGACCTGCTGCACCGCGCCGCCCGACAGCACGACGATCTTGTCGGCGAGCGTCATCGCCTCGACCTGGTCGTGCGTCACGTAGATCATCGTCGTCTTCAGCTCGTCGTGCAGCCGCGCGAATTCCAGTCGCATCTTCACGCGCAGCGCCGCGTCGAGGTTCGACAACGGCTCGTCGAACAGGAACACCTTCGGCTTGCGCGTGATCGCGCGGCCGATCGCGACGCGCTGTCGCTGGCCGCCCGACAGCTGCTTCGGCTTGCGGTCGAGCAGGTGATCGATGTGCAGGATCTTCGCGGCCTGCTTCACCGCCTGGTCGATCTCGGGCTTCTTCGCGCCGGCGAGCTTCAGGCCGAACGCCATGTTGTCGTACAGCGTCATGTGCGGGTACAGCGCATACGACTGGAACACCATCGCGATGCCGCGCTTCGCGCTCGGCACGTCGTTGACCTTCGCGCCGTCGATCAGCAGATCGCCGCTCGAGATGTCCTCGAGGCCGGCGATCATCCGCATCAGCGTGGATTTGCCGCAGCCGCTCGGCCCGACGAACACGACGAATTCGCCGTCGGCGATGTCGAGGTTCACGTTGCGCAGCACTTCGGTGTCGTCGTAGCGCTTCGCGATGTTGCGCAGGAGCACGCTTGCCATGATCTGTCTCCGTTCGTTCGTGATGCGCCGCGTTCGACGCGGCGCGCAATCTTGCCAGGTTAGTTCGGCAGCACGGCACCGGTCGCCTGCCAGCGCGCGACGTAGCCGGGCAGTTCGTGCATGTCGTCGAATACGTGACGCGCGCCGATCCCGCGCAGCGCGTCGATCTGCGCGGCCGACGCATGCCCGCCGCCGATGAAGCCGAGCACGGTCATGCCGGCCGCGGCGGCCGCGGTGATGCCGGTCACGCTGTCCTCGACGACGAGGCATTGCGCGGGCACCGCGCCGAGCGCGTGTGCGGCCGCGAGATACACGTCGGGCGCGGGCTTCGGCCTGGCGACGGCGTCCGCGCAGAACAGCCGGTCGCCGAAGAAGCGCGCGAGGCCAGTGCGGGTGAGCGCCGCCTCGACGTATGCGCGGTAGCTGTTGCTCGCGCATGCCGTCGTCAGACCGATCGCGGCGAGTGCCGCATCGATGCCGTCGACCATCGGCGCGTTGACGGCCGCCGCCTCGACCGCGCGGCGGATCGCATCGACGTCGCCCGCCGTCAGCGTGCGGCCGACCGCCTCGCTCGCGCCGGCCAGCACGCGCTCGATGCGCAGCCCGAGCAGCGGCATCACGGCCGGCCGCGCGTCGACGCCCGGCCAGCGCGCGTCCAGCTCGCGCACGATCACGTCGGCGGCGACGGCCTCGCTGTCGATCAGCACGCCGTCGCAATCGCAGATCAACACGTTCATCCCGTGGCCGACCGCGCCTTTTCCACCCATGCCTTCGCCGGCCGCGCTCATTTGACCGCCCCGAACGTGAGCCCGCGCACGAGCTGCTTCTGCGACAGCCAGCCGACGATCAGGATCGGCGCGACGGCCAGCAACGAAGCTGCGGACAGCTTCGCCCAGAACAGCCCCTCCGGACTCGAGTACGACGCGATGAACACGGTCAGCGGCGCGGCGTTCGAGCTCGACAGGTTGATGCTCCAGAACGCCTCGTTCCACGACAGGATCACGAGCAGGAGCGAGGTGGACGCGAGACCCGGCAGCGCCATCGGCATCAGCAGGTAGACGATCTCCTGCCACGTCGACGCACCGTCGATGCGGCCCGCTTCGAGGATGTCCTTCGGGATTTCGTTGAAGTATGTGAAGGTCATCCACACCGCGATCGGCAGGTTGATCAGCGTGTAGACGATCACCAGGCCCGACACGGTATCGAGCAGCCCCGCGTTCTTCCACAGCAGGTAGATCGGCACGAGCACGCCGACCGACGGCATCATCTTCGTCGACAGCATCCACAGCAGCACCTTCTGCGTGCGGTGGTTCGGGAAGAACGCCATCGCGTAAGCCGCCGGCACCGCGAACAGCAGCGAGATCACCGTGACGCCGGCCGAAATCAGCACCGAATTCCACGCGAACGCGAAGTAGTTGCTGCGCGCGAACACCTCGCGGAAGCTGTCGAGCGTCGGCATGAAGAACAGCGTCGACGCATACGCCTGCTGCTCGGTCTTGAATGCGGTGATCGCCATCCAGAAGATCGGAAAGAACAGCAGCAGCGCCAGCAGCCACGCGAGCGTGCCGGGCAGCGCGCGCCGCACGCGGTCGAACGGGGCCGGCGCGCGCCGGCCTTCGAAGGTCAGGTCGCTCATTTCTCGTACTCTCCCTTCAGGTTGCGCGCGAGCATCCGCACCAGGAAGAACGACACGACGTTCGCAACCACGACGGCGATGATCCCGCCCGCGGATGCGAGGCCGACGTCGAACTGCTGCAGGCCAAGCGCATAGATCAGGTACGACAGGTTGGTCGTCGCGTTGCCGGGGCCGCCGCCCGTCGTCGTGTAGATCTCCGCGAAGATCGACAGCAGGAAGATCGTCTCCATCATCACGACCACGGCGATCGCGCGCTTCAGGTGCGGCAGCGTGATGTAGAAGAACATCGCGATCGGGCCCGCGCCGTCGATGCGCGCGGCTTCCTTCTGCTCCTGGTCGAGCGACTGGATCGCGGTGAACAGGATCAGGAACGCGAACGGCAGCCACTGCCAGGCGACGATGATGATCACGGCGGTGAGCGGGTAGTCGGCGAACCAGTCGATCGGCGTCATCCCGAACGCACGCATCGCGTTCGCGACGAGCCCGTACACCGGATGAAGGATCATGTTCTTCCAGATCAACGCGGCGACCGTTGGCATCACGAAGAACGGCGCGATCACGAGCAGGCGCGCCACGCCCTGCCCGTAGAACTTGCGGTCGAACAGCACGGCCATCAGCACGCCGCCGACCACGGTGATCGCGAGCACCGCGCCGATCAGCACGAGCGTGTGCCAGATCGCGGGCAGGAACGACGGATCGGTCGCGAGGAAGCGGTAGTTGTCGAACCCGGCGAAGCCCTTCACGTCCGGGTTCAGCAGGTTGTAGCGCGAGAACGAATACCAGATCGTCATCGCGAGCGGGATCGACATCCACAGCAGCAGCACCGCGACGGACGGTGACACCAGCCAGCTGGCGCCGCCGCGCGCGCGGCGCGGCGCGCCCGGCGGCGACGACGCATCGCCGACCGACGGTGCGTGGCTCAGGGGAAGACGCAAATGACGCATGATCGGAGTCCCTCCGGTTGAGGCGCGGGCGCGAATGGCCGCCCGCCCTGTCTGCTTCGGCGACGTGCACCGTGCGCGGCGGCGCGCACGGCGGGGGCCGCGTTACTTCTTGTAGCCGGCCTGGCGCACCGCGCGATCGGCGGCGGCCTGCCCGGCGGCGAGCGCCTGGTCGACCGTCATCTGGCCGGCCACCGCACCCGCGATCGCCTGCCCGACCACCGTGCCGAACGACTGGAATTCAGGAATCCCGACGTACTGCACGCCCGTGTACGGCACCTTCTTCAGCGACGGATCGTTCGGGTCGGCCGTCTCGATCGCCTTCAGCACGAAGTCCGAGAACGGCGCGGCGGCCTTGTACTCGGGGCGCTGGTAGGTCGACGCGCGCGTACCCGGCGGCACCGACGCCCAGCCTTCGTCCTTGCCGACCATCTCGATGTACTGCTTCGACGTCGCCCACGCGATGAACTTGCGCGCGGCATCTTGCTGCTTCGACGTCTTCGGCACGGCCAGTGCCCACGCCCACAGCCAGTGCGAGCCCTTCGGCGTGGCGGCAACCGGCGCGGCCGCGAAGCCGACCTTGTCGGCGACCTGAGACTGCTGTTTGTTATAGAGCATCCCGGCCGCGACCGTCGCGTCGATCCACATCGCGCACTTGCCCGATGCGGTCAGGGTCAGGTTCTCGTTGAAGCCGTTCGAGCTCGCTCCCGGCGGGCCGTCCTTCTTCAGCAGGTTCACGTAGAAATTGATCGCCTTCTTCCATTCCGGCGACGTCAGCTGCGCGTTCCAGTTCTCGTCAAACCAGCGCCCGCCGAACGTGTTCACGACCGTCGACACGTACGCCATGTTCTCGCCCCACCCGGCCTTGCCGCGCAGGCAGATGCCGTAGGTACCCTTCGACTTGTCGGTGAGCTTGTCCGCGAATTCGGCGATCTGGTCGTAGGTCGGCTGGTCGGGCATCTTCAGCCCCTTCGCCGCGAACAGGTCCTTGCGGTAGAACGTCATCGAGCTTTCGACGTAGAACGGCAGCGCATACAGCTGGCCGTTGTACGACAGGCTGTCGCGCGCGGTCTTCACGATGTCGTTCAGGTCGTAGTCGGCGGGCAGCCCGGTCATCGGCGCGAGCCAGCCGCGCTTGCCCCACTGCGGCGTTTCATACGTGCCGATCGCCATCACGTCGAACTGGCCGCTGCCGGTCGTGATGTCGGTGGTCGCGCGCTGGCGCAGCACGTTTTCCTCGAGGATCACCCAGTTCAGCTTGATGTCCGGGTTCGCCTTCTCGAACGCCGGCGACAGCTTCTTCAACTCGATCATGTCCGGGTTGTTCAGCGTCGCGATCGTCAGCGTGCCGGCCGACGCCGCGCACGCAGCCGTCGCGAGCGCGGCTCCGGCGAAGCAGCGTGCGGCGGCATCGAGCATCTTTCGTTGCATGGCATGTCTCCTGTGATTGTTCGAACTGTCGTCGGTGTTGCGTATTGCGTATTGCTTGTTTCGTGTTGCCGTGTTTCCTTCGCGGCCCGTCACGACGGCCGCTGCATCCCGCACGCGCGCGCATAGTGCGCGATCACGTCGCGTATCCGGTGGCGCACCCATGCGCGCGGCTCTCTCGCGAGGCCGCCCGCGCGGCAAGCCGCGTACACGTCCGGCAGCCACTGCGCGACGAGCGTCTCGGGCACGGGCTGCCGCGCAAGGTTGTCGAACAACTGCTCGACCGCCGCCGCGACGGCCGGCTGCAGCCAGTAGTAGCGGATCCGGTCGCTGTAGCTGAACTGGCGCGCGAGCCGCTGCTCGGTTTCGTCGCCGCGGTAATACGGCGCCCAGTGCTCGGGTTGCGCGCGCATCGCGGCGTCGACCACGTCGCGCAACCGCGAGCGCTGCGCGACGTCGACGATCAGCGCGTCCTCGATGAAGGTGAGCGCGAACAGCGCCTCGCGCAACGCGAAGGTCAGCGCGGGCCCAACCTTCAGCACCGCGAAGTGGTCGCGCACGAGCGCGGCGAGTGCGCCTTCGGTCTGGTAGTCGGTCGAATGCGCTTCGAACACGAGGCGCGGCGTGCGCAGGATGCTCGCGCCAAGCGACGCGGCCTTCGCGCTGTCGTAGTCGAGCACGTGGCGATCGTCGAAATCGACGCCCGGCTGCGCGACAATCGCGACCACGCGCGTCCATGCGTCGTCGAGCCCGGCCGCCGCGAATGCGGCGCGATGCGCGTCCAGCGTCGCGGCGATGCTGTCGCTGCGCGTGACCGCGATCCGCGCGATCCCATCGCCGCCCGTGTCGCCGGCCACTTCGCCGCCCGGCGTCGGCACCTCGGTGCCGATCACGTAGACGGGCGCAACGCCGGCGCGCGCCCCCGCGTCTTCGGCCGCGCGGCACAGCTCGGCCGCGCGGGCGGCAATCGTCCGGTCGTCGAGCCGCTCCGGATCGTCCGCGCATGCCATGCTCGCGTCCAGGTGGATCTTCTCGAACCCGGCTTCGACATACGCGGCGACCATCGCGGCCGCTTCGCGCATCGCATCGGCCGCGCGACGGTGCCGCCACGGGTTCGGGCCCAGATGGTCGCCGCCGAGCACGAGCGCCGACGGCGCGAGCCCGCAGCGCTGCGCGATCGCATCGACGTCGCGCCGGAAATCGGCGGGCGTCATGCCCGTGTAGCCGCCGAGATGGTTCACCTGGTTGCAGGTCGCCTCGATCAGGAGCGGCGAGCCGTCCGCGCGCGCGGCCTCGCACGCGGCCTCCAGCACGAGCCGGTGCGCGCTGCAGATCGAATAGATGCCGCGCTGCGCATCCGCGCGGTTCGAATCGAAGATCATCCGCAGCACGGCGTCGGCGTGCGCGTTGCGCGGGCGTTCGGCGACGGGGGTCAGGCCGGACATGCGATACCTCGTTCAGTCAGGAAGCGGTCGATTTCAGTCGCGCTGCTGTTGCCCTCCATCGGGCCGCGCCGCGTGACCGCGATCGCGCCGGCCGCGTTCGCGCGGCGCAGCGCGACGTCGATCGGCAGGCCGGCGACGAGGCTCGCGACCAACGTGCCGCCGAAGCAGTCGCCGGCACCGGTCGGATCGAGTTCGTCGACCGGCCAGGCCGGCACGTCCACACGGCTCGCACGGTCGAACGCGGCGCTGCCGGCCGCGCCACGCTTGAGCACGACGCGCTCGAGCAGCGGATGCGTCGCGAGCAGCCCGGCGATCGCGCGCTCGGCCGGCTGCGGCCCGCAGAAGAACGGCAGGTCGGCCTCGCTCGGCAGAAACAGATGGCAAGCGGCGAGCATCGTGTCGAGCGCCGCGCGCATCGGACGGAAGCTCAGCATCTCGGGCCGCACGTTCGGGTCGAACGACACCTTCGCGCCGACGCGCGCCGCTTCGATCACGCCGCGCTGGACGGCCGCGATCGCCGATTCGCTCGTCAGCGACGAGCCCATCACATGGAAGTAGCGGCAACCGTCGAACATCGCGGTGTCGACGTCGGATGCGTCGACGCACGCGGCCGCGCTGGTCGACAGGCTGAACACGAAGCTGCGTGAACCATCGTCGCGATACGCGACGAACGCGGTGCCGGTCGGACGCGCGACACGACGGATGCGCGCGACGTCGACGCCGTCGCGCTCGAGCCGCGCGACGATCGCGTCGCCGAATGCGTCGCGGCCGACGCAGCCCGCATACGCGACGCGCGCGCCGAGCCGCGCGGCCTGGTCGGCGAAGATCGCCGGCGCACCGCTCGGAAACGGGCCCGCGAACAGGCCCGGCGTGTCGAAACCCTGGCCACGCTCGGCGGCGACGAATTCGGCCAGCAGTTCGCCGGCCACGACGATCTCGGCCATCATGCGTGCCCTCGTGCGGCGGCGGCCGCACGCGGCGCGGACGCCCGGGTTGCGCGTGCGAGCGGCGTCATGTCAGCTCATCCAGTTGCCGCCGTCGACGTTCAGCGTCTGGGCGGTGATGTAGTCGGCGTCGGCCGACGCGAGGAACAGCGCGGCGCCCGTCAGGTCGCCCGGCACGCCCATCCGGCCGAGCGGCACGGCTTCGCCAACGAGCCGCTTCTTCTCGCCGAGCGGCCGGTTCTCATAGCGCGCGAACAGCGCATCGACCTGCTCCCACATCGGTGTGTCGACCACGCCCGGCGCGATGCCGTTCACGTTGATCCGGTGCGGCGCGAGCGCGAGCGCGGCCGACTGCGTGTAGCTGATCACCGCGGCCTTGGTCGCGCAGTAGTGCGAAACGAGCGCCTCGCCGCGACGCCCGGCCTGCGACGACATGTTGACGATCTTGCCGCCGCGCCCCTGTTCGACCATCCGCTGCGCGACGGCCTGCATCAGGAAGAACAGCCCTTTCACGTTGACCGCGAACAGCCGGTCGAACACGTCCCAGGATTCGTCGAGGATCGGGCGCATGTCGAACAGCGCCGCGTTGTTGAACAGGATGTCGACGCCGCCGAACCGCTCGACGGCGGTGGCGACGATCCGCGCGATATCGTCGCGTCGCGTGACGTCCGCGGTGACGGCCACCGCGCGGCCGGGGTTCGCCTCGATCAGCCGTGCGAGCGAACCGCCCGCGGGCTTCACGTCGACCAGCACGCAGCGCGCGCCCTCGTCCAGATAGCGTTGCGCGACCGCTTCGCCGATGCCGCTGGCCGCACCCGTCAGGATCGCGACCTTGTCTTCCAGTCTCACTGGTTGTCTCCGGTTCGTTCTGCTGTACGAAGGCCGCGAGGTGAGCGAACGCTCGCCGACCGATCAATTGCTCTCTTGTTGGTCGAATGATCGGATACGCGATTCACGCTGTCAAGGCGACACGGCGGCTTTCGATGATGCGCTGCGGCACGACTGCGCCGAGCGGCGCGCGGAGAACCGCGCCCGGCAAGGCGCGGCGCGCTGGGTGCGGCGCGGCTGAAACGGCGATGAAGGGGACACAGCCGGTGCGCGGGGCGGAATTCGGGCTGCACGACGAGAAGATACGTTATATCATCGCGATACTTCGTCTCATTGCCAGCTCCACGCCATGGCCACCTCATCGCACATCGACGCCCGGCTGTCCCGGGCCGACGCATTCGCCGCCGAGCACGGGCTCGCGTGGACGCCGCTGCGCCGCCAGGTCTACGAACGCGTGCTGGCCGCGCAGCGCCCGATCGGCGCGTACGACCTGCTCGCCGAGCTCGAGCCGCAGCGCGGCCGCGTGCCGCCGACGACCGTCTATCGCGCGCTGGATTTCCTCGTCGAGCACGGCTTCATCCACCGGATCGAATCGAAGAACGCGTTCTTCGCGTGCTGCGAGATCGGCGTGCCGCACGAAGGCCAGTTCCTGATCTGCGACTCGTGCGGCGAGACCGTCGAGATTCCGGGCAGCGACCTCGCGAAACAGCTGTCCGCGAGCGCGCCCGCGCACGGGTTCGAAGTCCACCACCAGGTCGTCGAGCTGAACGGCCTGTGCGGGCACTGCAAGGGCAAGCCCGCGCAACGCTGACACCGCACACGCGCGGCGCACGCGCCGCCCCTTCCAACGAGGAGTTTCATGTCCATTGCCCTGAAGCGCGCGCCGCGGCGTGCCCTGCCGCTTGCTCGTCTGTTCGCCGCCGCGGCCGCCGCGCTGTCGATCGCCTCACCCGCCTTCGCGCAGGCCGCGACCGTCAATGTGGTCGCCGCCGAGAATTTCTATGGCGACGTCGCATCGCAGATCGGCGGCCGCCATGTCGCGGTGACCAGCATCCTCAGCAATCCCGACCAGGATCCGCACCTGTTCGAAGCGAGCCCGAAGACCGCGCGCGCGCTGCAGCACGCGCAGGTCGTGATCTACAACGGCGCGGACTACGATCCGTGGATGGGCAAACTGCTCGGCGCATCGAAGCAGGCGAAGCGCGCGACGATCGTCGTGGCGGATCTCGTCGGCAAGAAGGCCGGCGACAACCCGCACCTGTGGTACGACCCGGCGACCATGCCGGCCGCCGCGCGCGCGATCGCGGCCGAGCTCGGCCGTGCCGATCCGGCGAACAAGGCCGACTACGACGCGAACCTGCAGAAGTTCGTCGCGTCGCTGAAGCCCGTCGACGACAAGGTCGCCGCGCTGCGCGCGCAATACAAGGGCGTGCCGGTGACGGCCACCGAGCCGGTGTTCGGCTACATGTCCGACGCGATCGGCCTCGACATGCGCAACCAGCGCTTCCAGCTTGCGACGATGAACGACACCGAAGCCAGCGCGCAGGACGTCGCCGCGTTCGAGAACGACCTGCGCAAGAAACAGGTGCGCGTGCTGATCTACAACAGCCAGGCCGAAGCGCCGATGACCAAGCGCCTGCTGAAGATCGCGCGCGACAGCGGTGTGCCGGGCGTGAGCGTCACCGAGACGCAGCCGGCCGGCAAGACCTTCCAGCAATGGATGGCCGGCCAGCTCGACGCGCTCGCGGCCGCGCTTTCCGCCAGCAAGAAGTGACCCAGTCAACACCATGACCGACACTCCCCACGCACTCGCACTCGATCGCGTCACGCTCGAACTGGGCGGACGCACGATCCTTCGCGACGTGAGTTTCTCGATCGAGCCCGGCGAATTCGTCGGCGTGCTCGGGCCGAACGGCGCGGGCAAGACGACGCTGATGCGCGCGGTGCTCGGTCTCGTGCCCGTCACGGGCGGCACGCTGTCGGTCGGCGGCGTGCCGGTCGCGCGCGGCAACGCGTCGATCGGCTACATGCCGCAGATCAGGAGCGGACTCGCGAATCGCCGGATGCGCGGCTACGACTTCGTCGCGATGGCCGCCGACGGCCACCGCTGGGGGCTGCCGCACACGAACGCCGCGACGCGGCGCGACGTCGACCGCGTGCTCGACCTCGTCGGCGGTACGACGCTCGCGCGCCGGCCGCTGTCGGAGCTGTCGGGCGGCGAGCGGCAGCGCCTGCTGCTCGCGCAATGCCTGCTCGGCAATCCGCAGCTGCTGCTGCTCGACGAACCGCTGATCAGCCTCGACCCGAACCACCAGCGCGGCGTCGTCGAACTCGTGCGCAACGTGCAGCGCGAGCTCGGCATCACCGTGCTGTTCTCCGCGCACGAACTGAATCCGCTGCTGAACGCGCTCGACCGCGTGCTGTATCTCGGCAACGGCGTCGCGGCGCTCGGCACCGTCGACGAGGTCATCACCAGGCCGGTGCTGTCGCGGCTCTACGGCTCGCCGATCGACGTGATGCGCGTGAACGGCAAGATCTTCGTGATGTCGGGCGACGTCGAGATCGAGAAGCACGACCACGAACACGAGGACGACGACGGCCACTCGCACGGCGGTGGCGGCGGACACGGCCATCACCACCACGGACACGCTCATCCCGGGCATTCGCACGATGTTTGAATACGACTTCATGATCAACGCGTTCGCCGCGTCGGGAATCGTCGCGGTGCTCGCGGGCATCGTCGGCTACTTCCTGGTGCTGCGCGGACAAACCTTCGCCGGCCATGCGCTGTCGCACGTCGGCTTTACCGGCGCGACGGGCGCGGTGCTGCTCGGCATCTCGCCGATCTGGGGGATGGTCGGCTTCACGCTCGCGGCCGGGATCGGCATGGGTGCGCTCGGCGAAAAACTCGCGGGTCGCGACGTCGCGATCGGCGTGATCCTGTCCGGCGCGCTCGGCTTCGGTCTGTTGTTCCTGCACTTCTATACGTCGTTCGCGACGCAGGTCACCGCATTGCTGTTCGGCAACGTGCTCGCGGTCAGCCGCGACACGCTCGCGGTGCTGGCCGGCATCGGCGCGGTGAGCCTCGTCGCGCTCGCGCTGATCGCGCGGCCGCTGCTGTTCGCGTCGCTGCAGCCTGAGCTGGCCGAAGCCAAGGGCGTGTCGCTGCGCACGGTGTCGGTGCTGTTCCTCGCGGTGTGCGCGCTCGCGGTGGCGGCGGCAACGCAGATCGTCGGCGTGCTGCTCGTGTTCACGCTGCTGGTCGGGCCGGCCGCGGCCGCGCAAAACGTGTCGACGCGGCTGTCGACCGGCGTGCTGCTCGCCGCGCTGTTCGCGCTGTTCGAAGCGTGGGCCGGGATCGCGCTCGCGTATCACACCGACTGGCCGACGAGCTTCTGGATCACCGCGCTGTCCGCGCTCGTGTATGGCGCGAGCCTGTTGCGGCGCCACTGATCGTCGAGCGGCGAAAACCAAAACGCCGGCGTAGCCGAAAGGCCGCCGGCGTTTTTGCATGCGCGCGCGACGTGCGGCGCGCACCGCGGGTCACGCGTGCCGCACCCCGCTCACAGTGAGAGCACGCGTGCGTGATGCGCGATGTGATCGGCGATGAACGTCGAGATGAAGTAGTAACCGTGGTCGTAGCCCGCATGGCGGCGCAGCGTCAGCGGCTGGCCGGCCTTCGCGCACGCGGCTTCGAATACGTCCGGGTTCAGCTGGTTCGCGAGGAACTGATCGGCGAGGCCCTGGTCGACGAGGATGCCGTCCGCGAACTTCGGCGCATCCGCGCGCGCGACGAGTTCGCTCGCGTCGTGCTGCTTCCACGCTTCGCGATCGTCGCCGAGGTAGCCCGAGAACGCCTTCTCGCCCCACGGGCAACGCGTCGGCGCGGCAATCGGCGCGAACGCCGACACCGATCGGTACAGGTCGGGGTGACGCAGCGCGAGCGTCAGCGCACCGTGCCCGCCCATCGAGTGGCCGAAGATCCCGAGCCGCGTGCCGTCGATCGGCAACTCGGCCGCGACAAGCTCGCGCAACTCGCCCGTCACGTACGACTCCATCCGGTAATGCGTCGACCACGGAGCTTGCGTCGCGTCGACATAGAAACCCGCGCCGACGCCGAAATCCCATGCATCGGTCTCGCCCGGCACGCCCGCGCCGCGCGGGCTCGTATCGGGCATCACGAGCGCGAGGCCGTGCTGCGCCGCGTACTGCTGCGCGCCGCCCTTGATCGCGAACGTCTCCTCGGTGCACGTGAGCCCCGCGAGATAGAACAGCGCCGACACGCGACCGTGCGCGGCCTGCGGCGGCAGGTACACCGAGAACTTCATCGGCAGGCCGATCGCCTTCGAATCGTGGCGATAGAAGCGTTGCTCGCCACCGTGGCAAGCATGCGAAGTAACGAGTTCGAGCATGGAGTTCCCTTCCGTTCAATACAGCACGATCGGGCGAATCGATTCGCCCGTCTTCATCGGGTCGGCGCCGCCGAGGAGCGTCTCGAGCGGCAGCGCGTGCGTGATCAGGTCGAGCCGTGCCGCGCGACACGGCGATACCGGAGTGTGCCCGTCATGATCCCCGATCCCGCCGCCCGTCGCGTGCGGGAAACAGCCTCCGGCTTGCCGCGACGCGTCACCGCTGTCGCGACAGGACAAGTGCCCGAATTTAAACGCCGGTCGTGAACCACGCATCCGTTCGCGCATACAGATCGACGAAACGCGCATGGCGTGCGGCCAGCGCGCGATCGTCGTGCGGTGCGGCGACCGGCGACGCGGTCGGCGCCAGCGTGCGCAGCGCGTCTTCGCGCCAGTGTCCGATCGCGACGCCCGCGAGCAGCGCGGCGCCGCGCGTCGCGGCGTTCGGGCAATCGACCGCGTCGAGCGACGCGCCGAGCGCATCCGCGAGCAACTGACGCCAGCGCGGATCGACCGAGCCGCCACCGGCAAGGCGCAGCGTCGTCACCGGATCGACCCGGTTCGCATCGCGAATCGCATCGAGCCCCGCGCGCAACGCGAACGCGACGCCCTCGAACGCAGCGCGCATCATCGCGCCGCGCGTGTCGCCGAGCCCGAGACCGAGCCAGCCGCCGCGCGCGTCGGGATTCATCCACGGCGAACGCTCGCCCGTCAGGTACGGCAGGAAGCAGACCCGCTCCGACGCCGGCCGGGCGAACGCGTCGTCGTACGCATCCGGCCAGCCCGGATAGCCGAGCCAGCCGCGCACGGCTTCGAGCGCGAGCCCGACATTCTGCATCGCGGCCATCGTGTAATAGCCGCCGCCCGCCGCCGTGCGATAACGATGCAGCCCGCGCCGTGCGGGCGGCAACCTGTCCGCGAGCACGACGATCTGGCCACCGCTGCCGGTGGTCAGCAGCGCGTCGCCGGCCGCGACGAGCCCGCTGCCGAGCGCCGCGCACGCCGTATCGGCCGCCCCCGTCGCGAGCGGCACGCCGGCCGGCAGCCCGAGTGCCGCCGCGGCCGTCGCATCGAGCACACCGCAGCGCGCACCCGACGCCCGCTCGGGTGCGAACCGGTCGACGGGCAAGCCCAGCGCGTCGATCAGCGCCGTATCCCACGCGCCGTCCGGCGTCGCGAGCGCCGTCGCGCATGCATCGCTCGGATCGGCCGCGATCTCGCCGCCCAGCGCGACGCGCAGCCAGTCCTTCGGCTGCACGGCCCAGCGTGCGTCCCGCAACGCGTGCGGTTCGTGTGCGGCCAGCCAGCGCAACAGGGGGCCCGCCATGCCGGGCGCGACGGGATTCGGCGCGTCCGGCCAGTCGGCCGCGTCCGCTTCGCGCACCGCGCGCGTATCGGGCCACAACAGCGCGGGCCGCACCGGCTGCCCGGCCGCGTCGATCAGCACGACGCCATGCATCTGGCCGGAGAAGCCGATCGCCGCGACCTGCGCGCGCTCACCGGCCGGCAGCCGCGCAGCGGCGCGCACGAGCGCCTGCCACCACACGTCGGGGGCAATTTCGGCCCAGCCCGGCTGCGGCGACGACAATGCATAGGGTTGGCTCGCAACCGCGCGCTCGACGCCATCGGCATCGAGCGTGACGAGTTTGACGGAGCCGGTACCGAGGTCGATTCCGAGCAGGCGCATGACGGGTTGGCGTATTCGAGTGAACGGATATCGATGATAGCGGGATCGCGACATGCGGCCCGACTTGCTCGGCGCTTTTAACACCCTGGCGACGTGAAAAACGCAGCCGCGCACCATCGGTTTCACCCGGCCACGCGTTACGCGCCAGAACGGCCGCCAGCGGGTTAACCCGGCGCGATTTTCCACCGGTCGTTTTTTCCACTATGCCACGGTCGCGATACACACAATAAAGCCGCCGATATTTGACATGGCGGCATGCACTATTTTGAAGGGCTATAAAACCGGGGAACCTCACTCCAGCGGCAGTTTCCCGATGATCGACACCCTGTTTCATGCCGAAATGGCATATCGAACCAGCAAAGAACGGAATAGAACCCAGTGCTCTTGTTGCGATGTTCCATTCCGCATAACTTCGTATCACCCCGAAAACAAGATCATGGAGTGAGACAGATGCAATCGAACACGGTCCATCCGTGCGATGAGGTGCTGCCGACCGGCAAGCTTGTAACGCTTGGTCTGCAGCACGTCCTCGTCATGTACGCCGGCGCCGTAGCCGTGCCGCTTATCGTCGGCGGCGCGCTGAAGCTGCCGAAAGACCAGATCGCGTTCCTGATCAGCGCCGATCTGTTTTCGTGCGGTATCGCCACGCTGATCCAGACGCTCGGCCTGTGGATCTTCGGGATCCGCCTGCCCGTCATCATGGGCTGCACGTTCGCGGCCGTCGGCCCGATGATCGCGATCGGCACCAACCCCGGCCTCGGCATTCTCGACGTCTTCGGCTCGACCATTGCCGCCGGCATCATCGGCATCGTGCTCGCGCCGATGATCGGCAAGCTGTTGCGATTCTTTCCGCCGGTCGTCGTCGGCACCGTGATCGCGGTGATCGGGCTCTCGCTGATGGAAGTCGGGATCAACTGGGCAGCGGGCGGCGTCGGCAACCCCGAATACGGCAGCCCCGTCTACCTCGGCCTGTCGCTGCTCGTGCTCACGCTGATCCTGCTGATCAACAAGTTCGGCCGCGGCTTCCTCGCGAACATCTCGGTGCTGCTCGGCATCGTCGCCGGCTTCGTGATCGCGTTCGCGATCGGTCGCGTGAATACCGACGGCGTCGCGCACGCACCGTGGGTTGGTTTCGTGATGCCGTTCCACTTCGGCCTGCCGCATTTCGACCCGCTGTCGATCGCGACGATGGTCACGGTGATGTTCGTCACGTTCATCGAATCGACCGGCATGTTCCTCGCGGTCGGCGACATGGTCGATCGCCCGGTCAACCAGGAGCGCCTCGTGCGCGGCCTGCGCGTCGACGGCCTCGGCACGCTGATCGGCGGCATCTTCAACTCGTTTCCGCATACGTCGTTCTCGCAGAACGTCGGCCTGATCGGCGTGACGGGCGTGAAGAGCCGGTTCGTCTGCGCGACGGGCGGCGTGATCCTGGTGCTGCTCGGCCTGTTCCCGAAGATGGCGCAGGTCGTCGCATCGGTGCCGCCGTTCGTGCTCGGCGGCGCGGGCATCGTGATGTTCGGGATGGTGGCCGCGAACGGCATCAAGGTGCTGTCGAAGGTCGACTTCGTAGACAACTCGCACAACCTGTTCATCGTCGCCGTCAGCGTCGGGATGGGCCTCGTGCCGGTCGTGTCACCGCACTTCTTCTCGAAGCTGCCGCCCGCGCTCGCACCGATCCTGCACAGCGGCATCCTGCTCGCGTCCGCCACCGCCGTGATCCTGAACATCGTGTTCAACGGCGTGAAGGCAGAGAAGGACGCACGTTGCGAGATTCGCCGCGCAGGGCACGACTTCGACGGACGCCCGGCCGACGTGCATCACTGATCGATCCGCCCCGGATGCGCCGGAACATGGCGCGATACGGTAGAGGAAAAACGCCACGGCTTGCCGTGGCGTTTTGCTTTGTGGCGAGTGGTTGGGCGGCGATAGCAGTGGTGCCGGTGATGACGATCCGCGGTCGCTGCAAACCAAACTGGCCGCAAAAAAACGCCACGGACTTTCGTCCGTGGCGTTGTCGTATCCCGAGAACCGCGACCTCGGCGAACCGGAGCGGTCGCCCGCCCCTGCCCGCCTTCGTGCTTACCCGTTCGTCGCCGCTGCCGACGCAGGCGCCGGTGCGGCCGCCTTGTCGTAGTCGACCGTTTCGTCCGGTGCGCGCGGCGTCTCGCCGGCGCGCTGGATCCAGCCGCCGCCCAATGCGCGGTAAAGCGTGACCAGGTTCGTCCAGCGTGCCAGACGCGCGCTGATCAGCGACTGCTGCGCCGAGTACAGGTCGGTCTGCGCAGTCAGCACCGACAGGTAGCTGTCGACACCATTCTTGTAGCGCAGGTCCGACAGGTCGAAGCGACGCTGCTGCGCGTGCTCGTTTCGCTCGAGCGCGGCGATCTGCTGATCGTACGTGCCGCGTGCAGCCAGCCCGTCCGACACTTCGCGGAACGCCGACTGGATCGCCTTCTCGTAGTTGGCGATCTCGATACGCTTCTGCACGTTCGCGAGGTTCAGGTTCGCGATGTTCTGCCCGCCTTCGAAGATCGGCATCGTGATCTGCGGCGCGAATGACCACGCCGCCGTGCCGGCCTTGAACAGGCCGCCGAGCGTCGGGCTGCCGGTGCCGAACGCGCCCGTCAGCGAGATACGCGGGAAGAACGCCGCGCGTGCCGCGCCGATGTTCGCGTTCGCGGCCAGGAGCGTCTGCTCGGCCTGCATCACGTCAGGACGACGCGTCAGCAGGTCGGACGGCAGACCGGCCGGCACGTCCGTCAGCAGGTTCTGCGCATCGAGTGGCATGCCCGCCGGCAGATCGTCCGGCAGCGGCTCGCCGATCAGCAGCACCAGCGCGTTCAGCGCCTGCGCACGCGCACGCGCCTGCGCCTGCTGGTTCGCGAGCGCCGTCTCGACGACCGTCTGCGCCTGACGCAGCTCGAGCTCGGAGCCCGTGCCGTTGTCGAACTGCAGCTTCGTCAGGTCGTACGACGCCTGTGCCGTCTTCAGCGTGTTCTCCGTGACCTGCAGCAGGTCATCGGTGGACAGCAGCGTCAGGTACTGGTCCGCGACCTGCGACACGAGCGAGATCTCGGCAGCCTGCCGCGCATACGACGTCGACAGGTACTGCGCGAGCGCCTGGTCCTTCAGGCTCTGCACGCGGCCGAACAGGTCGAGTTCCCACGACGCCGAAACGCCGACGTTGTAGGCGCGCGAGATATACGGCGCACCCGTCTGCGACAGGCCCTGCGGCACGCGCTGGATGCTGCCCGTGCCGGTGCCGTCGAGCGTCGGGAACAGGCCCGCGCGCGTGATCTGGTACTGCGCGCGCGCCGCCTCGATGTTCAGCACCGACACGCGCAGGTCGCGGTTGTTCTTCAGCGCGATCTCGATCAGCCGCTGCAGGCGCGGATCGACGAAGAATTCGCGCCAGCCGATGGCGGTCGCCGCCTGGCCGTTCGCGCTGCGCGCGCCGGCAGCGCCCGGCTGCGTCGCATAGACGCCGCCGGCCGGGTACGCCTGTGCGACGGGCGCGTCGGGCCGCTTGTAATGCGGCGCCATCGTGCAGCCCGTGGCAAAGAGCGCGACCGCGATTGCAGTCAAAGCGTGTTTTTGCATCATCACTGTCCCTTGTTGCCTTCGTCGCCGTTGCCCGGCTTCTCTTCGTGGTGCGAGTGCTCCTGAGCGAGGCGCAGCGCCTGATCGACGTCTTCCTTCTCGCCGCTGAAGATCGCGCGGATCTTCACGAAGAACATCGGGATCATGAAGATCGCGAGGAACGTCGCCGTGATCATCCCGCCGATCACGCCCGTGCCGATCGCGTGCTGGCTCGCCGAACCCGCGCCGTTGCTGATCGCGAGCGGCATCACGCCGAGAATGAACGCGAGCGACGTCATCAGGATCGGACGCAGCCGCAGGCGCGCTGCTTCCAGCGCGGCCTCGATCGGCCCCATCTTCTCCGTCATCTGCAGTTCGCGCGCGAATTCCACGATCAGGATCGCGTTCTTCGCGGACAAGCCCACGGTGGTCAGCAGGCCGACCTGGAAGAACACGTCGTTCTCGAGGCCGCGCATCGTCGCCGCGAGCAGTGCACCGATCACGCCGAGCGGCACCACCATGATCACCGAGAACGGGATCGACCAGCTTTCATACAGCGCCGCGAGACACAGGAACACGACGAGGATCGAGATTGCATACAGGATCGGCGCCTGCGAACCCGACTGGATTTCCTGGAACGACAGGCCGGTCCACGAATAGCCGATACCGACCGGCAGCTTCTTCGCGAGCCCTTCCATCGCGGTCATCGCCTGGCCGGTCGACTTGCCCGGCGCGGCCTGACCCTGGATTTCCATCGCCGACACGCCGTTGTAGCGCTCGAGCTTCGGCGAACCGTACGTCCAGTGACCGGTCGCGAACGCGCTGAACGGCACCATCCCGCCCGACCCGTTGCGCACGTACCAGATGTTCATGTCCTCCGGCGTCATCCGGAACGGCGCGTCGGCCTGCACGTACACCTTCTTGATCCGGCCGTCGGTGTCGAGGAAGTTGTTCACGTACTTCGACGCCCACGCGATCGAGAACGTCTGATCGATCGCATCCGCCGTCACGCCGAGCGCATTCGCCTTCTCGCGGTCGATGTCGACCTTGTACTGCGGCGTGTCGTTCAGGCCGTTCGGGCGCACGCCCTGCAGCGTCGGATCCTTCGAGGCCATCCCGAGAAGCTGGTTACGCGCAGCCATCAGCGCGTCGTGGCCAAGACCGGCGTTGTCCGTCAGCTCGAAGTCGAAGCCCGCGGCCGTGCCGAGTTCGGGAATCGACGGCGGGTTGAACGGGATCACGATCGCGTCCTTGTAGCCCGCGTAGCGCCCGAACATCCGGCCGATCAGGGCCTGCACCTTCTGGTTCGCATGCTGACGCTGCGAGTAGTCCTTCAGTCGCACGAACACGAGACCCGAGTTCTGGCCGCGACCCGCGAAGCTGAAGCCGTTGACCGTGAACGCCGATTCGACGATTTCCTTCTCGTCCTTCAGCAGGTAGTCGGAAATGTTCGCGAGCGTCTTCGCGGTCGTTTCCTGCGTCGAGCCCGACGGCGTCTGCACGATCACGAACATCAGGCCCTGGTCTTCATCCGGCAGGAACGACTTCGGCAGGCGCACGAACAGCAGGCCGACCGCGACGATCACGACCAGGTAGATGATGAGCCAGCGGCCCGAACGCTTGATCACGTGGTGCACGCCGACGTGGTACTTGTCGCGGCTGTTGTTGAACGTGCGGTTGAACCAGCCGAAGAAGCCCTTCTTCTCTTCGTGATGCCCTTGCGGGATCGGCTTCAGGATCGTCGCGCACAGTGCGGGCGTCAGAATCAACGCGACCAGCACCGACAGCACCATCGCCGACACGATCGTCAGCGAGAACTGACGATAGATCGCGCCGACCGAACCGCCGGAGAACGCGACCGGCACGAACACCGCCGACAGCACCAGCGCCACGCCGACGAGTGCGCCGGTGATCTGGCCCATCGCCTTGCGGGTCGCCTCCTTCGGTGACAGGCCCTCTTCCGCCATCACGCGCTCGACGTTCTCGACCACCACGATCGCATCGTCCACCAGCAGGCCGATCGCGAGCACGAGGCCGAACATCGACAGCGTGTTGATCGAGAAGCCCACGAGCGACATGATCGCGAACGTGCCGAGCAGCACCACCGGCACCGCGATCGTCGGGATAATCGTCGCCCGCAGGTTCTGCAGGAACAGATACATCACGAGGAACACGAGCACGATACCTTCGAGCAGCGTCTTGACCACTTCCTCGATCGACAGCTTCACGAACGGCGTCGTGTCGTACGGATACTTCACGACGAGGCCGTGCGGGAAGAACGGTGCGAGCTCGTCGATCTTCGCGCGCACGGCCTTCGCGGTCGCGAGCGCGTTCGCGTTGGTCGCGAGCTGGATACCGAGTGCCGCGGTCGGCTGACCGTTGTACTTCGTGTCGAAGTTGTAGTTTTCGCCGCCGAGGCCGATCTGCGCGACGTCCTTCAGGCGAACCTGCGAGCCGTCCTGGTTGACCTTCAGCAGGATGTTGCCGAACTGCTCGGGCGTCTGCAGCAGCGTCGATTCGGTGATCGTCGCCTGCAGCATGGTGCCCGGCTTGGCCGGCGTGCCGCCGATCTGGCCGCCCGCGATCTGCACGTTCTGCGCGGTGATCGCCGAGCTCACGTCGACCGGCGTGAGGCCGTAGTTCGTCAGGCGGGTCGGGTCGAGCCAGATCCGCATCGCGTACTGCGAGCCGAACAGCGTGACGGTGCCGACGCCGTTCAGCCGGCTGATCGGATCCTTCACGTGCGACGCCACGAAGTTCGCGAGGTCGTACTTGTTCATGCTGCCGTCTTCGGAGTTGAAGGCGAGCACCAGCAGGAAGCTGCTGCTCGACTTCGTCACCGACAGGCCGAGCTGCTGCACGACCTGGGGCAGAACCGGCGTCGCGAGCGACAGCTTGTTCTGCACCTGGACCTGCGCGATGTCGGCGTTGGTGCCCGGCGCGAACGTCAGCGTGATCGTCGCGTTGCCCGAGTCGTCACTGGTCGACGACATGTACAGGAAGTTGTCGAGACCGCTCATCTGCTGCTCGATCACCTGCGTCACCGTGTCTTCCACCGTCTTCGCGGAAGCGCCCGGGTAGTTCGCGGTGATCTGGATCGATGGCGGCGCGATCGTCGGATACTGCGAGATCGGCAGCGTGAAGATCGCCGCGACCCCGGCCAGCATCAGGATGATGGCGATCACCCACGCGAAGATCGGGCGATCGATAAAAAACTTTGCCATGAAACAGGCTCCCTGTTATTGCGCGCTCGAAGCAGCGGCGGCACTCGCCGGCGCGGCGCCCGATGCGGCAGCACCGGACGCGGCGGCGGCGCCGGAACCGGCGGCAGCCGGCGCGGCGGTGGCAGCGGCGACACCCGATGCGGCACCGGCCGCCGGGGCGAGTTGTGCCGCCACCGACTTCACGGTCGCGCCCGGACGCACCTTCTCGCCGCCCTGCACGATCACGTGGTCGCCCGCCTGCAGACCGCCTTCGACGATCCAGTCCTGGCCGCGCATGCCCGACGTCTTCAGCGTACGCGGCTCGACCTTGTTGCTCGCGTTCACCACCATCGCGATCGCCTGGCCCTTCTGGTCATGCGTGACGCCGATCTGCGGCACCAGGAACGCGTTCTCGTTCACGCCTTCCTCGATACGCGCACGCACGAACATCCCCGGCAGCAGCACGCGGCCCGGGTTCGGGAAGACCGCGCGGATCGTCACCGAGCCGGTTGCCTGGTCGACCGTCACGTCGGAAAACTGCAGCTTGCCGACTTCCGAATACGTCTTGCCGTCCTCGAGGATCAGCGACACCTTCGCCGCGCCCGGACCACTCGTCTTCAGGCGGCCGCTCTGCACGTCCTGGCGCAGCTTCAGGCCCTCGAGGCTCGATTGCGTGAGGTCCACGTACACGGGGTCGAGTTGCTGCACCGTCGACATCAGCGTCGCCTGGCTCGCCTGCACGTAGGCGCCCGGCGTCACTTGCGAAATGCCGACGCGGCCCGTGATCGGCGAGACCACGTCCGTGTAGCCGAGGTTGATCTGTGCGGTATCGACCGCCGCCTTGCCGGCCGCGACGTCCGCCGCGGCCTGCCCCTGGGTGGCCACCGCGTTGTCGTAGTCCTGCTTGCTGACCGCGTTCGCGGCCACGAGCACCTTGTAGCGCGCGACCAGCGCGTTCTGCGTGACGAGGTTCGCCTGCGCCTTCGCGAGCGTCGCCTTCGCGCTGTTCAATGCCGCGATGTACGGCGCCGGATCGATCTTGTACAGACGCTGTCCAGCCTTGACGTCGGTGCCTTCGGTGAACTCACGACGCAGCACGATGCCGTCGACCCGCGCGCGGACCTGCGCGACGAGGAATGCGCTGGTACGGCCCGGCAGTTCGCTGAAGACCGGCACGGCTTGCGGCTGGACGGTGACGACGCCGACTTCCGGCGTTTGCGGCGGCGGTGCCGATTCTTTTTTTCCGCATGCAGCCAGAAAAACCGCGGCTGCCGCGACAGTGATCAAGCGGTATGGAACCCGTTCGACGCGCATGGAGCGACCTCTGTGTATAACCAATGGAATAAGTGCAGCACCCGACGGGAGCGCAACACGGATGCGCCTCGCGGCGCAGATCGAACACCTGAATTACTGGACTACTGGATACAGCAAGTCGGCACGAGACCTCCATGCCGACGAGATGCCGCGAACTGCGGACTGGTACTTTGGCGGGAATCAGCAGAGTGGGATATTAACTGATTGCCACTTTGGTCATTCGATCGTAGGGTGGTATTGTATATACATTCACGAATGTATGTAAAAAGCCCGCTCGCCCGTCGCCAACCGCTAGGTCTTACGAATTATTACCAGTCGCAAGCATAGCCCGTCCGCACAGCGACGACGAGGGTTGCCGACCCTATATTCACCTACGATCGATCCATTCAGGCCTGCACATGGTCAGACGCACCAAGGAGGAGGCGCTCGAGACGCGCAACCGCATTCTCGACGCCGCCGAACACGTGTTCTTCGAGAAGGGCGTGTCGCACACGTCGCTCGCCGACATCGCCCAGCACGCCGGCGTGACGCGCGGCGCGATCTACTGGCATTTCGCAAACAAGAGCGAGCTGTTCGACGCGATGTTCGACCGCGTGTTCCTGCCGATCGACGAGCTCAAGCGGATGCCGCTCGACGCGCCCGGCGGCAATCCGCTGGAGAAAATCCGCAAGATCCTGATCTGGTGCCTGCTCGGTGTGCAGCGCGACTCGCAGTTGCGGCGCGTGTTCAGCATCCTGTTCATGAAGTGCGAGTACGTCGCGGACATGGAGCCGCTGCTGCAGCGCAACCGTGCGGGGATGAGCGAGGCGCTGCACGCGATCGATGCCGATCTCGCGGGCGCCGTGCGGCTCAAGCTGCTGCCCGAGCGGCTCGACACATGGCGCGCGACGCTGATGCTGCACACGCTCGTCAGCGGTTTCGTGCGTGACATGCTGATGCTGCCCGACGAGATCGATGCCGAGCAGCATGCGGAACAGCTCGTCGACGGCTGCTTCGACATGATGCGTTACAGCCCGGCGATGCTGAAGACGAGCGACTGACCGACGGCCCCTCCGCCGGCGCGCCGCGCGCCGCGTCATCGCGACCGGCCGGTCGATCCGGCCACGCGCAGACGGCGGCGCCGCTCCGCCCGGTCGCCCCCTGCCCTCCCCGATTCGCTCAGGCGGCCTTCGCGCGTTGCGCGCGGGCCCGCCGGTTCGACGCGGCCACCGAATCGCGCGCCGGCATCGCCGCGCCGCCGAGCCCCGCGATCCATTCATCGGTCGACATCACGGCCGCGAAATTCGACTGAAACACGACCGTGTACGCGCGGTGAATCTCTTCGGCACTCGCCGCACCCGCGCCATTCACGTACGGCAACGCGCCGGTCGCGTCCGCCAGATACTCGACGGCGAGCCCCGCGTGCGCCGCGTGATAGACCGTCGACGCATTGCAGTTGTGCGTCATGTAGCCGGCGACCGCGAGCGTGCCGATGCCGTGCGTGTCGAGCCATGCGGCGAGATCGGTGCCGGCGAACGAACTGGCCTGCGCCTTCACGATCAGGTGCGCATACGGCCGGTCGGCGACGACCGGATGCAGCGCGACGCCGTCCGTCCCCGGCGCGAAGATCGGCGCACCCGCCGGCGCGACATGCTGGACGACGATCACGGGCACGCCGGCCGCGTGCGCGGCGTCGATCGCGCGGCCGATGTTCGCCAGCGATGCGTCGACGGGCGGATATTCGATCGGCAGGTTGCCCGTTACGTATTCGTTCTGGACATCGATCACGATCAGCGCGCGGCGGGAAGCGGAAGGCAATATGGCATTCGACATGGCAGGCTCCGGTTTCGGCAGCGCCGCCCCGCTCCGGAACGGGGCGGCCAGCAGCGCGATGCGATGCATTGTCGGATCGCATCGCGCAGACGGACAGTGGCCCGATAGCCATTCTTCGATAAAATCGGGCCATCGCCATTCCGGAGCCCGTCATGCGCGCCGCCGCGTCGTCCGTTGCCCCTACCCCGACCGTCGTCGCCGTGATCGCGTACGACGGCATCAGCCCGTTCCACCTGTCGGTGCCGTCCGTCGTGTTCGGCAAGGAACGCGATGCGGCCGCGATGCCCGCGTTCGAGTTTCGCGTGTGCTCGGCCGAGCGCGGCCCGCTGTCGACGACGGGCGGCTTCACGATCACCGCACCGTACGGGCTCGATGCGCTCGACGACGCGGACATCGTCATCGTGCCGGCATGGCGCGATCCCGACGAAGCACCGCCTGACGTGCTGGTCGATGCAGTGCGCGCGGCCGCCGCGCGCGGCGCGCAGGTCGTCGGCCTGTGCCTCGGCGCGTACGTGCTCGCCGCGGCCGGGCTGCTCGACGGACGCCCGGCCACGACGCACTGGGCGTGGGCCGACGACTTCGCGCAGCGCTTTCCACGCGTGAAGCTCGACCCCGATGTGCTGTACGTCGACGACGGCAACCTGATGACGTCGGCCGGCACGGCCGCGGGGCTCGACTGCTGCCTGCACGTCGTGCGGCGGCGCTTCGGCTCGGACGCCGCGAACCGGATCGCGCGCCGCCTCGTGATCCCGCCGCACCGCCAGGGCGGGCAGGCGCAATACGTGCCGCAGCCGGTTGCCGCGCACCCGCGCGATGCGCGGCTCGCGGGCCTGCTCGACTGGGTGCGCGCGCATCTGGACATCGCGCACAGTGTCGATTCGCTCGCCGAACGCGTGCTGATGAGCCGGCGCACGTTCACGCGCCACTTCCTCCAGGCGACGGGCACGACCGTCACCGCGTGGCTGCAGGCCGAGCGGCTCACGCGCGCACAGCATCTGCTGGAAACCACGGGACAATCGATCGACGCGATCGCACAGGCGGCCGGCTACGGCTCGAGCGTATCGCTGCGCCAGCATTTCGCGGGCTCGCTCGGCACGTCGCCATCGGCCTATCGGAGGGAATTTCGCGGCGCCGGGCCCGATGCGCGGCGCTAATGGCCGCCGCGCCGCCGGCGTCCGGCCGGGTAACGCGGTGGCACGCCGGCCGCTCAGACGCCGTTGATCCAGCGCGCCGCATACAGCAGCAGCGCGACGAACACGACGATCGCCGCCCACGCCCAGACAGGCAGCGGGCCGGATTCGCGATGATGCACGGCGCTCGCGACGCGGCCGCTCAGCGCGCCGCCAAGGTGCGGCGGCAGCGGACGCTTCGCCGCGGCCATCAGCGACGCGGGCCGCAGGAACACATGCTGGCGACGCTGCGGGCGCGAACGCGCGCGGTTCGGCACGAGACCGTGCTTCGCCTGCACGACCGCGCAGAATTCGCGGAAGAAATCGTCGGTCCACGCGAACAGCGCATTCTCGATCTGCCGCGCCGGCAGTTCGGCAAGCGGGCCGCTCGCCGTCGCCCACACCACATATTCGATGCGTGTCGCAGCCGCGTCGTCATCGTCCGGCCGCAGCACCAGCTCGACCTGCCCGCGCACCGCGCCGAGGCCGTCGGCCCGCGCCTTGAAGTTGAGCACGCGGCGCGGCTGGCCTTCCGCGTCGCCCTGCTCGCTCGCCAGATGCGCACGCACGTCGTAGCGGGCACGCAGCGGGCCGAGCGGCACCGTGATGGTCAGCGCGAACTCGCCGTGCGCGTGCTTCACGAACGATTCGCAATGGTCGAAGCTCGCCCGCAGCAACGCGAGATCCTCGAGTGCCTCCCGCACGACGGTCGGCGCGAGCGGTACGCGCAACGTGTCGTTCAGTTCCATGATGCCTCCCCGATGAACACGCGCCGCATCAGGACGTCTCGATGAGACTGTCGACCCGCGCGACATCGAAGGCGACGTAGTGCGCAAGCGCGGACGCGGTCTCCCCCCGGTTCCTCGTAACTCCATGCGGCGTTCTCGATCACGCCGTCTTCCGTCTGCAGGTTGAAATACACGGCACGGCCCCTCAGCGGACAATCCGTCGTGACGCTCGACATCACGAGCCTGTGCATGTTGACGTCGCCGCGCGGCAGGTAATGGATGTCCGGCAGGCCCGTTTCGCGCACGGTCAGCGCGCCGTGTGAATCGGCATACGTGATGCCGCGATGGATCACGCGCACGCGATGGCGGTTCGGTACGATTTCCAGGCGAGGGTCGGCAGCATCGGACATCGTTTCTCCTCCGGACGGCGGCCCCGGCGGGCAAGCCGGGCGCAGGAAACGAAAAAGCCACGGCACAGGTGCCGTGGCTCTCATTATGGGCGAAACCGCCTCCGATTGCGCGGCCTGACCGCGCCCGCGCGCGATGCGCTACTGCGCACTCCACTGGAACGCGGCCTTCGCCCCGCCCTTCGCACCGACCGTGACCGCGCGCGATTCGTCGCTGCCCTGGTACGCCGCATGCACCGTGTAGCGCCCAGGCGGCAGCTTGACGAGCATGTACGGCCCGCGCGCGTCCGTCGTCAGCAGCTCGGTGCCCTTGCTGTCGACGATCCGCACATGGACGTCGGCCAGATATTCGCCGCCCTTGCCGGTGAAGCGCAGTGCGAGCGGCCACGCCGCCTCGTTCTGCTCGAATGCCGTCGATTGATCCTTGCCGATGCCGCCTGACACGTAGCTGACATCGCCCTGCTGGCTCGCCGCGGGCAAGCCGTCCGATTGTGCGTACGCGCCGGACGCGGCGACGGCGCAGCCGGCGGCCAGCGCCGCGGCGGCGGCAAATCGGGACACGTTGCGTAGATATTGCATGGCTCCCTCCTTTCGGGTCGGAACACGGCACCACGGGTCGAACGCCGGCGGCGCCCGCCAAGGCCGGCGAGGCCGGCCCGCAGCGGCCGCCGGTCAGCTCAGGTCGACCGGCACGAAGATCTGTGCATTATCGCGCTGGATCAGGAGAGCAAGACTGTTGCCCGCTCCCTTGACCGCGTCGCGCAACTGCTCGGGGCTCGTGACCGGGCGGCCGTTCACCGCGAGGATCACGTCGCCGGGCTGGATGCCCGCGCTGGCCGCCGGGCCGCCGGCCTGCTGCACGATCAGCCCGTGCGACAAGCTGGTTGCGCTGCGCTCCTGCGGCGTGAGCGGACGCACCGCGACGCCGAGGCGCCCCTGCTCGACGGGGCCGCCGTCGTTCGAGGCCAGCTTCGCGTCGGTCATCGCGCCGAGCGTCACGCTGATCGACTTCCTCGACTTGTCGCGCCACACCTGCAGATCGGCCTTCGAGCCCGGCTTCAGGTTCGCGATCTGCGCGGGCAGCGACGTGGAGTCGGCGACCGGCGAGCCGTTGACCGCGAGGATCACGTCGCCCGGCTGCAAGCCCGCCTTCGCGGCCGGGCCGTTCGGGTCGACCGAACTGACGAGCGCGCCGTCCGGCTTCTGCAGTCCGAACGAGCTCGCGAGCGTCTGGTTCAGCCCCTGCACGGCGACCCCGAGGCGGCCCCGGCTCACGTGCCCCGTCTTCACGAGCTCGTCCTTGACCTTGATCGCCTCGTTGATCGGAATCGCGAACGACAGGCCCTGGAAGCCACCCGTCTGCGAGTAGATCATCGAGTTGATGCCGATCACCTCGCCCTGCAGGTTGAACAGCGGGCCGCCCGAGTTGCCGGGGTTCACCGGCACGTCGGTCTGGATGAACGGCGTGTAGTTCTCGTCGGGCAGCGAACGCGATTTCGCGCTGATGATGCCGGACGTGACCGTGTTGTCGAAGCCGTACGGCGAACCGATCGCGACGACCCACTGGCCGACCTTGCTTTGCGCCGGGTCGCCGATCTTCACGGTCGGCAGGCCGCTCGCGTCGATCTTCAACACCGCGACGTCGGACTGCTTGTCGGCGCCGACGACCTTCGCCTTGTACTCGCGCTTGTCGGTCAGCTTGACCGTGACGACGTTCGCGCCGTCGATCACGTGCGCGTTGGTGAGGATGTACCCGTCCGCGCTGACGATGAATCCCGAACCGAGGCTCGCGCTCGGCTGGTCGTCCGGCTGCGTGTCGCCGCCCATGCCCGGCACCTGGCCGTAGAAGTGCTTGAAGAACTGGTAGAACGGATCGCTCGGATCGATCGGCAGCTGCGGCTGTGGCACACGCCGCGACACCTGCTTCACGACGTGCTTCGCGCTGATGTTCACGACGGCCGGGCCGTAAGTTTCGACCAGCCCGGAGAAATCGGGAATGCCGGTCTTCGCCGCGGCCTCGGCCGGCATGAGCGCGGCGGCCTGCGCGGGCGTGATGATCTGCGGATCGGCGCGGCGGGTGCCTGCGACATAGCCGGCAGACAGGGCAGCCGCCACGGCGACCGCGACGGCGCCGCGCGCAAGGAATCGGGTGTTCATCGTAGGACCTCCTCGTTGTTAGGACGCAGCGTAACGACCCTGACTTAAAGGAGGCTTAATCGACCTTAAACGGGGCTTAGGCCGCCACCCGCGTGGTTCGTCATACGGATTCGGACACCTGCGGCGCCTGCGCCGGCATCTCGGCGTCTCGGAACACGACGCTCACGAGCAGGCCGCCTGCGGCCGCGTCGCCGAGCGTCACCGTCGCGCCCTGCTGCGCCGCGACGCGCTTGACGATCGCCAGCCCGAGCCCGCTGCCCGACACGTCGGCGCGCGCCCGCGCGGAGCTGTCCCGGTAGAAGCGGTCGAACACGCGTTCGCGCTCGTCCGCCGGGATGCCGGGGCCGCTGTCGCCGATCTGTACGCACACGCGGCCGGCCGCGTCGCGGGTCAGCGACACGTCGATGCGGCCGCCGTCCGGCGTGTACTTCACCGCGTTGTCGAGCAGGTTGCCGAACATCACGCGCAGCGCGCCGACATCCGCGACGACGGTCGCCGCGCAGCTCTCCTCGAAGCCGAGATCGATGCTGTGCCGTTGCGCGAGCGGTGCATGCGCGGCCACGCATTCGACGAGCAGCGCCTGCAGGTCGACCGGCTCGCGCATCGTGGCGCCGTCCGGTTCGGCACGCGCCAGCGCGAGCAACTGCTCGGCGAGGCGCGTCGCGCGCGTGACGCCGTCCTGCAGATCGGCGACCGCCTCGCGGCGCGACGTATCGTCCTTCGCGCGCGCGACGAGCTGCGCCTGGATCTGCACGGCCGCGAGTGGCGTGCGCAGTTCGTGCGCGGCATCGGCGAAGAAGGCCTTCTGCGTATCGAGCGCCGCCGACAGCCGCGCAAGCAGCCCGTTCAGCGCACGCACGAGCGGCTGCACCTCGAGCGGCAGGCGCGCATCGGGTAGCGGATCGAGCGCTTCGGGCCGGCGCGTCTCGACCGCGCGCGTCACGCGGCCGAGCGGCGCGAGCCCGCGCCCGACGATCACCCAGACCGCCGCGCCGAGGAACGGCAGCAGCACGATCAGCGGCCACAGCGTGCGCAGCGCCACGTTCGCCGCGAGCCGGTTGCGCACCGACAGCGGCTGCGCGAGCTGCACGACGTTGTCGCCGACGATCGCGCCGTACACGCGCCATTCGCCGCGATCGGTGCGCTCGGTCGAGAAGCCGAGCTCCGCGCGCGGCGCGATCGGCGCACGCGGATGCGAGAAGTACATCAGCACGCCGTTGCGGTTCCAGATCTGGATCACGATGCCCTCGTCGCCGTTGGTGCGCGAACCGAACACCTGCGAGAACGGCTCGGACGGCAGCGCCGCGGCGATTTCCTGCAGCTGGTAGTCGAACAATTCGTTCGCCTCGGCGAGCGCCTGCCGGTAGATGAGCCAGCCCGCGGCGCCCACGCCCGCGACGACGATCGCGAGCAGCCAGATCAGCAATTGATGACGAATCGACCTCACGCGTCAGCTTTCCTTGACGACCATGTAGCCGAGCCCGCGCACGTTGCGGATCAGGTCCGAACCGAGCTTCTTGCGCAGCGCATGGATGTAGACCTCGACCGTGTTGCTGCCGATCTCCTCGCCCCAGCCGTACATCTTTTCCTCGAGCTGACTCTTCGACAGCACCGCACCGGGCCGCGCGAGCAGCGCCTCGAGCAGCGCGAACTCGCGCGCGGACAGCGCGACGGGCGCGCCGTCGAGCGTCACCTGGTGCGCCGCGGGATCGAGCGTCAGCGCGCCGTGACGGATCAGCGACTCGCTGCGCCCCGCCTGGCGGCGGATCAGCGCGCGCATCCGCGCGCCCAGTTCGTCGAGGTCGAACGGCTTGACGAGGTAGTCGTCGGCGCCCGCGTCGAGCCCCTTCACGCGATCGGCCACCGCATCGCGCGCGGTGACGATCAGCACCGGCAGCGACAGCCCGCGCGCGCGCAGCGTGCGCAGCACGTCGATGCCGTCGCGCTTCGGCAGGCCGAGGTCGAGCAGCAGCAGGTCGTACGTCTCGCCGCCGAGCGCCGTGAGCGCGGCATCGCCGTCCTGCACCCAGTCGACTGCGAAGCCGTCGGCGCGCAACGCCTTGCGTACGCCCTCGGCAATCATTCGATCGTCTTCAACAAGCAGAATCCGCATCGGAGCTGGAACCCATCGGGCGAGTGAAACATGGCGACCATTGTAGCGCCGCGAATCGCGTGCGCCCCGTGCAATGCAACAGAAAGGCAGATCGCCGGGAGCGTGTCCGCACTTGTCTCTACAATGTGCGCTCCGGCGCCGCGCGCGCTCTGCCCGAATCCCGTGCTTTTCCCGTATTCGCCCATGCCGATTTCCGATCTTTCCGCCCGGTTCGCCCCCCGCGCCCGCCCCTTCCTGCGCGCGGCCGCCGTCGTCGCCACCTGCACGGCCCTTGCGTTCGCACCGTCCGCGCAGGCCCGCAAGAAGTCCCACAAGGAGGCGCGCAAGACCGCCGTCGTGTCGCCCGCCGCGCGGGCGGCCGGCCTGCCGGCGTCCGTGCTCGTGGCGCTGCAGCGCGCGAAGGTGCCGGCCTCGGCGATGAGCGTTGTGGTCGAGCGCGTCGGCGATCCCGAGCCGCTGATCGCATGGAATGCGAACCGGCCGATGATGCCGGCGTCGACGATGAAGCTCGTCACGACCTTCTCGGGCCTGTCGATCCTCGGCCCCGACTACCGCTGGCGCACCACCGCGTACGCGGACGGCCCGGTCGATCCGGACGGCACGCTGCAGGGCAACCTGTACATCAAGGGCACCGGCGATCCGAAGCTCGTACCGGAGGAACTGATCGACCTCGTCGACAAGATCCGCAAGGCCGGCATCAAGCGCGTGGCCGGCGGCCTCGTGCTCGACAAGAGCTATTTCGCCGCGTCGACGCGCGACCTGCCGTCGTTCGACGACGACGCGAGCGCACCGTACAACGTCGGCCCCGATCCGCTGCTGTACGCGTTCAAGGCCGTGTCGTTCACGGTCACGCCGGGCGACGACGGCAAGGTCGCCGTCGACGTGCTGCCGCCGCTCGCGAACCTGTCGATCGACAACCAGCTGGTCGAAGGCAACGGGTCGTGCGGCGCGGCGGCGGCCGCCGCGCGTCCGACACTGTCGGCCGGCAGCGGGATCATGACCGCGTCGTTCGCCGGCGACTATCCGCTGCGCTGCGGCGCGCACACGACCAACCTCGCGATCCTCGATCACACGACGTTCTTCACGCGCGGCTTCCTCGCACTGTGGCAGCAGGACGGCGGCACGATCGCGGGCCCCGTCAGCGAAGGCAAGGTGCCGACCACCGCGCGCCCGCTCGCCGTCCATCACAGCCCCGTGCTCGGCAGCATCGTCTACGACATCAACAAGTTCAGCAACAACGTGATGGCGCGCAACCTGTTCCTGACGATCGGCGCAGCCGCCGGCAAGCCGCCCGCGAGCCCCGAGCAGTCGAGCCACGCGATTCACGCGTTCCTGCAGAAGAGCGGAATCGCGATGCCCGACCTCGACCTCGAGAACGGCTCGGGCCTGTCGCGCGAGGAGCACGTCAGCGCGCAGTCGCTCGCTGCGCTGCTTCAGGCCGCGAACGCGAGCCCCGTCGCGCAGGCGTTCATCGATTCGCTGCCGATCGCCGGCATCGACGGCACGATGAAGAACCGCCTGACCAACGCCGGCGTGCTCGGCAACGCGCACATCAAGACCGGCACGCTGCGCGACGTGCGCGCGATCGCGGGCTACGTCGCGGGCGCCGACGGCCAGAGCTACGTCGTCGTCAGTTTCATCAACGACGATCACGCGGAAGCCGCGCGCGCCGCGCACGACACGCTGCTCGAATGGATCTACGCGGGCGCGCACTGACGACGTACTCGCCGCGGCGCGGCGCACGCATGCCACGCTGTCGGCGTGCGTCGATTCGCGGGGAGACACCGTGCATCGGGCGCCCCGTCCTCGGGGATTTCGCCCCGTGCGGTTTGAAACGGCCTCGGCCGCCGGCGCGCCGCGCACGGCCCGCCAGATGTGCCCGCAAAACGGGGCCGCACCGCGAGGCCCCGTTCCGCATGACTTCCGTAGAAACCCTGTCCTCAGAGGGAACCCTCTACGCTGCCCCCTCGCCTAGCGCGTGGCGATTGCGTAGGCTGTTGGCCTGACCGATATCTACAACGGGCCGTACGCCCGGCCTCACGGCTTGCAGGGGAAAGGAGGAGACACGTCCATGCGATTCGACGTCGAATTGCTTCTGCTCGCGCTGGCGCCCGTCTTCCTGCTCTGCATCGCGTGGGAAGCCTGGCACCTCGCCCGCACGCGTGCGCAGGACCATGTCTATGCGTGGCGCGACACGCTGTGCAACGCGGCACTCGCACTGATGCACCAGGGCGCCGACAAGCTCGCGTGGCTGTTCGTGATCCCCGTTTATGCGTACTGCTACGCACATTTCCGGCTGTTCACGTGGCACGACGGCTGGCTGTCGTTCGCCGTGCTGTTCGTCGGCCAGGACTTCCTCTACTACGTGTTCCATCGCGCGAGCCATCGCGTGCGCTGGCTGTGGGCCGCGCACGTCGTGCATCACTCGTCCGAGCGGATGAATTTCTCGACCGCGTTCCGGCAGAGCCTGATGTATCCCGTCGCAGGCATGTGGGCGTTCTGGCTGCCGCTCGCGTTCGTCGGCTTTCCGCCGCAACAGATCGTCGGCATCGTGCTGATCAACCTCGCGTTCCAGTTCTTCGTGCACACGCAGGCGATCGGCAAGCTCGGCTGGCTCGAATACGTGCTCAACACGCCGTCGATCCATCGCGCGCACCATGCACGCAACCCCCGCTACATCGACCGCAATTACGCAGGTGTGCTCGTGATCTGGGACCGCCTGTTCGGCAGCTACGTCGAGGAGTCGCCCGACGATCCGCCGCAATACGGGATCGTCGAGCCGCTCGGCTCGAACAACCCGCTCGTCGCGACGTTTCACGAGTGGGTGTCGATGGCGGCCGACGCGTTGCGCGTCCACGGATGGCGCAACAAGCTGCGCGCGATTTTCGGCCCGCCCGAATGGGCGAGCGCTTATCATGCGCGGATTGCCGAGGCCGCAAACCACGATCCGCGCACCGTGCCGCTTGCGGCCGTGCGCGACCAATAACCGTTTCAGCCAACGGCCGCCGCGCAGCCCGGATCCGAGCAGGCGCGCGGCAGATGAGAAACACATCGGGCCATATCTACGAGGAGATCGAACGATGCAGTCACAACAACAATTCCCGTCGCGCAACCGTCAACGCCTGCTGCGCACCGTGCAGGTCGCGATCGCGGGCGCCGCGCTCGCCCTGCTCGCCGCGTGCGGCGGCGGTGACGACAACAACAGCAGCGCGTCGAACACGCCGCCGTCCGGCGTGAAGATGCAGGTCGTGTCGTTCGGCGACAGCCTGTCGGACGCCGGCACCTACTCGCAGATCAAGCTCGGCTTCGGCGGCGGCCGCTTCACGACCAACCCCGGCCAGGTGTGGACGCAGGACGTCGCGCAGTATTACGGCGACACGCTGCAGCCGGCGAACCAGGGCGGCTTCGGCATTCCGCTGCAGGCCACGGGCGGCCTCGGCTACGCGCAGGGCGGCTCGCGCGTGACGCTGCAACCGGGTCTCGGCCACGCGGCCTCGAGCGTGCCGAACGCCGACTACGCACAGGCCACGACGACGCCGATCGCCGACCAGGTCAAGCAATACCTGACGCAGCACGGCAGCTTCAACGCGGGCCAGATCGTGCTGGTCAACGGCGGCGCCAACGACATCTTCTATCAGGCACAGGTCGCGCAGGCGCAGGGCAACACGCCGGCCGCGCAGCTCGCGGCCGCGCAGGCGATCGGCCTCGCCGCGCAGCAGCTCGGCGGCATCGTCCAGCAGATCGTCGCGGCGGGCGCGTCGCACGTGTTCGTCGCGACGGTGCCGGACATCGGCGGCACGCCGCTCGCGCTGCAGGGCGGCGCGCAGACGCAGGCCGCATTCACGCAACTGTCGGGGCTGTTCAACCAGACGCTGGTCGGCACGCTCGCCGCGCTGAAGGTCGACACGACGAAGTACGCCGTGGTCGACGCGTTCAAGTGGCAGGACGGCATCGCGGCCAACTACCAGGCGAACGGCTTCAGCGTGTCGAACACCGACACCGCATGCAACCTGAAGGCGATGGTCGCGGCGGCGACCCAGTACGGCGTCGCGGATGCAACCGCCTTCGGCTCGTCGCTGTTCTGCTCGCCGCAGACCTACACGACCGCCAACGCGGACCAGACCTACATGTTCGCCGACTTGGTCCACCCGACGACGCGCTTGCACGCGCTGTTCGCGCAGTACGTCGAGCAGCAGATCGCGGCCTCGGGCGTCGGCAAGTAAGCCGAGCGCCACGCGCACAAACGAAAACGCCCGACCGATTCGCCGGTCGGGCGTTTTTCATTTCACGAGCGGATACGAACGGCTGCGTCAGTCGCGCGCTTCGAACGCGGCGGCCGCACGACCGAGGCGATCGTTGACCGCGATCCATTCGACGGTCTCGGGCAGTTTCTCGACGAGGATACGTGCGACCTGCGCGCGGTCGAGCGCGCGCAGCATGCCGTACAGGTCGCGCGCATACGCCTGCGGATCTTCCGGCGCCGCGACGAAATGCACGCCGTCGGCGTGCGCCCAGCGTCCCGCGCGCGACGCGCGCGCGACGAGCGCGACACGTTCGCCGTCGGTCTGCGCGGCCGCGAGCAGTAGCTCGAGTGCATCGAACGGCAGCAGCGCGAGCGGCGTGCGCGGCGCGTAATGGGCCTTCAGCGTGCCCGACGCGCGCGGCGCGGTCGCGTCGCTGCCGTCGGGCAGGCGCGGCGCGCGGCCGAGCACGTCGGCAATCTGCTGCGGCGTCACGTGGCCCGGGCGCAGCAGCGCCGGGAAGCCACGCGACAGGTCGAGGATCGTCGATTCGATGCCGACTTCCGACGGGCCGCCATCGAGTACGTGCACGGCGTCGCCGAATTCGTCGCGCACGTGTTGAGCGGTGGTCGGGCTCACGTGGCCGAAGCGGTTCGCGGACGGGGCGGCGACGCCGCCGTGGCCGCCGCGCCGCGCACTGAACGCGGCCAGCAGCGCCTGCGCGACCGGATGCGACGGACAGCGCAGGCCGACCGAATCCTGGCCGCCGCTCACGGCGTCCGGAATGCGCGCATGGCGCTTCAGGATCAGCGTCAGCGGGCCCGGCCAGAATGCATCGATCAGCGCCTGCGCATCGGCCGGCAGGTCTTCGGCCCAGTAACCGGGATCGCCGCCGGGCGGCAGGTGCACGATCACCGGATGGTTCGCCGGGCGCCCCTTCGCCGCGTAGATGCGCGCGACGGCCTCGGGATTCGCCGCGTCGCCGCCGAGCCCGTACACGGTTTCGGTCGGGAATGCGACGAGTTGCCCCGCGTCGAGCAGCGCGGCAGCCGCGTCGATCTGCGCGGGCGTCACGGAGGTCGGGAGATCGATGGACATCGGCTGGCGCCTCAGTCGAGCGGCACGCGCAGCAGCTGCGCGCACGCGGTGGCGGCAGCGACGGCTTCGTCGCGCGTCTCGGCCGTGAAGTTCACGTGGCCCATCTTGCGCCCGACGCGCGCTTCTTCCTTGCCGTACAGGTGCAGGTGCGCGGCCGGCATGGCGGCGACCGTGTCCCACGGCGGCGTGACGGCGTCGGCTGCGCCACCGTTCGGGAACCACACGTCGCCGAGGATGTTCAGCATCGCGGCCGGCGAATGCTGGCGCGGGTTGCCGAGCGGCATGCGCGTCATCGCGCGCACCTGCTGCTCGAACTGGCTCGTTGCGCACGCATCGACCGTGTAGTGGCCGGAGTTGTGCGGGCGTGGCGCCATTTCGTTCGCGACGAACGAGCCGTCTTCCAGCACGAAGAATTCGACGCAGAGCACGCCGACGTAGCCGAGCGTATCGGCGATCCGGACGGCTGCCTGCTGCGCCTCCTCGACGCGTGCGGCATCGGCGGCCGGGGCCGGCACGACGGTCAGCGCGAGGATGCCGTTGTGATGCACGTTCTGCGCGAGCGGGAATGCGGCCGAGCGGCCGTCCGCGCCGCGCGCGATCAGCGCGGACACTTCGTATTTCAGCGGCAGGCGCTTTTCGAGCACGCACGGCACGCCGCCGAGCGACGCATGCGCGTCGCGCGCTTCCCGCGCGGTGCTCACGCGCACCTGGCCCTTGCCGTCGTAACCGAGACGCGCCGTCTTCAGGATGCCCGGCAGCACCGCGTCGAGCGCGGCGTCGTCGAGCGCGGCGAGCGTCGCCGCCGATTCGATCACGACGTGCGGTGCGACCGGCACACCCGACGCCTCGATGAAACGCTTCTCCGCGATCCGGTCCTGCGCGACCGCGACGCAGCGGCCGGCCGGCGCAACGAACGTCGTGCGCGCGAGGAAATCGAGGCTCGCGGCCGGCACGTTCTCGAATTCCGTCGACACGGCCTCGCACAGCGCGGCCAGTTCGGCGAGCGCCGCTTCGTCGTCGTAGGCCGCGCGCAGGTGACGGTCGGCGACCGCGCCGGCGGGGCTCGTCGGATCGGGATCGAGCACGGCGACGCGATAGCCCATCGACTGGGCGGCAAAGCAGAACATGCGGCCGAGCTGGCCACCGCCGACCATGCCCAGCCACGCGCCGGGCAGGATCGGGGAAACGGAATCAGGAGTTGCGGTCATGTCAGTGTTCGGTCGCGGCGGGCGCCGCCCGCCGCAGTGATGAGGATCAGGCGGCCGCGGGAATGGCAGTGCGGCCGCCGGTGCGCCGTCACGCGAGCGGCGGCAGCACCATCGCGTGCGCGGCTTCGTTCTGTCGCACGCGGAACGCGGCGAGCCGGTTCGCGTAGTCGACCGACGTGCCGGACAGGATCGACACCGCGAACAGAGCGGCATTCGCAGCGCCGGCCTCGCCGATCGCGAACGTCGCGACCGGCACGCCCTTCGGCATCTGCACGATCGAGTGCAGCGAATCGACGCCCTTCAGGTACTTGCTCGCGACCGGTACGCCGAGCACCGGCACCGTGGTTTTCGCGGCCAGCATGCCGGGCAGGTGCGCGGCACCGCCGGCGCCAGCGATGATCGCGCGCAGTCCGCGCTCGCGCGCCTTCTCCGCATAGTCGAACATCTCGTCGGGCATCCGGTGCGCGGACACGACCTTCGCTTCGTACGGTACGCCGAATTCCTGCAGGATCGCGACCGCGTTCTTCATCACGTCCCAGTCGGAACTCGAACCCATCAGCACGCCGACGAGCGGCGCGCTGTGCGTGTGGGCAGTCTGGACTTCACTCATTTCGTGCGTTCCTTCCTTCAGGCGAGCGGCTGGCCGGTGATGCGCTCGAGCGCTTCCTGGTACTTCGCGGCCGTCTTCTCGACGACGTCGGCCGGCAGTGCCGGTGCCGGCGCGGTCTTGCCCCACGGCTGCGCCTCGAGCCAGTCGCGCACGAACTGCTTGTCGAACGACGGCGGGTTGGTGCCGACCTGGTACTGGTCGGCCGGCCAGAAGCGCGACGAATCGGCCGTCAGCACCTCGTCCATCAGGTACAGCTTGCCGTGATTGTCGAGGCCGAATTCGAACTTCGTGTCGGCGATGATGATGCCGCGCGTCGCCGCGTAATCGGCCGCTTCCTTGTACAGGCGGATCGAGATGTCGCGGATCGTCGCGGCCAGCTCGGTGCCGATGCGGCGCTCGGTTTCCTCGAACGTGATGTTCTCGTCGTGCTCGCCCATCTCGGCCTTCGCGGCCGGCGTGAAGATCGGCTCGGGCAGCTTCTGCGCGTTCTGCAGGCCTTCCGGCAGCTTCACGCCGCACACGGCGCCCGACGCCTGGTATTCCTTCCAGCCGCTGCCCGCCAGGTAGCCGCGCACGACCGCCTCGATCATGATCGGCTCGAGGCGCTTGACGACCACGCCGCGCCCCTTGACCTGCTCGACCTCGTCGGCCGAGACGACCGCTTCCGGCGCGTCGCCCGTCAGGTGGTTCGGCACGATGTGCGCGAGCTTGTCGAACCAGAAGTTCGCCATCTGGTTCAACACGCGACCCTTGTTCGGAATCGGCTCACCCATGATCACGTCGAATGCCGACAGGCGATCCGTCGTGACGATCAGGAGCTTGTCGTTGCCGACCGCGTAGTTGTCGCGGACCTTGCCGCGACCGAGGAGCGGCAGCGAGCGGAGCGTGGATTCGTAAAGGGTAGACATCGTCTTTTCGCAGATAAGGAGCCAAACAAAAAGGGAAACGCCGTTCCCCGCGGCAGGCGGGAACGGCGGTCTTGCAATGCGTCGGCGAACCGGCGGGCGACAGCGCCCGGGCGGTTGCCGGCCGGCCCTCGTTCGGCCGGACGGAGCGGCTGCGGGGCCGGATCAAATCCGGCCGGACAGCCTTGCCTCAGCCTTTCGGCGCGGCAATCGTACTACATCTCAGCGCACGACCTGCGCGAGTGCGCCGGACTTGTACTGCTCGGCGATCTTGTCGAGCGACACCGGCTTGATCTTCGCGGCCTGGCCTTCGCAGCCGAACGCGAGGTAGCGGTCGACACACACCTGCTTCGCCGCTTCACGCGCGGGCTTCAGGTAGTCGCGCGGATCGAACTTGCCCGGGTTCTCGAACAGGTAGCGGCGGATCGCGCCGGTGATCGCGAGACGCAGGTCGGTGTCGATGTTGATCTTGCGCACGCCGTGCTTGATGCCTTCCTGGATTTCCTCGACCGGCACGCCGTAGGTTTCCTTCATGTCGCCGCCGAATTCGCGGATCTCGGCCAGCAGTTCCTGCGGCACCGACGACGAACCGTGCATCACCAGGTGCGTGTTCGGGATGCGTGCGTGAATTTCCTTGATGCGCTGGATCGACAGGATGTCGCCCGTCGGCTTCTTCGAGAACTTGTACGCGCCGTGCGACGTGCCGATCGCGATCGCGAGCGCGTCGCACTGCGTGAGCTTCACGAAGTCGGCGGCCTGCTCCGGATCGGTCAGCAGTTGCTCGCGGGTCATCGTGCCTTCCGCGCCATGGCCGTCTTCCTTGTCGCCCTTCATCGTCTCGAGCGAGCCGAGCACGCCGAGTTCGGCTTCGACCGTCACGCCGATCGAGTGCGCCATCTCGACGACCTTGCGCGACACGTCGACGTTGTATTCGTACGAGGCGACCGTCTTGCCGTCGGCTTCGAGCGAACCGTCCATCATCACGCTGGTGAAGCCGCTGCGGATCGCGCCCATGCACACGGCCGGCGACTGGCCGTGGTCCTGGTGCATCACGACCGGGATGTGCGGATACGACTCGACCGCTGCTTCGATCAGGTGGCGCAGGAACGGCTCGCCAGCGTACTTACGCGCGCCGGCCGATGCCTGCATGATCACGGGCGCGCCGACCTGATCCGCCGCCGCCATGATCGCCTGGACCTGCTCCAGGTTGTTCACGTTGAAGGCCGGCAGGCCGTAACCGTGCTCTGCCGCGTGGTCCAGCAATTGACGCATTGATACGAGAGGCATTGTGGAACTCCTTGGAATGAAAACCGGTGCGCCCTGACGCCGGCGCGGCGCTCGCTCCCCGTCGAAACCGGGGCGGCACGGCGCGGCTGAGCGTCGAATAGCCGCATTTTATCGCGAAGCGCCTCCGATTCCGACCGGCCGGTGGCGCGTACTCGCAATTTGTTACCTTCGCACGGCACAATCCAGGCAAAAAACAGAAAAAAAGCCGCGCGGGGCATCGGACCCCGCGCGGCTTTCGTCAAAAAAATGGTGCCCGATCGGCTCGGGCGGCCGGTGGACCGGCCAACGGACCGAACGGACCGGCCCGATGCATGCCGGTGCTCAATAGTGCTCGCCGACCCGCACGATCTTCAGCGTGTTGGTGCCGCCCGCTTGCCCCATCGGCTCGCCGACGGTCAGCACGACCATGTCGCCGTGCTGCACGTAGCCCTGCTTGACGACGAGCTCCAGCGCCGCCTGCAGCGCCGAATCGCGATCGCTGTTGAAATCGACGTGCAGCGGCGTCACGTTGCGGTACAGCGCCATCGTGCGCTCGCTGCCGACGCGCGGCGTCAGCGCGAAGATCGGCACGTGCGTGTAGTGGCGCGACATCCACAGCGCGGTCGCGCCCGATTCGGTCAGCGCGATGATCGCCTTCGCGCCCAGGTGATACGCGGTGAACAGCGCGCCCATCGCGATCGACTGGTCGATCCGCGTGAACGTGCGGTCGAGGAAATCCTTGTCCAGCTCGACGTGTTCCGACTTTTCCGCCTCGACGCACACGGCCGCCATCGTCTCGATCGTGACGACCGGGTACTTGCCGGCGGCCGTCTCGGCCGACAGCATCACCGCGTCGGTGCCGTCGAGCACCGCGTTCGCGACGTCCGAGACCTCCGCGCGGGTCGGCACCGGCGCGTGGATCATCGACTCCATCATTTGCGTCGCGGTGATCACGAGCTTGTTCGACTCGCGCGCCATCCGGATCATCCGCTTCTGCAGCGCCGGCACGGCCGCGTTGCCGACTTCCACCGCGAGGTCGCCGCGCGCGACCATGATGCCGTCGGACGCGTCGAGAATGCTCTGCAGCGCCGGAATCGCCTCGGCGCGCTCGATCTTAGCGATCATCTTCGGCTTGATGCCGTAAGGCGCGCCCGCGATGTTCGC
The DNA here is from genome assembly GCF_020419685.1 of Burkholderia sp. AU33545. NCBI lineage: Bacteria > Pseudomonadati > Pseudomonadota > Betaproteobacteria > Burkholderiales > Burkholderiaceae > Burkholderia > Burkholderia sp. AU33545. The sequence continues at coordinate 151,873 of NZ_JAIZRQ010000006.1, read as the reverse complement.
GAGCTGGCGCGCCATTTCCATGTCGGTGGCGTTCTTCGGGAACGACACCGCGACCAGATCCGCGCCGAGCGACATCGCCGTGCGGATGTCCTCCATGTCCTTCGCGGTCAGCGCGGGCGCCGACAGGCCGCCGCCCTGGCGGTTGATCCCCTTGTTGTTCGACAGCTCGCCGCCCACCTTGACGATCGTGTGGATCTCTTCGCCGAGCACGCGCTCGACGGTCAGCACGATCAGGCCGTCGTTCAGCAGCAGCAGGTCGCCCGGCTTCAGGTCGCGCGGCAGTTCCTTGTAGTCGAGGCCGACGCGCTCGTCGTTGCCGAGCTCACAGCCCGCGTCGAGGATGAAGGCCTGGCCCGGCACGAGGGTCGTCTTGCCGTTCTCGAACTTGCCGACGCGGATCTTCGGGCCCTGGAGGTCGGCCATGATCGCGATCTCGCGGCCGACCTTGCGGGCGGCCTCGCGCACCATCTCGGCGCGCTGGCGGTGATCGTCGGCCGTGCCGTGCGAAAAGTTGAGCCGCACGACGTCGAGGCCCGCCTGCATCATCTGCAGCAGAATCTCCGGCGAACTGGAAGCCGGGCCGATCGTGGCGACTATCTTGGTGGCGCGCTGCATGAAACTCCTCATCTGGATCAAGGTGGATGCGCTGGGTGAAACGCTGCGAGAGCCGGAATCGGCGGGCCCAGCGGCGGCCGTTCCGGGGGGCGTGCCGGTGCTTGCGCCCGGCATCGCTTTGTTCTGAATTTCGTGGTGCTGCACGGCCGCGTCGCCGGCGGCCGCCGGTGCACGCGGGGTCGAGTTCGCCCGCGCGGGCGCGCGTTTGCGCTTGCCCGCGCCGGCCGGCTGCTCCGCTTTCGCGGAGCGCGCGGCCCTCGTCACCCCTGCGCGCGCCGCCACGCTCAGGCCGCCCGCGTTTCCAGCACTTCCACCGCCGGCAGCTTCTTCCCCTCGAGGAACTCGAGGAAGGCGCCGCCGCCCGTCGAGATGTAGCTGACCTGGTCATGGATGCCGTACTTCGCGATGGCCGCGAGCGTGTCGCCGCCGCCCGCGATCGAGAACGCGGACGATTTCGCGATCGCTTCCGCGAGCGTCTTGGTGCCGTTGCCGAACTGGTCGAACTCGAACACGCCGACCGGGCCGTTCCACACGATCGTGCCGGCCTTCTCGAGCTGGCTCGCGAGCGCCTTGGCCGTATCCGGGCCGATGTCGAGGATCATGTCGTCCGCTTCGATGTCGGCGACCTGCTTCACCGTGGCCGCGGCCGTCGGCGAGAATTCCTTGGCCGTCACGACGTCGGTCGGGATCGGCACCGACGCGCCGCGCTCGCGCGCTTCGTCGATGATCGCCTTCGCCTCGGCAACGAGATCGGCTTCCGCGAGCGACTTGCCGATCGACAGGCCGGCCGCGAGCATGAACGTGTTCGCAATGCCGCCACCGACGATCAACTGGTCGACCTTGCCGGCCAGCGACTTGAGGATCGTCAGCTTGGTCGACACCTTCGAACCGGCGACGATCGCCACCAGCGGGCGAGCCGGGTTGCCGAGCGCCTTGCCCAGTGCGTCGAGTTCGGCGGCCAGCAGCGGGCCCGCGCACGCGACCGGCGCGTACTTCGCGATCCCGTGGGTGGTCGCTTCCGCGCGGTGCGCGGTGCCGAACGCGTCGTTCACGTAGACGTCGCAGAGCTTCGCCATCTTTTGCGCGAGCTCGTCCGAATTCTTCTTCTCGCCCTTGTTCACGCGGCAGTTCTCGAGCAGCACGACCTGGCCCGGCGCGACGTTCACGCCGTTCTCGACCCAGTTCGAGACGAGCGGCACGTCGCGGCCGAGCAACTCGGCGAGGCGCTTCGCGACCGGCGCGAGCGAATCTTCCGGCTTGAATTCGCCTTCGGTCGGACGACCGAGGTGCGACGTGACCATCACGGCCGCGCCGGCGTCGAGCGCGGCCTGGATGGCCGGCACGGACGCGCGCACGCGCGTGTCTTCGGTGATGTTGCCGTGATCGTCCTGCGGGACGTTCAGGTCGGCGCGGATGAACACCCGCTTGCCGGCGAGCTGGCCGGCGGCGATCAGGTCGGTAAGACGCTTGACTTGGCTCATGTTGAACAGATTGAAGTAGTGGATGGGGAAAGGGGGTTCACGCTGGACGTGCGCGGGCTGCCGCGAAAGGGCGCCGGATGCGGCCGTGGCTGGCGGTTCGCATGACGCGCACGGGTAAAAAATCTCGAACGGGCATTCTAGCCGATCCACCCGGCAGACTGACCCGTGCGGCGGCGAATTCCGCCTATTTGGGATCGCGCACGGCCGTCAACACGTTTCCGCAACGCAACAATAGATGCTCGCCAGCGGCCGGCACCCGGTGGGCGGGCACGGCGATTCGTCAGACGATCAGCCGCAGCACGGTGAAGACGAGCATCCCGACGATGATCGTGCCGAGCATGCTGCGCCGCCACAAAAACCAGCCGAGACCCGCGAGCGCGGCGTAGAACGGATGGTTGGACAGCGCGAACGACAGCCCGGCGGGCGTTTCGAGCACGTCGGGCAGCACGACCGCGACGAGCGCGGCGGCCGGCGCGTAGCGCAGCGCGCGCTGCGCGCGCTCGGGCAGCACGGTGCGTTCGCCGCCGATCAGGAACAGCGCGCGCGTGACGGCCGTGACGATCGTCATCCCGACGATCACGATCCAGATTTCCGTCGCGCTCATTCGATTTCCTTTTCGTGCACGGTTTCGGTGCGGATGCGGCGCCAGTCGGCGCGTTCGACGAAGAAATCGGCCGTGCACCCGGCCGCGAGCGCGGCCAGCACCGCGATCGGCAGCGCGAGCCGGTACGGCAGGTCGAACGCGATCAGCGACACGATGCCCGCCACCACGACGGCCGCGAGCGTCGAGCGGTTCGCGACCGCCGACACCATGATCGGAAGCAGCGCGAGCGTGCCGGCCAGCTCCAGCCCCCAGCTCGCGGGAACGAAGCTCGCGAGCAGGATGCCGGCGAGCGACGACACCTGCCACGACGCCCAGCTGGCGAGCGCCATCCCCCAGAAATAGGCCTCCTTGCCCGGCACGTGGCCGTACGCGAAGCCCTGTTTCTGGAACAGCAGGTAGATCACGTCGCCGTTGAAATAGCCGATCGCGAGGCGCCACCACAGCGGCAGGTAGGAAAAATGGGGCGCAAGCCCGGCGCTGAAGATCACGAAGCGCATGTTGACCATCGTGGCCGTGAGCAGGATCGTCCAGATCGGCAGCTTCGCGACGAGAAGCGGCAGCACCGCGAGCTGCGACGAGCCCGCATAGACGAAGATCGACATCGCGCTCGCCTGCCCGAGCGTCATCACCGACTTGCTCATCGCGACCCCGGTGACGAGCCCCCAGGACAGGATCGCCATCAGTGTCGGGGAATAGTCGCGCGCGCCCTGGATCAGCGCGAAGCGGTCGGTGGCGGAGAATCGAGCGAGCATGGGAAACGGGCCGCGGCGGGCGGTTCGTCGGGCCGCCGGCGCCTCCTGCCGGTACGACCCGTCGTTATTGGAATCGGTACCGGGCGATTATAGCGCCGGCCCTGTGCCGACCGACCGGATCGCCTTCAAATGACGCTAAAATAAGCGTCTTTCCGGCTCAATGCTGCACACAACCCGCTGTACAACCGCTTCCCAGGAGAATCCTATGTCAATGGCCGACCGCGACGGCAAGATCTGGATGGACGGCAAGCTGATCGACTGGCGCGACGCCAAGATCCACGTCCTGACCCATACGCTGCACTACGGCATGGGCGTCTTCGAGGGCGTGCGTGCGTACAAGACGGCCGACGGCAGCACCGCGATCTTCCGTCTGCGCGAGCACACCAAACGTCTGCTGAATTCGGCGAAGATCTTCCAGATGGACGTGCCGTTCGACCGCGAAACGCTCGAAGCCGCGCAGCTCGAAGTCGTGCGCGAGAACAAGCTCGAGTCGTGCTACCTGCGCCCGATCATCTGGGTCGGCTCGGAAAAGCTCGGCGTGTCGGCGAAGGGCAACACGATCCACGTCGCGATCGCCGCATGGCCGTGGGGCGCATATCTCGGCGAGGACGGCCTCGCGAAGGGTATCCGCGTGAAGACGTCGTCGTTCACGCGCCACCACGTGAACGTGTCCATGGTGCGCGCGAAGGCGTCGGGCTGGTACGTGAACTCGATCCTCGCGAACCAGGAAGCGACCGCCGACGGCTACGACGAAGCGCTGCTGCTCGACGTCGACGGCTACGTGTCGGAAGGCTCCGGCGAGAACTTCTTCCTCGTGAACAACGGCAGGCTGTACACGCCCGACCTGTCGTCGTGCCTCGATGGCATCACGCGCGACACGATCATCACGCTCGCGAAGGACGCCGGCATCGAGGTGATCGAGAAGCGCATCACGCGCGACGAGGTCTACACGGCCGACGAAGCGTTCTTCACGGGCACGGCCGCCGAAGTCACGCCGATCCGCGAGCTCGACAACCGCACGATCGGCAGCGGCGCCCGCGGCCCGGTCACGGAAAAGCTCCAGTCGGCATTTTTCGATATCGTGTCGGGCAAGAACGCGAAGTACGCGCACTGGCTGACGAAAGTCTGAGCGCGCCGCGCCACCGACCGCCCCACAAAAGAGTGATAAGAGAAAGTCTCATGAGTGAAATCAAGGAAATGCCGCTGGTCGAACTGACGGCCAAGGATCTCCCCGCCTACTGCCCGAACCCGGCCATGGCGCGCTGGAGTGCGCACCCGCGCGTCTTCATCGACGTGTCGCACGGCGAGGCACGCTGCCCGTACTGCGGCACGCGCTACAAGCTGCGCGACGGCGAGGTGGTCAAGGGCCACTGAGTCCCGGCCGGCCGGGCCCGCGGGCCCGCCGCACACGAGGCGGCGCAGCCGGAACCCGGTGCGCCGCCCTTTTCCTGTTCTGACAACCCGAACGCGGCGCATGCGCGCCGTGCTTCATTACGACATCGGAAGTCGACCTGATGCGTCGAGCGCTGGTTATCGCACCGAATTGGATCGGTGACGCATTGATGGCGCAGCCGCTTTTTGCGCTGCTGAAAAAGCTCCATCCCCGCATCGCGATCGATGCCGTCGCGCCCACCTGGGTCGCGCCCGTGCTCGAGCGGATGCCCGAGATCCACGATGTCTACGCGACCGACCTCGCGCACGGCAAGCTGCAGCTGCTGCGCCGCTGGCAGCTCGCGACCGACCTGCGTGACGTCGGCTACGACGCGGCGTACGTGCTGCCGAATTCGCTGAAGTCCGCGGTGATCCCGTGGCTCGCGAACATCCCGCTGCGGATCGGCTACACGGGCGAGCACCGCTACGGCCTGCTGAACGTGCGGCACGCGAACCCCGACAAGTCGGCCGAGCGTCCGCCGATGACGACCCACTACGCGGCGCTCGCGTATGCGCCGGGCGCGAAGCTGCCCGAGTCGATGAAGACGCTGCCCGCCCCTCGCCTCGACGCCGACCTGAACGAGACGGCGCGCGTGTCCGCACGTTTCAATCTCGATACGCGCAAGCCGCTCGTCGTGTTCTGCCCCGGCGCGGAATACGGCCCGGCCAAGCGCTGGCCGCCCGAGCACTTCGCGACGCTCGCGACGATCGTCCACCAGTCGTTCCCGTACACGCAGATCGTCGCGCTCGGCTCGCAGAAGGACGCCGCTGCCGCGCAGGCGATCGCCGACCACGCGCCGAACGTGCGTAACCTGTGCGGGCAGACGTCGCTGTCCGAGGCGTGCGCGCTGATCGCGCGCGCGAACGCGGTCGTGACCAACGATTCGGGGCTGATGCACGTCGCGGCCGCCCTGCGCCGGCCGCTCGTCGCGCTGTACGGCTCGACGGATCCGCGCCACACCCCTCCGCTGTCGGAGCTGGCGAAGGTACAATGGTTGCATCTCGAATGCAGTCCCTGCTTCGAACGCGAGTGCCCGCTCGGCCATCTGAACTGCCTGCGCGAACTCGGTCCCGAGCAGGTATTCGGCGATTTGCGCGGCATGCTCGTCGGGCAGCGCTGACCCTGACCGGCAGCGTCGCACGACGCGCCGGGCAATCCGATTCACCGGTGTACGGCGGCTCCATCCGGGCCGCCGTGCTGAATACGGCGCGCGACGCGCGCGAGAGATAACCCCGATGCCACGTTTTGCCCGCCTTTTCGAAGCCGCTGCCGATACGCTGAACGCTTACTACCAGGCCGTCGCCGATGCCAATCTCGACGCGCTGCTGGGGTTGTGGATCGACGAGGACTTCGCCAGCTGCGTCTGGGCCGACGGTGAGCATCTGCACGGCCTCGACCAGATCCGCAGCGGGCTGGCGAACCGCCTCGCGACGCGTCCCGTGACGATCGAACCGCTCGACATCCGCGTATACGACAGTCTCGGCACGGTCGTCTACACGATCGCCGAAGCGCATCAGCAGGCCGACCTGACGGCCGAACCGGACATGGTTTTCGCCACGTACGTGATGATTCACGAACGCGGCGAGTGGCGCATCGCGCATATTCACGCGAGCCCGATTCCTGAACAAGCGGCCGGACAATTCGCCGCGAAGATCCGTCACGGGCAGGGTCCGCTGCACTGACGAAGAACGAAGCAACGCATTAGCGGGGCGATCATGAGTACGGCTTCTCCGCCCACCTCGCCGCTGACCGGGGCCCCGGCCCCCGACGACGATTCATTGCGCTATCGCGCACCGCGCTGGCTGCCGAACAGCCATGCCCAAACCATCGTGCCCGCGCTGTTCGCACGGCGTCCGGCGGTCGCGTACCGACGAGAGCGATGGGAAACCCCCGACCACGACTTCATCGATCTCGACTGGGTCGCGCATCTCGACAGTGCCGCACCGCCGCCCGACGCACCGCTTTTCGTGCTGTTCCACGGCCTCGAAGGCAGTTCCGGCTCGCATTACGCGCTGGCGATGATGGCCGCCGCGCGCGCGAAGGGCTGGCACGCGGTCGTCCCGCACTTTCGCAGTTGCAGCGGCGAGCTCAACCGGCAGCCGCGCTTCTACCATCTCGCCGACAGCGCCGAGGTCGACTGGATCCTGCGCCGGCTCGCCGCGCAGCATCGCGGGCCGGTCGTCGCGGCCGGCGTGTCGCTCGGCGGCAACGTGCTGCTGCGCTGGCTCGGCGAGCACCGCAGCGACACGTCGATCGTGCATGCGGCCGCCGCGATCTCGACGCCGATCGACGTGCATGCGGGCGGCCGCGCGCTGTCGCAGGGCTTCGCGATGGTCTACACGCGCAGCTTCCTGAAGACGCTGAAGCGCAAGGCGCTCGCGAAGCTCGACCAATATCCGGGGCTGTTCGACCGCGACGCAATGCTCCGTGCCGTGACGATGCGCGACTTCGACGAAGTCGTGACCGCGCCGCTGCACGGCTTCGCCGACGCCGACGACTACTGGACCCAGGCCACGACGCGCCCGCTGCTGCCCGCGATCGACGTGCCGACGCTGATCCTCAACGCCCGCAACGATCCGTTCCTGCCCGAATCCGCGCTGCCCAGCGCCGCCGACGTGTCGCCGGCCGTCGAGCTCGACCAGCCCGCGGACGGCGGCCACGCGGGATTCATGACCGGGCCGTTCCCCGGCCGCCTCGACTGGCTGTCGGCGCGGGTGTTCGGCTATTGCTCGAAATTCGTCGACCATGGATGACATCGTCAGGCAGGCCCTCGCCAAATGGCCGAACGTGCCGCACTGCACCGGCTGGCTGCTGCTCGACCGGCGCGGCGAGTGGCGGCTGCGCGACGAGGCCGCGCAGGCCGCGGGCGAACTCGGCTCGCCGGTCCGGCATGCGGCACTGAACGCGTTCATCGGGCGCAACTACGACTGCGACCCGCACGGCCAGTGGTTCTTCCAGAACGGGCCGCAGCGCGTGTACGTCGAACTCGCATACACGCCGTGGGTCGTGCGCCTGGCCGAACGCGACGGGCAGCTCACGCTGGCCGACCAGACCGGCGCGCCGTTCGAGCCCGACGCCGCATGGCTCGACGATGCGGGCGGCGTGCTGTTCCGCTCGGCGGGCACGCCGCCGCGCATCGCGGCGCTGCACGACCACGACCTGGGCCTGTTCGCCGATCACGCGGACTTCGACGCGACGCCACCCGCGCTGCGCTGGCGCGACGGGCGCACGCTGTCGCTCGGCAATCTCGCCTGCGCCGACGTGCCGGCGACGTTCGGCTTCGTCTCGAGTCCCGCGCAGCGGGCTCGCCGCGCCGCATCGGATGGCGGCGACGGCAGCGTCGAGGGCTGACGCGCAACTCACCCTGCCCGCCTGACGGCCGTTATCCGCGGCCGTTCTTCTCGTCCTCGCGCTCTTCCTTGTAGCGCGCCTCGAATTCCAGCAGCCGCGCGCCGATGATCGACTGGTCGTAGAACGACACGTCCTTCGCGTCGCGCGCCTCCTTCAGCTGGCGAATCGCAGACGGCCACGCGCCGTCGAGCGCCAGCTTCTCCGCGAGCGCACGGCGCCGCGCGAGCACGTCGCCCTTGCCGTCGCTCGCCTTCGCGAGGTAGTCCCACCAGTCCGGCTGCTCCGGGTCCGCTTTCGCCTGCGTGCGTGCGAGCGTCTGCGCTTCGTCGAAGCGGCGCGCGGCGATCAGCGCCTGCAGGTGCGCGACGATCGCCGCGTGCGACGCCGGCCAGCGCCGCTGCGCGAGCGCCGCGAGCCGCACCGCGCCGTCGGTCCGGCCCGCGCGGCGCGCAATGTCGGCGGCGAGGACGTCGAGGCTCGGCGAACTCGTTTCGGGATCGTCCGCGCGCCGCTCGCGCGCGTCGAACGCGGCACGGGCCGACACGAGCGCCTTGTCGGCCGCGTCGTACTGGCCGAGCAGCATGTTCGCGAGCGCGATCCCGTACTCGTTCGCCGCGACGTTCGGCGCCGTGCGATCGTCGATCTCGAGCTGCATCCGGCGCGCCTCGGCCGCGATGTCGTTCGGCGCACGGTTCTGCAGAATGCGCAGCCGCGCGCGCACGAAGCCGTATTCGGCCGACTGGCGCGGCTGCCGGTACGGCGCGCGGCGCGCGCGATCCTCCATGTCGGCGATCCGTTCACCCGTCAGCGGGTGCGTGCGCGCATAGGCCGGCACGCCCGCGTCGCCCATCGACGCGCGCTCGAGCCGCTCGAAGAAGCCCGGCATCCCGTACGGGTCGTAGCCGGCGCCGGCGAGCAGCTGGAACCCGACGCGATCGGCCTCGCGCTCCGCCGACCGCGAGAAACGCAGCTGGTTGTCGACCGCGTACGCTTGCCCGCCCATCGCGATCGCGCTGCCGAGATCGCCGCTTCGCGCGAGCACGCCCGCCAGCACGCCGAGCAGCATCGTCGCGAGGGCCGTGTAGCCGGTCTTCTCGTTCGCGCCGATCATCCGCGCGATGTGCCGCTGCAGCACGTGGCCCATCTCGTGGCCGACCACCGATGCGAGTTCGGATTCCGTCTGCGTCGTGACGACCAGGCCGCTGTTGATGCCGATGAAGCCGCCCGGCATCGAGAACGCGTTGATCTGCGGATCTCGCACCGGGAACAGTTCGAAGTCCGGCATGTAGCCGCCGATGTAGCGCGCCGCCGCCGCGGCCGCGAGCCGCTTCGCGATCGCGTTCAGGTAGTCGCGCGCGAGCCAGTCGTCGAGATAGTCCGGGTCGCGCCGCACCTCGCGCATCACGCGCTCGCCGAGACGGCGTTCGGCCTGCGGCGTGAGCGACCCGCCGGAGCCGTCGCCGAGGTCGGGCAGCTCCAGGGCGCGCAGCGGTGCGCGCAGGTTCGCGACGGGCGCGGACGCGCCGTCGGCACCGGAAAACCGGCTCTCCGCGCCGCCGTAGGTGCCGAATACGCCGGTTGCGATTCCGGATGGAACCGTGGAAATCGACGGCGAGGCGCCTGCCGCCGGCTCGAGCGGCAGCGCGGACGTGCGCTGTGCATGGCCGCTCGGCGGCAGCACGAGCGCCGCCGACAGCAACACGGCAAGCAACTGTTTGACACGCATGGCAGGATGAAAGCGACGCCGTCCCGCGCGCCGGGCGCGCATCGCGGCGTTTGGTCTGAAGATCCTGGTCATTGTACCGGCGGGATCGCGACTGTTCGCTGCGGCGGATGCGCCGTCTGCACGCCCGGCGTCGTGCAGGCCGCTGCTATGATAGGCGCCCGTTGAAACGTTGCAGATGGTTGCGGCACGGTGCCCGACGCGGTGGATCGACCGGCCGCGACACAAGAGATCGGAGCAGGACATGTCAGGACTTACCCATTTCGACGCCGCCGGCCACGCGCACATGGTCGACGTCGGCGGCAAGCAGGAAACGCAACGCATCGCGATCGCGCGCGGCACGATCCGGATGCTGCCGGCGACGTTCGCGCTGATCCGCGACGGCAAGGCGAAGAAAGGCGACGTGCTCGGCGTCGCGCGCATCGCCGCGATCCAGGGTGCCAAGCGCACCGCCGACCTCATTCCGCTGTGTCATCCGCTCGCGCTGACGCGCGTGGCCGTCGACTTCGAACTCGACGACGCGCTGCCGGGCGTGCACTGCGTCGCGCAGGTCGAGACGTTCGGGCGCACCGGTGTCGAGATGGAAGCGCTGACCGCCGTGCAGGTCGGGCTGCTGACCGTCTACGACATGTGCAAGGCGGTCGACCGGGGGATGGTGATCACCGAGGTGAGCGTGAGAGAAAAGCGTGGCGGGAAGTCGGGGGACTGGAAGGCGGAGGACACCGCCGGCTGACCGCTCGGAACCCTGTCGGCCGGTAAATTCGGGATACCGCCCGTTTATCTCATACAATTACCGGATTCCGCACGGGAGAGCGTGCGACTCAGCACAAAAAAAGCGAGCACGGGTGATGAATTCGCAAATGTTAAGAAGCGCATTGCTGGCCGGACCGGTTCAGCACGAGCGCCTTGTCAAACTGGATACGCCGGTGGGCCCCGACGTGCTGCTGCCGCATCGCGTCATCGGCCGATCGCGGCTCGGGCGTCACTTCGAGTTCACGGTCGATACCGTGTCGGTGTCCGATAACCTCGAGCTCAAGAAGCTGATCGCGCAGCCGGTCACGCTGTGGATCCTGCAGGCCGACCAGTCTTATGCGCCTCACCACGGCTACGTGCATTGCGCCCGCCGGCTCGGCTCGGACAGCGGCGTCACGCACTACCAGATCGTCTTCGCTTCGTTCCTGCACTTCCTGAAGTTTCGCCGCGACCAGCGAATCTGGCAGGACCAGTCCGCGGACGACATCATTGCCGACGTGCTGAACCAGCATCCGCAGGCCAAGGGTCGCTTCACCTTCAAGCTCCACCAGCCGCTGCCGCTCCGCTCGTTCTGCATGCAGTACGAGGATGACTGGAATTTCGTGCATCGCCTGATGGAATCGGAAGGCCTGTATGGCTTCTGGGAACAGGACCAGGACGGCAAGTCGCACCGGCTCGTCGTCGTCGACCGCGTCGACGCGTTGCCCGCGCTGTCGCCGCGAACGGTGCGCTTTCATCATGCGGGCACGGGTGACGAGGCCGACACGTTCGTCCAGTTCTCCGGCACGCGCACGCTGCGAAGTGTCGCCCGCGCCACACGCACGTTCGACTACAAGCAGCCGCCGAGCGCGGCGAATCCGAAGGCGACCCATACGCCGACGATCGCCAATCAGGGTGACCTGCCGCCGCAGCTCGAGGTCTACGAATACACCGGTGCGTACACGTACCTCGAACAGTCCCGTGGTGACCATCTGTCGAAGATATGGATGGAGGAACAGGAGTCGCGCGCGAAACGCTTTCATGGCGTCGGCGGCGTGCGGCGCATGGATGCCGGGCGGACCTTCGAGCTGGCGGATCACCCCGAACACGACAAGGACGATGCCGGGCAGCGCGAATTCGCCGTGATCGAGACGGCGTGGGTCATCGTCAACAATCTGCCCGTTGCCGACGAACAGGCGGTTTTCCCGCACAGCCTGCGCGCCGAGGTCGGCAGCATCGTGCAGGCAACCGATACGGCCCAGTCGCGCGTGCGTCATCCCGACGGCAGCGAAGGCTTCTTTCAGATCCGCGTCGAAGCCCAGCGCACGACCGTACCGTTCCGCAGCCCGTTCGAGCACGCGAAGCCGCCGATGCACCTGCAATCGGCGATCGTCGTCGCACCGAAAGGCGAGGAAATCCACACCGACGCGCTCAACCGGGTCAAGGTTCGCTTCCATTGGGACCGCCTGAACGACGGCGACGAAAAGGCGTCGTGCTGGCTGCGTGCCACCGCGTCGGATTCGGGCAAGGGTTATGGGGCCGTTCACCCGCACCGCAGCGGCGAGGAGGTGCTGGTCGATTTCCTCGGCGGCGACTGCGATCGCCCGATCATCGTCGGCAAGCTGTACAACGGCGCGACGAGCCCGCAGTGGCACAGCAACGGGATCCTGTCCGGATACCGGTCCAAGGAATATGCGGGCGCCGGCTACAACCAGCTCGTGCTCGACGACGCGACCTCGCAGAACCGCGTGCACCTCTACAGCAGCCAGACCAACGCGCACTTGCATCTCGGTTACCTGATCGACCATGCGGGCAACAACCGCGGCAGCTATCTCGGCAGCGGCTTCGACCTGCGCTCGGACGCGTACGGCGCCGTACGCGCGAGCCGCGGGCTGTACGTCACGACGCACCCGAAGCAGCCGGCGAGCCAGCCGCTCGACGTTCAGGAAACGCAACAGCAGCTCGTCCGTGCAGAAGGCCTGATGGAGGCCATGTCGGAGGTCGGCGCGCAGCATCAGGCCGAACCGCTCGACCACGGCCACTCGGCGCTGAAGCAGTTCACCGACGCGACGCAGAACAGCGTGAGCGGCGGCACGTCGGGCGGCAGGACCGCGGGCGGCGGAACCGGCACGGCCAACGCGTTCAAGGAGCCGGTGATGCTGTTCGGCAGCCCGGCCGGTATCGGGATGTCCACGCAACAGTCCGTGCAGCTTGCCGCGGACCAGCACGTCAACCTCGTCAGCGGGCAAAGCACGCACGTGGCCGCCGGAAAGTCGCTGATCGCGAGCGTCCTCGACCGGATCAGCCTGTTCGCGCAGAACTCCGGGATCAAGCTATTCGCCGGCAAGGGCAAGGTCGAAGTGCAGGCGCACGCGGACAACATCGAGCTGACGGCCCAGAAGGCGCTGAAGCTGATGGCGGTAACCGAGTCGATCGAAGGCGCCGCGGCGAAGGAAATCCTGCTGACCTCCGGCGGCGCGTACATCCGCATCGCGAACGGCAACATCGAAGTGCACGCACCCGGCAAGATCGACATCAAGGGGGCGCAGCACGCGTTCAGCGGCCCCACGCACCTGTCGCAGACGATGCCGACCCTGCCGAACTCGACCGGCAACTACGATCAGGCGTTCATCGCGCACTGGGCCGGCACCGACATTCCGGTAGCGAACACGCGATACCAGATGTTCTCGAACGGCAAGCTGCTCTCGGAAGGCGTCACCAATGCGGCAGGTGAGACGGGGCTCACGCAGAGCCACGTGCCGCACGACGTCGTCGTCAAGTTTCTAGGGAAATCGAATGGCTGACGGACAACAGGACAAGGTGCTCGGCATCGGCGCGGGGATGCTGACGCCGACAGGGTACAAGGATCGGCCGAAGGTGGAGATCAACATCTGCGACAAGCATGTGACGCCGGCGGCGGATTCCATTATCGGAACGTGCCCGTACTACTACCGGCCGCTGCACGGCGAGTACTGGGAAACGGTCGAAAAAGTCAGCACGTCGAGTATCTGGGCGACCGTCAAGAAATTCGCGACGTCATGGGATCCGTGGAAAGACACGAAAGTTGCCCGTGAACTGCTGCATCGGCGGGAAAACCTGATACAAGCGGAAAGCACCGATTCCGACTGGTCCCGCCACGGCAATTTCATGATGCGTCATATCGGGTGCGGGCATAAGCCGCCGGGATATTACGTCAGCTACGGTTACTACTACTGCTCGAATTACGGCAAATACCTGCTGCCGGAATTGAGCGACAAGGGCAAAGCGTGGCTTGCGAGCGCACGCTGGTTCCTGCAGCATTATCTGGAACAGGGTTTGCAGCAGAACATGCGCGGCGACACCATTTCGATCAGGGGCAAGAAGCCGAACAGCGGCAGCTGCGTGATGAACGTGCCGCAGTACGCGCTCGAACTGGATGACGACACCTTCAAGACGTACGCGTTCAAGACCCACCCTCTCGCCTATCTCGACGGCGGTCTGGCCGGGCTCGGGCCTGTCGATATGTATTACATCCTGAAGCAACCCAACGCCCAGGAATGGGGGGATCTCAGGACATTCTCCCAGGCATTCGACAGCGGTGTCGGCGTGGGCAAACAGTACGTCGACAATACCGTGGAATATGCGAAAAAGGCCGGTGATGCCGTCAACGAACATGTCATCGACCCTGTTGCACAGGCACTCGAAAAACTGATGCCGAAATGAAATGACGAAAAAATTCCTGAAGCTGTCGCTGGCTGCGGCAGTCGTGCTCATTGTTTTGATTGTCGGGTTCTCGTATATGTCGAATGACTGGCAGGTCGTTTCCAACACTTTCATGAAGAACAGCAAGCCTTACGGCGGAGGCGACTTCGTGATATCGGGAAACGAGGCGATCACGCTGAAGATCAGCGATCCTGAAATCACGTTCAAGCCATATGCCGAATGGAAGGACAAGGAAAAAGCCGAGCCGGCCGAAGCGTGGATGAACGACAGTCGCGAAACGCTGAACCGGACGTCGGTCGAATTCTGGCGCGGCCCGGTGAACGGAGACATGACGCGCCATTTCAAGCAGGTGGGCCAGACCGCCGCCTGGTGGCACGCCAAGGACTGGACGGTCGAATTCATCAGCACCGGCTGGATGGACTACAAGTCGCCTCAGCCTGCCGACGGGCTGACGCCGCAAGTGACCAAGCTCTGGAAGTCGTCCAACGGCGGACGCGACTGGGTGCAGCTCGCGTGGCCCGAAGACCGGAACATCGGTCGCCTGCTCTTTCTGGATCCGCAGCGCGGCTATGCGATCGGTTGGGGCCCGCACGTGTGGCGCACGTCCGACGGCGGTCAGTCGTGGCGGGAAATCGAACTGCCGCCGGGTGCCGCCGACGCCGGCAAACCCCACCGCACCTTTGACGGCATCGACCTGGGCCCGGACGGTACCTTGCGCGTGGCATACCACGTCGAGAAATCCGAGCATGCTTCCGCCGGAAGCGTCGTCTATCGGCTCGGCTGGGAACAATCCGGGTTCGCCCTGGACGCCGTGTTGCCCGAACAAGTGATCGTCAGCCTGTCCTCGTCACCGACCGCGTCGGATCACTATGCGCTTTACGCGCTGTCGCGCCTCGGCGAACCGCGCAATTTCGATAATCCCGCCGACAAGGGAAAACGCGTCGGCGCCATTTCGACCTGGACGAACGGCGCACCCGAGCAGGTGCGGCAATTGCATTCGTTTGACGACACGCTGACGCTCGATAGCCTGAGCGTCGGCCGGGACGGGTTGCTTCTCGTCTACGCAACCGACGCCAGCCGCAACGGCACACCGCTCGATCTCACGTTCGTCAGCAGCGACGGGGGGAAGACCTGGAACTCGAGCAGAGAGAAGACGACTCAGGGCGGATATTTCAACGCCCAGACGAACACGCTGTATTCGCTGGTTGCCTATACGCTCAAGAAGCGGCAGTTCTGACGGTTCCGATGCGATTACCGCGGGGCCCCCGTCGCGATTCGGGCGTCGGCTCCGCGGCCTGCGGCCGATCCGAAATGGCCGGGCAATGCGGGGCCCGGCCGCACAATCGCGACGCGACGCCTGCCAGAACCGTCGGATACCGGTCCTGCCGGGTCGGTCATGTCTCGGGGTGACCGCGTATCCAATGACATGCAAAAACACACTCGCCGGATAGGATTCGTCGTGAGCCTCGCCGTCCTGGTCGTAGCGACATTGAGTTATATCCGCCCCACGATGGATCGGGAGACGATTTCGACACACTTCATGCGGGACGACACGCCATACGGCGGCGGCAGCTTCCGCATCAAGGGCAATGACGTGATGAGCGTCAAGCTCGCCAATCCCGTCGTAACGTTCAAGCCCCAGCCCGAATCGAACGAGCCGCAGCGGCCCGAGCCGACCGAAGCATGGATGAACGACACCGGCGAGTTGCTGAACCGCATGACGATCGGCTTCTTCCGCGGCACCATCGACGGCGGGATGAAACGCCATTTCCAGCAGGTCGGCCAGAATGCCGCCTGGTGGTACTCGCCAGACTGGACCGTTCAGTTCATCAGCACGTCATGGATGAACTACAAGGCTCCCGAAGCGCAAGGTGGCGACGCGCCGCAAACCACCAAGCTGTGGAAATCGAGTAATGGCGGCCAGACATGGTCGCAACTTCAATGGCCCGAAAGCCAGAACATCGGCCGCCTGCTCTTTCTCGATCCGCAGCGCGGCTACGCAGCCGGCTGGGGGCCCCGCGTATGGCGAACTTCCGACGGCGGAAACACGTGGCAAGCGATCGACGTGCCGGCCGATGCACACGTCGGCAGCGAGACGCGCCAGGATTTCAATGCAATCAGCCTCGGCCCGGACGGTGTTCTGCGGATCGCCTACCATGTCGCACAGACTGCCGAAGCACCCGCTCACAGCGTGGTCGACCGGCTCGACTGGGGGCAGCACGCATTCGTGACAGATACCGTGCTGCCAGGCCAGGTCGTCACTGCGCTCGACACCACGCCGGAATCGGGATCACGTTATTCGCTGTACGCGCTGACGCATCTCGACAAGCCGCAAAACGGCGAGGGTCGCGACAACGGCCGCCGGACGGGCGCCATTTTCACGTGGACGAACGACCATCCCGAGGCCGTGCAGCAACTGCGCACGTTCGACGAGAAGCTCACACTCGACAGCATGAGCATCGGTCGCAACGGCCTCCTGCTCGTCTATGCAACCGATCCGAACTCCGGAAGCGGTGGCACCGGCGGCGGCGCACCGATCGACCTGACGTTCAGCAGCACCGACGCCGGCAAGTCGTGGAATAAAACGACCGACAAGACCGCACAAGGCGGCTACTTCGACGCGCAGACCAACACGCTGTACTGGCTGCACGCATTCACGCTGAAGAAGCGAACCTTCTGATCGCACGCCGGGCGTATCGGAAACCGGCCACCGCTGCGGCCCGCGATCGCGACTGACGATCCCGGACCACAGCAAGGTGCCGTGCCGCACCGGCTGACAGGCGATCCCGGTCGAATCGTCCGTTCAGCGCGCCGGGCGCCGATTCCGATTCGGTCTCCGGCCGACTGCTCGCCGTGATGAACGAAGAAAAGAACGAAAAAATGTTTCGATGAAAAACTTGCTGAACCGCGTAACACTCGCGCTCTCCATCGCCTGCATTACACCGGCCACCGCCACCGCCTCCGCCGCCAGCCCCTGCCCCGCCGCCGACACCGCCGCACGCGCGGCGCTCGACGCGCAGCACCGCGTACAGCAAGTCCGGAATCCGCAAGGCGACGGCGGCGGCACGGTCGACGTCTCGCCGCCTTTGCGCGACGCGCTTCGCGCGTACAAGCAGGCGCTCGTCGGCGCGATCGACGCGCGGCTTGCGTGCAGCGACGAACACGTCGAGCCGGCTGCGCTGAAACGCACGCTTGCGGCCGCACTCGGCGTACCCGCCCAATCCACCCAATCCGCCCAGCCGAAAAACGCCGAATCGGCATTCGGTCGCAACCCGGACGTCGACGTCCAACGCGACGGCACGTCCCGCCCGCTCCTCTTCGTGCGCGCCGGCTTCGACATCCCATGCGGCGACGACAACCTGCTCACTGCCTACGCATGGGAAAACGGCGGCTGGCGGCGGGTGCTGCGCTGGCAGGCCGACGACTACAAGGACATCGGCGGCGCCTACGGCGGCGGCTTCTGGTTCGGCGCATTGCCCGGCGGCCAGGTGGCGGTCGTCCACGGCACGCCGTGGTGCTCGTCGCGCTGGAGCCGGTTCGGCGCGGACGTGGTCGCGCCGGCAAGCGGCGCGGCCGCGCAACACACGCTGTTCCATACGGCTCACGGCTACGTGCTCGACGACGACGCGATCCGCTTCAAGGTGCGCCCCGACGGCTTCGAACTGCGCATGACGGTCGGCTCGCGCGACAGCGACGTGATGACACGGCCGGGCATCTTCCGCTATCGCGTCGACGGCGACACCGTGCAACGCGTGCAGCCGGTCGCGGCCAACGGTCGCGATTTCGTCGATGAATGGCTGGGCGTGGACGATACGCTCGCGCGCGCCTGGAGCGAACCCGCGGCCGCTGCGGCGGCGCTGCAAGCGCGACAGGCGTTCATTGCGGAAAGCAAGGCGCCCGATACCGGGTTCGCCTATGGACCGGTACGCGGCTGCGCGGACAGCAAGGATCTCTTCCAGGTCGAACTGGATCTGACGGACAAGGACGGAAACACGGTTGCGCGACGCTACGCGCTGATCCGCCAGGAGCGCAACGGGTTCACGATGCTCGGGCTACGCAAGGCGGCCGAGCCGGCATGCCACGGCGCGAACCTGATGCCGCGGCACTGAACGTCGGCGGCACGGCGGCGCCTCACAGGAATCGACGGCAAGCGGCACGCGCGCCTCGGCGTGCCCGGCCGCCCATCATTGGGCGCGTCGCGGCTCGAACACGAACGGTTGCGTGAGCAGGAACGGATTCGCGGTGGCGCCCGTCTGCGCGCAGGTCGCGTGCGTCATCGCATCGACGGCCGCGCGGTCCGCCGCCGCATTGCGGCTGCTCGTCGTCATGGTGACGTTCTGCGCTTCGCCCGCGGTCGTCATCAGCGCGCGCACGAGCACGGTGACCGGACGCGTGAGCGGCTTCGCGCTATCCGGATAGACGGCGCGCGGAATGTGGCAGGTCAGCTTGCTTTCCTGCGACGACGACAGCATCGCGCAGCCGGAAACCAGCACGGCGACGGCAGGCAGGATCAGGAGGGTCGAGCGAAGGGCCATGGTCGAATATCGTTCTTCAGTACTGTTGCGGACGAACGCCGCGCCGGCGGACATCGCCCCGCGCCGCGGCCATCGGACCGGCGCGCCGTTACGGCCGCACGACCGGCGGCTGCCCGGTCGCGATCCTGCTTGTCGGGTTCCCGGAGATCCGGGGCGGCGTTCGCGGTAGCGGCCCGCAGCGGGCGGCCGCGCACGCGAACGCTTTGCCGCATTGTGCACGCGCCGCCTTGCGCGTGGCGGCGACTTGACAATGGTTGACGCGAATCACACCGGATTCGGCAGGCATCCATTCCGCGGGGGAAGCAATCGCCGCCCCCTTCGCCCCGCCATCGCCCACCCGCCTCACCGAAATGCGGCCGGCGCCGGGATTCCCCGCCCGGCGCCGCGCGGTGTCGGCACGGTGTTCAGCGTGGCGTCACTCGGAATCGTCGTCGGAGTCGTCCTCGTCCGCATCGGCCGGCACTTCCCCGTACTTCGCGACGACGGCCGCCTTGAACGCTTTCAGCTCCGGCTGCTGGTCGCACAGCTTGTACAGCAACGCCAACTGCTGCGGCCAGTCCTTCAACTCCTTCGCAAACACATGCAGGCGCGCGACTGTATCCAGGGCGTCGGCTTCGCGACCGGCCAGCGCCTGCAGCACCGCATAGCGGCGCAGCACCGTCTCGCCGGGCAGCAGCGCGATCGCGCGCTCATGCGCGACGAGCTTGAGCGGCAGGTTGTCCGGCGAAATTGCCAGCAGCGTGGCCGCCCCGTAATCGCCCCACGCGCCGAACAACAGCGACGGCGCATCGCGGTACTGTGCCGCCGGATCGCTGCCGTAATACAGCACTTCCGCGCGCTGGTAGTCGCGCAGCACGGGCACCGCCGCCAGCACGCCGCCGAACGACAGCACCGCGAACAGCCCGAACGCCGCGCGCCCCGGCAGGATGCGCAACGGCTTCACCTCGAGCAGGCCGATCACGAACATCGCCGGCAGCAGGAAGAACATGTACTGCTGCGGATATTCGACGAGCGCATGCATCAACAGGATGCCGATCAGCGCGAGGCCGAACACGCGCGAGCTCGACTGCGGCGCGCGCACCGCGCGCACGAACCACGTCACGAGCGCGACGACGAGCACGCCGAGGCCGACGAGGCCGGACTTCGCGAGCAGGTCGATGAAGATGTCGTGCGAGTTGTTCGCGATCTCGACACCGCCGAGCGTGCGCACGAGCGCGAACTGGTGCGACGGGAACTCGCCCCAGCCGACGCCGAGCACCGGATGCTCGCGGAACATCGCGAGCCCGTACTTCCACAGCGCGAGGCGCGGCGCGATCTGCCCCGCGTCGCGCATCCGGTCGGCCGCCGACTCGGCGAGCCCCAGATGGAAATGCACGTTGGCCCAGCGCACCGCAACGTTCACCGCGACGAAGGCCACCGCGAGCGCGACCGGCATCACCCATGCGCGGCGGTTGCCCGGCGCGCGGCGCGACTCGAGCCACGCCATCCAGAAGCCCGCGACGACCAGCACCGCAACCTGCAGCCACGGGCCGCGCGACACCGTCAGCGCGAGCCCGGCAGACAGCACGATCGACAGCGCGAGCCACGCCCATACCGCGAGCCGGCGCGTCTGCACCAGATACAGCGCGCCCGCGAGCGCGAACGCGATGTAGGTCGCCAGGTGGTTCGCCTGTGCCATGTTGCCGTACGGACGGCGATCGACCGCGATGTTGTACACCACGACGAACGGCGACACCGCGGATTCGAGATGGAACAACTGCACGACCTGGCTCGCGACTGCGAGCATCCCGCCGAGCAGCAGCGCGCCGGACATCATTTGCGCGGCGGCTTCGGCGAGCCCCTCGCGCGCGAGCGTGTAGCCGGCCTGCATCGCGACCAGCGCGGCGGCCAGGTAGCCGACCGCCAGCCAGTTCATCGACGGCACCTTGAGCGGCATGAGCGCGACCTGCGCGATCAGCACCGCCGCGAACCCGAGCGGCGCGACGAACGCGGCCGGCGCGGCGAACGGCTCGGCCGGGCGGCCCGTGCGTGCGAGCAGCACGACGGAGAGCCCCACCAGCAGATACAGCACCAGCGCGGCAAACTCGGAATAGAAGGTCGGGATCGGATACGTGTGATTCGTGATCGAGTACGGCACGATCAGGGCGACAGCCAGCGCAACGAGCGGCAACGAACGAGAAAAAGTAGAAGGCATGAGCGAACCGGATGTCAGCAACCGGCGCACTATACAAAACTTTCCCCCCTCTGTGCGGGCCCGTCGTGCCATCGCCCACGCACCGGGGCGGGCGCAGCCGGCCGGCCGGCGCCGCGCAGCGCACGCGGCCACGGACTTGCCGGCATGCCCCCGACACTACGCGCGGCACTCCGCGGGCGCATATTGCGCGGGCAAAGTCGCGGCCTCCGCCGGCAACGGGCCCGCGCCCGGCGCCGGAAGCGACGACGCAGACTTGCCGGCGGCAAAGCACTCCCACGCGATCGCACCCGCCTGCATCGCGCCCTTTTTCAGCGGCACGCGCGCGGTTGGCGTGTCGGCCTTGTCCGGGGCGGACGGCACCAGGACGAGCGTATTCGCGCCGGCCGCGGCGACGCGGGCGGTGAACGCCACCGTGATCTGGCCGGTGTCGCCGTCGATGGCGACGGATTCGACGTTGCGGGTAGCGGCCGGCGGGCTGTAGCCGCCGTCGAGGCCCGCGCCGCTCGCGGCGTTGTCGGCCACTGCGAGCCGTGCGGACGAAGCAAGCGCGAGCCCCTCGCCGACACGCGACCGCGCGAGGTAATCCTGGTACGCGGGAATCGCATAGGCCGCGATCACGCCGACGATCGCGAGCACGATCATCAGCTCGATCAGCGTGAAGCCGGCCGGCCGGCAGCGCGGCAACGGCCGGCTCGCGCGCCGCAGATCGGCGGCGATGCGACGGAACAGGGAAACGGAAAAGGCTTCGAACATGACTGGCTCCGGAAACGAAAAACGCCTGCCGAATCAGGCAGGCGTTTCGATCGTAGCCAGCGGGCCGCGGCCCCGGCAGTCGGCCGGACGGCCAACGTCACGCGTGCGTGGCGCTGCGGCGTCGCCGGAGCGCGTAACCGGTGGCGACGACGAACAGCGCGCCGGCGATGCTCGCGCCGTAGATCGCCGCCGGCGTATCGAGCACCGGCCAGCGGTCGCCGACCGGGTCGTGCACCATCAGCCCGCCGGCGATCCAGCCCAGCAGCCCGGCGCCTAGCGCCACGACGATCGGGAACCGATCGAGCAGCTTCAGCACCAGCGTGCTGCCCCACACGATGATCGGCACGCTGACGACGAGCCCGAAGATCACCAGCGCCAGCCGGTGCGACGGATCGGCCTGCTCGGCCGCGCCGGCGATCGCGATCACGTTGTCGAGGCTCATCACGGCGTCGGCGATCACGATCGTCTTCACCGCGTCCCACAGCCGGTCGGCCGGCTTCACGTTGTCGTGCGCGTCGGCGTCGGGCGCCATCAGCTTGACGCCGATCCACAACAGCAGCAGGCCGCCGCCGAACTTCAGGAACGGGACGTCGAGCAGCACGACCGCGAACGCGATCAGCGCGACCCGCAGCAGGATCGCGCCGGCCGTGCCCCACACGACGCCGCGCAGCCGCTGGTTGGCCGGCAGGTTGCGGCACGCGAGCGCGATCACGACCGCGTTGTCGCCGCCGAGGAGGATGTCGATGATGACGATCTGAAACACCGCACCCCAGTGGAGCGAGGTCAGGAATTCAAGCATGAGCGGTATCGGGTGCGGGGTAACGGCTGTCGGACAGACGTGCCGGGTGAACGCCGGGACATGCATCGCGCATGCCGGGGGCTTACAAATTCATTGCGAGAGCATAACAAAAAACGCCGGCAAGGCCGGCGTTTTTTGCAGGACGAACCACGCGGAAATTACAGCGCCTTCTTCAGCAGGCGACCCATTTCCGACGGGTTGCGCGTGACGGTGATGCCGCACGCTTCCATGATTTCCAGCTTCGCTTCGGCCGTATCCGCACCGCCCGAGATCAGCGCGCCGGCGTGGCCCATGCGCTTGCCCGGAGGCGCCGTGACGCCAGCGATGAAGCCGACGACCGGCTTCTTCATGTTGTCCTTGATCCACTGAGCGGCGTTGGCTTCGTCCGGACCGCCGATCTCGCCGATCATCACGACCGCATCCGTATCCGGATCGTCGTTGAACATCTTCATGACGTCGATGTGCTTCAGACCGTTGATCGGGTCGCCGCCGATGCCGACTGCCGACGACTGGCCGAGGCCCAGCGCCGTCAGCTGTGCAACGGCTTCATACGTCAGCGTGCCCGAACGCGACACGACGCCGATGCGGCCCTTGCGGTGGATGTGACCCGGCATGATGCCGATCTTCAGCTCGTCCGGCGTGATCGTGCCCGGGCAGTTCGGCCCGAGCAGCAGCGTCTTGCGGCCTTCACGGCGCATGCGGTCCTTCACTTCGATCATGTCACGGACGGGAATGCCTTCCGTGAT
Organism: Burkholderia sp. AU33545; assembly: GCF_020419685.1. NCBI lineage: Bacteria > Pseudomonadati > Pseudomonadota > Betaproteobacteria > Burkholderiales > Burkholderiaceae > Burkholderia > Burkholderia sp. AU33545. The sequence goes on along the minus strand of NZ_JAIZRQ010000006.1, from coordinate 128,454 downwards.
GCAGATCGCGAGATCGAGGTCGGCTTCGACCGCTTCCCAGATCGCAGCGGCTGCGCCTGCCGGCGGAACGTAGATGACCGAAACGGTCGCGCCGGTTTCTGCCTTCGCTTCCTTGACGCTCGCGTAGATCGGAATGCCTTCGAAGTCTTCGCCGGCCTTCTTCGGGTTCACGCCCGCGACGAATGCTTCGCGGCCGTTTGCATATTCACGGCAGGCGCGCGTATGGAACTGACCGGTTTTGCCGGTAATGCCCTGCGTGATGACCTTCGTGTCCTTGTTGATCAGAATCGACATGTATTTTGACCTCTGTTCGATTGGCGTCGCGTATCTGCCGCGCCGCCATGCGTATTCGATAGCGTTACTTGCCTTCGGCAGCCGCGACGACCTTCTGCGCAGCCTCTTCCATGCTGTCCGCCGAGATGATCGGCAGGCCCGAATCGGCCAGCATCTTCTTGCCGAGGTCCTCGTTCGTGCCCTTCATGCGCACGACGAGCGGCACGTTCAGGTTCACGGCCTTCGAACCGGCGATCACGCCTTCCGCGATCACGTCGCAGCGCATGATGCCGCCGAAGATGTTCACGAGGATCGCCTTCAGGTCCGGGTTCTTCAGCATCAGCTTGAACGCTTCGGTGACCTTCTCGGTCGTCGCGCCACCGCCGACGTCCAGGAAGTTCGCCGGCTCGCCGCCGAACAGCTTGATCGTGTCCATCGTCGCCATCGCGAGGCCTGCGCCGTTCACGAGACAGCCGATGTTGCCGTCGAGCGAGATGTATGCGAGGTCGAACTTCGACGCTTCGATTTCAGCCGGGTCTTCTTCGTCCAGGTCGCGGTACGCGACGATTTCCGGGTGGCGGAACAGCGCGTTCGAGTCGAAGTTGAACTTCGCGTCGAGTGCGATGACCTTGCCGTCGCCGGAGACGTTCAGCGGGTTGATTTCAGCCAGAGACGCGTCGGTTTCCCAGAATGCCTTGTACAGGCCTTGCAGGATGGCGCGCGCTTGCGGAATCGAAGCAGCCGGCACGCCGATCTTCGCGGCGAGGTCGTCGGCCTGCGTGTCGAGCAGGCCCGTCGACGGCTCGACGATGACCTTGTGGATCAGTTCCGGGTGCTTTTCGGCAACTTCTTCGATGTCCATGCCGCCTTCGCTCGAACCCATCAGAACGATCTTTTGCGACACGCGATCAACGACGAGGCTGACGTACAGTTCCTGCTTGATGTCGGCGCCTTCTTCGATCATCAGACGGTTGACCTTCTGGCCTTCCGGACCAGTCTGGTGCGTGACGAGCTGCATGCCGAGGATCTGGTTCGCGTATTCGCGAACCTGCTCGATCGACTTCGCCACCTTCACGCCACCGCCCTTGCCACGGCCACCCGCGTGAATCTGAGCCTTCACGACCCACACCGGGCCGCCCAGCTCTTCTGCCACCTTGACGGCCTCTTCAACCGAGAACGCCGGCTTGCCGCGCGGTACCGCGACTCCGAATTTCCGCAGGATTTCCTTACCCTGGTACTCGTGAATCTTCATGCGTGATTCCCTTCAGTCTGAGAGTTGGATGAAATGTCGCTTAAGACGCTTCTTCGAATGATTTCCGTTCATTCCTTCGTGCTGCCCTCACCGGGCAAGTCCGGCCGGTTCGTGCCATACCAGCGCGGGTAGTACTGCCGCACGACCTCGCCGTCGAACCGCAATGCCCGGCAGCGACCGAGCTGGAAAGGCGGTTCGGCGTGCTCGCCGTCATGGTCCGGTCCTTCGCCTCCCTCCTCGCGCACGTTCCACACGTCACCGGCGAACGCCTGGATCGCTGCCGTCGGCAGCACGGCACACAGTTCGGTGAGATGGGAACAGCCTGCGACGCCGGCGAGCAGCCGGTTCGCGTTGCGGCGGAAATTGCGGAAGAGATTGAGCCCGATGAGGGCCCGATAGGCGGGAGGGGCGGATTGACAGTGACCGGGATAGGGAACCCACTCCGAAGACGCTTCGGCGTCGACGACGTTGAGGTCACGATCGATAGTCACGCGCAGCCAGAGTTCGTGGATCGGCAGGCCTTGGGGCCGGATGCCCGACGCAAGCGCGACATCGCGCGGCTTGTGGTCGGTCAGGCAGGCTTCGATGTCCCACAAGCCGTCGCCGCGCTCGTAGGCTTCCGCTCGGATTGCGCGTCGATGTCGCAACTGACGGGGCACGGGCTCGGATAGCGGCATGCTGGAGGTTGAGGCCGAAGAGGAAAACCCGTGGATTTTAGCATATTGGGTATTTGAGGCATCCGGCCGCGACGGCGGGTATTCCCGCCTGTCCGGAAACGGTTGCATTGCAGCAAAATCGCGCGCAGCGCGCGCGACCGGACCGGTCAGTCGTCGATCGAGAAATCGTCGCCGACCTTCAGCAACTTCACGATGGTCGAGCTCGAGAAGCCGCGCGCGGCAAGGAAGCGCGCCTGCTTCGCGCGCTCGGCGGGCGTTTGCGGCAGTGCACCGAATTTCTTGCGCCAGACGGCCTGCGCGCGTGCCCACTCGGTCTCGCGCAATTGCGCGTTCACTTCCTCGACGAGACTGTCGCCAACCGCATGACGCTTCAGTTCGCTGACGATGCGCGCGACGCCGACGCGCGATGCGCGGCGATGCACGAGGCTCTCGGCAAAGCGTGCGTCGGACAGCCAGCCTTCCTTTTCCAGTGCATCGAGCACCGGCTCGACGGATTCGTCCTCACCGACGTACGGCGCGAGCTTGCGCGCGAGTTCGGCCCGGCTGTACTCGCGCCGGGACAAATAGCCGAGCGCGCGGCCCTTCAGCGAACGCGGCGGTTTCGACGACTTGCGCTCGGTGGCACCGGATTCGTCGCCGGAAGCAGCGTCGGCTGAACCGCTGGACACACGGCGCGTGCGACGCGGATGCTGGCTGCTGCGCGTATACACATCTTCCTTGACCGACGCAGACACATCAGCCGCGCGCTCGCCCGGAAAGTTGACACCGGACACGCGACGGCGCGACCGGTCGTGCGCGTCGAACGATTCGTCGTCGTCGAACGGATCGACCGGCACGGTCATCTCAAACGAAACGAGGGCATCCTCGGATGCCCTCGTCGCGGTGCGGCTCGCGGCATGACTGCCCGCGCTCCGCCGGTTGGCCCCCGAGGATTCGGCTTGCCGGCCGGAGCGACCCGCCGTGTCGGACGCGTCGCTCGGTTCCGGTTCGCCAGCCTGACCTCGGCGCCCGACCATCACTCTTCTTCGTCCATCGCCTCGGCTTCGTCGACCCTTGCACCATCGGGCATGGCGGCAACGCCGAGCGATTCGCGAATGCGGTTTTCGATCTCGCGCGCGATTTCCGGATTCTCGCGCAGGAATTCACGCGCGTTGTCCTTGCCCTGGCCGATCTTCTCGCCGTTATAGCTGTACCAGGCACCCGCCTTGTCGACGATCTTCGCCTGCACGCCGAGATCGATGATCTCGCCCTGACGCGAAATGCCTTCGCCGTACAGGATGTCGAAGATCGCTTCGCGGAACGGCGGCGACACCTTGTTCTTGACGACCTTCACGCGGGTTTCGTTGCCGATCACCTCGTCGTTCTTCTTGATCGAACCGATGCGGCGGATATCCAGACGCACCGACGAATAGAACTTGAGCGCGTTGCCGCCCGTCGTGGTTTCCGGGTTGCCGAACATCACGCCGATCTTCATCCGGATCTGGTTGATGAAGATCACGAGGCAGTTCGTGCGCTTGATCGTGCCCGTCAGCTTGCGCAGTGCCTGCGACATCAGGCGAGCCTGCAGACCCGGCAGCGAATCGCCCATCTCGCCTTCGATTTCGGCCTTCGGCACGAGCGCCGCGACCGAGTCGATGACGATCATGTCGATCGAGCCCGAGCGCACCAGCGCGTCGGTGATTTCAAGCGCCTGCTCGCCGGTGTCCGGCTGCGAGATCAGCAGCTCCGGCACGTTCACGCCGAGCTTCGCTGCATATTGAACGTCGAGCGCGTGCTCGGCGTCGATGAAGGCTGCCGTGCCGCCCAGCTTCTGCAGTTCGGCGATGACCTGCAGCGTGAGCGTGGTCTTACCGGACGATTCCGGACCGTAGATCTCGACCACCCGGCCGCGCGGCAGGCCGCCGACGCCGAGTGCGATATCGAGACCCAGCGAGCCCGTGGAGACGACCTGGATGTCTTCGGCCGCTTCGCCGTCGCCCATCCGCATGATCGACCCCTTGCCGAACTGCTTCTCGATCTGCGCGAGCGCGGCCGCCAGCGCCTTGCTCTTCTCGGCGGTCATCCCGGAGCCCTTCTTGCTATCTTCCATGAATCGTCCTTTGCTATGATGAGCAGCGTCTGTCAGAGGCGCGCCCGCTTTCAAGCGCTGCCCACGAATGCAGACACTGTATAAAAAAACAGTGTTTTATGCAAGCCCGCAATGCAGGCTGCGTTGTACACGGATAACTTCGGAGACAGCCGCGCCGGCGCGAACGCCCCGCCGGCCATCGGTCAGCAACATGCGAATTCTCATCGCCGAAGACGACAGCATACTCGCGGACGGCCTCACCCGGTCACTCCGCCAATCGGGCTATGCCGTCGACCACGTGAAGAGCGGCGTCGAGGCCGATACCGCGCTGTCGATGCAGTCCTTCGACCTGCTGATCCTCGATCTCGGGCTGCCCAAGATGTCCGGGCTCGACGTGCTCAAGCGCCTGCGCGCGCGCAATTCCAATCTCCCCGTGCTGATCCTGACCGCCGCCGACAGCGTCGACGAGCGCGTGAAGGGGCTCGACCTCGGCGCGGACGACTACATGGCCAAGCCGTTCGCGCTCAACGAGCTCGAGGCGCGCGTGCGCGCGCTGACCCGGCGCGGCGCGGGCGGCGGTCCGACCGTCGTGCGCCACGGCTCGCTCGCGTTCGACCAGGTCGGCCGCATCGCCTATGCGAACGACCGCGTGCTCGATCTGTCCGCGCGCGAGCTCGGGCTGCTCGAAGTGCTGCTGCAGCGCATCGGCCGGCTCGTGTCGAAGGAGCAGCTCGTCGACCATCTGTGCGAATGGGGCGAGGAAGTCAGCAACAACGCGATCGAAGTGTACGTGCACCGGCTGCGCAAGAAGATCGAGCCGAGCGGTGTGCGGATTTCCACCGTGCGCGGCCTCGGCTACTGCCTCGAGAAAGTCGCGCCCGCGGCGCCGGCCGACTCGACCGCGCCCCAGTCCGCGGCGGCCGGCACGCCGCTGCGCTGACCCCGGCCGTCGCCGCGATGGCCACGCCGGCCCATTCCCGCCATCCGACCGGCGATCAACCGTCCGCCGCCGACGTCGCGCGCGACGCGCGCTACGAGAACCCGTTCGCGCCGCCCGACGAAACCGACACGTCCGAGGCCGCGCGTCCGCGCTCGCTGTTCGGCGAAATCCTCGACTGGATGCTCGCGCCGCTCCTGCTGCTGTGGCCGATGAGCATCGCCGTCACCTATCTCGTCGCGAAGACGATCGCGAACGGCCCGTTCGACCGCGCGCTCGAGACCAACGCGTACGTGCTCGCGCGGCAGATCCATCCGGTCAACGGCGTCGCCGAGCTGACGCTGCCGCAGCAGACGCGCGACTTCCTGCGCGCGGACAACGTCGACAGCGTTTACTTCCAGGTGCTCGGCACCCGCGGCGAACTGGTCGCGGGCGAGGCCGACATGCCGCTGCCGCGCGACGAGGACCGCCCGCCGCCGGGCGTCGTCGTATTTCGCGACGACCTGCTGCGCGGCAACGACGTGCGCGTCGCGTATACGACCGTCGCGCTGCCCGAGTCGAACAGCGCGCAGCCCGTGCTCGTGCAGGTCGGCGAGACGCTCGACAAGCGCAACGCGCTCGCGAACGACATCATCAAGGGCGTGATCCTGCCGCAGTTCGTGATCCTGCCGCTCGCGATCCTGCTCGTCTGGTTCGGGCTGTCGCGAGGGCTCGCGCCGCTCAACGCGCTGCAGGCGCACATCCGTGCACGGCGGCCCGACGACCTGTCGCCCGTCGAGGCGCAGCGCGCGCCGCCCGAGATCGAGCCGCTCGTCACGTCGTTCAACGACCTGCTCGCGCGTCTCGAACAGAGCATGGCGCTGCAGAAGCGCTTCATCGCCGACGCCGCGCACCAGATGAAGACGCCGCTCGCGGGGCTGCGCACCCAGGCCGAGTTCGCGTTGCGCCACCCCGTGCCGCCCGACGTGCAGCGTTCGCTCGAACAGATCGCGACGAGCTCCGAGCAGGCCGGGCGACTCGTCACGCAACTGCTCGCGCTCGCGCGCGCCGAGAACCGCGCGAGCGGGCTGACGTTCGAGCCGGTCGAGATCGCCGCGCTGGCACGCCGCACGGTGCGCGACTGGGTGCAGGCCGCGCTCGCGAAGCGCATGGACCTCGGCTACGAAGGCCCGGAGGACGACGCACCGCTCGAGGTCGACGGCAATCCCGTGATGCTGCGCGAGATGCTCGGCAACCTGGTCGACAACGCAATCCGCTACACGCCCGAAGGCGGCCGCATCACCGTGCGCGTGCGGGCCGAGCGTGCGGCGCGACGCGTGCATCTCGAAGTCGAGGACACCGGGCCCGGCATCCCGGCCACGGAACGCGACCGCGTGGTCGAACGCTTCTACCGGATCCTCGGCCGCGAAGGCGACGGCAGCGGGCTCGGACTTGCGATCGTGCGCGAGATCGCCGCCCAGCACGGCGGCACGCTGACGCTCGACGATCACGTCTACCAAAGCGCACCTCGCCTCGCGGGCACGCTCGTGCGCATCAGCCTGCCGCTGTCGGACACCGCGCCGGATCAATCCTGATACGCGCGAGTCCGTACCGCACCGCGATCGCGTCGAAACCGGTGCGTTACCACCCGATTGCGACACGATCGGAACGCGAAACGACCGATTCGGCGCGGGTTAACGCGCAGTCGATTTGTGCCCGCGAGTCAGTGCGCCGTAAGTTTCCGTGCCAATAATCGTCGACAGGCCCGCCCACCCAAGGCGGCCGCATATCTATATCAAGGGACTTGGAGACGATTCATGGCAACGTTAGGCGAGCAAATTTCGCACTCGCCGATGACGGGCGAAGAGAAGAAGGTCATCTTCGCGTCGTCGCTCGGCACCGTGTTCGAGTGGTACGACTTTTACCTGGCCGGATCACTCGCGGCCTACATCAGCAAGAGCTTCTTCTCCGGGGTCAATCCGACCGCCGCATTCATCTTCACGCTGCTCGGCTTCGCGGCGGGCTTCGCCGTGCGTCCGTTCGGCGCGATCGTGTTCGGCCGGCTCGGCGACCTCGTCGGCCGCAAGCACACGTTCCTCGTGACGATCGTGATCATGGGCATCTCGACCTTCGTGGTCGGCTTCCTGCCCGGCTACACATCGATCGGCATCGCGGCGCCCGTGATCTTCATCGCGATGCGGCTGCTGCAGGGCCTCGCGCTCGGCGGCGAGTACGGCGGCGCGGCGACCTACGTCGCCGAGCATGCGCCGGCGAACCGTCGCGGCTTCTATACCGCGTGGATCCAGACGACCGCGACCCTCGGCCTGTTCCTGTCGCTGCTCGTGATCCTCGGCGTGCGCACGTTCATCGGCGAGGAAGCGTTCGGCAGCTGGGGCTGGCGCGTGCCGTTCGTCGCGTCGATCCTGCTGCTCGCGGTGTCGGTGTGGATCCGGATGCAGCTGAACGAATCGCCGGTGTTCCTGCGCATCAAGGCGGAAGGCAAGACGTCGAAGGCGCCGCTGACCGAAGCGTTCGGCCAGTGGAAGAACCTGAAGATCGTGATCCTCGCGCTCATCGGCCTGACGGCCGGCCAGGCCGTCGTGTGGTACACGGGCCAGTTCTATGCACTGTTCTTCCTCACGCAGACGCTGAAGGTCGACGGTGCCAGCGCGAACATCCTGATCGCGATCGCACTCCTGATCGGCACACCGTTCTTCCTGTTCTTCGGTTCGCTGTCGGACAAGATCGGCCGCAAGCCGATCATCCTCGCGGGCTGCCTGATCGCGGCGCTCACCTACTTCCCGCTGTTCAAGGCGCTCACGCACTACGCGAACCCGCAGCTCGAACTCGCGACGCAGAAGGCGCCGATCACGGTCCTCGCCGATCCGGCCACCTGCTCGTTCCAGTTCAACCCGGTGGGCACGTCGAAGTTCACGAGCTCGTGCGACATCGTGAAGAGCGCGCTCGCGAAGGCCGGCCTGAACTACGAGAACGTCGCGGCGCCGGCTGGCGCGACCGCGCAGATCAAGGTCGGCGATACGGTGATCCCCGCGTATGACGGCAAGGCGGCCGACGCGAAGGCGCAGGGCGCGGCGTTCGACAAGACGCTCGCGTCAACGCTGAAGGCGGCCGGCTACCCGGCGAAGGCCGACCCCGCGCAGCTCAACTGGCCGATGACGATCGTGATCCTGACGATCCTCGTGATCTACGTGACGATGGTCTACGGCCCGATCGCCGCGATGCTGGTCGAGATGTTCCCGACGCGGATCCGCTACACGTCGATGTCGCTGCCCTATCACATCGGCAACGGCTGGTTCGGCGGCTTCCTGCCGGCGACCGCGTTCGCGATCGTCGCGGCGAAGGGCGACATCTACTCGGGGCTCTGGTATCCGATCGTGATCGCGCTGGCCACGTTCGTGATCGGCCTGCTGTTCGTCAAGGAGACGAAGGACTCGAACATCTACGCGCAGGATTGAGGTAGGTCGGTTGCGGGCGGCACCCCCGCCCGCAACCCGCGCCGGGGCCGGCCCCGGCACCTTTTTTCAGGAAAGTGAAAAAAGGTGTTGACAGCCCGGCGGTACATCTACATAATTCAAGTCTTCGGCGAATTAGCTCAGTCGGTTAGAGCGACGGAATCATAATCCGCAGGTCCGGGGTTCGAGTCCCTGATTCGCCACCAAATGCGAAAAGCCGCTGTTCCGAAAGGATCAGCGGCTTTTTTCATTGCATCATCCGGGCGTACGCGGATTCGCGCGTCGCCTGTCCGTCAGGCGCGCGCGTTCCACTCGTTACGCCACCACCGACCCGCGCTCCTCCATCGCCTCCGCCCGCACCTTCCCCCGCCAGTTCTCCCCGCCCTCCAGCGCCGGCGTCGACTCGAACAGCTCCGCGATCCAGTCCGCGAACACGCGCACCTTCTGCGACAGATGCCGGTTGTGCGGATACACGATCGAGATCGGCTTGGGCTTCGGATTGCAGTCGGGCAGCACCTCGACCAGCGAGCCGTCGCGCAGGTGCGGCAGCACCATGAACAGCGTCGGCTGGATCATCCCGAACCCTTCGAGCCCGCACGTCACGTACGCATCCGAATCGTTGACGGTGACGCTGCCGTTCATCCGCACCTCGACCGGCTTGCCCTCGATCATGAACACCCACGGAATCGCCCGTGCACCGTGGCTCGCGCGGAAATTCACCGCATGATGGTCGGCCAGGTCGGCGATCTCCTGAGGCTCGCCGTGACGCGCCAGATAGTCGGGCGACGCGCAGGTCACGCGCTTGAGCATCCCGATCCGCCGCGCGACCATCGACGAATCCTCGAGCGGCCCGACCCGGATCATGCAGTCGATGCCCTCCTCGACCGGATCCACGTAGCGGTCCGACAAGCCGAGGTCGAGCGTGATGTCCGGATAACGCTGCCGGAAGACCGACAGCGCCGGCAACACGACGCGCCGCCCGAGCGAACTCGGCATGTGGACGCGCAGCACGCCGGTCGGCTTGCGGTTGCCGGTCTGGAAACTCGCGTCGGCTTCCGCGATCTCCGAGATGATCTTCATGCAATGCTCGTAATACGCGGCGCCCTCCGGCGTCAGCGACAGCCGGCGCGTCGTCCGGTGCATCAGACGCACTCCGAGCAGCGCCTCGAGATTCTGGATGATGGTCGTCACCGACGCGCGCGGCATCGCGAGCGTGTCGGCCGCGCGCGTGAAGCTGTTCGCGTCGACCACGCGGGTGAAAACTTCCATTGCCTGAATGCGGTCCATGCTGCGCCCCCCCCCTTCGAATCGCCAACGGAACAGAATAGAGCGCGCAACCCGCGCGGCACAAGCCCCCGTCTATTGTTTGCCCCGTTTGAATAGTTAAAGCGTTTCGGACTGGAAAGTGATACGGATTCGTGCAGTTCCAGACGCGGCAGCTCCGTCCCCGGTCGCCATGCGCGGCGCGGCGCGTTCGCCGTTCGCCGTTCGCCGTTCGCCGTTCGCCGTTCGCCGTTCGCCGTTCGCCGTTCGCCGTTCGCCGTTCGCCGTTCGCCGTTCGCCGTTCGCCGTTCGCCGTTCGCCGTTCGCCGGCACGTTACCGCACGAACCGCTCGCGATAGCCCTGCGGCGACACGCCGAGCACGCGCACGAAACTGCGCCGCAGCGTCTCTTCCGAGCCGAATCCGCACCGAGTGGCGATCCGCTTGACGGGCCACGCGGTTTCGCCGAGCAGACGCTGCGCGGCCTCGACGCGAATCTGCTCGACCGCGCGCGCGGGCGTGCGACCGGTTTCCGCACGATAGTGACGCACGAAGCTGCGCTCGCTCATGCTGACGCGCTCGGCGAGCGCCGGCACCGACAGGTCGGCCGTCAGGTGCTCGGCGATCCAAGCATGGAGTTCACCGAAGCGGTCGTCGGTACGCTGCATCGATAACATCGTGCTGAACTGCGCCTGCCCGCCCGGCCGCTTCAGGAACACGACGAGCTCGCGCGCGGCGTCGAGCGCGACCGCCCGCCCGAGATCCTCCTCGACCAGCGCGAGCGCGAGATCGATGCCGGCCGTCACGCCGGCCGACGTCCACAGCGCGCCTTCGCGGATGAAGATCGGATCGGGCTCGACGCGCACGTTCGGATAGCGCGCCGAGAATTCGTCGCAGCGCGCCCAGTGCGTGACCGCGCGCCGCCCGTCGAGCAGGCCAGCCTCGGCGAGCAGGAACGCGCCGGTGCAGACCGATGCCACACGTCGCGCGCGCTGCGCCTGCTGCCGGACCCACCGCACCATCCGCGCATCCTGCGAAGCGGCGTGCACGCCCTTGCCGCCGGCCACGATCAGCGTATCGGGCCGCCCGGCCGAGCGCAGCGAGTCGGCCATCACCACGAGGCCGGAGGACGTCTCGACCGGCCCCGCCTCCGCGGCGACGACACGTGGCGCGTACGGTGCGGGCCGCCCGCGCTCCTGCGCGAGTTCGTTGACGGATGCGAACACCTGCAGCGGCCCGGACACGTCGAGCAACTGCGCACGGGGGAACGCGAGGACGAGGATCGAGCGCGGAGCGGCAGGCATGGCGATTGGCTGAAAACGTGGGCGATATGGCAATTTCGCCAAACACTACGCGCCTAGAATCGATCTGTCCATCGTGCGCCGACCGTGGCGCATCCCCTTCCCTTCGGAGCGTTCGCATGACCCTGCATATCGGCCTTCTCGTGTTTCCGGGCGTCCAGCAACTCGACCTCACCGGCCCGCACGACGTGTTCGCGTCGTTGCCCGACGTGACCGTCCATCTGGTCTGGAAATCGCGCGACACCGTCGCGTCGAGCAGCGGCCTCGCGCTCACGCCGACCTGCACGTTCGACGATTGCCCGCCGCTCGACGTGATCTGCGTGCCCGGCGGGATCGGCATCAACGACCTGCTGCTCGATGCCGAAACGATCGCGTTCGTGCAGCAGCACGCGGCCGCCGCGCGCTACGTCACGTCGGTCTGCACGGGTGCGCTGCTGCTCGGCGTGGCCGGCCTGCTGCGCGGCCGCCGCGCGACGACGCACTGGGCATTTCATTCGCTGCTCGCGCCGCTCGGGGCGGTGCCCGTGCGCGAGCGCGTGGTGCGCGACGGCAACCTGATCACCGGCGGCGGCGTGACGGCCGGCATCGACTTCGCGTTGACGATCGCCGCCGAACTCGTCGGCGACGAAGAGGCGCAGTCGATCCAGCTGGCGCTCGAATACGCGCCCGCGCCGCCGTTCGATGCGGGCTCGCCGGATACCGCGCCGGCGTCGGTGCTGAAGCGCGTGACCGAGCGCTCGGCGGCAGGGCTGGAGAAGCGCAGGCAGACGATCGACGCGGCGTTGCGCGCGATGTCGCGCTGAAAACGGGCACACGAAAACCGAAGGGTGGGCGAGCCGCACGGCCACGCAGCCTGCCCGACCTCCGTAGCGCATTGACGGACCGGACCTACCGATGAACATCATCCGCAGCACCACTTTCACCGCGCAATGCCCGTGGGGCGCGCTGGACATCGCGAACCTGAACGGCATCACGGTCCGCCTGCACTGGACCGATCGGCCATACCATTGGCATGTGAACGACGGCGAGGAAGTTTTCGCGGTGCTCGACGGCCGCGTCGAGATGCGCTACCGCGCAGCAGGTATCGAACACGCGACGGTGCTCGAAACGGGAGACGTAATTCACGCGACGATCGGCACCGAACACGTCGCACACCCGCTCGGCGAAGCGCGCATCCTCGTGATCGAGACCGAGGGCAGCGACTGACGACGGGCCTCAGCCAGCGATGGTGCCCGTCCCCTGCGACGGGATCAGCTTCGGCTGCGGCGTGCACAGGCACTGGCACAGGTCGTGTTCGAGCGCGACGACCTTGCCCATCACGGTCATCGTCCGCTCGCCGCCGTCGGACACGATCACGCCCTGCGTCTTGCACGCGGCGCAGAACACCGGCGCGCCGAGATAGGCGAGTTCGCGGCCGTCGAACGACGAATTGGCGATTCCGTCGAGCACGACACCGCCATGGTCGGTCGTGTCGCCCTTCAGGATGAATTTGCGGCTCATGCTTCGGCTCTCCCTCGGAAACGCCGCGCAGCGCGGCGTCGGGCCGCGCGCGGGCAGTCGGTATCCGCCCGTCGGTTGCGGGCGTTTCGCGAGGATATCACCGCGCAGCCGATCGTCGAATGCACGTCGTTCAGCGCGGCGTTCGCACTGTCGCTATGCACCGACACCGTGTCGTGCGCGTCGAAGCACTTCATGGAAATCGACTGGATGCGCGAGCGGATGGTCACGATCGACGTGAAGGAGTCGATCCCGGCCTTGTCGGCCGGCGTGCGCACGCGGCGCAATGCGCTGAACACGATCGCGTGCGACTACCGGATTCACTGCTTCGTCGAAGCCGTGCGCCGGCACGATCGCACGACGCGGCCAGGGCGATAGCGACGCGCTCAAACGAACAACGCGACGCAAAGCGCGGCGCCGCACAGATACGTGCCGAGCGCGCCGATGAAACGCAGGGGGTTCGGCTTGCCCATCGTCGGCCACGCAAGCAGTCCGATCACGAGCAGACAGCGGCACGCGGTTGCCGCGACGATCAACGAGACGATCGCGCGCGACGGGTCGTGTGCGCCGAAATAGAGAAACAGCACCGCGAGAAACGGCGCGTATTCGGCCGTGTTGCCGTGCGCGCGCACGATCTTGTGCAACCCGTCGGTCGGATCGGACGCACACCCGGAACCGGTGGTGTGCCGGAAGCGCGTAACGGACACGGTCAGGCCGAGCCCGAACAGCAGCAATCCCAAGATCGTCGTGCAAACGAGCGCGACGGGATGGATCGACATGGCACCCCCGGTGAGAGCGGTCACGCGCCGCACATCCGCCGATCGTACCTGCAGCCGGTGCACCCGGCTATCGCGGAAACCCGTACCGTCCTCACGCACCGGCCACGGAGAGGATCGGACCCGAATTGCGATCGATACGGCGGCAATGCACAAACCCGGTGCGTGAACGGCCGGCGCGGCCTGCCGCCGTCGCTCGTGGCGTGCCAGCGGTGCGCGCAAACGTTACTCCACGGCGACACATGCCACCGCAACGCAACGCCGATGCCGCATGTCACGGGCATGTGCGTTGCGTCGACGCATCTCGGTATTGAACCGCCCTTGGCAGCCCGCTGCGGAGGACTACACTAATCCTTAATGAGGTGCGGCCGGAGCCTGCGCCTTCAGGGAGACGCCGCCATGAATCGGCCGCTGAATCGCATCCTGCCGCGTGTGACCGGGAGTGCCTCGGTCTGGACGTGGATCAAGTGGTCCTTGCTGGCCGCGCTGGTGATCGCGATCGCGATCATCGCGCGACTCGTGATGACCGAGATCGAGACGTCGCGCCTGCAGGCGCACTATCTGTCCGAGCTCACCCGAGACGTCGGCTACACCGTCGAGGCCGGCGCAAGCGACCACATCCGCTTCCCCGCCAACGGGCCGTACGACCAGCGCCTCGGCTACTCGATGATTCCCGCGTTCCAGCAGCATCTGCTCGCGCGCGGCTTCGTCGTCGGCAAGCAGGCGCGCGATTCGCAACGCATGCTGTCGCTCGCCGATCACGGCCTGTTCCTGCCTTACGAAGAGAAAGACCAGGCCGGGCTGATGCTGTTCGATTCGACCGGCGCGCCGCTGTTCGCGACCGTGTTCCCGCAGCGCGTCTACGCCGACTTCGACGCGGTGCCGCGCGTGATCGCGGATTCGCTGCTGTTCATCGAGGATCGCTACCTGCTCGACGCGAACCAGCCGAACCGCAACCCGGCGATCGACTGGGGACGCTTCAGCCGCGCGCTCGCCGACCAGGCGATGCACGTCGTCAACCATCACCAGGCGCGTCCGGGCGGCAGCACGCTCGCGACGCAGATCGAGAAGTTCCGCCATTCGCCCGACGGCCGCACCGCGACGCCGCCGGAGAAGCTGCGACAGATCGCGTCCGCGTCGGTCCTCGCGTACCTGAACGGTCCGCAGACGATGCTCGCGCGGCGCGCGATCCTGGTGCGCTACCTGAACTCGGTGCCGCTCGCCGCGCGGCCGCACGTGGGTGAAATCACCGGCATCGGCGACGGTCTCGCCGCGTGGTACGGCCGCGACTTCAACGACGTGAACCGGATTCTGTCCGCGCCGACGAGCGGCGACAACGTCGACGAACAGGGCAAGACGTTCCGCGAGGTGCTGTCGCTGATCATCGCGCAGCGCGCGCCATCGTACTTCCTGAATCGCGGCTATCCGGCGCTGCAGAAGCTGACCGACAGCTATCTGCGGCTCCTGTCGAACGGCGGCGTGATCTCGCCCGCGCTGCGCGATGCGGCGCTCGCCGCGCAGATCGAGCGCAGCGCGCCGCCGGCCGCCGCGCACGTTCAGTCGTTCGTGTCGCGCAAGGCCATATCGTCCGCGCGCGCGTCGCTGCTGTCGGCACTGGGGATCAGCGACCTGTACCAGCTCGACCAGCTCGACCTCGAAGCAACCAGCACGCTCGACAACGGCGTGCAGCAGGCGGTCGCCGAACGGCTCGCGCAGGCGTCGACCCGCGACGGCGCGCAGGCCGCCGGCCTGTACGGCTTCGAGATGCTCGCCCCGAAGGACGACCCGTCGCACCTCACGTACAGCTTCACGCTGTACGAGCACCGCAACGGCGCGAACATGCTGCGCGTGCAGACCGACAGCGTGAACCAGCCGTTCGACGTGAACCGCGGCGGCCGCATCAACCTCGGCTCGACCGCGAAGCTGCGCACGCTGATCACCTACCTGCAGATCGTCTCCGACCTGCATGCGCGCTACGGCGACCTGTCGAACGCGCAACTCGCGAAGGTGAAGCCCGACCCGATCGACGGGCTGTCGCGCTGGGCGCTCGATTACCTGTCGCATACGCGCGATCGCTCGCTGCAGGCGATGCTCGACGCGGCGGTCGAACGCAAGTACTCGGCGAGCCCCGACGTGTTCTACACGGGAGGCGGCGCGCAGGTGTTCTCGAACTTCGAGAAGTCGGACAACGGCCGCATCCTGACGCTGCATGCGGCGTTCGAGCACTCGGTCAACCTCGTGTTCGTGCGGCTGATGCGCGACATCGTCCATTACGAGATGCTGCAGGCAGCCGGCCCGTCGTCGTCGTGGCTCGGCGATCCGGAGCAGCGCAAGCATTACCTCGAGCAGTTCGTCGACGGCGAAAGCAAGGTCTACGTCAAGCGCTACTACACGCGCTATGCAGGCAAGGCGCCCGACGACGCGCTCGCGCTGATGCTGCAGGACGTGCGCAAGTCGCCGCCGAAGATCGCGACGGTGCTGCGCAGCGTCGCGCCGAACGAATCGCTCGCGTGGTTCAGCGCGCAGATGCGCGCGCATCTGAAGGGCACGCCGGCCGCGACGCTTTCGGACGACGATCTCGCCGCGCTCTACGCGAAGTACGCGATCGAGCGGTTCAACCTCAACGATCGCGGCTATATCGCGAGCGTCCACCCGCTCGCGCTGTGGACGCTCAACTATCTGCGCGCGCACCCGAACGCGCCGCTCGGCGAAGTCCAGCGCGAAAGCCGCGATGCGCGCTTCTACACGTACTCGTGGCTGTACAAGACGCGCTACCACGCGACCCAGGACCGGCGCATTCGCCACATGGTCGAGCTGCGCGCGTACGGGGAGATCACGAAAGCGTGGCGCGCGCTCGGCTACCCGTTCGCGGAAGTCACGCCGTCATACGCGGCCGCGATCGGCGCATCGGGCGACCAGCCCGACGCGCTCGCAAAACTGATCGGCCTGATCGCGAACGGCGGCCAGAAAGCGCCGACCGAGACGATCACGCGCCTCGACTTCGCGAAGGGCACGCCGTACGAAACGCGCTTCGTGCGCGCGGCCGCGCAGCCGCAGCCGATGCTGTCGCCGGAGATCGTCAACGTGGCGCGCACGCTGCTGCGAGACGTCGTGCTCAACGGCACCGCGCGGCGTCTCGCGGGCGGCTTCACGCTGCCCGACGGCAAGACGCTCCAGGTGTACGGCAAGACCGGGACGGGCGACCAGCGCTTCAATGTCTACGCGCGCGGCGCGCGGCTGATCGAGTCGCGCAAGGTCAATCGCAGCGGCACGTTCGTGTTCGTGCTCGGCGACCGCTTCTTCGGTGTGCTGACGGCGACCGCGCACGAGCCGTACGCTGCACGCTACGACTTCACGAGCGCAATGGCCGTGCAGTTGCTGAAGTCGATGGCGCCGGCGCTCGCGCCGCTGATCGAGCGTCCCGTCACGGCAGGCACGCGCACGACGGGCCCGGCGCCGCAGGCGGAAACGCCGGCGCCGCAGGCCGCGCCGGTCGAGCCGTCCTGACGGCGGCGCGCGCGTCGGCAACGTCCTGACCGGACACCATTGGCGGGGCCGATTCAAGCGCGTACAGTAGCGCGCACCGCGTCGCGCGCATTGTGCGACAGCGCCCGCCCCACCCACGCCGACCACGAGGAAAACCGCCATGCTCGAACTGCGCCCCGGCTGCGAATGCTGCGACAAGGACCTGCCGCCCGATTCGCCGGACGCACGCATTTGTACCTTCGAATGCACGTTCTGCGCGACCTGCGCGGACGACGTGCTGAAGGGCCGCTGCCCGAACTGCGGCGGCGATCTGGTGGTGCGGCCGCGCCGCCCGGCGAGCCTGCTCGCGAAATATCCGGCGTCGACGCAACGCGTGCTGAAACCTGGCGGCTGCGCGAACCACTGAAGGCCCGCACCGCCCTCCCCGTCAAGACATCTCGATCCGCGCGCGCGTCACCGCGAGCAGCGACGCCATCGCGCGGCGCGCGCCGTCCTCGTCGCGCACGCGAATCGCGTCGCTGACGGCCACGTGCTCCGCGAGCGACGCGTTGAACACATGCGCCCGGCGCGCGTTCAGATGCAGCTGTGCCTCGAGCGTCCGATCGATCAGCGCACCGAGCGGCACCAGCAGCTCGTTGCCGCCGGCCTCCAGCACGCTCAGGTGAAAGCGCAGGTCCGCACGCACCCATTCGTCTATGTTGCGGGCGGCGGCCATCGCGCGCACCGCGTCCTCGATCGCGTCAAAGGCGCCCGGCCCGTGCGCGCGCGCGGCCAGCGCGGCCGCATGCGGCTCGATCATCTCGCGCATCTCCTGCAGCTTCAGCGCGAACGCGAGCGGCGGCGCGACGCGCGCGTACCAGTCGAGCAGGTCGGCGTCGAGCAGGTTCCATGCGCGGCGCGGCCGCACGCGCGTGCCGACCTTCGGCCGCGATTCGACCAGCCCCTTCGACGTCAGCGTGCGCAGCGCCTCGCGCATCACCGTGCGGCTCACACCGAACATCTCCATCAGGTCCGGCTCCCGCGGCAGCAGCGACTCGGGCGGATAGTCGCCGCGCAGGATCGCCGTCGCCAGCCGGAAGGCCGTCTGTCCATGCAGGTCGCGTTGAATGATCGTTCTCCGGTGGCCGGGTGCGCGGGCGGCTGCCCACTATCTGCACAATAGTGCTATTAATACTATTTTTTATCGGGCTACGCTAGGATAACCGTCACGCATTCGACCGGCGCCGCATCTGCATGTCCGCGCCGGTCAACCCTGGAGACTCGCGACATGAAAATCACCCGCCTCGAAACCTTCGTCGTCCCGCCGCGCTGGCTGTTCCTCAAGATCGAAACCGACGAAGGGATTGTCGGCTGGGGCGAACCGGTCGTCGAGGGCCGCGCGCACACGGTCGAAGCCGCCGTGCACGAACTCGCCGACTATCTGGTCGGCAAGGATCCGCTGCTGATCGAGGATCACTGGCAGGTGATGTACCGCGCCGGCTTCTACCGCGGCGGCCCGATCACGATGAGCGCGATCGCGGGTGTCGACCAGGCGTTGTGGGACATCAAGGGCAAGCATCACGGCGTGCCCGTGCACGCGCTGCTCGGCGGCCAGGTGCGCGACCGCATCAAGGTGTATTCGTGGATCGGCGGCGACCGACCGAGCGACGTCGCGAACAACGCGCGCGCGGTGGTCGAGCGCGGCTTCAAGGCCGTGAAGATGAACGGCTCCGAGGAGTTGCAGATTGTCGACACGTACGACAAGGTCGAGCAGGTGATCGCGAACGTCGCAGCGGTGCGCGACGCGGTCGGCCCGCACGTCGGGATCGGCGTCGACTTCCACGGCCGCGTGCACAAGCCGATGGCGAAGGTGCTCGCGAAGGAGCTCGATCCGTACAAGCTGATGTTCATCGAGGAGCCGGTGCTGTCGGAAAACGCCGAGGCGCTGCGCGACATCGTCAACCAGACCAACACGCCGATCGCGCTCGGCGAGCGGCTGTACTCGCGCTGGGATTTCAAGCACATCCTCGCGGGCGGCTACGTCGACATCATCCAGCCCGATGCGTCGCACGCGGGTGGCATCACCGAGTGCCGCAAGATCGCGACGCTCGCGGAAAGCTACGACGTCGCGCTCGCGCTGCACTGCCCGCTCGGCCCGATCGCACTGGCCGCGTGCCTGCAGCTCGATGCAGTCAGCTACAACGCGTTCATCCAGGAACAGAGCCTCGGCATCCACTACAACCAGGGCAACGACCTGCTCGACTACCTGCGCAACCCCGAGGTATTCCGCTACGAAGACGGCTTCGTCGCGATCCCGCAGGGCCCGGGGCTCGGCATCGACGTCAATGAGGAGAAAGTGCGCGAGATGGCGAAGACGGGACATCGCTGGCGCAACCCGGTGTGGCGTCACGCGGACGGCAGCGTCGCCGAGTGGTGATGAGGGCGTGAGATGAGGTGCGTTGCGCGGCGCGCATGCCGCGCACGGCTTCGAGACGGCCGCCCGACAGGCGGCCGTTTGTGCATCTGACGCACGCGACGCGCGGGCATCCGGCCCGGCACCGCGCCGCCCCGGCCGTCAGCCGAGCGCCGCGAACCCCGGCACGCTGAACGACAGCACGGCGGCCGCGACGAATACGCCGACCATCGTCAGCGCCTCGAGATGCAGGATGTTGCGGAACGTGTGCGCGTCTTCGGTCGACGCGGTACGGCGCAGGCGCGGCAGCGCGGAGAAGCGGTTCAACCCGCCGAGCACGAGCGCGAGCGCGACGAGCAGCAGCTTGAGCAACAGCACGCGCCCCCACGTGCTGCCGTCGAGCGGCGCGAGCGAGCCGCCGAGCCCGCGCAGCGCGTTGAGCACGCCCGTGCCGAGCACGAACACGACCGCGATCGCCGACGTGCGCGACAGTTGCTGGCCGATCCGGATCAGCGCGCCGCGCGCGACCGACGAGCCGAGCACCGGCAGCACCGCGAGCCCGCCCGCGAGCACGAGGCCGCCCCACACCGCGGTGGCGAGCAGGTGCAGCGTCTGCACGCCGACCGCCGCGGACAGCGGGCCGGTATCGGCCGCATGGCCGAGCGACGCATTGCCGGCCGCGACCACGATCACCGCGAACCACAGCACCGCGTGCGCGACCGGGCCCTCGGGCTTCGCCAGCGCGACGATCGCGAGCACGACGGCGCCGGCGAACGCGACGCTCCATGCGAAGCCCGTGTGCGTCTGCGCGAGCATGACGGGAATCGCGGCGAACGCGCCGCCGAGCCCCGCGCCGCTCATCGACGCGGCTTCGTACACCAGCCAGCCGAGATCGGCGAGCACGAGCGCCAGCGCCGCCGCGACCAGCGAATGTTGCGCGCGCAGCCACGCGGGATGCGACGGCGCGACGACCGGCCGCGCGCCGTCCTTGCCGAGCCACGCCTTGAGCAGCGCCGAGCCGACGGCCATCGCGAACGTCGCGTCCATCAATGCCGCCAACGCGACCTGCCCGATCCACAAGCTGTCGATCCTCATCGCGCGCGCCCTCCGGGGAACGGCCGGCCTGCGGTGCGGCGGCAAATGGAACGACAGCGGGAAGACGGCAACGGCATGGTAGGGAACGTCATCGATGAATCCGGAAACGGGAGAAATGACTGGGTCTGCGGCGAAGGCGGCGCCGCGCGACCCGCGAGTGTAGGTCTTCGATGGTCAAAGCGCACGCCGGTTCACACAACCCGCGCACAAAGCGCGTCAAATTGTCGCAAGTCGCAATCAGGCAGGAACCGATGTCCTTTTGCCAAATAGCCGTCATTACCCATCGATGATAGAATGCCGCGTCGCAGCAGCCCGGCTGTCCTGCCGTCCATGCGCCGAGCCGATCGTAGCCCGGACAGGTCCCCGACGAATAAACATGGAGTCTCGTGTGTCTTCAAGACGCCTCTTCCGTCCGTTGCTTGCCGTTCTCCTGATCGGTGGCGCGGGCCTTACGAGCGCTGCCCAAGCGCAGACCAAGCCCACGGAGCAAGCGCACGCCCAGCAGGCGCCGCTCAAGGCACCCGATACCATGGCCGAGCGTGTGCGCGGCTGTACCGCATGCCATGGCGTTCACGGCCAGGGTACGGACAACGACTATTTCCCGCGGCTTGCCGGCAAGCCGGCGGAGTACCTGTACAACCAGCTCGTCAACTTCCGTGATGGCCGGCGCAAGTACCCGCCGATGAACTATCTGCTGACGTACCTGAACGACGATTACCTGAAGGAGATCGCCGAGCACTTCTCGGCCGAGCGCCCGCCGTACCCGACGCCGGCCAAGCCGACGCTGCCGGCTGCCACGCTCGCGCGCGGCAAACAGCTCGTCACGCAAGGCGATCCGTCGCGCAAGCTGCCGGCCTGCGTGGCCTGCCACGGCGCGGGCCTGACCGGCATGCAGCCGGCGATCCCGGGCCTCGTCGGCCTGCACGCCGATTACCTGAGCGCACAGCTCGGCGCATGGCGCTCGGGCAACCGCCACGCGAAGGCACCGGATTGCATGCACGAAATCGCGTCGAAGCTGTCGGACGAAGACGTGACGGCCGTGACCGCATGGCTCGCCGCGCAACCGGCGCCCGCCAACCCCGTGCCGGCCCCGGCGCGTTCGATGAAGACTCCGCTCGCCTGCGGCAGCGAACCGCAATAAGGCAAGGGAGACAGACACAATGAAACGCAAGTCCCTGTTTGCACTCTCGGCCGTCGCGATCGTCGCGGCTGCCGCCCTCGTGCCGGTCCTGTGGCCGGGCAACGACACGCTGCACGGCAACGCTGCCGTCGCGGCCACGCCGGCCGACCAGGCCGCGCTGATCAAGAAGGGCGAATACCTCGCGCGCGTCGGCGACTGTATCGCGTGCCACACCGTGCGCGGCGGCAAGTCGTTCGCGGGCGGCCTGCCGATGGCGACGCCGTTCGGCACGATGTACACGCCGAACATCACGCCGGACGACAAGGACGGTATCGGCAAGTGGACGTCGGACGACTTCTACCGCGCGATGCACACCGGCCGTTCGAAGGACGGCAGCCTGCTCTACCCGGGCTTCCCGTTCGCGAGCTACACGAAGGTCACGCGCGCCGACTCGGACGCGATCTACGCGTACCTGCGCTCGGTCCCGCCGGTCTCGGTGCCGAGCCGTCCGCATGAACTGAAGTTCCCGTTCAACAACCGCAACCTGCTGATCGGCTGGCGCACGCTGTTCTTCAAGGAAGGCGAATACAAGCCGGATCCGACCAAGTCGGTCGAATGGAACCGCGGCGCGTACCTCGTCGAAGGCCTCGGCCACTGCTCGATGTGCCACACGTCGATCAACATGATGGGCGGCCCGGTGAGCTCGGCGGCCTTCGCGGGCGGCCTGATCCCGCTGCAGAACTGGTATGCGCCGTCACTGACGAACGACAAGGAACTCGGCCTCGGCGACTGGCACGTGCAGGAGCTGTCGGACCTGCTGCAGGCCGGCGTGTCGAACAAGGGCGCGGTGTTCGGCCCGATGGCCGACGTCGTTCACAACAGCCTGCAGTACATGAGCGACGAAGATACGCGTGCGATGTCGACGTACCTGAAGTCGATCCCGCAGAAGGCTGAAGCGCCGAAGAACATGCAGTACGAGCCGTCGAAGCAATTCGGCAACGCGCTGTTCGACCAGGGCAAGAAGATCTACGCGGACAACTGCGCGACCTGCCACGCCGAAACCGGTGCGGGCAAGCCGCCGGCGTATCCGCCGCTCGCGGGCAACCATTCGATCGTGATGGAATCGGCAGTCAACCCGATCCGCATGGTGCTGAATGGCGGCTATCCGCCGAGCACGTTCAAGAATCCGCGTCCGTACGGCATGCCGCCGTTCGCGCAGTCGCTGTCGAACCAGGAAGTCGCAGCCGTTGTAACGTATATCCGGATGTCCTGGGGCAACAACGGTACGCCGATCTCGCCGCAACAGGTGAGTGACCTGCGTTCCGCGCCCCTTTGCTTTTTGCGACGCCAGTCCCCGCGCGGGCCGCGCGAGGCGTCGCCGATCATAAAACTCAAGAGTGGTATCTATGTCTTTCGAATCTCTCGGCCTGGCCGAACCGCTCGTCAGGGCAGTCAACGAGCTCGGCTACACGTCGCCGACTCCCATCCAGCAGCAGGCGATCCCGGCCGTCCTCGGCGGCGGCGACCTGCTCGCCGGCGCACAGACCGGCACAGGCAAGACCGCCGGTTTCACGCTGCCGATCCTGCAGCGCCTGCACACCTTCTACGCCGAGCATCGCGGCGCGAAGCGCGCGGTGCGTGCGCTGATCCTCACGCCGACGCGCGAACTCGCCGCCCAGGTTGAGGAAAGCGTGCGCGCGTACAGCAAGTACCTGAAGCTGCGCTCGACCGTGATGTTCGGCGGCGTCAGCATCAATCCTCAGATCGATGCGCTCAAGCGCGGCGTCGACATCGTCGTCGCGACGCCGGGCCGTCTGCTCGACCACATGCAGCAGAAGACAATCGACCTGTCGGATCTCGACATCCTCGTGCTCGACGAAGCCGACCGGATGCTCGACATGGGCTTCATCCACGACATCAAGCGCGTGCTCGCGAAGCTGCCGCCGCAGCGCCAGAACCTGCTGTTCTCGGCCACCTTCTCCGACGAGATCAAGTCGCTCGCCGACAGCCTGCTCGATTCGCCGGCACTGATCGAGGTCGCGCGCCGCAATACCACCGCCGAAAGCATCGCGCAGAAGATCCACCCGGTCGACCGCGATCGCAAGCGCGAGTTGCTCACGCACCTGATCCGCGAACACAACTGGTTCCAGGTGCTCGTGTTCACGCGCACCAAGCATGGTGCGAACCGGCTCGCGGAACAGCTGACGAAGGACGGCATCAGCGCGATGGCGATCCACGGCAACAAGAGCCAGTCGGCCCGCACGCGCGCGCTTGCGGAATTCAAGAACAGCACGCTGCAGGTGCTGGTCGCGACCGACATCGCCGCACGCGGAATCGACATCGACCAGCTGCCGCACGTCGTCAACTTCGACCTGCCGAACGTGCCGGAAGATTACGTGCACCGGATCGGCCGCACGGGCCGCGCGGGCGCGACGGGCGAAGCCGTGTCGCTCGTGTGCGTCGACGAGAAGCAGCTGCTGCGCGACATCGAGCGGCTGATCAAGCGCGAGATTCCGCAGGAGGTGATCGCAGGCTTCGAACCCGATCCGAACGTGAAGCCGGAGCCGATCCAGCAACGCCGCGGACAGCAGCAGCCGCGCGGCGGTGGTGGTGGCGGCGGCAATCGCCAGCCGCGTGCAGGCGGCTCCGGCCAGCCGGCCGCGAAGCGCGAAGGCAATGCGCAGCCGAAGGCCGCGAAGGCGGCCAAGCCGCGCACGGCCGGCAGCGCGAGCGGCAACGCCGGCGCCGGCGGTCGCCCGTCAGGCGGCAACGGCGCGCGTCCGGCGTCCGGCAATGCCGCGCACGCGAACCGCAACCGTTCGTCGCGCAGCGGCCAGCGCGGTCACTGAAGCCGCGCGGCCGCGCGCCGCAGGTGCTCGACCTGGCGCTGCCAGCGCGCGAGCACCTCGGCGCGCGCCTCCCCTTCCAGCGCGAACGTGATACCCGTCGCGAGACGCGCATAGCCAACCCGCTGCGCATCGCCATGCGCGATCGTCGCGGCGAACCCGGCCAGTCCGCCGAAGTCTCCTTCGAGCGGCTCGATCCTCAGTTGTGCCTGAAAGAATGCGCCGTCCGCGACGAGCGTCAACGCGGCCGCGCGCCGTTGCGCCAGCGCGCGCGCCGCGCGCGATTGCGGCCATAGCGCAAGCAGCAGCGTGCGTGCGTCGCGTGCATGAATCTCGCCGACGCTGAGCAGCGTCGTGCGCAACTGGCCATCGTCCGTCGCGACGATCAGCGATGCGGCGAAGTCGGCATGGCGTTCGAGCGCGGTGCCGTCGAACAGCGCAACGACGGCCGGCGGCCACGCGTCGAACGTCCACTGTTCGAGCGCGTGGCGATGGGTATCGGTCATGATGGCGGCCCCGGTGAGAAGCAGACGATGATGCCGAAGCATACGCGCGCCGCCGGACCGCGCGGCGACATTCAGCGCATGAACACGTGCCGCGTGATCTTCGTCAGCGGATAGTGGACACTCGGCTGGATCTTCGCGGGCAGGTCGAGCGGCTTGAGCAGCATCTTCACGCACATGTCGGCCGACAGGTTGCGACGCACGAGCGAGCTGATGCGCGCAGCGCGCTCGCGGTTGTATTGATTGTCGCCGACACGATCCGGGTAGCGGATCGCGAATACGTGGCGCAGCGCGATCTCGGAATCCTCGTTCTTGATTTCCATCACACGGCGCATCAGCGCGCCGAGCACCGCGAGCCGGCCGTTGCCTTCGAGCTTGTTGTACTTCTTGAAGAACTTGAAGAAGTGCTTGTAGTGACGCACTTCGTCCGTGCGGATGTTGTCGGTGATTTCCTTCAGCACCGGCTCGTCCGAGCATTCGTTGATCGCGCGATAGAGCGTGGCCGTGCCCGTCTCGACCACGCAGCGCGCGACCATCTCGAGCGCACGGGTTTTCTCGAACGCGTCGACCGAGCAGGTCTTCGAATACTCGGCGAAGAAATTCGCGAAAGCGGTATCCCAGTCGAACTCGGGCCACACGTGCGCGATGTACGCCTTCAGCGCGCGCCCGTGCTGCAGTTCCTCGTGCTCCCACGCATTGTTGAGCCACGCGGACACTTCCGGATCGTCGTTGAAGAACTCGCTCAGGTTGCTCGTGTAGAGATCCGAGCCGCTTTCGATGAACGACGACGCGCACAGCAACAGCAGCAGATCCTCATTCGCGGCGGCGCGCTGACGATCGATCCGGTTCAGGTCGATGTCCTCGATACGCCACGGCATGACATGCGTCGTTTCAGTAGGCATGGTGGTGCGCTCCCAGTCGTCGCGCGGCCGGCCGGCCCCGATCTTCGGCACAGGCCCGGCGCGCCCGCAGGCGACGTTTTGCTTGCATTTTTAGTGAGTTGGTCCGGCCGAACCATCCTGGCATCTTAGCCGGACTTTTATGTTCGTGCTTCAAAGCACTGACCATACCCGACGGGCGCAGTTCCGCCGCGCATGCTGCGGTTCGTTAGATGAGTTGTTCGAACCGGGTGCGCGCGTTCGATGAGATGCACTGCGTCAAGCAAAACGGGCGGCCATCCGGCCGCCCGTCGAGCGCAAGACCGGAAGCGTTCCGTCAGAAACCGGCCGCAAGACCGTCGCGGCGGCTGTCGCTCGCGGCCACGTAGCCGCGCTCGGGATCGTCGCGATCGAGCCGCCACACGAACTGCCCCGAGCCGAAATCCATGTAAGGATCGTCGATCGATTTGATTGTATGACCGCGCGCGGCGAGCGCATCGACCGTCTCGCGATTCATCGTCGACTCGACGTCGAGCGTGAAGTCGCGATTGACCTTCCAGCGCGGCGCGTCGCAGGCGGCCTGCGGCTGCTGCCCGTAGCCCAGCATCCGCACGACGGTCTGCAGGTGGCCCTGCGGCTGCATGTCGCCGCCCATTACGCCGAAACTCATCGCCGCCTCGGTGCGGCCATCGACTTCCTCGGTGACGAACGCCGGGATGATCGTATGAAACGGCCGCTTGCCGCCCGCGACCACGTTCGGCGACGCCGGGTCCATCGAGAAGCCGTGCCCGCGGTTCTGCAACGCAATGCCGGTACCCGGCACGACGAGCCCCGAACCGAAACCCATGTAGTTCGACTGAATGAAGCTCACCATCATCCCGCGCTCGTCCGCCGCGGACAGATAGATCGTGCCGCCCGAATGCGGCCGGCCGGCAGCGAAGTGCGTCGCGCGCGCGCGATCGATCAGCTTCGCGCGTTCCGCGAGATACGCGTCGTCGAGCATCTGCGCGGGTGTCACGTCCATCGCGCGCGGATCGGCGACGTAGCGATAGACGTCCGCGAACGCGAGCTTCATCGCCTCGATCTGCAGGTGCTGCGAGTCGGCCGAATCGACCGGCCATTCGGCCACGCCCGCATGTTCGGCGATCCCGAGCGCGATCAGCGCCGCGATGCCCTGCCCGTTCGGCGGAATCTCGTGAATCGTGTGGCGGCCGAAGCACTTGCCGATCGGCTCGACCCATTCCGGCCGGTACGCACGCAGGTCGGCTTCGGTCAGCGCGCCGCCGCCTTCGCGCGCGAATGCCGCGATCTGCCCGGCGAGCGCGCCCTCGTAGAACGCGCGCGGACCGTCCTTCGCGAGGGTGCGCAGCGTCCGCGCGTGGCCCGGCAGGCACATGCGCTCGCCGACGAGCGGCGCGCGCCCGCGCGGCATGAAGGTATCGGCGAAGCCCGGCAGCACCTGCAGCTCGGGCACCGCGGCCGCCCACTTATGCGCGACGATCGGCGACACCGAATAGCCGCGCTCGGCGATCTCGATCGCCGGCTCGAGCAGGTCCGCGAACGGCAGCGAACCGAACTTCGCGTGCAGCGCTTCCCAGCCCGCGATCACGCCCGGCACCGTGACGGTGTCCCAGCCGCGCGTCGGCTTGTTTGCGATGCCGCGTGCGTCCTCGCCGTGGCGCTGGCGGAAGTATTCGGGGTTCCACGCGGCCGGCGCGACGCCCGACGCATTCAACCCCGAGAGCCGCTCGCCGTCCCACACGAGCGCGAACGCATCGCCTCCGAGCCCGCACGACACGGGCTCGACCACCGTGATCGCGGCCGCCGCGGCCAGCGCCGCATCCACGGCATTGCCGCCCTTCCACAGCATCCGCAGACCGGCCTGCGCCGCGAGCGGGTGCGACGTCGACACGACGTTGCGCGCGAACACCGGAATGCGGGTCGTCGGATACGGGTTGTGCCAGTTGAAGCCAGTCATCGGTTGCACCTCGTCGAAAGCTGAATGAACGCGCCGGACGCACGACCGGTGCGCGCGGACAGTCCGCCATTGCAGCGCGATCCGCGCGATCGCACAAATTCATTTGTCACATGAATACATGTGCTTTACGCATGAATTCCGCACAGTGATATGCCGGAGGCCGGTCGAACGCGCTTCCCGCCCTTACAATACCCGCTCCGCCTCACGATGACCGCCGAGCCATGACCCGAGATCCCCGCCTCACCCTCAACGCGCGCCAGCAGGAACTGCTCGAATGGGTGCAGCGTGACGGCTTCGTGACCGTCGACGATCTCGCCGCGCACTTCGCGGTCACGCCGCAGACGATCCGCCGCGACGTGAACTGGCTCGCCGACCTGAACCTGCTGCGCCGCTACCACGGCGGCGCGAGCCTGCCGACCAGCTCGGAGAACGTGTCGTACACCGCGCGTCAGCGGATGTTCCACGACGAGAAGCGGCGCATCGCGGCGCTCGCCGCGTCGCACATACCCGACCAGGCATCGCTGTTCATCAACCTCGGCACCACGACCGAGGAAGTTGCGCGCGCGCTGAACCGCCACCATGGGCTGCACGTGATCACGAACAACCTGAACGTTGCGTCGATGATGAGCGGCTACCCCGACTGCGAGGTGCTGATCACGGGCGGTATCGTGCGGCCGTGGGACAAGGGGATCGTCGGCGAACTCGCGATCGACTTCATCCGCCAGTTCAAGGTCGACTACGCGATCATCGGCACGTCGGCGATCGAGGCCGACGGCACGCTGCGCGACTTCGACACGCGCGAGGTGCGCGTGGCCGAGGCGATCATGCAGCATGCGCGCACGGTCTACCTCGTGGCCGACCATTCGAAGGTCGGACGCCCCGCGCTGGTGCGCCAGGGCCATCTGAGCCAGGTGCACGCGCTCTTCACCGACAAGCCGCTGCCCCCCGAGATGGCCGATACGGTGGCGGCCGCCGGCACCCAGGTGTACGTCGCGGAATGACCGCACCGATGCTGCACCGCACCCGAAACTTCAAGTGAAATCAAGAAGTTGGCGTCGCAAGCAAACCGCTTGCGCGCGGCCCGGCTGTCAAAGGGAAAATTAACGGGGCACGATTTGTCGTTGCCCGCGCGCTCGACTAGACTCCAGTTCCCCGGCCCGTTCGACCGTTCCGCCTGTGCCAGGGCGCGGACGAATGGCATGGCCGGCGAATACAGCTTTCCCCCCAAGCCATATCCCGATGGGTATCGCGCGTCGGTTTTTACGCCGGCCGCGCGGGCTGACTGGTCGCCATGGAGAGAACGATGCTGAGTCCGCATGAATTCGCCACGCTATTGCTTGTGAAAGACGCCCCCGATCAAACCAACATGGATCGGGACGAGATCGACGCACTGCTCGAACAGCAGCTCGTTCGCCTGGAAGCACTCGGATCGGGGCGCAAATACTGCGTGACCGAAACCGGCGACGCCGCGCTGCGATCCATCAAATACCGCTATTCGTAAAACCACACCGTTCCTGACCTGACCGCGCGGCCCGGATTCCGGGCCGCGCGGCCGTTCCCGCACCCGCCGCCAGCCCGTCGCGGCCTGCTTCAGCCGCCGCGCAACGTCGGATCGACCGCCGCCCGCCAGCTGATGGCCTGCGCACGCGCGCCGTTGAAATACGCGATCCAGCCGGCACGCGCCGCCGCATCAGGCGCCGCATAGCGCGTCGAAAGTTCGTTTACGAACGCACAATAGTTCGCTTCGGTCAGCCCACGATACCGTTTCGCCACATACGCGTCGTACAGTGTCGCGTAGACCGGCTGCGCGTCCGCGCCCCAGTCGCGCGCCGTGCCGCCGCACGACGTCTGCAGGTCGACGAACGACGGCGTGCGCCAGTTGCCGACGAGCGGCGGCATGCCGGCACTGCACCCCGCCAGAAGGACGGCGCACACGCCGGCCCACATCCCAATACGCATGATTCACCTCGCGAAACGGTCGATTCCGCCAGTATCGTCCGGGATCGTGTCGCGCGCTACTGGCCCCGCTTTTTCGAACTTTACTTTTTCGATTTCGTTCGTTAAATTTCGAATTCGAACATTTTCTGTTCACCCATTTCCCTCAGACGATAAGGACAGCAGGTGACCCAACCGAATCGCTACGATCTGCTCGTCGTCGGCGGCGGCATCAATGGCGCTGGCATCGCGCGCGATGCGGCCGGCCGCGGCCTGTCGGTCATGCTCTGCGAGCAGGACGATCTCGCGTCGCACACGTCGTCGTCCAGCACGAAGCTGATTCACGGCGGCCTGCGCTACCTCGAGTACAACGAGTTCGGGCTCGTGCGCAAGGCGCTGCAGGAGCGCGAGACGCTGCTGCGCGCGGCGCCGCACATCATGTGGCCGCTGCGCTTCGTGATGCCGCACATGCCGAACCTGCGTCCGGCCTGGCTGATCCGCATCGGCCTGTTCCTTTACGATCACCTCGCGAAACGCGAACTGCTGCCCGGCTCGCGCGGCATCGACATGCGCCGCCATCCGGCCGGCGCACCGCTGATCGATTCGATCAAGCGCGGCTTCGTCTATTCGGACGGCTGGGTCGACGATGCGCGCCTCGTCGTGCTGAACGCGATGGATGCGAAGGAGCGCGGCGCCGAGATCCTGACGCGCACGAAGCTGGTGTCCGCCGAACGCCGCGGCGACGAATGGGAAGCGCGGCTGCAGCACGCCGACGGGTCGATCCGCGTCGTGCATGCGCGCGCGATCGCGAACGCGGCCGGCCCGTGGGTCGGCGAAGTGCTGCACGGCGCGCTCGGCCGCGGCGCGCACCACAGCGTGCGGCTCGTGAAGGGCAGCCACATCATCACGCGCCGCCTGTTCGATCACGACCACGCGTACATCTTCCAGAACCCGGACAAGCGGATCATCTTCGCGATTCCGTACGAGCACGACTTCACGCTGATCGGCACGACCGACGTCGAATACACGAACGATCCCGCGAAGGTCGCGATCGATCGCGACGAGACGCAGTACCTGTGCGACTCGATCAACCGCTACTTCAAGCGCAAGATCTCGCCGGCCGACGTGCACTGGACCTACTCGGGCGTGCGTCCGCTGCTGGAAGACGAGAACGCCGCGAACGCATCGGCCGTCACGCGCGACTACCGTCTCGAGCTGGACGACGGCGCGGGCGCCCCGCTGCTGTCGGTGTTCGGCGGCAAGATCACGACGTTCCGCAAGCTCGCGGAAGAAGCCGGCGACATGCTGTGCCGCGCGCTCGGCCGCGACGCGAAGACCTGGACGGCCGGCGTCGCGCTGCCGGGCGGCGACATCGCCGATGCGAAGTTCGACGCGTTCGCCGCGCAGTTCGCGAAGCGCCATCCGTGGCTGCCCGCCGCACTCGCACGCCGCTACGCGCGCGCGTACGGCACGCGCGCGGAACGCGTGGTCGAGGGCGCGACGTCGCTCGCCGACCTCGGCGCCGAGATCGCGCCGGGCATCCACGATGCCGAACTGCGCTACCTGCGCGACGCCGAATGGGCGACCTGCGCGCAGGACGTGCTGTGGCGCCGCTCCAAGCTCGGCCTGCACGTCGCGCCGGGCACGCTCGACGCAGTGACGGCCGCGGTCGACGCGTGGTTCGCCGCCGTACATGCGCCGCACGCATGATTCGTTTGCAGTTGCATTTGCCTGACCGATGTTGATTCACCGACGCGCCGCGTAACATGCGGCGCGCATCACAACTACGCCAATCCACGGATGGAGATGAGAGACATGCAGGATCAGTACATCCTCGCGCTTGACCAGGGCACGACGAGCTCCCGCGCGATGCTGTTCGATCGCCAGGGCAACATCGTATCGATCGCCCAGAAGGAATTCGAACAGATCTACCCGCAACCCGGCTGGGTCGAGCACGACCCGCAGGAAATCTGGTCGACGCAAGCGGGCGTCGCCGCCGAAGCGGTCACGCGCACGGGCCTGAACGGCACGTCGATCGCCGCGATCGGGATCACCAACCAGCGCGAGACGACGATCGTCTGGGATCGCGAGACGGGCCAGCCCGTCTACAACGCGATCGTGTGGCAGGACCGCCGCACCGCCGACTTCTGCGATGCGCTGAAGAAGCAGGGCCTCGAAGCCAAGGTACGCGCGAAGACCGGCCTGCCCATCGACTCGTACTTCTCCGCGACCAAGATCCGCTGGATCCTCGACAACGTGCCGGGTGCGCGCGACAAGGCGCGCCAGGGCAAGCTCGCGTTCGGCACCGTCGACAGCTGGCTCGTGTGGAACTTCACGAAGCACGAACTGCACGTGACCGACGTGACCAACGCATCGCGCACGATGCTGTTCAACATCCACACGCGCGAGTGGGACAGCGAGCTGCTGGAACTGCTCGACATCCCGCGCAGCATGCTGCCGGAAGTGAAGGCGTCGTCGGAAATCTACGGCCATACGAAAACCACGGTGTTCGCGTCGAAGATCCCGCTCGCGGGCATCGCCGGCGACCAGCACGCGGCGCTGTTCGGCCAGATGTGCACGACGTCGGGCATGGTGAAGAACACCTACGGCACCGGCTGCTTCCTGATGATGAACACCGGCGACAAGCCGATCGAGTCGAAGAACAACCTCGTCACGACGATCGCCTGGCAGATCGGCGACGACGTGCAGTACGCGCTCGAAGGCAGCATCTTCATCGCGGGCGCGGTCGTGCAGTGGCTGCGCGACGGCGTCGGCATCATCAAGTCGGCCGCCGAGATCGAAGCGCTCGCCGCGAGCGTGCCGCATACCGACGGCGTCTATCTCGTGCCGGCGTTCGCGGGCCTCGGCGCGCCGCACTGGAACGCACGGGCGCGCGGTTCGGTGTTCGGCGTCACGCGCGGCACGACGTCCGCTCACCTCGCGCGCGCGGCGCTCGACGCGATCGCTTACCAGTCGCTCGACGTGCTGGCCGCGATGGAAGCCGACTCCGGCATCAGCATCGGCGAACTGCGCGTCGACGGCGGCGCGAGCGCGAACAATCTGCTGATGCAGTTCCAGGCCGACCTGCTCGGCGTCGACGCGGTGCGACCGCAGATCACCGAGACGACCGCGCTCGGCGCGGCCTACCTCGCGGGCCTCGCGATCGGCTACTGGAAGAACCTCGACGAAGTTCGCAGCCAGTGGCAGCTCGATCGCCGCTTCTCCCCGTCGATGCCGAAGGATCAGGTCGAGCGCTGCATGGCCGGCTGGCAACGCGCGGTGCGCGCCGCCAAGGCGTGGGCCGACGACACGCAGTAACCCGCGGCAACCAGAAGCAATCCGAACGAATTAGAACAACACCGGCGGACCGCGCGACGCGCGAGTCCGCCGTCATTTACGAGAGACAACATGTCACCTTATATTGCGGAATTCATCGGCACGGCGATCCTCGTGCTGCTCGGCAACGGCGCGGTCGCAAACGTGCTGCTTGCGAAGACCAAGGGCAAAGGCGCGGACCTCATCGTGATCGTCATGGGCTGGGCGATGGCGGTGTTCGTCGCCGTCTACGTGACCGCGTCGTTCAGCGGCGCGCACCTGAACCCGATCGTCACGATCAGCCTCGCGCTCGCGGGCAAGTTCGCATGGTCGAAGGTCGGCGGCTACATCCTCGCGCAGATGCTCGGCGGGATGGCCGGCGCGCTGCTCGTGTGGCTTGCGTATCGCCAGCACTTCGCGAAGGAGGTCGATGCGGACCTGAAGCTCGCGGTGTTCTGCACGGCGCCCGCCATCCGCAGCACCACGCACAATGTGCTGACCGAAGCCATCTGCACGTTCGTGCTGATCCTCGGCGTGCTGTACCTCGCGTCGCCGCAGGTCGGTCTCGGCGCGCTCGACGCACTGCCCGTCGGCCTGCTCGTGCTCGGCATCGGCATCTCGCTCGGCGGCCCGACCGGCTATGCGATGAGCCCGGCGCGCGACCTGTCGCCGCGCATCATGCACGCGCTGCTGCCGATTCCCGGCAAGCGCGACAGCGACTGGCGCTATGCGTGGGTGCCGGTGATCGGCCCGCTGCTCGGCGGCGCCGCGGCGGCCGGCCTGTATCTGCACCTGCACGCGATGGCCTGATCGCGGGTTCGATCGAGCTCGATCCCGAGCACGCGGCAGCAACTGCCGCGTGCTTCCGCCTCCCCCTTCCGCCCTGCTTTCGTCACACGATCGACAACGCGCCCGCCTCGCTCTCGCCGGGCAACGCCGCGGTGACGCCTCGGCCTGACGGAGTGCATAGTCGGGACGGGACGCAGGCGCCGAACGGCTCGCGGT
The DNA here is from genome assembly GCF_020419685.1 of Burkholderia sp. AU33545. Taxonomy (NCBI): domain Bacteria; kingdom Pseudomonadati; phylum Pseudomonadota; class Betaproteobacteria; order Burkholderiales; family Burkholderiaceae; genus Burkholderia; species Burkholderia sp. AU33545. The sequence goes on along the minus strand of NZ_JAIZRQ010000006.1, from coordinate 94,406 downwards.
GCAACTTCGAAAGCACGTATCATGGCGGGATGCTCGGCGTCGCCGACACCCCGCTTCTTCACCATCATGCTCGATCACCTTATCTGCGACTGCGACGGCGTCCTCGTCGACAGCGAAGTCATCGCCGACCGCGTGCTGTTCGAAACGCTGTCCGCCACCTTCCCTCACCTCGATTTCGAAGACGCCGCGAAGTCCGCCTTCGGCCAGCAGACATCGCGCTTTCTCGCCGGGCTCGAAGCGCGTTTCGGCATCCGGATGCCCGACGACTTCATCGAGACCGTCGAGCGCAACATCGAGACCGGTCTCGCACAATCGCTCGCGCCGATCAGCGGCGTGCGCGACGCGCTGCTGAAGGTCAGCCTGCCGGCCGCGGTGGTATCGAACAGCCGGCTCGTGCGCGTGCGCAGCTCGCTGAAGCGCGCATCGCTCACCGAAATCTTCGGCGATCGCGTGTTCAGCTCCGAGCAGGTCGCACGGCCGAAACCCTATCCCGACGTCTACCTGCACGCGGCGCAGACGCTCGGCGTCGCGCCGACGCGCTGCATCGTCGTCGAGGACAGCGTGTCGGGCCTGAACGCCGCGCGTGCGGCGGGGATGAAGACGATCGCGTTCGTCGGCGCGAGCCACATCCCCGACAACTACGCGGATGCGCTGCGCGCGATGGGCATCACGCGGATCATGCGCAGGATGAATGAACTGCCGGCGCTCGTCGAAGCCGGCCTGCGCGGCGAATTCGGCGACGTGCAGTCCTGACGGACGGTCGCGCCGGAGCCACATGACCGGCGTGCGGCTCGATGCGCACGCCGTCCCGCGGGCGCATCGGCGCGCCCGCTACACCGATCGTCAGGCCGGCTCGCAGCAGCGCTCGCGCGCGGCCGCCAGCGCCTCGCGGAATTCGACGAGTTCCGCGATCGTCAGCATCGGCAACCCGTGCTGCTGCGCGAAACGCTCGACGTCGTCGCCGCGCGTCATCGTGCCGTCCGGATTCATCAGCTCGCACAGCACGCCCGCCGGCTTCAGGCCAGCGAGGATCGACAGGTCGACGGTCCCTTCGGTGTGACCGCGGCGCGCCAGAACGCCGCCCGGTTGCGCACGCAGCGGAAACACGTGGCCGGGGCGCACGATGTCGTACGGCTTCGCATCGTCGGCGATCGCCGCGCGGATCGTCGTCACGCGATCGGCCGCAGACACACCGGTATGCACGCCTTCGCGCGCCTCGATCGACACGGTGAACGCGGTGCCGTTGCGGCTCTCGTTCGTCTGCACCATCGGCGGCAACTCTAGCGCGCGGACCTTGTCGTCGGTCAGGCAAAGGCACACGATGCCGCTGCACTCGCGGATCAGGAGCGCCATCGTCTCGGGCGTGATGCGCTCGGCGGCGACGATCAGGTCGGCCTCGTTTTCACGGTCGTGATCGTCCTGCAACACGACCGCGCGGCCCGCGCGCAACGCGTCGAGCGCGGCGGCGATGCGCGGCGGCACCGGTTCGGAATCGAGCAACGGGAGATCGGCAAAGGCGTCGGCGGGTGCCGACGAAACGGACATGAAGGACATGTGAAACGCTCCTCGCAATTACGATTTGGGCGAAAAACGTTTCAGGGCATTGCAAACAGACAGAACGACAACCCGCTTCACACGCATGGCAAAGCGGCCCTGACGGACATGACTATCTGCACATCTTCTCTCATCCGGACTGTGACCGTCGGCTCTGGCATTCGACCAGATCTGCTGACCCCGCGCGGATGCGCGAGCGCTCGCGGGCTCGCCGGCTAACGCCAGCCTACCGCCGGTGGGGAATTTCGCCCCGCCCTGAAGACGCACTGATTACCGGCCGGGGTCTACCCCGGAACCGGCGGGCCAAGCATACATCAGCTGCGCACGCGGCGCAGCGAACCACACTTAAAACCTTACTGACGACTCCGTCTAACGGCATCGTCCGAACGGCCGACACCGGGCCTGCACGCCCGTCCTGAACGGAACCGGCGCCGGCCCTGCGACCCGCGCGTTCAGCCGGCCGCGTGCGCGGCGTCGGGCACGAGCCAGCGCGGCGGCACCTCGGGGCTCACCGTCACGCGGAACGCGCGCGCCTCGCTGTCGCCCGGATTGCGCAGGCTGTACGGCTGGTCGGCGTCGAACACGATCGCGTCGCCGGTCGCGAGCAGCTGGCGCCGATCGTGCACGCCGACTTCGAGCGTGCCTTCGCTGACGACCAGGTTGACCGTCGTGCCGGGCGCGCGGCGCGTGCCGGGTTCCGTGTGCAGCGGCGCAATCCGCAGCTCGTGGAATTCGGCCGCGGCAGGCTCGCCTTCCGGATACAGCGCGCGCGCCGAGAAGCGGCCGTTCGAGCTGACGACGCGCGCCGCGCGCTCTGCCGCCAGATGCTCGAAGCCGTTCACCGCATGACGGCGCAGGAACGCGGCGACCGATACCTTCAGCGCCGCGGCGATCTTGCAGAGCACCTTGATCGACGGCACGCTGCGCGCGGATTCGATCTGCGCGAGCATCGCGCGCGACACGCCGGACAGCCGCGCGAGCGCATCGAGCGACAGCTGCCGCTCGGCGCGCAAGCGCGCGAGATTCACGCCGACGACCTGCTCGAGGACGTCGAGCGACGCGGACGTCCGCGCGTCGGCGGCATTGCCGGACTCGAAGGAAGACACGTCGCGCACCAGCGCCAGGGGTGAAGACATAACATGGCCTCCGGGCCGCCGCGCGGCCCTGCGAATGGGGTTAGCCGGAATCGGGTTGCGCCACGAACGGCGCGTATCGAGACGCTATCACCCGGCCCCGACCCGGCAAACGAAGTTATCTTCACACCGTTATCAGCATCGCGGAGGAAAGCGTTTCTCGCGAACCTTTTCCTGTCGCCATAGCGCCGGCACACCGCCGCCCGGTGCACCGCTCAATGCGCGGCCGGTGCCGCGCAGCGCGCCGGTGCGCGGGCATCGAGCCGCATCGCGAGCCACGTGACGACGAGCGCCGCGAACGTCACCGCGACGGCGACCCACGGCAACGCATCGAGCGCAAAGCCGTGTCCCAGCGCGAGACCGCCGAGCCACGCGCCGCCCGCGTTGCCGACGTTGAACGCGCCGATGTTCAGTGTCGACGCGAGATGCGGCGCGCTCGCGGCCTTTTCGACCACGCGGGCCTGCAGCGGCGGCACCGTCGCGAACGCGGCGATCCCCCAGACGAATACGGTCACCGCGGCCGCGACCGGCAGGTGGCTCGTCTTCGCGAATACGGCCATCACGGCCATCAGCGCGACCAGGATCGCGATCAGCGACGGCATCAGCGCGCGGTCGGCGAGCCTGCCGCCGAGCGTGTTGCCGACCGTCAGCCCCGCGCCGAACAGCACGAGGATCAACGCGACCGCGCGCGGCGAATAACCGGTGACGGTTTCGAGGATCGGCGCGATGTACGTGAACACGACGAACACGCCGCCGAAGCCGAGCACGGTCATCAGGAGCGCGAGCCACACCTGCGGCTCCTTCAGCACCCGCACTTCGTGGCCGAGGCCGACGGGCCCGCTGTCGTGGCGGTTCGGCACCAGCAGGGCGACGCCGCCGAGCGACAGCACGCCGAGCGCGGCGACGATCCAGAACGATGCGCGCCAGCCGAGCAGCTGGCCGACGAACGTGCCGAACGGCACGCCGAGCACATTCGACAGCGTGAGGCCCGTGAACATCAGCGCGATCGCGCTCGCGCGCTTGTCGGCCGGCACGAGCGACGCGGCCACCACCGCGCCGATCCCGAAGAACGAGCCGTGGGCGAACGACGTGACGACGCGCGCGACCATCAGCATCGCGTAGCCGGACGCGGTCGCGCACAACACGTTGCCGACGATGAAGATCGCCATCAGCAGCTGCAGCGCGGCCTTGCGCGGCATGCGGCTCGTCAGCACCGCGAGCAGCGGCGCGCCGACCGCGACGCCGAGCGCGTAGCCCGTGACCAGCAGGCCGGCCGACGGCAGCGACACGGCGAGGTCGTGCGCGACTTCAGGCAAAAGTCCCATGATGATGAATTCGGTGGTGCCGATGGCGAAGGCGCTGATCGCGAGCGCCAGTAACGGTATGGGCATGACGTTCTCCGAAAAGGCGGCGGACGCGGCAGCCGGTCCGTACCGCACCGCACAAAAAGCGGGATGTGCGCGCATTGTCCCGAATACGCCTATCTTTGATAATTGGCGCGGCATTTGAACCATTTTCAAAAGATTGTGGAAAATCCAATGGATCGACTGGGCGACATCCGGCTGTTCGTCGAGGCGGCGGAACTGGGCAGCCTGTCCGCGGCAGGGCGCAAGCTGAACCTCACGCCGGCCGCCGCGAGCGCGCGCCTCGCGAAGCTCGAGGCGAAGGTCGCGACGCGGCTGTTCGAGCGCTCGACGCGGCAGCTGCGCCTCACCGACGAAGGCCGGCTCTACCTGAACTGCTGCCGGCAGGCGCTGCAGGCGCTCGACGACGCGCACGCGCTACTGCAGGAAGGCCGCAACGTGGTGGCCGGCAAGGTGCGGCTGTCGTCGACGTCCGATTTCGGCCGCAATCAGCTGCTCGACTGGCTCGACGAATTCACCACGCTGCATCCGGGCGTCACGTTCTCGCTGACGGCGTCCGATTCGTCGTCGAACCTGTGGCAGGACGAAATCGACCTCGCGATCCGCTTCGCCGCCCCGCCCGACGGCGCGCTGATCGCACGCCGGCTCGCCGCGAACCGGCGCGTGCTGTGCGCGGCGCCGTCGTTCGTCGAGCGCCACGGCGTGCCGGCCGATCCGCACGATCTGGGCCGCTTTCCTTGCAACGTGATCACGATCGCGTCGGGCCCGATGAACACGTGGCGCTTCACGCGCGGCGACGAGGTACAGACCCACACGGTGCCGGTGTCGACGGCTTTCGAGACCAACGACGGCGGCCTCACCCGCGAATGGACACTGCGCGGCCACGGCATCGCGCTGAAGTCGCTCTGGGACATCGCCGACGACGTGCGCGCCGGCCGGCTGCGCGTGCTACTGCCCGACTGGCGACACCAGGACGCGCCGCTGCACGCGCTCTATCACGGCAAGCGCTACATGGCGCCGCGCGTGCGCGTGCTGCTCGACTTCCTCGCCGAACGCTTCGCGCGCGAGGAAGCGGCGCTCGACGACCTGCTGAACGCGTGCCGCTGAAGGTTGCCGCGCCGCCATATCGGGGTCGGAGTTCAATGAAAGGCGTCGCGCGGCCGCAACCTGCCGCCCGCCCGGAGCAGCGCGTAAAGCTATAATGGAAAGCTTTCCCGACGGCTTTTCATGCATGCGCGAGTATTCGCGACATGCTCGCTCGACGCGCACCGCGCGCCCCGGTCCGCCACGCTGCACCGGCAGCAGCCGTCCCGATTCACCCTTGACGACGCCCCCAGGTCAACCACTGCGAACGGCGAATCCCCATGACCAAGAAAGTTTACGTAAAGACCTTCGGCTGCCAGATGAACGAGTACGACTCGGACAAGATGGTGGACGTGCTCAATGCCGCCGAAGGCCTCGAAAAGACCGATACCCCGGAAGACGCGGACATCATCCTGTTCAACACGTGCTCGGTGCGTGAGAAGGCGCAGGAAAAGGTGTTCTCCGACCTCGGCCGCGTGCGCGAGCTGAAGGAAGCGAAGCCGGGCCTGCTGATCGGCGTCGGCGGCTGCGTCGCCAGCCAGGAAGGCGCGTCGATCGTGTCGCGCGCGCCGTACGTCGACCTCGTGTTCGGCCCGCAGACGTTGCACCGCCTGCCGCAGATGATCGATGCGCGCCGCGAAAGCGGCCGCGCGCAGGTCGACATCACGTTCCCCGAGATCGAGAAGTTCGACCACCTGCCGCCCGCGCGCGTCGAGGGGCCGAGCGCGTTCGTGTCGATCATGGAAGGCTGCTCGAAGTACTGCAGCTACTGCGTCGTGCCGTACACGCGCGGCGACGAAGTGTCGCGTCCGCTCGACGACGTGCTGACCGAAGTGGCCGGCCTCGCCGACCAGGGCGTGCGCGAAGTCACGCTGCTCGGCCAGAACGTGAACGCGTATCGCGGCGCGCTGACGGCCGGTTCGACCGAGATCGCCGATTTCGCGACGCTGATCGAATACGTCGCCGACATCCCCGGCATCGAGCGAATCCGCTACACGACGTCGCATCCGAAGGAATTCACGCAACGCCTGATCGACACCTATGCGAAGGTGCCGAAGCTCGTGAGCCACCTGCACCTGCCGGTCCAGCACGGCTCCGACCGCATCCTGATGGCGATGAAGCGCGGCTACACCGTGCTCGAATACAAGTCGGTGATCCGCAAGCTGCGCGCGATCCGCCCGGACCTGTCGCTGTCGACCGACATGATCGTCGGCTTCCCCGGCGAGACCGAGGAAGATTTCGACAAGATGATGGCGCTCGTGCACGAGATGAGCTACGACACCAGCTTCTCGTTCATCTACAGCCCGCGCCCCGGCACGCCGGCCGCGAACCTGCACGACGACACGCCGCGCGAGGTCAAGCTCAAACGCCTGCAACATCTGCAGGCGACCATCGAGGAAAACGTCGCGCGCATCAGCCAGTCGATGGTCGGGAAGGTCGAGCGGATCCTCGTCGAGGGCCCGTCGCGCAAGGACCCGAACGAACTGTCGGGCCGCACCGAGAACAACCGGGTCGTGAACTTCCCGGCGCCGCTCGCGTCGCACCCGCGCCTGATCGGCCAGATGATCGACGTGAAGATCAACCATGCGTACCCGCACTCGCTGCGCGGCGAGCTCCTGCTCGTCAGCGACGACGCGAGCGCGGCCACCCACTGACCTGACCGACTGACGTTCAACAGGAGCCCGACGCTACTTTGAAGACCGTCCAAGCACTGGAATTCACCGCGCCGCGCGACGACAACGCGCGCCTCGCCAACCTCTGCGGCCCGCTCGACGAGAACCTGCGGCAGATCGAACAGGCGCTCGACGTCACGCTCGCGCGGCGCGGCCACCGGATCACGATCCGCGGGCGCGGCGCGAAGCTCGCGCTCGCGGCGCTCGAGAACTTCTACAACCGCGCGCGCGATCCGCTGTCGGTCGACGATATCCAGCTCGCGCTGGTCGAAGTGCGCCACACGTCCGGCAACGGCCGCCAGGACACGATCGACGTGCGCTTTCGCGGCGACCCCGACCATCCGTTCGACGAGCCCGTCGTGCAGCTCGACGCGGACACGCCGGACGAAGAGCCCGCGCCGAAGCTCTATACGCGGCGCGCCGACCTGCGCGGTCGCACGCCCGCGCAGCGCGAATACCTGAAGCAGATCCTGTCGCACGACGTGACGTTCGGCATCGGGCCGGCCGGCACCGGCAAGACCTACCTCGCGGTCGCATGCGCGGTCGACGCACTGGAGCGCGACCAGGTCAAGCGGATCGTGCTGACGCGCCCGGCCGTCGAGGCCGGCGAGCGGCTTGGCTTCCTGCCGGGCGATCTCGCGCAGAAGGTCGACCCGTACCTGCGGCCGCTGTACGACGCGCTGTACGACCTGCTCGGCTTCGACAAGACCGCGAAGATGTTCGAGCGCCAGATGATCGAGATCGCGCCGCTCGCCTATATGCGCGGCCGCACGCTGAACCACGCGTTCATCATCCTCGACGAGGCGCAGAACACGACGCCCGAGCAGATGAAGATGTTCCTCACGCGGATCGGCTTCGGCTCGAAGGCCGTCGTCACCGGCGACACGAGCCAGGTCGACCTGCCGCGCGGGCACAAGAGCGGCCTCGTCGAGGCGCAGCAGGTGCTCGGCGGCGTGCGCGGCATCGCGCTCACGCGTTTCACGAGCGCGGACGTCGTGCGCCATCCGCTCGTCGCGCGCATCGTCGAGGCGTACGACGAGTTCCACGCGCAGCATCAGGACGGCTGACCGGCGGCGCCCGCGCGCTGCCCCGGCCTGCCGGCCCGGCCCGCCCGACGGCGCGCCGGGCTTTTTTTCACCCGCGCGCGGCCGTTTCGAATTCGGGAGCGATCGGCCGTTTGGTGTATCCTCAACGCGTTCCAATCGCCGCACCCGTCATGAAATCTTCCCGTTCCCGCAAGTCCGGGCGCGACCAGTCCGCCGCGCCCGATTTCCCCCGTCTCTCGCTGTTCGATGCGAAGGGCAAGGCCCGGACCGTCAGCGCGCAAGGGCTTCGAATCGACTTCCCCGACGGCCGCAGCCTGATGTTCGACCTGTCGGGCAGTTCGGGCGAGGCGGCCGTTGCGATCGTTGCGCAGCACCACGATCCTGCGATGCGCGCGAAGCTTGCGCTGCAGCCCGAGCACTACGACAGCGTCACGCTGCACGTGGGTGCCGAACCCGCGCCGCGCGACGAGGAAATCGCGGAAATGGCGAACGAGGTGCGCGAGCTGGAGCTCGACCTGTCCGTGCAGTACGGTGACGAAATCACCGGCGACATCCGCAAGACGCTTCCCAAGCGCAAGCTGATCGCCGAATGGATCGAGCCGGCGCTGTTCGCGAGCGCGCAGCTCACCGTGCGCTTCGTCGGCGAGGAAGAAGGCCGCACGCTGAACGCCGGCTACCGCCACAAGGACTACCCGACCAACGTGCTGACCTTCGCGTACGACCCGGCGCCCGACGGCACCGTGATCGGCGACCTCGTGCTGTGCTGCCCGGTCGTCGAGAAGGAAGCGCACGACCAGGGCAAGCCGCTCGCTGCCCACTACGCGCACCTGCTGGTGCACGGCGCGCTGCACGCGCAGGGCTACGATCACGAGACGAGCGACGAGGACGCCGCCGAAATGGAAGCGCTCGAAGTCGACATCCTCGCGAAACTGGGCTTTCCGAACCCGTACCAGTAAAGCCGTCCGCACCATGCACCACGCCGCGCTGCTGCCGCCCGCCTACCCGCCGTCGATCGGCGAGGGACGGCTGCTGACGGACGATGAGCTCGCCGCGTCGCTCGCGCACACGATGCGCGACTGGGATGGCCGGCAGGATCTCTGGCTGTTCGGCTATGGCTCGCTGATCTGGAACCCCGGGCTGCCGACCGTCTCCGCCGTGCGCGGCAAGGTGCACGGCTATCATCGTGGGCTCTACCTGTGGTCGCGCGTGAACCGCGGCACGCCCGAACGTCCGGGCCTCGTGCTCGCGCTCGATCGCGGCGGCTCGTGCTCGGGCATCGCATTCCGGCTCGCGGGCCCGACGGCGCAGCCGCATCTCGAGACGTTGTGGAAACGCGAAATGCCGATGGGGTCGTACCGGCCCGCGTGGCTGCCGTGCTCGCTCGAAACCGGCGAACGCGTGCGCGCACTCGCATTCGTGATGCGCCGCGACGTGCCCACTTACACCGGCAAGCTTACCGACCCCGTCGTCAAGGAAGTGTTCAGCTGCGCGGCCGGCCGCTACGGCACGACGCTCGACTACGTGAGCCGCACCGTGGACGCGCTGCGTGCGAGCGGCATCCCCGATCGCGCGCTGGAAGGGCTGCTCGCGCGATGCCGGTGACGCTCGACAGGGCCGGCCGCACCGCCCGTGCACGCGAAGGCGGCACGACGCCCATGAAACCGGCACGCAAATCGCGCATGACGCTGGCCGCGCTGCTCGTCGCTGCGAGCGTCGCGCTGTCCGGCTGCGGCATCCTCGGCTGCGGCGGCGCCGCGACCAACGGCGCTGCTGCCGGCGGCTGCTCTGCCGGCATGCGCTTCTGAGGGCCCGAACGTCGGCTCGGCTCGGCTTGTCGCGCTCGCGACGAAATGCCGCTGACACCGACTGACCGGCCGGTCGCCCCCGCTTTTTTGCCGCCGCTGCCCCGCCGCCCCTTTCTGAGATAGGATGGAGACGAAGGACGGCGCCGCGCCCGGCGCGGCTGTTCCCGAGCGGGGCTCGCGCGCGCCGCATGCCCTTGGCCGGACGGCCGGGGCGACACGGCCGCGCCATGTCCTTGGTGTATCCTTGCCTACTCCGTGACCGCGCGCTCCGGCATGACCCGGGCGCACCACCATGAACGATTCGTATCCCAGTCGTAAGCTCACCGACAAACCGCAAGAAAAGCGCTCGCTGCTCGAGCGCCTGACCGACTTCATCTCGCCCGAGCCGGAATCCCGGACCGAGTTGCTGGAAATTCTCCAGGACGCCCACGAACGCAACCTGATCGACGCCGATTCGCTGTCGATGATCGAAGGCGTGTTCCAGGTGTCCGACCTGTGCGCCCGCGACATCATGGTGCCGCGCGCGCAGATGGACGCGATCAACATCGCCGACAAGCCCGAAGACTTCATCCCGTTCGTCCTCGAGAAGGCGCACTCGCGCTACCCCGTGTTCGAGGAGAACCGCGACAACGTGATCGGCGTGCTGCTCGCGAAGGACCTGCTGCGCTTCTATGCCGAAGATGAATTCGACGTGCGCGGGATGCTGCGCCCCGCCGTGTTCATTCCCGAATCGAAGCGCCTGAACGTGCTGCTGCACGACTTCCGCGTGAACCGCAACCACCTCGCGATCGTCGTCGACGAATACGGCGGCGTCGCTGGCCTCATCACGATCGAGGACGTGCTCGAACAGATCGTCGGCGACATCGAGGACGAATACGACTTCGACGAGGAAGCCGGCAACATCATCTCTGGGCCGGACGGCCGCTACCGCGTGCGCGCGCTCACCGAGATCCACCAGTTCAACGAGACGTTCGGCACCGACTTCCCCGACGACGAGGTCGACACGATCGGCGGGCTGATCACCCATCACTTCGGCCGCGTGCCGCACCGCGGCGAGAAGCTGCAACTCGGCAACCTCGTGTTCGAGATCCAGCGCGGCGATGCGCGCCAGGTCCACGTGCTGCTGGTGCGCCGCAACCCGCTCGCGAGCCGCCGCGCCGAAACCTCGCACGAGGACTGACCGTCTCGCGCCGGCCGCGTCTCCTTCAACCGCTCGCCCTCTTTCGCTTCACATGGACGATCCGATCCCGTCTCGCCCGGCTGGCGGCCTTTGCGCGCCGGCTCCCGGCCGCACGCTGCCGCGCTGGCACTATCCGGCCGCACTGCTCGCAGGCGCGGCCAATACGCTCAGCTTCGCACCGACCCCGCACGGCGGCTGGCTGCAGCTCGCCGTATTCGTCTGGTTTTTCGCGCAGCTGACGCGCACGTCGAGCTGGCGCGGCGCCGCGCTCACCGGCGGCGCGTTCGGCTTCGGCAACTTCATCAGCGGCATCTGGTGGCTGTACATCAGCATGCACGTGTACGGCGAGATGGCCGCGCCGCTCGCGGGCGGCGCGCTGGTGCTGTTCTCGCTCTACCTGTCGCTGTACCCGGCGTTCTCGGCGGGGCTCTGGTCGTTCTGCGCGGGCCATGCGTGGCATCGCCGCGCACCCGATCCGCGGCCGTTCTCGCCGAGCTGGCACGGCGCGTTCGCCTTCGCGAGCGCATGGGCGCTCGGCGAATGGCTACGCGGCACCGTATTTACCGGCTTTCCGTGGCTCGCGAGCGGCTATCCGCAGGTCGACGGCCCGTTCGCGGGCTTCGCGCCGGTCGTCGGCGTGTACGGGGTCGCCTGGGTGCTCGCGCTGTTCGCCGCGCTGGTCGTGCAGGCGCTCGTCGCCGGCCGCCGGTCGCCCGAATTCGAATCGGAATCCGGCGGCGCCGGCAACGCGCGCGTGCGCGTCGTCGCGCCGGCCGGCATCGCCGTCGCGCTCGTCGCGGCCGGCCTCGGGCTGTCGCAGGCCACGTGGACCGTGCCCGCGAACGCGCCGCTCACGGTGCGGCTGCTGCAGGGCAACGTGAAGCAGGACATCAAGTTCGAGCAGGAAGGCATCGACGCGGCGATCAAGATGTACACGCAGATGATCGTCGAGAAGCCCGCCGACCTGATCGTCACGCCGGAGACCGCGATCGCGGTGATGATCCAGGAGCTGCCCGAACCGTTCGCCGTCGCGATCCGCAAGTTCAGCGACACGACGGGCTCGGCCGTGCTGTTCGGCGCGGTCGGCGCGTCGGTGACGCCGGACGGTCATTACGTCGATTACACGAACAGCCTGTACGGCGTGACGCCGCATTCGCGCGACATCTATCACTACGACAAGCACCATCTCGTGCCCTTCGGCGAATTCATCCCGTGGGGCTTCCGGTGGTTCGTCGACCTGATGAAGATGCCGCTCGGCGACTTCGCGCGCGGCGCACCGGTGCAGAAGCCGTTCCTCGTGCACAACCAGCCGGTGATGGCCGACATCTGCTACGAGGACTTGTTCGGCGAGGAAATCGCCGCGACGATCCGCGACAACCCGCAGCCGCCCGGTGTGCTCGTCAACGTGACGAACCTCGCGTGGTTCGGCGACACGATCGCGCTCGACCAGCATCTGCAGATCGCGCGGATGCGCGCGCTCGAAACGGGCCGGCCGATGCTGCGCTCGACCAACACGGGGATGACGGCCGCGATCGACGCGCACGGCCGCGTGCTCGGCCAGCTCAAGCCGTTCACGATCGGCTCGCTCGACGTGCGCATCGAAGGCACGAGCGGCTTCACGCCTTACGTGACGAGCGGCAACAACATCGTGCTCGCTGTGTCGCTGGTCCTGCTCGCGTTCGGCTTCACGTTCGGGCCGGGCCTGCGCCGCCGCAACGGCGCGAAGGCCGGCGACGACCGGAACGCCTGACGCATCGGGCGGCCGTCGCACGCGGTGCGGCGGCCGCTCAGCCCCTGCGCTTCGCGTCCGCGGCCAGGGCGCGGAGATCCCGCCCGAGTGTCTCCATCACCGGCGCCCATGCGCCGAACGTCGGCTGCCGGTACAGCGTCGCGGTCGGATACCACGGGCTGTCGGTGCGCTCGAGCAGCCACGGCCAGTGCGGATTCACGTCGAGCAACACCCAGGTGCGCGCGCCGAGCGCGCCCGACAGGTGCGCGACCGACGTGCACACCGTGATCACCAGATCCAGCGCGCCGATGAAGGCGGCCGTATCGTCGAAACTCTTCAGTTCGGCGGTAAAGTCCTCGATCGCGAAACCGGCTGCGCGCGCCGCGGCGACATCCGCTTCCGCACCCGGCTGCAGCGAGTGGAACGCGACGCCGCCGATGCCGCGAAACACATCGGCATAGCGCTCGAGCCCGACGCGCCGGAACGGATTGCGCTGGTGCCCCGCGCTGCCCGTCCACACGAGCCCGACCTTCAGCCGGCCGTCGCCCGCGAGCCGCGCCCGCCATGCGTCGCGCGCGTGCGGATCGGCATGCAGGTACGGCACCGATGCGCCGAGCGTCGACGTCTCCATCCCGAGCATCAGCGGCAGGCCGATGAGCGGCACTTCATAGTCGAAGGCAGGCAGCGCGTCGACGCCGCCGCCCGCGCTGAACGCGTCCGCGTGTGCGCCGAGACTGCGCCGCATCAGCGTGCCCACCTGCGGAAACGTGTTCCACGCGAGCCGGCCGCCCTCGCGGTGCACGCGCTCGGCGAGCGGCGCGACGAAGCGCGCGAACTGCAGCACGTCGCCGAGCCCCTGCTCGCCCCAGACGAGCAGCGTCTTGCCCGCGAGCGGCTCGCCCTGCCAGCGCGGGCCGGGCAGCACCGGCCGCTGGCCGCGCAGCTCGCCGGCGCCGTCCCAGCGTGCTTCGTGGCCGCGCCAGCCCGCCGCGTAATTGCCGCGCACGAGCTGGATGATCGCGAGGTTGAAACGGAACGACGCGTCGTCGGGCGCCAGCTCGCACGCGCGCGCCGCGTAGCGCTCGGCGTCGTCCCAGCGCTGCGCCTCCTTCATCGCCATCGCGATGTTGTTCGACGCGAGCGCATTGTCCGGCGCGATCTCCGCAAGCCGTGCCGCACAGGCGAGCGCGCCGTCGAGGTCGAGCGTCGCAAGCCGCGCGACGATCAGGTTGATCCACGCCTGCACGTCGTGCGGGTCGGCTTCCACGGCCGCGTCGAGCAGCGCGATTTCCTCGCGGCGGTCGCCGCCCGACAGCCGCAGCGCGATCGCCAGGTTGTTGCGCAGCGACGGCCAGCGTGGATCGAGCGCATAGGCGGCGCGGTACGGCGCGACGGCATCCGCGTGACGACCGAGCATCTGCAGGGCGTAGCCATGATTGAAATGGCCACCGGCGTCCGGATGAATGCGCGCCGCGCACTCGGCCAGCGCGAGCGCGTCGGCCGTGCGCTGCCGCGCCACGAGCGTCACGGTGAGCTGCGAGAGCGCTGCCATGTCGACTGCGTGCAGATGGCCGGCGGCGGCGAGCCAGCGTGCGTATGCGTCGTGCTCGCCGCGCGCTTGCGCGTCGGCGGCCTGCCCGAGCAGCGCGAGCAGTGGCGGCATCAGTGGAATGAGGAAATCGTTCGAATCGTCCATGCGGTCCGGAGTGGAAAATCGGTTGCGCGGCAGGCGTCGCGCGCACCGCGATACGCGCATCTTAACGCCCGCGCAAAGCGGCGCGGCAGGCGATGCAACAAGCGCATCGCGACGCCGCACGCGCGCGCACCGCGCATACGGGCGAGCCGCGCACAGGCTGCGCACGGCTCGCCGGAACACCGCCGGCGGCACCTTCGTCCGCGTTCCAGCCGCATCCGCCCGCCGATCCGGTAAAATTGCACGTTTCAGCACACTAACAAGCCGCGCCGCCGCGCGAGCCGACCCTCCGGGCCCCGCCCGGAGCGCCGCCCGCAACGGAGCGCCAGCGCCACGAAGGCTCTTCATGCTTACGTTTCAGCAAATCATCCTGACGCTGCAGTCCTACTGGGACAAGCAGGGTTGCGCCCTGCTCCAGCCCATCGACATGGAAGTCGGCGCGGGCACGTCGCACGTTCACACGTTCCTGCGCGCGGTCGGCCCCGAGCCGTGGCGCGCCGCTTACGTGCAGCCGTCGCGCCGCCCGAAGGACGGCCGCTATGGCGAGAACCCGAACCGCCTGCAGCATTACTACCAGTACCAGGTCGTGCTCAAGCCGGCACCGGAAAACATCCTCGACCTGTACCTCGGCTCGCTGGAAGCGCTCGGCTTCGACCTGCAGCAGAACGACGTGCGCTTCGTCGAGGACGACTGGGAGAACCCGACGCTCGGCGCGTGGGGCCTCGGCTGGGAAGTGTGGCTGAACGGGATGGAAGTCACGCAGTTCACGTATTTCCAGCAGGTCGGCGGCCTCGACTGCAAGCCGGTGCTCGGCGAGATCACCTACGGCCTCGAGCGCCTCGCGATGTACCTGCAGAAGGTCGAGAACGTGTACGACCTCGTGTGGACCGAGTGGGAAGAGCACGGCCCGAACGGCCCCGAGCTGCGCCGCCTGTCGTACGGCGACGTCTACCACCAGAACGAGGTCGAGCAGTCGACCTACAACTTCGAGCACGCGAACGTCGACCTGCTGTTCACGTTCTTCAACAGCTACGAAGCGGAAGCGAAGAAGATGATCGACGCGCAGCTCGCGCTGCCCGCGTACGAACTCGTGCTGAAGGCCGGCCACACGTTCAACCTGCTCGATGCGCGCGGCGCGATCTCGGTCACCGAGCGCGCGGCGTACATCGGCCGCATCCGCGCGCTGTCGCGTCTCGTCGCGCAGGCTTACTACGACTCGCGCGAGAAGCTCGGCTTCCCGATGCTCGGCAACCCGCCGGGCGTGCCGGGCCTCACCACCGACGCCCAGGACGCCGCCCAGCCGGCATGGGCGCCGCCGCTCAAGGTCGAACGCAAGATCGATCAGGACTGACGAGACGAGATTTATTCCAGACATGACGCACAATCATCCCGCCCCCCTGCTCGTCGAATTGCTGACCGAAGAGCTGCCGCCGAAGGCCCTCGCGCGCCTCGGCGACGCATTCGCCGAAGGTCTCGCGCAACGCCTCGCGGCGCGCGACCTCGTCGAAGGCGAACTCGTATTCGAACGCTACGCCACGCCGCGCCGCCTCGCGGTCGTCGTGCAGAACGTGCGCGCCGTCGCGCCTGAAAAGCAGGTCCGCGAAAAGGTCCTGCCCGTGTCGGTCGCGCTGGACGCCGAAGGCAAGCCGACCGCCCCGCTCGCGAAGAAGCTCGCGGCGCTCGGCCATCCGAACCTGTCGATCGCCGATCTCGAGCGCGCGCAGGACGGCAAGGCCGAAGCGTTCTTCGTCAACTACTCGGCCGCCGGCGCGACGCTCGCCGACGGGCTGCAGGCCGCGCTCGACGAAACGCTCGAGAAGCTGCCGATCCCGAAGGTCATGACCTATCAGCGCCCGGACGGCTCCGACGTGAAGTTCGTGCGCCCGGTGCATCGCCTGACGGTGCTGCACGACGATCGCATCGTGCCCGTCACCGCGTTCGGCGTCGACGCCGGCGACACCACGCTCGGCCACCGCTTCCTGTCCGACGGCCTCGTCGCGATCCAGCATGCGCGCGCCTACGCCGACACGCTGCGCGACAAGGGCCGCGTGATCGCGCACTTCGCCGATCGCCGCGAAACGATCCGCACGCAGCTGAACGAGCACGCGAACGGCGACACCGTCGTGATGCCCGAATCGCTGCTCGACGAAGTGACGTCGCTGGTCGAATGGCCGGTCGTCTACCCGTGCCGCTTCGAGGACGAATTCCTGCAGGTTCCGCAGGAATGCCTGATCCTCACGATGCAGACGAACCAGAAGTATTTCGCGCTGACCGACATCGCCGGCAAGCTGCGCTCGCGCTTCCTGATCGTGTCGAACATCGAGACGAACACGCCGGGCGAGATCGTCGAAGGCAACGAGCGCGTCGTGCGCCCGCGCCTCGCCGACGCGAAATTCTTCTTCGAGCAGGACAAGAAGAAGCCGCTCGCCGAGCGCGTGCCGCTGCTCGCGAACGTCGTCTATCACAACAAGCTCGGTTCGGCGCTCGCGCGCGTCGAGCGCCTCGAAGTGCTGGCCGGCGAGATCGCGCCCGCGATCGGTGCCGACGCCACGCACGCGAAGCGCGCCGCGCGCCTCGCGAAGGCCGACCTGCTGACCGACATGGTCGGCGAGTTCCCGGAACTGCAGGGCACGATGGGCACGTACTACGCGCGCCACGACGGCGAAGCCGACGACGTCGCGCTCGCCTGCGCCGAGCACTACCAGCCGCGCTTCTCCGGCGACGCGCTGCCGACCACGCCGGTGTCCACCGCCGTCGCGCTGGCCGACAAGCTCGAGACGATCGTCGGCATCTGGGGCATCGGCCTCGCGCCGACCGGCGAGAAGGATCCGTTCGCGCTGCGCCGTCACGCGCTCGGCGTGCTGCGCCTGCTGGTCGAGAAGCAACTGCCGCTCGATCTCGTCTCGCTGCTGCGCACGGCGCACGCACGCTTCGAAGGCGTGCCGGGCGTCGCCGAATCGACCGATGCGATCTTCGCGTTCTTCATGGACCGCCTGCGCGGCCTGCTGCGCGAACGCGGCTACTCGGCAGGCGAAGTCGACGCGGTGCTGAGCCTGAACCCGACGCGCGTCGACGATCTCGTCGCGCGCCTCGACGCGGTGCGTGAATTCACGCGCCTCGCGGAAGCCGAAGCGCTCGCGGCCGCGAACAAGCGGATCTCGAACATCCTGAAGAAGTCGGAAGGCGGCGCGAACGGTGCGGTGCAGCCGACGCTGCTCGTCGAGGCCGCCGAAAAGGCGCTGCACGAACAGCTCGCGGCCGTGACGCCGCGCGTGCAGTCGCAGCTCGAGGCGCGTGAGTACACGGGCGCGCTGTCGGCGCTCGCGGCACTGCGCGCGCCGGTCGACACGTTCTTCAACGACGTGATGGTCAACGCCGAGGATCCCGCGCTGCGCGCGAACCGTCTCGCGCTGCTGTCCGCGCTGCATCAGCAGATGAACTGCGTCGCCGACATCTCGAAGCTCGCCGCATAAGGGCCGAACGATGCCGACCAGCCCCAACCGCAAGCTCGTCGTCCTCGACCGGGACGGCGTGATCAACGTCGATTCGGACGCGTTCATCAAGACGCCCGACGAGTGGATCGCGCTGCCCGGCAGCCTCGAGGCGATCGCACGACTCAACCACGCAGGCTATCGCGTGGTCGTCGCGACCAACCAGTCCGGCATCGGCCGCGGGCTGTTCGACATGGCCGCGCTCAACGCGATGCACCTGAAGATGCATCGCGCGGCGGCCGCCGTCGGCGCGCGCATCGACGCGGTGTTCTTCTGCCCGCACGTGTCGGAAGACCACTGCGACTGCCGCAAACCAAAGCCCGGCATGATGCAGATGATCGCGGAGCGCTTCGAGGTCGACCCCGGTCACACGCCGGCCGTCGGCGATTCCCTGCGCGACCTGCAGGCCGGCGTCGCAGTCGGCTTCAAGCCGCACCTCGTGCTGACCGGCAAGGGCAAGAAGACGCTCGCCGCGGGGAATCTGCCGGACGGCACGAAGGTCCACGACGACCTGCGCGCATTCGCGCTCGACTTCCTTTCACACGAACACGAGTGATGCGGCCGCCGCGCGCATCCTCCCTACTGTCAGACCCACGCCGATGCGCTTCGTCCGCTCCCTGCTGCTGCTGATCTACTTCATCGTGTACACGGTGCCTTACGCCACCGCGTGCTTCATCGCGTTCCCGTTCATGCGTCCCGACGCACGCTACTGGATGGCGGCCGGCTGGTGCAAATCGACGCTGTGGGTCGTGCGCTGGCTGAACGGCATCCGCTACCGGATCGAAGGGATGGAAAACCTGCCGGACGGCCCGGCCGTGCTGCTGTCGAAGCACCAGTCCGCGTGGGAGACGCTCGCGTTTCCGGCGCTGATGCCGAAGCCGCTCTGCTATGTGTTCAAGCGCGAACTGCTGTACGTGCCGTTCTTCGGCTGGGCGCTCGGGCTGCTGCACATGGTCAACATCAACCGCAAGGAAGGCAAGAACGCGTTCACGTCGGTGATCCGCCAGGGCAAGAAGCGCCTGTCGGAAGGCGCCTGGATGATCATGTTTCCGGAAGGCACGCGCACGCCGGTCGGCAAGCAGGGCAAGTACAAGACGGGCGGCGCGCGCTTCGCGATCGAAACCGGCACGCCGGTCGTGCCGATCGCGCACAATGCAGGTCGCGTGTGGCCGCGCAATTCGTTCACGAAATTCCCGGGCGTCGTCACCGTGTCGATCGGCAAGCCGATTCCCGTCGACGGCAAGACGCCCGACGTATTGAACTCGCAGGTGGAAGCATGGATCGAAGCGGAAATGCGCCGCATCGATCCCGAAGCCTATCGCCAGTCGGGCAGTGCCGGCGCGCGCGATGCCGCGCGCGTCTGAATCACCCGGATTGCAGCCGTTGCGAACGACGAAACGAAGCGAACTGATGAAAAAGCGTCCGCGGCCACGGCCTGCCGTCGTGGCCCTCGATCATCGCCAGATGGACCTGCCGCTCTTCGACGGGCCGACGGCATCGCCGGCACCGTCGGCGCCCGCCGCACCACCCTCGTCGCCTGAAGCGGCTGCGGCTCCCGCGGTGCCCACGGCGCCGCTCGATCCGGGCCCCGCGCCCGATCGCTCCCGCGTCCGCACGTTCGCACTCGACAGCCGTGTGCTCGAATATCGGCTGAAGCGCTCCGCGCGTCGCACGATCGGCTTCACGATCGACGGCAGCGGGCTGTCGATCACCGCGCCGCGCTGGGTCACGCTCGCCGACATCGAAGCCGCCATCGCCGAGAAGCAGCGCTGGATCTTCGCGAAGCTCGCGGAGTGGAAAACCCGCACCGAGCAGCGCGCGCTGCCGCAGATCGACTGGCGCGACGGCGCGCAACTCCCGTATCTCGGCAAGACGATCACGATCGCGCTCGGCGCCGGTGCGGCCGCATTCGATGCCGATGCGCAGCGGCTGTCGCTGCCGCTGCCCGCACAAGCCGACATGCAGCAGATCAAGGATCGCGTGCAGGGCTGGCTGCAGGGCGAAGCGAAGCGAATCTTCGGCGAACGCCTCGTCGTCTATGCGGAAAAGCTCGGCGTCACGTATTCGATGTACGCGCTGTCGTCGGCCGCGACGCGCTGGGGCAGTTGCTCGAGCGACGGCAAGATCCGGCTGAACTGGCGGCTGATCCACTTCCCAATGTCGATCATCGACTACGTCGTCGCGCACGAGCTGTCGCACCTGCGCGAAATGAACCACAGCCCGGCCTTCTGGCACACCGTCGAATCGATCTTCCCGGAATTCCGCGAAGCGCGGCACACGCTCAAGCATCACCCGCCCGAGCTGCTGCCGTCGCTGTAACGCGATCGGCCGCACCGAAAATACGAACGGGCGATGCGGATCCCTCCGCATCGCCCGTTTTCCTTGCCCGCCACGCCCATCGTGCGTCGCGCGCCGCTCATCCCGCGCTCAGTGCGCCTTCTTCTGGATGAACTCGATCTTGTAGCCGTCCGGATCCTCGACGAATGCGATCACGGTCGTGCCGTGCTTCATCGGGCCCGCTTCGCGAGTCACCTTGCCGCCTTGCGCCTTGATCTTGTCGCAGGCCGCGTACGCATCGTCGACTTCCACCGCCAGGTGGCCGAAGCCGTTGCCGAGATCGTAGGACGGCGTATCCCAGTTATGGGTCAGCTCGATCACGGTGCCCGTGCTTTCGGCTTCATAGCCGACGAACGCGAGCGTGAACTTGCCTTCCGGATAATCCTCGCGACGCAGCAGCTTCATGCCGAGCAATTCGGTGTAGAACTTGATCGAGCGGTCGAGATCGCCGACTCGCAGCATCGTATGCAGCAAACGCATGTGTTGTACTCCTGTGGGGACTTTCCAGAAGCGGAAATTCTACCGGAGTCGGGTGAATCCCGCCGCCGGCGACCCCGTCCACCCTCGGCCGATACCGGGCTTCCGGACGGCGAGTCCGATGCCCGTGCGGCGGCAGTGATCACCGGATCCGACGGCCCCCGGCAAGTCCACCGATCGGGTAACATCCTCTCACCTCGCACCAAAAGCGGGCATGCCGTCCGCCGCTTGAACGCGACCACCCCCTCATTCAGCCACACAGCCTGCCGTGCAAAACCGCCGAATCCAGCGCGCCGGACGCGACATCCGTCCGCCGCTGCCCATGCCCGTGCACATGCCCGTGCCCCCTTCCCGCCGCATCGGCGAGGTCCGCCGATGACCGCGCTCGCCGGCACGCAAGCGCGCCGCGCGCTCGACACGCGCGCCATCGGCGTGATGCTGCTGCTGTGCGCGATCTGGGGCTTCCAGCAGGTCGCGATCAAGAGCACGAACGCTGCGATCCCGCCGATGTTCCAGGCCGGGCTGCGCTCGGTGATCGCCGCGCTCCTGCTGTGGGGCTGGGCCCGCTCGCGCGGCACGCCGCTGTTCCGCGCGGACGGCACGCTCGGCGCGGGCATCGCGGCCGGTGCGCTGTTCGCCGGCGAGTTCGTCTGCGTTTTTCTGGGGCTGACGCTGACGAGCGCGTCGCACATGGCGATCTTCCTTTACACGGCACCGTGCTTCACGGCGCTCGGCCTGCACCTGTTCGCGCCGGGCGAGCGGCTGCAGCGCGTCCAGTGGGCCGGCGTCGGCCTCGCATTCGCCGGCATCGCGCTCGCGTTCGCGGACGGCTTCCTCAAGCCGCGCGCGCCCGGCGCATCGGTGCTGGCGGGGCTGGCCGGTGACGCGCTCGGCATCCTCGGCGGCGCGATGTGGGCCGCCACGACGGTCGTCGTGCGCTCGACGTCGCTCGCGCGGACCAGCGCGAGCAAGACGCTGTTCTACCAGCTCACAGTGTCGGCCGTCGTGCTGATCGCGCTCGCCGCGCTGCTCGGCCAGACGTCGTTCGCTCAGGTCACGCCGATCGCGCTCGCAAGCCTCGCGTATCAGTCGGTGATCGTTGCGTTCGTCAGCTATCTGTCGTGGTTCTGGCTGCTGACGCGCTACAGCGCGTCGCGGCTGTCGGTGTTCACGTTCCTGTCGCCATTGTTCGGCGTCGCGTTCGGCGTGCTGCTGCTCGGCGAGTCGGTCGGCTGGCGCTTCATGTCCGCGGCCGCGCTGGTGCTGACCGGGATCGCGCTCGTCAACGCGCCGCCGCGCGGGCGCGCGTAACGCCGCCCGGCCGCGGTCCGGCCTCGACGAGAGCGGCACGGAAAAACAAAAAGGCTGCCCGTCAGGGCAGCCTCATGAATCTCGAGCCGGCGGGCACCACGCGCGTTGCCCGCGTGATCCTGCTACTCCGCGGCCTTGCGCACCTTCGCAAGCGCCTGCGCGACGCCGACATATTCGGCCACGCTCACATCCTCCGCGCGTCGCGCGAGATCGAAGCCGAGCCCGTCGAAATCGATCGTCTCGCGGTAGTCGCCGAGCGTGTTGCGCAGCATCTTCCGACGCTGCGAGAACGCAGCCGTAACCACTTCGCCGAGCAGCACCGGATCGACGTCCGGCAGTTCGTGCGGCTCGTACGGAATCATCCGGACGATCGCCGAATCAACCTTCGGCGGCGGCTGGAACGACTCCGGCGGCACGTCGAGCATCTTCTCCATCACGTAGCGGTACTGCAGCATCACCGACAGCCGCGAGAACGCCTTCGTGCCCGGCTCCGCGACCATCCGTTCGACGACCTCGTTCTGCAGCATGAAATGCTGGTCGATGACCACACCGGCGAACGTCATCAGGTGAAACAGCAGCGGGCTGGAAATGTTGTACGGCAGGTTGCCGACGATCCGCAGCGACGGCTTGTCGCCGGGTGCCGCGAGCGAGCCGAAGTCGAACGCGAGCGCATCGCCCGCGTGCAGCTCCAGCAGCGCACCGAAGCGCTGCTGCAGACGACCGATCAGGTCGCGGTCGAGCTCGACCGCATGCAGCGGCGACTCGGGCGTCGCGAGACGCGCGATCAGGGGCTCGGTCAGCGCACCGAGGCCGGGGCCGATCTCGACCATTCGCTGGCCGCGCGCGGGACCGATCGTCGCGACGATCGAGTCGATCACGCCGTGATCGACGAGGAAGTTCTGCCCGAAGCGCTTGCGCGCGAAGTGGCCTTGGTGCTGTCTGCTGTTCGACATCGACTGAGAAAAACGAAAAATACGACGAATGAAGTGAGGCCTGGGGCCGTGCGCGTCAGGCCGCGCGGCGATGGCGCGCCATCGTGACGGCCGTGTCGAGCGCGGCGACCATGCTGCCCGGATCCGCGCGGCCCGTGCCGGCCAGATCCAGCGCGGTGCCGTGATCGACTGACGTGCGGATGATCGGCAGCCCGAGCGTGACGTTGATGCCCTCGCCGAAGGTTGCATACTTCAGCACGGGCAAGCCCTGATCGTGGAACATCGCGAGCACGCAATCGGCATCCTCGAGATGGCGCGGCTGGAACAGCGTGTCGGCCGGATACGGGCCGCGCGCGTCGATGCCCCGCGCTTGCGCGCGCGCCAGCGCCGGCGAGATCACGTCGATCTCCTCGCGCCCGAGATAGCCGTTCTCGCCCGCGTGCGGGTTCAGCCCCGTCACAAGGATGCGCGGCGCCGCGAGGCCGAAGTCGCGCCGCAGGTCGCGATCGACGATCGCCAACGTCTCGACGAGCCCGTCGATCGTCAGCGCGGCCGACACGTCCTTCAGCGGCAGGTGCGTGGTCGCGAGCGCGACGCGCAGCGGCCGCTCGCCCGTGCCCGCCAGCATCATCACGACGCGTGGCGTGTGCGTGCGTTCCGCAAGGTATTCGGTATGGCCGGTGAACGGCACGCCGGCATCGTTGATCGTGCTCTTCTGCAGCGGCGCGGTGACGATCGCGTCGAACCGGCCCGCCATCGCGCCGTCGATCGCGGCATCGAGCAGCGCGAGCACGTAGCGGCCGTTGGCCGCATCGAGCTTGCCGGCCTGCGCGGGCACGGCGAGCGGATGATGCTCGACCGACACCGGACCGCCGCCGGCGAGCAGCGCACGGTCGGCATTGACCGCCGCCGCGCGCGCGTCGAGCAGCGCGGCATCGCCGAGCACGGTGAAATGCGCGCCCGGCCAGCGCCGCGCGGCATCCTGCAACGCCTGCACGGTCAGCTCCGGGCCGACACCCGCGGGTTCGCCGGTCGTGATCGCGATCTGCAGCGCGGATGCCGTCATGTGAAGCTCGCTCAGTTCGCCGGTCCGACGCCGCCGATCTTGTACTGCACGTACGACGAATCGCGCAGTTCGCGCAGCCAGTCGGCGTACGCCTGCTCGGCCTTGCGCTGGCCGATCGCCTGGCGCGCGATATCCATCTGCTGCTGCACCGAGCCTTCCGCCTCGCGGCGCTCCATCACCTGGATCAGGTGGTAGCCGTATTCGGTACGAATCGGCTGGCTGATCTGGCCGTCCTGCAGATTGTTCATCGCGCGCTCGAATTCCGGCACGGTCTCACCCGGGCTGATCCAGCCGAGATCGCCGCCCTGCGACGCCGAACCGTCCTGCGAGTAAGTGCGTGCGAACTTCGCGAAATCGCCGCCCGCCTCGACCTGGCGGCGGATGTCCTGCAGCTGCTGGCGCGCCTGGCCTTCCGACTTGCCTTCGCCGACACGCAACAGGATGTGGCGCACGTGCGTCTGGACGATCTTCGGTGCCGCGGCGGTCGCGCCCTGGCTCTGGCGGCGGTCGACGAGACGCACGATCTCGAAGCCGTCCGGCACGCGGATCAGCGTCGGGTTGACCTGGCCCGGGCGCAGCTTCGATGCGGCTTCGACGACGTCGGCCGGCAGCGCGCCCGGCGCCTTGAAGCCGAGGTCGCCGCCCTTCTTCGCGTCATTCGCTTCCGAATTGTTCTTCGCGAGCTTCTCGAAATCGGCGCCCGACGTGGCCTGCTGCAGCAGCGCCTCAGCCTTCTTCTGTGCAACTTCGATGTCGGCCTGCGGCGCGTTGGTCGGTGCCTTGATGAAGATGTGCTGGAAGCGCAGGTCCTGCTGCTGCGATGCGTTCGGCCCGCGCTGGCTCGCGATGTAGTTCGCGACCTCGGCGTCCGACACGGTGATCTTGCCGTCGACCTCGCGCTCGCGCAGCTTCGACAGCATCAGCTCGGTGCGGGCATCGCTCGTGAACACGCTCCAGGGCACGCCTTGCGCCACGATCCGCGCGCGGTACTGCTCGAGCGTCATCCCGTTCGCCTGCGCAAGGCGCTGCAACGTGGACTGCACGGTCGCGTCGTCGATGCGGATCCCGTCGTCCTTGGCCTTCTGCACCTGGATGCGTTCGAGCACCATCTGGTTCAGCACCTGCGCGCGCAGCTGGTCGGCCGGCGGAACGGGCGCGTTCTGCTGCTGCAGCCGGCGCGAGATCAGGCCGACGCGCTGGTCGAGTTCGCGGCCCGTGATCACGTCGTTGTTGACGACCGCGACGACTTCGTCGGCGAGCTGCGCACCTTGCGAACCGAGCGCCTGCGCCGCGGCCGGCGCGGCGGCGAGCAGCGCGGCGGACGCGGCGAGGCTGGACACGACTGCCGCGAAACGAAGGGTTTTCTTCATTGCCACTGATACTCCATTGAAATCGTGCTGACCGGTGCAGACAAGCCGGCGTTACTCGTAGTTGCTGAAGCGGGACATCGGCGGCGGCGTGGACGGCAGCGGCGTGTAGCCCGGCACCCCGGCGCGGAATGCGGCCACGAGACCGTTGTCGACGCTCGAGAGCCCCTTCAACGTCAGCTGCATCATGACTCGCGTCGACGAATTCTGCTGCCCCGATGTGTTCACGCCGTTTGCGTACCGCTGGACACCGACCCCGAGCGCCCAGCAATCCGCGTCGTATTGTAAGCCGAGCAGACCGTCGACGATCCGGTCGGCGGCCAGGTCGTAGTTGAAGCGGCCGATCGCATACAGGCGTCGCGTGAGCGGCCATTGCGCGGACACCAGGAACTGGTTGATCGGCTGGTTGTCGAGCGTCGTGTTCGCACGCGTATAGCGGTAGCCGACGTTGATCACGCGGCGCTCGCCCGGGCTGAAACCGAAACCGACGCTCGACTTCACGAGCTGGTTGTTGTTCTGGTTGTACTGGAACGCCGTCTCCGACATGAAGCCGGAGCCGAGTTTCAGCGCGGCACCGACGATCAAGTCCGAGTGGCGCGCCAGCACGGCGCTCTGGCCGGAGTTCAGCGTGACGCGCTGGTCGGCGAAATAGTACTGCTGCGCGACCACGAAGCGCGCGCGTTCGTCACCGGTGCGCGGATCGATGAAGCGCGACGTCAGGCCGGCCGTGATCCGGTTCGCGTCCGCGATCCGGTCGTTGCCGACGAACGTGTTCGGCTGGTAGATCTCCGCGAGGCCGAAGTCCGATTCCGCCGTGTCGAACAGCGGCGCGTTCGACTGGTCGCGATACGGCGTGTACACGTAGTACAGGCGCGGCTCGAGGGTCTGGATGAAGTCCTGGCCGAACAGGCGCACCGAGCGGTCGAAGATCAGGCCCGTGTCGAAGCTCACGGTCGGGATCGACTCGGTGAAGCGCTTCGGGTTGTTCGGCGTGCTCGACGACAGGTGGTTCAGGTCGTACGACGCGAAGTGATACTGGACCTTCGGCACGACGAAGTAGCCGGGGCCGTACACGCCGTACGCGATGTACGGGTTGAAGACGATCCGGTCGCCTTCGGTCGCATCGGCGGTCGTGATGCGGAACCGCGAATAGTCGGCTTCCGCGCCGAAGTCGAAGCCGCCGACGTTGTACTTCGTGTACTTCACGTTCAACTGCGGTTCGCGGCTGTACGGCGCGATCGACGGCGGCAGCGTCTGCCAGTGCTGGTAGCGCGCGAGCACCGACCACGGGCCGTTGTTGTACGTGAGCCCGGCTTCCTGCTGGTACAGCGTCTGCGTCCCGTTGATGAACTGGTTCATCGACCCAAGGTCTTCGGGATACGTGTTGTCCGAGACCTTGTTGAAGTAGACGTAGCCGCCGAAACCGCCGCCGAAGTTCTGCTGGTGCTGCCAGTAGATCGCGTAGCGGTCGCGGTGAGCGAGCCGGTCATCCGGCAGGTAATTGGCCGTAAACGTGCCCGAATACGTCGGCGACAGGTAGCGGAACGTCGCTTCGGTCTGCACGCCGCGCCGCGAGATGATGCGCGGCGTGAGCGTCAGGTCGCGGTTCGGCGCGATGTTGAAGTAGTACGGCAGCGTCAGCTCGAACCCGTTGTTCGAGTTCATCGAGAACGTCGGCGGCAAGAGGCCGCTGCGCCGCTCGCCCGACAGCGGGAACGTCATCCACGGGCTCGCGAAGATCGGCACGCCCTGGAAGAACAGCACGCCGTTGCGCGCGGTGCCTTCGTCGGCACCCGTGTCGAAGTCGAAACGGCTGCCCTTGATGTACCACGCGGGGTTCGTCGAGCACTGGCACGCGGTGTAGGTGCCGTTGACGAACACCGAGCGCTCGCTGTCGAGCAGGTCGACGCGCTCCGCGCTGCCGGACCCGCCCGTCACGTTGAAGTGGTACTTCGGCGCCGTCATGAAGCCCTGGTTCGCCTCGACCTTCAGATGCGCCTCGGGGCCCGCGAACGACGTGCCGCCGTTGATCACCTTGACCTGGCCGTACGCATCGGCCATGTCGGTATCCTGATCGTAGTGGATCGCGTCGGCCTTCACGACCGCGTCGCCGCGGCGCAGCTCGGCCGAACCCTTCGCGGCGAGGTCCTGATCGGCCGTGCCGCTCGTATGGTCGGCAATCACGAAGGTGGCCGGCTTCGCGCCGTCCTTCAGCGGATGATCCTCGAGCTGCGGGGCGAGACGCAGGTCCCACGGCGAGTCGAGCGGCTGCGGCTGCGCGGCCGCACCCGACAGCTGCGCGTACGACACGGCCGGCACGAGGCCGGGCACGGCCAGGAGCGCGAGCGCGAGCCGCCTTTTGCGCGGCGCCCCGTCACCGGGGAAGACATTCGGGAATAGCGGTTTGGGCGGCATCTATCGTTTGGCGAATCGCCCCTTGTCAACCGCACCTGCACGGCACATTCGCGCACGGCGGGCCGCGCCGTCGCACCGCGACTGCGGCTGAGCGCAAACCGGGGAGGCGAGCGGGCGGACGGCGCGACAGGCGGCGGGCCTGCACGGCGGAAGCTGACGCGGGGCGCGTCAAAAAAGTCGTGGGGTATTATATGGCAAGACGTTCCCCCCTCCGCCGAGTTTCATGACACCCCCATCCGCCGCATCCCAGCCCGACGCCCGTCTCGACGCCCTGACCGCGTGGCTGCGCCCGCTCGCCGAGCGCTTCGCCCTCGACCTGTCGACCCTCGCACCCGCGTCGTCGGACGCCAGTTTCCGCCGCTATTTCCGCGTCGCGTCGGCGACGAGCCCCGGCGGCTCGCTGGTCGCGGTCGACGCGCCGCCGCCCGAGAAGTGTCGCGAATTCGTTCAGGTCGCGCGGTTGCTCGCCGCGGCCGGCGACCACGTGCCGGACGTGCTGGCCCACGATTTCGACGCGGGCTTCATGCTCGTGACCGACCTCGGCCGCACGTCGTACATCTCGGTGCTCGATCCGGCCGACCCGGTCGCGGCGCGCCCGCTGATGCGCGACGCGCTCGACGCACTGATCCGCTTCCAGCTGAGCTCGAAGCCCGACGTGCTGCCGCCGTTCGACGAGGCATTCCTGCGCCGCGAGATGGAGCTGCTGCCCGAATGGTTCGTCGGCCGGCACCTCGGCAAGCCCGTCACCGACGCGATGCGCGGCACGCTCGACCGCACCTTCGCGCTGCTGGTCGCGAGCGCCCATGCGCAGCCGCAGGGCTTCATGCTGCGCGATTTCATGCCACGCAACCTGATGGTCTGCGAGCCGAACCCCGGCGTGCTCGACTTCCAGGACGCCGTGTACGGGCCGCTGACGTACGACGTCGTGTCGCTGCTGCGCGACGCGTTCATCAGCTGGGACGAGGAGTTCGAGCTCGACTGCTTCGCGTATTACTGGGAAAAGGCGAAGAAGGCCGGCCTGCCGGTCGATCCGGACTTCGGCGAGTTCTACCGCCAGCTCGAGTGGATGGGGCTGCAGCGCCACATCAAGATCCTCGGCCTGTTCGCACGGATCAACTACCGCGACGGCAAGCCGCATTACCTGAACGACCTGCCGCGCTTCCTCGCGTATGCGCGCAAGGTCGCGCTGCGCTACCGCCCGCTCGTGCCGTTCGCGAAGCTGCTCGACGAGCTCGAGGGCAAGGGCGCGGCCGACGTCGGCTATACGTTCTGACCGCCCTCACATTCAGCCGAACATGAGCACTACCCTGACCACGGCGATGATCTTCGCCGCCGGACGCGGCGAACGGATGCGCCCGCTGACCGACACCCGCCCGAAGCCGCTGCTCGAAGTCGGCGGCAAGCCGCTGATCGTCTGGCAGATCGAGGCGCTCGCGCGCGCGGGCATCGAGACGATCGTGATCAACCACGCGTGGCTCGGCGAACAGCTCGAGGCAACGCTCGGCGACGGCTCGCGCTGGGGCGTGCGGCTCGCGTATTCGGCCGAAGGCGACGCGCTGGAAACCGCCGGCGGCATCGCGCAGGCGCTGCCGCTGCTCGAGCGCGACGGCCGGCCGACGGTGTTCGCGGCGGTCGCGGGCGATGTTTACTGCGCATTCGACTACCGGACGCTCGCCGCCCACGCTGCGAGGATGGCCGAGCTCGACGCGCCCGCAATGCATCTCGTGATGGTGCCGAACCCGCCGTTCCATCCGGACGGCGATTTCGTGCTCCGCGACGACGGCCGGCTGGCGCTCGCCGGCGCGCCGCGTGTCACGTTCGGCAGCATCGGCGTGTACGACACGCGGATGTTCCGCGACATCGTGCCCGGCACGCACCGGCCGCTGACGCCGTACTTCAAGGCGACCATCGAGGCCGGCCGCGCGAGCGGCGAATTGTATGAAGGTATCTGGGAGAACGTCGGCACGCCCGCGCAGCTCGGCGAACTGGATGCGCGGCTGCGCGCCGCCGCAGGCTGAGCTGATTCGCGGCTGACCGTCGGGCCACCCGGCGCGGCGGCCAAGGGCCCGAAAGGCCGATAACGGCCCGATCGATCGCCGGCAGGCCGCGCCTGGATCAAACGCCGCGAACGCTGCGCCGCAGCGCCGGGCCGTGACGGCACAACGCCGCCCGATGCCGAACGGCCGGCGAACCGACCGTTCCCGCGCCGCCCGGCGCAGCATCCACGCTCACGCGGCCTCGGCCGCTTCCCCGCCCGCCGCCGCGCGCTGCTGCTGCAGCGCCCACATCTGCGCATACAGCCCGTCCGCGCGCACGAGTTCGTCGTGCGTGCCGCGCTCGACGATCCGCCCGTGGTCCATCACGAGAATCTGCTGCGCATGCACGACCGTCGACAGCCGGTGCGCAATCACGAGCGTCGTGCGGTGCCGCGCGATCTGGTCGAGTTCGTGCTGGATCGCACGCTCCGAGCGCGAATCGAGCGCCGACGTCGCCTCGTCGAACAGCAGCACCGGCGGATTCTTCAGCAGCGTGCGCGCGATCGCGACGCGCTGCTTCTCGCCGCCCGACAGCTTGAGCCCACGCTCGCCGACCGGCGTGTCATAGCCCTTCGGCAAGCTCTCGATGAAGTCGTGGATGTGCGCGGCGCGCGCGGCCGCGATCACTTCGTCGCGGGTCGCGGTCGGCCGGCCATAGGCGATGTTGTAGTAGATCGAGTCGTTGAACAGCACGGTGTCCTGCGGCACGATCCCGATCGATGCACGCAGCGAGTCCTGCGTGACGTCGCGAATGTCCTGGCCGTCGATCCGGATCGCTCCGCCCGTCTGCCGATCGAGATCGTAGAAGCGGAACAGCAGCCGCGACAGCGTCGACTTCCCGGAGCCGCTGTGGCCGACCACCGCGGTCGTCGTGCCCGCGTCGATCGTAAACGTCACGTCGTGCAGGATCTGCCGCGCCGGCTCGTACGCGAAATTTACGTGCTCGAAACGCACCTGCGCGCCGGCCACCGCGAGCGGCCGCGCATCGTGCAGGTCGGCCACTTCCTTCGCCGCCGACAGCAGCCCGAACATGCGGTCCATGTCGGTGAGGCTCTGCTTCAGTTCGCGATAGACGACGCCGAGAAAGTTCAGCGGAATGTACAGCTGCAGCATGAACGTGTTGATCAGTACGAGATCGCCGAGCGTCAGCTTGCCGGCGAGCACGCCCTGCGTCGCTCGCCACAGGATGAACACGAGCCCCGTGCCGATGATCGCCTGCTGGCCGAAGTTCAGCACCGACAGCGAATTCTGCGAACGAATCGCGGCCTTGCGGTAGCGCTTCAGGTTCTCGTCGTAGCGCTGCGCTTCCCACTCCTCGTTCCCGAAATACTTAACCGTCTCGTAGTTGATCAGCGAATCGATCGCCCGCGAGTTGGCGCGCGAATCGAGTTCGTTCATCGTGCGGCGGAAATGCGTGCGCCAGTTGGTGACCTTCACCGTGAACACGATGTAGGTGACCAGCGCCGCGAACGTCACGTAGGCGTAATAGGCCTCGTACTTGACCACGAAGAACCCGAGCACGAGCCCGACCTCGACGAGCGTCGGCAGGATGCTGTACAGCGAATACGAAATCAGCTGCTGGATGCCGCGCGTGCCGCGCTCGATGTCGCGCGACATGCCGCCCGTCTGGCGCTCGAGATGGAAGCGCAGCGACAGCCCGTGCAGATGCCGGAACACCTGCAGCGCGAGCTGGCGCACCGCGCTCTCGGTGACCTTCGAGAACAGGATCTCACGCAGCTCGGTGAACAGCGACGTCGACAGCCGCACGAGCGCATACGCGACGACCAGCAGCCCCACGCCGCCCGCGAGCACGATGCCGGCCGACTGTTCGGCGCGGCCGAGCGCGGTGATCTGCTGGACGTAGGAGAGGTGGTCGACGATGCGCTTCATCACGACCGGCACGCCGAGGTTGGCGACCTTCGCGCCGATCAGGCAGCCGAGCGCGAGCGCGACGCGCCATTTGTAGGTGGTCAGGTACGGCAGCAACGACCGGATGGTCTGCCAGTCGTTGCGGGGCCCGGTCGAAGCCGGCGCGGGCTCGCCGGAAGCAGGAAATCGGCGCATGGGGGGAAGGATCGGCGGCGGCGCCGGGCGCGTGCATCGGCGGCCGGCTTGGTCACTTTCTCGTACAATTTGCGAACGTTGTATTGTCGCAGAAGCCGCTTCGCGCCGCTGCCGGCGCCCTCGCCGGCCGGCCTGCGCGCGGCGGCATGTTTATTACAGGATGAAAGCCCCCGCCATGACCGATTCGACCCTCGAACTCCCGCAAAAGCAACCCGCGCTGCGCGTCGTCCCGCAACCGCACGACGCGAACGTCCACGGCGACGTGTTCGGCGGCTGGATCATGTCGCAGGTCGACATCGCCGGCTCGATCCCCGCGAGCCAGCGCGCGAACGGTCGCGTCGCGACGGTCGCGGTCAACTCGTTCGTGTTCAAGCAGCCGGTGTTCGTCGGCGATCTGCTGAGCTTCTACGCGACCATCATGCGCACCGGCAACACGTCGATCACGGTCGACGTCGAGGTGTACGCGCAGCGCATGCGCCTGATGGGTGAAATCGTGAAGGTCACCGAAGCAACCCTCACCTACGTCGCGACCGGCACTGACCGCAAGCCGCGCCAACTGCCGCCGCTCTGACGGGCGAGTGCCGCGCGACGGCGCCCTCCACCG
Organism: Burkholderia sp. AU33545; assembly: GCF_020419685.1. Classification (NCBI taxonomy): domain Bacteria; kingdom Pseudomonadati; phylum Pseudomonadota; class Betaproteobacteria; order Burkholderiales; family Burkholderiaceae; genus Burkholderia; species Burkholderia sp. AU33545. Next base: position 62,046 of record NZ_JAIZRQ010000006.1, on the reverse strand, counting down.
GCCCGCGGCCGCCTCAGTGCGTGGCCGTCAGCCCGAACTCCCGCATCGCGGGCAGGAAATCGTGGTTCAGCTTCGGCTTGCGCGACAGCTTCATCAGCACGTACCGCTGGAACGGCGCGAGCCGCTGCCACTGCGCGAGCGCGGGCGCCGGCAGCCCGGCCAGCGCGCTCTGCTGCACAAGCGCGTCCGGCACCGAATCGGTCGCGCGCCAGCTCGGCTGCTCGTCCGGCTGGAACCACGACGGTTCGAGGTCGGCGTGCGTGCGCAGCATTTCGAACAGCGCGTGATCGAAATTGGGCTCGATCGCGGTGTCGTCGTCGGCCGGGAAGCGCGCGAGCAGCTTGCGGTCCTCGAGCGGCAGCAGTTGCCACTGCTCCAGCGAAATCCGCAGACCGAAACGGTCGAGATTGAAACGCACGATCATCGGGATGTACGTCAGGTTTTCCGACGAATCGTGTTCGAAATTGAATAGCAGCGGAGCGTCGCTGAGTCCCATGGTCGTTACCTGAGTGGCGGATGCCGGCGCGGCCGGCCTGCCTGAGGTATTTTAGAACCTCTGCGCGCGACCGGCGGACACGATCGTCGCCGCCCTGCCTCGAATCAACGGGAGTGCTCGTGAATCCGACTGAAACAGAAGAACCGCGCGGCGCAATCGAGCTGTCCGTGCGCCGCACGCGCGGCGGCGCCGTCGAAACCGCGCACGACTACGTCGGCCAGGAATGGCCGGTCGCGCTGGTCTTCAACGGCATCTCGCACGCGGTGATGATGTGCACGCCGCGCGACCTGGAGGCGTTCGCGGTCGGCTTCGCGATCTCGGAAGGGATCGTCGAACGCGGCAGCGACATCAAGGACATCGAGGTGATCCTCCACGCCGACGCGGCGCTGCCGCACGCGGAGGTGCATCTGGAGGTCGTCCAGCAGGCGTTCGCCGCGCTGAAGGACCGCCGCCGCGCACTCGCGGGGCGCACCGGCTGCGGCGTGTGCGGGATCGAGAGCATCGACCTGCTCGACCTCGCGCCCGAACGGGTGCCCGATACCGGCTTTCTCGCGCGCCTCGCGCCCGACGCGCTCGCTCGCGCGGCCCACGCGCTGCCGGCGCACCAGGCGCTCACGAGACTCACCGGTGGCCTGCATGCGGCCGCGTGGTGCGACGCAACAGGCGCGATCCGGATGGCGTTCGAGGATGTCGGACGCCACAACGCGCTCGACAAGCTGATCGGCTCGCTCGTGCTGTCGCGCGCCGACGCGACCGACGGCTTCGTGTTCCTGTCGAGCCGCGCGAGCTACGAGCTCGTGCGCAAGTCGGCGCGGGTCGGAATCCCGATGGTCGCGACGATCTCCGCGCCGTCGTCGCTCGCGATCGAGATCGCGAAGGCGGCCGGCCTCCGGCTGGTCTGCTTCTGCCGTGAAACCGGCCACGTCGATTACGGCACGGCCTGATGCCGTCGGGCCGTGCCGTCAGTCGAACTGACGGAAATCCGGCTTACGCTTCTCGAAGAACGCCGTCATCGCCTCGCGTGCCTCCGGCGCGCGCAGCATCGCGGAGAAATGGCCGGCCTCCTCGCTCATCCGCGCGGCAACGGCCACGCCTCCCGTCTCCTTCAACAGCGCCTTCGTCACGCGCAGCGACGACGCCGGCAGCGCCGCGAGTTTCGCGGCCTGCTTCGCCGCGAATGCGTCGAGCTCGGCGGCCGGCAGCACGCGATTGACGATGCCGATGCGGTGCGCTTCCAGCGCATCGAAGGCTTCGCCGAGCAGCAGCTTTTCAGCGGCGACCTGATGGCCGGCCAGGCGCGGCAGCAGCACGCTCGATGCGGCTTCCGGGCACAGCCCGAGCTGCGCGAACGGCAGCGAGAACGCCGCGGTGTCGGCCGCGTAGACGAGATCGCAGTGCAGCAGCATCGTCACGCCGACGCCAACGGCGATGCCCGGCACCGCCGCGACGATCGGCTTGGTCGCGCTGCTGATCCGCGCGAGAAACTGGAATACCGACGCGTTTTCGTCCTTCGGCGGCGCCTTCAGGAAATCCTCGAGATCGTTCCCCGAGCTGAAGTTTCCGTCGCTGCCGCGCAGCAGGATCACGCGGACCGCCTTGTCCTCCTGCGCGTCGGCGAGCGCATCGGCCATCGTCTGGTACATCGCCGCCGTCAGCGCGTTCTTCTTCGCCGGGCGCGCGATCGTGATCGTCATCACGCCGTCGGCGCGTTCCACTTGAATTTCGGCCACAACCGTCTCCTTTGACTTTCCTCTATCGGAATGAAAAAACGGTGCGCGAGCTCGTGGCCCGCGCACCGTCGTCGCTCTTGTCCCGCCCCGCTTACAGGCGTTCGATGATGCCCGCGGCGCCCATGCCGGTGCCGACGCACATCGTGACCATCCCGTACTTCAGGTTACGGCGGCGCAGGCCATGCACGACGGTCGCCGCGCGGATCGCGCCGGTCGCGCCGAGCGGGTGGCCGAGTGCGATCGCACCGCCCATCGGGTTGACCTTCGACGGGTCGAGGCCGAGATCGCGCATCACCGCCAGCGATTGCGCGGCGAACGCTTCGTTCAGCTCGATCCAGTCGAGATCGTCCTGCTTCAGGCCTGCGGCCTTCAGCGCGGCCGGAATCGCTTCCTTCGGGCCGATGCCCATGATTTCCGGCGGCACGCCACGCACCGCGAAGCTCACGAAGCGCGCGAGCGGCGTCAGGTTGAACTCCTTCAGCACCTTCTCCGACACGACGAGCAGCGCACCCGCGCCATCCGACGTCTGCGAGCTGTTGCCGGCCGTGACCGAGCCCTTGTTCGCGAACACCGTGCGCAGCTTCGCGAGGCCTTCGATCGACGTATCCGCACGCGGACCTTCGTCGAGCTTGATCTCGCGCGTCTTCACGTCGACTTCGCCCGTCGCCAGGTTCGGGAAACGCTCGGTGATCGTGTACGCGGCGATTTCGTCGCCGAACTCGCCGGCCTGCTGGGCCGCGAGCGCCTTGCGGTGCGATTCGACCGAGAACGCGTCCTGGTCTTCGCGGCTCACCTTCCACTGCTCGGCGACGCGCTCGGCGGTCAGGCCCATCCCGTATGCAATGCCGAAATCCTCGCTGCGATCGAAGATGTGCGGCGACATCGACGGCTTGTTGCCCATCATCGGCACCATGCTCATCGATTCGCAGCCGCCCGCGAGCAGCGCGTCCGATTCGCCGACGCGGATGCGGTCCGCCGCCATCGCCAGCGCCGTGATGCCCGACGCGCAGAAGCGGTTGACCGTCACGCCGCCGACCGTCTGCGGCAGCCCCGCGAGCAGCGCGCCCATGCGGGCGACGTTCAGGCCCTGCTCGGCTTCCGGAATCGCGCAGCCGATGATCGCGTCCTCGATCACCTTCGTGTCGAGGCCGGGCACCTGCGCGACCGCCGACTTGATCGCGTGAACCAGCAGCTCGTCGGGGCGCGTGTTCTTGAAGACACCGCGCGGAGCCTTGCCGATCGGGGTGCGGCTTGCGGCGACGATGTATGCGTCTTGCAGTTGTTTGCTCATTTCAGACTCCTTGCCTTGTCGCTCGCTCAGTTACGCACCGGCTTGCCGGTCTGCAACATGCCCATGATCCGTTCCTGCGTCTTCTGCGTGCCGAGCAGCTCGACGAACGCGCGGCGCTCGAGTGCGAGCAGCCACTGCTCGTCGACGAGGCTGCCTGCTTCGACGTCGCCGCCGCACACGGCTTCGGCGATACGGCTCGCGATCAGGTAGTCGTGGTCGCTGATGAAGCGGCCGTCACGCATGTTGACGAGCGATGCCTTGATCGTCGCGATCGCCGAGCGGCCTGCGACCGGCACGTCCTTCGCGCGCAGCGGCGCACGGTAGCCGACGGCTGCCAGCGCGCGTGCTTCCTTCTTCGCGGTGTCGAGCAGCTCGAACACGTTGAAGATGATCGTGTCGGACGGCTTCAGGTAGCCCATCGCGCGTGCATCGTGCGCCGACGACGAAACCTTGGCCATCGCCGCGTTCTCGAACGACTTCGTGACGAACTTCAGGATGTCGGTGGTCGCGTTCGCGGCCGTTGCCGCATCCGCCGCGCGCAGCGCCGCTTCCTTCAGGCCGCCGCCGGCCGGCACGAGGCCGACGCCCACTTCGACGAGACCGATGTAGCTCTCGACGTGCACGACGCGCTTTGCGCTGTGCAGCATCAGCTCGCACCCGCCGCCGAGCGCAATGCCCGACACGGCCGCAACGACCGGCACGTTCGCGTACTTCACGCGCAGCATGCCTTCCTGGAACTTCTTCACGAACGGCTCGATGCCCTTCGCGCCGCCCATCATGAACGCGGGCATCGCCTCTTCGAGGTTCGCACCGGCCGAGAACGGGCCACCCGGCGTGCCGAGCTTCAGCGACGTCGGCTGCCAGATCACCACGCCCTTGTAGTCCTTCTCCGCGAGTTCGATCGCCTGCACGAGGCCGTCGATCACGCTCGGCCCGATCGTGTTCATCTTCGACTTGAACGACACGATCACGACGTCGTCCTCGCCCGCACGATCGTCGACCCATGCACGCACCGCGTCGGTTTCGAACAGCGTCTTGCCGTACGTCTTCGGATCGGCGCCGGCTTCGCCGACGAGCGGCGCGCGGAACACCTGCTTGCCGTAGACGGCGAGGTCGGAACGCGGCACGAAGCGCTTCGAAGCAGGCGCCCACGAGCCTTCGGCCGTGTGCACGCCGCCCTTCTCGGCAACCGCGCCTTCGAGCACCCACGACGGCAGCGGCACGTTCGCGAGTGCCTTGCCGGCCGCGATGTCTTCCTGCACCCACTCGGCGACCTGCTTCCAGCCGGCAGCCTGCCAGCCTTCGAACGGGCCTTCGTTCCAGCCGAAGCCCCAGCGGATCGCGAGGTCGACGTCACGCGCATTGTCGGCGATCGACTCCAGATGCACGCCGATGTAGTGGAACACGTCGCGGAAGATCGACCACAGGAACTGCGCGTGCGGATGGTCCGTCTCGCGCAGCAGCTTCAGGCGTTCCGCCGGCGGGCGCTTCAGGATGCGGCCGACGGTTTCGTCCGCCTTCGCACCCGAATCGACGTAAGTGCCCGTCTTCGCGTCGAGCACCTTGATCGCCTTGCCTTCCTTCTTGTAGAAGCCGCCGCCCGTCTTCTGGCCGAGCGCGCCCTGCTTCACCAGTTCGGCGAGCACGGCAGGCGTCTGGTAGACCGGGAAGAACGGATCGTCGGCGAGGTTGTCCTGCATCGTCTTGATCACGTGCGCCATCGTGTCGAGGCCGACCACGTCCGCCGTGCGGAATGTCGCCGACTTCGCGCGGCCGAGGCGGCTGCCCGTCAGGTCGTCGACTTCATCGAAGCGCAGGCCGAATTTCGCGGCCTCGGTGATCACCGCGAGGATCGAGAAGATGCCGACGCGGTTCGCGATGAAGTTCGGCGTGTCCTTCGCGCGCACGACGCCCTTGCCGACGATGCTCGTCAGGAAGGTTTCGAGCTGGTCGAGGATCTCCGGGCGCGTATGCGCGGTCGGGATCAGCTCGACGAGGTGCATGTAGCGCGGCGGGTTGAAGAAGTGCACGCCGCAAAAGCGCGACTTGAGCTCGTCCGAGAAACCTTCGGACAGCTTCGTGATCGACAGGCCCGACGTGTTGGTCGCGAAAATCGCGTTCGGTGCGATGTGCGGCGCGACCTTCTTGTACAGGTCGTGCTTCCAGTCCATCCGCTCGGCGATCGCCTCGATCACGACGTCGCATTCGGCGAGCTTCGCGATGTCGTCTTCATAGTTCGCGGCTTCGAGATATTTCGCGTCGTCCTTCACGCCGAACGGCGCGGGCGACAGCTTCTTCAGGTTCTCGATCGCCTTCAGCGCGATCGCGTTTTTCGGGCCTTCCTTGGCCGGCAGGTCGAACAGCAGCACCGGCACGCGCGCGTTGACGAGATGCGCGGCGATCTGCGCGCCCATCACGCCGGCGCCCAGCACGGCGACCTTGCGAATCAGGAAATTGCTCACGGGATGTCTCCGGATAGTGTCGTGCAGCGCGGGTTGTGAGGGCTGCACGGCGAATTGAGTACCAGGAACCGTTGCGTTCGGGCGGCGCGCGGCGCACACCGCCCGGACTCGCGTCAGAACAGCGATTCGTCGACTTCCATCAGCGTCTTCGAACCGGCGCGCGCGGCGCGGATCGTCGCCGCCGTTTCGGGCAGCAGGCGCGCGAAGTAGAAGCGTGCGGTCGCGAGCTTCGACTTGTAGAACGGGTCGCCCGACGCTTCCTTGTCGAGGGCGAGGCGCGCCATGCGCGCCCAGAAGTACGAGAACACCAGGTGGCCCACGGTGCGCAGGTACGGCACGGCGGCAGCGCCGACTTCGTCCGGGTTCTGCATCGCCTTCATGCCGATTTCCATCGTCAGCTTCTGCACCTTGTCGCCGATGTCGGCGAGCGGGTTGATGAACTCGGCCATTTCCGGCTTCACGCCTTCGGCTTCCGCGAATTCCGTGACGAGCTTGCCGAACTTCTTCAGCTTCGCGCCCATGTCGCCGAGCACCTTGCGGCCCAGCAGGTCGAGCGACTGGATCGAGTTCGTGCCTTCGTAGATCATGTTGATCCGCGCGTCGCGCACGTACTGCTCCATGCCCCACTCGGAGATGAAGCCGTGGCCGCCGTAGATCTGCATCGCGTGGTTGGTCGACTCGAATGCGTTGTCGGTCAGGAACGCCTTGATGATCGGCGTGAGCAGCGCGACGAGATCGGCCGCTTCCTTGCGCACCGCTTCGTCAGCGTGCGACAGTTCCTTGTCGATCTGCAGCGCGGACCAGTACGTGAACGCGCGCGCGCCTTCGGCGTAGGCCTTCTGCGTGAGCAGCATGCGGCGCACGTCCGGGTGCACGATGATCGGGTCGGCCGGCTTGTCCGGTGCCTTCGGGCCCGTCAGCGAGCGCATCTGCAGGCGCTCCTTCGCGTACGTCAGCGAGTTCTGGTATGCGACTTCCGTGAGACCCAGACCCTGCATGCCGACGCCCAGACGCGCGGCGTTCATCATCACGAACATCGCGTTGAGGCCCTTGTTCGGCTCGCCGACCATCCAGCCCTTCGCGTTGTCGAGGTTCATCACGCACGTCGAGTTGCCGTGGATGCCCATCTTGTGTTCGATCGAGCCGCATTTGATACCGTTGCGCTCGCCCGGCTCGCCCGCGGCGTCCGGAATGAACTTCGGCACGATGAACAGCGAGATCCCCTTGGTGCCCTGCGGTGCGTCCGGCAGGCGTGCGAGCACGAGGTGGACGATGTTCTTCGACATGTCGTGCTCGCCGCTCGAGATGAAGATCTTCGTGCCGCTGATCGAGTACGAGCCGTCGCCGTTCGGTTCGGCCTTGGTGCGCAGGATGCCGAGGTCGGTGCCGCAGTGCGGCTCGGTCAGGCACATCGTGCCCGTCCATTCGCCCGACACGAGCTTCGGCAGATACTGCTTCTGGAGTTCCGGCGCGCCGTGCGCATGCAGGCATTCGTAGGCGCCGTGCGACAGGCCCGGATACATCGTCCACGCCTGGTTCGCCGAGTTCAGCATTTCGTAGAGCGCGTTGTTCACGAACGCGGGCAGGCCCTGGCCGCCGTAGTCCGGATCGCAGCCGAGCGCCGGCCAGCCGGCCTCGACGTACTGCTGGTACGCTTCCTTGAAGCCGGTCGGGGTCTTCACGACGCCGTCGCCTTCATACGTGCAGCCTTCACGGTCGCCGACCTGGTTCAGCGGGAACAGTACCTCGGAGCAGAACTTGCCCGCCTCCTCGAGGACCTGGTTGATCGTGTCGGCGTCGAGGTCCGCATGCCGCGGCATTTGCTTGACCTCGGCTTCGACGTTCAGAAGCTCGTGCAACACGAATTGCATGTCGCGCAGCGGCGCGGCGTACTGTCCCATGACTCTCTCCAAAGGTGGGCAAAACGGCTCGAGCTCCTGGCGGGCGGATCACGCGCCGCTAACGGCTCTCGCTCTGATACGAAACGATCGTCTTTTCCAGCGCGGCCCACGTGAGGCGCACGGCATCCGGCGAATGCAGGAATCGTGCGTCGTGATGCAGGCCGAGCGTGAAGCTGTACAACTCGAAGAGCATCAGGTCCGGATCCGTATCCGCACGCAGATGGCCTTCTTCCTTCGCCTGCGAAATGGCACGCAGCATCGCGGCACGCCAGGCCGTCACGCTCGCGATCAACTGCTCGCGCACGGGGCTGTCGGGCCGGTCGTCGTACTCGACGGCGCCGCTGATGTAGATGCATCCGGTCGTCACTTCCTGGATGCGCTTCTCCGTCCAGCGGGCCAGCATCGCCCGGAGGCGCGGCAAGCCTCGCGGCTCACGCAGGCTCGGAAAGAACACCTCGTTTTCGAAACGATGGTGATACTCGCGGACGACCTCGACCTGCAGGTCCTCGCGCGATCCGAAGTGCGCGAACACACCACTCTTGCTCATCTGCATGCGCTCGGCCAGCAGGCCGATCGTCAGCCCCTCCAGCCCGTCACGGCTGGCGAGGTCCAAAGCAGCTTCGAGTATCGCGGCACGCGTCTGTTCGCCTTTTCGCATAGCTATTTCTGTAACCGTTCGGGGGTTCGAATAAAATCGAACGGCCGTACTATTATTGAGTGCGGCCGCTCGCGAAACAAGGAAATTATTAGAAACCGGTGTCTAACCGAGCCGCTATTTTGCGCGATTCCGGCGGGACCGGAGCGGCTTTTCCGCACGAACGTGCGGACAGATTTTTGAAGCGAACGCTTAGTCTTCGTCAGTCGTAACCACCGACCGTCAGCGCCTTCATCACGATGCGGTACGTGTTGTATGCGAGCCAGTTCAGCATACGCTCGATGCGCGGCCGTGCGGCGTACCGGGCCGCATCAATTTCACGGCCTTCGGTGAAGGCGGCCGCGATTGCGTCGCGCAGTTCGTTGGTGATCTCATCGTAGCGCACCAGCACGACGTTCGCCTCATTGTTCAGCATCAGGCTCAGCGCGTCGAGGTTCGACGAGCCGACGGTCGCCCAGTTGTCGTCGATCACCGCCACTTTGCCGTGCAGGATCGTCTTGTCGTATTCCGCCACGCGCACGCCCGCGCGCAGCAGCGCGTGATACAGGAACGGCACGGCCGTATCGAGCGCCGTGAACTCGTTACGGCCGATCAGGATCCGCACGTCGACGCCGCGGCGTGCGGCGCCCGTCAGCGCGCGGCGCAGCTTGCGGCCCGGCATGAAATACGGATTCGCGAGCAGGATCCGCTGGCGCGCCTGGCCGATTGCGGCGAGATACGCCTTCTCGATCGCGCGGCGGTTCACGACATTGTCGCGCGCGACGAACGCGACGCTCGGCTCCGTCACGACCCGCAGCGCACCGGCCTTGATCCACCGGTGGCTGCGCATCCAGCGCCGGAACATGTCCGGGAACGCCTCGCCGCCGTGCAGCCCCGCCGCGTACTGCGCATAAGGCTTGTGGCCGAACTGGATGCGGTGCCACTGCAGCTCGAACGCGGCGCGCACGTCCGACACCGCCGGCCCGGCCATCTCGACCGCGAAATCCCAGCGCGGGAACGGTAGCGTCGCGCTGCCCTGCGTGTAGTCGTCGACGATGTTGATGCCGCCGCAGAACGCGACCGCATGATCGATCACCGCGAGCTTGCGGTGCGTGCGCGAGAAGCCGAAGCGGCCGAACAGGAAGCGGTTGTAGATGCAGTGCTCGACACCGGCCTCGGCCCACGTATCGAACAGCGGCAGGCGCGCGGTGCCGACGCCGTCGGTGATCACGCGCACGCGCACGCCGCGCTGCGCCGCGCGAATCAGCGCATCCGACACCGGGCGGCCGGCCGCGTCGTCGCAGAAGATGTAGGTTTCGAGCATCACCTGCTCGCGCGCCGCATCGATCCGTTCGATCAGCGCGTGGAAGAATTCGTTGCCGGTCTCGCAAAGGCGCACCGTGTTGCCGGCCGTGAACGCGAGCCGCGACGCGGAGCCGCGCTCCTGCAGGAACATCTGCCGCAATTGCGCGAAGCGCTTGCGGGTTTCCGCATTCATGCGGAAGAGCCGTGCGGCGATTGCGCGAGCGACACGCGCACGGGCAGTTGCAGGATCGCTTCGGCATTCGACGGCGAAAAGCAGCGCGCGGCCGCTTCGCGGAACGGCAGCCACGCGTAGTCGACATGCTCGCGCGGCGACAGCGTCACGTCGACGCGGCGCGGCACGCACAGGCCGAACCAGTGCTCGATATTGCGCGTGACGCCCGGCGCATAGCGATGCAGGTATTGCGGATAGATGCTGTATTCGATCCGGTGGTGCCAGTCGATCAGCGCGGTGGCCGGCACGTCGGGCGACCCGACCGCGATGCCGGTTTCCTCGGCGACTTCGCGCGCGGCCGTGAGCGCGAGCGGCTCGTCGAGCGCGTCCTTCGATCCGGTCACCGATTGCCAGAAATCGGGCTGGTCGGCACGCTTGATCACCAGTACGTCGAGTTCGGGCGTGTAGATCACGACGAGAACGGATTCGGGGATTTTCGGCGGCTTCGTCATCTTTGTTTCATGCGGCACAGGGCCGTGCGCCGGGCCTGGGCCCGAACGTGCGGCAAGTGCTGCGACTGTACCGCAAAAAGCGAAAAAGGCGCACAACGGCGCCTTTTTCGTTGGGCGTCGTGCGCGCGTCACCGCGCACACGACCTGTGACAAGCGTTACGCCTTCGGCTGTTCCGGCTGACGCAGACGGATGTGCAGCTCGCGCAGCTGACGCTCGTCGACCGGGCTCGGCGCCTGCGTGAGCAGATCCTGCGCACGCTGCGTCTTCGGGAACGCGATCACGTCGCGGATCGAGTCGGCGCCGGCCATCATCGTGACGATGCGGTCGAGACCGAACGCGATACCGCCGTGCGGCGGCGCGCCGTACTGCAGCGCGTCCAGCAGGAAGCCGAACTTCGCCTGCGCTTCTTCCGCACCGATCTTCAGCGCGCGGAACACCTTGCTCTGCACTTCCTCGCGGTGGATACGCACCGAGCCGCCGCCGATTTCCCAGCCGTTCAGCACCATGTCGTACGCCTTCGCGAGGCAACGGCCCGGATCCGTCTCGAGGTACTCGAGGTGCTCGTCCTTCGGGCTGGTGAACGGGTGGTGCGCGGCGACGTAGCGCGCGTCTTCGTCGTCGTATTCGAACATCGGGAAGTCGACGACCCACAGCGGCTTCCAGCCGGCCTGGACGAGGCCGTTCGCCTTGCCGAATTCCGAATGGCCGATCTTCAGGCGCAGTGCGCCGAGGCTGTCGTTGACGACCTTCGCACGGTCGGCCGCGAAGAAGATGATGTCGCCGTCTTCAGCGCCGGTGCGCTCGAGGATCGCCGCGATCGATGCGTCGTGCAGGTTCTTGACGATCGGGCTTTGCAGGCCGTCGCGGCCCTTCGCCTTCTCGTTGACCTTGATCCATGCGAGGCCCTTCGCGCCGTAGATGCGCACGAATTCCGTGTAACCGTCGATGTCGCCGCGCGACAGCTCGCCGCCCTTCGGCACGCGCAGCGCCGCGACACGGCCGTCCTTCGCGTTGGCCGGCGTGCTGAACACCTTGAAGTCGACGTCCTTCATCGCGTCCGTCAGCTCGGTGAATTCGAGTTGCACACGCAGGTCCGGCTTGTCCGAACCGAAACGCGCCATCGCTTCCGAGTACGGCATCACCGGGAATTTCGCGTCGAGTTCGACGTCGATCGTCGTCTTGAAGATGTGACGGATCATGTCTTCGAACAGGTCGCGGATTTCCTGCTCGCCGAGGAACGACGTCTCGCAGTCGATCTGCGTGAATTCCGGCTGACGGTCGGCACGGAGGTCCTCGTCGCGGAAGCACTTGGTGATCTGGTAGTAACGGTCGAAGTTCGCGACCATCAGCAGCTGCTTGAACAGCTGCGGCGACTGCGGCAGCGCGAAGAACTGGCCCGCGTTCACGCGCGACGGCACGAGGTAGTCGCGCGCGCCTTCCGGCGTGCTCTTCGTCAGCATCGGCGTTTCGATGTCGATGAAGCCCTGCTCGTCGAGGTACTTGCGCGCTTCGATCGCGACGCGGTAGCGCAGGCGCAGGTTGTGCTGCATCTGCGGACGGCGCAGGTCGAGCACGCGGTGCGTGAGACGCGTCGTTTCCGACAGGTTGTCGTCGTCGAGCTGGAACGGCGGCGTGACCGACGCGTTCAGCACGATCAGCTCGTGGCACAGCACTTCGATCTTGCCGCTCTTCAGGCCGGCGTTGACCGTGCCTTCCGGACGGTTGCGCACGAGACCCTTGATCTGCACGCAGAACTCGTTGCGCACGCCTTCGGCGGTCGCGAACATCTCCGCGCGATCCGGATCGCACACCACCTGCACGAGGCCTTCACGATCGCGCAGGTCGATGAAGATCACACCGCCGTGATCGCGGCGGCGCTGCACCCAGCCGCACAGCGACACGGTTTGGCCCAGCAGGTGTTCGGTCACGAGACCGCAGTATTCAGTACGCATCGACATGATGTTTGCTTTCGTTCGGTTTGATCAACGGGTGCCGCAACGCGCGGCCCGGGCGATGATTCTTTACTTACAGCGGCGGCTCGACGGGACGGCGGGCGGGCGCCGGAACCGGCGCCGAAGGCGCCACGACGCCCATCGAGACGATGTACTTGAGCGCGGCATCGACCGACATGTCGAGTTCGATGACTTCGCTCTTCGGCAGCATCAGGAAGAAGCCCGACGTCGGGTTCGGCGTCGTGGGCACGTACACGCTCACGTACTCTTCCGTCAGATGGTTGACCACGTCGCCGCCGGGCGTGCCGGTCAGAAACGCAATCGTATACGAGCCGCGACGCGGGTATTCGATCAGCAGCGCCTTGCGGAACGCGTTGCCGCTGCTCGACAGCAGCGTGTCCGACACCTGCTTGACGCTCGTGTAGATCGGCCCGACGACCGGGATGTGACGCACGACCGCGTTCCACCACGTGACGAGCTTCTGGCCGATGAAGTTCTGCGTGGCCAGCCCGACGACGAAGATGAACGCGAGCGTCAGCACCGCGCCGATCCCCGGCAGGTGGAAGCCGAGCATCCGCTCCGGCTGCCACGATTCGGGCAACAGCAGCAGCGTCTGGTCCATCGTGCCGATGATGAGGCCGAGCACCCACAGCGTGATCGCGAGCGGGACGAGAACCAGCAGGCCGGTCAGGAACACCGTTTTCAGGGTCGTCTTTTTCATCATCTGCCGTCAATGAACCACGCCGGAAGCGCGGGTTGGTCGCGGCCCGGCCGGGCCGCGACAGTCAACTGCTGGCGGCGGGCGCTGCAGCCGGGGCGGGCGCGGCGCTCGTCGTCGTACTTTCGGAGCTCGCGGCAGCGGGCGCGGCTGCCGCAGGCGCCGCGGCGGCCGGTGCTGCCGCCGTGTCGCCGGACGCCGTCGCCGGCGCGCTGGTGCCGCTCGAGCCACCACGGAAATCGGTGACATACCAGCCGGAGCCCTTCAGCTGGAAGCCGGCGGCGGTGACCTGCTTGCGAAAAGCATCCTTCCCGCATTCGGGGCATTGCGACAGCGGCGCGTCGCTCATCTTCTGGAGCACGTCCTTCGCGAAACCGCACGCTTCGCATCGATAGGCGTAGATCGGCATGATATTTTTCCCGCAGAAACTGGAAACGGCTTGCAAAACCTTGAATTATAGCTGAAACCCCGGCGCGCTCCGGCAACGGCCGCGACGCCCGAGCTTCAGCGACGGCGCCACGTGAGCCAGCGCTCGTGCCCTTCGAACACGGCCAGCGAATCGGTCACCGGCAGATCCTCGATCAGTTCGAAGTGCGGCGCGAGCAGCGCATCGAGTTCCGCACGCTCGATGCCGAACGGCGGCCCCTTTGGTTTCGCCGTCACGAAGAAATAACCGGCCAGCAGCGCACCGGCGGGCAGCAGTTCGGCCATCCGCGCCGCATAGCCGGCGCGCAGGCTCGGCGGCAACGCGCACAGGAACGCGCGCTCGTACACCCACTGCACATCGAACGGTGGTCGGTACGCGAAGAAATCGGCCTGCTCCACGACGTCCGCATGCGCGCCGAGCTGCGCCTTCGCCGCCGCCACCGCCTGCGCCGAGAAATCGATCGCGCGCACGGGCCAGCCGGCCTGCGCGAGCCAGCCGGCCTCCTGCGCACTGCCGCAGCCCGGAATCAGCACCGCACAAGGCTCGAGGCGCTGGGCAAACGCGCGAAACCCGTTCGGCACGCCGCCGAACTCCCACGGCGTCACGCCGCGCGCGAAACGCTCGTCCCAGAACGCAGCGTTGCCGGGGTCGCGCGTCTCGAAATCGGCGGTGCTCGATGCGGGCGGTCGTTTCGGTTCGGACATCGCGCGGCTCCCTTCGGTCATGCGCCGTATGCGAGCGCAAGCAGCACGCGCGCGACGAGCGCCCCGACGCCGACGGCAAGGCCGAAGATCAGCAATGCCTGCAGCAGCCGGTTGGTACGTTTCTGCTCGACGAGGATCTGACGCATCAGGTCCTCGCTCGCCGCGCGCGGTGCGTCGTGGTGCGCCGCCATCGCGTGGTGGATCAGGCGCGGCAGTTGCGGCAGCGTCTTGCTCCACTGCGGCGCTTCGACCTTGAAGCGCTCGTACCAGCCGCGCAGGCCGATCTGCTCGGTCATCCAGCGCTCGAGATACGGCTTCGCCGTCTTCCACAGGTCGAGTTCAGGATCGAGGGAACGGCCGAGCCCCTCGACGTTCAGCATCGTCTTCTGCAGCAGCACGAGCTGCGGCTGGATCTCGACGTTGAAGCGGCGCGACGTCGAGAACAGACGCATCAGCACCTGACCGAGCGAGATGTCCTTCAGTGCGCGGTCGAAATACGGCTCGCACACCGCGCGGATCGCGCTTTCGAGCTCCTCGACGCGTGTCTCGGGCGGCACCCAGCCCGATTCGAGGTGCAGCGTCGCGACGCGGTGGTAGTCGCGCTTGAAGAAGGCGAGGAAGTTCTGCGCGAGGTAGTTCTTGTCGAAATCCGACAACGCGCCGACGATCCCGAAATCGAGCGCGATATAGCGGCCGAACGTGTTCGGATCGAGGCTCACCTGGATGTTGCCCGGGTGCATGTCCGCATGAAAGAAACCGTCGCGGAACACCTGCGTGAAGAAGATCTCGACACCTTCGCGCGCGAGCTTCTTGATATCGACGCCGGCCGAGCGCAGCGTCTCGACCTGGCTGATCGGCACGCCGGTCATGCGCTCCATCACGAGCACCTGCGACGTCGAGAAATCCCAGAACATCTCGGGCACGAGCAGCAGGTCGAGGCCCGCGAAGTTGCGGCGCAGCTGGCTGCCGTTCGCGGCCTCGCGCATCAGGTCCAGCTCGTCGTGCAGATACTTGTCGAATTCGGCGACGACTTCGCGCGGCTTCAGGCGCCGGCCGTCTGCCCACATGCGCTCCGTCCACGTCGCGATGTCGCGCATCAGCGCGAGGTCCGAATCGATCACCGGCAGCATGTTCGGGCGCAGCACCTTGACCGCGACGGCCTTGCCCGCGTGCACGCCCTGCTTGAGCTTCGCGAAGTGCACCTGCGCGATCGATGCGCTCGCGACCGGCTCGCGCTCGAATTCGTCGAACAGCTCGTCGACCGGCGCGCCGAGCGACTTCTCGATGATC
This sequence comes from Burkholderia sp. AU33545, assembly GCF_020419685.1. Classification (NCBI taxonomy): domain Bacteria; kingdom Pseudomonadati; phylum Pseudomonadota; class Betaproteobacteria; order Burkholderiales; family Burkholderiaceae; genus Burkholderia; species Burkholderia sp. AU33545. Next base: position 46,451 of record NZ_JAIZRQ010000006.1, on the reverse strand, counting down.
GCGATCGCGACCGCCGAATCGAACGGCGGCACCTGGTCCTGCAGCTTCGCGAGTTCGTTCGCGAAATCGACCGACAGCAGGTCGCGGCGTGTCGACAGCACCTGGCCGAACTTCACGAAGATCGGGCCGAGGCTTTCGAGCGCGTGACGCAGCCGCACGGCGGGCGGATCGGAATAGCGGCGGCCGATCGTCGTGATCCGCAACAGCAGCTTCACACGCCGGTCGTCGATCCGGGACAGCATCACTTCGTCGAGGCCAAAGCGGATGACGGTATAGACAATCTTGATGAAACGGAAAATGCGCATGCCCTGCGGCCCTCAGTGCGCGCCGCGCGGGCCGGAGCCCGTGCGCGCGCCGATTTTTTGTTCGAGTCGCTCGACCCGCTTTTCGACCCGCGCGAGCGCATCGCGCGCACGCGCCAGTTCGGCGTCGAAACCGCCGAGCACCGTGCGCCGGACGACTTGCGGGTTTTCATCGAGCCAGTATTCGGCGACGGAATCGAGCACGTTGCGGCCGGTGCGGCGCGCGCGCGCGCCGGCGTCGCGCACGACCGTCGCGATCCGGTGCGCCGCCGCGTCGCCGACCAGCTTCGCGAGATCTTCCTCAGGTTCCCAGCGCAGGTGCTCGGCCAGTTTCGCGATCTGCGTCGCGAACTCCGCGTCCCCCTCGATCTTCACGTGCTTCATCACGGCCGCCTGGCCGCCCTGCAGGAATGCGGCGACAGTGTCGCCCGCGAGTGCGATCGACACGTCGACGTGTTTCGCATCGTGCGCTTCCACAGCGGACAGATAGCCGTCGGGCTGCACGAGCAGCGTCAGCGTGACGGGCGGCACGTCGAGCCGGGCGGTCTTGCCCGCGTAGGGGATCAGGCGGTCGCGCGCCCACGATTCGCGCGCGAGCAGGTGATTGACAGCAGCAGCAAAAGGCTTGGCGGCAAAGGTCATCGGGCTGGGAAAGAAAAAACCCGCGCGGGCCGGGCGCCCACGCGGGTTTCTATTGTAACGTCGGATCGTCGGTAGACCGCGGCCAACCGCACACCCGGGCGGCAAGCGGTCGCAGTGCGGCAGCCGTCGCCCAGGCATCCGGCGGCGCGGGCCGCCGGTCACGCTCAATGCGTGTTGAGTTGCTGGATGCCCGCGAGCAGCCAGCCCTGACTGCCCGACTTCGACAGGTTCCACACCTCGTCGAACGGTGCGGCCGACGCATTCGCCGATTCGCGGATCAGCCCGTGGAAGCGCACGCTCGCCGACTGCTCGATGCCGCGATCCTCGATCGCGACAAGCTCCGCGTCGAGCTGCACGACGTCGGTCTGGTTCGACTCGTTGCCGCGCGAATCGAGGTCGATCTTGATCTCGGCGAACATTTCGGGCGTCGTGAACTCGCGGATGTCGGCCAGGTTGCCCTGGTCCCACGCGGCCTGCAGGCGCACGAAATTGACCTTCGCGCTGCGCAGGAACGCTTCGGTGTCGAAGCCCGCCGGCACCTGCAGCGGCGCGGCCGCCATCGCGCCCGCCGCGCCGGCGGCGGCTGCGCCGCCGCCGAACACGCCTTGCGCTTCGTTCGCATAGCTGCTGCCGCTGCCGGCATAGTTGTTACCGGTGCTGCCCTGCTGGAACGACGGGCTCTGCGAGTAACCGCCCGACGACGATGCCGAACCGCCCACCGAGTACGCCGGTTCGTGCGGGCGGCGACGGTTCATGAACTTGCGGATCAGCCAGATGCCGACCATCGCGAGCAATGCGATCACGATGACGTTCGCCATCATGCTCGCGAACGCGCCGCCCAGGCCGAAGTGCGACAGCAGCGCCGCGATGCCGAGGCCGGCCGCGAGACCGGCGATCGGCCCGAGCCAGCGCGAGCGGTTCGGCTGCGCGGCCGGAGCCGGTGCGGCCGGGTTCGCGCGCTGCGCCTGCGCCGGCGCGGCCTGCTGCATCGGCTGCTGCGCAGGCGGCGTGGCCTGACGCTGCGTAACGGTGGAGTTTTGACGGCCGATGCTGCGCCCGCCGCCCATGCGCTTGGCTTCGGCATCGAGCGATGCGAACGTGCCGGCCGTGAGCAGGCCGACCATCAGCAGCGTGCCGACCCGTCGAGCCCACGGCTTCGACGGCTTGCTACGGTTGAACAACGAACGCGATTCGGACATCACTTTCTCCAGATGTAAGGCGAATGTATGGAAAGAACCCCTTAGTACTTGGTTCCCATGTGTAAAGCTACCACGCCACCTGACAAATTGTAATATTTGACGGCGTCGAGGCCCGCTTGTTCCATCATCGTCTTCAGCGTGTCCTGATCGGGGTGCATCCGGATAGATTCAGCAAGATACCGATAACTTTCAGCATCTTTCGCGAACTTGTCGCCAAGCCACGGTAATACTTTGAAAGAATACAAATCGTACGCTTTTTTCAGCGGATCCCAGACTTTCGAGAATTCCAGCACCATCACGCGGCCGCCGGGCTTCGTCACGCGGCGCATCTCGGCGAGCGCGGCGTCCTTGTGCGTCATGTTGCGCAACCCGAACGCGACCGTGACCACATCGAAGTAGTTGTCCGGAAAGGGGGTTTTCTCGGCGTCGCACAGCAGCGACGGCGTCACGATGCCCTTGTCGAGCAGCCGGTCGCGGCCGACGCGCAGCATCGATTCGTTGATGTCGGTGTGCCAGACCTCGCCCGTCGGGCCCGCCGCCTTCGCGAACGCCTTGGTCAGGTCGCCCGTGCCAGCCGCGATGTCGAGCACCTTGAAGCCGGGGCGCACGTTCGCCTGCGCGATCGTGAACGCCTTCCACGCGCGGTGCATGCCCGCCGACATCAGGTCGTTCATCAGATCGTAGTTGCTCGCGACCGAATGGAACACACCCGCCACTTTCTTCGCTTTTTCGGTTTCCTCGACGCTTTCGAAGCCGAAGTGGGTTTTGCTCATCGCGTTGATCCTCAGTTAATGGCAAGACGGCGCCGATCGGGCGCCGTCGATTTCAGTGGCAGTGGCCGTGCGGCGCGGGGGCCGCCTGCATCGGCGCGTCGCGCTCGACGCCCGCCGCCTTCAGTTTGTCGAAATAGTCGCGCCACAGCGCGTCCTGCTGCGTCGCCAGTTCGTACAGCAGATCCCACGAGTAGATGCCGGTCGAATGGCCGTCCGAGAACGTCGGCTGCAGCGCGTAGTTGCCCACGCCCTCGAGCGCGGTGATCGTGACTTCGCGCTTGCCCGTCTGCAGCGTCTCCTGGCCTGGCCCGTGGCCGCGCACCTCGGCCGACGGCGAATAAACGCGCATCAGCTCGAACGGAATCCGGTAGCTCTCGCCGTTCGGGTACTGCAATTCAAGCACGCGCGACACCGCGTGCACGACGACGCCGGACGGAATCGGCGTCGTGGAAGTCAAACCGCTCATGGCTGCCTCGAATCTGTCATGCGTTGAATTTCCTCGCGCACCGCATTGTGCAGCAGCGAGGCCTGCGCCGCGCGCGCGCGCAGCAGCGCCTCCGACACGCTGCGCTGGCGCGGCGCCCAGACGGGCTGCGGGAAATGGGCGTCGTTGGAGAAGCGCGGGATCACGTGCCAGTGCACGTGCGGCACCATGTTGCCGAGGCTCGCGAGATTCACCTTGTTCGGCTGCATCACGCGGCGCACTGCCCGTTCGACCGCGTAGACCACGCGCATCAGGTGTGCCCGCTCGGGCTCGCCGAGATCGGAGAACTCGGCCACGTGCGCGCCCCAGATCACCCGGCAGAAACCCGGGTAGTCGTGCTCGCCCGTCGCCAGCACGACGCGCAGCGCATCGTCCTGCCAGAGCACCTCGCCGCCGTCTTCACGGCAAAACACGCATTCCATCGTCGCTCCCATGTGGACGGGCGCCGGCGCTTCAGCGCAGGCGCCCGCTCTCATCCTTGGCCCGGCCGGGCGGTCGTCATGCCCGCATTAGACCAGCACGCGCTCGATCCCGCCATTGTTCGCGTGTGCGACATAGTCGGCCATCCAGTTCTCGCCGAGCACCTGGCGCGCGATCTCGACCACGATGTAGTCGGCCTCGATGTTCGCATCCTCGTTGTAGCGCGACAGCCCCTGCAGGCACGACGGGCAGCTCGTCAGGATCTTCACGTCCGGGCCGCCGTTCGCGGCCGGCGCCGGTGCGCTCGCGCCGTCGGCGACGACCGGGATGCTGCGCAGCTTCGCGGCACCCTTGCGGATCTCTTCTTCCTTGCGGAAGCGGACCTGCGTCGACACGTCCGGGCGCGTGACCGCGAGCGTGCCCGATTCGCCGCAGCAACGGTCGTTCTTCTCGATCTTGTAGCCGTCCTTCTCCGTGCCCATCAGCTCGTTGACGAGCTTGACCGGGTCCATCGTCTTGATCGGCGTGTGGCACGGGTCGTGATACATGTAGCGCGTGCCCGTCACGCCGTCGAGCTTCATCCCCTTCTCGAGCAGGAACTCGTGGATGTCGATGATCCGGCAGCCCGGGAAGATCTTGTCGAATTCGTAGCCCGCGAGCTGGTCGTAGCAGGTGCCGCACGACACGACCACCGTCTTGATGTCGAGGTAGTTCAGCGTGTTCGCGACCCGGTGGAACAGCACGCGGTTGTCGGTGACGATCTTCTCGGCCTTGTCGTACTGGCCCGAGCCGCGCTGCGGATAGCCGCAGCACAGGTAGCCCGGCGGCAGCACGGTCTGCACGCCCGCCTCCCACAGCATCGCCTGCGTAGCCAGCCCGACCTGCGAGAACAGGCGCTCGGAGCCGCAGCCCGGGAAGTAGAACACCGCTTCCGAATCGACGGTCGTCGACTTCGGGTTGCGGATGATCGGCACGATCTTGTTGTCCTCGATGTCGAGCAGCGCGCGCGCCGTCTTCTTCGGCAGGTTGCCCGGCATCTTCTTGTTGACGAAGTGGATCACCTGCTCGACCACGGGCGGCTTGCCGACCGTCGCCGGCGGGTGCTGCGTCTGCTTCGTCACGACCTTCTTCAGCATGTCGTTCGCGAAGCGCTGCACCTTGTAGCCGACGCCCATCATCACGCTGCGCGCGGCGTTGATCGTCTGCGGATTGGTCGCGTTCAGGAAGAACATGCCCGCCGCATTGCCGGCGTTGAATTTCTTCTTGCCCATCTTGCGCAACAGGTTGCGCATGTTCATCGTGACGTCGCCGAAGTCGATCTTCACCGGGCACGGCGTCGCGCACTTGTGGCACACCGTGCAGTGGTCGGCCACGTCGTTGAACTCGTCCCAGTGCTTGATCGACACGCCGCGGCGCGTCTGTTCTTCATACAGGAACGCCTCGACCAGCAGCGAGGTCGCGAGAATCTTGTTGCGCGGGCTGTACAGCAGGTTCGCGCGCGGCACGTGCGTCGCGCACACCGGCTTGCACTTGCCGCAGCGCAGGCAGTCCTTCACCGAATCGGCGATCGCGCCGATGTCGGACTGCTGCATGATCAGCGACTCGTAGCCCATCAGCCCGAAGCTCGGCGTATAAGCGTTGCGCAGGTCGGCGCCTTCGAGCAGCTTGCCCTTGTTGAAGCGGCCGTTCGGGTCGACGCGCTGCTTGTACGCGCGGAACTCGGCGATCTCGTCGTCGGTCAGGAACTCGAGCTTCGTGATGCCGATGCCGTGTTCGCCGGAGATCACGCCGTCGAGCGAACGCGCGAGCGTCATGATGCGCGCGACCGCCGCGTGGGCGTCCTGCAGCATCTCGTAGTTGTCGGAGTTGACCGGCAGGTTCGTGTGAACGTTGCCGTCGCCCGCGTGCATGTGCAGCGCGACGAACACGCGCCCGCGCAGCACCTGCTTGTGGATCGCCTGCGCCTCGTCGAGGATTTGCTTGAACGCGCCGCCGTTGAAGATCGCGCGCAGCTCCGCGCGGATCTCCTGCTTCCACGAGATGCGCACCGTGCGGTCCTGCGTGACGTGGAACACGGTCGCGCCCGGCTGATCGTCCGCCCGATCGGCGAACTTCTCGGCGAGCGCCTCGTAGCCGAGCTGCACGAGATAGTGCTGCGCCTCGCGCAGCGGCTGGTCGAGCCGGTCGCGCACGAATTCCCAGCGCGCACGCACGCGCTTGAGCAACTCCAGCGCCTGTTGCACGCGATCCTCGAGCAGTTCGGCGCTCGGGATTTCATTCGCGTCGTCGGTCTTGCCGAGCGGCAGGTTGCCGGCGCGGAAGAACGCTTCGAGCGCGTCGACCAGCTGCAGCTTGTTCTTCAGCGACAGCTCGATGTTGATCCGCTCGATGCCGTCGGTGTACTCGCCCATCCGGTTCAGCGGGATGACGACGTCCTCGTTGATCTTGAACGCGTTCGTGTGCTTCGCGATCGCGGCCGTGCGGCTGCGGTCGAGCCAGAAGCGCTTGCGCGCCTCCGCGCTGATCGCGACGAAGCCTTCGCCGCTCTTGCCGTTCGCCATCCGGATCACTTCGGACGTCGCGTGCGCGACCGCATCGGCGTCATCGCCGACGATGTCGCCGATCAGCACCATCTTGGGGAATGCGTTGCGCTTGCTCTTGGTCGCGTAGCCGACCGCGCGCAGGTAGCGCTCGTCGAGGTGCTCGAGGCCCGCGAGAATCGCGCCGCCCTGCTTCGACGTCTCGAACAGGTAATCCTTGATCTCGACGATGCTCGGGATCGCCTCGCGCGCCTGGCCGAAGAATTCGAGACAGACGGTGCGCGTGTGCGCGGGCATCTTGTGCAGCACCCAGCGCGCGGACGTGATCAGCCCGTCGCAGCCTTCCTTCTGCACGCCCGGCAGGCCGGCGAGGAACTTGTCGGTGACGTCCTTGCCGAGGCCTTCCTTGCGGAACCGGCGGCCTTCGATCTCGAGCATCTCGCTCTTGAGCAGCTTCTCGCCCGGCGCGTACGCGCCGTCGAACCACTTCAGCTCGAAACGCGCGACCGCGATGTCGTGGATCTTGCCCTGGTTGTGCTCGTGGCGCGTGACTTCGAGCCAGTTGCCGTCCGGGTCGACCATCCGCCACCAGGCCAGGTTGTCGAGCGCGGTGCCCCACAGCACGGCCTTCTTGCCGCCGGCGTTCATCGCGACGTTGCCGCCGATGCACGATGCGTCCAGCGAGGTCGGATCGACCGCGAACACGTAGCCGGCCGCCTCGGCCGCCTCGGTCACGCGGCGCGTGACGACACCCGCGCCGGAGAAGATCGTCGGCACCTTGTGCGCGACGCCCGGCAGCTCGGTCAGCTCGACCGCGCCGAGCTGTTCGAGCTTCTCGGTATTGATCACCGCGGAGAACGGCGTGAGCGGCACCGCGCCGCCCGTGTAGCCGGTGCCGCCGCCGCGCGGGATCACGGTGAGGCCGAGCTCGAAGCAGGCCTTGATGAGGCCGGCGATCTCGGCTTCGGTATCGGGGGTCAGCACGACGAACGGGTATTCGACGCGCCAGTCGGTCGCGTCGGTGACGTGCGACACGCGCGACAGCCCGTCGAAGCGGATGTTGTCCTTCTGCGTGCAGCGGCCGAGCGCCTTGGTCGCGCGGCGGCGCAGGTCGGCCATTTTCTCGAATTCGTCGGCGAACTCGTTGACCGCGCGCTGCGCGGCGGCTTCGAGCATCTCGACGCGTCCCGCACGTTCGCGGCCCGCGTCGTCGCGGTGCTCGGTCAGGTCGGCGCGACGGCGCTTGCCGATCTCGGTCAGGCGGTGATTCAGCGCCTCGATCAGCAGCGCGCGGCGCTTCGGGTTGTCGAGCAGGTCATCCTGCAGGTACGGGTTGCGGCGCACGACCCAGATATCGCCGAGCACTTCGTACAGCATCCGTGCCGAGCGGCCCGTACGGCGTTCGGCACGCAGCTCGTCGAGCACCGACCACGCCTCCTCGCCGAGCAGACGGATCACGATCTCGCGGTCGGAGAAGGACGTGTAGTTGTAGGGAATCTCGCGCAGACGGGGCGCGGGGTCGGCGGCGACGGCGGCGGCCGCGCCATTCGGATCGAAAACTTGTGGTGCGTTCATGTTCGGACGACTCGGAGGGCCGATACCCCGTGCACGGGCGTCGGCAAGCGCGTGGGCGCAATCTTGGGGAAATCTGTTCTGGTGCCAGGCGCGCGACTATCTCGCATGGGGCCGGAGCGGGTCTGAACTCACCGTTCCGGGCCGGCGGGGCCTGGCGGCACTCGGAGCCATCAGCACGATCGCGCGCGGCGCGCATGCCGCTCCGCCGCGGGGCTGGCTGCGCGCGGCGTCGGCTTCAACGGGGCGATCCGAGGGTGCCTCTGCATCTTCCGATCCTTGATTCAAAACGGAATTCTAACCCATGATCGGCCCGCCCGTGAGACGCCGGACAGCGCGTGGGGCTTTCGCCGCAACCCGCGCCGGGCATGCTTCGGCGCGATTTCGCGCCCGCATTCGCCGTCCGTCCGGTCGGTAACCATGCGGTTAAACCGGTAAAAAAGAACACTCCGAGCGGCAAACATGCCCGCCGGCGCGGTTCCGCGACCGTATGCCCGGCATGCCGCTTGCGTGCGGACGGACCCTTGGCGCTATCATTGATCCTTTACCGTCTGCTTCCGCACTGCACGCGAGCGCCCATGGCATCCCACGATTACCTGAAGAAAATCCTTACCGCGCGCGTCTACGACGTCGCGCTCGAGACGGAACTCGAATCCGCCCGCAACCTGTCGGCCCGACTGCGCAACCCCGTCTACCTGAAGCGCGAGGACAACCAGCCGGTGTTCTCGTTCAAGCTGCGCGGCGCGTACAACAAGATGGCGCACATTCCGGCCGACGCGCTCGCGCGCGGCGTGATTACCGCATCGGCCGGCAACCACGCACAGGGCGTCGCGTTCTCGGCGGCACGGATGGGCGTCAAGGCGGTGATCGTCGTGCCCATCACGACACCGCAGGTGAAAGTGGATGCGGTGCGCGCACACGGCGGCCCGAGCGTCGAGGTGATCCAGGCGGGCGAGTCGTACAGCGATGCTTACGCGCACGCGGTCAAGGTGCAGGCGGAGCGCGACCTCACGTTCGTCCACCCGTTCGACGATCCGTACGTGATCGCCGGCCAGGGCACGATCGCGATGGAAATCCTGCGTCAGCACCAGGGGCCGATTCACGCGATCTTCGTGCCGATCGGCGGCGGCGGGCTCGCGGCCGGCGTGGCGGCCTACGTCAAGGCGGTGCGGCCGGAAATCAAGGTGTTCGGCGTGCAGGCCGAGGATTCGTGCGCAATGGCGCAGTCGCTGCAGAAGGGCGAGCGCGTCGAGCTGAGCGAGGTCGGCCTGTTCGCGGACGGCACCGCGGTGAAGCTCGTCGGCGAGGAAACCTTCCGGCTCTGCCGCGAATTCCTCGACGGCGTGCTGACGGTCGACACCGACGCGCTGTGCGCGGCGATCAAGGACGTGTTCCAGGATACGCGCAGCGTGCTCGAACCGTCCGGCGCGCTCGCGGTCGCGGGCGCGAAACGCTACGCGGAGCGCGAAGGCATCGAGAACCAGACGCTCGTCGCGGTCACGTCCGGCGCGAACATGAACTTCGACCGGATGCGCTTCGTTGCCGAACGCGCGGAAGTCGGCGAGGCGCGCGAAGCCGTGTTCGCGGTCACGATCCCCGAGGAGCGCGGCAGCTTCAAGCGCTTCTGCTCGCTCGTGGGCGACCGCAACGTGACCGAGTTCAACTACCGGATCGCCGATGCGCAATCCGCGCACATCTTCGTCGGCGTGCAGATCAAGCGGCGTGACGAATCGGCCGAGATCGCCGCGAACTTCGAGTCGCACGGCTTCAAGACCGTCGACCTGACGCACGACGAGTTGTCGAAGGAACACATCCGCTACATGGTGGGCGGCCGCTCGCCGCTTGCGCTCGACGAACGCCTGTTCCGCTTCGAATTCCCGGAGCGGCCGGGCGCGCTGATGAAGTTCCTGTCGTCGATGGCGCCGGACTGGAACATCAGCCTGTTCCACTACCGCAACCAGGGCGCGGACTACAGCTCGATCCTCGTCGGGCTGCAGGTGCCGCAGGCCGATCGCGCCGAATTCGAACGCTTCCTCGCGGCGCTCGGCTATCCATATGTCGAAGAGAGCGCCAATCCGGCTTACCGCCTCTTCCTGTCGTAAAGGCTTCGCGCAATGAATCCCGAACACTCCCCGCTCGGCAAGGCAACCGTCTACGCAGCCCAGTACGACGCGTCGCTGCTGTTCCCGATCCCGCGCGCGGGCGCGCGCGAGCAGCTCGGCATCACGGCCGCGCTGCCGTTCTTCGGCACCGACATCTGGAACGCCTACGAGCTGTCGTGGCTCAATGCGCGCGGCAAGCCGCAGGTCGCGGTCGCGACCTTCTACGTGCCGGCCGAATCGCCGAACATCGTCGAATCGAAGTCGTTCAAGCTGTATCTCGGCTCGTTCGCGCAGTCGAAGTTCGACTCGATCGACGCGGTGCGCGACACGCTCAAGCGCGACGTCTCGGCCGCATGCGGCGCGAGCGTCTCGGTGCAGCTCGTGTCGGCGCACGATTTCGGCAAGCTCGAGATGGATGAGCTCGACGGGCTGTCGCTCGACCGGCTCGACCTCGACACCGACGTGTACGAACCCGATCCGTCGCTGCTGTCGGCGGCCGAGGACGAAGCGCCGGTCGAGGAAACGCTCGTGTCCGATCTGCTGCGCTCGAACTGCCCGGTCACCGGCCAGCCCGACTGGGGCAGCGTGCAAATTCACTACGTCGGGCCGCAGATCGATCACGCGGGGCTGCTGCGCTACATCATCTCGTTCCGCAACCACACGGGCTTTCACGAGCAGTGCGTCGAGCGCATCTTCCTCGACATCCTGCATGCGTGCAAACCGGTGAAGCTCGCCGTCTATGCGCGCTATACGCGCCGCGGCGGGCTCGACATCAATCCGTTCCGCACCAACTACAACCAGCCGATGCCGGACAACGCGCGGACCGCGCGGCAGTAACACCGGCCCGCCGGAAACGAAACAGCCCCGCCGGCTCGCGTCGACAGGGCTGTTTCACTGTGCGCAGGGGATTGCGCGGGTGCGTTACTTCGCCGGCGCCTTGTAAGCGATGCAGTCGACTTCGACCTTGCAGTCGATGACCATGCTCGACTGCACGCATGCGCGTGCCGGCGGATGCTCGCCGAAGTACGACACGAACACCTTGTTGAACGATGCGAAATCGCGCGCGTCGTCGAGCCACACGCCGCAGCGCACGACGTGCTCGAGGCCGTAGCCGGCTTCCTTCAGGATCGCGATCACGTTCTCGATCGTCTGCTTCGACTGCGTGACGATGCCGCCTTCGACGACCTCGCCGTTCACCATCGGCGTCTGGCCCGACACGTACAGCCAGCCATCGGCCTCGACCGCACGTGCAAACGGCATCACCTGGCCGCCCGTGCCCTTCGCTTCGCCCACGCCATATCGCTTCATCGTTTCACTCCTTGTATGTCGACCGCAGCCCGCGCGTCAGCGCTGGCTCCGGCCCATGCAACGCACGGTTGCGGATGCGCGCACCGACGACGGCACGCGCGGCAGATCGGAACGACGACCGCGCTCAGAACGCGGCGTCGGCACTCGCCGGCACGCGCTCGCCGCGCGCGACGAAGCCGCCGGCGCGCTCGCCGGTCGGCTGACCGTTTTCATACGTGAGCACGCCGTTCACCCACACCGCGTCGATCCCGTGCGCGGGCTGCTGCGGCTTCTCGAACGTCGCGGCATCGATCACACGCGCCGGATCGAACAGCACGAGATCCGCGTGGTAGCCGACATGCACTTCGCCGCGCCGCGCGATCCCGTAGCGGCGCGCGGACAGCGACGTCATCTTGCGGATCGCCTCCTCGAGCGGCAGCAGGTTCGTGTCGCGCACGTAGTGGCCGAGCACGCGCGGGAACGCGCCCCACAGCCGCGGGTGCGGCAGCGGATCGTTCGGCAGGCCGTCGGAGCCGACCATCGTCGCCGGATGCGACAGGATCCGCCGCACGTCGTCCTCGGACATGTTGTGGTACACGGCGCCCGCCGGGCGGATGCGTTGCGCGGCTTCCTGCTCGGTCACGCCCCAGTCGGCCGCGATCGCCTTCAGCAGCTTGCCAGCCACCTCCGGGTGCGGCTCCGACCACGTGATCGTGATGTCGATGTCGCCCGTCACCTGCTTCAGGTCGAGCGTCGACGAGCTGCGGCTGTACGGATAGCAGTCGCAGCCGACCGGCTGGTAGCGGCGCGCGCCTTCGAGCGATGCGAGCACTTCAGTGCTGCGCCCCCAGTTCGACGGACCCGCGCACTTCAGGTGCGAGATCACGACCGGCACGCGCGCATGGCGGCCGACCTGGTACGCCTCTTCCATCGCGTCGAGGATCGCGTCGAACTCGGTGCGCATGTGCGTCGTGTACAGCGCGCCCGCGTTCGCGAGCGGCTCGGCGAGCGCCATCACCTCTTCGGTCGGCGCCGCGAACGCGGAGCCGTACGCGAGGCCCGACGACAACCCCAGCGCGCCGTTCGCGAGCGCCTCCTCGAGCTGCGCGCGCATGCCGGCGATTTCGCCGTCGGTCGCCGCGCGATCGAGGCGGTCCATCTGGTTGTTGCGCAGCGCGGTGTGACCGACGAGCGCCGCGACGTTCACGGCCGGACGCGCGTCGTTCACGGCCGCGACATAGGCGGCGAAGGTCGGGTACTGGAACGCGCCACGCTCGCCGAGCAGGTTCATCGGGTCGGGCGGATCGCCCGCGAGCGTCACCGGCGACGCGCTGATCCCGCAGTTGCCGACGATCACCGTCGTCACACCCTGCGAGATCTTCGGCAGCATCTCCGGCGCGCGGATCACGTGCGTGTCGTCGTGCGTGTGCACGTCGACGAAGCCCGGCGCGAGCGCGCGGCCGTTCGCATCGACGACGGTCTCGGCAAGCCAGTTCGACAGATTGCCGATCGCAGCGATCACGCCGTTGCGGATCGCGACGTCGCGCGTGATGGGCGGCGCGCCCGTGCCGTCGTACAGCTGCGCGCCGACGATCAGCGTATCGGCGGCTTCGGGATGCGAATGCATGGTCAGTCTCCTACCGGTTGACGGTCTCCGCCGCCGCGGTGCGCATCGAGCGCATGCTTGATGCGGCGCAGCGATTCTCGGCCCGCATCGCCGAGCCGCAATGCGACGCCGGTGACGAGCACGTCGATCGCCATCATCATCGCGTAGCGCGATGTCGAAGGCTTGTAAATGAAATCGGTTTCGAACGCGACGACCGGGATAAGGTGGTCGGCGAGCTTCGCGAGCGGCGAAGCCGGCGCGGTGATCGCGATCAGCTTCGCGCCGTAGCGCTTCGCGAGACGGCAGCTCTCGAGCAGCTCGGGCACGCGCCCGCTCACCGACAGCGCGACGACCACGGCGTCGCGCGACAGCGTCGCCGACACCATCCGCTGCAGCAGGCTGTCCTGGTAGGTCGCGACCGGCCGGCCGAAGCGCACGAGCCGAAAGCGCAATTCGTCAGCGAGCGCGGTCGAACCGCCGCCCTGCCCGTACACGTAGATCATCTTCGCGCCGGCGAGCAGGTCGGCCGCCGCGTCGAACGACGTGTTGCGCAGCAACTGGTGGTTGTGCGCGAGTGCCACGCGGATTTCGTCGTAGACGACCGATGCGGGGCTCGCGTCTTCTTCCGGATGCTCATCGGCCGGCACGAGAAAGCGCTGGCCGACGGCCGCCGCCTGCGCGACGAGCACCTTCAGTTCGCGCACGTCGCGGCAGCCCACCGCCTTCGCGAAACGCGTGACCGTCGCGACACTGACCTCCGCGTCGCGCGCGAGCGCGCCGATGCTCGCATGCGCGGCGCGCGCGAGATCGGCGAGGATGAATGCGGCGACCTTGCGTTCGGCCTCGCGCAACTCGGGCGCACATTCGGCAATCCGCGCGACGATGTCGAGGACCGGCTGGGCGACCGAAGCCGGTTGCTCGGCTGCGAACGGAGCGGACGGGGTAGCGTGCGAATTCATCTGCTGAAAAGTGTGTGGCGCCTCATGTTACTAAATAACATCACCGCGCCGATGCTACTTTCTGTACCATCTGCGTGTCAACTTCAGTGCAATGCATAGTGATGATGGAGCGGGATGACATGAAAGTTACAAACTATCAGGAACCGACAATCAATCCGTTGGGCAAGGGCCTCGGCAACCTGCCGAGCGCGAGCGTGCCGCTCGACGACGCGGGCCGCCTCGAGTGGAACCTGCTTGCGGAAGACGTCAGCCTGCCGGCCGCCGTGCTGTACGCGGATCGCATCGAACACAATCTGAACTGGATGCAGGCGTTCGTCCAGCAGTACGGCGTGAAGTTCGCGCCGCACGGCAAGACGACGATGGCGCCGCAACTGTTCCGCCGCCAGCTCGACGCCGGCGCATGGGGCATCACGCTCGCGACCGCGCACCAGACGCAGGCCGCGTATCACGGCGGCGTACGGCGCGTGCTGCTCGCGAACCAGCTGGTCGGCCGCCAGAACATGACGATCGTCGCTCAGCTGCTGTCCGATCCCGAGTTCGAATTCTTCTGCCTCGTCGATTCGGCCGACGGCGTCGACCAGCTCGGCCGTTTCTTCGGCGACGCGAAGAAGACGCTGAACGTCCTGCTCGAGCTCGGCGTGCCAGGCGGCCGCGCGGGTGTGCGCGACGCCGCGCAACGCCAGGCCGTGCTCGACGCAATCGCGCGCTATCCGGACACGCTGAAGCTGGCCGGCATCGAACTCTACGAAGGCGTGCTGAAGGAGGAAGGCGAGATCCGCACGTTCCTGCAGGACGCGGTCGCGCTGACGCGAGAGCTGGCCGAAGCCGGCCGTTTCGCGCGCACGCCGGCGATCCTGTCGGGCGCCGGGTCGGCGTGGTACGACGTGGTCGCGGAGGAATTCGCGAAGGCATCCGACGCCGGTTTTGCGGAAGTCGTGCTGCGTCCGGGCTGCTACCTGACGCACGACGTCGGCATCTACAAGAAGGCGCAGACCGACGTGTTCGCGCGCAACCCGATCGCCCGCAGGATGGGCGAAGGGCTGCTGCCGGCGCTGCAGCTGTGGGCATACGTGCAGTCGGTGCCCGAGCAGGATCGCGCGATCATCGCGCTCGGCAAGCGCGACGCGGCGTTCGACGCGGGCCTGCCCGAGCCGGCGCGCCACTTCCGCCCGGGCCGCGACAGCGCGCCGCGCGATGTCGCCGCGAGCGAAGGCTGGGCCGTCACCGGGATGATGGACCAGCACGCGTACCTGCAGATCCCGCCGGGCGCGGACGTGAAGGTCGGCGACATGGTCGCGTTCGACATCTCGCACCCGTGCCTGACGTTCGACAAGTGGCGCCAGCTGCTCGTCCTCGATCCGCAGTTCCGCGTGACGGAAGTCGTCGAAACCTTCTTCTGAAGCTCCGCGCACACCGCCCTGCCGCCGCGCGGGGCGGCCGTCACGCGCGCTTCAAGCGGCCGGAGTACACTGCGCTTTCGTCCTCGGGGCCGCTTCGCCGCCGCAGCGCCGTCTGCCGTATGCGGCGCGAACGGGCCCTCAACGCTGTTGAATGGAGAAAGCCATGGCCGCGAAGAAGATCCTGTTCCTGACCGGCGATTTCGCCGAAGACTACGAAACGATGGTGCCGTTCCAGGCGCTGCAGGCCATCGGCCATCACGTCGATGCGGTCTGCCCGGGCAAGCGCGCGGGCGACAAGGTCAAGACCGCGATCCACGATTTCGAGGGCGACCAGACCTACACCGAAAAGCCCGGCCACAACTTCACGCTGAACGCGACGTTCGACGATGTCGATGCATCGGCCTACGACGCGCTCGCGATCGCGGGCGGCCGCGCGCCCGAGTACCTGCGTCTCGATGCGAAGGTGATCGCGCTGGTGCGCGCGTTCGCCGAAGCCGGCAAGCCGATCGCCGCGATCTGCCATGCGGCGCAGCTGCTCGCGGCCGCCGACGTGATCCGCGGCAAGCGCATCTCGGCCTACCCGGCCTGCGCGCCGGAAGTGAAGCTCGCGGGCGGCGAGTACGCGGACATCCCGGTCGATGCGGCCGTGACCGACGCGCCGTTCGTCACCGCACCCGCGTGGCCCGCGCATCCGGCATGGCTCGCGCAGTTCCTCACGCTGCTGGGCACGCGCATCGAGCTGTAGACGAAGCTGAATGAAATGAAGTGAAACGCCGGCCAGCGGCGGGTTCGCGCGACCCGCATGCCGTGCCGATCCGGATCGGTCGACGGGGCGCGCCCCGTCGTGCCGCTTCCGCCCGTCCGTTCAGTGCTGCGCCGGCGTCGAGCCGACTTCCGCAATCCGCGACTCCAGCATCGCCAGCGCACCCGACAGCGCGGTCAGCACGTCGTCCGGCAGTTGCGCCATCGTCTGGTCGAGAAACGCCTTGCGGCGCGGCAGGCACGCGTCGAACGCGGCGCGGCCGTCTTCGGTCAGCGTGACGTTGGTCACGCGGTTGTCGCGGGCGTCGGACGCGCGCTCGATCCAGCCGAGCGCATCGAGCGATTTCAGCTGGCGCGTGAGCGCGCCCGGATCGATGCGCAACACCTCGACGAGCTTCTTCTGCGACGAATGCCCGCCCATCGTGTGCAGCGCGACCATGATGCGCCAGCGCGGCATCGGCTGCCCGACGTGCGTTTCGAACGCGCTCATGAATGCGCGATACGTGCGTCCGAATTGCTGCAAGATCGCGACGCGGTCCTGTTCTTCCATGCGCTGATGTCTACTCGTTCAATCGGTGAATCGTTCAATCGGCCGCGACATGCGGTTCGATCTTGCGCCGCAGCGCGATCGGCGGCACGCGGCGACACTGCCACACCGACACCACGGCGACGACGGCCGCCATCGCGACCCCCAGGTGAATCGCGCCGACCAGCGATTCGCGGGCCGCTTCCAGCAGCAGCGCGCCATTATGCCCGGCGCGGGTCAGTTCCGCGACGAGACCACCCTGCGCGGCGCGGTCGATCAGGATCTGCGGATCGGCGAGTTGCGCGTGCCACTGCAGCGCGTGGTCGCCCGACAACGCATCGCGCACGCCGCTCGAATACATCTGGTTGACCAGCGTGCCCGTCAGCGCGGTGCCGATCATCCCGCCGACCATCCGCAGCGACTGCAGCAGCGCCGTCGCGATGCCGAGGTGCTCGCGGCCGGCCGTCTGCTGCGCGAACACGGTGAGGTTCGGCAGCACGAAGCCGAGGCCGATGCCGCCGGCGACCATCAGCGCCATCAGCACCCAGGTCGGCGTCGTGTGCGTCGACACGACGATGCCCGCGCACGCGATCGCGAACAGCACGAAACCGACGTGCAGCATCGTATTCGGATTGCGGATGCGCGTGACGACGCGGCCGTTCATGATGCTGCCGATCGTGATGAACACGACGAGCGGCGTGATCACGAGCCCCGCCTCCTTCGGCGACATTCCGAAGCCGCCCTGGAACAGCAGCGGCGCGTAGAACAGCAGCGAGAACATCGAGAAGCCGGCAAGGATCGCGAGCACGAACAGCGCCGACAGCGCGCGGTTGCCGAACATGTCGAACGGCAGAATCGGCTGCGTGCAGCGCTTTTCCCAATGCCACAGGCCGACGCCGGCGCCGACCGCGACGACCAGCAGCAGCGACGCCCAGCTCATGACGCCATACTTCGGCAGCCATTCGACGAACAGCTGGAGCGCGCCGAGCGACAGCGCGATCAGCAGCGCGCCGGGCCAGTCGAGCTGCATCTTGCGGTCGTGCTCGACATGGCGCAGATGCGGCAGGTAGCGCCACACGAAGAACAGCGACAGCAGGCCGACCGGCAGGTTGACGTAGAACACCGAGCGCCAGCCGAACGACTGGGTCAGGATCCCGCCGAGCGACGGCCCGACCGCGTTCGCAATGCCGAACGCAGAGCTCATCAATACCTGCCAGCGCAGCCGCACGACGGAATCGGGAAACAGGTCCGGAATGCACGCGAACGCGGTGCCGACCAGCATCCCGCCGCCGATCCCCTGCAGGCCGCGCGCCAGCACCAGGAACAGCATGTCGTTGGCCATCCCGCATAGCACCGACGCGCCGGTGAACACGACGATCGACACGATCACGAACGGCTTGCGGCCGTAATAGTCGCCGAGCCGGCCGAAGATCGGCACGGTGATCACGGAACTGAGCAGATACGAGGTCGCAACCCACGCATACAGGTCGAACCCCTTGAGCTCGGCGACGATGGTCGGCAACGCGGTGCCGACGACCGTCTGGTCGAGCGCGACGAGCATGGTGACGAACGAAATCCCGATCATCGCCAGCAGCGATTCACGGAACGGCAGGACTTGCCCGCTCGAATGGTGGGCGGCAGTATGGACGGCCATTTTTTGTTGATGCAACTTTTGACGAGTCAAACAACCTCAAAATTCTAGCACGCCGGAGTAATCTAGGCTGGCGACGGATTTGGGGCCTATGGCCGCCAGGGAGAAAGATGGAACCGATTTCAATCACGCCCGCCGCGACGCTGTCGCCGGACGACCAGGACGCCTTGCGGCGCGCGAAACAGGTGCTGGAAAGCCCGTCGCTGACGATGAAGCTGACGGGCGTGCTGGGCGCGCCAGTCGAGAAGATGATCGCACGGCTGCCCGACTTCGCGACCGGCAAGATCAACGACGCGACGCAGCTTGCGCTGCGCAAGTGCCTGAACATCGCGCTGCGCACGCTCGGCAAGCCGCAGACGCCCGATGCCGAGCCGGACAAGCCGAGCAACCTGCTGCACAAGCTCGCGGTCGCGACGACCGGCGCGGCGGGCGGCGCGTTCGGTTTCCTCGCGCTGCCGGTCGAGCTGCCGGTGACGACCACGCTGATCTTCCGCTCGGTGTGCGACATCGCGCGCAGCGAGGGCGAGGACCTGGGCTCGGTGGATACGCAGTTGCAGTGCCTGGCCGTGCTCGGCATGGGCGGCAATGCGGACAAGCGGGAAGAGGACGCCGATCTCGGCTATTTCGTGCTGCGCGGCGCGCTCGCGCAGGCGATTTCGAAGGCGTCGTCCGACATCACGACGAAAGGGATCGCCGCGCACAGCTCGGCGGCGGTGTTCAAGCTCGTGCAGACTGTAGCATCACGCTTTTCGGTACAGGTCACCGAGCAGATGGCCGCGAAGTCGATCCCGGCGATCGGCGCGGTGCTCGGCGCGACCGTCAACACGCTGTTCATCGACCACTTCCAGCAGATGGCGCACGGCCACTTCACCGTGCGCCGGCTCGAGCGCAAGTACGGCCCGGTCGTCGTGCAGGCCGCGTATCAGGCGATCGACGGCTCGCCCACGCGCTGAACCGCCCGCTCGACCGCGACGCGGCGCAGGAACGCGGCCGCACGGTCGAGCGCGTCGCGCGACTCCGGCACCATCGGCGTGTACAGCTGCCACACGTGCGGCATGTCGGGCCACACCTCGATCTCCACCGGCACGCCGGCCGCCTTCGCGTTGTCGGCGACACGGCGTGAATCGTCGAGGAGCACCTCGGTGCTGCCGGCCTGGATGAAGAGCGGCGGGAGCCCCGTGAAGTCCGCGTAGAGCGGCGACGCGTACGGATGCGTCGCCGATTCGTCTCCCAGATACAGCTTCGCTGCCTTCGGCAGCGCCGCAGCCGCGAACATCGGGTCGAGGCCGTCGTTGCTGCGCATCGTGTCGCCGGTGCCGGCCAGGTCGGTCCACGGCGAGAACAGGATCGCGCCCGCCGGCAACGGCTCGCCGCGATCGCGCAGCGCGACGAGCGTCGCGAGCGCGAGGCCCCCGCCCGCCGAATCGCCGCCGAACACGATCGACTCGGGCGGCGTGCCGAGCGCGAGCAATTGCCGGTACGCGGCCAGCGCGTCGTCGAGCGCGGCCGGGAAGCGGTTCTCGGGCGCGAGCCGGTAGTCGAGCGAGAACGAGCGCACGCCCGCGCGCTTCGTGAGGCCGAACACGAGCGGCCGATGGGTCTTCGTCGAACAGAAGTAGTAGCCGCCGCCGTGGAAGTACAGCAGCGTGCGGCCGGGCCCGCGAGCGGCGACCGCATCGGTGCGTTCGAGCCATTCGCCGCGCAGCGGCGCGTCGCCGGGACCGTAGCATTCGCGCAGCCGGTAGCCCGACGGCGCGCGACGCGGCACGATCATTCTCAGGTCGGTAAAGCGCCGCGCGCGGGCAGGATCGAGCACCGGGCGCGTGGTCTCGGGACGAAACTGCCAGCGCAGCAGCCAGCACGCGAACTTGCTTTGCCAACTCATCGAACACCCACTCCGTCGTCGCAGTGTGACGATGGTACGTGCGATCGTCGCCGCGCTGCTCGACGGGAGCCTCTATATCAAACGCCGGCCTCAGTTCGCCGGCATCATCTGGCCGCGGATCTCGCCGGACGGATGCTCCTTCGTGTGCACGTTGAAGTACCACTTGCCGCCCATCAGGTCGGTCACTTGCGAGTCGGTGAGCTCCTTCGAGCCCTTGATCGGGCTCGCGAGCGCGTCCTTCGGGATCGGTACCTGCACGCCGGCGTTCTGGCCGACCGGCGCGGGCCCGTGGAAATGCGCGGCGGTAGCCGGCCCCGTGAGGTGTTCGTAAGTCACCGTCCACTGCAGCATGTGGGTGGCCGTGTCGTAGGTCGCATCGACGGCGCCGGCGCCCTTGGTCGCGGTGGGCGGCACTTCGCTCGACGGCTGCAGGCTGGCGGACAGGCGCACCGTTTCGGCGGCGGCACTGCCGGCGGCCAGGACGCCCGCGAGCAACGCCACCTGGAGCAAACGCAGCTTCGGCATGAATCCTCCTTGTACGACGGGGTACGCCGCCCGGACGGCGACGTTCCATGATGGTAGTCGATCGCCGCCGATCCGGCACCGCTGCGTCGCTCGCCAGCCTGACGGAACCTGGAAGAGACCTTTGCAGCGGGAGCCCTGAATCCGCGCGCGGCCTTTCGCTACACTTCGTCTCACAGTTGCTTGTTTCCTTCGTCCGAAGGAGTCTGCGAGTATTCACGCGGCCATCCGGCCGCGTTTTTTTTGCCCGTGCCCGGGTGGCGTGCACGCATCGTCGGGCACGTTGCGCTTCGCGGGCCGTCAAGCATCACGAATCAATTGTCGCCGCGGCGATCGAGTTCGACGTCGCAGACACCACACCCTCACGCGCGATAGCCCGGATCGATCCGATCGACGATGCGCTGCAACGCGTCGAATGCGTCCTGCCCCGCGCCGTGCTTCGGATCGAAGTTAAGCGAATCGCGCACGCAGCCCTCGAGCACCGGCGGCGCGATCGGCAGTGCGTCGCCGATCGCGTGGGTCGCGACCTGCACCTCGCACGCGCGATTGAGCAGCCACATCAACGAGAAGGTCTGCGCGAGCGTCGCGCCGATCGTCACGGGCCCATGGTTGCGCAGCAGCAGCACGGGCCGCCCGCCGGCGCTCTCGACGATGCGCCGCCCCTCCTCCAGATGCACGGTGATGCCCTCGAAGTCGTGATACGCGATCTTCCCGTACAACTGCGCCGAATAGAAGTTCGAGAACGACAGCCCGTCGCGCGAGCAGCACACGGCCATCGTCGGCGTCGTGTGCACGTGCATCACGCAGTGCGCGTCGGTCAGCGCCGCATGGATCGCGCTGTGGAACGTGAAGCCGGCCGGATTGATCGGCCAGTCGGAATGGCCGGTCACGTTGCCGTCGATGTCGATCTTCACGAGGTTCGACGCGCATACCTCGCGGTAATGGAGCCCGAACGGATTGATCAGGAAATGGCCGTCCTCACCCGGCACG
The DNA here is from genome assembly GCF_020419685.1 of Burkholderia sp. AU33545. Classification (NCBI taxonomy): domain Bacteria; kingdom Pseudomonadati; phylum Pseudomonadota; class Betaproteobacteria; order Burkholderiales; family Burkholderiaceae; genus Burkholderia; species Burkholderia sp. AU33545. The sequence goes on along the minus strand of NZ_JAIZRQ010000006.1, from coordinate 24,829 downwards.
CGCAGCGAGATATGGTTGTAGATCAGCTCGGTCCAGCCGAGATGGTCGAAGATCCGGTAGGCGGCCGCGAGCTGCACGCGCGCCTGCCATTCGGCTTCGGAAAAGCGGGCGGGACGCGTGAACGGCTGGTTCGGTACACGTTGCATGGGGCACTCCGGTTGCGGGCGCGGCGGCCGCGCGGGCGGCTCGCGCAACGTCCCTCGTCTCCTGGCGGCGCACGCAGCGCGCCGGTGCGTCAAGCGCAGGCGCGTGCGCGTGCGCGTGCGCGTGCGCTGCGTCGTTCGGCACCGCCGCGGCCCGCATTGCGCGAGCCGCCCGGCGGCACCCGTCACGATACGCATATCGTTGCGCACACAACCATATCACCTTTCCCCGCGCACCGGTATCGCGGGTTTGGCCCGAGCCGTTCCGGCCCTTACAACTGGTCGTCGACCGGCAGCAGCATGAAGAGGCCGGTCATCAGGTTGCGCATCAGCCCGGCATGCGGATCGACGTGATAGGTGGCCGGCTCGTCGTTGTCGGTGCCGGTCCACACGAGTTCGGGCGTGCCTCCGCCCGCCGGCGTCGCGAGGCTCAAGCGGTAACTTTCGTCGGGCTGCGTCACGCGCGCGAAGATCGTCGCGGCCTGCTGCGCGATCGTCGGGCTGTGGATCACGAGCGCGAGTTCCGTATTCAGGTGCGCGGAACGCGGATCGAGGTTCATCGAGCCGATCACGAGGATCTTGCGGTCGATCACGTACGCCTTCGCATGCAGGCTCGCGCGCGAGCGTGAGCCGAACAGGCCCGCACGCGGTGAGTTCGGCCGCGCCTTGAATTCGTACAGTTCGACACCGTGAAGCAGCAGCGGCACGCGGTACGGTGCGTAGCCGGCCTGTACGGCGACCGCGTCGGTCGCGGCGAGCGAATTGGTCAGGATCGCGACGCGCACGCCGCGCGCGGTCGTGTCGCCGAGGATCTTCACGCCCGCGTCGTGCGGCACGAAATACGGCGAAAACGCGAGAAATTCCTGCTGCGCGCCGCGCGTCAGTTCGACGAGGCGCTGCATCGGCGGGCTCACGTACGCGTCGGTCGGCCGCATGACCTTGTCCGGTGCGTCGACCTTGAATTCGGCGGGCGCCCACACGAGCTCGAGCTCGTCGCGCGCGATCTGCTGCGCGAGCGGCGTCGCGTTCAGCGGCTTCGCGTTGTACGGATCTGCGTTCTTGCGCCAGTGGTCGCGCAGCTCGTCGCGCATCGCGTCGAGATCCTTCGGATCGAACGTCTGATGATTCAGCACCCGCAGCGGATAGCTGCTCGCGCTTGCCCAGTAGTCGTCGAAGCTCGTCGAGATGTCGTTCGTCACGGGGCCGGCCGCGAGCACGTCGAGATCGCGGAACTGCAGCGTCGGGCTCGCGCTGAAGTATTCGTCGCCGAGATTGCGGCCGCCGACGATCGCGATCTGGTTGTCCGCGATCATCGCCTTGTTGTGCATCCGCCGCGTAAACCTGTCGATTCGCGTCAGGGAGTTGGCCGTGCGCTCGATCACTCCGTACCGCGACGCGCCGAACGGATTGAACACGCGAATCTCGATCTTCGGGTGCGTATTCAGCGCGGCCATGACGCGGTCGATGTCGCGGAAATTCAGGTCGTCGACCAGCATCCGTACACGCACGCCGCGATCGGCCGCATACAGCGCCGCGCCGAGCAGCAGTTTGCCGGTCGTGTCCTCGGTCGCGATGTAGTACTGCATGTCGAGCGTCTTCGTCGCCGCGCGCGCGAGCGCGATGCGCATCTGCAGCGCGGTCGCGCCGTCGGGCAACAGCCGGAAGCCCGATTGCCCCGGATGCGCCGCTTCCGGCGCGGCCAGCGCGTTGCGCAGCGGCGTCGCGGTATCGGTCGGCAACGCGTGCGAGACGGGGCGATCGAGCGTGGTGGCGGGCGGATGCGTCGCGCAGGCGGCGACCAGCGACAGCAGCGCGCAGACGGCGAGCGCACGGGCCGGGCGGCAGGCGGCGCGCCACGACAGCGCGGCCGGCGCGCGCCGGATCAAAGACGTAAGCACGGAAACTTCCTCGACAGGCGGATCAACGGGTCCGCAAACGCCGCAGCGTGCGGCTGACGGGTGGCTCCGGTCGATTCTAGTGGGCGCCCGATGAACCGGTCAATCGCGCGGCTCGCGCATGCGGCGCCGTGCAACCGCTACGCGCGCCGCCGGCGAGGGCATCCAGGAACGGCAGCCCGCGGCTCGGCCGCCGGACAGGCCTGCGGCACCCATGGTCCAACCAATCTCAGGGCGTATCGCCGCTTCGCTCGAAGTGGCTGCGCACATAGTCGATATGGGTCTGCATCGCGGTGCGCGCCTCCTCGGGCCGGTGCGCGCAGATCGCCTCGCAGACCACCCGGTGCTGCAGCAACAGCAGCTCGGACGCCTGCTCGTCGTGCGTCGTCATCCCCGCGACGTTGATCGAGATGTGCTCGCGCAGCATCCCGATCACGCTCGTGTGCAGGTGCAGGAACATCGTGTTGTGCGACGCCAGCGCGATCGCCTCGTGCAGCTTCGCGTCGGTCGATGCCTCGACGGCCGCGTCGTCGTTCGCGTGCGCGGTCTCGAGCTCGCGCAGCAGCGTACGGATCCGGCGCCGGTCGTTCGCATCCGCGCGCAGCGCGGCGAAATACGCGGTCGCGCCTTCGAGCACGCGACGGAATTCGAGTATGTCGTCGCGCAGCGCCGGGTGGTCGGCGACCAGCTGGCCCCACGGCGATGCAATGCCCGCGCGCAACTGGTCCGTCACGTACACGCCCGCGCCACGCCGGCTCTGCAGCAGCCCGCGCGCGACGAGCCGCTGGGTCGCCTCGCGCACCGTATTGCGCGCCACGCCGTACTGCTGCGCGAGCACGCGCTCGGCCGGCAGCCGCGCACCGGCCGGCCAGGTGCCGTCGAGCAGCGCCGTCTCGATCTTGCGCATCACCACTTCGGTCCGGCCCCGTGCCGTCATCGCCGCCATCGCCGTCTCTCCATCGGAATACCCGCCGTGCCGATTGGCCCAACCAATTTGAGCTACGGCGTCGTCGCGGGAATTATGCAGCGAAATCGTCGTCCCGCATTCACCTGCCGGGCCGGCCCCCTGGAGCGAGACATGAACGAAAGGCACTACCCCGCCGCCGCCCCCGCGCACGTCTATCTGTTCGCGACCTGCCTGGTCGACCTGTTCGTCCCCGAAGCCGGGCTCGACGCGGTCCGCCTGCTGGAACGCGAAGGCCTGACCGTCCACTATCCGCGCGGCCAGAGCTGCTGCGGGCAGCCGGCCTATAGCAGCGGCAATCCCGACGAGGCGCACGGCGTCGCGGCCGCGCAGCTCGATCTGTTCGCCGAGCCGTGGCCCGTGATCGTGCCGTCCGGCTCGTGCGCGGGCATGATCCGGCACCATTGGCCGGCCCTGTTCGCCGACGACCCCGTGCACGGCCCCAAGGCGCGCGCGATCGCGGAGCGCACCTACGAACTCGCCGAATTCCTCGTCCACGTGCTCGACGTGCGGCTCGACCGCATCGACACGAACGCCGGCCCGGACGAGCGCGTGGTGCTGCATACGTCGTGCGCGGCCCGCCGCGAGATGGGCACGCGCGTGCACGGCGTCGCGCTCGTCGACGCGCTGCCGGGCGTCACGCGCATCGAACACGAACGCGAATCGGAATGCTGCGGCTTTGGCGGCACGTTCTCGCTGAAGCACCCCGACATCTCCGGCGCGATGGTGCGCGACAAGGTCGCATCGGCCTGCGCGACGGGCGGCGACCGACTCGTGTCGGCGGACTGCGGCTGCCTGCTGAACATCGGCCACGCAGCGGCCAAGGCCGGCGCGACGCTGCCCGTCGAGCATCTCGCGAGCTTCCTGTGGCGCCGCACGGCAGGCGCCGGCTCGCTGCGCGGAGACGCGCAATGAGCGCGCGCGACGCCATCCTCGCACGCCTGCGCGCCGCCGCGCCCGGCGTCGCAGCGAACGCCGCCCCCGCCCTCGATGCGCGCATCGACACGCATTACGCGGCGCGCCGCGCACCGGTCGCCCCCGATTCCCATGCGCTCGCGCAGACGATGCAGGCCGCACTCGCCGCGTCGCACGCCGACGTCTGGTGCGCCACCGCCGATGCGTGGCCCGCGCAGCTTGCCGCGCGGCTCGCCGACGCCGGCGTGCGTCGCCTGCTGCTCGACCCGGCCCGGGCCGAATCCGCTGCCCTCGCGCGCGTGCTGCCCGACGCGGTCGCGCCGGTGCCGTTCGACCGGCCGATCGACGTGTGGAAAGCCGAACTGTTCGACACGATCGACGCCGGCTTCACCGTCGCGCGCTCGGGCATCGCGGCAACCGGCACCATCGTGCTCGCGCCCGATGCCGCCACGCCGCGCACGGTGTCGCTGGTGCCGCCGCTGCACGTCGCCCTCGTCCATGCGAACACGCTGCACGCGGACCTCCACGCGGCCGTGCACGCGGAGCGCTGGCACGCCGGCATGCCGACCAACGTCGTGCTGGTGTCGGGCCCGTCGAAGACCTCCGACATCCAGCAGACCCTCGCGTATGGCGCACACGGGCCGCGCAACCTATGGGTCGTGATCGTCACCGAACCGACCGCAACCGCCTGCCAGGACCTGCCGCGATGAGCGACCAACCGCTGCAATTCGTCGCCCCCGGCGACTTCAAGGCCCGCGCGCGCGCCGCGCTCGACGATCCCGCACTGCGCCGGAGCTTTCGCGGCGCGATGGACTTCCTGCAGGGCAAGCGCGCGACCCAGTTCCCCGACGACACCGAGCTGCAGCAGCTGCGCGATCTCGGCGAAGCCGTGCGGCAGCACGCGCTCGCGCAACTGCCCGCACTGCTCGAGCGGCTGGAGGCGAAGCTCACGGCAGCCGGCGTGCACGTGCACTGGGCCGAGACGGCCGCCGACGCGAACGCGATCGTGCTCGGCATCGCGCAGGCGAAGAAGGCGCGCCGCGTGATCAAGGGCAAGTCGATGGCGAGCGAGGAAATCGAGCTGAACCATTACCTCGCGGATCACGGCGTCGACTGCATCGAGTCCGACATGGGCGAGTTCATCGTGCAGCTCGCGGGCGAGAAGCCGTCGCATATCGTGATGCCGGCGATCCACAAGACGCGCGGCGACATCGCCGGATTGTTCGAGAAACACATCCCCGGCACGCGCTACACGGAGGACGTCGACGAGCTGATCCAGACCGGCCGGCGCGCGCTGCGCCGCGCATTCGCGGAAGCCGACATCGGCCTGTCGGGCGTGAACTTCGCGGCGGCCGACACGGGCACGCTGTGGCTCGTCGAGAACGAAGGCAACGGCCGCCTGTCGACGACGGTGCCCGACACGCACGTCGCGATCATGGGCATCGAGAAGGTCGTCGAGAAACTCGAGCACATCGTGCCGCTGTCGAGCCTGCTCACGCGCTCGGCCACCGGCCAGGCGATCACGACCTACTTCAACCTGATCTCGGGCCCGCGCCGCGACGGCGAACGCGACGGCCCGCGCGAACTGCATCTCGTGCTGCTCGACAACGGGCGCACGCAGGCCTACGCGGACGAACAACTGCGCGCGACGCTGCAGTGCATCCGCTGCGGCGCGTGCATGAACCACTGCCCCGTCTACACGCGCATCGGCGGCCACGCGTACGGGACGACCTACCCGGGGCCGATCGGCAAGATCATCTCGCCGCACCTGCTCGGTCTCGACGCGACGGCCGACCTGCCGACCGCGTCGACGCTGTGCGGCGCATGCGGCGAGGTGTGCCCGGTCCGGATCCCGATCCCGCAACTGCTCGTGCGGCTGCGCACCGAGGCGAACCGCAAGCCCGACGAACCCGTCGCGCATCCGCTGCGCGGCCAGGGCGCGAACTACAACCGCGCGGAAGACCTCGTGTGGCGCTTCTGGTCCGGCGCATTCGCGCATCCGCGCGCGTACCGCGCGTTCCGCTGGACGGCGACACGCCTGCGCGCGCTGACGCCCGCGAAGCAGATGGGCTGGACGCAGCACCGCACGCCGCTCGAACCGGCGCCGCGCAGCCTGTCCGACCTGCTGCGCGCACGCGGCCAGCCCGAATAGACCACCTCGCTTTCAAACCCGTACCGATAGAAATCCATGGAGGAGACAACCATGCAGGTTTGGCATCAGATCTACACCCCGCTCGGCAGCCTCGGGCTGTCGGCGTTCGTCGCCGCGATCCCGATCATCTTCTTTTTCGTCGCGCTCGCCGCGTTGCGGATGAAGGGCCACGTCGCGGCCGCGATCACGCTGCTGCTGGCGCTCGGCGTCGCGATCCTCGCTTACGGCATGCCCGTGCCGCAGGCACTCGCGGCCGCCGGCTTCGGCTTCGCGTACGGCCTGTGGCCGATCGCGTGGATCATCGTCGCGGCCGTGTTCCTGTACAAGATTGTCGTGAAGACCGGCCAGTTCGACATCATCCGCGCGTCCGTGCTGTCGATCACCGACGACCAGCGCCTGCAGATGCTGCTGATCGGCTTCTCGTTCGGCGCGTTCCTCGAAGGCGCGGCAGGCTTCGGCGCGCCCGTCGCGATCACGGCCGCGCTGCTCGTCGGCCTCGGCTTCAAGCCGCTGCATGCGGCCGGACTGTGTCTGATTGCAAACACCGCGCCGGTCGCGTTCGGCGCGATGGGCATCCCGATCATCGTCGCCGGGCAGGTGACGGGCATCGACCCGTTCCACATCGGCGCGATGGCCGGCCGCCAGCTGCCGCTGCTGTCGCTCGCGGTGCCGTTCTGGCTCGTGTTCATGATGGACGGGCTGCGCGGCGTGCGGCAGACCTGGCCGGCCGCGCTCGTCGCGGGCGGCAGCTTCGCGCTCACGCAGTACTTCACGTCGAACCACATCGGGCCCGAGCTGCCGGACATCACGTCGTCGCTCGTCAGCCTCGTCGCGCTCGCGGCGTTCCTGAAGGTGTGGCAGCCGCGCACCGCGCAGCAGCCGGCCGGCGGCGTCGTCTCGTCCGGCGGCGGCGCGGCGCTGGCCGGGTTCGGCGCGGGCAGGTTCGGCGCTAGCGGCACCGGCACGAGCCGGCAGGCGTCGCCGTACACGCTCGTACAGACCGTCCGCGCGTGGTCGCCGTTCCTGATCCTGACGGCCGTCGTCACGGTGTGGAGCATCGCGCCGTTCAAGGCGCTGTTCGCCGCGCACGGCGCGCTCGCGTCGACCGTGCTGAAGTTCCATGTGGCAGGGCTCGACCAGCTCGTCGTGAAGACCGCGCCGATCGCCGCGACGCCGAAGGCGCTCGACGCCGTGCTGAAGATCGATCTGGTGTCGGCGGTGGGCAGCGCGATCCTCGTGACCGCGCTGATCTCGATGGCGCTGTTGCGGATGAAGCCGCGCGACGCGCTCGTCACGTTCGGCGAGACGCTGAAGGAACTCACGCGCCCGATCCTGTCGATCGGCCTCGTGCTCGCGTTCGCATTCGTCGCGAATTACTCGGGGATGTCGTCGACGCTCGCGCTGATGCTGGCCGCGACCGGCGCCGCGTTCCCGTTCTTCTCGCCGTTCCTCGGCTGGCTCGGCGTGTTCCTGACCGGCTCGGACACGTCGTCGAACGCCCTCTTCTGCTCGCTGCAGCAGGCCACAGCCCATCAGCTCGGCGTGCCCGAGACGCTCGCGGTCGCCGCGAACACCACGGGCGGCGTGACCGCGAAGATGATCTCGCCGCAGTCGATCGCGGTGGCATGCGCGGCGACCGGCCTCGTCGGCAAGGAATCGGAGCTGTTCCGCTTCACGGTGCGCCACAGCCTGTTGTTCGCGGTGATCGTCGGCCTGATCACGCTCGTGCAGGCCTACGTGCTGCCGGGGATGGTGCCGTAAGCAAGAGGCACGGCCCTGTTCCGGTTCCCCGAAAAACAAAAACCCCACGCCCGCAAGAGCGTGGGGTTTCGTTCATCCCGGGCGGCGCCGAACGCGGCCGGCGCCCCAGGCGGCGATCAGCTGCCCTTCGCGATGCGATCCTGGATGTGCTGCGCACGGCTAGCCGACGACGGGTGCGAGCTCATCATCGAGCTCTTGCCGCCATCGAGCTGCGCAAGCTTCTGGAACGCGGTGACGAGGCCCTTCTGGTTCATGTTCTTCTGCTTCATCAGGTCGAACGAGTAGTCGTCGGCCGCGCTTTCCTGCGTCTGCGAGAATTGCGCGTTGATGAACTTCTCGGTGATGTCGCCGAGCTGCGAGCTCGTCAGGGCCGCGACGCCCGGCGATGCCGCACCGGCCGCGGTGCGTGCCGCGCTGACCGCGTAGGCGGTCTGCATCGCCTTCTTCGAGTGACCCAGCGCGACGTGGCCCATTTCATGACCGATCACACCGCGCAGTTCGTCGTCGTTCATCATGTCCATCAGGCCGCTGTACACGCGCACGCAGCCGTTGCCCATCGCCCACGCGTTGACGTCCTTGGTCACGTAGACCTTGTAGTTGATTTTCTGGCCGTTCAGCGTCATGTCGCCGAAGCCCTTCATCACCTTCGTCAGGCGCTTCGAGTACGCGCTATTCGGCGCGGCGATCTTCGATTCGGCGTCGCTCGCCTTGCACGAGTCGTTCGACAGCGCCGCGATGTCGGTGTCCGACAGCGTCGCCGCCTTGAACAGGCTGGTCCCCGCCGACGTCAGGCTGTTCGCGTCGAGATTCTGCACGCCGCCGCATGCGCTCAACAGGAACGCCATGCCACACGCTGCCGCCGCTTTCTTGATATGCATCCCGGATCCCTCGGTAGTTGTATTTGGAAGCGGGGATTTTGCATAATCCGGCAGAAAATTACCAGACGTTTACATCAAATGACAGCTTGATTACTCACCGATTCGAAACGAACGGCGCGATTGCCCAGTCATTTGATAGCAATCACGTCATCAATCGCCGTGACCGGATGACCGGCTGAACGTCGAACGCGACCGGCGCGTGAGCCGCCGCGCGACCAGCATCGGCAGCCGCACCACAAAACCGGCGAAGAGCCGCAGGTGCATCCACGCGAGCAGCGCGTTGTCGCGGCCATAGTGGAAATGCGACACGCCGCCCTCGTGCGCGCCGAAGTAGCGCACCGGCGCTTCGATGCGGATCGGTCGAACCCCGGCCCAGCACAGCCGCACGGCGGCTTCCGGATCGAAGTCGAAACCGCGCATCCACGGCTGGCGATGCATGATCGCGGCGAGCGGAGCGACCGGGTACACGCGGAAGCCGTACAGCGAATCGCCGATCCCGGCCCATAGCGTCTCGAGGTCGGCCCATCCGTTCGACAGCCGCCGGCCCTGCACGCGCAGCTGCGGCGCGCTCGCGTCGAACTTCGGCAGGCCCAGCACCATCGCATCCGGCGCCGCCTGCGACGCGGCCATGAATTCGGGAATCAGGTCGGCCGGATGCTGGCCGTCGGAGTCCATCGTCAGCACGTGCGTGAAGCCGCTTGCGGCCGCCGCGTCGAGCCCGGCCAGCACCGCGGCGCCCTTGCCGCGGTTCTCCGGCAGCACGATCACTCGCAGCCCGGGGTCGCGCTCGGCCATCGCCTGCAGCCGCTCGGCGCTGCCGTCGGTGCTGCCGTCGACGACGACCCACACCGGGTTCCACTGCGCGCGGGCGTTGCGCACGGTCGTGTCGACCTTGACGCCCGGGTTGTAGCTCGGAATCAGTACGAGATGGGTGGACGAGGCGTGCAGCTTGAACATGGGAACGGCCGATTGCGAAGACGAGGATCCTGACAAAAGTTTATGACCTGCAGGCGACTGCCGACAGGCTTCGTCGACGCCGCCTTCGCGCAGCGACAGGCCCGCGCGCTTCACGACAGGTGCTCCAGCGGATGGCCGGCGCTCGCTTCGATCTCGACCAGCAGATCGTCGCGGCACACGTCCGCGTGGACGAACAACGGCCGCACGCCGGAGCCCGCCGCATCGCGCAGCGCGCGTTCGATCGCGGCGAGCGCCACGGCATCGTCGGCGTCGCGCACGTAGACGCGATAGTTCAGGTCGGCGAGCGCGAACGGGCCGTGCCCCTGCCGCGCGGCCTGCTCGAGCACGGCGGCCAGGTTCGCGATCGTCTCGCGCGTTTGCGCGACGATGTCGCCACGATGCACGGTCCGATGCCCGACGATGCTGGCGGTGCCCGACACGAACAGCAACGGCGCGGCATCGTCGCCCGGCCACGCGGCCGCGCGCGCGAACGTCGGCGCACGCGGGCCGTACTCCGCCGGGTAGTGATACGCGCTGACCTGGCGCGGGTTCTCGACCGGATCGGCCGGCGTGCGGGTCGCGATGAAATGGATCGCGAGCGGCGCGGCCGGCGGCGTGTCGCCCGCGACGGGCACGACCGAGCCAAGCGCGCAGGCCGCCGGCACGCTGCCCGTCAGCGCGCGACGGCACGCGTCGAACGCACGCTGCCTGCCGATATTGAACTGACGATAGCGCTCGATCCCGAACTGCAGCGCGTTGATCGCGGGCACGGTATTCCAGATTCGCAGCGGATGCGCAATGCCGAGCGCATCGAGCACGTCGAACAGCGCGCGGTATGCATCGTATGTCGCGCGCTCGAGCGGCGTGCCGCCGTCGCGATCCGCATCGGCCGCGTCCTGCTCCTCCTGCACGACGATGCTGCCGAACACGAGCCCCGCCGTTTCGCTGTAGCGATACTGCAGTGCGCCGCGTCGCTCGCTGCGCAGATCGGGCGCGTCGCACTGCCAGATTTCGCAGACCGCACCGGCGCGTGCGTGGCCGCCGGCGTCGAGCAGCGCCATCTGCACCGGTGCGCGCGGCAGGTCAGGCGCGGCGGCGGCAAGCATGCTGGCCATCGCGTCGGTCGGCGCGCCAGCCGCACCGATGCAGACCGCACCGAGCGCACCGGGAAACACGTGGTCGAATGCGTCGCCCCGCTGCCGCGCATCGTGCAGCAGCGCGGCCAGCCGCGCATGATCGATCTGGACGAGTCGCAGCGCACGGTTGCCGCCGTTCGCGGCGGGCGAGATGCCCGCTCGCGATGCGGCGGCTCCGCCTGTCGTGTGTTCGCGCGCGACCGCGGACGTGGCGGACGACGGGGAACACGCTCGCCGTTCGGCGTCGACTGGATACACTGACACTTCGATTTCCTCACTATGCGGTGCGGGCTCGCGGCGTCGTGGCCACGCGCCGCGTTGCGCGCCGTTGCTTCGCGTCAGGCCGACGCCGCGCGCGTCGTCATGCGAGCCCGCCGTTGACGGACAACACTTGTCCCGTCACATAAGCGGCCGCATCTGATACCAGATACGCGACCATCGCCGCGACTTCGTCGGGCCGGCCCGCGCGTTGCACCGGCACGAGCTGCTTGATCCGTTCGGCGGGAAATGCAGGGTCGGCCATCGGCGATTCGATAATGCCGGGCGCGACCGCATTCACCGTGATGCCGCGCGACGCGAGCTCCAGCGACAGCGACTTCGTCGCGCCGATCAGCCCCGCCTTCGCGGCCGCGTAGTTGACCTGCCCGCGGTTGCCGGTCACGCCGGCGACCGACGCGATGTTGACGATCCGGCCGCGCCGCGTGCGGATCATCGGCAGCAGCAACGGCTGCGTCACGTTGAAAAAACCGTTGAGCGTCACGTCGATCACGCTATGCCACTGCCGGCGCGACATGCCGGCCATCGGTGCGTCGTCGTGAATGCCCGCGTTGTTGACGAGGATCTGCACCGGTGCGTCGTCGATGAACGGCGCGAGCGCGGCGAGCGTCGCATCGGCGTCGGTCACGTCGAACGCAATCGCATGCGCGGTGCCGCCGGCCGCGACGATCTGCTGCGCGACCGCCTCCGCCTGCGCGATATTCCGGTTCGCGTGCACCCAGACTTCGTGGCCGGCCTGCGCGAGCGCCGCGCAGATCGCCTGCCCGAGTGCGCCGCTGCCACCCGTTACGAGCGCCCGCATCGCATTGCTCCGTTCATGGCGTTTCCTCTCGATCGACGTGGCCGTGGTTCGTCCAGCGACCGCCGCCGCGTGCCGTCGTCGTCTGCGTGCCGCGTCGCGTTCGCGCGCGCCGCCGTCACTTGGTGCGATGCGCGGCGACGTACTCGGCAAGCGCGCCGAGCGTCGCGAAGATCTTCTGGTTGTCCGGATTGTCCGAGCGCAGCTCGAAGCCGTATTTCTTCGAGATCAGCAGCGCGATTTCCAGGATGTCGATGGAGTCGAGCCCAAAGCCCTCGCCATACAGCGGGGTCCCGGCCGTCACCGTTTCGAGCGGGACGTCTTCGAGATTCAGTTCGCCGATGATCAGCGTGGCGAGCTCTTGTTCCAGTGCGTTCATCATGCTTGCGGGCAGGCGGCGCATGGCAGCGGGAGGCACCCGGAAACGGCAATCGTCGTGCACGCCCGGCGCGTGCGAAGCGCGCGCGAATCTCCGTCCTCCGGCGTCTGCCGGCTTCCCCGCCTGCGTTATTGGGGGTCGTTTGTAAAAGTTACGCGGATTCTAGACGATGGGTATCGGCACGTATACGGGGATTGGTTACAGACTGAAGGCCCCCGCCGCGGCCGGTTTCGGGACCGCGATCGCAGCAGACGCTTGAGCCGCGTCGGGCGGAAATGAATCGCCGCCGCGAAAGGTTCAGTGCGCTGCCATACATTCGGTTACAAAACCCGGCTGCGTCGACCTCGAACCGCCGCGCCGCGGCCCTAAAATGTGCGTGCACGATAGCCGGCCCGGACACGCGTCCCGGTCGCCATTCATATGATGTTTGACGGCCCGACGAATGCGTCCGGCCGCGATCCGTCCGATGTTTCCAGCAGCCATGCCGTGCCCGTCCATTCGTCTCGACCCGGTTTGCCCGCCCGTCCGCCGCCGCGCCGCGACGGACGACAGCAATGCGCGCACGCGCCGCGCGCCCGGAGCGCCGCGATGACCTCGCCGCTCGGCATCGCACGCGGCGTCGGCGCGGTCGCCGCAGTGGCGGCGTACCAGATCGGCGCGCACTACGCGGCCGCGACTCCCGGCGCGCACGGCTTCGGCCTCGCGATGGCGCTCGTGCCGCCGCTGCTGCTCGCGCTCGGCGCGGCATTGCGCTCGCCGAGGCGTGGATGGCTGGTGTCCGCATGGCTGCTCGCCGCGGCCGCGCTGTGGGCCACGCGCATTCCGCTCGCGCGCCATTTCGAATGGGGCCTGTATCTGGAGCACGCGAGCTTCAACCTCGCGCTGGCGCTGCTGTTCGGCCGCACGCTCGCGGCCGGCCAGGTGCCGCTGTGCACGCGCTTCGCGACCATGATCCACGGCACGATCACGCCGGCCGTCGCGATCTACACGCGGCGCATCACGTTCGCATGGACGCTGTTCTTCGTCGCGATCGCCGCCGTGTCGACGCTGCTGTTCGCGACCGCGCCGATCGTCGCATGGTCGACGTTCGCGAACTACCTGTCGCTGCCGCTCGTCGCGGTGATGTTCGCCGCCGAGCATGCGTGCCGGCGCTTCGCACTGCCGCACGACGCACGGCCGAGGATGATCGACGCGGTGCGCGCGTACCGCGCGTCGACGCAGCCGTCACGATGAATTCATGACCGGCGCGGCGCCGCATCGCGGCCGCGCCGGTGACCGTCTCCCGCTTTCGCCGATTTATGCCGACTTACCCGCTGGTGTTCCATTCCTCGCCGGACCAGGTGATTGCCTGGCGCGACGGCACGCCCGTCAGCGTGCGCGCGTTCGTCGCCGACGTCGCGCGCGTGGCCGCCGCGCTGCCCGCCGGCGGCCACGTGTTCAACGTGTGCCGCGATCGCTACCGCTTCGCCGTCAGCCTGTGCGCGGCGCTCGTCACCGGCAGGATCAGCCTGCTGCCGTCGACACACACGCCGGAGATGGTGCGCCAGCTCGCGTCGTTCGCACCGGACGCGTTCTGCCTGCACGACGCGCCGGACTGCACGATCGACCTGCCGCGCTTCGCCTATCCGGACGCCGCACCCGGCGACCTCCCCGACGACGCGCCGTGCGTGGTGCCGCAGATCGACGCGTCGCGAATCATGGCGTACGTGTTCACGTCGGGCTCGACCGGCGCGCCGGTACCGCATCGCAAGACCTGGGGCTTCCTGGTCGGCTGCGTGCGCGCGGCGGCCGACCGCCTCGGCCTGCTCGACGGCCGCGCGGCCACGCTGATCGGCACCGTGCCCGCGCAACACATGTACGGCTTCGAGTCGACGGTGCTGCTCGCACTGATCGGCGGCCTCGCGTTCAGCAACCGCCAGCCGTTCTACCCCGTCGACATTCGCGACGAACTCGCCGCGATCCCGCAGCCGCGCGTGCTCGTCACGTCGCCGATTCACCTGCGCGCACTGCTGTCGGCCGGCCATGCGCTGCCGCCGGCCGCGCTCGTGCTGTCCGCCACCGCGCCGCTGTCGGAAAAGCTCGCGTGCGAAGCCGAGGCCGCGCTCGATGCGCCGCTCGTCGAGATCTACGGCAGCACCGAGACCGGCCAGATCGCGACGCGCCGCACGTCGCAAGGCGCGACGTGGCAGCTGTTCCCCGGCATCCGCCTCGACGCACGCCCGGCACATGATGCGCCGGGCCGCGACACCGCAGGCGACGACAGCGGTCCGACCGTGTGGGCGTCGGGCGGACACGTCGAAACCCCCGTGCCGATGGGCGATGCGCTCGAACTGCTCGGCGACGGCCGCTTCCTGCTGCACGGCCGCAAGGCAGACCTCGTCAACATCGCAGGCAAGCGCACGTCGCTCGCCTATCTGAATCACCAATTGAACGCGATCGCCGACGTCGTCGACGGCGTGTTCTTCATGCCGGACGACGCCACGCCGGCCGATGCCGATGCGACCCGCGAACCGGTCACGCGGCTCGTCGCGCTCGTGGTCGCGCCGACGCTCGCCGCGGCCGACCTGCAGCGCGCGCTGCGCGAACGGATCGATCCCGCGTTCATGCCGCGTCCGCTCGTGTTCGTCGACGCTTTGCCGCGCAACGAAACGGGCAAGCTGCCGCGCGACGTGCTCGCCGCGCTCGTCGCACGGCACACGCGGGCCGCAGCGGCTGAAGCGAGCGAGCGCGCCGTGACGGCTGCGCCGCTCGCGTTCACGATTCCCGCCGATCACCCGGCACTGCCCGGTCATTTCCCCGGTCATCCGATCGTGCCGGGCGTCGTGCTGCTCGATCACGCGATCGCCGCGCTCGGTGCGTCGCTGAACCGCCCGCTGCACACGTGGCGGCTGGCTTCCGCGAAATTCCTGAGCCCGGTCGCGCCCGGCGAGCCGCTCGATCTCGCGTTCGATGCAGCGGCCGGCGGCGCGATCCGCTTCACGCTGCGCGCCGGCGCACGCGACGTCGCCACCGGCGTGCTGTCCGCACCGGCCGCCGCGCCGGAGGGTGCACGGCCATGAAGCGCACCGCATGGGCCGAGCGCCAGGAACGCAGCAACGCGGCGTTGCTGCGCGCGATGACCTGGATCTCGCTGCGGTTCGGCCGGCGGCCGTCGCGTGTCGTGCTGCACGCCATCGCGACCTATTTCGTGCTGTTCTCGCCGGTCGCCTGCTCGGCGTCACGCGACTATCTGCGCCGCGTGCTCGACCGTCCAGTGCGCTGGCGCGACGTGTACCGGCACGTGTTCACGTTCGCGGCGACGATCCACGACCGCATCTACCTGATGAACGGCCGCTTCGACCTGTTCGACATCCGGCTGCATGGCGAAACGCGGGTCGACGATGCGCTCGCCGGCGGGCGCGGCGCATTCCTGATGGGCGCGCACCTCGGCAGCTTCGAAGTCGTGCGCGCGATCGGCCGCACGCGTCCGGACCTGCGCGTCGTCGTCACGATGTTCGAAGAGAACGCGCGCAAGATCAACGCGACGCTCGCCGCCGTGAACCCGGCCGCGAAACCGGACGTGATTCCGCTCGGGCAGGTCGACTCGATGCTGAAGGTGCGCGAGCGTCTCGACGCGAACTGCATGGTCGGCATGCTCGCCGACCGCACGCTGCTCGACGATGCAGCAACCTCGATGCGGCGGCTGCCGCTGCTCGGCGCACCGGCCGCGTTCCCGCTCGGGCCGCTGTACATGGCCGCGATGCTGCGGCGCCCGGTGCTGTTCATGACGGGCCTCTATCGCGACGGCAACCGCTATGACGTGCACTTCGAGACGCTCGCCGATTTCTCCGACGTGCGCCGCGACGCGCGCGCGGCGGCCGTCGACGCGGCGCTCGCGCGCTACGTCGCGCTGCTCGACAGGTATTGCCGCGCGGCCCCGTACAACTGGTTCAACTATTTCGATTTCTGGCAGACCGGCACGGCCGCCGCGCGCCGCGACGATGCGCGCGCGTGCGCCAACCTGTCCGCCACGAGGGATTCCGACGCATGACCGCCGTTCTCCGCTTCCTGTCGCTGTTCCCGCTACCGTCCGCGCCCGCGCTGCGCCGCTCGGCGCGCACGTTCGCCATCACGGCCGCCGTCGCGCTCGCGCTGCCCGCGCACGCGGCCGACACCGGTGCGGCGTGGACCCTCGACCGGCTGATGTCGACGCTCGCGCAGCACAAGTCCGGACGCGCGACGTTCATCGAGACGAAGACGCTATCGATCGCCGCGCAACCGCTCGAATCGTCGGGCGAACTCGTGTTCGTCGCGCCCGACCACCTCGAGAAGCACACGCTGAGCCCGAAGCCCGAACATCTCGTCGTCGACGGCGACATGCTCACCGTCGAGCGCAACAACCGCAAGTACACGCTCGCGCTCGCGCGCTATCCGGAACTCGGTGCGTTCATCGACAGCATCCGCGCGACGCTCGCCGGCAATCGTTACGCGCTCGAGCAGGTCTACAAGGTCGCACTCGCCGGTCGCGGCGACGACTGGACGCTGATGCTCACGCCGCTCGATTCGCGGATGCTGAAGGTCGTCAGCACGATCACGCTCGAGGGCTCGCGCGACGAGTTGCGCAGCGTCGCGATCCGGCAGGCCGACGGCGACCATTCGACGATGCGGCTGCAACCCGTCCCGGCGAAGTGATGGACGAGCGCACCCGGCCGACCGCCCCCGTCGCGCATCGCCCGTCCGCGTGGCGGCAGCGCGCCGTGCTCGTGTGGCTGGTTGCGCTCGTCGCATGCGGGATCGCGATCGCCCGTGCGCATTTCACGACTGACCTGTCCGCATTCCTGCCGAGCGCGCCGAGCGCCGGGCAGCGCGTGCTCGTCGATCAACTGCGTGACGGCATCGTGTCGCGGCTGATCCTCGTCGCGATCGACGGCGGCGATGCGGCCACGCGCGCCGCGCTGTCGCGGCGCGTCGCCGGCACGCTGCGCGCCGACCGGCAATTCTCGGCGATCAACAACGGCGAAGCGGTCAACGACGTGCAAGACCGGCAGTTCGTGTTCGACCATCGTTATCTGCTGAGCCCGGCCGTCTCGCCGCAACGCTTCAGCGCGGGCGGCCTGCACCAGGCGCTCGGCGACAGCCTCGACCTGCTGAGCTCGTCGGCGGGCCTCGTCGCGAAGGCGATGTTGCCGCGCGACCCGACCGGCGAAGTGACCGCGCTCGTCGACCAGCTCGACAGCGGCGCGCAGCCCGCGATGCGCGATGGCGTGTGGACGTCGCGCGACGGCACGCGCGCGGTGCTGGTCGTGCAGACGGCCGCCGCCGGCTCCGACACCGACGCGCAGGCGCGCGCGATCGACGCGGTGCGCCACGCGTTCTCGGCCGCGACGCAGACGCTGTCGAACCGCGCCGCGTACACGCTCGCGATGACCGGCCCCGGCGTGTTCTCGGTCGACACGCGCGACACGATCCGGCACGACGTCGAGCGGCTGTCGACGGCGAGCGTCGTGCTGATCGTCGCGCTGCTGATGACGCTGTACCGCTCGCCGCGCACGCTCGCGCTGGGGCTGCTGCCGGTGCTGACAGGCATCGCGGCCGGCATCGCGGCGGTCAGCATCGTGTTCGGCACGGTCCACGGGCTGACGCTCGGCTTCGGCACGACACTGATCGGCGAAGCCGTCGACTATTCGATCTACCTGTTCGTGCAATCGGCGCAGGTCGGCGCGCGCGGCACCGCGCGGCCTGCCGACGCGACGCGCGCATGGGTCGCCACGTACTGGCCGACGATCAGGCTCGGCGTACTGACGTCCGTGTGCGGCTTTGCGTCGATGCTGTTCTCCGGTTTTCCGGGCCTCGTGCAGCTCGGGCTGTACTCGATCGCCGGGTTGACGGCCGCCGCGCTCGTCACGCGCTTCGTGCTGCCTCACCTGCGCGGCGAGCACGTCGCGATTCGCGACGTGTCGCGCGTCGGCGCGGTGCTCGCGCGTGCGGCCGCCGCGGCGCCGCGGCTGCGCTGGCCGCTCGCCGCGCTCGTGCTCGCCGCGTGCGCGACGCTCGTGTTGCATCGCGACGGCCTGTGGAGCCGCGAGCTTGCAGCGCTGAGCCCCGTTCCCGCCCGCGCGCAGGCACTCGACGCACGCCTGCGCGCCGATATCGGCGCGCCGGACGTGCGCTACCTCGTCATGATTTCCGCGCCGACCGAACAGGCCGCGCTCGAACGCGCGGAAGAGGTCGCAGCGCAATTGCAGCCGCTCGTCGATCGCGGCACGCTCGCGGGCTTCGAAAGTCCCGCGCGCTATCTGCCGAGCGACGCCGCGCAGCGCGCGCGCCAGGCGAGCCTGCCGGACGCGGACGTGCTTGCCACGCGCATGCGTGCGGCCGTCGCGAACCAGCCGATCTCGGTCCGGCCCGAGCTGTTCGCACCGTTCATCGCCGATGTCGAGACCGCACGCCGCGCGCCGCCGATCACGCGCGCGGACCTGCGCGGCACGTCGATGGCGCTCGCCGTCGACGCGCTGCTGACCGAGCGCGCGGGCCGCTGGAGCGCGATGTTGCCGCTGCGCGCGCCTGATACCGCACGTACCGCGTCGGCGGCCACGCCGGCGCTCGATGCCGCGCCGATCCGCGCGGCGGTCGCGCGCGCCGGCGTGCCGGATGCGCTGTTCGTCGACATGAAGGCCGAGGCCGACCGCCTGTACGTGAACTACGTGCACGAGGACATCCGGCTGTCGCTCGCGGGTTTCGCGGCAATCGCCGTGCTGCTGCTGATCGCGCTGCGCTCGCCGCGTCGCGTCGTGCGCGCGCTCGCGCCGCTGGTCGCGGCCGTGCTGGTGGTGACGGCCGGCTTCGCGCTCGCCGGCGTGCCGCTGACCATCCTGCATCTCGTCGGGATGCTGCTGATCGTCGCGGTCGGCTCGAACTATGCGCTGTTCTTCAACAAGCGCGACGACGCACAACCGGTCACGCCGCACACGCTCGTGTCGCTGCTGATCGCGAACCTCGCGACGGTGGCCGGCTTCGGCCTGCTCGCGCTGTCGCGCGTGCCGCTGCTCGAAACCTTCGGGCTGACCGTCGGCCCTGGCGCGATGCTCGCGCTCGCGTTCGCCGCGATTCTCGCGCCACGCGCCGCAGCGACGAGCAGCGCTCGTCCCGACCTGACAGGAGCCCGCGCATGAATGCGCCGTCGTCCGTTCCACCGCGGCAGCCGGGCGATGCGCGCCGCTGGAAACCGACGCCGCTGATCGCGGGCACGGCGGCGCTGCACGCGGGCGCGCTCGCGGCCGTCGTCGCGCAACCGGCTGCATGGCCGTGGGCAGCCGGCGGCGTGGTCGCGTCGCATCTCGCGCTGACTGCCGCCGGCCTGTGGCCGCGCAGCGCGCTGCTCGGACCGAACTGGACGCGCCTGCCGGCCGGCGCCGGCCGCCGGATCGCGTTGACGATCGACGACGGCCCGGACCCCGACGTCACGCCGCGTGTGCTCGACCTGCTCGATCGTCACGATGCGCGCGCGACGTTCTTCTGCATCGGCGATCTCGCGCGCCGCCATCCGCGGTGGATCGAAGCGATCGTCGCGCGCGGCCATGCGGTCGAGAACCACAGCCAGCGGCACCGGCATACGTTCTCGCTGTCGGGACCCGCCGCGCTGCGGCGCGAGATCGCGGCCGCGCAGCAGACGCTGACCGAGATCGCCGGCACGCGCCCGCGCTTCTTCCGCGCGCCGGCCGGCCTGCGCAATCCATTTCTCGAGCCGGTGCTGTGCGAGCTCGGCCTGCAGCTCGCCAGCTGGACGCGCCGCGGCTTCGACACGCGCGCGAGCGACGCGGACATCGTCACGCGCCGCCTGCTCGACGGTCTGGCGCCGCGCGACATCCTGCTCGTTCACGACGGCCACGCGGCACGCGACGCGCGCGGCGAACCGGTCGTGCTCGACGTGCTGCCGGCGCTGCTGCGCGCGGCCGCCGATGCGCAGTTGCACTGGACCACGCTGCGCGCCGCGCTCGCGCCCGAATCGCCCGCCCAGCCCGGCACGCCGGCCCCCCCGTTTGATAAAATCTGACCCTGCCCGGCGCGCCCGCCAGCCCTGCTGCGGCGCCCGTTCCGGCCACCGGATACGACCCTCGTGAAACCTCTCCTGCTCTCGCACTTCACCGCCACCAGTTGCATCGGCAGCGGCCTCGATGCGACCCTCGACGCGCTGCGCAACGCACGCGGCGGGCTCACGCCGTGCGACTTCGAACGCGCCGATCTCGACACCTGGATCGGCGCGGTGGACGGCGTCGATGCGCATCCCGTGCGCACGGATCTCGCCGACTTCGACTGCCGCAACAACCGCCTCGCACAACTCGGCCTCGTCCAGGACGGCTTCGACGCACGCGTCGCGGCGGCCGTATCGCGCCATGGCGCCGCGCGCGTCGGCGTGTTCATCGGCACGAGCACGTCCGGCATCCTCGAGACCGAACGCGCGTACGAGCAACGCGATCCGGCGAGCGGCGCGCTGCCCGCAGGGTTCCGCTATGCGCACACGCACAACCCGTATTCGCCGGCCGCATTCGTGCGCGCGTATTTCGCGCTGCGCGGGCCGGCGATGGCGATCTCGTCAGCGTGTTCGTCCGGCGCGAAGGTATTCGGCTCCGCGCGCCGGATGATCGAAGCGGGGCTGATCGATGCGGCCATCGTCGGCGGCGTCGATTCGCTGTGCCTGACGACGCTGTACGGCTTCAATTCGCTCGAACTGCTGTCGCGCAGCCCGTGCCGGCCGTTCGACGTCGCGCGCGACGGCATCTCGATCGGCGAAGCGGCTGCGTTCGCGCTGCTCGAACGCGTGCCGGATACACGCGCCGCGCTCGACGAAGACGCGATCCTGCTGCTCGGCATCGGCGAATCGAGCGATGCGCATCACATGTCGTCGCCGCATCCGGAAGGGCTCGGCGCGCGCATCGCGATCGAACAGGCACTCGCGTCGGCCGGCCTCGCGGCAGGCGACATCGACTACGTGAACCTGCACGGCACCGCGACGCCCAGCAACGATGCCGCCGAAAGCCGCGCCGTCGGCGCGCTGCTCGCGCGCACGCCGTGCAGCTCGACGAAGGGGGCGACCGGGCACACGCTCGGTGCGGCCGGCGCGCTCGAAGCGGTCGTCGCCGCGATCGCGCTGCGCGAGCAGTTCGTGCCGGCCGGCGTCAACACGACGCAGCCCGACCCGGCGCTGGCCTCCGACTACGTGCTCGCGAGCCGCGCGGCGCGCGTGCGTGCGGTCCTGTCGAATTCGTTCGGATTCGGCGGCACGAACTGCAGCCTGATCCTCGGCCGCGCCGAGCATGCCCGCCGCCGGGAGCCGACATGACCCTCACCGCCTTCATCGAAAGTGTCGGCCTCGTCGGGCCGGGATTGAACGACTGGCCGCACGCGGCCGACGTGCTCGCGGGCCGCGCGGCCTATGCGAGCGCGCGCACCGTGCTGCCGCCGCCCGCCAGCCTGCCGCCGGCGGAACGCCGCCGCACCGGCCCCGTCGTGCGCGTCGCGCTTGCGGTCGGCCTCGAGGCGGCAGCCGCGAGCGGGCGCGATGCCGCCACGCTCGCGACCGTGTTCAGCGCGTCCGGCGGCGACGGTCAGAACTGCCACGCGATCTGCGAGACCCTCGCCGGCGACGATCGCCACCTGTCGCCCACCCGCTTTCACAACTCCGTGCACAACGCGCCGGCCGGCTACTGGAGCATCGCGACCCGCGCGATGGCGACGTCGAACGTGCTGTGCGCTCACGACGGCAGCTTTGCCGCGGGCTTGCTGGAGAGCCTGTGCCAGGTCGCGGTCGATCATGTGCCGAGCCTGCTGATCGCCTACGACACCGACTATCCGGAGCCGCTGCGTGCGGTGCGACCGATCGTCGACGCATTCGGCGTCGCGCTCGTGCTCGTGCCCGACGCGAGCGAACGCACGCTCGCGCGCATCGACGTGCAGCTCACCGACGCGCCGGCGACGACGCTCGCGAACCCCGAACTCGACGCGCTGCGCACCGGCAATCCGGCCGCGCGCGCACTGCCGCTGCTCGACGCGCTCGCCGCTCGGCACACGGCGAGCGTCGTGCTCGACTATCTGGACGATACGCGCGTGCAGGTCGATATCGCGCTGGCGAATCCCGCGGCGGAGCACGCGCAATGACGACGCCGACGCCTGCGCTGACGACGGCAACGCTCGATCGCGCATGGATCGCCGCGCACATTCCGCACGAAGGCGCGATGTGCTTGCTCGATCGCGTCGAAGCATGGGATGCCGTGCGGATCCGCTGCAGCGCGACGAGCCATCGCGATCCGCACAACCCGCTTCGCTCGCACGGCCGGCTCGCATCGGTCTGCGGAATCGAATACGCGGCACAGGCGATGGCCGTGCACGGCGCGCTGGTCGGTACGCAACACGCGCAGACGGAACCTGCGCGGCCGCGCGCCGGCTATCTGGCGAGCGTGCGCAACGTCGACGCGTTCGTCGATCGGCTCGACACGTTCGAGCTGCCGCTGATCGTCGACGCCGAGCGCATCGGCGGCGACGACCGCTCCGTGCTGTACGGCTTCACGCTGCGCTGCGGCGAGCGCGTGCTGCTCGGCGGCCGCGCCGCGGTGATGCTCGATGCATCGGCCGCCGGCGTATTCGTTCCGCCGCCGGCCGGCCGCGCGGACCCTCGATGACTAGCCCCAAGGAAACCAGGTCGTGAAAGCACGTCAGTTCATTTGCACCGCGTTCGTTCTCGCGCTGATCAGCCCGATCGCGCACGCGGACATGTCGGAAGTGAAGCAGGACATCAAGCGCGATTCGAAAGAAGCTGCGCACAAGACCGGCGAGGCCGCGCGAAGCTTCGGCCACGCAACCGCGAGCGCCGCGAAGACGGTCGGCCACGGCATCGCGCACGCGTCGCGCGAGGGCTGGGATGCCACCAAGCGCACGACGAAGCGGATCTTCCACAAGAACGATTCGGGCGAAGGTGCGGCGAAAAGCAGCGATTGAGCGCGGGCGTTCCGCGTACCGCACACGAACGCGCGCGATGCGGCACGACGCGTGAACGCGCCGTTGCCGCACCGCCGCCGTCAGCGCGCGCCGCTACGCGTGCGACGCGCCGGCCCGCGCGCCAGGCGCTTGCCATACGCGACGAGCCAGCAATCGAGAGGATCGAAGTTGCGCAGCAGCCGCGCACGGCGCCGCTCGAGCCAGTGAAGCGCGATCGCCATCGTCAGCGCGACGGCCAGTGCCGAGCCGCCGATCGCGAGTCCCATCCAGGTGTCACCCATGCCTCCTCCGGAATGCGAGGCCGGGGCGGCGCGCGTGCCGCGACGCGGTAGTCGGAGCGCGGGCGCACACGGCCCGCCGCATGCGCGGCGAACCTGCGTCCGTGATCCGTCACCGCGCGCGTGCCGCGCCATCCCGGCGCTGGATACAGCGGGAGCACGGCCCGGGCGCGCGCGAACGCCGCCCGGGCCGCCGCGCGTCAGTGCATGTGCTGGCCGCCGTTGATCGCGATGTTGGAGCCCGTCACGAAGCCGGCCTCCTCCGAGCACAGATACGCGATCAGCGCCGCGACTTCCTCGGGTTGACCGAGCCGTCCCGCCGGAATCTGCGGAAGGATCTTCGTATCGAGGATGTCCTGCGGGATCGCCGTCACCATCTTCGTCGCGAGATAGCCCGGCGATACCGTATTCACCGTCACGCCCTTGCGCGCGATCTCGAGCGCGAGCGATTTCGTGAAGCCGTGCATGCCGGCCTTCGCGGCCGCGTAGTTGGTCTGGCCGACCGAGCCCTTCGAGCCGTTGACCGACGAGATGTTGACGATGCGTCCCCAGCCGCGCTCGACCATGCCGTCGCAGACCGGCTTCGTCATGTTGAACACGGAATCGAGGTTGGTGCGGATCACCGCATCCCAGTTGACCTTGTCGAGCTTGCGCAGCGTCATGTCGCGCGTGATGCCCGCGTTGTTCACCAGGATGTCGACCGGGCCGACGTCCCGCACGATCGTGTCGATGCACTGCTGGCACGAATCGTGGTCGGCCACGTCCACCGGATACGCATGGAATTCGCGGCCGGCCGCATGCATTTCCGTCAGCCAGCGATCGGCGCCCGCGTTGTTCGGCGAATACGTGACGACGACCCGGTGGCCCGCATCGTTCAACCGGATGCTGATCGCTTCGCCGAGGCCGCCCATTCCACCAGTCACAACTGCAATTCGCTTAGTCATCCTATAAGTTACCGACAAAAAGGTAGTCAATGATGCGGAGCGACGGCATGGCACATGCTGCCGCCCCACCGCTGCGATGCGCTGGCACCCGCAAGGCGGGCACGGCGCACCGGTACATCACGCTTGTTGTTGGTTGCTTGTTCCGCGCGAAGGTTGCTGCGCACGCGGGCGGCACCGGCCGGCGCCGTCCGCGTGCAATATCGTCAGACCCTGCTCAACCGCGTTCGACCGCGAGCGCGACGCCCATCCCGCCACCGATGCACAGCGACGCCAGCCCGCGCTTCGCATCGCGCTTGACCATCTCGTGCAGCAGCGTCACCAGGATCCGGCAGCCCGACGCGCCGATCGGGTGACCGATCGCGATCGCCCCGCCGTTCACGT
>NZ_JAIZRQ010000005.1:0-576563 GCF_020419685.1 Burkholderia sp. AU33545 | reverse complement strand
GCATCACGGCCTTCAGGCCCGAGCCGCACACCTTGTTGATCGTCATGCCCGGCACCGCGGTCGGCAGGCCGGCCTTGATCAGCGATTGGCGCGCCGGGTTCTGCCCCGAGCCCGCCGCCAGCACCTGGCCCATGATCACTTCGCTCACCTGCTCGGGCTTCACGCCCGAACGCTCCAGCACCGCGCGAATCACCGTCGCCCCCAGCTCCGGTGCCGCGATCTTCGCGAGCGAACCGCCGAATTTGCCGACCGCGGTCCGCGCGGCCGATACGATCACTACGTCCGTCATTTCCCTTTCCTCCAGGCCCGCACGACGCGGCGCATCGCTACCGGCCCTGTTAAAAAACTGCGGTGCACCGGACAGCGTGCGCCGCTGTCCGTCTTTCGTCAATCGCGCTGCAACACGTAGCGGCCCGGCGCCGGCTCGATCACCGGGAACTGCGCGGAACCGGCCTTGGCGGGCGGCGCCACCTTGCGGCCGCCGTACTGGTCGAGCCACTCGACCCAGGTCGTCCACCAGCTGCCCGGCTGCTCGGTCGCACCGGCAAACCAGTCGTCCGCGGATCCGGGCAGATCGTTGTCGTTGACCCAGTAGCTGCGCTTCTTCTTCGCCGGCGGATTGATCACGCCCGCGATGTGGCCCGACGCGCCGAGCACGAACTTCAGCGGACCCGTCAGGATCGACGTCGATGCGTAAGCCGTCTGCCACGGCACGATGTGATCCTCGCGCGACCCGTAGATGAAGGTCGGCACGTCGATGCGCGACAGGTCGACGGATTCGCCGCACACGGTCAGCGCGCCCGGCACGCGGAGCTTGTTCTCGAGATAGGTATTGCGCAGGTACCACGCGTACATCGGGCCCGGCAGGCTCGTCGAGTCGCTGTTCCAGTACAGCAGGTCGAACGCGGCGGGCGTGCGGCCCTTCAGGTAGTTGTCGACGACGTAGTTCCAGACGAGGTCGTTCGGCCGCAGGAACGAGAACGTGTTCGCGAACTCGACGCCGCGCATCAACCCCGGCGCCGCGCCGTTCTTGCCGCCGATGGTCTGCTCGCGCATCTGCACGTGCGCCTCGTCGACGAACACGTCGAGGATGCCGGTGTCGGTGAAATCGAGCATCGCGGTCAGCAGCGTCATCGACGCGGCCGGATGTTCGCCGCGCGCGGCGAGCACCGACAGCGCGGTCGCGAGCATCGTGCCGCCGACGCAGAAGCCAAGCGTGTTGATCTGCTCGCGGCCGCTGATCTGCTGCACGGCGTCGATCGCCGCGAGCAGCCCTTCGTTCATGTAGTCGTCCCACGTCTTGTGCGCGACCGACGCATCGGCGTTGCGCCACGACACGAGGAACACTTGATGGCCGTTCGACAGCGCATGCGCGACGAGCGAATTCTCGGGCTGCAGGTCGAGGATGTAGAACTTGTTGATGCACGGCGGCACGATCAGGAGCGGCCGCTCGAACACCTTGTCCGTCTTCGGCGCGTACTGGATCAGCTGGATCAGGTCGTTCTCGTAGACGACCGCGCCTTCGGTACACCCGAGGTTCTTGCCGACCACGAATTGCGATTCGTCGGTCTGCGAAATTTTGCCGCGCTGCATGTCGCCGAGCAGGTTCATCATCCCCTGCCGCAGGCTTTCGCCCTGCGTCTCGAGGATCGATTTCTGCGCATCGGGATTGAGCGCCAGGAAGTTGCTCGGCGCGGCCGCGGCGGTCCATTGCTGGACGGAGAAACGGATGCGTTCGCGCGTCTTCGGATCGGTCTCGAGCGCGTCGGCCAGTTCCTGCAGGTAGCGCGCGTTGAGCAGATACCACGCAGCCGCGAACGCATGCGCGGGCGACGCCTTCCAGGCATCCGCGCTGAAGCGGCGGTCCTTCAGTTCCGGCGACTCGAGCTTCGCGGCGGCGGCCTGCTGCATGAGCGTCACGCAGTCGCGCGCATAATCGGCCTGCAGCTTCTGGAGCCGTTCAGGCGGGATCGCGGCCACGGGCAGCTTCAATCCCGCGAACGGCGAAGCCAGGCCGCCGAAGGCGCCCAGATCGGGCATCGACGGCATCTGGAACGGAACGGATGTCGGGAACTGGAATGCGGCGAACGGATTCGCCGTGGTCGCCGCCGTTGCAGCGCGCGCCGGATCGGCGAAACCGCGCCAGGCGTTCAGCCATGCCTCGAACATCTGCTGCATCGGCTGGGTAGCCTGGTCGAATCCGGTGCTGCCCGCGAAAGTGCCCGCTTGAGCGGACGTCGACGAATTTTTCGATGCTGTCATTACCTGCCTTACCGGTGATTCGTGAGCGTCAATCGTGAAATCCTGCTCGCGCGCGGCGTGCCGGCTGCGAGCCGGGCCGTCATGCTCTGGAGAGGCGTCTCCAGATTCTGCCGCAGTGCGGTATTTTTATCATTATCGTTTTCCCCATGTGAAGCACTGCGTCAAACCACCGAGCATTTCTGCTCGGAGATAATCCGCGCGCAACAAGCTGGACAAGGCTTCCGGCGAAACATAAAACATTTTGATTGACTTGACTTCGCGATTATTCATTCGATTGTCCATGCAACGCCGCATTGCCGCGCCAATATCGCAATAACCAATTTCGCAGCGCAACAAGCCAAGCCGCGCGCGCACGTGCGCGGTCAGCAGTCAATCGGCCAGCCAGATCGCCGCCGCCATGCGGCCGGTCACGCGGTCGCGCCGGTACGAATAGAAGCGCGCGTGTTCGGTGACCGTGCAGGCGGTCCCGCCGCTCACGTGCGTCACGCCTGCGCGCGCGAGGCGCAGGCGCGCAAGCGCGTAGAGGTCGGCGAGGTACTTGCCGGGCGCGCCGTCGATCACGACGAACGCTTGACGCGTCTCATCATGCTCCGACTGCGGAGCCGTGTCGAGAAACGCCTCGAGCACGTCTGCGCCGACCTCGAACGCCCGCGGGCCGATCGCGGGCCCGAGATACGCATGGAGATCATCCGTCGCGCCGCCGGCGAGTGCCGCGACGCCGGCCGCGGTCTGCTCGACGATGCCGGCCGCGAGCCCGCGCCAGCCAGCATGCGCGGCACCTACCGCCCGGCCCCGCGCGTCGCACAACAGCACCGGCAGGCAATCGGCGACCATCACGACACAGACCGCGCCCGCGCGGTCCGTCACGCTCGCATCGGCCCGCACGGGCGCCTCGGCACCCGGCGCGGCCTCGATCACTTCGTCCGCACGCACGATCCGCGCGCCGTGAACCTGTTCGAGCCATGCCGCTCGCGACTGTCCCGCCAGCGCGAGCAAGCGCGCGCGATTCGCGGCGACATGGGTCGGATCGTCACCGGTATGCTGGCCGAGATTCATCCCGCCCGGCAACGCGGCGCCGTCCTGCCAGCGCCCGTACGGGCCCTCGCTCACGCCGCCGTCGCGCGTCGTGATCAGCGCACGCACGCGCGGCGCCACCTGCCAGTCGGGCCGCACGCAGTCCTGCCACGTCAACGGCGCCAGGTTCGTCATCGGCACTCACTCCTCCTCATCGTCGTAATCGTCGTCGTGATCCTGATATTCGCCGGCGAAATCGTCATCGTCGTAGACACCATCTTCATCGTCGAATTCCTCGTCGCCCTGCCCGAAGCCCAGCGCCGCGACGAGCGCGTTCATGTCGTCCGGCAACGGACAACGCCACTGCATCGTCTTGCCCGTGACCGGATGCACGAGGCCGAGCCGCCAGGCGTGCAGCGCCTGCCGCGCGAACCCGCCCGGCAGCGGCGCGACCGAGCGCTTGCCGCGCGCGCGCCCGTACACCGGATCGCCGAGCAGCGGATGCCCGACATGCGCGCAGTGCACGCGGATCTGGTGCGTACGGCCGGTTTCGAGATCGCACTGGATCGCGGACACCGGCTGACGTTGCCACATGCATGTGTCAACCGTACGGAAATGCGTGCGCGCGGGCTTGCCCGACGCGCCGGTGACGACGGCCATGCGCGTGCGCTCGCGCGGATCGCGGCCGATCGGCGCGTCGATCGTGCCGTCTTCGGGCATCATGCCCCATACGAGCGCGAAATAGCGGCGCTTCACGGTACGCGCCTGCAGCTGGCGCACGAGGTCGGTCTGCGCGGCGAGTGTGCGCGCAACCACCATCAGGCCGGACGTCTCCTTGTCGAGCCGGTGCACGATGCCCGCGCGCGGCAGGCCGGCCGCCGCGTCGCCGTAGCGGTGCAGCAGGCCGTTGAGGATCGTGCCGCTCCAGTTGCCGGCAGCCGGATGGACGACGACGCCCGCCGGCTTGTTGATGACGACGAGCGCGTCGTCCTCGTAGATCACGTCGAGCGGCACCGGCTCCGGCGTGAACGCCAGCTGCTCCGGCAGCAGGTCGGGCACGAGCTCGATCCTTGCGCCGAGCGGCACCGGCTGGCGGATCTTCGCCGGCGCGCCGTCGACCAGCACGCGCTGTGCCTCGATCCAGCTCTGCAAGCGGCTGCGGGAGAATTCGGGGAACAGTTGGGCAAGCGCTTTATCGAGGCGCTCACCCGCGAGCGACAGCGGCACTTCGACGACGCGCGGGGCCTCGTCGACCGCCGCGGACGGCACGACAGGCGGCTGCATCGCGCCTGCAGCCAGATCGTCATCGGGGGAATCGCCCGACGCAGCGTCGGCGGGCCGATCGCTTGGGCTATAATCTTCGCGATTTGACTTGCCCTGCGGGGCATTCTGCGAACTTGAACGGGTCATTTAGACTGGGTCACCGAGACTTGAAGCTAGGACATGCGAGCATGATGAATTCGACCAAACGTACGGCCAAAACCGTCGCCGCCCGAGCTGCGGCGGTAGCGGCCGCGGCCCTCATCGCCGGCTGCCACGGCTTGCCGCAGAAGCAGGACGAGACGGCTACCTGGTCGAACAACAAATTATACTCAGAGGCCCAGGACGCACTGTCCGGCGGCGACTGGGGCAAGTGCGCGAAATATTTCGAATCGCTGCAAGGTCGCGATCCGTTCGGCCATTTCGCGCAACAGGCGCAGATCAACGTCGCGTACTGCAACTGGAAGGACAACGAAGCGGCAGCCGCCGACCAGGCCGTCGACCGCTTCATCCAGCTGCATCCGGATCACCCGGATATCCCGTACGCGTACTACCTGAAGGGGATGATCCACTTCAACGACGATCTCGGCCTGTTCGGCCGCTTCTCCGGCCAGGACATGAGCGAGCGCGATCCGCAGGCACTGCGCGAATCGTACGACGCGTTCAAGGTCGTCGTCGACCGCTACCCGAAGAGCAAGTACGCGCCCGACGCCGCCGCCCGGATGCGCTACATCGTCAACGCGCTCGCCTCGCACGAGGTGCACGCGGCCGACTACTACTATCGGCGTGGCGCCTATGTCGCGGCGATCAACCGCGCGCAGCTCGCGATCAAGGACTACAAGGGCGCGCCGGCGATCGAGGACGCGCTGCACATCATGATCCTGTCGTACGGCAAGCTGAACCAGCCGGAACTCGCGGAAGACACGAAGCGCGTGCTCGCGGGGACCTTCCCGGACAGCCCGTACATCACCGGCCATTCGCGCCCCGGTACGAAGAAGTCGTGGTGGCAGTTCTGAGCGACGCCCGAGCACCAACAAAAAACCCGGCCATCGAGCCGGGTTTTTTGTTGGTGCCGCCTGCAGCGGGCGGCAGCGCGATCACGCGCGCTTTGCCGCGCGATGTTCGTCGAAGAAGTCCTGCACGACCGCGATCTCGCGGGTGCGCTTGAACGGCGGCAGGCTCTGCCAGATCCGTCGACCGTAAGGCTTGTCGACGAGCCGCGTGTCGCAGATCATCAGCACGCCGCGATCCGTCTCCGCGCGAATCAGCCGGCCTGCGCCCTGCTTCAGCGTGATCACGGCCTGAGGCAGCTGGTGAACCGCGAACGGGCTCAAGCCCTTCTTGGTCAGCGCGTCGAGCCGCGCGGCCAGCACCGGATCGTCAGGCGGCGCGAACGGCAGCTTGTCGATCACAACGAGCGACAGCGCGTCGCCGCGCACGTCGACGCCTTCCCAGAAGCTCTGGCTGCCGACGAGGATCGCATTGCCGTACGAGCGGAAACGATCGAGCAGTTCGGTACGGCTGGCATCGCCTTGCACCAGCAGCGGCGTGTTCCAGCCGCGCGACTCGATCACGTCGCGCAGCTTCGACGCGATCCGGTCGACCGCGCGCAGCGTCGTGCACAGCATGAAGACGCCGCCGCCCGATGCCTCGATCGCCGGCAACGCGGCATCGAACACGGCATCGGTAAACGCCGGCGACGACGGCTGCGGCAGGTTGCGCGGCACATACAGCAGGCCCTGCGTCTGATAGTCGAACGGGCTTGCGAGGGTCATCGAGCGCCGCGAGCTGAGGCCCATCTGGGCCGCGTAGTGCGTGAAGTCGCCGCGCACCGACAGCGTCGCCGACGTGAACACCCACGCGCGGGGCACGCCGGCGCGCTGCTTCGCGAAAATCGGCGCGACCGACAGCGGCGTCTCGTGCAGCTGGACGGTATGCGCGAACACTTCGACCCAGCGCACCTTCTCGTTCGGGTCGTCGGTGGCCGCCTTGTCGCCGGCTGCCGCGGCATCGGCCTTCGCGGCCGCTTCCGCCGCGCCGGGCGCAACCCAGCCCGCGAGCAGGTCCTGCAGCTCGCGTGCGCGCCGCAGGCACGCGCCGAGCGACTCCGCCCGCTCGGCCTGGCTCGCGAGCGCCGAGGCAAGCGCATCGAGCGCCACTTCGAGCGCGTCGAGCGCGCCGAACATCGGGTGATCGTCGCCCAGTTGCGCGAGCGACATGCGCACGATCTGGTCGTTCGCGAACGCGAGACGCAGGTCGCGCGCCGCACGTTCGAGATCGCCGCCGAGCTTCACCCACTCGACCGCATCGCGCGCATGGCTCAGGCCTTCCGCGACCGTGTCGCGCGCAAGTTCGAGGATCTGCGTGGTCGACAGCGTCTCGCCGAAGAACAGCGTGGCCGTCTCCGGCAACTGGTGCGCTTCGTCAAAGATCACCGTGTTCGCGTTCGGCAGCAGTTCGGCCATCCCGGTGTCGCGCAGCATGATGTCCGCGAAGAACAGGTGATGGTTGACGACGACGATGTCCGCCTGCTGGGCCTCGCGGCGCGCCTGCATCACGAAGCATTCCTTGTAATGCGGGCACTCCTGGCCGAGGCAGTTGTCGCGCGTCGACGTGACCATCGACCACACCGGTGCCGTCTCCGGCACGCTCGCGAGTTCGGCCTTGTCGCCGCTCTTCGTGACCTTGGCGAACCGGACGATTTCCTGCAGGTACGCGGTATCCTGGCGCGACGGCAAGCGACCGTTGTCGGCCGTGCGCTGCAGGTAGTAATGGCACAGGTAGTTCGAGCGGCCCTTGAGCATCGCGACCGTCACCGGCACCGCGAGTGCGTTGCGCACGGTCGGGATGTCGCGCTGGAACAGCTGGTCCTGCAGGTGCTTCGTGCCGGTCGATACGATCACCTTGCCGCCCCACAGCATCGCGGGCACCAGGTACGCATAGGTCTTGCCGGTGCCGGTGCCGGCCTCGACGATCAGCGTATTGTCGCCAGCGTCGCCGTCGGCTTCGGGCGCAACACCCTCCGCGGCAGATTCGGCCGCCTTGTCGCCTTCGCCGAGGCGGCGCGCCGGCCGCTTGCGGGTCTCGAAGATCTCCGGCTCGGGCATCCGGCGCGCGGACGCCTCCATCGCGGACGCGACCGCGCGCGCCATCTCGATCTGCGACTGACGCGGGTGATAGCCGTCGAGCGCGCGCGCGAGCAATCCGCCGTCGCCGAAGATCGTGTCGAGTTCGTCGACGCGCTTGCGGCTCAGCTCGAAGGTGCCTTCGGGCGCACGAACGCGCCCGGCGGACGACGCGTCACGCCGGGAATCGGGTTTGGCATCAAGCGGTGAATTCAAGGCAAGCGTTCCTGTGTCCAGCGCCCGAGCGGCGCCGGCGCTTGCCAGGCCGCGCTCAGGCGCGCTTATCCGGTTCCAGCTGCGATTGCAGCAAAATGATTTTGTCCTTGGCCGCCAGCTTTTCCTTCTTCAGCCGGTGCAGCGTGATGTCATCGATGTCGGAGTGTCCTTCCTTCAGCTCGATCTCCCGAGCGAGCTGCTGGTGCTGCTCCTGCAATGCAGCCAAACGGTTGTGCAATTCCTGCTGCTGTTCCGTGGGACGGTTTTGCATATGCGCCTCCTCATCGAAGCAGCGCGCCGACTGGCGTGCCGGCACGCACGAGACTGACTCCGGATCAATCCAACACGTTACTGCCCCTGCTGTTGCTGCTTGGCCTTGTCGGCCGCTTCCTGCTGACGCCGCTCGACATCGGCCTTGTGCTGGGCGGCTTCCTTCTGCTTCTGCTCGTAGCGCGCGGCGTTGTCCGCCCGCTCCTGCGCCTTCTGCGCGCCCTGCTGGCGCGCCTGGTCGAGCTTGCGCTGGAAGTCTGCCTGCTTCTGGTCGTATGCCTGCTTGTTCGCGGCGCGCTGCGGGCCTTCGGCGCCGCGCTGCGCCTGCTTCAGCGCATTCTGCTCCTGCTTGTCGCGGAACGCAGCCGCGTTCGCCGCATCGTTCGCCGCGCGCTGCGGCGCTTCCGCCGCATTCTGCGCCTGCTTCAACGCCTGCTGCTGGTCGCGCTGCTGCGCCCGCACCGCGCGCTGTTCGTCGTCGAGCGCGAGCTGCTCCTGACGGATGCTCGCCCGCTCCTCGCGCATCCGGTCGCGCGCATTGCCGAGACAGTGATTGACGAAGAACTTGCTGTAACAATCGTGCTCCGCCACGGCATAACGATAATCGTTTTCCGCGGAACGTTGATTGAGCACTTTTTGACGGGCGTCAAAATCCTGCGTGGTGGAGGGGGCGACGGGCGCGGCCACTGCGGCGTCCGGCGCGGTGGCGCCCGATGCCTGTGCGTACGCGACGGTAGACCCGGCGGACAAAGCCGCGGCGAGCGCTGCGCCGAGCGCGACGAGAGAAATGCGGGAAGTTGGCAACGTCGTAGGAAAGCTGCGGGACATGTGTCAAATTCTATCACCCCCGGCTGGACGCTCCGCCATTTATGGCAAAATGCCCCGCTTCACTCACCCGCGGCATCTGGTCCGGCGGGCCCGTCTTGCAGCCCGCGGCGCGCGGCCTGCCGGCCCGCGCCGCGATTTCAGCAGGCAGATCATCCACGACATGACGGAAACCGTAGCACTCAAGATCGTACAGCGCATCGCCACCGAACTGTCCGTCCAGCCGCGCCAGGTCGCGGCGGCAGTGCAACTCCTCGACGAAGGCTCGACCGTTCCGTTCATTGCCCGGTACCGCAAGGAAGTGACCGGCAACCTGGACGACACGCAGCTGCGCCAGCTCGAGGAACGCCTCCTGTATCTGCGCGAGCTCGAGGATCGCCGCGCGGCGATCCTGTCGAGCATCGACGAACAGGGCAAGCTGACCGACGAACTGCGCGCCGCGATCGACGCGGCCGACAGCAAGCAGGTGCTCGAAGACCTTTATCTGCCGTACAAGCCGAAGCGCCGCACGCGTGCGCAGATCGCGCGCGAAGCCGGCCTCGAGCCGCTCGCGCAGGCGCTGCTCGCGAATCCGCTGCTCGACCCGCAGACGGAAGCCGCCGCGTACGTCGATGCCGACAAGGGCGTCGCCGACGTGAAGGCCGCCCTCGACGGCGCCCGCGACATCCTGTCCGAGCAATTCGGCGAAACAGCCGAACTGCTCGGCAAGCTGCGCGACTACCTGCACAGCCAGGGCGTCGTGTCCTCCGCGGTCGTCGAAGGCAAGGAAAACGAGGAAGGCGAGAAGTTCCGCGACTACTACGACTACGCGGAAACGATCCGCACCGTGCCGTCGCATCGCGCGCTGGCACTGTTCCGCGGCCGCAATGCCGGCGTGCTGACCGTCAAGCTCGGGCTCGGCGAGGAACTCGACGCGCAGATCCCGCATCCCGGCGAAGCGATGATCGCGCGCCATTTCGGGATCGCGAACCAGAGCCGCCCGGCGGACAAGTGGCTGTCCGACGTGTGCCGCTGGTGCTGGCGCGTGAAGGTGCAGCCGCACATCGAGAACGAACTGCTCACGCAACTGCGCGAAACGGCGGAAGCCGAAGCAATCCGCGTGTTCGCCCGCAACCTGAAGGACCTGCTGCTGGCCGCGCCGGCCGGCCCGAAGGCCGTGATCGGTCTCGACCCCGGCCTGCGTACGGGCGTGAAGGTCGCCGTGGTCGACCGCACCGGCAAGCTGCTCGCGACCGATACGATCTACCCGCACGAGCCGCGGCGCGACTGGGACGGCTCGCTCGCGAAGCTCGCGCGCATCGCCGCGCAGACGCAGGCCGAGCTGATCAGCATCGGCAACGGCACCGCGTCCCGTGAAACCGACAAGCTCGCGAGCGAGCTGATCGCGAAGCACCCCGAACTGCGGCTGCAGAAGATCGTCGTGTCGGAAGCCGGCGCGTCGGTCTACTCGGCGTCCGAACTGGCCGCAAAGGAATTCCCGGAACTCGACGTGTCGCTGCGCGGCGCCGTGTCGATCGCCCGCCGCCTGCAGGACCCGCTCGCGGAGCTCGTGAAGATCGAGCCGAAGGCGATCGGCGTCGGCCAGTACCAGCACGATGTGAACCAGCGCGAACTCGCCCGCTCGCTCGACGCGGTGGTCGAGGATTGCGTGAACGCGGTCGGCGTCGACGCGAACACCGCGTCGGTCGCGCTGCTCGCACGCGTCTCGGGCCTGAACGCCACGCTCGCGCGCAACATCGTCGACTACCGCGATGCGAACGGGCCGTTCCCGTCGCGCGATCACCTGCGCAAGGTGCCGCGCCTCGGCGACAAGACCTTCGAACAGGCAGCCGGCTTCCTGCGCATCAACGGCGGCGAGAATCCGCTCGACCGCTCGTCGGTCCACCCGGAGGCTTATCCGGTCGTCGAACGGATCCTCGCGAGGATCAACAAGCGGATCGACGACGTGCTCGGCAGCCGTGATGCGCTGTCCGGCCTGTCGCCGACCGAATTCGTTGACGAACGTTTCGGCCTGCCGACCGTGCGCGACATCCTGTCCGAACTCGAAAAACCGGGTCGTGACCCGCGCCCCGAATTCAAGACCGCAACGTTCCGTGACGGCGTCGAAAAGGTGTCTGACCTGATGCCGGGCATGCTGCTTGAAGGTGTCGTGACGAACGTCGCGGCGTTCGGCGCATTCGTGGATGTTGGCGTGCACCAGGACGGCCTCGTCCACGTGTCCGCGATGTCGACGAAGTTCATCAAGGATCCGCACGAAGTCGTGAAGGCCGGCCAGGTCGTCAAGGTCAAGGTGCTCGACGTCGACGTAAAGCGTCAGCGCATTTCGCTGACGATGCGCCTCGACGACGAAGCGGCCGCGCCCGGCATGGCGCCGCGCGGCGGCCAGGATCGCGGCAATGCCGGCCGCGGCGCGGCGCGCCCGCAGCGTTCGCGCGAGCCTGAACCGGCCGGCGCGATGGCCGCGGCGTTCGCGAAGCTGAAGCGCTGAACACGCGAAGGCTGTCGACGCGCAAAAAAGCCCGCCGGAAGGCGGGCTTTTTCATGGCTTCGGCAAACGTTGCCGGATCGACATAGGCCGCATATGCGGCCCGTGCGCCGATCAGATTTCGATCTTGGTGCCGAGCTCGACGACGCGGTTCGCCGGGATCGAGAAGAAGTCGGTCGGCTTCGCCGCGTTCTGATGCATCCATGCGAACACGCGTTCGCGCCAGATCGACATGCCGGGCAGATGCGTCGGCACGACCGTTTCGCGCGCGAGGAAGAACGACGTGTCCATCAGTTCGAACGTCATGTCGTGCGTGCGGCCGAATTCCTCGAGCACGGCCTTCACGTCCGGCGTCTCGTTGAAGCCGTATTCGGCCTTGACGATGTACAGACCGCCGCCCGCGTCACGTGAACTCAGGCGCTTGTCGTCGCGCACGTACGGGATGTCGCGCGTGACGAACGTCAGGAAAATGGTCCGCTCGTGCAGCACCTTGTTGTGCTTCAGGTTGTGCAACAGGCTGACGGGCACGAGCTTGTCGTTACCGGTCAGGTAGATCGCCGTACCCGACACACGGTGCGGCGGGTGCGCGAGCAGCCCCTGCAGGAACGGCTCGAGCGGGATACCGTCGGCAGCCGTACGCTCCTTGACGATGTGGCGGCCCTTGTACCAGGTCATCAGCAGGAAGAACAGCAGCGCGCCGATGCCGAGCGGCAGCCAGCCGCCCTGCGCGACCTTGAGCAGGTTCGCGCCAAAAAAGCCGAGGTCGACCGCGAGGAACACCGCGATGATCGCGCCGACGAGCAGCCGGTTCCAGTTCCATACCTTCACCATCACGACAGCCGCGAGCACGGTCGTGATCACCATCGTCGCCGTCACCGCGATACCGTACGCGGCGGCGAGGTTGTCAGAGCTCTTGAAGCCGACCACGATGCAGAGGATCACGAACAGCAGCAGCCAGTTCACGACCGGCACGTAGATCTGGCCGATCGCCAGCTCGGACGTATGCAGCACCTTCATGCGCGGCACGTAGCCGAGCTGGATCGCCTGCGACGTCAACGAATACGCGCCCGAGATCACGGCCTGCGAAGCGATCACGGTCGCAACCGTCGACAGCACGACGAGCGGCAGCAGCGCCCACTCCGGCGCCAGCAGGAAGAACGGGTTCTCGATCGCCTTCGGGTTCTGGATCAGCAGCGCGCCCTGGCCGAAGTAGTTCAGCACGAGCGACGGCATCACGAGCCCGTATGCGGCGAGGCGAATCGGCTTCGCGCCGAAGTGGCCCATGTCCGCGTAGAGCGCTTCCGCACCGGTCAGCACCAGCACGACCGAACCGAGCACGACATAAGCCTGCAGCACATGCTCCGACATGAACGACGCCGCGTAATACGGGTTGATCGCCGCGATGATGCCCGGCACGCGCGCGATGTGATACACACCGAGCGCCGCGATCGCGATGAACCACAGCACCATGATCGGCCCGAACAGCTTGCCGACCATCGCGGTACCGTGACGCTGGATCCAGAACAGCGCGATCAGGATCACGATCGTGATCGGCATCACGAGATGGGACAGGTGCGGCGTCGCGATCTCCAGACCTTCGACGGCCGACATCACGGAAATCGCCGGCGTGATCACCGCATCGCCGTAGAACATGCACGCGCCGAAGATACCGAGCGCCATCAGCGCGCCCGCGACGCGGGTTTTCGAGTCGAGCGGCCGCAGCGACAGCGCCATCAGCGCGAGCACGCCGCCCTCGCCGTTGTTGTCGGCCCGCATCACGAACAGTAGATACTTGATGCCGACCACCAGGATGATCGCCCAGAACAGCAGCGAGATCACCCCGAGAATCGAGCCTTCGGTGAGCGGAATGCCGTGTGCGGGGCTGAACGCCTCCTTCAGCGAATACAGCGGGCTCGTGCCGATGTCGCCGAACACGACGCCGATGGCCGCTATCGCAAGCGCCCGCATCGAGTGTTGGTGCGTCGAATGCGCATGGGCTGCGTCGGTCGCCTGGATCGTGTCGTTCATATGAAGCTTAATAATCGGGTCCGGTTCGGACAAAACGAGCGCTATTCTACTCGCGCCCCCCTGAAAAACCGTCCTGCCCTGTTGCCCTGAAGCCACGTGATCCACGCTGCGCATGCAATCCTGCGCGAGCTGTGGCAGGGCTGCCATCATAGCCGGGGCCGCGCCGTCTGCCTACCGTCAAGACCGATTGTGGTACCCACCAGCCCGGCGCCGCAATGAAAAACGGCGCCGCAAGCGGCGCCGTACAAGGCTTTCCTTCGATCAGCCGGACACTTACGCGCCCGAGCCGTCGCGCTGCGCACGACCGCGCTTGATCCACGCCTCGAGATTATGCGGACGAACCGTGTCCCACTCTTCGAACGGCTGATGAATCCACGGATTCGTCGGCAGATACTGCGTGTGATAGTCAGGCTTGATCTTCGAGCAACCCTTGTACCAGAGCACCGCCGAGCGCACGGCCTTGACGGCCGGATAGCGCTCCTTCAGGTGCTCCTGCACGCGCGCGAGCGTGACGCCCGAATCGACGAGATCGTCGACCAGCAGCACGTTGCCCTCGAGGTTGCCACGCGTCATCGTGATGTACTGCGCGATGTCGAGCTCGCCCTGCTCGGTGCCGGCCGCTTCGCGGTACGAACTCGTCGCGAGGATCGCGAGCGGGACGTCATAGATGCGCGACAGTTGGTCGCCGACGCGCAGACCGCCGCGCGCGAGGCACAGGATCTGATCGAACTTCCAGCCCGATGCATGCACCTGGAGCGCAAGCAGCTCGATCAGACGATGGTATTCGTCCCAGCCCACCCACAGGTTCTTGTCGTCGTTGCGCGGATCGGTCATCAAGTCTGCCGCCGTCATCGTGATTTGCTGCGTCATGCTGAGAATTACACCTTGAACGGGTGGCGAAGCAGGATCGTCTCGTCGCGATCCGGCCCCGTCGAAACCATGTCGACCGGCACGCCGGCCACTTCCTGGACACGGGCCAGGTATGCCTGAGCATTCGCCGGCAGCGCGTCCCACGCCTTGATGCCGACGGTGCTTTCTTTCCAGCCGGCAAACGTTTCGTACACGGGCTCGCAACGCGCGACATCGGCCGCACCGCGCGGCAGGATGTCCACGTCCTTGCCGTCGATCTTGTAGCCGACGCACAGCTTGACTTCATCGAGGCCGTCGAGCACGTCGAGCTTCGTCATGCACAGACCCGACACGCCGTTGATCTGGATCGAGCGGCGCAGCGCCGCCGCGTCGAGCCAGCCGGTGCGGCGCGGACGGCCGGTGACCGAGCCGAATTCCTTGCCGACGTTCGCCAGCGTAACGCCGACCTGGTCCTGGCGCTGCGGGTTGTCCGCGTCGTACAGCTCGCTCGGGAACGGGCCCGAGCCGACGCGCGTGCAGTACGCCTTCGTGATGCCGAGGATGTAGTTCAGCTTCTGCGGACCGACGCCAGCGCCGGCCGATGCCGCACCCGCGACGCAGTTGCTCGACGTGACGAACGGATAGGTGCCGTGGTCGATGTCGAGCAGCGTGCCTTGCGCGCCTTCGAACAACAGGTTCTGACCGGCGTTGTTCGCGTCGTACAGGCGGCGCGACACGTCGGCCACCATCGGCTTCAGGCGATCGGCGTAGCCGAGCATCGTGTCGAGCGTGGCCTGGAAATCGACGGCCGCGCCACCCAGGTACTGGGTCAGCACGAAGTTGTGGAAATCGAGGTTCTCGCGCAGGCGGTCGGCGAAGGTCTTTGCGTCGAACAGGTCCTGCACGCGCAGCGCGCGGCGGCCGACCTTGTCTTCGTACGCGGGGCCGATACCGCGGCCGGTCGTACCGATCTTGCCCGCACCCTTACGCGCCTCGCGCGCCTGGTCGATCGCAATGTGGTACGGCAGGATCAGCGTCGTGGCTTCGGAGATGAACAGGCGATCGCGCACGTTCACGCCGGCCTCTTCCAGCTCGCCGATTTCCTTGAACAGTGCCTCGGGGGACAGGACAACGCCATTGCCGATGTAGCAGGCGACGCCTTCACGCATGATGCCCGACGGAATGAGGCGCAAGATGGTTTTCTTGCCGCCGATGATGAGGGTGTGGCCGGCGTTGTGACCGCCCTGGAAACGCACGACGCCCTGAGCGTGGTCCGTCAGCCAGTCGACGATCTTGCCCTTGCCTTCATCACCCCATTGCGTTCCCACGACGACGACATTGCGCCCGGGAGTCACGTTCACTGCGCTGGCAGACATGTTGATTCGTTAGCTGGTTAAAAACGTATTCTACCTATGTTCGCGGGCGATTCCGAATTTTTCCGTTTCGCTTCAACGATATGCACGCCGAACGACGGCCCGCGAACGCCTGTTTAACGGGGTTCGACCACCCATGCGCCGTTACGCTCGACGAGCGAACGGTCGCACGCGAACTCGTCGAGCACGTGGTCGTGCCCCGGCAACGCCTGGATCACGACCTCGCCCGCATCGCGCAGCGCCGCAACGGCCGCGCTCAGCGCGTCGTCCTGTGCCCACGGCGCGAGAATTGCGGTGCCGCGCGCCTCGATCGGCGAAATCCGCGCGAGCTCGCGCAGGTCGAGCGAGAAGCCCGTCGCCGGGCGGGCGCGACCGTAGGCCTGGCCCACGTGGTCGTAACGGCCGCCGCGCGCGATCGCGTTCGGCACGCCGTCGATGTACGCCGTAAACATCGCGCCGCTGTGGTACGCGTAGCCACGCAGGTCGGCGAGATCGATCGCCACCTCGACGCCCTTCGCCTGCGCCGCGAGCTGCGCGAGATCGTCGAGTGCGCGCGTGATCTCGGGCAGCACCGGCAGGCGTGCACGTGCCTCGTCGAGCACGCTCGCGTCGCCGTACAGATGCGGCAGCGCCCGCAGCGCCGCGCGCGTATCGGCGCCGAGATCGTCGGTGAGTTCGTTCAGCAGCGGCACGTCCTTGCCCGACAGCGCGTCGTGCAGCGCCTCGCCGCGCTCGGCGGCCTGCGCGTCGCGTGCGAGCAGCGCCGCGAGCACGCCCGCGTGACACAGATCCAGACGGATCCGCGACAGCCCCGCGAGGTGCAGTGCGTCGAGCATCAGCTGCTGGATCTCCAGATCGGCTTCCAGCCCGGCATGACCGTAGATTTCGGCGCCGATCTGGATCTGTTCACGCGTCGCATGCAGGCCGCGCGGACGCGTATGCATCACGTGGCCCGCATAGCAGAGGCGCGTCACGCCCTGGCGGTTCAGCAGGTGCGCATCGATGCGCGCGACCTGCGGCGTGATGTCCGCGCGCAGGCCGAGCGTGCGGCCCGACAGCTGATCGACCAGCTTGAAGGTGCGCAGGCGCAGGTCGGCGCCGCCGCTCGTCAGCAGCGACTCGAGATATTCGAGCAGCGGCGGCATCACCATTTCGTAGCCGTACGAACGGAAGCGATCGAGCAGCCTGCGGCGCAGCTCCTCGATCTTGCGCGCTTCCGACGGCAGTACGTCGGCGATATTCTCGGGAAGTAACCAGGTCGACATCGGTACGGTCCTACGACAGGAAACAGGGCGCGACACGCGCGCCGCGAGATGAATCGGAAATCGGAAATCGGGCGGAACGAACGGCGGGTGCGCCGTCCGGATCAGGTGGCGAGCAGCAACAGGACGAGCCCGAGCGCCATCACGATG
Source organism: Burkholderia sp. AU33545 (assembly GCF_020419685.1). Taxonomy (NCBI): domain Bacteria; kingdom Pseudomonadati; phylum Pseudomonadota; class Betaproteobacteria; order Burkholderiales; family Burkholderiaceae; genus Burkholderia; species Burkholderia sp. AU33545. The sequence continues at coordinate 559,444 of NZ_JAIZRQ010000005.1, read as the reverse complement.
AGCCCGCCGATCCGGATATGATGCGGCGGCCGCTCCGCTATTCTACGAAACGTGTCGCGCCAGGCGACGGGAAACACGAAGGGGAACGCCCCCTCGATAATCAGCATCAGTGCTACCGCGAGCAACAACGAGCCAGCCAGATCCATGCGAGCGACGGCGCCGCTCGATGCGGCGCCCCAAGGTCAGTGTTTGCGGGGAGCGGGTGCCGCCGGTGCGGCACCGCCCGTCGAGCTGCGCATGAAGCGGAAAAACTCGCTGTCGGGGTCGACGACGATGATGTCGTTGCGCTTGAAGGTATTCCGGTAAGCCTGCAGGCTCGCATAAAACTGATAGAACTGCGGATCACGGCCAAACGCTTCGGCGGCGATCGACGCGGCCTTCGCGTCGCCCTCGCCCTTGACCATCTGCGCGGACTTGTACGCATTCGCGAGCACCGCCTGCTGTTCGCGTTCCGCGTCGGCCTTGATCTGCTCGACATCGGCGGCGCTACCCGCACGCACCTGTGCGGCCTGGTCGCGCAGCGCGGCAATCATCCGCTGATAGACGGCATCCGTCTGCGCAGCCGGCAAGTCGACACGCGTCAACTGCACGTCGACCACGTCGACGCCCAAGCCCGATGCCTTCGCGCGAACCGCCTCGCGCACCGCATTGGCAATGTCGCGCTGGCCGCCGAGCGCGTCGTCGAGCGCGCGCTTGCCGAACGCGTCGCCGAGTGCGCTCTTCAGCGCGCCGGCCAGACGCTCGGTGGCAGCCGCCGGGTCGCCGCCCGTCGCCGTGAAATACTTCATCGGATCGCTGATCCGGTACTTGACCGCATACGCGACAAGCAGATCGTGCTTGTCTTCGGTCGCCAGTTGCAACGGATCCGACGACTCGAGCGATTGCAGGCGCGTGTCGATCAGCGTCGCCGTCTGCAGCGGCGGCGGCAACTTGAAATGAATGCCGGGACCCGCGAGTTCGGGTTGCGCGCCGTCGCGGCCCGACAACACGGCAGTGTGGCGCGGGTCGACGGTCAGGACGGTCGACGACGCCGCGAAGGCGGCGATCACGATTGCGACGACGAGCGCAATGATTCGGTTCATGTTCTGCGCTCTCCGTTACTTCGTATCGTCTTCACGCGAGCGGCTGCGGAACGCTTCGCGCGACCGCAGCACGTCGCTGCCCGGTGCGGGCGCCGCCGCGGACGAAGCCGCGCTCGCGGGTGCGCTCGATGCAGCGGCAGCCGGGGCCGACGCCGCGGCGGGCTCGGATGCACCGGCCGGCGTCGCGGCATTCGTGGCATTCGCGACGTTTTGTCGCCCCTGCTCGACGAGCTTGTCGAGCGGCAGATACACGACGCTGTTGCCACCCTTGTTGCCGACGAACACTTTCGTCGCGTTCGAATAGATTTCCTGCATCGTCTCGAGGTACATCCGCTCACGGATCACCGCGGGCGCTTTCGAATACTGTGCATAGACCTGCTTGAACCGGTCGGCGTCGCCTTCTGCTTGCGTCACCACGCGATCGGCATACGCCTTCGCTTCATCGGCGAGTTTCGCGGCATCGCCCTGCGCCTTCGGCAGCAGGTCGTTCGCATAGGCCTGCGCCGCACGCTTCGCGGCCTCGCGATCTTCGCGCGCCTTCGCGACTTCGGCGTATGCGGCCTGTGTCTGCTCGGGTGCCGCGACGTTCTGCATCGTGACGGCCGTGATCTCGAGGCCCGACTGGTAGCGATCGAGATCGCGCTGGATCGCGGCGGACAATTGCTCGCGCAGCGCGTCGCGATCCTGGTTCAGCATGTCGGCCGCGCTGCGCGTGCCGACGATCGCACGCACCGCGGCCTGGGCGGCCTGCGACACACTGCGCTCCGGGTCGACGCTGCGAAACAGGTAGTCGGTTGCCGAACGAATGCGGTACTGGACGATGAAACGCACGTCGACGATGTCGGCGTCGCGCGTCAGCATCGCCGCTTCCTTCACGTTCGCGAGACGCACGACGTTGTTGCGGCCGATCTCGATCGAACGGACCTGCGATGTGTCGACGATCTCGTGCGACGCGAACGGATACGGTGCGCGCCAGTGCACGCCCTGGCCAACCGTGCCGGACAGCTTGCCGAACTGCAGCACGACGCCCGTCTGGCCCTCCTGCACGACGAACAGCCCGCTGCCTGCGTAGACCGCGACCAGCACGCCGATCACGATGCCAACGCCGACGCGCGCGGCCCGGCCATTGTCGGGCCGGAAGCCGTTGCCGCCCTTGCCGCCGAACAGGCCGCTCAGACGCCGGTTGAAGTTGCGCCACATCTCGTCGAGATCGGGCGGACCGTCACCGTCGCCACCGGGCGGACGCTTCGATTCGTTCGCACGCGGACGGGATCCGTCGTTGCCCTTGCCTTCGCCGCGTCCCCAGCGGGGATCGTTGATTGACAGCAAGGCGCGCATCCGCCGCCAGGTACTCCGCTCGTTGTATTCGTTCACCAGAGTTTGTTCACCAGATTAGACGCCAGCGAACCGGCCGGGACCGGTTAGCGCCCGTGTTCGGAAATCGTGTGGTCTTCGTGCGGTTCAACGGGTGCGCCGTCGAGCGCGCCGTTGGGTAACGTCGCGCCGGAAAGGTGTTCCGCGGAGGCGATCTCGGCGATGGCGGCACGCAACGCATCAAGACCCTGACCGGTGCGTGCGCTCAAAAAGACGCGCGAAATATTACCATACTCGTCCCGCTCGACCGCGTCGCCGCGGGCCGCCAGCTCGGGCACGGCGTCGATCTTGTTGAACACCAGCACCTGCCGGATCGTGTCCGCACCGATCTCGTGCAGCACGCCGTTCACCTGCTCGATCTGTTCGAGCCGCACCGCGCTCGACGCGTCGACGACGTGCAGCAGCAGATCCGCGTGGATCGTTTCCTCAAGGGTCGCGCGAAATGCGGCAACCAGCTGGTGAGGCAGTTCGCGAATGAACCCCACCGTATCGGACACTACGATCTGGCCTGCCTCGTCGCCGAGGTACACGCGCCGCGACGTCGTATCGAGCGTGGCGAACAGCTGGTCGGCCGCATAGGCCTGCGCTTTCGTCAGCGCATTGAACAGCGTCGACTTGCCCGCGTTCGTATAGCCGACGAGCGACACCGACATCGTGCCGCTGCGCGCGCGCTGGCGACGCTGCGTGCTGTGCTGCCGGCGCAGCCGGTCGAGCCGCGACTTCAGCATCTTGATGCGCTCGCCGATCAGCCGGCGGTCGGTTTCGAGCTGGGTTTCACCGGGGCCGCGCAGGCCGATACCGCCCTTTTGCCGCTCCAGGTGGGTCCACGCGCGAATCAGGCGGGTCGACAGGTATTGCAACTGCGCGAGCTCGACCTGCAGCTTGCCTTCGTGGCTGCGGGCACGCTGCGCGAAGATATCGAGAATGAGGCTCGTGCGATCGACCACCCGCCTGTTAAGCGCCTGCTCCAGATTGCGTTGCTGGGCCGGTGCCAGTGCGTGGTTGAAGATGACGATTTCGACGTTGTGCGCTTCGCAGACAAGCCGCAATTCTTCGGCTTTGCCGCTGCCGATGAACATCTTGGCATCGGGACTGGCGCGACGACCCGTGAGGGTGACGGCGGGACGGGCCCCCGCACTGGAGGCGAGAAGACTGAGTTCTTCGAGACTGGCTTCGAAATCGGTCTTGCCGAAGTCGATGCCGACGAGCGCTGCGTTGATCAAATTATCGGGTGTCAAGATAAGGCGGCTGGCATCGGTCGCTCGCGGCGACCGGACGCCGGCCGCTGCGATGGGTTAGGACGAGGCTTCCGCGTCCGGGTGGAAATTCACCGGGCGCGCCGGCACGACCGTCGAGATGGCGTGCTTGTAGACCATCTGGGTCACCGTATTACGGAGCAACACGACGTACTGGTCGAACGATTCAATGTTCCCTTGCAGCTTGATGCCGTTGACGAGATAGATCGAAACGGGAACGTGCTCTTTGCGCAGTGCGTTCAAAAACGGGTCTTGTAACAATTGCCCTTTGTTGCTCATGGCGTACTCCATCTTTTTTTGCAGGTTGATCTGGATTGGCGACGAAGAAAAAGAGATCCGGCGCCAATCGCTACACTATAGCCGATTTTGCATGCCCCGCCCGGGCGTAGGCCATGCGGCCTACCCCTTGCAGGACCTGCTTCAGCCCTTGTCCGCGTACGGGTTGTTCGACGAACGGAACTCTATGCGCAATGGAGTCCCGGTCAGTGAGAAAGTTTCGCGGAATCGGTTTTCGAGGTAACGCTTGTAGGTTTCCGTGACCGCATCGAGCGCGTTGCCGTGGATGACGATCAGCGGCGGATTCTGGCCGCCCTGGTGCGCGTAGCGCAGCTTCGGACGCACCGGACCGCGACGACGCGGCTGCTGGAACTCGACCGCCTCGATCAGCGCGCGCGTGAGCTTCGGCGTCGGCAGTTTCGCCATCGCCGCCGCGTACGCGTCGTCGACCGAGCGCATCAGCGCGCCGATGCCCGTCTTCTTCGCGGCCGAAATGTAGTGCGATTTCGCGAAGTCGAGGAATTTCAGCTTGCGGGTCAAATCCGCTTTCGCACGATCGCGTGCATGGTCGTCGAGGCCGTCCCACTTGTTCACGCCGATCACGAGCGCGCGGCCCTGTTCGACGACGAAGCCGGCGATGTGCGCGTCCTGGTCGGAAATGTCCTGCTGCGCATCCAGCAGAAGAATGACGACGTTCGCGTCGGAGATCGACTGCAGCGTCTTCACGACCGAGAATTTCTCGATCGCCTCGAACACCTTGCCGCGACGTCGCAGGCCGGCGGTGTCGATCAGCGTATATTTCTTGCCGTTGCGCTCGAAGTCGACGTAGATCGAATCGCGCGTCGTGCCCGGCATGTCGAACGCGATCACGCGGTCCTCGCCGATCAGCGCGTTCACGAGCGTCGACTTGCCGACGTTCGGCCGGCCGACGATCGCGATCTTGATGCCGCGCGACGGATCGTCCTCGTCCGCCTCCTCGGGCTGGCCCGCGTATGCGACTTCCAGCGCTTCGTTGATCATGTCGGTCACGCCATCGCCGTGCGCGGCCGAGATCGCGCGCGGATCGCCGAGCCCGAGCTCGTAGAAGTCCGTCGCAACCGCCGTGTACTTCATCCCCTCGGCCTTGTTGACGACCAGGAAGATCGGCCGGCCGGTCTTGCGCAGGTAGTCGGCGATCGACTTGTCCTGCGGCGCGAGGCCGTTACGGCCGTCGACGATGAACACGACGACGTCGGCTTCCTCGACGGCCTGCCGCGTCTGGCGTGCCATCTCGTGCAGGATGCCGTCCTTCGCGACGGGCTCGAAGCCGCCGGTATCGACGACCAGATACGGCCGCTCGCCGACGCGCCCTTCGCCGTAATGGCGATCGCGCGTCAGGCCGGGCAAGTCGGCAACCAGCGCATCGCGCGAGCGCGTGAGCCGGTTGAACAGCGTGGATTTCCCCACATTGGGGCGCCCAACGAGGGCAATGACCGGTTTCATCTGTGTTTTCTACGGTGATGCGCAGCAGCGGGAGGCCCGCTGCTGCGGGCGGCTGCGCTGAATGAAAATATCACGAATTCGCGCCGCGCCGGATGCGCGCGCCGGGCGCGCGTTGCGCGCCGTCGTCTTTCGTTTCGAACTGCCTTTCAAATACCGAGCGGCCGGGGACACCGGCCGCCTTCATGTCGCGCAATCGCGCGCGCGGGACGAGCCCGCCGCGCCGCGATTGCGCTCGTTGCGTGCGCGTCAGCGCGGACGGAACCCGTACAGGCCGCCATCCTTCGTCTGCACGACGAGCGTATTGCCGGCCAGGACCGGCGCCGCGGTAATCGCGCTGCCGTCGGTTTTCATCCGGGCGATGAAGCTGCCGTCCTCGCGCGACAGGAAGTGCACGAAGCCCTTGTAGTCGCCCATCACGACCGCATGGCCGAGCAGGTATGGCACGCCGACGTCGCGGCTCTTCAGCTTGTCGTTACGCCAGAGCTGATTGCCGCTCGCCGCGTCGTAGGCCGTCACGACCGACCAGTCGTCCCCGCCGGCGACGACCGAATCGTCCTGCGCGAGACCGCTGCGGCTCGAGAACGCCTTTTCCCACAGCGGACGGCCCGAGTTCGCGTCGAAGCAGCCGAGCTGGCCCTGGAACGTGACCGCGCACGCTTGAGCACCCACGAGCGTCGGCGGACCGCTGACGTCGTTGATACGCTCCACTTCGGTCACGCCCTTCGGGAACGACACGGGCGTCTGCCAGAACGGCTCGCCCGTCTGCAGGTTGATCGCGACAAGACCGCCGCCGGGGAAGCCCGCCAGCACGGCCGCATCGCCCGCGAACGTCATGCCGGCCGACACGCGCAGGTTCAGCGGCACCGCGCGGTTGCGGTAGTTCCACTTCTGCTCGCCCGTCTGCGCGTTGAACGCGATCACCTGGCCGTCGATCGTGCGCACGATCACGAGACCGTTGCCGACCAGCGGCGGCGAGAAGATCTCGCCCTGCACGCTCGTCTTCCACAGTTGCTTGCCGTCGGGGCCCAGTACGAACACGCCGCCCTTCAACGCACCGACTGCGGTCAGGTTGCCGTCGCTGCCGACCCCGGCCGACAGATCCGAGCCAACCTTCGCGCGCCACAGCGTCTGGCCCGTCTTCGCGTCGATCTTCTCGACCGAACCGTTCTCGCCCGCCGCGTAGACGGCGTCGCCAACGGCCACCGGCGAGAACAGGTAGCGCCCGCCCTTGCCGACGCTCGCCTTCCAGACCTGTTGCACGTCCATGACGGGCTTGAACTCGGTGAGCGGCGTCGGCACGCGGCGCGCGTCCTTCGACGACGAGCAGGCCGCCAATGCCAGGACAGCCGCCGCGCAGGCTACGGGCACAGCGTAACGTTTCAGCAAATTCATCGGTTAGCGAAGCAGAGTTAAGAGGTTGAGAGGGCCGGGATCAGCCGCCGAGCGCGTCGAGCTTGAACTGCACGAGCTGACGCGCGGACTGGTCGTCCTGCGACAGGCCGTCGAGCGCAAGCTTGTATGCGGCGCGCGCATCGGCGGTCTTGCCTTGGGCCGCAAGCAGATCGCCGCGGCGATCGGCCACGAGACCCTTGAATGCATCGACCGGCGTGCCGGAAAGCAGCGCGAGGCCCGCATCGTACGCCTTCTCGTCGAGCAGCAGCGATGCGAGACGCAGCTTCGCGATCTGCTTGTACTCGTCGTCCTTGGCGTGATCGACGGCCCATTGCAGCTGCGCCTTCGCGCCGGCGGCATCGCCGGCTGCGTACAGCGTCTTCGCTGCCAACAGTGCGCTCATCTGCGCATACGGCGTGCTGCCGAACTTGTCTTCCATGTCGGCCGCCGCGCGGGCCATCGTCGCCTTGTCATTCCCGGCGGCAGCCTTCTGCACCTGCTCGTACAACCCGGAAGCCTCGGCGGCCTGACGGCGCTGCCAGTAATTCCAGCCGTTGAAACCGGCCGCGACGACCAGCGCCGCGAGCACGATCCACGTGGTGAGGTTGCCCCAGCGGGCCCACCACGCCTTGAGACTTTCAATCGATTCTTGTTCGTCGTGATAACTCATCGGCGAGCGATTCCTTCCTTTTCAGGCTTTTCTTGTCGAGCGAATGCCAGCGCGATCAGTCGTCGCCGTCTTCGGCGGATGCAACCATCGCATTGATTAGGAATTCGGTCAAGCTTTCGACCGGTACGGTCTGCTGAACGTTCTTTTCCCCATCCTCGCCGGCACCGCGCAACGCTTTCACGCCGACCGTGCCGTTCGCGACCTCTTCTTCGCCGAAGATCACCGCGAACGCGGCACCGCTCGCATCGGCCCGCTTCATCTGCGACTTGAAGCTTGCCGGGCCGCCGTCAGCGCTGCAGTGGAAAATCACGTCGAGGCCCGTATCGCGCAGACGCTCGGCCGCGATGAACGCCTGTTCGCGCGCCGTCTCGCCCTGGTGCACCACGTACACGTCGACACCTTCCTGCTCGGGCGCGAGATCCTCTTCCTTCAGCAGCTCGAGAATGCGCTCGATGCCCATCGCCCAGCCGCATGCGGCGGTCGGCTTGCCGCCGAGTTGCTCGATCAGCGGATCGTAGCGGCCGCCGGCCGCGACCGTGCCCTGCGCGCCGAGCTTGTCGGTCACCCACTCGAACACGGTCAGGTTGTAGTAGTCGAGGCCGCGCACGAGACGCGGGTTGATCTTGAACGGGATGTTGTTCGCGAGCAGCAGGCGCTGCAGCCCTTCGAAATGGGCACGCGACTCGTCACCGAGGAAGTCGATCAGCTTCGGCGCGTTCTGCGCGATTTCCTGCAGCGCGGGGTTCTTCGTGTCGAGCACGCGCAGCGGGTTCGTATACAGGCGACGCTTTGCGTCCTCGTCCAGGACATCGGCGAACTGCTCGAGATATTTGATCAGTTCGACGCGGTGCGCGGCACGCTCTTCGGCGAGACCGAGCGAGTTGATCTCGAGCTTGATGCCGGTCAGGCCGAGGTCGTCCCACAGGCGCTGACACATCATGATGATTTCGGCATCCGCGTCCGGGCCAGCGAAGCCGAGTGCCTCGACGCCGACCTGGTGGAACTGACGATAGCGGCCGCGCTGCGGACGCTCGTGACGAAACATCGGGCCGATGTACCACAGGCGCTTCGGACCGTCGTACAGCATGTTGTGCTCGATCGACGCGCGCACGACGGCCGCGGTGTTCTCCGGGCGCATCGTCAGGTTCTCGCCGTTCAGCGCGTCGGTGAAGCTGTACATCTCCTTCTCGACGATGTCCGTGACTTCGCCGATGCCGCGCGTGAAGAGCTGCGTATGTTCGACGATCGGCGTGCGGATGTTCTGGTAGCCGTACGCGCGCAGCAGCGATTTCACGGTAGCTTCGAAGAACTCCCAGAGGCCGGCATCCTGCGGGAGGATGTCGTTCATGCCCTTGACGCCGGTGAGCTTCTCGATCTTGCGTTTCTGTTCAGTCATCGTTCGTGTGTGTGGACGAATTTAGTTCAGGGCCTCGGTGCGGCCGTAATTGCGTGCGACGTAGTCGCTGACGATCTGCTGGAATTCCTCGGCGATCCGCTCACCGCGCAGCGTCCTGACCTTCTCGCCATCGATGAAGACGGGTGCGGCCGGGTTTTCGCCCGAACCCGGCAGGCTGATGCCGATGTTCGCGTGCTTCGACTCGCCCGGGCCGTTGACGATGCAGCCCATCACCGCGACGTTCATCTTCTCGACGCCCGGATATTCCTTGCGCCAGACCGGCATCTGCTCACGCAGATAGGTCTGGATCTGCATCGCGAGTTCCTGGAACAGCGTGCTCGTCGTGCGGCCGCAGCCCGGGCACGCGATCACCATCGGCGCGAACGAGCGCAGGCCCATCGTCTGCAGGATTTCCTGGCCGACGATCACTTCGCCCGTGCGCGACGCGCCCGGCTCCGGCGTCAGCGAAATGCGGATCGTGTCGCCGATCCCTTCCTGCAGCAGCACGCCGAGCGCGGCCGTCGAAGCGACGATGCCCTTCGAGCCCATGCCCGCCTCGGTCAGACCGAGGTGCAGCGCGAACCCGCAGCGGCGGCCGAGCTCGCGGTACACGGCGATCAGGTCCTGCACGCCGCTGACCTTGCACGACAGCACGATGCGGTCACGGCCGAGACCCAGTTCGACCGCGCGCTCGGCCGAGCCGATCGCCGACTGGATCAGCGCTTCGTACATCACGCTCTGCGCATCCCACGGCTGCGCACGCGCACCGTTCTCGTCCATCATGCGCGCGAGCAGGTCCTGGTCGAGACTGCCCCAGTTCACGCCGATCCGCACCGGCTTGTCATACTTCGCCGCGGCTTCGATCATCTGCGCGAACTGCGTGTCGCGCTTCGCACCCTGGCCGACGTTACCCGGGTTGATCCGGTACTTCGACAACGACTCCGCGCAGCCCGGATAGTCGCGCAGCAGCAGGTGGCCGTTGTAGTGGAAATCTCCGACGAGCGGGACGGTCACACCCATCCGGTCGAGCTGCTCGCGGATCGCCGGCACGGCGGCCGCGGCCTCCGGCGTATTGACCGTGATGCGCACCAGTTCCGAGCCCGCATTCGCGAGTTCCTTGATCTGGATCGCCGTGCCGATCGCGTCGGCCGTGTCGGTATTCGTCATCGACTGCACGCGCACCGGCGCATCGCCGCCGATCGTCACGAGCTGCCCGCCCCAACGAACATCCACCGCATGCGACACGCGACGCGGCTGATGCCCGCCGAACACCGGCTCGGTTGAACAAATCTGACTGCTGCGTGGGGATTGAGCTTCGGATTGCATCGATAGATCCATTTACGCGGAATGCGCCGCGAGGCGGCGCATGAATTGAAAAAGCGCCGTGCCCTCGCGGCCTGTCCAGGACAGGCCTGCGTCACGGCGCTTGACGTCAGGGCAGCGTGAACCGCGCCACGTTACCCCGCGCTGCCGAATATTTCGCCGGATCGACGGGTTTTCCGTCGAACGCGACCGTATCAAGACCTGCCTTGTTGCCGATCGTGACCTTGAACGGCCCGTCGCCGGCGACCTGCTTCGTCTCGCCGGCCCGCACAAGCGCCGAGAACAGCTCCTTGCCGTTCTTGTCGCGCACGCTGAACCAGCAATCCTGCTTGACCTTCAGTTCGACCATCGACTGGCCTGCCGCCACCACGACGCTCGCGGGCTGCGCCGACACGGCCGCGCTGCTCGCCGCTGCCGACGCGATGATCGGTTGCGACGCAGGCACGACGGCCGTCGGGGCCGGAGCCGAAGCAACCGGAGCAGCCGACGCAACAGCCTGCGGTGCCGCGGCGGATGCTGCAACCTGCGCCGGGACATCGTTGCCGACTGCCGTCGACGCACCGCCGGCGACCGCCTCTTCGGCGGAAGACGCCGCCGACGCGCTCGCCGCCGACGCATGTTCGGCGTCGCCGCCACTCTTGAAGCGCGCGAGCCAGCTCGACGTATCGCCGCCAGTGTGCCACATGAGTACCGCGATCACCGCGACGACAACGATCGCCGTCCCCCACAGCCACGGATGATGGCGCGACGAGCCGCCGAGCGGAATCGATACGCGGCCGCGCGGCAGATCCGTCCCCGACGACGCGGGCATCGACAGATCGACTTCGGGCACGCCGCGCTCGCGGCGCAATGCCTGTGCAAACGGCTCGGGATCGACACCGAGCATTTTCGCGTAGCTGCGCACGACGCCGAGCGCGAATGTCACGCCGGGCAAATGGCTGATGTCGCCTGCCTCAAGCGCACGCAGTTTCTGCGGGGCGACCTTGAGCCGCGCCGACACGTCGTCGACCGTCCAGCCCTTCGCTTCCCGGAGCTCCGCCAGCCGGCTGCCGACGGCCGCCAGCGTTTCAAGCCCTGCCTGCGCCGGCTTCGCGGCATTCATCTCTGCGCCGTTTGTCGGCTGCGGCTCACTCATCCTTGTCCTCGCGTCGATTCTTCTTCACTGGCGGGCGCCGCCGGCTCCCGCAACCGTCCATATCATGCGCGGCGTCGAGGCGCCGCGTCCGATCGCTATTCGCGTGTTGTACCGCCAAAAGGTTCGGGCATCCCCGTCAAACCGCCCGAACTTCGATGATTTTTGCTGCTGCGCCCGTTCGCTCCGCCAGGCGCGTGCGGTCCTTCACGGCGCCGGCCAGCTGGCCGCACGCGGCGTCAATGTCGTCGCCGCGCGTCTTGCGCACGGTCGTGACGACACCCGCGTCGATGAGGACCTGTGCGAAACGTTTGATCTGCTCCGGCTTCGAGCGGATGAGGCCCGATTCCGGAAACGGATTGAACGGGATCAGATTGAACTTGCAGGGCACGTCGCGCGTGACGGCCAGCAGTTCGCGCGCATGCGCTTCGGTGTCGTTGACGCCGTCGAGCATGCAGTATTCGAAAGTAATGAAGTCGCGCGGCGCAACTTTCAGATAACGCTGGCACGCGGCCATCAGTTCGCGAAGCGGATGCTTCTTGTTGAGCGGCACCAGTTCGTCGCGCAGCGCGTCGTTCGGTGCGTGGAGCGAAACGGCGAGCGCGACCGGCAGTTCGGCGCCGAGGCGGTCCATCATCGGCACCACGCCGGACGTCGACAATGTGACGCGGCGGCGCGACAGGCCGTAGGCGTTGTCGTCGAGCATGAGCCGCATCGCGGGCACGACCGCGCTGTAATTCAGCAGCGGCTCGCCCATGCCCATCATCACCACGTTGGTGACGACCCGTTCGGCCTTGCCATTCGGACCGGGCGCGCGACCGAGCGACGCACGCAGTGCAAATTCGGCCATCCGGAGCTGGCCGATGATTTCGGCTGTCGACAGGTTGCGGGAGAAGCCCTGCTTGCCCGTCGAGCAGAAGCGGCAGTTGACCGCACACCCGGCTTGCGACGACACGCACAACGTGCCGCGCGTCTCTTCCGGGATGAAAACGGTTTCGACCGCATTGCCGTTTCCGACGTCGATCAGCCACTTGCGCGTGCCGTCGGTGGAAACGTGATCGCTGACGATATCGGGCATCACGATCGACGCGCGGCCCTTGAGCTTTTCTCTCAGGGACTTCGCGAGGTCGGTCATGCCGTCGAAATCGCCAGCGTTGTACTGATGGATCCAGCGCTGCAACTGCTTGGCGCGGAACGGCTTCTCGCCGAGGCTGCCGCAGTACGCGACAAGACCCTCGGCATCGAAGTCGAGAAGATTGACGGAAGTTTCGCTCGTCATGATGTGCTGCCTTGCCGCGTGCGCTGAATCCTGCCTACTTGCTGTCAGCCAGGGCTTAGCGCGAGTAAACGTTCATTTCCGGGAAGAAGAACGCGATTTCGACCGCAGCCGTTTCCGCTGCGTCCGAGCCGTGCACGGCGTTCGCGTCGATGCTGTCGGCGAAGTCTGCGCGGATCGTGCCCTTTTCCGCCTTCTTCGGATCCGTCGCGCCCATCAGGTCGCGGTTCTTCAGGATCGCGCCTTCACCTTCCAGAACCTGGATCATCACCGGGCCCGAGATCATGAAATCGACGAGGTCCTTGAAGAACGGACGTGCTGCGTGAACTGCGTAGAACTTCTCTGCGTCAGCACGCGACAGGTGTGCCATGCGCGATGCGACGATCTTCAGGCCGGCGCCTTCGAAACGGCTGTAGATCTGGCCGATCACGTTCTTTGCCACCGCATCCGGCTTGATGATCGACAGGGTGCGCTCGATTGCCATAAAAACTCCAAGAAATTAAGAAGTTACAGGTTCAAATGAATCCGCTATTGTAGCACGATCCCGTGTATCATTGCGATTGAACCCTTACACGAGTGAAAGGTTCAGAATCCATATGTTTTTGCGCCGCCCTGCCATTGAAACCAAGCGGTGCGGAACGTATCTTAGCCATAGCTGCTCCGGTTTGCTGCACCGCACACCGCGTGCGCCGAACCGGCCCGGGACGCCCACGCGTTCAATGTTAGGAGAAACCATGAACGACTATCCGTACAATTTCGGCCGCGGCGGCTCCGTCAGCACCGCGGAGGTTCGCAATCGCGTGCTGCGGAACACGTACTGGCTGCTCGCGCTGTCGATGGTGCCGACGGTGCTGGGGGCATGGGTCGGCGTCGCGACGGGCTTCTCGCTGTTCGCGGCCACCAGCCCGATGATGAGCCTGCTGGCGTTCTTCGCGATCGCGTTCGGCTTCATGTTCGCGATCGAGCGGACGAAAAATAGCGCGGCCGGCGTGTTCGTGCTGCTCGGCTTCACGTTCTTCATGGGCCTGATGCTGTCGCGCCTGCTGAGCTTCATCCTCGGCTTCTCGAACGGCCCGTCGCTGATCATGCTCGCGTTCGGGGGCACCGGCATCATCTTCGCCGCGATGGCGACGATCGCCACGGTCAGCAAGCGCGACTTCTCGGGGCTCGGCAAGTGGCTGTTCATGGGCGTGATCGTGATCCTGCTTGCCTCGGTCGCGAACATCTTCCTGCAACTGCCGGCGCTGATGCTCACCGTGTCGGTGCTCGCGATCGCGATCTTCTCGGCCTACATGCTGTTCGACGTCCAGCGCGTCGTGAACGGCGGCGAGACGAACTACATCTCGGCGACGCTTGCGATCTACCTCGATCTGTACAACGTGTTCACGAACCTGCTCGCGCTGCTCGGCATCTTCGGCGGCAACCGCAACTGACGGTCGCTAGACACCGAAAAAAACCGGCCTCGTGGGCCGGTTTTTTTACGTCCACCGCCCGTCCGCTCAGTCGCGCTCGAACAGCGCGATCGATTCGACGTGCGACGTATTCGGGAACATGTTAACGACTCCGGCACCCTTCAGCCGATAGCCGGCCTCGTGCACGAGCAGGCCCGCATCGCGCGCGAGCGTCGACGGGTTGCACGACACGTAGACGATGCGCTTCGGCAGCGGGCCGTCGCCGCTTTGCGCGATTTCGGCCAGCGCCTTCGACACCGCGAGCGCGCCTTCGCGCGGCGGGTCGATCAGGAACTTGTCGAACGCGCCGAGCGCACGAAGGTCGTCGCCCGTCACCTCGAACAGGTTCCGGCACGCGAACGTCGTGTGGCCGTCGACACCGTTCTCGCGCGCATTCGCCAGCGCGCGCGTCGTCAGCGTCTCGCTGCCTTCGATGCCCATCACCTCGCGGGACAGCCGCGCGAGCGGCAGCGTGAAGTTGCCGATCCCGCAGAACAGGTCGAGCACGCGATCGTCGCGCGACGGCGCGAGCAGGCGCAGCGCGCGGCCCACCAGCACGCGGTTGATCTGATGGTTGACCTGCGTGAAGTCGGTCGGCTTGAACGGCATGCGGATGCCGAACTCCGGCAGCGTGTAGTCGAGCGGCACGTCCAGCGGATAGAACGGCGTGACCGTGTCCGGGCCCTTCGGCTGAAGCCAGAATTGCACCTTGTGCTCGTCCGCGAACGCGCGCAGCAGCGCTTCGTCATCCGCATTGATCGGCTCCAGCACGCGCAGCACCAGCGCCGTGACTTGCGAACCGACCGCGAGCTCGATCTGCGGCATCCGGTCACGGATCGAGAGCCCCTCCACCAGCCGACGCAGCGGTACGAGCATCGCCGACACGTGCGGCGGCAGCACTTCGCAGCTCGTCATGTCGGCGACATAGCTGCTCTTCTTTTCATGGAATCCGACGAGCACGCCGCCCTTCTTCGCGACGTTGCGCACGGTCAGGCGCGCACGGTAGCGGTAACCCCACGACGGGCCGTGGATCGGCGCGAACATCGTCTCGGCGCGCAGCTTCGACAGGTGCCACAGGTTGTCCTCGAGCACGCGCTGCTTGATCGCCACCTGCGCACGCATGTCGAGGTGCTGCATCGAGCAGCCGCCGCAGGTGCCGAAGAATTTGCACTTCGGCTGCGTGCGCAGCACGCTTGGGCGCAGAATATCGACGACGGTCGCCTGCTCGTAGCTCGGCTTGCGACGATAGCTCGAATAGGTCACGCGCTCCCCGGGCAGCGCGCCCTCGACGAAGATGACCTTGCCCGGCGAGCCGTCCTCGGTCGTCGTGCGGCCGACACCGCGCGCTTCCATGTCGAGCGATTCGATCTCGAGAACCGGGGCAGGCCCGGGCGCGACGGGCGCATTTTTCGATTTGCGCGCAGAAGTGGGGACGGCTTCGGACACCAGCTTTTCCTGACAAAACGTTGAAGAAGGCGAGATTGTAGACGACGAAAGCCCGCATCGCCCGCTTTCGTGGCGCAAGCGTCGATATGGATGCGCCTACCGCACCGCGTCATGCAGGCACGGTCTGCCGTCGGCCCGCATGCGCGGCGTCTCGCCAGGCCACGGACGGCATAAGTTCTGCTCGCAGGAGACTCGACCATGCGACTGATCGACTGGAACGTTCAATGGGGTCGGGACGCGGACGGCGTCGTCGACCTTCCCCGCACCATCGCCGCCGCCCGCCGGCTTGGCGACTTCGACGTGTTGTGCCTGCAAGAAGTGACGCGCGGCTTCGGCGCACTGCCCGGCCGGCCGGGCCCGGACCAGTTCGCCGAACTGGCGGCGTTGCTGCCCGGCTATGCGATCGTCGACGCGATCGGCGCCGACCTGCCGGCGCTGGAACCCGGCGCGCCGCGTCGCCAGTTCGGCAATGCGATCGCGACCCGGCTGCCCGTCCGGCGCGTGCTGCGCCACCTGCTGCCTTGGCCGGCCGACGCGGGCGCGCCGTCGATGCCGCGTGTCGCGCTCGACGTCGAGCTGGTGACGCCGTCGGGTCCGCTGCGGGTCGTCACGACGCACCTCGAATACTATTCGGCGCGCCAGCGACTCGCGCAGGTCGATGCGTTGCGCGATCAGCACCGAGAGGCCTGCGCCCACGCGGACCGGCCCGCGCCGGCGGAAAATGCGACGGGGCCGTTCAGCGCGACCGACCAGCCGCGCGACGCGATCGTCTGCGGCGATTTCAACAGCGCGTTCGGCAGCGATGCGTACCGGCGCATGCTGGCGCCGATCGCCGACGCGCCGCCGTTCGTCGATGCGTGGATTGCCCGCCACCCGGGCTGCACGCCGCCACCGACTGCCGGCGTCTACGACACGGCGCAATGGTCGGAAGGGCCGCTCGCATGCGATTTCGTGTTCGTGACCGATACGCTGCTGCCACGCGTCACGCGCTGCGAGATCGACGGCGACGTGCGCGCGTCGGATCACCAGCCGATCGTGCTCGAACTCGATTGATCGCTGCCGCGGCGCGAGCCTCCCGCGTTACGCGTCGAAACCGGCCAGGTATTCGGCCCAATGTGACGCGGGCTCCTGTGCCAGCGCGTTCTTCACGAGCAGGATCTCGTCAGCATATTCGCTCGGCGTCAGGCCGCCGCGCATCAGCTGGAACCGGCAATACAGCAGGTAAGTATTGACGACGTCGGTTTCGCAATAGTTGCGGATTTCCTCGATCCGGCCGTCCTGGAACGCGGGCCACACCTGGCTGCCGTCCATCCCGAGCTTGCCCGGAAACCCGCACAGCTTCGCGAGCGCGTCGAGCGGCGCATTCGCGCGCGCCTGATACATCGCGAGCACGTCCATCAGATCGGTGTGTCGCGAGTGATAGCGCGAGATGTAGTTGTTCCACTTGAATTCGCGGTCGTCCTCGCCCAGATCCCAGTAGCGCGTCGCGGGGATCCCGTGCACGAGCGCACGGTAATGGAGCACCGGCAGATCGAAGCCGCCGCCGTTCCACGACACGAGCTGCGGCGTGTATTTCTCGATCACGCGATAGAACGACTGGACGAGCGTCGCCTCGTTGTCCTGGGGCGTGCCCAGCGAGCGCACGCGAAAACCATTGTTGTCGCGGAACACGCAGGAAATCGCCGCGATGCGCTGCAGGTGATGCGGCAGGAAATCGCTGCCGGTCTTTTCGCGGCGCGCGGCGAACGCATGTTCGGCCACCGCGGCATCGTCGAGCGTCGCGGGCAGGTCTTCCAGACGGCGAATGCCGTCGACATCGGGAATGGTCTCGATGTCAAAAACGAGAATCGGAGTCATCAGTTACAGAACGGCGTCCTTGCGCACGCCGTTGGAGGCAAAGAACCGCTTGAGGCGCACCAGCGCTTCCTGCTGGATCTGCCGCACCCGCTCGCGCGTGAGCCCCATCTCGTCGGCCAGCTCCTCGAGCGTGGCCGGTTCGATGTGGTTCAGGCCGAAGCGGCGCTCGATCACGTGCCGATGCTTGTCGGACAACCGCGACAGCCACGCGCGCGTGAGCGTCTCGAGTTCGCGGTGCTGCACCTCGGCGTCGGGCGACTGGCTCTGGTCGTCGGGCAGCAGGTCGAGCAGGCTGCTCGCGGGATCGAGATCGAGCGGCGCGTCGAGCGACGCGGTGTGCTCGTTGAGCGCGAGGATGTCGGTGACTTCCTCGGCGGTCTTGCCGGTGAGATAGGCGATGTCGTCGATGCTGGCTTCGCGGCGCTCGGCCGCCTCGCCCGTCGACATCGAATTTTTTTCGAGGTGGCGCTTCGCGCGCAGCACCTGGTTCAGTTCGCGGATCACGTGCACGGGCAGGCGCACGGTGCGCGCCTGGTTCATGATCGCCCGTTCGATGCTCTGGCGGATCCACCACGTCGCGTAGGTCGAGAAACGAAAGCCGCGCGTCGGGTCGAATTTCTCGATCGCGTGCATCAGGCCGAGGTTGCCTTCCTCGATCAGGTCGAGCAACGGCACGCCGCGGTTCAGGTAACCCTTCGCGATGCTGACGACGAGACGCAGGTTGCGCTCGATCATCACCTGCCGCGCCTCAAATTCGCCGGCCTTCGCGAGACGCGAATAGCGCTGCTCCTCCTCGACGGTCAGGAGTGGCTTCACGCTGATGCGATTCAGGTAATGCTGGATCGTGTCGGCCGTGAGTTCGGCCTGCAGCAATGCGCGGAAATCGTCGACGTCGGGCGCGGCTTCCGCACGGCCTTCGCGCTCGTCGTCGCCGTCCGCCTCGGCGTCGCGTGCCTCGAGATCACGTTCGTTTTCCGCGACGTCGTCTTCGTCGTCCGTCGAAGCGCCAGCTCGCTCCACCGATGCTTGCGTGGCACGACTGATCTTCTCAGATTCGGCTTGCGGCTCGTGGCGCTTCGATTTCGGCATGGTCGTCTCGGTTATTGAGGCGGCAAATACTTCAGCGGATCGACAGGTTTACCCTGCCGGCGAACCTCGAAATGCAGCATCACGCGGTCGGCATCGCTGTTACCCATCTCGGCGATCTTTTGCCCCTTCGTTACCGCGTCCCCCTCTTTTACCATCAAAGCGCGATTGTGTGCATACGCCGTGAGGTAAGTTGCATCGTGTTTGATGATAATGAGATTGCCGTAGCCACGCAGGCCGTTGCCCGAGTAGACGACGCGGCCGTCGGCCGCCGCCTTCACGGCCTCGCCGGACGTGCCGCCGATATTGACGCCCTTGTTCTTCGCGTCGTCGAAACCGTTCAGCACCGGGCCGCGCACGGGCCATGCGAACGTCACGGGGCCGCTCGGCGCCGCGGCCGTATCGCTCGATGCGGCGGCAGCCGGCGGCGTGACCGCGGACGACGAGCCTGCGGCCGGCGTCGCGGGACCGCTGCTGAGCGGTGCGGTCGCGACGGCGGCGCCTGCGATCGGCGCGGCAGCCGGCGAGCCTGCAACCGCGGCACCGCCCGGCGGCGCGACGCGCAGCAGTTGGTCGACTTCGATCTGGTTCGGGTTCGCCAGGTTGTTCCACGCGGCGATGTCGCGATAGTTCTGTCCGTTTTCGAGCGCGATCCGGTACAGCGTATCGCCCGGTTTCACACGGTAGAAGCCGGGCGGCGGCGGGCCGAGCGGCACCGCCGGCTGGGCGGCGGCGGTCGTGCCGAGCGTTCCGGAGCGGTCGACGACGGGCGCGTTGTCGAGCCGCGTCGCACAGGCGGCCAGTAGCGTGGAGAACGCAGCCACACAGATCGCGCGCTGGGCGAACGTGAGCGGTTCCCTGGTTCGGTTGTTTTGCATCGCGCGCAACATACTCATCGGTTTCAAATCACTCCGGATTTTAAAGGGACAAAGAAAACGCGATCAAGCCGCGACTCCCGCCATTGCGCGTGCGCGACGCGCTCGACAAGCGTGAGCACCTGAGGCTGCCCGCTCTGCGCGCCGACCGGCGCGACGAGCCGCCCGCCGATCGCGAGTTGCTCGAGCAGCGCCTGTGGCACGTCGAGCCCCGCCGCAGCGATCACGATCGCGTCGAACGGGCCCGCGGACGGCAGACCGACACGCCCGTCGCCGTAATGCAGACGGATGTTCGGCACGCGCAGCGGCCGCAGGTTCAGCTTTGCGCGCTCGTAGAGCGGCTTGATGCGTTCAATCGAATACACGTCGCGTGCCACGTGACTCAGCACCGCGGCCTGGTAGCCGCAACCGGTGCCGATCTCGAGCACGCGCTCGAGCGTGCGGCCGGCCATCGCGAGCTCGATCATGCGCGCGACGACCGACGGCTTTGAAATCGTTTGCTGATGACCGATCGGCAGCGCGGCATCCTCATAGGCCTGCGTCGCGAGCCCCGGATCCACGAACATGTGACGCGGCACCGCGGCCATCGCATCCAGCACGCGCGCGTCGGTCACGCCGTTCGCGCGCAGGCGTTCGACCATGCGCTCGCGCACACGTTCCGACGTCAGCGCGAACGCACCGGCCGGCGCGACGCTCGGCGCAGCCGGCTTGGGCATCGCCGGCTTCAGCGCGGTCGGTTTCGGCGCGGTCGCCGGCTTCGCGGCGGTCGTGCCGGGCACCGGGCGGGCGACGCCCGTCTTCACCGCCACCGGCTTCAGCACGGCGGCGGACTTGTCGACGGCCTTCGGCACCGCGCCCGCCGCATGGCGTTCGCCGGCCCGGCCTTCCGATTTGCGTGGCGCTCGCTTGAGATCTTCGAGCGCGAGCGGAAACCGCTTCGCGCGCTCGCCGCTCATGAAGCCCGCCCTCCTGCGCGCACCCATTCGCGCGTTGCGGGCAGCATTTGCGTATGCGTGAGATCGAGCTGCAGCGGGGTGATCGATACGAAACCGTTTGCGACGGCGTGGAAATCGGTGCCTTCGCTCGCGTCCAGCGCAGCACCCGCGGCACCGATCCAGTAGACCGGCTCGCCGCGCGGGTCGGTCTGGCGAATCACCGGCTGGGACGGGTGACGCTTGCCGAGGCGCGTGACCTGCCAGCCTTTCAGTTCCCCATACGGCAGATTCGGGATATTGACGTTCAGCAGCGGCTGACCGGGCAGCGGATGCGCGAGATAGTGTTCGACGATTTCCGCGGCGACGCGCGCCGCGTCCGTCAGATGCGCCCAGCCCTTCTCGGCCAGCGAAAACGCGATGGCCGGCACGCCGAACATGATGCCTTCGGTGGCGGCCGCAACGGTCCCTGAATAGAGCGTGTCTTCGCCCATGTTCTGGCCGTTGTTGATCCCGGACACGACGAGGTCGGGCCTCGCGTCGGCCATCCCCGTCAACGCGACGTGCACCGAATCGGTCGGCGTGCCATTCACGTAGAAGAAACCCGTATTCGTCGCGCGCTGCACCGACAGCGGCCGCGACAGCGTGAGGGAATTCGATGCGCCGCTGCAGTTCTGCTCGGGCGCGATCACCGTGAGGTCGGCCAGCGGCTGCAGCGCGTCGCTGAGCGCGGCGAGACCGGGGGCGAGATAGCCGTCGTCGTTGCTGAGTAGGATTCGCATCCGGCGATTGTAACCGAGGAAAGATGGCGCGAGAGCGACAGTCAGGCGGCTGCGGACGGGCCTGCATGCACGACGCGTGCGCGGTGCGCCGCCGCATTGCACGGCGGCGTTCCGCGGGCGCGAGACAACGTTGTGCCGCCCGGCGTTTCCCGCCCCAAAGCGTGCCCCTCGGGAGAGGCCGCCCTCGCGGAAGCCCGACGCGAAGCGCCCGGCCTCGGGGCACTCAGATCGCGCCGGCCTCGCGCAGCGCGGCGATCGCCTGTGCGTCGTAGCCGAGGCGGCGCAGCACCTCGTCCGTATGCTCGCCGAGTTCGGGCCCGAGCCAGCGCGTTTCGCCCGGCGTGTCGGACAACTTCGGCGTGATGTTCGGCAGCGGAATGTCGGTGCCGTCGGCCAGTTTGAAGCGCTGGATCATCTGCCGCGCGACGAACTGCGGATCGGTGAACATGTCGGCGGCGCTGTAGATGCGCCCGGCGGGCACGTCGGCCGCGTTGAGCACGGCAAGCGCCTCGTCGATCGTGCGCGGCGCGAGCCACGCGGCGATCGCCTCGTCGATCTCCTGCGTGCGCGGCACGCGGCCGTCGTTCCGTGCAAGCGCCGGATCGTCGGCGAGATCGTCGCGTTCGATCGCCTTCATCAGCCGCTTGAAGATCGGGTCGCTGTTGCCGCCGATCACAATGCTGCCGTCGCGGCACGCGTAGGTGTTCGACGGCACGATGCCCGGCAGCGACGCGCCGGTGCGCTCGCGCACCATCCCGTACACGCCGTACTCGGGCACCACGCTTTCCATCATGTTGAACACCGCTTCATACAGCGCGACGTCGACCACCTGCCCCGCGCCGCCGTTCACCTTGCGGTGGTGAAGTGCCATCAGCCCGCCGATCACGCCATGCAGCGCGGCGATCGAGTCGCCGATCGAGATGCCGATGCGCGGCGGCGGCAGGTCCGGATAGCCGGTGATGTGGCGCAACCCGCCCATCGATTCAGCGATCGCGCCGAAGCCCGGCCGGTCGCGGTACGGGCCCGTCTGCCCGTAGCCGGACAGGCGCACCATCACGAGACCGGGGTTGTCGGCCGACAGCACGTCGTAGCCGAGCCCGAGCTTCTCGAGCAGGCCCGGGCGGAAGTTTTCGATCACGATGTCGGCCTCGCGCGCGAGCTGCCGCGCGATCGTCTTGCCGGCATCGGATTTCAGGTTGAGGGTGACCGATTTCTTGTTGCGGGCCTGGACCGACCACCACAGCGACGTACCGCCCTGCTCCGGATGCAGCTTGCGCCACTTGCGCAGCGGGTCGCCGCCGTTCGGATCCTCGATCTTGATCACTTCCGCGCCGAATTCGCCGAAGAGGCGCGACGCGAACGGCCCCGCGATCAGCGTCCCGAATTCGAGCACTTTGACGCCCGCGAGGGGGCCCTGACTGGCGCTCATGTGTCTCCCTGACATGAGGAACGGCGCCGCCGGCCGGCGGCGCCCGGCTTACATCGTGCGGCGGTCGAGCATCGCGCGGGCGATCGTGCCCGCGTCGACGTATTCGAGCTCGCCGCCCACCGGCACGCCACGCGCGAGGCGCGTGACCGCGAGCCCGCGCGCCTTCAGCGTCTGGCCGAGGTAGTGCGCGGTGGCCTCGCCCTCGTTCGTGAAGTTGGTCGCAAGCACGACCTCCTTGACGATCCCGTCGGACGCGCGCCGCACGAGGCGGTCGAAATGGATTTCCTTCGGGCCGATTCCGTCGAGCGGGCTCAGCCGCCCCATCAGCACGAAATACAGCCCGCGATACGTCATCGTCTGCTCGAGCATGATCTGGTCGGCCGGTGTCTCGACGACGCACAGCAACGTCGGATCACGCTCCTCGTCGCTGCACACCTCGCAGATCTGCGCTTCCGTGAACGTATTGCACTTCTCGCAGTGCTGCAGGTGCTCGGTCGCGAACAGCAGCGACCGGCCGAGCCGCTCCGCGCCCTCCCGATCGTGCTGCATCAGGTGGTACGCCATGCGCTGCGCGGATTTCGGCCCGACGCCGGGCAATACGCGCAACGCTTCGACGAGGGCGGACAGGGCGGACGGCTGTTTCATACGGCGGCTGAAAGCAGAACGAGCTGATCGGACTAAACGGACGCTGCGCTCAGAACGGCAGCTTGAAGCCCGGGGGCAGCGGCAGGCCGGACGTCATGCCGCTCATCTTTTCCTGCGACGTCGCCTCGGCCTTGCGCACGGCATCGTTGAACGCTGCCGCGACCAGATCCTCGAGCATGTCCTTGTCGTCCGCGAGGAGGCTCGGGTCGATCGCCACGCGACGCACTTCGTTGCGGCAGGTCATCGTCACCTTGACGAGCCCGGCACCCGACTGCCCTTCGACTTCGATCTGCGCAAGCTGCTCCTGCATCTTCTTCATGTTTTCCTGCATTTGCTGCGCTTGCTTCATCAGTCCGGCGAGGTTGCCTTTCAACATGGGAATACTCCTTCTTGATCGTGTGAAAACCGGCACGCGGCGCGCGCCGGTCAATATGTGCGGGCGTGATTGTGCCTGTCGCGGTGCGATTCGTTCAATGCAGCGTCGGGGATGTGCCGTCCGGCGCCAAATCGGCGAGCGGCCGCACCGAGCCTTCGACGATACGCGCCCCGAAGTCACGCACGAGTTGCTGGACGAACGGATCGCCATGGATGTCCTGCTCGGCCTCGCGCTGGCGTGCCGCACGCGCGGCCGCATCCAGCGCCGCCGCGGTGCGCCGCGCGGGCCCGACCTCGACCTCGACCTCGACGGGCTTGCCGAGCGCGTCGGCCAGGGCGGCCTTCAGTTTCGCGACCTGGGCGGCGTCCGCGTACTGCGGCACCGGCACGGACAGTTTCAACGTCGTCGCGTCGACGGCCGTCAGCTCGCTGTTGAACGCGAGCTGATACGCGACGCCCTTCAGCGGCAACCGTGCGGCCAGCGCCGGCCATTCGCCATCGAAGCCGACCGGGTCGAGCGCGATCGCGGGCGGCAGCGGGCGCGTGTCGACCGGTGCGGACGGACGCGCCTCCGCCGCCTTCGGCGCAATGCGCACGTCATCGGGGCCGCTGTCGAACACAGGCACGAAGCCGTCGTCCGCCGCACCGCCGAACATCTCGTCGGCGCTGAGCGGCACGTATTCGTCCGGCGGAATGTCTTCCCACGGCGGCGGAGCCTGGCGCGTGTCGGCTGGCTGCGGCGCGCGTGCCGCCGCGCGCGGCGTCGGCACCTGCACGGCAGGTCGCGATGCCGCCGGTTTCTCCGGGGCCGGCTGGGCCGCCGCCGGTTTCGACGCGCCGCCCGCCCGCGAACGGTCGGACGACACGCGCATGCCGGCATTGCGTAGCACGTCGAGTGCGGCAGCCGCACCGCCGCGGGCCGCCGGGCGCGCGACGGGCTCGGCCGGCGCGGCACGCGGCGCCTGTTCGGCAGCCGGCGCTGGTTCGTCGTTGCGCGTGGCGGCAGCAGGCAATTCGGGTTCGTTGCGGACAGCGGGCAACGCATCGCTCGCCGGTGCTGCCTGCGGTGCCGGGTTTGCTTCCGGCTGCGGCGCTGCGGCTGCAGCCGCTGCCGGCGTCGAAACAGGCTTCACGGCGGGCGAAGTCACCGCTTCGTCAGACCGGGCCGGCGACGGACGCGCAGCGGGCGCGACCGGAGCGGCCGCTTGCGGGCGTGCTACGCCCGCGGCGGTTGCCTGTTCCGAAGACGGCTTGGGCGCCGCCGACGCGGCGGCTGCCACACGCGGCGCAGCCGCGGGTACGGCACGCGGCACGGCCGGCTGACCGCCCGGCGCACTGCCGGCGCCGACGGCCGGCTCGAACGCGAGCATCCGCAGCAGCGTCATTGTGAAGCCGGCGTATTCGTCCGGCGCAAGGCCGAGCTCCGCGCGTCCGACCGTCGCGATCTGATAGAACAGTTGAACCTGCTCGGGGCTCAGCGTCTCCGCGAAGCGGCGCAGGTCGGCCGCTTCCGGCCATTCGTCGAGAACCGAGCCCGGCGCGAACTGCGCCCACGCGATCCGGTGCAGCAGGCTCGCAAGGTCCTGCAGCGCGGTGGAAAAAGACAGGCTGCGCAGCGACATCTCGTCGGCGATCGCGAGAATCTCCGGGCCGTTGCCGACCGCGAGCGCATCGAGCAGGCGCACCATGTAGGTCTGATCGAGCGCGCCGAGCATGCCCGACACAGCCGATTCGGTCACTTCGTTCGCCGAATACGCGATCGCCTGGTCGGTCAGCGACAGCGCATCGCGCATGCTGCCCTGCGCGGCGCGCGCGAGCAGGCGCAGCGCCTGCTGCTCGAACGAGATCCGCTCTTCGCCGAGGATCCGTTCGAGATGCGACACGATGTGCCCGGCCGGCATCTGCTTCAGGTTGAACTGCAGGCAGCGCGACAGCACCGTGACGGGAATCTTCTGCGGATCGGTCGTCGCGAGGATGAACTTGACGTGCGGCGGCGGCTCCTCGAGCGTCTTCAGCATCGCGTTGAACGCGTGATTCGTCAGCATGTGCACTTCGTCGATCATGTAGACCTTGAAGCGCGCATCGACGGGCGCGTACACCGCGCGCTCGAGCAGCGCGGCCATTTCGTCGACGCCGCGGTTGCTCGCCGCGTCCATTTCGACGTAATCGACGAAGCGGCCTTCGTCGATCTCGCGGCACGCGCGGCACACACCGCACGGCTGCGACGTGACGCCGGTTTCGCAGTTGAGTGCCTTCGCGAAGATCCGCGACAGCGTCGTCTTGCCGACGCCGCGGGTTCCGGTAAACAGATAGGCGTGATGGAGACGCCCGCCGTCGAGCGCGTGCGTGAGCGCCCTGACGACGTGCTCCTGGCCGACGAGCGAAGCGAAATCCTTCGGACGCCACTTGCGTGCGAGAACTTGATAGGTCATCGGGAAATTGTATCAGTAACGCTGCGTCGCGCCGACACGTGAAACGGTGCGGAAGACGGGCAATGCGCAGGTAGAACGGAGAATGACGCAGAAATAAAAAACGCCCGGCGAACGGGGCGAGAGGAAAGGTGACGAGCCCGACCCTCGGCACTGGCGGAAAACGATTGTGGCTGCTTCGTTCCCGACCTGACCAGGTTCACCGCCCCACCATGCGAGGAGGCCCGTCACGGCATATTCTATCACCGCTTCCGGCCGAATGCGACCGTTTGTTCGCAACAAGGCCAAAGATCGAGCAAACCGACGCGCGTGCGGGCTCTCCAATCCGGCGCGAACCCGCGGTCATATATCGTGACGCTTCGTGACTCTTGTATTTTGCGCGCCGGCCTCCAAGTTCGGGACACAACGGTCAAACGGCGCGTCGTACCCCTACTCGCGTAGCGGCTACTATCGCCGCCCGCAGCAGATAGCAATTTAGGCTAATATGACGCCCGAACGACCCGCGAGCCGCGCCAAGCAGCGCTTACGCCCTTCCTTCCGGAGAGGGAGTGACCTGCGGCAGCGGCCGGCAGCCGACAAGGCCGCCGGAGCGCCGCAACGCGCCGAGCAGGCAGTCCCCGAACCGTAAGAGGTATTGACCCAATGAGCGAACAGATCAAACACATCAGCGACGCATCGTTCGAACAGGACGTCGTCAAATCCGACAAGCCCGTGCTCGTCGACTTCTGGGCCGAATGGTGCGGCCCGTGCAAGATGATCGCCCCGATCCTCGACGAAGTCGCGAAGGATTACGGCGACAAGCTGCAGATCGCGAAGATCAACGTCGACGACAACCAGGCAACGCCTGCGAAGTTCGGCGTGCGCGGCATCCCGACGCTGATCCTGTTCAAGAACGGCGCGGCCGCCGCGCAGAAGGTCGGCGCGCTGTCGAAGTCGCAGCTCACCGCATTCCTGGACAGCCACCTGTAATACCGGCTGTTCCGCGGACGTGTTGTCAACCGACAACACGTCCGCCGTCAAGCCGCCGATCGGCCGCTCAGGCGCGAATCGGCGTATGCTAGAATCAAAAAACGTCTACAAGACGCATTAAGTCTCAGAGCGCTTCCGCTCACCCTCCTCCCTTATTTCTTTTCGTCGCTTCTCCTCCCTGGCGGGTTCTCCGTATGCATTTATCCGAGCTCAAGTCTCTGCACGTGTCCGAACTGATCGAAATGGCCAATGGCCTGGAGATCGAAAACGCGAACCGCCTGCGCAAGCAGGAGTTGATGTTCGCCATTCTCAAAAAGCGCGCCAAGACGGGAGAGACGATCTTCGGCGACGGCACGCTCGAAGTGCTGCCGGACGGTTTCGGCTTCCTGCGCTCGCCGGAAATGTCGTACCTCGCGAGCACCGACGACATCTATATCAGCCCGTCGCAGATCCGCCGCTTCAACCTGCACACCGGCGACACCATCGAAGGTGAAGTCCGCACGCCGAAGGACGGCGAGCGCTACTTCGCGCTGGTGAAGGTCGACAAAGTCAACGGGCAGCCGCCCGAGGCCTCGAAACACAAGATCATGTTCGAGAACCTCACGCCGCTGCACCCGAACAAGCCGCTGTCGCTCGAACGCGAAATGCGCGGCGAAGAGAACGTCACGGGCCGCATCATCGACATGATCGCGCCGATCGGCAAGGGCCAGCGCGGCCTGCTCGTCGCGTCGCCGAAGTCGGGCAAGACCGTGATGCTCCAGCACATCGCACATGCGATCAAGCAGAACCATCCCGACGTCATCCTGTTCGTGCTGCTGATCGACGAGCGCCCTGAAGAAGTGACCGAAATGCAGCGCTCGGTCGCCGGCGAAGTGATCGCTTCGACGTTCGACGAACCGGCCACGCGTCACGTGCAGGTCGCCGAAATGGTGATCGAGAAGGCCAAGCGCCTCGTCGAAATGAAGCACGACGTCGTGATCCTGCTCGACTCGATCACGCGTCTCGCACGTGCGTACAACACCGTGATCCCGGCGTCGGGCAAGGTGCTGACGGGCGGTGTCGACGCGAACGCGCTGCAGCGCCCGAAGCGCTTCTTCGGCGCGGCTCGCAACATCGAGGAAGGCGGCTCGCTGACCATCATCGGCACCGCGCTGATCGAAACCGGCAGCCGCATGGACGACGTGATCTACGAAGAGTTCAAGGGCACCGGCAACATGGAAGTGCACCTCGAGCGCCGTCTCGCGGAAAAGCGCGTCTATCCGTCGATCAACCTGAACAAGTCGGGCACGCGCCGCGAAGAAATGCTGATCAAGCCCGAGATCCTTCAAAAGATCTGGGTGCTGCGCAAGTTCATCCACGACATGGACGAAGTCGAGGCGATGGAATTCCTGCTCGACAAGATCCGCCAGACGAAGAGCAACTCCGAGTTCTTCGACCTGATGCGCCGCGGCGGCTGATCGCCCCCGCACCGCAACGAACGGCTGCCCGCGCATTTCGCCCGGCAGCCGTTTTTTCACGTCAACCTGAACGTGAACGTACAGGTTGATCTATAATCGCGCCATCGCCCCAACCGAAGCCGCGCCAATCCAATGCCGAACGACGCCTCCCCCTCGCTGCTGACCGTGAGCGACGCCGCGTCGCGGCTCGGCGTCACGCCGCGCACACTGAAGTATTACGAAGAGCGCGGGCTCGTCACGCCGTCACGCAGCGGCGGCCGCTATCGCCTCTACGACGAAGCCGATCTCGAACGCTTCGCCCGCATCCTGCGGCTGCGCGCGCTCGGCTTTTCGCTACACGGCATCACCGAGATGCTCAAGCGCCCGCTGGAAGAAACGGGCGACGGCCGGCGCCGCTATTCGGACGCGTCGTTGCGCGACATCCGCTCGGGGCTCGCCGAGCAAATCGACACGCTCGACCAGCGGATTGCGGCCGTCCAGCGCGAGCTGAAGGAAGCCGTCGCGCTGCGCAAGGAACTGCAGCACGACATCGACTATATCGAACGGCGCCTCGCCGGCGAAAACCCCGACACGCTGATCGCGCAGCGGCAAGCCGAAGCCGGCACGCGGCGCTCGCGCAAGGATCGGGAATGAACGTCGCGCCGGGTCGCCCGCCGCTGTGGAGCCGTGCGAACCTGCGCGCGGACCTGTTCCCGTGGGCGCTCGCGCTCGTGACCGGCATCGACTACTTCGACAACGCGGCCTTCTCGTTCTTCGCGAGCTACATCGCGGGCGGCATCAACGCGTCGCCCGACGAGCTCGTGTGGTCGTCGAGCGCGTATGCGGTCACGGCCGTGCTCGGCATCCTGCAGCAACAATGGTGGGTCGATCGGCTCGGCCATCGCCGCTACGTCGCCGGCTGCATGTTGATGTTCTCGTTCGGCGCGATCGCGGCCGCACTCGCCGACACGTCGCTCGAGCTCGCGTTCGCGCGCGGCTTCCAGGGTTACTTCATCGGCCCCATGATGGGTGCATGCCGGATCCTGATCCAGATCAGCTTCAAGCCGCAGGAGCGGCCGCCCGCCACGCGCGCGTTCCTGATCATGATCCTGCTCGGCAGCGCGCTTGCGCCGATCGTCGGAGGGCTGCTCGTCGCGCATTTGACGTGGCGCGCGCTGTTCGCGTGCACGGCGCCCGCCAGCATCGCGTTCGCGATTCTCGCGCTCCTCACGCTGCCCGATTCGGGCAGAACGCCCGACGACGAGCGCGGCTCCGGGCATTTCTGGCCGTACATCGTATTCGCGCTCGCGCAAGGCGCGCTGCAGATCGTGCTGCAGCAGGTGCACTACCAGCTCTACAGCGGCTCGCCGATGCTGATCCTGCTGACGATCGGGGGACTTGGCGCGCTCGCGTGGTTCGCCTATCACCAGTGGAACCATCCGACGCCGCTCGTGCGACTGCATGCGTTTCGCGAGCGCACGTTCCAGGTCGGGTTGCTGCTGTATATGTTCTATTACTACGAGTCGACGGGCTTCAGCTACCTGACCTCCCGCCTGCTCGAAGGCGGGCTCGGCTATCCGGTCGAGAACGCCGGGCGCCTGGTCGGCACGATGTCGCTGATCTCGGCCACCGCGCTGTTCGTCTACCTGCGCCACGCGAAGCGCGTCACGCACAAGAAATGGTTCGTCGTGCCGGGGTTCGCGATCGCAATCGTCGCAGCGCTGTGGATGACGCGGATGACGCCCCAGGTCGGCGAGGCCGCGCTGATCGTCCCGCTGCTGCTGCGCGGGCTGTTGCTGCTATTCATCGTGCTGCCGGTCGCGAACCTGACGTTCCGCATCTTCGCGATCGACGAATACACGCACGGCTACCGGCTGAAGAACATCGTGCGGCAACTGACGATCTCGTTCGCGACGTCGTCGGTGATCATCGTCGAGCAGCACCGGCTGGCCGTACATCAGACGCGGCTCGTGGAGCGCGCGAACGTGTTCGATCCGCTGTTCCAGCAAACCGTCGACGCGCTCACGCGCAGCTACGCGGCTGCCGGCCATGCGCTGAACGAGGCGCACGCCCTCGCGATCGCATCGATCGCGCGGATGGTCGCGCAACAGGCGTCGTTCCTCGCGTCGCTCGACGGTTTCTATTTCCTCGCGGGCGTCGCGCTCGTCGGCGGTCTCTTCGCGGCATGGCAAAAAGAGATCGATTGAGTTAAAAGACAGGCTTTGGATTCTCCCGCGCTGCTTCCATGCTCTCGAAACTGACCCGCTGGCTCGACGACCGCCGCCGCGACCGCGCGCTGCGCAGCCATCCGATTCCCGACGAGCTGTGGCGGAACACCGTCGCGCGCCTGCCATTCCTCGACGCGCTGTCGCCCGGCGATCTGGGTCGGCTGCGCGAGCTGACGAGCCTGTTCATCGCGAAGAAATCGTTCTCGACCGCGCACGGACTCGCGCTGACCGACGAGATGATTGTCGCGATCGCCGCGCAGGCGTGCCTGCCCGTGCTGAACCTCGATTTGTCGCTGTACGACGGCTGGGTCGGCGTCGTCGTGTATCCGGGTGAATTCGTCATCCGCAAGACCGTGCAGGACGAGGACGGTGTCGTCCATGAAGTCGAGCAGGATGCGAGCGGCGAAGCGTGGGAAGGCGGCCCGGTGATCCTGTCGTGGGAAGACGCGCAGATGACGGACGGCCGCGACGCATACAACGTCGTGATCCACGAGTTCGCGCACAAGATCGACATGGTCAATGGCGAGGCCGACGGGTATCCGCCCCTTTTTCGCCGCTGGCACGCGCCGCACCTCGACGCGCAGGCGTGGGCCGACGTGTTCGAGCATGCATACGACCAGTTCTGCGCGCGCGTCGATGCGGTGCCGGATCGCGCGTGGGCGCGCTTCGAGCGCGACTCGCTGATCGACCCCTATGCGGCCGATCACCCGTCGGAGTTCTTCGCGGTGTGCAGCGAGGCGCTGTTCGTGCGACCGCGTGCGTTCGAGTCCGAATTTCCGGAGCTCTACCGGCTGCTCGCCCGCTACTATCGGCAGGATCCGGCCCGGACGGGCGCCCTCGACGCGTGATGAAAATTATTCGTCAACCGTCTGATTTTCTGGCATAATCGCCGTTTTTCGACCTTAGGCAAGTGGCTCGCGCCGGGCTTGACGTCGGCTGAATCGTGCGAATGCGTGCGGTCCGGCACGGCAAGCGGCGGGTTGGCTACCGCTCTCACCAAGGAACATCATGAAACCTGGCATTCACCCGGACTACCGCGAAGTCGTCTTCCAAGACATGTCGAACGGCTTCAAGTTCATCACGCGCTCGACGATCCAGACGCGTGAAACCATCGAACACGAAGGCAAGACCTACCCGCTCGCCAAGATCGAAGTGTCGTCGGAATCGCACTCGTTCTACACGGGTCAGCAAAAGATCATGGACACGGCAGGCCGTGTCGAGAAGTTCAAGAACAAGTTCGGCGCACGCGCCAGCGGCAAGGTCGCGAAGTAAGCTTCGCACCGATCCGGTGGTTGCAACGCACCGGTACCGCACGAAAGGGCAGCCCAGGCTGCCCTTTTTTGTCTCCGCTCGCCGGGAAAACACCGCACGGCGGCCGGTGCAGGGGCAATCGTCCGACGCGCAACGGCCGGCGCGTCTACAATGCCGGATGCCCGAATCCGGCGCCGTCGGCGCATGACCGCGCCGGCCGCCTGCTCATAACAAATCACTCATCTGCATGAAGCCAGTCGTTCGTCTCACCGCCTCCGCCACGCGCGCGCTGCCGCGCTGGCTGCTGCTTACGCTCTGCCTCGTCTACGCGGCGTTCGGCCTGTTCGGCCGCGACCCGTGGAAGAACGAGGACGCGGCAGGCTTCGGCGTGATGTGGACGATGGCCACCGGCGGCTGGCACGACTGGCTGCTGCCGAATCTCGTCGGCAAGTTCATCACGACCGACGGGCCGCTCGGCTACTGGCTCGGCGCGCTGTCGATCCGCGCGCTGGCACCGTGGGTCGACGCGAGCAACGCGTCGCGCGTCGACACGGGCGTGCTGTTCTGCCTCGCGTGCGCGTTCGTCTGGTACGCCGCCTACCTGCTCGGCCGGCGCGCCGAGGTCCAGCCGTTCAAGTACGCATTCGGCGGCGAGCCGGAGCCGCGGGACTACGGCCGCACGCTCGCCGACGGCGCGCTGCTGGTCCTCGTCGCGTGCTTCGGGCTCGCGGAGCGCGGCCACGAAACGACGCCGCAGCTCGCGCAGTTCGCGTGGATCGCGATGTTCGTGTACGGCATCGTGCGCGGCATCGACAAGCCGATGCAGGGTGCGCTGTGGTGGGGCGTCGCGATCGGCCTCGTCGCGCTGTCCGGCAACCCGGTGCTCGTCGTCGCGCTGCTCGCCGGCACGGCCGCACTGTGGCTCGTCACGCCGGAGATGCGCAACCTGCGCCTGCCGCTGATCGGCCTGCCGCTTGCGGCCGCGATCTTCGCGCTGTGGCCGCTCGCCGCGTTCCACGCGGCACCCGACGACGCCGCGTGGTTCTTCAACCAGTGGATCCACGGCAGCCTGATGCGCTTCTCGGGCCCGCCAACCGCGGTGCTCGCCTACGCGGCGAAAAACCTGCCGCTCTTCACGTGGCCCGCGTGGCCGCTCGCGATCTGGGCGTGGTGGAGCTGGGCCGGCATGCGCCGCCGCGCGCACATCGCGATTCCGCTGTCGGTCGTGGTACCGCTCGTCGCGCTCGTGATCCTGCAGAGCCAGCAGTCGAACCGCATGTACATGCTGCTGCTGCCGCCGCTCGCGGTGCTCGCTACCTTCGCGCTGCCGACGCTCAAGCGCGGCGCGATCAACGCGTTCGACTGGTTCGCGGTGCTGAGCTTCACGATCCTCGGCACCTTCGTGTGGCTCGTATGGCTTGCGTCGCTCACCGGCTTCCCGCACCCGCTCGCGCGCAACCTCGCGCGCCTGGTGCCGGGCTACGAACCGCACTTCAAGATCCTCTCGTTCATCTGCGCGGTGATCGTCACCGTGTGCTGGTGCCTGCTCGCGCGCTGGCGCATCTCGCGCCAGCCGAAGGTGCTGTGGCGCAGCGTCGTGCTGTCGGGCGCGGGCACCACGCTGATGTGGGTGCTGCTGATGACGCTGTGGCTGCCGATCGTCAACTACGGCCGGACTTACAGCGATGTCGCGCAACAGATCGCGTCGCATCTGCCGAAAGACTATGAGTGCATCGCGCCCGTGCGGCTCGGCGATGCGCAGATCGCGACCTTCGCGTACTTCGGCGACATGCACTTCGAATTCTCGGGCGACTGCGACGTGATCCTGCGCCAGGACCGCGCGGACTTCGGCGAGCCGAGCGCGATGTCGCAATACGTGTGGCGTCTCGTGTGGGAAGGCCGTCGCGTCGCCGACCGCGACGAACGCTTCCGCCTGTACGAGCGCATCGAGCGGCCAACGGCGCCCGTCAAGCGCCGCGGCCCGCGCCACCGGACGGTCGATTGACGATGTTCGCCGACATCCGCCGGATCGTCGGTCTCGCGTGGCCGGTGCTCGTCGGCCAGCTCGCGATCATCGCGTTCGGCGTGATCGACACGGCGATGGTCGGCCGGTATTCGGCCATCGACCTGGCCGCACTCGGGCTCGGTTCGTCGATCTACGTGTCGGTCTACATCGGGATGACGGGCATCCTGTCCGCGCTGCAGCCCATCACCGGGCAACTTTACGGTGCGCGGCGCTACGCGGAAATCGGCGAGGAAGTCCGTCAGGCGCTGTGGCTCGCGCTGATGCTCGCGGTGCCCGGCTTCCTGCTGCTGCACTTTCCCGAACCGCTGCTGCACATCGCGCACGCACCGCCCGCGCTGCATGATCGCACGGTCGATTACCTTCGAATCCTGTCGTACGGCCTGCCGGCGAGCCTCGTGTTCCGGATCTACAACGCGCTGGCCAACGCGGCCGGCAAGCCGCGCCTCGCGATGATCCTGCAGGTTGGCGCGCTGCTGCTCAAGTTTCCCCTCAACGTGTGGTTCATCTTCGGCGGCTTCGGCGTGCCGGCCCTCGGCGGGCCCGGCTGCGGGCTCGCCAGCACGCTGATCAACTGGGCGCTCGCCCTGATCGGCTTCACGCTGCTCGCGAAGCTCGACGTGTTCTCGCCGCTTTCGATCTTCTCGCGCTTTTGCTGGCCCGTCTGGGCACGCCAGAAGGCGATCCTGAAGCTCGGCGTGCCGATGGGCCTGTCATACCTGATCGAGGTCACGTCGTACACGTGCATGGCACTCTTCATCGCGCAATTCGGCACGACGACGCTCGCCGGCCACCAGATCGCCGGCAACATCGGCGCGGTGCTGTACATGACGCCGCTGTCGATCGGCGTCGCGGCGTCGACGCTGGTGGCACGCGCACTCGGCGCCGGCCGCCCGGACGAGGCACGCCTGCTCGGCCGGCACAGCGTGATGCTCGCGTGCGGGATCGCGGCGGCGTACGGCGGGCTCGTGTTCACGCTGCGTCCGCTGATCGTCGGCGGCTACACACCGAACCCGGCCGTGGCCGCCGCCGCGCTGCCGCTCGTCGCGATCGTCACCTGCTACCACTTCTTCGACGCGCTGCAGATCACGTCCGCATTCGTGCTGCGCGCGTACAAGGTCGCGGTCGTGCCGACCGTGATCTATGCGGTCGCGCTATGGGGCGTCGGGCTCGGCGGCGGCTACGTGCTCGGTTTCGACGTCGGCGGCATCGCGCCCGCCTGGCTGACCGGCGCGCGCGGCTTCTGGTTCGCGAACACGATCAGCCTGATGCTCGCGGGCGCAGGCCTCGCGCTCTACCTGCGCCACGTCAGCCGCACGCAACCGGCCGTCAGCGCATACGGCTCATGACGCATGGCGCGCGGCCTACGCGCCCTCCAGCACGTCGGCCGCGTGGTACGAGGACCGCACGAGCGGACCGGCAACGACTTCCCTGAACCCGAGCGCCAACCCCTCGTCTCGCCACGCGGCGAACGCATCGGGGCTCACGTAGCGGCGCACCGGCAGATGGTGCGCGGACGGCGCGAGATACTGGCCGAGCGTCAGCACGTCGACCTCGTGCGCGCGCAGGTCGCGCAGCGTGTCCCGCACCTCGTCGTCGCGCTCGCCGAGCCCGAGCATCAAGCCCGATTTCGTCACGAGCGTCGGCCGCGCGGCCTTCGCCTGCGCGAGCAGTTCGAGCGAACCGCGATAGTCGGCGCCCGGCCGCGCCGCCCGATACAGCGACGGCACCGTCTCGATATTGTGATTGAACACGTCCGGCCACGCTGACGACAACGCATCGAGCGCCCGCGCGACGCGGCCACGGAAATCGGGCGTCAGCACCTCGACGCCGATGCCCGGCACGCTCGCGCGCACCGCCGCGATGCAGGCCGCAAAATGCGCAGCGCCGCCATCGCGCAGGTCGTCGCGATCGACCGACGTGATCACGACGTAGCGTAGTTCGAGTGCCGCGACAGCGTCGGCGAGCCGCGCGGGCTCGTCGGGATCGAGCGGATCGGGGCGGCCGTGCGCGACGTCGCAGAACGGGCAGCGCCGCGTGCACAGTCCGCCCATGATCATGAAAGTCGCGGTGCGCTGCGCGAAGCATTCGCCGATGTTCGGGCACATCGCCTCCTCGCAGACGGAATGCAGCCGATGATCGCGCAGCACGGCCGCCATGTCGGCGACCGCCCCGCTCATCATCGGCCGCGCCCGCAGCCACGGCGGCTTAGGCAGCGCCGCGCCGGCCGCGGGCTCGACGCGCACCGGAATGCGCGCGAGCTTGTCGCGGCTCCTCGCGCCCGGCTGGCCGAGCGCGGTGAGGCTGGGTCGTTCGAGCGCGGCGGCCATCGTCAGTCTCCGAGAAACGCGACGATCAAGCGGTTCACGTCGGCAGCCGCCTCCATCTGCACCATGTGGCCGCTGCCGGCGATCACCTCGACCCGCACGCCGTCCGGCAAGCCCTGCGCATGCTGCGCCGGAATCACCTCGTCGCGCTCGCCCCAGATCACGAGCGTGCGCGGCGCGAGCGCCCCGACGCGGTCGCGGAACACGCGCCGCTGGGACGCGCCGTCGAACGCGGCGTTCGCGATCTTCTCCAGCGCGGCCTGCACACCTTCGAGCCGCTTGTACTTGACGAGATCCTCGACCAGTTGTCGCGTCACGAGCGCGTCGTCGGCGAACAATGCGCCGAGGTGCGGTTTCAGTGTGTTGCGGCTGTTGCCGGCGACGAAGCCGTCGATATAGGCGCGGTTGATATCGGTGCCGAGCCCCGCGCTCGCGATCAGCGTCAGCGACGCGACGCGTTGCGGCGCGCGTTCGGCCGCGGCCATCGCGACCGCGCCGCCCATCGAATGCCCGATCAAATGCGCACGATCGATGTGCTGCGCGTCGAGCAGCGCGAGCACCGCGTCGGCCAGTTCGTCGAGACTGCCCGTGTCGACCGCCTTGCCCGACTCGCCGTGCCCGGGCAGGTCGAGCGCCCACACGGGCCGATGCGCGGCCAGCTCCGCGTGGTTGAACAGCCAGTTGTTCAGGTCGCCGCCGAAGCCGTGGATCAGCACCGCAGGCGTACCCGAACCGTCGCCGAGTTTCAGGAACCGGACCGTGCGTCCGCCGATCTGCGCCTTCTCGGGTTGCGGGCCCGCCGCGTCGTCGGCGGCCGCGGCCGGCACGAAATCGCGCTGGAATTCGGCGATCGCCGCGTCGATGTCGGCATCGCTTGCCTCGGCCGCGGCCACCACGCCGAGCAGCGCACCGACCGGCAGCGTCTCGCCCTCCTGCGCGACCTGTCGGCGCAGCGTGCCGTCGAACGCGCACTCGACGCCCGACGAGATCTTGTCGGTCTCGACGTCGAGCACTTCGTCGCCCTTCGTCACGCGTTCGCCGATCGCTTTGAGCCAGCCGTTGACCTGCCCCTGCTCCATCGACAGCCCCCACTTGGGCATCGTGATCATGTGAATCGACATCGTGTCAGCTCCTCGTCTTCAGTACCGCCTGCGCGATCGCGTCGGCGGATGGGATGTAAAGGTCTTCCAGCACGCCGGCGAACGGCGTGGGCGTGTGCGGTGCGGTCACGAGCTCGATCGGTGCCTTGAGCGATCGGAACGCGCGCCGCGCGACGAGCGCGGCGATGTCGGTTGCGATCGAGCAGCGCGGGTTCGCCTCATCGACCACCACCACGCGCCCGGTGCGCTCCGCGCTTTCGAGGATCGTTTCCTCGTCGAGCGGCGACGTCGTGCGCAGGTCGATCACGTCGACCTGGATGCCGTCCTTCGCGAGCTTCGCGGCCGCGTCGGTCGCGAGGTGCACCATGCGGCCATAGGTGACGATCGTCGCGTCATCGCCGTCGCGCACGATGTTCGCCTCGCCGAACGGAATCGCATAGGATTCCTCAGGCACATCGCCTTCGCGCGTGTAGAGAAGCTTGTGCTCGAGGAAGATCACGGGATCGTTGTCGCGGATCGACTGGATCAGCAGCCCCTTCGCGTCGTAAGGCGTCGACGGGCACACGACCTTCAGCCCCGGGATGTGCGTAAACAGCGACGTGAGCATCTGCGAATGCTGCGCGGCCGCGCGCAGGCCGGCGCCGTACATCGCGCGGATCACGACCGGCGTCACGGCCTTGCCGCCGAACATGTAACGGAATTTCGCGGCCTGATTGAATATCTGGTCGAAGCACACGCCCATGAAATCGATGAACATCAGTTCCGCGACGGGCCGCATCCCGCACGCGGCCGCGCCGACCGCCGCGCCGATGTAGCCGCCTTCCGAAAGCGGCGTATCGAGCACGCGGCCCGGAAACTTGTGGAACAGCCCCTTCGTCACGCCGAGCACGCCGCCCCATGCGTCGTCCTCGCCCGGCGCGCCCGCGCCGCCCGCGTTGTCCTCGCCCATCACGATCACGCTGTCGTCGCGCGCCATTTCCTGCGCGAGCGCCTCGTTGATCGCCTGCGAATAAGTGATCTTCCTTGCCATGTCCGTCTCCTGGAATATTGGGTTCGCCGTGCCGGCTGCAGGCCGGTGGCCGCTGTGTCACATCGCGTTCACGGGTACGACACGTACACGTCGGTCAGCAAGTCGGCCGCGTCGGGCAGCGGCGCGGCCTTCGCCTGCGCAACCGCGTCGTCGATCAGCGCCTTCACCTGCGCATCGACCGCGCGCAGTTCGTCGGTCGTCAGCACCTCGGCACGCACGACGCGCGTCTCGAAATGTTTCAGGCAGTCCTTCTCGTCGCGCAGCTTCTGTACTTCGCCCGGCGCGCGATAGGTCTGCGCGTCGCCTTCGAAGTGACCGAAATAGCGCGTGAACTTCACTTCGACGAGCGTCGGGCCGCCACCGTTGCGTGCGCGCGCGACAGCTTCGCCGAGCGCTTCGTGCACCGCGAAGAAGTCGAAGCCGTCGACGATCACGCCCGGCATCCCGAAGCCGTTCGCGCGGTCGGCGATGTTGTCGGTCGCGACCGACCAGCTCGACGACGTCGCTTCCGCATAACCGTTGTTTTCGGCCACGAAGATCGCCGGCAGCCGCCACACCGACGCGAGGTTCATCGATTCGAAGATCACGCCCTGATTCGACGCACCGTCGCCGAAGAAGCACACCCCGACGCCGCCCGTCTTCTTGTGCTTGGCCGCGAGCGCCGCGCCGCACACGAGCGGGCCGCCCGCGCCGACGATCCCGTTCGCGCCGAGCATTCCCATCGACAGGTCGGCGATGTGCATCGAACCGCCCTTGCCGTGGCAAACGCCCGTCTTCTTTCCGTAGATCTCGGCCATCATCCCGTGCACGTCGACGCCTTTCGCGATGCAGTGGCCGTGCCCGCGGTGCGTGGTGGCGACATAGTCCTCGAGGCCGAGGTGCAGCATGGTGCCGACCGCGGAGGCCTCCTCGCCCGCGTACAGGTGAACGAAGCCGGGGATTTCGCCGGTCGCGAACTCGACGTGCAGGCGCTCCTCGAATTCGCGGATCGTGCGCATCAGCCGATACGCATCCAGCAGCGTGTCCCTGCTGAGCTGTGTCGAAACGGTCATGTGTGTCTCCTTGATAGGTCTGACTGCGAATGCCGCCGCGGCAACGCCCCGGCGACGGATTGCACGACGGCCCGGCCGTCGGTGAAACGTGAAGCCGGCGTCAGCCGCGCCACGCGCCGGCATCGCGCAACAACTGCCGCGACGACGCGTAACGCAGCGTGCGGCCGACATCGACCGTCAGCGGCCCGCGCCAGTCGAGCGCGATCTCGTAGCGGTCGCCGCGCGTGACCTCGATCTCGCGCTCGCCATCGAACGCGAGCGTGCCGTGCTCGAACGGGATCGTCTGCCACGCGCCCGGCTCGAGCCGCTCGCAGCTGCGCATCACGACGCGATCGACGCGGCCGGGTGCGATCGGCGCGACGAGCGGCGTGCCGGCGGTCTTGCCATCGGCGGCGAAACGCATCGCGAGCCCGTGCGGCGCGCTGCGCTCGAGCGGTGCCCACGCGCCGCCGAGCGCGGACAGGCCGATGCCGTCCGGCTCCGCGAAAGTCAGATAGAGCGTGTCGATGTCGTCAGGCCCCGAGATCGCGCGCGCGCCGATGAAGCGCTGGCGGGCCGCGCACACGTCGACGAGCGCGATCTCCTCGCGCCCCGCGTTCGGGCCCGCCCCGCAGCGCACGACGAGCCGCTTGTTGCGCGCGAACGCGACCTCGGCCGGCACGGCGCCGGTCGCGACGAGTCCGGCCGCGACGCCCGCGACGGTCGCCTCGCGATGTTCGGGAAACGCGTTGTTGGTGCCGGTGGACAGCGCGACGAGCGGCGTCGCGCCGCAATGCGCGGCGACCGCGCGATGGGTGCCGTCGCCGCCGAGCACGACGATCAGCGCGACTGCCATCCGGTGCATGTATGCGGCGCCGGCGTGCGTGTCGGCGACGGTATCGGAGATCGGCAGGTCAACGAATTCGACGTCGGGCCAGCGTTCGTGCGGCGCGACCGCGCGATGCGTATCGAGCGCACGCATCAGCAGCGTCGCGATGCCCGTCTTGTCGCGCAAGGTCAGCACGCGCTCGACGCCCATCGCGCCGAGGCCGGCGAGCAGGCGCACGACCATGTTGGCCTTTTCCGCCGTCGGGAACACGGATGCATGCGTCGTCAGGCGGCGAATGTCGCGCCCCGATGCGGGGTTCGCGATCACGCCGACGGTCACGGGCGTCGTCACGGGCTTGTCTCCATCCAATGGACCGGCGCTCGCGCCGGCCCTGCATGTGTCGTCCGCCGTCATCGAGGGCAGCGGATCATCGCACCCGACGCGACCGCGCCGGGCTTGCCCATGACATCTGCAAGCGGCGTGCCACCGTGTGTGCGACGACCACGGAACCCGTGTGCGGACTGGCTCTGCGGGCATGCCGATCAGCGACATCTGCCGCCTTGACAGCCCGACGCTCCGCGAAACCGCCCGTGCGTCTCACGCCGTCGATGTCACGGCGCACCGGTTTCGGCACCTTCATCCGGATTGCGCGTCGGCCGGCAAGCCACGCGTATCGCGGCGCGGCGCGCGACACCATGACGTGGGCCACCATCGCGCGCGGCATGCCCGCGCGTCTCAATCGCGCGAGTCCGGCTGAGATGCCGCTGAGACGAACGTCTCACGCCGCGCGCGTGCTGCGATGCAATGTGATCCGCGCCGACGGATGTGCTACAAGAACATCGAATTCCCCGTCGTACGGAACCGGAGCCGATCATGCCCTACGTCGTCCCCCAGGCCCAGCACGCCGACCGTGTGCTCGGCGCGCTCGCCGGACGCCTGCCCGCGCCTGCCGATTCCGCGCGTCTCGTGTCGTCGTGGCAGCGCTCGCTCGAGCGCTACGCGCTCGACCCAGCGTCGTCGATCGGCCCGCGCGTGCTGACCGCGGCCGAGCTGCGCGAGGTGCGCGACAAGGAGGAAGCCTTCCTGCGCGCGTCGGGCCAGTGCCTGACGCGCCTGCACGACATGATTCGCGTCGCCGATTACTGCGTGATGCTGACCGACGCGCACGGCGTGACGATCGATTACCGGATCGACCGCGAACGCCGCAACGACTTCCGTCATGCGGGGCTGCACATCGGTTCGTGCTGGTCGGAAAGCGAGGAAGGCACCTGCGGGGTCGCGAGCGTGCTGACCGATCTCGCGCCGATCACCGTGCACAAGACCGACCACTTCCGCGCGGCGTTCACCACCCTCACCTGCAGCGCGGCCCCGATCTTCGCGCCGGGCGGCGAAC
Source organism: Burkholderia sp. AU33545 (assembly GCF_020419685.1). Lineage (NCBI taxonomy): Bacteria > Pseudomonadati > Pseudomonadota > Betaproteobacteria > Burkholderiales > Burkholderiaceae > Burkholderia > Burkholderia sp. AU33545. Next base: position 517,861 of record NZ_JAIZRQ010000005.1, on the reverse strand, counting down.
TGATCGGCGTGCTCGACGCGTCGGCCGTCCAGTCGCCGGACGGCCGCGACAGCCAGCGTCTCGTGTACCAGCTCGTGCGGCAGAGCGCGGCGCTGATCGAGGACGGCTATTTCGTGCACAGCACCGCGCAACACTGGATATTGTTCGGGCATCCGAATCGTCACTACGTCGAGGCGCAGCCCGAATGGCTGATCGCGTTCGACGAGTGCGGCAACATCGTCGCCGCGAACCGGCAGGCGCGCGACTCGCTGCCGGCGCTGCGCGAACCGCGCCATATCGACGAGATCTTCGACGCAACCGAGATGCCGCTGCGCGACGCCGCGCGGCTCGACACGATCGTCGCGCTGCGGCTGCGCGCGACGGGTGCCCCGCTCTATGCGCGGCTGCGCGCGCCGCTACGGCGCGCCGGCCGCGAAACCGGCACGGCATCGCGCCGCCCCGGCACCGCGCAGCGCCACGTCGGCGCCCTGACGCCGTTCCTGCACAGCAGCGACGCGCGCGTCGCGCAGCAGGCCGAACTCGCGCTGCGTGTCGCGAGCAAGCGGCTGCCGATTCTCGTACTCGGCGAAACCGGCGCAGGCAAGGAAGTATTCGCCCGCGCGATCCACGACGCCGGTGCGCGACGCGCACGGCCGTTCGTCGCGGTCAACTGCGGCGCGCTGCCCGAGGCGCTGATCGAAAGCGAGCTGTTCGGCTATGCGGCGGGTGCGTTCACCGGTGCGCGCAAGCACGGTGCGCGCGGCAAGATCGCGCTCGCCGACGGCGGCACGCTGTTCCTCGACGAAATCGGCGACATGCCGCTCACGCTGCAGACGCGCCTGCTGCGCGTGCTCGCCGACGGCGAGGTCGTGCCGCTCGGTAGCGATACGCCCGTGCGCGTCGATCTCGACGTGATCTGCGCGACGCACCGCGATCTCGCGCGCATGGTGGCCGACGGCACGTTCCGCGAGGATCTGTATTACCGGCTGAGCGGTGCGACGTTCGAACTGCCGCCGCTGCGCGAGCGCGCGGACGTGCGCGACGTGATCGCCGCGGTATTCGCCGAGGAAGCGCAGGCGACCGGCCACGTGCTCACGCTCGACACGTCGCTCGCCGAGCAACTCGCCGCGTATCCGTGGCCGGGCAACGTGCGGCAACTGCGCAACGTGCTGCGCTATGCGTGCGCGGTGTGCGATGCCGCCCGCGTGACGCGGCGCGACCTGCCGGCCGATCTCGCCGCGCAGCTCGGCGCCGGCCCGTCCGGCGGCGCGCTGCCGGACGACGAACGCGGCCGCATCGTCGCGGCGCTCACCGCGCATCGCTGGCGGCCCGACGCAGCCGCGCAGGCGCTCGGCATCTCGCGCGCGACGCTTTACCGGCGGATCGCGAAACACCGGATCGTCGCGCCGCACCGCGCGTGACGAGCCGGCGCGACCGCCATCACGCGGCCTGCGCGGCCACTTCGCCTGCTTTCCCGGCCTCACCCGCCGCTTCGTCGCGCCGCGCGAACACCTCGTGCGCGGCGAACAGCGCGTTCAGCGCGGCCGGGAAACCTGCGTAGACGGCCATCTGCATGAACACCTCGACGATCTCGTCGCGCGTGCAGCCCACGTTCAGTGCCGCCTCGACATGCACCTTCAGTTGCGGCTGCGCGTTGCCGAGCGCGGCCAGCGCGGCGATCGTCGCGATCTCGCGCGCCCTCAGGTCGAGCTGCGGCCGGCTGTAGATGTCGCCGAAGCCGAACTCGACGAGCAGCCGCCCGAAGTCCGGCGCGATCGGCGCAAGCGCCGCGATCACGCGTTCGCCCACTTCGCCGTCGATTTCCTTCAGCTTGTTCCAACCGCGCGTGTAGCGATCTTCAACGAGTCGATCCATGGTGTCCGTCCTGTTCCAAGAGTGAATGAGTAGCATTCGCCCGTCGTTCCGTCTCGCGCTCCTTGGCCTCGTAGTACGCGATCTTGTCGCCGATCGCGTCGAGGCTCGCCTGCAGTTCCGCGATATGCGCGCGCACCGCGTCGCGATGCGCGGCCAGCAAGCTGCGCCGCGCACCGAACGTCGACTCGCCTTGCGCACGCAGCGCCGCGAACTGCTGCATCTGCGCAATCGGCATGCCGGTCGCCTTCAGGCGCATCACGAAGGCAAGCCAGTCAAGGTCGGCCGGCGCATAGAGCCGGTGCCCCGCCGCCGTGCGTGAAATCGCGCGCAGCAGGCCGGCCTGCTCGTAATACCGCAGCGTATGCGTCGACACGCCGGTCAGTTCGGCGACTTGCCCGATCGTCAGCGGACCGGCGGCGGAAGGTCTGGATACGGTTTTCGACATGGCAGGATCAAGGTTAGGAGTTAGAGTTCACTCTAAGTCAAGCGTTGTCGAATGGCCAGCCACGACAATTCGAAATCACCGCCGCGAACACCGTAAAGAATGGTCAAAACCGCCGCCCGACTCGGCTTTCTGTCTTTACAGCGACGCAAGCCTTCAGCAAGATTCGGACAGCCTGTCTTAAAAAGGGCACGCATTTGTCCTATGCTTAACGGCGACGCCCGGCCAGGTCTCGCCCCGCCGTCCGTTGCAACAGCCATTCATCCGTCAGAACCAGGGAGCCTTTGCCATGCTGAAAAAGCTGCTGATGCTGTTCGTCGCGCTGTCGCTGTCGCTCGCCGCCGGCATCGCCGCGGCCGTTGAAGTCAACACGGCCGACGAGGCCGCGCTCGAATCGGTGAAGGGCCTCGGGCCCGTGAAGTCGAAGGCGATCATCGACGAACGCACCAAGAACGGCCCGTTCAAGGACGCGGACGACCTCGCGAACCGCGTGAAGGGTCTCGGCACGAAGTCGGTCGGGCATCTCGAGGAAAACGGCCTGACGATCGGCGGCTCGTCGACGCCGCCGAAGGGCGTGAAGTTGTCGAAGCCGGCCGCGACGACGTCGGCGACCACGTCGGCCACGACGTCGACATCGACGTCGACGACCGCAACGGCCGGCACGACGGCGACGGCCCCGGCCGCGAGCGCCCCCGAAGCAGCGACCAAGTCGGCCAAGAGCAAGCGCATGTCGAAGAAGGAAAAGGCAGCCGCGGCCGCAGCGGCATCCGCCGATGCGGGAGCGAGCGCGCCGGCCGCAGCGTCGTCCACGAAGGCGACGAAGGGCTCGAAGAAGAAGAGCAAGAAGGACAAGGCAGCCTCCGCCGCCGCGGCGTCGGGCGCCTGATATGCGCCACGCGCGCGATCGCGTGCGCGCGGCATTCGATCAACGGGCGCCGTCGTTGCGGCGCCCTTTTCAGTAAAGGTGAAGAACCATGGGTCTCCTAGACATCGTTGGCGGTCTGATCGGCGGCCAGGCCGGCGGCAACTCGCAAAGCGCACTCATCACGACGGCGCTCGAATTCATCAACAACCAGCCGGGCGGCCTGAACGGGCTGATCGAGAAGTTCAAGGCCGGCGGCGCCGGCGACATCATCGGCTCGTGGGTCGGTAACGGCGAAAACCAGCCGATCTCGGCCGACACGCTGCAGAACGTGCTCGGTTCCGACGTCGTCGGCTCGCTGGCGAGCAAGGTCGGCATCGATCCGTCTCAGGCATCGTCGATCCTCGCGCAAGTGCTGCCGCACGTCGTCAACGGCGCGACGCCGAACGGCGAAGTGCCGGCCGGCGGCCAGGTCGATACGTCGAACGTGCTCGGCACGCTCACGCAGCTCGCCGGCATGTTCGGCGGCAGCAAGCAGGCCTGAGCCCGCAGCGCGCCGGCTGACCGCCCCGACGGCGGTTTCGGCCGCCCCATATGCAAACACCCCGCCTGAGCGGGGTGTTTGTTTTTGCGCGCCCGGCGCGAACCGGGCGTGCGGCCGATCACCGACGATCAGTGCACGACGCGGTCGAACACGAACGTGCCGTCGCTGACGTCGACCGGGATCACGTCCTTCGGACCAAAGCGGCCCGCGAGGATCAGCTTCGCGACCGGGTTCTCGATCTCCTGCTGGATCGCGCGCTTCAGCGGCCGCGCGCCGAACAGCGGATCGTAGCCGACCTTCGCGATCTGTTCGAGCGCGGTGGGCGACACGTCGAGCGCCATGTCGAGCTTCGCGAGCCGGTCGTGCAGGCGTGCGAGCTGGATCTTCGCGATCGATTCGATGTTGCTGCGATCGAGCGCGTGGAACACGACGACGTCGTCGATCCGGTTCAGGAACTCGGGGCGGAAGTGCTGCTTCACTTCGAGCCACACGGCGTCCTTGATCTCTTCCTGCGGCGAACCCGTCATGGCCTGGATCACCTGCGAGCCGAGGTTCGACGTCATCACGATCACCGTGTTCTTGAAGTCGACCGTGCGCCCCTGCCCGTCGGTCATGCGGCCGTCGTCGAGCACCTGCAGCAGCACGTTGAACACGTCCGGGTGGGCCTTCTCGATCTCGTCGAGCAGGATCACGCTGTACGGCTTGCGGCGCACGGCTTCCGTCAGGTAGCCGCCTTCCTCGTAGCCGACATAGCCCGGCGGCGCGCCGATCAGCCGCGCGACGCTGTGCTTCTCCATGAACTCGCTCATGTCGATGCGGATCAGGTGCTCTTCCGAATCGAACAGGAACGACGCCAGCGCCTTGCACAGCTCGGTCTTGCCGACCCCCGTCGGGCCGAGGAACAGGAACGAGCCGTACGGGCGGTTCGGATCGGCGAGACCCGCGCGCGAACGACGGATCGCGTCCGCCACCGCGCTGATCGCCTCGTCCTGGCCGACCACGCGCTCGTGCAGTTTTTCCTCGATGTGCAGCAGCTTCTCGCGTTCGCCCTGCATCATCCGCGACACGGGAATCCCGGTTGCACGCGACACGACTTCCGCGATTTCTTCCGCGCCGACCTGCGTGCGCAGCAGACGCGGACGCGTCGGGTTGTGCTGCTCCTGCTCTTCGGCCTGCGTGACCTGCTTCAGTTGCGACTCGAGTTGCGGCAGCTTGCCGTACTGCAGCTCGGCGACCTTCTCGAGCTTGCCTTCACGCTGCAGGCGCGCGATGTCCGCCCGCACCTTCTCGATCTCTTCCTTGAGCTGCGCGCTGCCCTGCACCGCGGCCTTCTCGGCGGTCCAGATCTCTTCCAGGTCCGCATATTCGCGGCCGAGGCGTTCGATCTCTTCCTCGATCAGCTGCAGGCGCTTCTGCGACGCCTCGTCCTGCTCCTTCTTCACGGCCTCGCGCTCGATCTTCAGCTGGATCAGACGACGATCGAGCTTGTCCATCTCTTCGGGCTTCGAATCGATTTCCATCTTGATCTTCGACGCAGCCTCGTCGATCAGGTCGATCGCCTTGTCCGGCAGGAAGCGGTCGGTGATGTAGCGGTGCGACAGCTCGGCCGCGGCGACGATCGCCGGGTCGGTGATGTCGACACCGTGGTGCAGTTCGTACTTCTCCTGCAGCCCGCGCAGGATCGCGATCGTCGCCTCGACGCTCGGCTCGTCGACGAGCACCTTCTGGAAGCGACGTTCGAGCGCGGCGTCCTTCTCGATGTACTTGCGGTATTCGTCGAGCGTCGTCGCGCCGATGCAGTGCAGCTCGCCGCGCGACAGCGCCGGCTTCAGCATGTTGCCTGCGTCCATCGCACCTTCGGCCTTGCCGGCACCGACCATCGTATGGATCTCGTCGATGAACACGATCGTCCGGCCTTCGTCCTTGGCGATGTCGTTGAGCACGGCCTTCAGGCGCTCCTCGAACTCGCCGCGATACTTCGCGCCGGCGAGCAGCGCGGCCATGTCGAGCGACAGCACGCGCTTGCCCTTCAGCGTCTCGGGCACTTCGCCGTTGACGATGCGCTGCGCGAGCCCTTCGACGATCGCCGTCTTGCCGACACCCGGCTCGCCGATCAGCACCGGGTTGTTCTTGGTCCGGCGCTGCAGGATCTGGATCGAACGGCGGATTTCATCGTCGCGGCCGATCACCGGATCGAGCTTGCCCGCGCGGGCGCGCTCGGTCAGGTCGACCGTGTATTTCTTCAGCGCCTCGCGCTGGCTTTCGGCGTCCTGGCTGTGCACCTGCGAGCCGCCGCGCACCGCGGCGATCGCGGCTTCGAGCGCCTTGCGCGTGAGGCCGTGCTGGCGCGCGAGCTTGCCGGCTTCGCCCTTGTCGTCGGACACGGCGAGCAGGAACATCTCGCTCGCGATGAACGTGTCGTTGAGTTTCTGCGCCTCCCTGTCGGCCTGGTTCAGCAGCCCGGCCAACTCACGGCCGATCTGGATGTCGCCGCCCGTGCCCGTTACTTGCGGCAGGCGCGAGATGGCTTCGTTCAGCGCGCCTTGCAGCGCCTGCACGTGCACGCCCGCGCGCGACATCAGCGAGCGAGCGGAGCCGTCCTGCTGAGCGACCAGCGCCGCCAGCACGTGAACGGGTTCGATGTATTGATTGTCGCGGCCTGCCGCGAGGCTTTGCGCGTCCGCGAGTGCTTCCTGGAACTTGGTGGTGAGCTTGTCGATTCTCATTTGGCGAGACCTCCAATTTTCGATTAACACCAAGATGAGGATGGTTATACGGGTTTCAAGCGAAATTCGGGTTGATTCAGCGCAAAAATAGCCGGGCGGCGATGCGGCGGCCTGCGGGCGGGCCGCCGCCCGGATGGTGGCGGTGGTACCGGCGTGTCAGCCGACCTTCGACGACGATTCGGCGGACGCCGCTGCGTCATCCCCGGACGCCTCGGCACGCACCAGCGCGATCGGACGAATGCCCAGCAGCGCGACGAGCGGCGACGCGGGCACGGTCAGCTCGCCGAGCGTGTGACGGTCGAGTTCGGCGAAGAATGCGTCGCGCGCGGCCGCCAGCACGCCCTTCAGGCGGCAATGCGGCTCGATCACGCAGTCGCGCGACGCGTCGCCGTCGGCCGCAAAGCAGCCGACCAGCGCGAAATCGTTCTCGGTCGCCCGCACCACCTGGCCGACCGTCAGCTTCAGCGATTCGGGGAACAGCCGCAGCCCGCCGTTGCGGCCGCGCACGGTATCGACCCAGCCGAGCTCGCCGAGCTGCTGCACGACCTTCATCAGATGGTTCTTCGAGATGCCGTAGGCGTCCGAGATCTCCTGGATCGTCGCGAGCCCCTCGCCGCGCACGGCGAGGTACAGCATGACGCGCAGCGAATAGTCGGTGTAGTCAGTGAGTCTCATGAGCGAATACGGAAAATGATCGATCGCGCCCCGATCAAGCGGGACGGATCAATCGGAACGCGCGCCGGGACGGTTCTCGAGGCCGCTTGACGGCGCCGGGTTGCCGGGACGGCCTGCGCGCAATAATATTCATGAAATCTACGCATTTTTCGGGCATTGATGGACGCTATTTTGCGTCAAAATTCTGTCGGCGTCCTGCGCGTTGCCCACGCTGCCGTTCCGCGGGCACGACACCGACGCCCTGATTTTCCCGGCCCTTTTTTCCATGACCGCCCTGCCCGCCTCGCCCGATACCGCCCCGGCCCGCCCTCGCGACGCCGAGCCAACAGAAGACAATATTCGCGACCTCGTGTATGCGTTCTACGACCGCGTGCGCGCCGATCCGCTGCTCGGCCCCGTGTTTGACGCGAAGCTGGACGGTCGCTGGGACGACCATCTGCCGAAGATGGTGAGCTTCTGGTCGAGCCTCGTGCTCGGCACCAAGGGCTATCGCGGCAACGTGCAGCAGGCGCACCAGCCACTCGACGGGATCGAGCCCGCGCATTTCAGCCGCTGGCTGTCGCTGTTCCTGAAGACCGTCGAGGGGCGCTACACGCCGCCCGCGGCCATCCGCTTCATGGAGCCCGCGCTGCGCATCGCGCAGAGCCTGCAGTTGAGCCGCTTCGGCTGGGATTATCAGATTCCACCCGAGCAGCAGGCGCTGCTCGACGCGATCGCGCCACGCCGCCGCGACACGGGCGACGATCCGCATGCGCTGCCGTCACGCGCCCGCGGCGAGCCGTTTCCGACGAAGATCATCGGGCGCGGCACGGATCCGGACGCCTGACACCTCGATTCGCAGCGCCGGAGCGCTCGAGTGCCTGCGGCACATCGCCGCACGACACGTACGCCGCGCTCAACGCGGCGTGTTGCCCGATTCGACGCCCCAGCGCGCGAGCGCCGCATCGTCGGTGCTGCGAGCATCGACCCAGCGCTCGCCGTCGGGCGTCGTTTCCTTCTTCCAGAACGGCGCCTCGGTCTTCAGGTAGTCCATCACGAACTCGCACGACGCGAACGCATCGCCGCGATGCGATGCGACCGTCGCGACCATCACGATCTGGTCGAGCGGCAGCAGCCGGCCGACGCGATGCACGATCGCGACGTCGATCCCGGGCCAGCGCCGGCCAGCCTCGGCGGCGATCTTCTCGAGCGCCTTCTCGGTCATCCCCGGATAATGCTCGAGCTCCATCGCCGCGACCGAATCGCCTTCGTTCAGGTCGCGCACGGTGCCAACGAAGCAGGCGACCGCGCCGATCTTCGGGTTGCGCGCGCGTAGCGCCGCCACTTCGGCGTTCAGGTCGAAATCGTTGGCCTGCACTCGTACCGTAGCCATCGCCCGCCTCTCAACCGCCCGTCACGGGCGGAAAAAACGCGACCTCGCAACCGTCGGTGAGCCGCGTATCGGGGTCGGTCATCTCGTGATTGCATGCCATGCGCAACGCGCGCCCTTCGGCGAGCGTCTCGGCCCACGCGCCGCCGCGCAGGCGCAGCCATGCGCGCACGTCGCCGACGGTCGTCACGCCGTCCGGCACGTCGGCCTGCTCGTCGGACACGCCCAGTGCCTCGCGCACGCTTGCAAAGAATTTCAATTGAATCTTCATGGGTCAGGATGCCGTCGCGTTACGACAGCAGTTCGGAAAACGGAATGAAACGCACGGTCTCGCCTGCGCTGATCGCGTGCTGCGGCGGATTGTCGATCAGGCCGTCGCCCCAGACTGTCGACGTCAGCACCGCCGAGCTCTGGTTCGGGAACAGGTCGAGGCCGCCGGCCGCGTTGACGCGCGCGCGCAGGAATTCGTTGCGCCGGTCGCCCTTGCTTTGCGAGAAGTCCGCGCGCAGCGACAGCGCGCGCGGCGCGACGTCGCGCACGCCGGACAGGCGCAGCAGGAACGGCCGCACGAACAGCAGGAACGTGACGAAGCTCGACACGGGATTGCCCGGCAGCCCGATGAAGTGCGCGTCGGGATGCGCGTCGCCGCGGCGCACCGCGCCGAACGCGAGCGGCTTGCCCGGCTTCATCGCGATCTGCCACAGCGCGAGCCGACCTTCGGCTTCGACGGCCGGCTTCACGTGATCCTCGTCGCCGACCGATACGCCGCCGCTCGTCAGGATCACGTCGTGATCGCGCGCGGCCTCACGCAGCGTGTCGCGCGTCGCGGCGAGCGAGTCGGGCACGATCCCGTAGTCGGTCACGTGGCAGCCGAGCCGCTCAAGCAGTCCGCGTAGCGTGAAGCGGTTCGAATTGTAGATCGCGCCGGGCTTCAGCGGCTCGCCCGGCATCGTCAGTTCGTCGCCGGTGAAGAACACCGCGACGCGAATCCGCCGCGCGACCGACAGCTGCGCGCAGCCGACCGACGCGGCCAGCCCGAGCGCCTGTGGCGTAAGCCGCGTACCGGCCGGCAGGATCACCGAACCCTGGCGGATGTCCGCGCCCTGCGCGGTGATCCATTCACCGGCCTTCGGCGTGTGGAGGATTTCGACCGCATCGCCGTCGGCCGACGCCTGCTCCTGCATCACGACGGCATCGGCGCCGGGCGGCACCGTCGCGCCGGTGAAGATTCGTGCGGCCGTGCCCGCCGCGAGCGGCGCGGCCGGATGGCCCGCCGGAATCCGCTGCGACACCGGCAAGCGCCGCTCGCCGTGCAGCAGGTCGGCGACGCGCACCGCATAGCCGTCCATCGCGCTCGTATGCATCGGCGGCACGTCGAGCGGCGAGCTCACGTCGGCCGCCAGCACGCGGCCGAGCCCGTCGAGCGTGGCGACGGTTTCAGCGCCGGGCAGCGGCTTCGCGGCTTCGAGCAGCGCGGCGAGCGCTTCGGCGGTCGACAGCATCGGCGCGCGCGGCGCCGCGGGATTCGGGTTCGACATCGATGGAATCGGGGATCGTTGGGATCAATACGTCATTGTAGCGACGCCATCGCGCCCACGTGCGATATGCCGGACATGCGACAACCGTGATCGGCGCGAACGCGCGGCACTGGCACTTGATTCGCGCGCCATCTGACAACGCCCCTGCGCGCGGCCGCCACCAAGCGAAACGGCCGGAACCCCGATCCGTGTGACGAATCGGCATTCCGGCCGTCCTGCGCCGCCGGGCTTGCGACCCCGCGGCCCGAGGCTACCCCGGTGCTACGTTACGCGCCCGTATGCGCGGCAATGAAGTCCTTCACCTGCTGCGCATCGGCCTTCACGACCTCGAAACGCTGCGGCAGCGCCTCGAGCCCGTCGAATGCCGCCGGCCGCTCGGCCTCGCGATCGAGCGCTTCGCGGATCGTCTCGCCGAACTTGATCGGCTGGGCCGTCTCGAGCACGACCATCGGCACGCCCGCGTCGAGGTGCTCGCGCGCGACCTTCACGCCGTCGGCCGTGTGCGTATCGATCATCGTGTCGTAGCGCGAGAACACGTCACGGATCGTCGCGATGCGGTCCGCGTGGCTGCTGCGACCCGACACGAAGCCGAACTCGGCCACGCGCGCGAAATCGCCGCTCGCCGCGAGATCGAAACCGCCCTTCTCCTCGACGTCGCGGAACAACTGCATCACGCGTGCCGGATCGCGGCCGAGCAGGTCGAACACGAAGCGTTCGAAGTTCGACGCCTTCGAGATATCCATGCTCGGGCTGCTCGTGTGATACGTGTTTTCCGCGCTGCGCACGCGATATGCGCCAGTGCGGAAGAACTCGTCGAGCACGTCGTTCTCGTTGGTCGCGACCACGAGCTTGGCGATCGGCAGGCCCATCATCCGCGCGATGTGACCCGCGCAGACGTTGCCGAAGTTGCCCGACGGCACCGTGAACGACACGCGCTCGTCGTTGGACGTCGTCGCCGCGAAATAGCCCTTGAAGTAGTACACGACCTGCGCGACGACGCGCGCCCAGTTGATCGAATTGACCGTGCCGATCTTGTGCCGCGCCTTGAACGCGTGATCGTTCGACACGGCCTTCACGATGTCCTGGCAATCGTCGAACACGCCTTCGACCGCGAGGTTGAAGATGTTCGGATCCTGCAGACTGAACATCTGGGCGGTCTGGAACGCACTCATCTTCTTGTGCGGCGACAGCATGAACACGCGCACGCCGGCCTTGCCGCGCATCGCGTATTCGGCCGCGCTGCCCGTGTCGCCCGACGTCGCGCCGAGGATGTTCAGCGCTTCGCCGTGCTTCGCGAGCGTGTACTCGAACAGGTTGCCGAGCAGCTGCATCGCCATGTCCTTGAACGCGAGCGTCGGGCCGTTCGACAGTTCGAGCAGCGAGATCGGCGCGCCGTTCTCGGTGCCGAGCGTCTTCAGCGGCGTGATGTCGGACGCGTTCTCGCCGTGGCGCGTGTTGCTGTATACGGCGGCCGTATACGTGCGGCGCGTGATCGCGCGCAGGTCGTCGGCCGGCACGTCGTCGCAGAACTTCGACAGGATCTCGAACGCGAGATCCGCGTACGGCAGCGTGCGCCAGCGCGCCAGTTCGTCGGCCGACACCTTCGGGTACTCGGCCGGCAGGTACAGCCCGCCGTCCTTCGCGAGACCGCCGAGCAGGATGTCGGAGAACGTGTGGCGCTCGCCGATGCCGGCGCCGCGCGTGGAGATGTAGTTCATGTCGTTCCTGGTCCTCAGTTCAGCGCTTCCATGCGCAGCTTCGTCACCTTCGAGACCACCGTCGCGAGGCCTTCGATCTGCGCGATCGCCGCGTTCACGTGCTTCTCCTGCGTCTCGTGCGTGATCAGGATGATGTCGGTTTCGCCCTTCGCGTCGTCGACCTGCTCCGATTCCTTCTGCAGCAGCGCGTCGATCGAGATGCCCGATTCGGCGAGGATGCGCGTGATGTTGGCGAGCACGCCCGTCTGGTCGGCCACCCGCAGGCGCAGGTAGTAGCCGCTCGTGACTTCCTCGATCGGCAGGATCGGCGTGTTCGACAGGCTGTCCGGCTGGAACGCGAGGTGCGGCACGCGATGCTCGGGGTCGGCCGTGTGCAGGCGCGTGACGTCGACGAGATCCGCGACGACCGCCGAAGCGGTCGGCTCAGCGCCCGCGCCCTTGCCGTAGTACAGCGTCGTGCCGACCGCGTCGCCGTGCACAACGACCGCGTTCATCGCGCCCTCGACGTTCGCGAGCAGGCGCTTCTCGGGAATCAGCGTCGGATGCACGCGCAGCTCGATGCCGTTTTCGGCGCGGCGCGTGATGCCGAGCAGCTTGATCCGGTAGCCGAGCTCTTCCGCGTAGCGGATGTCGGTCGCGTCGAGCTTGCTGATCCCTTCGACGTACGCGCGGTCGAACTGGACCGGCACGCCGAACGCGATCGCGCTCATGATCGTCGCCTTGTGCGCGGCGTCGACGCCTTCGATGTCGAAGGTCGGATCGGCTTCCGCGTAGCCGAGTTCCTGTGCGGCCTTCAGCGCGGTCGCGAAGTCGAGGCCGCGGTCGCGCATTTCCGACAGGATGTAGTTCGTCGTGCCGTTGATGATGCCCGCGATGTACTGGATGCGGTTCGCGGTCAGGCCTTCGCGCAGCGCCTTGATGATCGGGATGCCGCCGGCGACGGCCGCCTCGAACGCGACCATCACGCCCTTTTCGCGCGCGGCCTCGAAGATCTCGGTGCCGTGCACCGCGAGCAGCGCCTTGTTCGCCGTCACGACGTGCTTGCCGTTCGCGATCGCGCGCAGCACGAGCTCGCGCGCGATGCCCGTGCCGCCGATCATCTCGGCGATGATCGAAATCGACGGATCGTCGACGACCGCGTTGAAATCGTCGGTGATCTGCGCGGCGCCAGCGTTACCGCCGAGCGCGGCCTGCGCCTTGGCCGGGTTGCGCACCGCGATGCGCGCGACCTCGATGCCGCGCCCCGCGCGTCGCTTGATTTCTTCCTGGTTGCGGTGCAGCACCGTGAAGGTGCCGCTGCCGACGGTGCCGAAGCCCAACAGGCCAACTTTGATCGGTTCCATGCTGCGTGTGATCGATGAGTAAGAGTGAATGAATGCCGGGGACGATGTCCGCTCAGACCGAATGGCGCTTGCGGTAGCCGTCGAGGAAGCGCGCGATCCGGTTGATCGAATCGGTCAGGTCGTCGAGGTTCGGCAGGAAGACCACGCGGAAGTGATCCGGCGCCGCCCAGTTGAAGCCCGTGCCCTGCACGAGCAGCACGCGTTCCTCGAGCAACAGGTCGAGGATGAACTGCTGGTCGTTCTGGATCGGATAGAGCTTCGGATCGAGGCGCGGGAACATGTACAGCGCGGCCTGCGGCTTCACGCAGGTCACGCCGGGAATCGACGTGAGCATGTCATACGCCAGTTCGCGCTGCTTGTACAGGCGCCCGCTCGGCACGATCAGCTCGTTGATGCTCTGGTAGCCGCCGAGCGCGGTCTGGATCGCGAACTGGCCGGGCACGTTGGCGCACAGGCGCATCGACGACAGGATCCCGAGCCCCTCGAGGTAATCCTTCGCGCGCCGGCGGTTGTCGCCGCCGAGGCCCGACACGGCCATCCAGCCCGCGCGGTAGCCGCATGAGCGATAGCTCTTCGACAGGCTGTTGAACGTGACGGTGATCACGTCTTCCGACAGCGAGCCCAGCGCCGTGTGCTCGAGCCCGTCGTAGACGATCTTGTCGTAGACCTCGTCGGCAAACACGATCAGCCCGTGCTGGCGCGCGATCTCGAGCAGATCGCGCAGCAATTCGTCGGAATAAAGCGCGCCGGTCGGGTTGTTCGGGTTGATCACGACGATCGCCTTGGTGTTCGGCGTGATCTTGCGGCGGATGTCGTCGAGGTCGGGCATCCACGCGTTCTGCTCGTCGCACACGTAATGCACGGGCGTGCCGCCCGACAGGCTCACGGCGGCCGTCCACAGCGGGTAGTCGGGCGCCGGCAGCAGCACTTCGTCGCCGTCGTTCAGGAGCGCCTGGGTCGCCATCACGATCAGCTCGGACGCGCCGTTGCCGATGTAGATGTCGTCGAGGCCGACGCCGACGACGCCCTTTTGCTGCGTGTAGTGCATCACGGCCTTGCGGGCCGAGAACACGCCCTTCGAATCCGAATAGCCGGACGACGCCGGCAGGTTGCGGATCATGTCCTGGATGATTTCGTCCGGCGCGTCGAAACCGAACGGCGCGAGGTTGCCAATGTTCAGCTTGATGATGCGGTGGCCTTCTTCCTCGAGGCGCTTCGCGTGCTCGAGCACCGGGCCACGGATGTCGTAGCAGACGTTGAGCAGCTTGTTCGACTTCTGAATCGGTTTCACGACGACACGGTTCCTGGGTTGGCCTTGCGGCCGGGGGACGGGATCAAAACTGGAGAGCGGCCGGTCTGTGCGCGCTGTCTAGACTGGGGAAAATGCGGGCGGTCGGACGCGGCTTGTGGCGACGCACGATGCAACTGGCGCCCGGGGGCAACCAAAAAGTTATAATTTAGCGGATTTTGGCCGACTTTCGCAATGCACCATGGCCGCTCCGGGCCCGCGCCGTCAGGCGTCCCGCGCGCGGCGGTCGCGAAACCGGCCGCCCGGGCCCGTGCGGCCCTTGCCAGACAATCCCTCCACGGAACCGCGGAATACCGATTTGAAACTGCACCAGGACGCGAGCGGCGCGCTCAACACCGTCACCGGCTACGGCCCCGATTATGTCGACGTCAACCTCCAACGCCACGAAGGAAGCGTCATCGTGCTGCCCGGCGCACCGGTGCGGGACTGGCCCGTGTCGTCGTTCGACGCGCTCGCGCCCGAGCATTTCGCGATGCTGCTCGACCCGGCACCCGAACTCGTGATCTTCGGCAGCGGCGCGCGGCTGCGCTTCCCACACCCGCGCCTCGTGGCCATGCTCACGGCCAAGCGCATCGGCGTCGAGACGATGGATTTCCAGGCTGCCTGCCGTACCTACAACATCCTGATGGCCGAGGGCCGCAAGGTCGCCGCCGCGCTCTTAATTGAACGTTAATCACCGTTGCGGTAAAACTCGGGCCGGCACACCGGGTCGATCCCCGGATCGTCCTCCGGGTCGATGACCGGCACGCCGGCCGCCCCCGGCGCAACCCGCCGGCGGCTCTTACAACAACCAACAGGCTGAAAATCCATGAACGATACGCCGCCGAGGCTACCGCTCAATCGCATCACGCTCGTCCTCCTGCTCGTCGCACTCGCGATCGTCTGGTTCGCGCCGCTCGGGCTGCGCCACCTGATCCCGAGCGACGAAGGCCGCTACGCCGAAATGGCGCGGGAAATGTTCGTCACCGGCGACTGGATCACACCGCGCTACAACGGCTACAAGTACTTCGAGAAGCCGCCGCTGCAGACCTGGCTGAACGCGCTGACGTTCGCGTGGTTCGGCATTGGCGAATGGCAGGCGCGCCTCTACACGGGCCTCGCCAGCTTCGCCGGCGTGCTGCTGGTCGGCTTCACGGGCGCGCGCCTGTTCAACCCGCTGTCCGGCTTCCTCGCGGCCGTCGTGCTCGCGTGCTCGCCGTACTGGAACCTGATGGGCCACTTCAACGCGCTCGACATGGGGCTCGCGTTCTGGATGACGCTGTCGCTCTGCTCGCTGCTGCTCGCGCAGCGGCCCGGGCTGCGGGCGGGCGCGGCGCGCGGCTGGATGTGGGCGTGCTGGGGCGCGATGGCGTTCGCCGTGCTGTCCAAGGGCCTCGTCGGCCTGATCCTGCCCGGCGCCGTGCTGGTGCTCTATACGCTGATCGCCCGCGACTGGGCGCTGTGGAAGCGGCTGTACCTGGTCAGCGGCCTCGTGATCTTCTTCGCGATCGTCACGCCGTGGTTCGTGCTCGTCCAGCAGCGCAACCCCGAGTTCTTCAACTTCTTCTTCATCGTCCAGCAGTTCCGCCGGTATCTGACCCCGGAACAGAACCGCCCGGGCCCGCTCTACTATTTCGTGCCGGTGCTGCTGGTCGGCTTCCTGCCGTGGCTGTCCGTCGCATGGCAGAGCATCCGCCATGCACTGCGCATGCCGCGCCAGCCGAACGGTTTCTCTCCGATGCTCGTGCTGCTGATCTGGAGCGCGTTCATCTTCCTGTTCTTCAGCGCATCGCATTCGAAGCTGATCTCTTACGTGCTGCCGGTCGCGCCAGCGCTCGCGCTGATGATCGGCGCGTACCTGCCGCTGATGAGCGCCGACCGGTTCCGCCGTCACCTGCTCGGCTACCTCGTATTCTTAGTCGTCGCGGCGTTCGGGATCATCTTCCTCGCGTATCAGGGCGACGCCCGCACGCCGAACGCGCTGTACCGCGCGTTCCAGCTATGGCTGTACGCGGGCCTCGCGGTCGCGGGTGCGCTGACGCTCGCGGCCGCATGGCTGAACCGTCGCGTGGGTGTCGCGGCCGCGATCACCGCGTTCGGCGCCGCGTGGCTCGCGTTCGGCACGATCGGCGGCACCGGTCACGATGAATTCGGCCGCTACAGCTCGGGCGCGCTGCTCGCGCCCGCCGTGCGCGCCGAACTGGCGAAGCTGCCGCCCGACACACCGTTCTATTCGATCGAGATGCTCGATCACACGTTCCCGTTCTATATGGGCCACACGACGATCATGGTCCAGCGCCAGGACGAACTCGCATTCGGGATCTCGGTCGAGCCGAACAAATGGATCCCGACCGTCGACCAATGGATCGAACGCTGGAAGCAGGACACCCATGCGCTCGCGATCATGCCGCCCGGCCAGTACGACACGCTGGTCAAGCAAGGCGTGGCGATGCGCGTGATCGCGCGCGACAACCGCCGCGTGATCGTCGAGAAACCGCAATCGTAAGGACGCCCGCCGCATGAATCCCGTTTCGTTCGTCTGCATCATCACCGGCGTGATGCTCAACGCCTGTGCGCAACTCCTGCTGAAAGCCGGTGTCAACGCCGTTGGACACTTCGAATTCAGCCGTGCGAACATCATCCCGGTCGGCCTGAAGATCGCGACCCAGCTGCCGATCATCGGCGGCCTCGGCTGCTACGTGCTGAGCGTGGTCGTCTGGATTCTCGGGCTGTCGCGAGTCGACGTATCGATCGCGTACCCGATGTTGTCGCTCGGCTACGTGGTCAACGCATTTGCCGCCTGGTACCTGTTCGGCGAGGTGCTGTCGGTCCAGCGGCTCGTCGGCATCGGCATCATCCTGATCGGCGTGCTCGTGCTCGCGCGCAGTTGAGCGCGCCCGGCCCGACGGCATTAAGCGTCCGCCTACAAAAAATCACGGTACGAATCCGGCAACCGGTGTTTAATGCCGGTTTCGGGCCGGATCGCCCGACCCCTTTATTACCAGCCATTACAGGCCACAAGCGTTCATGAGCCAGACTACCGCTCCGTTCCTGCCGTTCACCCGCCCCGAGATCGACGAGGAAACCATCCAGGGCGTCGTCGAAGTGCTGCGCTCGGGCTGGATCACCACCGGCCCGCAAAGCCAGAAATTCGAGGCAGCGCTGTCCGAGTACTGCGGTGGCCGTCCGGTCCGCGCGTTCAATTCGGGCACCTGCACGCTCGAGATCGGCCTGCGCATCGCGGGCGTCGGCCTCGGCGACGAGGTGATCACGACGCCGGCGTCGTGGGTGTCGACCAGCAACGTGATCCTCGAGACGGGCGCGACGCCCGTATTCGCCGACATCGACCCCGTCACGCGCAACATCGACCTCGACAAGCTCGAGCAGGCGATCACGCCGCGCACGAAGGCGATCATCCCGGTCTACCTGGCCGGCCTGCCGGTCGACATGGACCGCCTGTACGCAATCGCGCGCGCGCACAACCTGCGCGTGATCGAGGACGCCGCGCAGGCGCTCGGCTCGACCTGGAAAGGCAAGCGCATCGGCGCGATCGGCGACATCGTGTCGTTCAGCTTCCACGCGAACAAGAACCTGACGACGATCGAAGGCGGTGCGCTCGTGCTGAACAACGAGGACGAGGCGACGCTCGCGCAGAAGTACCGGCTGCAGGGCATCACGCGCACCGGCTTCGACGGGATGGACTGCGACGTGCTCGGCGGCAAGTACAACCTGACCGACGTCGCCGCGCGCGTCGGCCTCGGCCAGCTGCCGCACCTCGAGCGCTTCACCGCGCAGCGCCGCGCTCTCGTGCGCGCGTACTTCGCCGCGCTCGACGGCGGCCCGGCCGTGAAACTCGGGCTCGGCCTGCCCGTCGCCGATTTCGAGAACAGCAACTGGCACATGTTCCAGGTCACGCTGCCGCTCGACCGGCTGTCGATCTCGCGCGCCGATTTCATGGCGCAGATGAAGGAACGCGGGATCGGCACCGGCGTTCACTACCCGGCCATCCATCTTTTCACGCTGTATCGTGCACGCGGCTTCAAGGAGGGCATGTTCCCCCACGCCGAACGATACGGCGCATCGACCGTCACGCTGCCGCTCTTCACGCAGATGACGGAAGACGACGTGCGTCGCGTGGCCGACGCCGTCAACCAGATTTGCGAACAATACGGAAAATAAGCGTACATGAATCACCTTGAAGCACGCGCCGGGCATCCGGGCGCCGCGAACCCGGAGGTATCGGTCATCATCCCCGTGTACAACGAGGAAGACGGCCTGGCCGCGCTGTTCGCGCGCCTGTACCCGGCACTCGACGCACTCGGCACGTCGTACGAAGTGATCCTGATCAACGACGGCAGCCGCGACCGCTCGGCCGCGATGCTGGCGGACCAGTTCCACGTGCGCCCCGACACGACGCGCGTCGTGCTGCTCAACGGCAACTACGGCCAGCACATGGCGATCCTCGCCGGCTTCGCGCAGTCGCGCGGCGATATCGTCATCACGCTCGACGCCGACCTGCAGAACCCGCCAGAGGAAATCGGCAAGCTCATCGCAAAGATGCACGAGGGCTACGACTACGTCGGCTCGATCCGCAAGCAGCGTCAGGACAGCCTGTGGCGACGCAAGGCATCGCAGATGATGAACCGGCTGCGCGAGCGCATCACGCGGATCAAGATGACCGACCAGGGCTGCATGCTGCGCGCGTACAGCCGCCGCATCATCGACACGATCAACGTGTGCGGCGAAGTCAACACGTTCATCCCCGCGCTGGCCTATACCTTCGCGCAGAACCCGACCGAAATCGAGGTCGCGCACGAAGAACGCTTCGCGGGCGAGTCGAAATACTCGCTGTACAGCCTGATCCGGCTGAACTTCGACCTCGTGACGGGCTTCTCGGTCGTGCCGCTGCAGTGGCTGTCGTTCATCGGCGTGATCCTGTCGCTCGGCTCCGCCGCGCTGTTCGTGCTGCTGCTCGTGCGCCGTTTCATCGTCGGCGCGGAAGTGCAAGGCGTGTTCACGCTGTTCGCGATCACGTTCTTCCTGCTCGGCGTGATCATCTTCGCGCTCGGCCTGCTCGGCGAATACGTCGGCCGCATCTACCAGCAAGTGCGTGCACGGCCACGCTACCTGATCCAGGCCGTGCTCGAACAGCATGACGGCATGCCGGCGGTGCCGGTCGGCACGAACCGCACGGGGGTGTCGCAATGAAGCCGCGCGCCGTCGTCTTCGCCTATCACAACGTCGGCGTGCGGTGCCTGCAGGTGCTGCTCGCGCGCGGCGTCGACGTCGCGCTCGTCGTCACGCACGAGGACAACCCGAACGAGAACATCTGGTTCGGCAGCGTCGCATCCGTCGCCGCCGAGCACGGGATCCCGGTCGTCACGCCGGCCGACCCCGCCGATCCGGCATTGCGCCGCGCGATAGCCGACGCGCAGCCGGACTTCATCTTCTCGTTCTACTACCGCCACATGCTGCCGGTGGATCTGCTCGCGATCGCGCCACGCGGCGCGTACAACATGCACGGTTCGCTGCTGCCGAAATACCGGGGTCGGGTACCGACGAACTGGGCCGTGCTGAACGGTGAAACGGAAACCGGTGCGACGCTGCACGAGATGGCCGCGAAGCCCGACGCCGGCGCGATCATCGGCCAGACGGCGGTGCCGATCCTGCCGGACGACACGGCCACGCAGGTGTTCGACAAGGTGACGGTGGCCGCCGAGCAGACGCTCTGGCGCGTGCTGCCCGCGCTGCTCGCGGGCGATGCGCCACATCTGCCGAACGATCTCGCGAACGGCAGCTACTTCGGCGGACGCAAGCCGGAGGACGGCCGCGTCGACTGGTCGAAGCCGGCCGCGCAGGTCTACAACCTGGTTCGCGCGGTCGCGCCCCCGTATCCGGGCGCGTTCACCGACGTCGGCGGCACGCGGTTCGTGATCGCCCGCGCGCGCCTCGCGGCGCCCGGCAGCGCGGTCGCCGCGGCCGCGGCGGATTTGCCGCCCGGCCTGCACGTAAGCGATAATGCGCTATTCGGCGTCTGCGGCGACAGCCGCGCCCTATCCATTCTCGAGCTGTGGCAGCAGCGCGACGGCAGCGAAACCGTCGTGACGCCCGCGGAATTCGCGCAGTTCATTCATTCTTCCCGTCATTCATGAAAGCAAAAAAAGTCCTGATCCTGGGTGTGAACGGCTTCATCGGCCATCACCTGTCGAAGCGCATTCTTGAAACCACCGATTGGGAAGTGTTCGGCATGGACATGCAGACCGATCGGCTGGGCGACCTCGTCAACCACGAGCGGATGCACTTCTTCGAAGGCGACATCACGATCAACAAGGAGTGGGTCGAGTATCACGTGAAGAAGTGCGACGTGATCCTGCCGCTCGTGGCGATCGCGACGCCCGCGACCTACGTCCAGCAGCCGCTGCGCGTGTTCGAGCTCGACTTCGAGGCGAACCTGCCGATCGTGCGTTCGGCCGTCAAGTACGGCAAGCACCTCGTGTTCCCGTCGACCTCCGAGGTCTACGGCATGTGCTCGGACGAGCAGTTCGACCCGGATGCATCGGCGCTCACCTACGGCCCGATCAACAAGCCGCGCTGGATCTACGCCTGCTCGAAGCAGCTGATGGACCGCGTGATCTGGGGCTATGGAATGGAAGGCCTGAACTTCACGCTGTTCCGTCCGTTCAACTGGATCGGCCCGGGCCTCGACTCGATCTACACGCCGAAGGAAGGCAGCTCGCGCGTCGTCACGCAGTTCCTCGGCCACATCGTGCGCGGCGAGAACATCAGCCTCGTGGACGGCGGCTCGCAGAAGCGCGCGTTCACCGATATCGACGACGGCATCAGCGCGCTGATGAAGATCATCGAGAACAAGAACGGCATCGCGTCGGGCAAGATCTACAACATCGGCAATCCGGAGAACAACTTCTCGGTTCGCGAGCTCGCGCACAAGATGCTCGAACTGGCCGCCGAATACCCGGAATATGCCGGCTCCGCGAAGCAGGTGCAGCTCGTCGAAACGACGTCGGGCGCCTATTACGGCAACGGCTACCAGGACGTGCAGAACCGCGTGCCGAAGATCGACAACACGATGCAGGAGCTCGCATGGGCGCCGCAATCGACGTTCGACGATGCGCTGCGCAAGATCTTCGAAGCGTATCGCGGCCATGTCGCCGACGCGCGCGCGCTGGTCGAGCAGCAGAACTGACGGGACGCTCGCTTGGCTCGTATCGTCCTCAAGATCGACGTCGACACGCTGCGCGGCACGCGCGAAGGCGTGCCGAACCTCGCGCGCATCTTCGACCGCTTCAGTGCGCGCGCGACCTTCCTCTTCAGCCTCGGGCCCGATCACACGGGCTGGGCGCTGCGGCGCGTGTTCCGCCCCGGCTTCCTGAAGAAGGTGTCGCGCACGTCGGTGGTCGAGCATTACGGCGTGAAGCAGCTGATGTACGGCGTGCTGCTGCCGGGCCCCGACATCGGCCGTCGCGCGATCGCGGACATGCGCGCGATCCACGAGGCCGGCTTCGAATGCGGGATCCACACGTGGGATCACGTGTACTGGCAAGATAACGTGCGCGTGCGCGATCGCGACTGGACCGCGCGTGAAATGCAGAAGAGCCACGCGCGCTTCGTCGACGTCTTCGGCGCGCCGCCCGTCACGCACGGCGCGGCCGGCTGGCAGATGAACGACGCGGCGTTCGAGCAGATCGACGCATGGGGGATGCGCTACGCATCGGACGGTCGCGGCCATTCGCCGTACCTTCCCGTCGTCGGCGGCCGCACGCTGTCGCACGTGCAGATGCCGACCACGCTGCCGACGCTCGACGAAGTGCTCGGCATCGACGGCATCGACACGCACAACGTCGCCGCGCATATCCTGAAGTTCACGGAGACCAATCCGCACGACCAGGTGTTCACGCTGCATGCGGAACTGGAAGGCCAGAAGCTCGCGCCGGTGTTCGAGCAGTTGCTCGCGGGGTGGCGCGCACAGGGCCATACGTTTGCGACGATGGGCGACTACCACGCGACGCTGGACCGCGACTCGCTGCCATCGTACCCTGTCACGTGGGGCGAGATTCCCGGCCGCTCCGGCGAACTGATCGTCCAGCCCGACTGAGTTCGCGCGCGCCGGCGCCGCCGGCCCTGCCCTCGCGGCGTGCCGCCGCGACGTCCCGCCGTACCGCGCCGCCCGAGCGGCGCCTTTCCATAACAACAGGAGAAACACGTGTCCGTCGAAGTTGACCGCCAAGTTCCCGATTTCACCGCACCGGCTACGGGCGGCGACATTTCGCTGTCCGACCTGAAGGGCAAGAAGCTCGTCCTGTATTTCTATCCGAAAGACAACACGCCGGGCTGCACGACCGAAGGCCTGCAGTTCCGCGATCTCTATCCGAAGTTCAAGAAGGCGGGCGCCGAAGTCATCGGCGTGTCGCGCGACAGCCTGCGCTCTCATGACAACTTCAAGGCAAAGCTCGAACTGCCGTTCCCGTTGATCTCCGATGCCGACGAAGCGCTGTGCACGCTGTTCGATGTCATCAAGATGAAGAAAATGTATGGCAAGGAAGTGCGCGGAATCGAGCGTTCGACGTTCCTGATCGACGCCGACGGCGTGCTTCGCCAGGCATGGCGCGGCATCAAGGTGCCCGGTCACGTGGACGACGTGCTAAGGGCTGTACAAGCGCTTTGAGCCGCGTTATATTGGGCCGCAATGAATGCCAGTTCGCCCCATATTTCTCGTAGCTGCACCGGTGCCCGATGCGATGCTTCCCGGCACCTGACGCGCATTACGACGGTATCAGCCGAGCCGCATGTCCCTGTCGACGGGGCAGCGGCTTTTTTTATGGACTGCGCGCCGGCCCTCGGTCCGGCCCTCACCCCGTCAAGGAGCTGATCGACACTTAGGCGAACCGGCTAGACGAAATTCCTGTGCGCCACCGCGCGCAAACTGCATGCGTGTACGTCACGCAGGATGCGATCAGCGGCGCACTTCATGCGACACGATTCCTCCCGAGGGACACCATGCCTTTGCCTACCCCCCCCAGCAAGCTCGGCAGCCTGCTGCCGCCCGACGAATACAAGGCGAAAGCGCGACCCGCGAAAGCCGCGAAGAAATCCGCCGAAGGGGACGCATCCACTGCCGGTGACTATGGCCCGGCCAGCGTGGCCCAACCGATGACCGAAGCCGCGAACACGGCCGCGCCGCTGCGCGCCGTCGCGTCGTCGGCGCAAGAATCCGCGAGCACACCTGCACGCGGCCGCAGGACCAAACAGACCGCGGCGCTGCTGCAGCCGATCCAGGCGCCGGTCGAAGCAGCACCCGCCGCGCCGGTCGAGGCACGCCACGACAAACCCGCCGCCGCGAAACCGGCCGCGGCGCCCGCACGCGATGCCGGCGCGGCGACGAAGTCGCGCAACCGCAAGGCCGCCGAAGCCGAACTGCAGAAGCTGTTCGTGCTCGACACCAACGTGCTGATGCACGATCCGAGCAGCCTCTTCCGCTTCGAGGAACACGACGTCTATCTGCCGATGATGACGCTCGAGGAACTCGACAACCACAAGAAGGGGATGTCGGAGGTCGCGCGCAACGCACGCCAGGTGAGCCGCACGCTCGACGCACTGGTCGCCGACGCGGGCCCGATCACGAACGGCATTCCGCTGTCGCGCCTCGGCAGCCGCGAGGCGCTCGGCCGCCTGTACTTCCAGACGACGCTCACCAACATTCCGCCCGTCGAAGGCCTGCCGGCAGGCAAGGCCGACAACCAGATCCTCGGCGTCGTGCGCGCGCTGCAGCGCGACCGGCCGGACCGCCAGGTCGTGCTGGTGTCGAAAGACATCAACATGCGGATCAAGGCGCATGCGCTCGGCCTGCCTGCGGAAGACTACTTCAACGACCAGGTGCTCGAGGACTCGGATCTCCTGTACAACGGCGTGCGTGAGCTGCCGCAGGATTTCTGGACCAGGCATGCGAAGGGCATGGAGAGCTGGCAGGACACGAAGACGGGCACCACGTACTACCGCGTGACGGGCCCGCTCGTCGCGTCGATGCTCGTCAACGAGTTCGTCTATCTCGAACCGCAGAACGGCGAACCGACGTTCCATGCGATCGTCCGTGAGCTGAACGGGAAGACGGCGCTGCTGCAGACGCTGCGCGACTACAGCCACCACAAGAACAACGTGTGGGGCATCACCGCGCGCAATCGCGAGCAGAACTTCGCGCTGAACCTGCTGATGAACCCCGAGATCGACTTCGTCACGCTGCTCGGCCAGGCCGGCACCGGCAAGACGCTCGTCGCGCTCGCGGCCGGCCTCGCGCAGGTGCTCGACGACAAGCGCTACAACGAGATCATCGTGACGCGCGCGACCGTGCCCGTCGGCGAGGACATCGGTTTCCTGCCCGGCACCGAGGAAGAGAAGATGCAGCCGTGGATGGGCGCATTCGACGACAACCTCGAAGTGCTGCAGAAGACCGACGACGCAGCCGGCGAATGGGGCCGTGCGGCGACGCAGGAACTGATCCGTTCGCGCCTGAAGGTGAAGAGCATGAACTTCATGCGCGGCCGCACGTTCGTCGACAAGTACCTGATCATCGACGAAGCGCAGAACCTCACGCCGAAGCAGATGAAGACGCTCGTCACGCGCGCGGGCCCCGGCACGAAGATCGTGTGCCTCGGCAACATCGCACAGATCGACACGCCTTACCTGACCGAAGGCAGTTCGGGCCTGACCTACGTCGTCGACCGCTTCAAGGGTTGGGGGCACAGCGGCCACGTGACGCTCGCGCGCGGCGAACGCTCGCGGCTCGCCGACTACGCGTCGGACATCCTGTAACGCGCGACCGGCTGCCCGCCGGCCGTCGACGCCATGCGGCGCTCCGTTTCCGGAGCGCCGTTTTTATTTTTGGGGTCGGAAACGTCGGTCATGATTCGTTACGCAACGGCCTCACTTACGCGCGAAACTTCAAGTAAATTCTCAGGAATGGTTGCCTAAGCCCCGCCGGAACGTCTACCATCGGGTCTGTCTGTTGTCATACGATTGGCGAGCGCCCTGCGCTCGTCCGCCATGTCATGCTTCGAATCTGGGTTCCCGTCGCCGTCGCTTCACTGCTCGCGGCCTGCTCCAGCGTGCCGCAGCAGTCGGCTTCGCGCACCTCGGGCATGAAGATCACGACGCCGCGCGCGTTCCCGGCGCCTGCCAATTTCCCGAAATTCGTCGATCACAGCGTCGGCCAGGAAGAGATCTCGATCCAGGCGATGAGCCTCGTCGGCGTGCCGTACCGCTGGGGCGGCAACACGCCGACGAGCGGCTTCGACTGCAGCGGGCTCGTGCGCTACGTGATCGGCCGCGCGGCCGACGTGAACCTGCCGCGCACGACCGCCGACATGAGCAGCCGCGGCGTGTCGATCGACCCCGAACAGGTCGCGCCGGGCGACCTGATCTTCTTCAATACGACCGGACGCCCGCATTCGCACGTCGGCATCTACGTCGGCAAGCTGCGCTTTGTCAACGCACCGTCGACCGGCGGCACCGTACGGCTCGACTACCTGACGAACCCGTACTGGGCCAAGCGCTTCGACGGCATTCGCCGTGTCGCGCCGCCGCGCGGTACGCCAGCACCGTTCGATGCGCCGACCTACGAGGCACGGCGCGATGCGCCGACGGCCGCACCGGCCCCGGTCGTCGCAGCCGCCGCGCCGCGGCAGCCGACCTACGCTTCGTCACAAGCCGGCGCAACACCGTCGCCGGCTCCGGTCATGCTGGCGGCACCGGTCGTATCGACCGCAGCGGTCGCCCCGGCAGCCGCCCCGTCCGTCGATCCTTACGAACCGCCGCCGCCGCGCATGCCGGCAGCCCAGCAGCAGGCGGCATCCGCGAATGGCGACATGACCGCGATGACGGCGAACGCAGTCCCGACGGAGACCGGCACACAGATTCCGACGACGGCACTGACGGCCGCCCAGGCTGCCGCGTTCGATACGGAGCCCCCGCCTGCGGCCGCCGCGCCGTCGCCGCGCGACATCGAGCCCGTGCAGGTGCTGCGTGCGTCGACGCAATCCGCGCCGCGCGGCCCGCGCACCGGCACCGCGGACGATCCGATCGCCCGCTTCGCGAACGGCAGTTACTGACCGGCCCCATCCCGGCGGCAACCCCGCCAGTCCCGCCCCTTTCCCGACCACCAAAGAAAATGCGCCGCAACCTTTCGGTTTGCGGCGCATGTCGCGTCGTCCGGCAGCGTCGGAATCAGAAGATCTGATGCCCGATCCACCATCCGCCCGCGGCGATCAGCGCAGACGCCGGAATCGTCAGCACCCAGGCCCACACGATGTTGCCGGCAACGCCCCAACGCACGGCCGACAGCTTCTGCGTCGCGCCGACGCCGACAATCGCACCGGTGATCGTGTGCGTGGTCGACACCGGAATGCCGAGGAACGACGCGATGAACAGCGTGATCGCCCCGCCGCTTTCGGCACAGAAACCGCCGACCGGCTTGAGCTTCGTGATCTTCTGGCCCATCGTGCGGACGATTCGCCAGCCGCCGAACAGCGTGCCGAGGCCCATCGACAGGTAGCACGCGCCGATCACCCACGCGGGCGGTGCATCGGAGGTCGCCGATGCATAGCCCGACGCGATCAGCAGCATCCAGATGATGCCGATCGTCTTCTGCGCGTCGTTGCCGCCGTGGCCCAGGCTGTACAGACCGGCCGACAGCAGCTGGAGCCGGCGGAAGCGCCGGTCGACCTTGCTGGGTGCGGTACGGAAATACAGCCACGACACGCCGAGCATGAACAGCGAACCGAGGATGAAGCCGAGCAGCGGCGAGATGAAGATGAACGCGACGGTCTTCATCAGGCCGTCGATGTTCAGCGAGCTCCAGCCCGACTTCGCGAGCGCCGAGCCGACGAGGCCGCCGAT
This sequence comes from Burkholderia sp. AU33545, assembly GCF_020419685.1. Classification (NCBI taxonomy): domain Bacteria; kingdom Pseudomonadati; phylum Pseudomonadota; class Betaproteobacteria; order Burkholderiales; family Burkholderiaceae; genus Burkholderia; species Burkholderia sp. AU33545. The sequence goes on along the minus strand of NZ_JAIZRQ010000005.1, from coordinate 490,596 downwards.
CAGCGCGTGCGACGAGCTCGACGGAATCCCGTAATACCACGTGATCACGTTCCAGCCGATCGCACCGACCAGCGCACCGAACACGACATAGTGGTCGACGATCTCGGGGTCGATCGTGCCTTTACCGACCGTCTGCGCAACTTTCAGGTGGAAGATGAAATACGCGATGACGTTGAACGCGGCTGCGAACACCACGGCTTGCTGGGGTTTCAGCACCCCGGTCGACACGACGGTGGCGATCGAGTTCGCCGCGTCGTGGAAGCCGTTCATGAAGTCGAATACGAGCGCGACGAGTACGAGCGTCGCGACCATCCATAGGGCGAGTTGTATCGAATGCATCGTGGTCCGCTCAGGCGTTTTCCAACACGATGCCTTCGATGATGTTCGCGACGTCCTCGCACTTGTCGGTGATCTCCTCGAGCAACTCGTAGATCGCCTTCAGCTTGATGAGCGTCTTCACGTCGTCTTCCTCGCGGAACAGCTTCGACATCGCCGCGCGCAGCACGCGATCGGCTTCCGACTCCCAGCGGTCGATCTCCTCGCACTGCTTGAGGATCTGCGCCGACTGCTTCATGTCCGACAGCAATCCGACGGCCTGCTGCACGTGCTGGGCCGATTGCGTGACGATGTGCGCGAGCTGGCTCGCCTCGGACGTGACGGACTGCACGTCGTACAGCGATACGGCCGTCGCGACGTCTTCCATCAGGTCGAGGATGTCGTCCATCGTCGTGATCAGCTTGTGGATCTCGTCGCGATCGAGCGGCGTGATGAAGGTCTTGTGCAGCAGATCGATCGCTTCATGCGTCAGCTTGTCAGCGGCCTTCTCGGCGGTCTGCACGTTTTGCTTGTGAATCTCGGCGTCGGCGAGATTGTCGATCAGCAGTTCGAGCTCGCGGCCACCGGAAACGATGTGCTTCGCGTGCGCGTTGAAGAGTTCAAAGAACTTGCCCTCGGTGGGCATGAATCGACCGAACATGGGATTCCTGAGAGATTGTCAAACGACTGTCACGAAAACGGGCGATATTGTACCGTTTTCGGTTGCGACGCGACGCGCGCATCTGCGCGCGCCGGGATTGGATACAACGCTTGGTGAAATAACGGTTTACATCTGGCGAAGAAGTGTTATTCGCCGTAGAAGGTCTGGGCCCCCGCAAAGTTGTCGAACTTCGTGTATTGACCCAGGAACGTGAGCCGAACGGGCCCGATCGGACCGTTACGCTGCTTGCCGATGATGATTTCGGCCGTGCCCTTGTCCGGGCTGTCCGGGTTGTAGACCTCGTCACGATAGATGAACAGGATCACGTCCGCGTCCTGTTCGATTGCGCCCGATTCACGCAAATCGGACATCACCGGACGCTTGTTCGGACGCTGCTCCAGCCCGCGGTTCAGCTGCGACAGCGCGATCACCGGCACGTCCAGTTCCTTGGCCAGACTCTTCAGCGATCGCGAGATTTCCGAGATTTCGGTCGCGCGGTTCTCGCCCTGCGACGAGCCCGACATCAGCTGCAGGTAGTCGACGATGATCAGGCCGAGCTTGCCGCACTGGCGGGCCAGACGCCGCGCGCGCGAGCGCAATTCCATCGGGTTCAGGCCGCCTGTCTCGTCGATGAAGAGCTGCGCCTCGCTCATCTTCTGCACCGCATGCGTCAGCTTCGGCCAGTCCTCGTCCGTCAGCCGGCCGGTACGCATCCGGTGCTGGTCGAGGCGGCCGATCGAGCCGAGCATACGCATCACGAGCTGGGTGCCCGGCATTTCCATCGAAAACACCGCCACCGGCAGCCCGTACTCAACCGCAACGTATTCGCCGATGTTCATCGAAAATGCGGTCTTACCCATCGACGGCCGCCCCGCGACGATGATCAGTTCGCCACCATGCATCCCGGACGTCATCCGGTCGAGGTCGACGAAGCCCGTCGGCGTGCCCGTGACGTCGCTCGGGTTCGCGGTGTGATACAGCGTGTCGATGCGCTCGACGACCTGCGTGAGCAGCGGACCGATCTCGAGGAAGCCCTGGTTGCCGCGCGCGCCTTCTTCGGCGATCGAGAACACCTTCGACTCGGCCTCGTCGAGCAGCTGGCGAACTTCCTTGCCCTGCGGATTGAACGCGTCGGCCGAGATTTCGTCGGCGACCGACACGAGCCGGCGCAGCACCGCGCGGTCACGCACGATTTCCGCGTAGCGGCGGATGTTCGCGGCGCTCGGCGTATTCTGCGCGAGTGCGTTCAGGTAGGCGAGGCCGCCGACGTCGTCGGCCTTGCCGGACGTGGTCAGCGCTTCGTACACGGTCACGACGTCGGCCGGGCGCGTCGACGCGATCAGCCGGCCGATGTGCTCGTAGATGATCCGATGGTCGTAGCGATAGAAGTCGCCCTGCGACAGGAAGTCGGCAATCCGGTCCCATGCCGCGTTGTCGAGCAACAGGCCGCCAAGCACCGACTGCTCGGCTTCGACCGAATGTGGCGGGACTTTCAGCGATTCGATTTGAGGATCTTGCGGCGCGTTCATGGGTTGGGATTATCGCGAATTGATCGCGGCAGCGCTACCGCTCCGGCGATCGGGCAATAAAAAAGGCAGGCCCCGGTTGCCCGGGCGCCTGCCCTTGTCCGGTCGACGGAAGCCGCCCGGAAAGCCTGCGTACGCTTACGCGTGGTCGCCGATCACGTTGATCGTGACGTCGACGATGACGTCCGTGTGCAGCGCGATCTGAACGACGTGCTCGCCGATCATCTTCAGCGGGCCTTCCGGCATGCGAACTTGCAGCTTCTCGACTTCGAAACCTGCCTTCTTCAGCAGTTCCGCGACGTCGCCGTTCGTGACCGAGCCGAACAGACGGCCGTCAACGCCCGACTTCTGCGTGATTTCGAACGACTGGCCGTTCAGCTTCTCGCCGACTGCCTGCGATGCCGCCAGCTTTTCAGCGGCGATCTTTTCGAGTTCAGCGCGGCGAACTTCGAATTCGGCGATCGCTTCCTTCGTTGCACGGCGAGCCTTGCGGTTCGGGATCAGGAAGTTGCGAGCGTAACCGTCCTTGACCTTGACGATATCGCCGAGGTTGCCCAGATTGGCGACTTTTTCCAACAGAATGATTTGCATTCGAATTCTCCTTATTGCGTCGCCTGATTACGCCTTGTGCTGATCGGTGTACGGCAGCAGCGCGAGGAAACGCGCACGCTTGATTGCCGTGTCCAGCTGACGCTGATAGTGCGCCTTCGTACCCGTCAGACGAGCCGGCGTGATCTTGCCGTTTTCGCCGATGAAGTCCTTCAGCGTTTCCGTGTCCTTGTAGTCGATCTGCTCGACGCCGGCAGCCGTGAAACGGCAGAACTTCTTGCGCTTGAAGAGCGGGTTTTGTTGCTGACGACGCTTGTCGAATTTCTTACCAGTCGGGCGGGCCATGATTTCAGTCCTTTCCTATGTCCTGCAATGCAGTGATGTGAAACACCAAGGTTCTCGCGTTGCGGCTTTTCTTTGCCAGGAAGCCCGTGAACAGCGTCTCGACGCCCATTTCACGGCTTTCCAGCTTGCCGCTCGCCTCACCGGCCGCCACCGCCTCGATCGTCATTTCGACCTGACGGGGAATGCCTGCTTCAACGACTTCCGTGCGGTGATGCAACGTGGCGCTTGCGATCGGAACACCTGCCGGCGTATATCGCACCGGTGCGCGTTCGACGACGCTCGCCGTCAATTGCAACCTGTTCACGTGAGTGACGCGCTCCTTGATGGCTTAATGAGTGACGAACTTAAGCCTGCGCTTCGGTCGGCTGAGCTGCAGCCGCCTTCTTGGCTTCTTCGCGCTGAACTTCCTTCATCATCGGCGACGGGCCGGTCTCGGCCTTCTTCATCTTGACGATGAGGTGACGCAGCACGGCGTCGTTGAACTTGAACGCGTGTTCGAGTTCGTCGAGCGTCGTCTGGTCGCACTCGATGTTCATGCAGACGTAGTGAGCCTTCGCGAGTTTCTCGATCATGTAGGCCAGCTGGCGACGGCCCCAGTCTTCGACACGGTGGATCTGGCCGCCGTGCGTCGTGATCGTGGTCTTGTAACGCTCGATCATCGCGGGCACTTGCTCGCTCTGATCGGGGTGCACGATGAATACGATTTCGTAATGACGCATTACACACTCCTTGTGGATTGAAGCCACCCGGGCGTCTGAACCGGTGTGGCAAGTGAGAAGCCGAAGATTCTAACCCGGATACAGGGAGCATGCAACACCGATCGACGATTTCCGACCGGATTCGGCCATGTTTTCAAAGACTTGAACGGCGCCGACAATTCAAAAGGCTGTCGGCGCGTCAGCTCAGGAATCGGGGACGGAGCGTCGCGCGCAGGAAGACGGGCCGGTGGCGCGACCTGCCGTCACTCGCTGCGCGCCCCGCCCAGCCGTGCGTCGAGCGCCGTCCTGAACGCGGCCAGCGCCGACGGCTCGGCGTCCGTCACGGCCCACCACGTCATCCCGGCCGCATCCCAGCGGTCGAGCGCGTAACCCTGCGACACGGTCGCGTACGGCGCACCCTGCCGCCCAACGCCGGCCGGCCATACGTACACGTCGATCACGTGCTGCCGGTACCGGTAGACGAGCACTGCGACGCGGCGCCGCCCGACGTAGTCGAGCCGGCCGCCGGCCAGCGGGAAACCGCTCGCCGACAGGTCCTCGACCGGCGGTGCATAGTCGAGTCGGCCGTTGAACCACGGCTTGACCGTATGCCGGTCGGTCGAGATCACGTCGATGTCGCGCGCCGACAGGCCGGCCCGCACGTGGCTCGCGACCAGTTCGTCGACCGTCTGGCCGGTTTCGGCGTGGCGCGCGGACACCACCATTCCGGCGGCCGCGGCCAGCGCGATCACCAGCGCCACGCCCCACCCAAGCCCGGGCAGCGCCGGGACACGCGGCCCCGGCCCGGCAGGCACCGGGCGAGCCGGCTCGCCGCGCCCGGTCGGCCATGAGAACCAGCGGCGACCGTTCGGTCGAGGTCGCGGCCGCGCCGCTGCGTCAGGCTCCGGTTCCGCGCGGGCTTGCCTGCCCGCCCCCGCGCCGCCCGCCGCCGGCAGTCCCGCGAGGATGCTCGCCCGCAGCGCATCCGGCGCGCGATGATAGTCGGCCTGCCGCACGATCCGCCCCAGCGCGACGATTCGTTCGCGTTCGCGGCGGCACGCGTCGCACCCTTCGACATGCCGCTGGATGCGCAATGCATCGGGCGCCGACAGCTCGCGGTCGACGTCCGCGTCCAGCAACGCTCGCGCTTCGTTACAGTCCATCGATCGCCTCCGATGCGGTTCCGCTTGCCGACGCACGTCCCGGCGCGGGTTTGGACGTCGACGCCGGCGCCGCCGTGTCGCCCAGCAGCGCGGCGAGCCTGCGCCGGCCGCGTGCAAGCCGCGACATCACGGTGCCGACGGGCACGTCGGCGATCGCCGCGATCTCGCGGTAACTCAAATCCTCCATCTCGCGCAGTACCAGCACCTCGCGATATTCGGGCGGCAGCTTCGCGAGCGCCGCGTTCACCAGCCGCACGTTTTCGCCGCGCAGCAACTGCGCGAGCGGATCCTCGGTCGCCGGCTGCCAGTCGTCGGGCACCTCCGTGTCGTCGAGCGTGTCGGGCAATGCAACCTCGTGCGCGTGGGTGCGGCGGCGCCACTCGGTGTACCAGGTGTGGCGCACGATCGTCAGCAGCCAAGGTCGCGCGTTGTCGCCACGACACGAGTCGACGAAGCGCAGCGCGCGCATGCACGCGTCCTGGACGACGTCGTCCGCGTCGCCCGCATTGCCGCTCAGCCAGCGCGCGAGGTTGTACGCGGCGTCGAGATGCGGCAACACGAGCGCGCGAAACCGCTCGCCACGCGCGGCCGCGTCGTCCTCCGTCCGTTCGTCGACCGCCTGTCCGGCTTGCCCCACATGGCCTCCCTGGTCCCGGCGGCCGAAGCCGCGCCCGTTCCGCGCCCGGTGCCCGGACAGACCGGCAGCGTGCGCACTCGATGACCTTACCGCCGCTGCGTCGAGTTTATTCCCGCATGAAGCCGATGATGCGCAAAAAAATGCCGGAGCCCGCCGCGCCCGTTACGGCGTGCTGCTCCAGTAGCCGGGGCGCGCATACGCTTCGCGCAGGTAGTCGATGAAGTAGCGCACGCGCGCGGGCACGTAGCGCTGCTGCGGATAGACCGCGAGGATGTCGTAGTCGGGCAGCGCATATTCGTCGAGCACCGTCTCGAGTTCGCCCGTCTCGAGCTGTGCGGCGATTTCCCAGGTCGAGCGCCAGCCGAGCCCGAGGCTTTCCGCTACCCAGCGATGCAGCAGCTCGCCGTCGTTGCAGTCGAGATTGCCGGCCACCCGCATCGTCACGATCTTGCCGTGGCGCTGGAAATACCAGCCGCGGTTCTGCCCCCCCTGCAGGTTGAACGCGAGACAGTTGTGCCTGAGCAGGTCGTCGAGCGACTTCGGCCGGCCGTGGCGGCGGAAATAGTCAGGCGTGCCGCACACGACGCGCCGGTTCGACGCGAGCTTTACCGCGACGAAGTTCGGGTCGACCGAGCCGCCGATCCGGATCGACAGGTCGTAGCCTTCGCGCACGAGATCGACGACACGATCGGTCAGGTTGAACGACAGCTGCATTTCCGGCTTGTCGGCGAGGAAACCGGGCGCGTGCGGCGCCACGTGCTTGCGGCCGAACGCGGCTGGCGCGGACACGATCAGGTGCCCGCTGACCGCGCGGCGGCCGGCGGCCAGTTCGTTCTCGGCCTGGTCCCATTCGGACAACAGCCCGCGGCAGCGCTCGAGGAATGCGGCGCCCTCCTCGCTGACCACCAGCCGCCGCGTCGAGCGGTACATCAGCTTCACGCCGAGGCGCTTCTCCAGCGCGTCGATGCGCCGCCCCAGCACCACCGGCGACACGCCCTCCTCGAGCGCGGCCGCCGCGAGGCTGCCCGCGTCCGCGACTCGCACGAACGTCTCGATCTGCTTGAAACGATCCATCTCCCGTCTCCATCCCGGCTCCGACACCGGCGGGGAAACCCCGTCCGGCCGTCATTCCATACTTTTAGTTTCGAAATAAACGACTTCGGCTGATCTTATCAAACCTTTCTTGCATCCCTAAAGTGTTCCCAACAGACCGATTCGCAAGATCCGCACATTCAAGGAGACATTCATGGCCAAGATGAGAGCCGTCGACGCAGCCGTACTCGTGCTCGAGAAGGAAGGCATCCAGACCACGTTCGGCGTGCCGGGCGCAGCAATCAACCCGTTCTATTCCGCGATGCGCAAGTCGGGCGGCATCAGCCATGTGCTGGCCCGCCACGTCGAAGGTGCGTCGCACATGGCCGAAGGCTTCACGCGCGCCGCGCCGGGCAACATCGGCGTGTGCATCGGCACGTCGGGCCCCGCCGGCACCGACATGATCACCGGCCTGTACTCCGCGTCGGCCGACTCGATTCCGATCCTCGCGATCACGGGCCAGGCACCGCGTGCGCGCCTGTACAAGGAAGACTTCCAGGCCGTCGACATCGAGTCGATCGCGAAGCCCGTCACCAAGTGGGCCGTCACCGTGCGCGAGCCGGCGCTGGTGCCGCGCGTGTTCCAGCAGGCGTTCCATCTGATGCGCTCGGGCCGCCCGGGCCCGGTGCTGGTCGACCTGCCGATCGACGTGCAGCTCGCCGAGATCGAATTCGACATCGACACGTACGAGCCGCTGCCGGTCTACAAGCCCGCGGCGACCCGCGCGCAGATCGAGAAGGCGCTCGCGATGCTCAACGACGCGGACAAGCCGCTGATCGTGTCGGGCGGCGGCGTGCTCAACGCGGCGGCCGAAGACCTGCTCGTCCAGTTCGCCGAAACGATCGGCGTGCCCGTGATCCCGACGCTGATGTCGTGGGGCGCGATTGCCGACGACCACCCGCTGATGGCCGGCATGGTCGGCCTGCAGACGTCGCACCGCTACGGCAACGCGACGATGCTCGCGTCCGACTTCGTGCTCGGCATCGGCAACCGCTGGGCGAACCGCCACACGGGCAGCGTCGAGGTCTACACGAAGGGCCGCAAGTTCGTGCACGTCGACATCGAGCCGACCCAGATCGGCCGCGTGTTCGGCCCGGATCTCGGCATCGTGTCGGACGCGAAGGCCGCGCTGGAACTGTTCGTCGCCGTCGCGCAGGAATGGAAGGCCGCCGGCAAGCTGAAGGATCGCAGCGCATGGGTGTCCGAGTGCCAGGAACGCAAGCGCACGCTGCAGCGCAAGACCCACTTCGACAACGTGCCGGTCAAGCCGCAACGCGTGTACGAAGAGATGAACAAGGTGTTCGGCCGCGACACGTGCTACGTCAGCACGATCGGCCTGTCGCAGATCGCCGCCGCGCAGTTCCTGCATGTGTTCAAGGCGCGCAACTGGATCAACTGCGGCCAGGCCGGCCCGCTCGGCTGGACGATCCCCGCCGCGCTCGGCGTGCGTGCGGCCGACCCGCGCCGTCCGATCGTCGCACTGTCCGGCGACTACGACTTCCAGTTCATGATCGAGGAGCTGGCCGCCGGCGCGCAATTCAAGCTGCCGTACGTGCACGTCGTCGTGAACAACTCGTACCTCGGCCTGATCCGCCAGGCGCAGCGTGCGTTCGACATGGACTACTGCGTGCAGCTCGCGTTCGACAACGTCAACGCACCGGAGCTGAACGGCTACGGCGTCGACCACGTGGCGGTCGCCGAAGGCCTCGGCTGCAAGGCGCTGCGCGTGTTCAAGCCGGAAGAGATCGAGCCGGCGCTGCGTCAGGCGCAAACGCTCGCGGAAGAATTCAGTGTGCCGGTCGTCGTCGAAGTGATCCTCGAGCGCGTGACGAACATCTCGATGGGCACCGAAATCGACGCGATCAACGAGTTCGAGGAACTCGCCGAGAAGGCCGAACACGCGCCGACCGCGATCTCGATGCTCGACTGACCCGCACGACATTTTTTGACTGACCGACCGAAGAGGCTTAGCTCATGCCGAAGTTTGCTGCAAACCTGACCATGCTGTTCAACGAAGTGCCGTTCCTCGACCGCTTCAAGGCGGCCGCCGACGCGGGCTTCGACGCCGTCGAGTTCCTGTTCCCGTATCCGTACGCGAAAGAGGAACTCGCCGAGCGGCTCGAGACGCATCGCCTGCGCCTCGTGCTGCACAACCTGCCCGCGGGCAACTGGGATCAGGGCGAGCGCGGCATCGCGTGCCTGCCCGATCGCGTCGGCGAGTTCCAGGAAGGGGTCGGACGTGCGATCGAGTACGCGAAGGCGCTGAAGGTGCCGCAGCTGAACTGCCTCGTCGGTATCCCGTCGGCAAGCACGGCGCGCGACAAGACGTTCGTCACGATCGTCGACAACCTGCGCTTCGCCGCCGACGCGCTCAAGCGCGAAGGCATCCGCCTGCTCGTCGAGCCGTGCAACAGCTTCGATATCCCGGGCTTCGCGCTGAACCGCTCGTCCGAAGGGCTCGACGTGATCCGCGCGGTCGGCTCGGACAACCTGTTCCTGCAGTACGACATCTATCACATGCAACGCATGGAAGGCGAACTGGCCGCGACGATCGAACGCAACCTCGCATCGATCGGCCACGTCCAGCTCGCGGACAACCCGGGCCGCAACGAGCCGGGTACGGGCGAGATCAATTACGCGTTCCTGTTCGCGCTGCTTGACCGGCTCGGCTACGCCGGCTACGTCGGCTGCGAATACAAGCCCCGCACCACCACGACGGAAGGCCTCGGCTGGCTGCAAAGTGTCGCCGGCTGCGCACCGGGCTCGGCGCGTCGCGCAGCCTGAGACCCGCCCTTCCCGCGGCATTCCCACATACGCCCCTAAAGGAGACTTTCACATGGCAACCATCGGTTTCATCGGCCTCGGCATCATGGGCGCGCACATGGCGCGCAACCTGCTCAAGGGCGATCATCAGCTCGTCGTGAACGGTGCGTTCCCGATTCCCGACGACCTGCGCGCCAGCGCGAAGGTCGTCGCAAACTCGACCGAAGTCGCGCAGAACGCCGACATCATCATCTCGATGGTGCCGGACACGCCCGACGTGCGTAACGTGCTGTTCGCCGACGACGGCGTCGCGAAGGGCCTCTCGGCCGGCAAGCTCGTGATCGACATGAGCTCGATCTCGCCGCTCGACACGCAGGAATTCGCGAAACAGATCAACGCGCTCGGCTGCGACTACCTCGACGCGCCGGTATCCGGCGGCGAAGTCGGCGCCCGCGAAGCGACGCTGACGATCATGGTCGGTGGCCCGGAGAAGGCCTTCGAGCGCGCGAAGCCGCTGTTCGAGAAGATGGGCAAGAACATCACGCTCGTCGGCGACAACGGCGCGGGCCAGACCTGCAAGGTGGCAAACCAGATCATCGTCGCGCTGAACATCGAAGCGGTCGGCGAAGCGCTGCTGTTTGCCGCACGCTCGGGCGCCGATCCGGAGCGCGTGCGCCAGGCGCTGATGGGCGGCTTCGCCGCGTCGCGCATCCTCGAAGTGCACGGCGCGCGCATGACGAAGCGCACGTTCGATCCGGGCTTCCGCATCGAGCTGCATCAGAAGGACCTGAACCTCGCGCTCGACGGTGCACGCAAGCTCGGCCTCGCACTGCCGCACACGGCGAGCGCGCAGCAGCTGTTCAGCGTGTGCGCATCGCATGGCGGCAAGGCGTGGGATCACTCGGCACTCGTGCGTGCGCTCGAGATCATGTCGAACTTCGAGATCGGCCAGACGCCGGCCGCGTAACGCCGACGCAACGACGCGCGTTTCGCTGCAACGGCGAACGCGCGACGCACACACGCGATCCGGCCACGGCCGGTCGCATCGATGCATGCCTGTGCGTGCATCACGATGGGGCGCCCCGCCGCGTATTGCTGAAATGCGTGCGCGGCGGGGCGAAAAACGCCGCTCTGGGCTGAGAGCGGCGTGGTGGGGTCCGCAGCGGCACCCGGCGACGCCGGGGAAGCCTTGGTCGGTCAGACGTCGTCGTCGGGTGTCCGCCTGTCGGATTTCGCGTATTACATTTCTTTACGTTCGGGCGTGCGATTTTTCATGCAATCGTCGCGATGAACGCCTACACTTTCGCCACGCCTTTCGAGAAATCCGCCGCGCTTGCGCTCACTCCCGTGATCGCGCCCAGCGCGGTGTTTTTTTCGCCACTTCACGGCGCGTTTTCTTTTCAACCACCTAGGGAGTGCAACGATGGGTCTTCTTTCGTTTATCAAAGAGGCGGGTGAAAAACTGCTGGGTCACGCCGATGCGCAAGCAGCGGAAGATCCGAATGCCGCGAACCAGACCGCGGCCGATGCGATCAAGAACTACATCAACACGCAAGGTCTCGACACGTCGAACCTGACCGTGGCGTTCGACGGCGCATCGCGCACCGTCACGCTGTCGGGCAGCGTCGCCGACCTCGACACGAAGGCGAAGGTCAAGGTCGCGGCCGGCAACGTGCAAGGCGTCGCGGGCGTCAACGACGACGATCTGCAGCCGGACGATCCGGAAGTTCAGTACCACGATGTGAAGCCGGGCGACACGCTGTCGGCGATCGCCAAGGAAGTGTACGGCGACGCGAACAAGTACCCGGCGATCTTCGAGGCGAACAAGCCGATGCTGTCGAGCCCGGACCGCATCTATCCGGGTCAGAAGCTCGTGATTCCGCCGCAGTCCTGAGCATTCGCGCAGTACTGACGCAAAAAAGGCAGGCCGATGGCCTGCCTTTTCTTCATGCGCGCCGCCCGATCGGCGGACAGCGGTTACAGCGTGTCGAATGCGCGTTGCAGCGCGTCGCGTCCGTGCATGCCGTTCGCGAGCGCAAGCATCAGCAGCACGCGTGCCTTGAACGGGCTCAGCGACCCGGCGCTCACGAAACCGAGCACGTCGTCGTTCGCGGCGCCGTTGCGCATCACGTGCCCCGAGCCGACGCGCGACGCACGCACCACGGCGACACCCGCTTTCACCGCATCGGCGAGCGCCGCCTGCAGCGTCGCGTGGATCGACCCGTTGCCGGTGCCCGCCACGACGAGGCCGCGCACGCCGGCCGCCACGAGCGCGTCGACGGCCGTGCGCGTCACGCCCGCATAGCTCGCGACGACTTCGACCGGCGGCCACGTGCCAGCAATCGCCAGGTGCGCATCGCGCGAGCGCGTCACGCGGCGCGCGAATTCGACGCGGCCGTCCTGCACCCAGCCGAGCGCGCCCAGTTCCGGCGACTGGAATGCGTCGACCGCGTACGTGCTCGTCTTCACCACGTCGCGCGCGCCGTGGATCCGGTTGTTGAACGCAACGAGCACGCCCTGCCCGCGCGCGGCCGGGTGAGCGGCGACCGTCACCGCGTTCAGCAGGTTCAGCGGCCCGTCGGACGACAGCGCGGTGGCCGGCCGCATCGCGGCCGTCAGCACGACCGGCTTGTCGCCGGTCACGACCAGATGCAGCGCGTACGCGGTTTCCTCGAGCGTGTCGGTACCGTGGGTGATCACGATGCCGTCGATCGCCGGATCGGCCATCAGCGCGTCGATGCGCGCGGCGAGCGTATTCCAGAGCGGCAGCGCGAGATCCTTGCTGTCGATGCTGGCGACCTGCTCGGCATCGATGCGCGCGACCGACCCGAGCGCCGGCACCGCGTCGAGCAGGAAATTGACGCCGAGCGCGCCGGCCTGATAGCCGGCCGTGCTGGCGGCGTCCGGCGCGGCGCCGGCGATCGTGCCGCCGGTGGCGAGTACGGCGATGCGCGGCAGCGCCGGCGCGGACGAAGGAGTTGCGGTGTTCGAAATATTCATGGCCGCGATTGTAATCGCTCGCGGCCGGCATCCGGTAGGTCCCGTGCGCGCGCCCGGAGCCGAACGCGTCGCATCATGGTTTGTCCCGATCGCCGGCGTGCGCACGCCGTCAACGGCCGCGTTGCCCGCCGCGTTATAGGTATGCCGTTTTGGTGTTTTCACATTGATTTGCCATAATCGGAGCGCGCGGCGCGATGTGACCCTGTTCCCGTTGCGCCGGGCTTCGTGACGGCGTCGATATAAAACGCAATTCACCCCATGGGAGTGTCGAAATGAAAATCCAATCGCTCGTAGCCGCAGTCCTTCTCGGCGGCATGCTGGCTTCCCCCGCCTTCGCGGCGAACAGCCAGCAGGACAAGATGAAGGCCTGTAACACCCAGGCCGCCGGCAAGACGGGCGACGACCGCAAGGCGTTCATGAAGGACTGCCTGTCGGCCAAGCCCGCGAAGAAGATGTCGCAGCAGGAAAAGATGAAGGCCTGCAACACCCAGGCCGCCGACAAGAAGGGCGACGACCGCAAGGCGTTCATGAAGAGTTGCCTGAGCAGCCAGCCGGCCGCCTGAGTTCCGGCGCTCCCGCGCGAATGCCGCGCACCGCTTCGGCGGGCGCGGCATTTTTGTTTTCGTTGCATGCGCATCGACGCGCGCGATGACGCCGGATGCGTCGCCGCGCTGTCCGGCCAACGGCATCGTGCCGTTGCGACATGCTCCACCACCCTCCCACCCCGCTTCCCTCCGCGCGCCGTACGAATGCCGCCACATGGTGCGGCAATTCGCCGCGATTTCTTCTATGATGGCTGCAACGCGGCCCATCCAAGTACAAGAAGCGCCATCGGGCCGCCCTCGAGACGGACGCGCACACCGCGTCAAACGGAGGCATGGATGGCATGGAGACAACACCGCTGGTTCCGCCGCTGGCTGATCGTGATCGTGTTCTGGGCCGTGCCCGTCGCGATCGTCGCCGTGCGCGAGATCCGCGAGGAAATGGCGTACAACAAGGCCGACCTGCAGCTCGCGCTGACCACCTGGCAGCTCACCGATGCGCAGCAGGCGGCAGGCGCCGCCGCGAAGTGCCACGGCGATCCTGACGCGGCGCGCGCCGCCGGCTGCCCGGCCGACGTGCTGGCCGCCAACGCGGCACGTCAGCAGGCAGCCCGGGACGAATACGTGGTGCGCCGCAATACGCTCGCCGGTTATCTGTGGCATGCATTCGTCGGCTATTGGGTCGTGCCGGCCGCGTTCCTGTTCGCGTGCGGGGTCGTGATCGCGCTGATCCGCCGCGCGCTGCGCCGCCCGCCGATCAAACCGCCTGCCCCGCCGGCACCACCCGTCACGCCGCACTGACGCGCAGCAACCGCTTCACTTTCCCCTTTCCTGCCGCCCCCGGCCGGCCGCGCGACGTATCGCCGTACGCGCGCCGGACCGTCCGTTGGCGCGCCGCGACACCCCAAAACGATTTGACGCTTTTTCACGCGCGAACGAAAAGGGATTGTAATCCGCTGTGATATAACTGCCGACGTGATCCGCTCCTTGAGCGAGACTCACTCCGAACGTCATCCGATGGAGAAGAACGATGCAAAAACGGAATCTTGTGCTGAAAGCCGCCGCTGCGCTTGTCGTCGGTAGCCTTGCGCTCACCGGTTGCACCACCACCCCCGACAAGCCCGACAATGCCGCGACCAACGCGTCGAAGCGTCAGGCGATCGATTCGAGCGTCGACGCAACGCTGTCGCGCATGTATTCCACGGTCAAGGGTTCGCGCGAACTCGTCGCGAAGTCGCGCGGCGTGCTCGTGTTCCCGGACGTGATCCAGGCAGGCTTCATCGTCGGCGGCCAGTCGGGCAACGGCGCACTGCGCGTCGGTGGCAGCACGGTCGGCTACTACAACACGTCGTCGCTGTCGGTCGGCCTGCAGGCCGGCGCGCAGTCGAAGGCGATCGTGTTCCTGTTCATGACGCAGGAAGCGCTCGACGAATTCCGCGGCTCGGACGGCTGGGCAGCCGGCGCCGGTGCATCGGTCGCGCTCGTGAAGATGGGCGCGAACGGCGCGGTCGACACGACCACGGCCACCGCGCCGGTCCAGGTCGTCGTGCTGACCAATGCCGGCCTGATGGGCGACGTGTCGATCAACGGCACGAAGGTCACGAAGCTGAAGATCTGACGCCGAGGCGTCCTCGCCCGTGCGCACCGCGCGCAGGCAACGTGCAAACGGCGATGTCCTTGCGGGCATCGCCGTTTTTTTATCCGCGCGCGTGGCGCGTCAGGTCGTCGAATCGATCACCTTGAAGCGCGAACGCTTCTGCGCGCGAATCAGCGACTGGTACACGTCGACGTATTGCTGCGCCATCCGCCGCGCCGTGAAGCGCTCCTCGAAGCGCTGCCGCACGCGTGCGCGCGGCAGCAGGTGCAGCCGGTTCACCGCGGCCACCGCGCTGATCTCGTCCTCGACGATGAAGCCCGACACACCTTCGTCCAGCACCTCCGGCACCGCGCCGCGATTGAACGCGATCACCGGCGTGCCGCACGACATCGCCTCGATCATCACCAGCCCGAACGGTTCCGGCCAATCGATCGGAAACAGCAGCGCATGCGCGCCCGACAGGAATTCGGCCTTCTGGTGGTCGGCGATCTCGCCGATGTATTCGACGTGCGGGAGAGCGAACAGCGGCTTGATCTCGCGTTCGAAGTATTCCTGGTCCGCCGCGTCGATCTTCGCCGCGATCCGGATCGGCAGCCCGCACTGGCGTGCGATGCGGATTGCCGTGTCGACCCGCTTCTCCGGCGAGATACGGCCGAGGAACGCGAGATAGCGCGGCTCGACGGGCTGCGGCAGGTACAGTGCGTCGGGCAGGCCGTGGTACACGGTCGTCAGCCATTTCGCCTGCGGCAGCGGCTGGCGCTGCGAATTCGAGATCGAGATCACCGGCGCGGTGTTGAACGTGTCGAACACCGGTTGCTGCTCGGGCAGATCCAGCCGGCCGTGCAGCGTCGTCACGTACGGCGTGTCCTGCCGGTTGAAAACCGAAAACGAGTAGTAGTCCATGTGAAAATGGAGCACGTCGAAATCCTTCGCGCGGCGCGCGACCGTCTCCATCAGCAGCATGTGCGGGGCGACGCGATCGCGGATCGACGAGTCGAGCCGCAACGCGCGTGGCCACACCGGTTCGAGCCTGGCCCGGGTCGTCGAATCGCCGCTGGCGAACAGCGTCACGTCATGGCCGAGGTCGACGAGCGCCTCGGTAATGTAGGACACGACGCGCTCCGTGCCGCCGTACAGCTTCGGCGGCACGGATTCGGTCAGCGGGGCGATCTGGGCAATTCTCATGGTCCACGTCTCCTGTGTCCTCGGTCAGCCGCCACGGGGGCTGGTGCACGCCGCGCTCCGTGCGGCATGCGGCCGGCATCGCGCCGGCCAAATATCTCATTATTATTCGCGATCCCGGTGCCCGGAAGCACCGGACTTTCATTTTATGGGCGTTGTTACAGACAGGATACATTCGCCTGCGGGCCGCCCGTACCAGCTTCGAGGCGGCCGGACCGGCGCGACGGGCATCCGAGGGCGGGCATCCGAGGGCGAGCGACCGACGGCCCACCACTGACGGGCCACGCGCGCACCACCCCGCCCGTCAGCGCGTCGGCCACTTCCACGGCGGCAGGTCGCGCGTATCCGCGTCGACGAGCACGGTCGCGCCGAGCTGCTTGTCGAGCACCAGCGACTCGCAGCCGGCCTCGCGTTCGAGCGTCGCGATGAGCCGCGCCGCGTGCGACACGACCAGCACCTGCGAACGCTGCGCGGCCTGTGCGATCAGGCGGCCGAGCGCCGGCAGCAGATCGGGATGCAGGCTCGTTTCCGGCTCGTTCAGCACCATCAGCGCGGGCGGCCGCGGCGTCAGCAACGCGGCCGCGAGCAGCAGATAGCGCAGCGTGCCGTCCGACAGCTCGGCGGCCGACAACGGCCGCAGCAGCCCCGGCTGGCGCATCAGTACGTCGAAGCGGCCGCGGCCGCCCGGATTGTCGATGTCGATCGATGCGCCGGGGAACGCGTCATCGATCGCCGCGTCGAGCGCGGCGGCATCTCCGATTTCGCGAATCGTCTGCAGCGCGGCGGCCAGGTCGGCGCCGTCGTCCGCGAGCACCGGTGTGTGGGTGCCGATGTGCGACTGCCGGGCCGGCGCCTGCGCATCAGTGCGGAAATGGTCGTAGAAGCGCCACGATCGGATCCGCTCGCGCACCGCGATCATCTCTGGCGCGCCGACCGGATCGGCGAACTCGGTCATCATGCTGTCGAAGCTCGCGACCGGCTGCGGCACCGTGTGCCAGTCGCCCGACCCGGTGCGCGCGCGAATCTGCGCGCCCTGCCGGTCGACCAGCAGCGTCGACGGGCGCAACAGCGCGCCACCCCAGATGCATTCGCGCTTCACGACGGGATCGAGCGCGAACTGCGAACGGCTCGGGACCGGCAGGCCGAGATCGATCGCATAACCGAAATCGTCGCTCGCGAAACCGAGCTTGAGGCTCACCGGTCCATTGCGCACCGTACCGGTCACCGGCGTCTCGCCGCTCAGCATCGCGCGCGAAAAGCGCTCGGGGCCGGCCCACAGCGTCGAGGGCAGCCCGCCTTCGCGCGCGAGCGACGGAATCACGCGCCCCTGCGCCGTATCGGCGAGCAGCCGCAGCGCGCGGTAAACGCTCGACTTGCCGCTGCCGTTCGGCCCCGTGACGACGGTGAGCGCCGCGAGCGGCACGATCAGCTCGCGCAGCGAGCGGTAGTTGGCGATGGCGAGCGTGTTCAGCGCGGTCATGGAAAGAAAATGGCGGCGGGTACCGGCACGCGTTCAGCGGCCTTCGGTGGCCTTCGGATCGGCCGCGGTGTTGGCTGCCGTGCTGGCGGCGGGCGGCCGCGCATGCGGTCGTTCGGGGCTCGGCTCGTCCAGCGCCGAATCGTGCGGATACAGTTCCATCCGGCTGCGCGGCAGGCATTGCGGAAAACGCGCCTGCAGGTAGGCGATCAAGCCCTCGCGCACGCGGCAGCGCAGATCCCAGCACGCCGACGAGTCGGCCGCGCTGACGAGCGCGCGCAACTGCATCGTGCGTTCGGTCGCGTCGGTCACCTGCAGCACCTGCACGCGGCCGTCCCACTCGGGCGCCGCATGGACGAGCCGCGCGAGTTCCTCGCGCAGCGGCGCGAGCGGCGTGCGGTAGTCGACCGACAGGTACACCGTGCCGATGATCTCCGAGCTGCTGCGCGTCCAGTTCGTGAACGGGTTTTCGATGATCCATTGCAGCGGAACGACGAGCCGGCGCTGATCCCACAGCCGCACCGACACGAACGAGCCGGTGATTTCCTCGATGCGGCCCCACTCGCCCTGGATCACGACGACGTCGTCGAGCCGGATCGGCTGCGTGAGCGCGATCTGCAGCCCGGCGATCAGGTTGCCGAGCACCGGCCGCGCGGCGATGCCGGCAACCAGCCCCGCGACGCCGGCCGACGCCAGCAGGCTCGCGCCGACCTGGCGCACGTTGGGGAACGTCATCAACGCGGCACCGGTGCCGATGATCACGATCAGCACCATGACGGTCCGCACGAGCACCTTGGCCTGCGTGTGGACGCGCCGTGCGTGGAGATTGTCGGCCGCATCCATCGGATGGGCCTGGATGATCGCGTCGCCGACGCCGGCCACGAGCCGCACCAGCAGCCAGGTCAGCGACACGATGGAGCCGACCGCGGCCGCGGTGCGCATCCCGCCCACGAACGACATGCCGTCGTCCGCCTGGATCCACAGGAACTCGAGCGCGAGCAGCGCGAGCGTGACGAGCGAAGGTTTGTCGATGTAACGCAGGATCACGCTCATCAACGGATACGGCTGCGCGATGCGCTTGACGATGCGTGCGCCGACTCGGTGCACGATCACGACGACGAGCACGACGATGACCGACACGCCCAGCGTGCCGAGCCACGCATGCAACGGCGCATCGGCGATGCGCTGCAATTCCTCGATTGAAATCATCGGCGCCCGGGAATGCTTCGGTTATGAGGCGCGGCGGCCTCGTCCTGGATGCGTCGGCGACGTCCGGGCAACGCGCGCGCCCGGCCCCGGCGTCAGATCAGCTGCCGCCCCTGCAGGGGAACGCCTTGCCGAGACCGAGCGACACCGCGGTGCTCGCGTTGTAGTCGGCCAGCTTCGGGTTCTCCGCGATGTACTTGCGCACCGCGTCGGTCATCTGCTGCGCCCGGATGTCGGGCGGCAGGCAGAAATACTGCCCGACGCGCGGCCCCGTGGTACCGCCGATCGCGTCGATCGTGTTGTAGACGCCATCGGCGGCGCCTTCGATGTAGGCGGCGCACGACGCCCGCGACTTGACGTCCGTCTTCGCGCACAGCCGGTCGAGATCCGCGCCCGTGAAAGCCGCCGCCGACAACGGCACGGCGAACGCCGCGGCACAAAACATAGCCCGCAACATGGTGTTCCTTATGTCAATGCGGCCCCGGGCCGCTTGCTGCGCTGACCGGCACGGCAGCCGGACGCCCGCGGCCGGCCGGGTTCCGGACGGCCGGGCGCTGCGCCACCGCGCCGAAACCGTCATTTTGCACTCTTTTGGGCATCTGCCGGCGCCGACGCACCGACGCGCACCGTCCGCTTGCTCAGGATGTCGATTGCGTCCGGTGCCTTGTAGTGCTTCGCGAACTCGAGCGCGGTGATGCCGAGCTGGTTCTTCACCTGCGGATCGGCACCCTGGTCGAGCAGCAGGTTGACGGTCGTCGCGTGGTTGCCGCGCGCGGCCATCATCAGCGGCGTCGTGCCGTTCGGCGATGCGGTGTCGATATACGCGTCGTGGTCGAGCAGGATCTTGACGACCTCGTCCTGGCCGTTGGTCGCCGCGTAGTGCAGCGGCGCCCAGCCCTTCTTGCTGACTTCCGCGCCCTTGTCGATCAGCAGCTTGACGAGCCCGACGTCGCCGTTCAGCGACGCGAGCATCAGCGCGTTCTCGCCGGCCTTGTCTTCCTTCTCGAGGTCGACGTTCGGCGTCGTGGCGATCGCGGCGGCAACCTTGTCGGACTTCTCGCGCGCGGCGATCACGAGGATCGGGTCGCCGTTCGGCGCGAGCGTGTTCGGATCGAGCTTGCCGCTCTTGAGCTGCTTGCCGATGTCGGCGATATCGTCGAACTTGACCGCCTTGACGATCGCGTCGAGCGACTCGGCATGCGCGCCGGCGGCGGCAAAGAGGCCGCTCGCGACGAGCGCGGCGGCGATGAGTGCGCGCTTGGGCAGGTATGTGGTCGGCTTCGTCATTGTTGTGGGCTCCTTCCCTGGGTTGTCGGCTGGCCGCGCGCCGTTAGCGGGCGATCTTGAACAGCCGGAAAAAGTTCTGTGTCGTCGCATCGGCGAGCGCCTCGACGGCGATCCCGCGCTCGGATGCGATAAAGCGTCCGACATGGCTGACGTACGCAGGTTCATTCGGCTTGCCGCGATATGGCACCGGCGCGAGGTAGGGCGAGTCGGTTTCGATCAGCAGCCGGTCGAGCGGCACGCGCCGCGCGACGTCCTGCACGTCGGTCGCGTTCTTGAACGTGACGATCCCCGACAGCGAGATATGGAAGTTCTGCGCGAGCGCCTGCTCGGCAACGGGCCACGGCTCGGTGAAGCAGTGCATCACGCCGCCCGGCACGTCCGCGCGCTCCTCGGCCATGATTCGCAGCGTGTCTTCCGACGACGAGCGCGTATGGATGATCAGCGGCTTCATCGTCGCGGTCGCCGCGCGGATGTGCGTGCGAAAGCGTTCGCGCTGCCACTCCATGTCGGCGATCGAGCGGCCTTCGAGGCGATAGTAGTCGAGGCCCGTCTCGCCGATCGCGACGACCTTCGGATGCGCGGCCAGCTCGATCAGTTCCGCGAGCGTCGGCTCCCGTGCGTCCTCGTGATCGGGGTGCACGCCGACCGACGCGTACACGTTGTCGTGCGCCTGCGCGATCGCGAGCACGTCGGGCAGCGTCTCGAAGTCGACCGACACGCACAGCGCGTGCGTGACGTCGTGCTCGCGCATGTTCTCCAGCACGGCAGGCAGGCGGTCGGCGAGACCCTTGAAATTGATGTGGCAGTGAGAATCGACGAACATCGTGGTTCCTGAATACGGTTGGCGGGCGCTCATGCACTCGCCGGCAATCGTTTACTCACCCGAAGGAAACAATACTCGCTCAAGCGAAAATTTCCCGATAACCGAGAAACAGTTCCTCGAATACGAGCCGGGCATTGAGCGGATGGTTCTCGACCGTCCGCTGGCGCGTCACGGCCTTCATGAAGCGCGCGAACGCATTCGCGTCGACCGCCTCCGCGCACCGCGCGAGCGCGGCCGCCTGCATCGGGAAGTAGCGCGGCGCGCCCGCCATCCGCTGCGCGAGCAGATCGTACAGCCAGCGCTGCAGCCAGCCGAGCACCAGCGGCACCGGCAGCTTCTGCAGCGTCTCGCCGCACGCGAACGGATCGCACGCGGCGCCGGCCGCGAGCTGGCCGAGCGTGAAATCGCGCAGCGGGCGGTTCTCGTCGCTCGCGAGCGCCAGCGCGGCGAGCGGCGCGCCGCCGGCTTCGGCGAGCAGCGCGCGCGCATCGTCGATACCCTGCGCCGCGAGCCATGCCGTGGCCGCGTCGGGCGCCGGCACGGTCATCGGCCACTGCCGGCAGCGGCTGATGATGGTCGGCAGCAGCCGGTCGATGCGGGCCGACACCAGCAGGAACACGACGCCGGACGGCGGCTCCTCCAGCGTCTTCAGCAGCGCGTTCGACGCGGCGACGTTCAGCGCCTCGGCCGGGTACAGCACGACGACGCGCGCGCCGCCGCGGTGCGAACCGACCCCGCAGAAGTCGAGCAACGCACGCACCTGCTCGATCTTGATTTCCTTGCTCGGCGCGCGCGTCTTCTTGCCGCCCTCGTCCGCGTCGGCCGACTTGGCGTCGTCGGTGGCGCCCGGCGCCTCGCCCGCGAGCGCCTCGGGCAGCACGATCCGGTAGTCCGGATGGTTGCCCTGCACGAACCACGTGCAGGCCGCACAAGTGCCGCACGGCTCGCCGTTCGGCTGTGGCGCCTCGCACAGGAAGCCCTGCGCGAGATGCTGCGCGAACTGCAGCTTGCCGATCCCGGCCTGGCCGTGCAGCAGCAGCGCATGCGGCCACTGCGCACGCAGTTGCTGCAGGCGGTTCCAGTCGTCGGTCTGCCACGGATAGATCATGTGGTGCGTTCCTTCGTGTTACAGCGCGGCGAGCACGCGTTCGAGCTGCTGGCGGATGTCGGGAATCGTCTGCGTCGCGTCGACGATCGCGAAGCGGTGCGGCGCCTCTTCCGCGCGCCGCAGGTATTCGGCGCGAGTGCGCGAGAAGAATGCGTCCGACTCGCTTTCGAACTTGTCGGGCATGCGCGCGGCGCCGCGGCGCTCGCTCGCCACCTGCGGTGCGACGTCGAACAGCACCGTCAGGTCGGGCTGGAAGCCGCCCTGCACCCAGCGCTCGAGCGTCTCGAGCTTGTCGCGCGGCAGCCCGCGGCCGCCGCCCTGGTACGCGAACGTGGCGTCGGTGAAGCGATCCGACACGACCCAGTCGCCGCGCGCGAGCGCAGGCTCGATCACGAGCGCGAGGTGCTCGCGGCGCGCGGCGAACATCAGCAGCGCTTCGGTCTCGAGATCCATCGGCTGATTCAGCAGGATCTCGCGCAGTTTCTCGCCGAGCTGCGTGCCACCCGGCTCGCGGGTGACGACGACCTGCCGGCCGCTCGCGGCCACCCTGGCCTGAAGGCGTTCACAGAACCATTGCAGGTGGGTGGTCTTCCCCGCCCCGTCGATGCCTTCGAACGTGATGAATTTACCGCTCGCCATTATTGACCTCGTATGTACTTGTCCACGGCCTTGTTGTGGTCGCCGAGCGTGTCCGAGAACACGCTCGTGCCGTCGCCCTTCGCGACGAAATAGAGCGCGCTCGTCTGGGCCGGATTGATCGCCGCCTGCAGTGCGGCGACGCCCGGCAGGGCGATCGGCGTCGGGGGCAGCCCGCGGCGCGTGTAGGTATTGTAAGGAGTGTCGGCCTGCAGGTCGCGCTTGCGCAGGCGGCCGTCGTACGCGTCTCCCAGGCCGTAGATCACCGACGGATCGGTCTGCAGCGGCATCCCGATCCGCAGCCGGTTCGCGAACACGGCGGCGACGAACGCGCGATCGGCCGCGTGGCCGGTTTCCTTTTCGACGATCGACGCGATCGTCAGCGCTTCGTAAGGCGTCTTGTACGGCAGTCCCGGCACGCGCGCGGCCCATGCTTCGTCGAGACGCGTCTGCATCAGATGGTACGCACGCCGGTAGATGTTCAGATCGCTCGTGCCCTTGTCGAACAGGTAGGTGTCCGGGAAGAACAGCCCCTCGCCGCTGCCGCGCTGAATCGCGTTGTCCGGCGCACCGATCGCGCGCAGCAGTTCGGCGTCGCTCATGCCGGCCGTCGCGTGCGCGAGATCGGGATTGCCGTCGAGTTCCGCGCGCATCCGCTTGAAGGTCCAGCCTTCGATCACCGTCGCGACGTACTCGTTCACGTCGCCCCGCGCGATCTTCTGCAGCACGTCGTACGGCGTGATGCCGGTCTTGAATTCGTAGTTGCCGGACTTGAGCCGGCTCGACAGCCCGAGCAGGCGCGTCATCGCGACGAAGCCGAGCGGCTCGACCGGCACGCCGCCGCGCCTGAGCTGCAGCGCGACGCTCTTGACGCTGCTGCGCGGCTTGATCGTGACATCGAGCGACGCGGCACCCAGCAGCAGCGGCCGGGTCGCCCAGTAATATCCGCCGCCCGCGCCGGCAGCGGCCACAACGACGGCCAGCGCCACGACAGTCGCGGCGCATTTCTTCAGTAGGGACATGGAAACGAGACTCAGGTAAGACCCATATAATACTTGCTCGCCTTCGTCAAAGTCAGGGTTGACTGTTCCCTCATTCCATGAGCACACCGTTCGCTTCACCGGCTGCACAGCCCGCATCCGTCTCGCTCCCCGTTTTCCCCCGCCCGTCAGCCGCCGATTTCGACGCGCCGGGCGCCTGCATGCCGCTTGCGCAGTTCGGCGTGATCGACGTGGCCGGCGACGACGCCGCGACGTTCCTGCACAGCCAGCTCACCAACGACATCGAGCATCTCGATGCCGCGAGCGCGCGCCTGTCCGGCTATTGCTCGCCGAAGGGCCGCCTGCTCGCGTCGTTCCTCGCGTGGCGCGCCGGTCACGGCGTGCGCCTGCTTGTCTCGAAGGACGTCCAGGCCGCCGTGCAGAAACGGCTGTCGATGTTCGTGCTGCGTGCAAAGGCGAAACTGACGGACGCGAGCGACGCGCTCGCGGTCGTCGGCTTCGCGGGCGACGTGCGCGACGTGCTGTCGGGCATCTTCGACGCGCTGCCCGACGGCGTGCACGTGAAGGTCGACGGCGCGGCCGGCGCGCTGATCCGCGTGCCGGACGCGGCCGGCCGCAAGCGCTACCTGTGGATCGGGCCCCGCGCGGAAGTCGACGCGCGTCTCGCCGCGCTCGCCGGCACGCTGCCGGTCGTGTCGCCGGCCGTCTGGGACTGGCTCGACGTGCGCGCGGGCGAGCCGCGCATTACGCAGCCGGCCGTCGAACAGTTCGTGCCGCAGATGGTCAACTTCGACGTGATCGGCGCCGTTAACTTCCGCAAGGGGTGCTACCCGGGCCAGGAAATCGTCGCGCGCAGCCAGTACCGCGGCACGATCAAGCGCCGTACCGCGCTCGCGCACGTCGCCGGCGAGACCGACACCGTGCATGCCGGCGTCGAGCTGTTCCACAGCGACGACCCGGGCCAGCCGTGCGGGATGATCGTCAACGCGGCGGCCGCGCCCGCGGGCGGCGTCGACGCGCTCGTCGAGATCAAGCTGGCCGCGCTCGACAACGGCACGGTACACCTTGGTTCGGCCGACGGCCCGGCGCTCGCGTTCGACGCGCTGCCGTACGCGTGGCCGACGGAAGCGTGACGCACTGACAACCCGTTCGCACGCCGGCTCGCAGATCGCGGCCGGCGCCCGAAGTTTCCTGCGAGAGATTCGCCCGATGTGTCTGATTGCCTTCGACTGGCAGCCTGATGCCGCCGCCGGTCCCGTCTTTACCCTGACCGCCAACCGCGACGAATTCTTTCGCCGTACCAGTGCGCCGCTTTCGTGGTGGGAGGACGTGCCGGGCTTGCTCGCCGGCCGCGATCTGGAAGCGGGTGGCACGTGGCTCGGCGTGTCGCGCGACGGCCGGTTCGCGGCGCTGACGAATTACCGCGCGCCGTTCGACATTCGCGCGGGCGCGCCGACCCGCGGCAAGCTCGTGTCCGATTTCCTCCGCGGCCCGTCCGTCGCGCCGCTCGACTACCTCGGCGAGCTGGCCGAGCACGCGGCCGTGTACAACGGCTTCAACCTGCTGGTCGGCGACTGGAAGCGGCGCGAACTCGCGTGGTTCTGCAATCGTGCGGCCGAAGGCGAAACCGGCGTTGCGTCGCCGGTCGCGATCGGCGCCGGCGTGCACGCGCTGTCGAACGCCCGGCTCGATACGCCCTGGCCGAAAGTCGTGCGCAAGCGCGCGGAACTCGGCACGCTGCTGACCGACAATCCGACCCCGTCGCTCGACGAGTTGATCGAGCTGATGCGCGATCCGCACGTCGCGGACGACGACGCACTGCCGCACACCGGCATTCCGATCGAGCGCGAGCGGGCGCTATCGGCCGCGTTCATCGAGACGCCCGAATACGGCACGCGCGGCACGACCGCGCTGCGCGTGACGATGAAGGAAGGCGTGCGGCTGACGGTCGACATCAAGGAACGCTGCGACGACGACGGCTCGCACCGCACCGTTCGGCCGGGCAGTTTCGAGCGCGCATTCACGTTCGACATCGACGCGACGCAACCGCGCTGAGCCTGCCGCGCGCGGCACTAGGGCGTGCGCGCCATCTCGACGTGCGGCACGCCGATTTCGACGAACGGTTCGCCGATTGCCGCGAAGCCGTGCCGCACGTAGAACGACACCGCGGCATCCTGCGCGTAGAGCCGCACGATCGGCTCGCCGCGATGCCGCGCCGCGTCCAGCAGCGCATGCAGCACGGCCGATCCCGCGCCCTGCCCGCGCGCGTCGGCCAACACCGCGACGCGGCCGATCGTGGCGGTGCGCAGCAGCCGTCCCGTCGCGACCGCGCGGCGCGCGCCGGTCGCCGCATCGACACGGTAGGCAACCGCGTGCAACGACAGCGGATCCTCGTCGTCGAGTTCCCATTCCGGCGGAATCCGCTGCTCGCGCACGAACACCGCATCGCGAATACGTGCGGCATCGCCGCCCAGCACGGCCCAGTCGCCCGTTTCCACCCAGCCGTCGGTCATCGCTTCCTCCGCGCGGCGCCGGGCGCCGCCGCCATCAAACGTCGTCGAATGCGGCCTTGAGCGCCGCCACCGCGTCGGCATGCGCGGCCCGCACCTCCGGCACGTAGCCGCCCATCTTGAAGAACTCGTGGATCATCCCCGGATAGCAGACCAGCGTAACCCTGTTGCCAGCCGCGCGCAGCTTGTCCGCGTACGCGGCGCCCTCGTCGCTCAGCGGATCGTATTCGGCCGTCGCGATCCAGGCCGGGGCCACACCGGCGAACGACGGCGCGCCGCGCGTGCCGTCGAGCGGCGCAAAGCGCCAGTCGTCGCGGTCGGATCGATCCCGCACGTATTGCGTGAAGAACCACTGGATCGTGTCCTGCGTCAGCAGGTAGCCGTTCGCGAGCCGTCCGTGCGATTCGGTGTCCTGGTAGCCCGTCACGCCCGGATAGATCAGCAACTGCAGCGCAAGATCGATGCCCGCGTCGCGCGCGAGCACCGCGCAGACGGTCGCGAGCGTACCGCCCGCGCTGTCGCCACCAACCGCGAGCCGTGTCGCATCGATGCCGAATGCGGCAGCCTCGCGATGCAGCCAGCGCAATGCGTCGTCGGCGTCGTTCACGGCGGTCGGGAACCGGTGTTCGGGCGCGAGCCGGTAGTCGACCGACAGCACCGCGCACTGCGCGTCACGCGCGAACATGCGACACAGCGCGTCGTGCGTATCGACGCTGCCGACC
Organism: Burkholderia sp. AU33545; assembly: GCF_020419685.1. Lineage (NCBI taxonomy): Bacteria > Pseudomonadati > Pseudomonadota > Betaproteobacteria > Burkholderiales > Burkholderiaceae > Burkholderia > Burkholderia sp. AU33545. The sequence continues at coordinate 463,756 of NZ_JAIZRQ010000005.1, read as the reverse complement.
GTGAAGCCGCCACCGTGGTAATAGACGAGCGCCGGCAGCGGTTCGGCGAGGCTCGGCTCGACCGGCAGAAAGAGCCGCGCGCCGATCGTGCGGCCATCGCGCGTCGGCACGACGCAGGCCTCGACCGAATGCATCGGCGCGGGCGCGACATCGAGGATCGGCGCACTCTTCTCGTACGCGGCGCGCGCCTGCTGTGGCGTCTGATGGTGATAGGACGGGCGTTTTGCGCGCTCGACCATGTCGAGTATCTGGGCGATCTTCGGATTCAGCGGCATCGGTGAGGACGGCGCGTGCGGCGCCGTGAACGGACAAGCGTTACATGATGCCACGCGCGGATCAGACGAGTTGCATGAGCTGCTTACCGAAATTGCGGCCCCTCAGGAGCCCGGGGAACGCGTCCGGCGCCCGCTCGAGTCCGTATGCGATCGTCGCGACGAGTTCGCCGAGCTCGGCCAGCGCGGGCGGCCATGCGTCGGGGTGTTCGAATTCGATGAAACTCTGCATCGTCAGCCGCGAGCGCAGGATCAGGCCCGGATTCGCGAGCGGCACGGGCGGCGTTTCGACGAGCCGGAAGTTGTCGGCGCTCGCGGCGCCTTGCGGGCGCGACACGAGCAGGATCTAGCGGCTGATCGTGTTCATGGCTGTCTCCCTGGATTCGTTCGCAGCGTCACGCCGTCCCGTTGTGAATCCGTGCCGCAAAACAAAACGGCCCCACCTGTGACCAGGCAGGGCCGCGCGTCCCGGCGCTTACGCGTCGCTCGGGCCGGGTTGGGCGTCCGGCGCCGTACGCGTGCGTTGCCGCTTGATGTCGCGACCCACCGCGAGCCGCCGCATATACTTGAACGTGCCGAGCGCCTTCGCGACGAAGTTGCCGTCGCTGTCGCGCACCTCACCTTCGCAGTACGCCATCGTCGTCGAACGATGCATCACGCGGCCATATGCGCGCAACTCGCCGCGCCCGGGCTGCATGAAATTCACCTTCATCTCGACCGTGACGACGCCGACGCCGTCGTCGGTCAGGCTCCGGGCTGCCATCGCGAGCGCGATGTCCGATAGCGTCATCGTCACGCCGCCGTGCGCGATGCTCCACGTGTTCATGTGCCGATCGTCGAGCGGCAGCACGATCTCGCTCGCACCATCCTTCGCAGACACGAGCCGCACGCCGAGCAGATCGACGAACGGGCTTTCGATCGACGGACCATCCGTCGGGGATGCCGCGTCGCTCATCGCGCTGCGCTTTCGGACAGGTAGTCGACACACTGGCGCGATTCCGCCACCGCAACGACGAATTTCTTCACTTCCTGGTGGACCGGATGCACCTGGTAGGCATCAAGCGCGGCCTTGTCCGTGAAATCGGACACGAGCACGACGTCCGACGTGGCTTCGAGGCCCGGCGTCGCAATGCCGACGTCGAGTTGCAGGATGCCCGGCACGAGGTCGCGGCAGCCTTCGAGCTTTTCCTTCAGCTTCAGCGCGTTCTGCGCACGCGTGCCGCCTTCCGCCGATTCTTTCAGCTTCCACATCACGATATGTCTGATCACTTCCGTTGCTCCTGTTCGTGTTGGTTCGGCGATTCGCCTATAACCCTTACCAGTTGGGCACTTTACGCCCTTCCACGGTTCGCTTATGTTCGCCGGAAATCGTCCCCAGCCGAGAAAAAACGGGGTACAAAAGGGGGTATCATTTCGACAATCCAGAGTCGATACCCCCTTTTTCACCCTACTTAGCGACGTCAAAATCCGACAAGCGAAAGCAGGCAACAAGCCTACCAAACTTACCGACGGCAATGGACTGTATCTGTTGGTGGAGCCGTCCGGCTCCAAGCTCTGGCGATACAAGTACCGAATTGCTGGGAAAGAGAATCTTTTCGCGATCGGCGAATATCCCACCATCAGCCTCCAAGACGCGCGCACGGCACGCGACGATGCCCGTGAACTCGTCACGAAGGGGCTGCATCCGCCTCACGCGCGGCAGGAAGTGCTGTCCGCGCGCATCAACGAAGGCAAGGCAACTTTCCGCGTTGTGAGCGACGAGTGGCTGGAGAAGAAGCGCAAGACGTGGACCGAGCGGCACTTTGGCGAGATTTTGCGCATGCTCGGAGCAGACGCATACCCTTACATCGGGAACCGCCCAATGCGCTCTATTACCGCTCACGATGTGCTCGCCTTGATGCGCCGCGTCGAAGAACGCGGCCCCCCCCTTCCGTAGCGGTCAAACTACGTCAGTACGTATCCAACGTGTTCCCGTACGCGGTGATCACTCTTCGTGCCGATACCGATCCAGCTTCGGTGTTGCGCGGAGCAGTTCTCAAGCCACCGACCCCACATGAGTCGAGCAACAATCAATCGGGCGCTCGACTCCACGATGCCGAATATCCCCGAGCCGATAACGGGCCATGACTTCCGAGCAACCGCGTCGACGAACCTCCACGAGATGGGCTGGAAAGATGAAGTCGTTGAAATGCAGCTGTCGCATAAGGACAAGACTCGCTCGACGTATAACCACGCGAAGTACTTGCAAGAGCGTCCGGACATGATGCAGGCTTGGGCAAACTGGCTCGATGACATCGAGGAGGAGGCGTGCAACGGCCACGGTACTGACGCCACCTTCGTCAATGATCGATGATGCAGCTGTATCTGCGCCTTAGCTGGCAAGGCACCGTACGTAGAGACCTACACCGGTCTTTTTGGGGATGACAATTTCTGATCTGCTGGATAACGTCGCCATTCCCGAAAGCGGCGGCTCAACGTGCTCCGACCAAAGGAGTGTCACGGGCTTGGCTAGTTTTCGGGTGGTCGCAAACTCGCGATTATTGCGCGCGACATCCCACCGCCTCTTCTTTCATGACCGGGCGACGCTGCTAAAATTGCAGCGACATAGCCGGGGAGCCGTCCCCGTGAGAGCGCGGCCCATCGCTGGTCTGCAAAATACAAGAAGATGGATAACGCATGAATATGACCCAATTGGCTCAGGCGATTCGTGGCGGCCTGATCCAGCAAGACCGCCTGCTCAAGGCGGATATCCCGTCGTTGCCGGATAACGCGCTCGTGCCACGTCGGGCCACGACCTATTCCGAGCTTGGTCGTGACTTCAGTGTCACGATCGACGTGGTATCCACGGCGAGCGACATCGAGCTCAAAACGCTGATCGCCCAGCCGATAACACTTTGGATTCAGCAAGCGAACAAGTCTTATCTGCCGATCAACGGATACATTCATACAGCTCGTAGGCTCGGAACTGACGGCAGCCTTTCAAGTTACCAATTAGCTTTCGCTTCATGGATGCATTTCCTCAAATTCCGCAACAATATGCGGTACTGGCAGGATGTGAGCATCGACGCCGTCATCACGGACGTATTCAATGGGCATCCACAAGCTCGAGGCCAATTCGAATTCGCGTTGCTGAAGCCGCTCCCCCCGCGCTCGTACTGCCGTCAGAGCGAGACTGATTGGAATTTTGTCCATCGATTGATGGAGGAAGAAGGCCTATTCGGTTTCTGGCGTCATGACAAGGATGGAAAGTCGCATAGGTTTGTCGTAACCGACGACATTTACTCGCTTGATGAGATGTCGCCCAAGTCGGTCGGATTCTCCAGGTCCGGCACAAGTAGCGAAACCGACGCGTTTACGCAGTGGGCTGGGTCGCGGACATTGCAGAGTACCGTGTACACGACACGCACGTTTGACTATAAGGCACCGTCGTCTCTGGTCAATCCCAAAGGTACGACGTTGCCGACAATGGCCGGTCAAGGAAACTTGCCGGAGCAGACTGAATTCTATGAATATACCGGCGCCTACACATATTTGAACCAGGATCGCGGTGAGCATCTTTCGAGGATTCACCTAGAGGAATGGGAGTCGAGAGCGAAGCGATTCCTTGGTATGGGAGGCGTTCGGGCTATCGATACCGGTCGTCGGTTCGTGCTGACTGGCAATCCTGAGCACGATCGTGATCAAGCCGGGCAGCGAGAATTCGCTGCGATCAAAGTACGTCGGTACATTGAGAACAACCTGCCGCTATCGAATCACGAAGCGAGCTTTCCTTATAGCTTGCAGAGCGAACTAGCGCAGGCGAAGTTCGAACAAGCTGGAGAAGTCGTCACTCACGAAGACGGCTCGGCCGGTTTTTATCTGGTCGAAGTGGAGGCACAGCGCGTGACGGTTCCGTATAGGAGTCCGTTCGAGCACAAGAAGCCAGCGATGGAGTTGGAGACGGCCATCGTCGTCGGGCCGCCGGGCGAAGAGGTGTACACGGACACACTGAACCGCGTAAAGGTCATGTTCGTTTGGGACCGACAGAATTCGGGAAATGCGAATGCCTCGTGCTGGGTGAGGGTTGTGCAGTCGGATACGGGGGGCGGCTACGGCAGCGTTCACGTTCCGAGAGTCGGGGAAGAAGTCCTGATCGGCTACATAGGCGGAGATTGCGACCGGCCTATAGCCCTACATCGCGTCTACAACGGAAATGTCCAGCCTCAGTGGCATAGCAACGGCATTTTGTCAGGCTACCGGTCGAAGGAGTATTCGGGGGCGGGCTACAACGAAATGGTTCTGGACGACGCAACGGGCCAGAACCGCGCGAGACTGTTCAGCAGCACAGCCAATAGTCAACTCCACCTCGGGTACCTGATTGACCAGAGCGGCAACACGCGCGGCTCGTATCTCGGCTCAGGATTTGATCTGAAGACGGATGCCTATGGTGCCGTGCGTGCCGCACAGGGGCTGTACATTACGACGCATCAGAAGCATGCAAACAGCCTGCAGCTTGACGTCCGCGAGGCGCAACAGCAACTCGTGGACGCAAAAAGCACGATCGAAGCGATGTCGCAGGCAAGCCAGACGCATCAGGCAGAAAGTCTGGCAGAGGGGCACGATGCGCTGAAGAAATTTACTGATGCGACGCAAGACCGTATACAAGGCTCGCATGCGGGAGGCAGGACAGCCGGTGGCGGCACCGGCAGTGCGAACGGGTTCCGAGAGCCCCTCATGCTGATTGCGAGCCCGTCCGGTATTGCATTGTCGACTCAGCAATCGGTGCATGTGTCGAGCGATCAGCATACCAATATCGTCAATGGGCAGAGCATGTTCATTGTCAGCGGGAAGTCGCTAGTTGCGAGCGTCGCGGAGAAAATCAGCCTGTTTGTGCAGAACGCCGGGATGAAGCTGTTTGCGGCGAAGGGAAAGGTGGAGGTGAACGCGCAGGATGACAACATCGAGTTGATCGCGCAGAAGACGGTGAAGGTGCTGTCGGCGACGGCAACGATTGAGGGAGCAGCGAAAGAGGAAATTCTGCTGACATCCGGTGGAGCATATATCCGAATCAAGGATGGCAATATCGAAATTCACGCACCGGGTAAAGTCGATATTAAGGGCAGTCAGCACTCGTTTAGTGGCCCCGCGAACATGAGCTATGCATTGCCAATTTTCTCTCCAATTTCTACCGATGAGGAGATTGTCGAGCAGAGATTCGTACTATTGGAGAACGGAACCACTCCGGTCGAAGGATATCACTACGACTTGTTCAGCGATGACGACCTCCATACGAAAAAAGGGCAATATTCCTCCGGCGAAACGGTGAGCGTTTCAGGGCAATCCTCTCTGAAACTAGTCACGTGGATTGCAGGAGATTCAGCAAGGAAAAGCGCATGAGCAGTTCCAACCCCTCGAGTACACAGCCTCCTACCAGTCCTGCGGCACCTGCCAGTCCCGCAGCGCCCGCCAGTGCCCCAGCGGCAGCGCAGCCTATCGATGCCCAGACGAAGCAACTCGCAGCGATGGCTTACGGAGAAGCATCACTGCAGAACAATTCCGATGAAATGATGGCTATCGCAAGCGTGCTTGTTCGACAACGCGATGCCCGCGGCTATTCCGACATGGCCACGTTTACAAAAAATGACCCAACCTTCTCATTCGTCGTTGGCGATGGCAATGCTCGCTACAACAACATGATGAAGGCAACGGACGATCAAATTGGGAAGAATCCCGCCATGCAGGCCGCAATCAACGCCGCCCGCAACGCACTTGCGGGCGGCCCAGATAAATCAAATGGCGCTTATTTTTGGGATGGCGCCGACATCAAAACAAATTACGATCGACATTTTAAGGTGAGACATGGAATTAAAATCACCGATCCGAGCCACAACATATATGACATCAAAGACTCCACCAAACTCGTGATTTTATATAAAATCACAAAGAAGAAGAATAAAAAAACTAAAAAGGTCGAAACTGAAAAAGTGGAAACGGGACGCTACGATCACGTTTACGACTCAACCGCAGGCGTCGGCGGCACAATTTTTTGGAAATACAATCAGCAGTACCTAGACGTTACTCGCGGGAGCGAATATCGATGAAGAAGAGTATTTTCGCTGTATCGATCATGATCGTCACCAGTATTGGATGGGCTGCTCCTCCAAGCGAAAGCTTGGTTAAAAGTTGTCTTCTAGCGCAATCAGTTGTGCCCTCAGTTACCATCCAAAACATCAATGTGGATGAGGTTTTACAAGAGGATGATTACGCCGACGGATTCAACGCAAGCTACCTATTCAAATACAAAGGTACCGATATTGGATACGCCGATGGAAAATCCGATCAGGCGTTGATTTATTCCGGAAATATTTACCGACTCTCCAGATCTATATCCGTTGGAAATAACGGCGAAATTAAACCCACTTCATTTAACCCAACGTTGGCACAATGGAGCATTGCAAAAGACGGTCGTCAACGGTACGTCTGCGTTAGCTTCAATTTTGAAGGGCTTGGGCAGAGCGGCTCGTTTCAAAGTGTACACGGCGGGTATCTCTTGAATTCAAAAACAAAAAAATTGTATTTTGTTGTCCGCGACGTTAAGTAGCCTTCCGGACATGATCATCTGCTTGAGCGCCTGCCTCCTACCCGCTTTTGCTTATCCGTGAGTGCGATGCCGGCGCGGTAGCACGCCCCGGCATCATCGGTTAGAACAATCCAACAGGCTGCGCAGCATCATCCCAACTGAAGATGATCAGGTCGTTGCGCTCGACACCCTTGCCGCCACCGACCGTAAATTGAATCGGCACGGTCTCGATGTGAAACCCGTCGAACGCACGCCGAATATCAGAATGGTCGTTGAGGCTCACGATCGCACGCCCCTTGATCGACCGTAGGCGCTGCGCCATCTTCTCGTACTCGCCGAACGGGAATGCCACGCCGTACCCCTCCGTATCGTAGTACGGAGGGTCCAGGTAGAAGAGCATATGCGGCCGATCGTATCGATCGATACACGCAGCCCAATCCAGCCGCTCCACGAACGTGTTGCGGTTGTACAGAGTTTCCGGAATCATCGCTGCCCCCTTAGATCTGGTTATCGAGCCACTTCGGTCAGCCACTGGTTCGTGACCTCGAAGCGGAAAATCGGGTTCTCGGCCGGCGGGACATCCGTAAAGCGAATGTTCCAGTAGACGTGCCGCGTGTCGCACGCACGTGGCCGATCAGCACGCTCTACGAAAGCGGTCTATTCAGCGAGTCGGATCGAATCGAATTGCCGAGCGCCAAGAAGAATGCGCGAGATCCGCTCGCCGTAATCAAGCTGGCTCAAGTAGAAGCAAATGCCTGGATTGGACCGCATCGACCCTTCTTGTCGCCGCTGAAAAAGCGAAAGCCCGGTGCAAAGCCGGGGTTACGTAAACGGGCCGATGCAATCGCTATCAGGCCGACGATGCCGCCGACGCGTTACTGCCCGCGCGGCGACGGTACAGCCTGAGTGTCGCGCACAAGCTGCAGAGCGCGGCGAAGCTCAGCCAGTAGCCTGGTGCGGCCTTGTCATGCAGGACCTGAATCAGATACGTCGATACCGCCGGCGTAAAGCCGCCGAACAGCGCCGTCGCGAGACTGAACGCCAGCGAGAAGCCCGCGACGCGCACTTCGACCGGCATCACTTCGGTGAGCGCGGCGACCATCGCGCCGTTATACATGCCGAAGAAGAACGAGAACCACAGCAGAACGATCAGCATGCGCGCGAAGCTCGGTGCATCGGCGAGCCAGGACAGCGCCGGATAAGACGTGAAGATCGCCAGCATGGAAATGGCGAGCAGCAGCGGCTTGCGGCCGATGCGGTCGGAAATCGTGCCGCCGATCGGTAGCCAGACGAAATTCGATGCAGCCACAAGCAGCGTGACCATCAGGCTGTCGGAGGTGGACAGCTTCAGCACCGACTTCCCGAAGGTCGGCGTATAGACGGTGATGAGATAGAAGGTGGTGGTGGTCATCGCCGTCAGCAGCATGCCGCCGATGACGGTGCGCCAGTTGCCGAGCAGTATCGCAAAAATCTCGCGCGCCTGCGGATGATGCCGCCGCGCTTCGAACGCTGCGGTCTCCTGCAGCGAACGGCGCAGCATGAACAGGAACGGCACGATCGCGCAGCCGATGAAAAACGGCACGCGCCAGCCCCATGCACCGATCTGCTGCGCGGACAGCCACTGGTTCAGCCCGTAACCGATGGCCGCCGCCACGACGATGGCGACCTGCTGGCTCGCCGACTGCCAACTCGTGTAAAAGCCCTTGTTATCGGGCGTCGCCATTTCCGCGAGATAGACAGACACGCCGCCCAGTTCAGCACCCGCCGAGAAGCCCTGCAACAGACGCCCGAGCAGCACGAGCGCCGGCGCGAGCAGGCCGATCGTCGCGTACCCAGGCACGCAGGCAATCAGAATGGTGCCGCTCGCCATGATCGACAGCGTAACGATCAGCCCGGTGCGCCGTCCGACCTTGTCGATATACGCGCCGAGAAAGATCGCACCGAGCGGACGCATCAGAAAGCCCGCGCCGAACACCGCGAAGGCGAGCATCAGCGAGGCGAACTCGCTGGTGGACGGGAAAAAGATCTTCGAGATCGATGTCGCGTAGAAGCCGAACAGAAAGAAATCGAACTGTTCGATGAAATTCCCGCTGGTCACGCGCAACACGGCGGCGGCCCTCGTCATGGGCGAAACGCCGGACGTAGCGGCGATCGATTCTGTGCGGTTCATTGCGTCTCCTGCTTCTTATCTATGGTGATGGGCGCCCAAGGCGCCCTAGTGACTGCTAATCCGAACTGACGCTCAGCGTGTTGCGTTGCCGCTTCTCTATCGACGATTTGAGCAACGCCGCCGAGCGGAAGATGCCGTGCGCGAACTTGCCGTAAGGCAGCGTGGCGAACAGCGCCATCACGATGCCGAGATGAATCGCGAGCAGCGACGGCATCGCCGAGGTCGTGCGGAGCGCGAGCAGCGCGAGACCGGATGCGCTCGTCAGAAGCAGGAGCGCGATGAAGCCGCGGTCCATCGGACGCTGACGGGCATCGCCCCGCTCCGGAACGCGTTTCAGGTTCAGCCACAGCAGTCCCGCCGCCCCCGCAATCAGTCCAATGCCGCCCGCGGTTCCCAGCAGCACCGGCACGCTCAGAAACGGATACGGCGCTTCCAGACCGAATGCATAGTGATAGAGCGTCGCAACTGCGGTTGCTGCAAAGCACAGCATGAAGCCGTAGAACGTCAGGTGATGGAAACGGCGCCGCGCCAGTGTGAAGGCATCGCTCTCTTCGTTGCAGCCGTCGCCGTGGCCGCCGTCCAGGTACTTGAGCGTCAGCGCGTTCTTGGCCGCTTCCGCGATGGCTGGCGCGCTCGCCGTTCCTGCCGACACGTCGCGCCAGAAGCGCGTGACGCCCACGCCGAGCGCGAGCATGGCGAACAGGAAAACGATGCCAAACATCGCCGCGAGCAGGTTGTGCGGAAAGATCGCGTAGAAGTTCGCTGGCGCGACATCGCCCGACAAGCCGCCGTGTAATGCCATACCGAGCAGCAGAAACAGCGCGAGTCCGGCCGCCAGTGCAACCGACAAAGTCAGGCCGTTGCGTTTGTACAGCGCGCCGAACGACGCAGGAAACGCGTATTCGGTGTAGGTTTCGAGCCGGACTTCGGCCATCGCTTTCGGCACGTTCACGCCGAATTCGTGCGGCGGCGCGTATTGGCACGCGTGATAGCACGCGCCGCAGTTGTGGCAGAGATTCGCCAGATAGTTGACGTCCGACTTGCCGAATTCCAGGCGGCGCGTCATGGCCGGGAACACGGCGCAGAAGCCTTCGCAGTAGCGGCAGGCGTTGCAGATCTGCATCTGCCGTGCCACTTCGGTTTCGCCGGCGCTCATCGGCACGATGGGGATCACGCGCGCCGTGCTGCCGTGCGAAGTTTTTTTCGTATCGACCGATAACGCCGTGCGCATGCGTTCGGGCGCGAGCGGGTCAGACTGCTGCACTGGTTGCCTCCGTCGTTTTGAGTGCGGCGCGCGCGGCCTGCGTCCCGGCGATGCGCCCGAAGGCCGTGCCGATCGACATGCCGACGCCCGCTGTATAGCCCTTACCGAGCACGTTGCCGGCCATCATTTCGCCGGCCACGAACAGGTTCTCACTGGCTTTGCCGCCGAAGTGAACCTGCGCGCGGTCATTGGTCTTTAGTCCGAGATACGTGAACGTGATGCCTGGCCGCAACGCATAACCGTAAAACGGCGGCGTCTCGATGCGGCGCGCCCAATGCGTCTTGGGCGGCGCGAGACCTTCGGTGTGGCAGTCGTCGAGCGCGGTGTGGTCGAAGGTGCCGTCGCGGCATGAGTCGTTATAGCGCGTGAGCGTTTCCATGAAGCGCGCTTCCGGCAGCCCGAGCTTGCGCGCGAGTTCCGGCAGCGTATCGGCCTTTTCGCCCGGAAACACCGGCGGCATGAAGCGGCCGATTGCTTCCGAGTCGATGATCGAATAGCCGATCTGCCCCGGTTGATGCGCAACGAGCCGTCCCCAGATTGCATAGCGCTTCGGCCAGAAATCCTCGCCTTCGTCGTAAAAGCGCTCGGCGTCACGATTCACCACGACGCCCAGCGACACGCAGTCGATGCGCGTACAGATGCCGCCGTCATACAGCGGCGCGCGTGCATCGATGGCGACGCAGTGTGACTGCGACGGGTCGCCGATCATGTCCGCACCGGCGTCGGTCATATGCTTGATGAGCACGCCCTTGTTGAAGCGCGTGCCGCGAATCAGGAAGTTGTCGGCGGGCCATTCGCCGCGCTCGTTTTGCCCCCACGCTTCGCGCAGCCATTCGCGATTTGATTCAAAGCCGCCTGCCGCCAGTACGCAGGCGCGCGCCTCGAAGCGCTGGCTGCCGCTGCGCGCCGCGATGAAGAGGCTGCCGTCAAGTTCAAGCGAATCGACGGGTGTTTCATAGCGGATATCGACGCCGAGCGCTTCGGCGCTGCGGTAATACGCGTTGACGAGCGCCTTGCCGCCACCCATGAAGAACGCGTTGGTGCGTGCCACGTGCAGCGCGCCCGACAGCGGCGGCTGGAAGCGTACGCCGTGCTTCTGCATCCACGGCCGACACGACGACGACGCGCGGATCGTCAGCCGCGCGAGATGCTCATTCGTGATGCCGCCGGTGACTTTCAACAGGTCCTGCCAAAATTCCTCTTCCGGATAGGCATCGACGAGAACGTCCTGCGGCGCATCGTGCATGCAGCGCAGATTGCGCGTGTGTTGCGAGTTGCCGCCGCGCCATTCGCGCGGCGCGGATTCGAGAAGCAGGACCGAGGCGCCCGCTTCGCGCGCCATCAATGCGGCGCACAGCGCGGCATTGCCTCCTCCGATTACGAGCACATCGACCATCAGACTTGTCTCCTTTTGGACAAATCGTAAAGGTCTCGTGCCCGCGTCGCTACCAGCCGGCCGTCAAGGGGTCTTCACTTTTTGTGAAGGCCGAGGCTCCCGCAGCCGCGCACCGGGCCAGCGCCCCTCCTGTACCAGTTGACGGGCGACATCGGCGAGCACCACGCGCGCAGCGAGACCGGCGGGAGACAGTTCGTCGTCGGAGATGCTGGCGAGCATGTTGGGCCGTGTGGCGTATTTATCCGCGACGGGCACGCTCGTCAGTATCACGTTCTCGGGCCTTGCGAGCGCCGCGCCAGGCTGTATGGTCGCGCCGATGCCGGTGCGGACGAAGTCCATCAGGAGTGCAAGGCCGTCGACTTCGGCGACGATGTTCGGCTCGTATTCGGCGCGCCTGAATGCTGATAACAGCAGCGAACGCAGCCCATGCGTGCCGCTGGGAAGAACGAGCGGAAGCCTGCCGAGATTTTTCAGCCGGACGGATGCGCTCGTCGGCATGCCATCGAGATCGCCCGCGCCGATCAGGAACAGCCGCTCGTCCAGCAGCGGCAGCACGCTCCAGCGTTGCGCGGACTCCTCGCGGAACAGCACGGCGAGATCGATCTGACGCGCGCTCAGCATGGATGCAAGATAGCCGGAGAGACTTTCGACCATGTGCAGCCGCACATCGGGATAGCGCGAGCGCATGGCCTGCATGAATGCGACGCCTAGCACGCTCGCCGTGCTCGGCGCCATGCCGACGCTGACATGGCCCGACAGACGGGCTGAGCGTGCAGCGAGCGCTGCATCGTCGATATGACGCAGCGCGAGTTGCGCCTGACGCCAGAACGCCAAACCTGCGTCGGTTGGAACGACGCCGCCCGAGGTGCGTTGCAGCAGACGCGTGGACAGTTCACCTTCGAGACGGCTGATCTGCTGACTCAATGCCGAGGTCACCACGCCGAGTTCCAGCGCTGCCTTGCCCATGCTTCCGTGTTCCACGACGCTGAGAAAATAGCGTAGTTGTCTGAGTTCCATTCCGCGATCGGTCAGGAGGATTAAGCGGGTATTTTGACAGAACGTCGTCGGACCATCCTCGGCATAGGCGCCGCGACGCGTCCTCTATAGCGTCTGCGACCGGCGTGAAAACGGACTCTCCGCTGCTGCGAGATGATTTGTCGGCTCGGAAAGCTTATGCGCGAGTTACGCCTTGGCTGCGCAATGGATGCCACGGTCGCCCGCGTAGTCCGCGTCGTGTATGACCTCATTCAGGTAGATGGCCCTCGGGATCTGATTCTTGAACACATCACACGTGCCAGTGTCATGTGGACCATGACCTACCGCAAAATGGCCCCGCTGCTCGCTCGCGTAGAGGCTCGCGCCCTCATCCCGGTGCCCACAGATGGAAAACAAACCGGCACGGTCATCGTCAGCGTTACGGACGCGCCGTTCTCTGTCGGCAATCACGAGCACATCGAAGCAGCAAACAGGATCGAGATCATGGGCCGTCGATCAAGATCTGCTGCCGCAATACGCGGATAACTGACGAAGCTGGCGCGGTCGACCGCGCCAGCGACAACCGCTAGAACAGCCCAACTGGCTGAGCAGCGTCGGGAACGCGTATTGCTCGGCCGCTCCCGATCGCTCAATTCCAATCCGGCATCAATCACCGGATCGCCGGATCGCCGGATTCAAGCGCCATTGCCAACCATTTGATCGATAGTTATCAGGATTAGTCATTCATATTTTCATAACTGCATTTTTTACTGATTCACCGAGTAACAATTACGATTTAACCGGCAATTAAATATCCGAAAAACCACCAAACTTCATTGACTTTGACTTTCGTCGAATTTTAGAATCCCATACAACATCTTTCGTCTGATTTTTTCAGTACCGCACGAACGTCGCCCTTCGCCTGCGCGAAGGCGTGCTCCAGTGACTACACCCGCATCAGAACGGGCGGCGCGTCTTTTTGCCTTCACTTTTCGGCATTGATCGTCCATTCGATTAAAGCCGTTCAATTCGCCCCCCCGAGCATCACACCACGATTAATCCCGGGCATTTTCAGAATACCCGAGACGCAGCACAAAGCGGATCAAGCCGCTCGCTCATTCAAGCATTCCGATAAAAATCACATGCATCAGGAGGGTCGTCATGAACATGCACCGCTTCACGAAATCGCTGTGTCTAGGATTCGTCTGCGCCGGCCTGCTCGCCGCCTGCAACGACGACGACGTCCAGTCCAGCGGTACGTCGTCCAACAGCGCCGCACTGTCGTTCCGCATGGACACCGGCGAGCAGATCAATGCGTTCTACCGGCAGGACAAAGTCGCCGCGCACCTGCTGGTGCGCTCGTCGACGAAACCGCGTCTGCTCGTGGTGTTTCCGGCCGGCAACAGCGGCACCGGGCTGTGGTTCGACGACACTGCCCAGCCGGTGAGCTGGAGCCTCGACACGCCGCCGTCCGCGCTGTCGGCACCCGACACGCACGATCGCCCGCTGTACGGCATCGGCGCCGACGTATCGGTCGACACCGACACGCTGACGATCCGCCAGGGGCTGCTCGGCAACGTGCGCTTCCTGCGCGACTTCAACGGCGGCGCGACGATACCGCCGGAGATCGTCACCGCCCCGACGATCCAGAGGAGCGTCACGCAATGGCAGCGCGACCGGATCGACGGCGCGCCCGGCCAGATGCTGCGCATCACGCTGCGCGACGGCGGCAGCATCGCGACAGCCGCGGGCGGCAAGCTCGTGCTGCGCGCGGCGGCCGGCGCTCGTACGCTGAAACTGCACGTCGATGCGCTGTCGGGCGAGACGCCGTTGTCGCCGATCCTGCGTGCAGATCTGCTCGCGCCGTCCGCGAATCCCGACCCGGTCAGCCAGAACGTGCTCGAATTCCTGAGCTTCCACGACAAGTTGCTGGCCGGCTCGTGGCAATACGACACCTACTTCGGCCGCGACACGCTGATCTCGGTGCGCATGCTGATGCCGGTGCTCGAGCCTGCGGCGATCGAGGCCGGGCTGACGTCGGTGCTGAGTCGCCTGTCGGACGACGGCAAGGTCGCGCACGAGGAAGGCATCGGCGAATTCGCGCTGGTCGACAACGCGAAGCACGGCCGGCCGAACGATGCAACGCCGACCTACGATTACAAGATGATCGACAGCGACTACCTGCTCGCGCCGATCGCGGCGGCCTGGCTGATCGACGACACGCGCGGCCAGGCGCGCGCGGCCGCCTATCTCGCGCAACGCGGCAGCGACGGTCAGACGAACGGCAGCCGGCTCGTCGTCAACCTGCTGCACGTCGCGGCGACCGCGCAGCCGTTCGCACAGCAGCCGTCGGTCGCGAACCTGATCCGCCTGCGGCCTGGCGAGATCGTCGGCAACTGGCGCGACAGCACCGACGGGCTCGGCGGCGGCGTCTATCCGTACGACGTGAATGCGGTGCTCGTGCCGGCCGCGCTGCGCGCGGCGAATGCGTTCCTCGCGCGCGGCCTGCTCGATCCTTACCTGGACGCCGGGCAACGTGCGACGCTCGCGAACACGGCGACCGAAGCGGCTACCTGGGAGCAGCAGGCGCCGCCGCTGTTCCAGGTGAGCGTGCCGGCCGCGCAGGCGGCGACCGAAGTATCGGCCTATGCGTCGTCCGCCGGTGTGCCGGCCGGTACCGCGCCGGGCGCGCCGCTGACTTTCTACGCGCTGTCGCTCGACCAGCAAGGCACGCCGATCCCGGTGATGAATTCCGACGGCGGCTTCGCGCTGCTGTTCGGCACGCCGGCGGACGACCAGCTTCAGCGGATCGTCACCGACGTCACGCGGCCGTTCCCGACCGGGCTCGTCACCGATGTCGGGATGCTGATCGCGAACCCCGCGTATGCGAACCAGGCGCTATGGCCCAAATTCACGAGTTCGGCGTATCACGGCACGGTGATCTGGTCGTGGCAACAGGCGATGTGGGTCGCCGGGCTCGACCGCCAGCTCGCGCGCCAGGATCTGTCGGACGCGACGCGCACGCTGCTGACGCAGGCCCGGCAGACGATCTGGCAGGTGATCTCGAACGGACGCGACATGCGCACGTCGGAAATGTGGACCTGGTCGTACGTGAACGGTCGGTACCAGACCGATGCATTCGGCACCCGCAGCGCGGATGCGACCGAAGCCAACGCGGCGCAGCTGTGGAGCACGACGTATCTCGCGATCCGCGATCCGCAACTGCGCGCGGGCAAGTACTGGTGGCAGGCGTCGCAGCGGATGCAGGACGCGCAGCCGGAGCGTGCGGCGGCCATCGCGTCGCGATAGCCGATGCGTCATTGAAACGAAAGCCCCACATGCTCGTGCGCGTGTGGGGCTTCATTCAGGGTGCATGCGAAACGGACCTGCCTCGCGTCGCGCCATTGCGTTGCGGCCGCGCGCGCCACGTCGCCGAATGCGCGGCCGCCGCTCGTCAGTGCGCGACCACGCGATTGCGCCCGTCGCGCTTCGCCTGGTACAGCCGTTCATCGACCGCCCGCAGCAACGCATCGACCGTGCTCCCGTCGACGCCGTACTGCGCGACGCCGACGCTGACCGTCACCTGCACGCGCTTGAAATCCAGCCCGAACGGTGAACTCGCGATCGACGAACGCACGCGCTCGGCCGTCATGCGCGCGCCTTCGAGCGGCATCTCGGGCAACAGCGCCATGAACTCCTCGCCGCCGACCCGCGCGAGCGCACCGGCCGGACGAATCGCCTCGAGAGACTGGCGCACGACGCCGCGCAGCACCTCGTCGCCGATCTGGTGCCCGTACGCGTCGTTGATGTTCTTGAAGTTGTCGAGATCGAGCGCGAGCAGGCAAAACGGCGTGCCGTCGCGCTCCGCGCGCACGATCTCGCGCTCGACCTGCGCGATGAACTGACGGCGGTTCGACGCGCCCGTCATCGGATCGGTCGCGGCCATGTATTCGAGCTTCTGGTTCGTGCGCCGCAACTCCTGCAGCGCACTCTCGGTGCGCGCCATCGATTCCGACAGCCGGCTCATCAGGTCTTCCTGGCTGTAGATCGCCGAGAACGAGCGCGTCGTCTGCAGCGCCTGCACGACGCCGTAGCTGAGCAGGAAGAACCCGCCCGCGAAGATCGCATGCGCGAGCCACCACATGTGGTTCCAGGGCTTGCCGAGGATGAACGCGAGCGACGACAGCGCGAACGCCATGATCGACATCCCGTAGATCACCATCAGCGGCGAACGGATGCGCCGCGCGAGCAGCACGCCGACGTTGAGCAGCGAAAACACCAGCGCGCCGCCTTCCATCGACAGTCGCGTGCCCAGCGCGCCCGCGACCGGCGAATACGCGATGTATGCAACCGCCACGTTGATGACCAGGAACAGCACGATCCACGGCAGCCACGTTCGCGCGCGCGCCCGCTTCTCGACCCGATCGGGCGGCTGCGAATACGACAGCAGGCCCGTCAGCAGCAGGATCGACATCACGAGGCGCGATGCGGGCCCGTACAGCAGGAACAGCCAGATGTTGTGATGCGCCATCCCGGTGAACAGGCCGTGCAACGCGTAGATCATCGCGAAGCCCAGAAAGCCGAGTGTCAGCCAGCGCAGGAGCGGCTCTCCGGACGACCGGTAGCATACCCACGTCACGTAGGTGACGAATGCACCCTCGAGGGTCGCGGCCGCGATTGCGATTTCATGGAAGGCATGGCTCTCGAACACGACGTGCGGGTCGCTGAAGAACCACAGATAGGCGATCAGATAGGCTGGCAGCAATGCGAAGCCGACCAGCAGGCATTTCGCATAGAGCCTCGCGGCCGCGCTGACGACGCGCGGCGGTTCCCCGGCTGCATAGGTCGTGCTCAATTCGGTCCCCGTTCGGTCTGCTGCGTGGTTCGAACGTTCACGGTGCCGGACACGCGCGATGCATCGACTGCGCCGGCTACCGGAAACGCATCACGTGCGTCGGTGCGATGCACGCGTTGCCCCATCCCGCCGAAAGGCAAATGTCAGAGCAAGTATAGGTGCGGCAATTCGTTTGACAAGTAAGGGGAAACGGCAGCATCGAACCGGCACCGTTTGCTTCCCGATCCTTTCGAATCGCATGCGACGGCCGCGGTTTGCGTCAACGCAGGCGGCGGCCGTCGGCCGACAAGCAAAAAATCAGATGATTTCGAACAGGCCGGCGGCGCCCTGCCCGCCGCCGATGCACATCGTGACGACGACGTATTTCACGCCGCGCCGCTTGCCTTCGATCAGCGCATGGCCCGTCAGGCGCGCCCCCGACACGCCGTACGGATGGCCGACCGCGATCGCGCCGCCGTTCACGTTCAGGCGGTCGTCAGGAATCCCGAGCGTATCGCGGCAGTACAGCACCTGCACCGCGAACGCTTCGTTCAGTTCCCACAGGCCGATGTCGTCGACCTTCAGCCCCGCCTGCTTCAGCAGCTTCGGCACCGCGAACACCGGGCCGATGCCCATTTCGTCCGGCTCGCAACCGGCGACCGCGAAACCGCGAAACACGCCGAGCGGCTGCAGCCCTTCGCGCTGTGCGACATCCGCGTTCATCACCACGCACGCCGACGCGCCGTCCGAGAACTGGCTCGCGTTGCCCGCCGTGATCACACCACCCGGCACGGCAGAACGGATCTTCGACACGCCTTCGAGCGTCGTGTCGGGCCGGATGCCTTCGTCGGCCGACACGGTAACGTCCTGCGTGAACAGCCGGCCCGTCGCCTTGTCGGCAATGCCCGCGCGTACGGTGATCGGCACGATCTCGTCGTTGAAGCGCCCGGCTTCCTGCGCGGCCGCGGCACGCAGTTGCGACCGCACACCGTACTCGTCCTGCCGCTCCTTCGCGATCCCGTAGCGCTTCGCGACGTTTTCCGCCGTCTGAAGCATGTTCCAGTAGATCTCGGGCTTGTGCTCGACGAGCCAGCCGTCCTGGATCATGTGCCGGTTCATCTCGTTCTGCACGCAGGAGATCGATTCGACGCCGCCCGCGACATACACGTCGCCCTCGCCGGCGATGATCCGTTGCGCGGCGAGCGCGATGGTCTGCAGCCCTGACGAGCAGAAACGGTTCACCGTCATCCCCGGCACGCTCACCGGCAGCCCGGCGCGCAGCGCGATCTGCCGCGCGATGTTCGCGCCGGTCGCGCCTTCGGGGTTCGCGCAGCCCATGATCACGTCCTCGATGCGCGCGGGGTCGAGCTTCGCGCGTTCGAGCGCGGCCGCGACCACGTGGCCGCCGAGCGTCGCGCCGTGCGTCATGTTGAATGCGCCACGCCACGATTTCGCGAGCGGCGTGCGTGCGGTCGATACGATTACGGCTTCGGTCATGCGAGTCTCCTTCGGTCCTGCTTCATGTCCTGAATCGGATGGGAATGCGCTACGCCGTCGGGCGCGCGCCCGCGGACGTCACGTGTGCGACGCCCGCCGCCTGCATCTGTTGCCATGCGTGCGCGAGCGACCCGTTCAGGTCGATCGCACGGCACGCATCGTTGATCACGGCGGCCTCGAAGCCGGCCGCGCGCGCATCGAGCGCGGACCACGCGACGCAATAGTCGGTCGCGAGTCCGCAACACCACACGCGTTTCGCGCCGAGCTCGCGCAGATAGCCGGCGAGCCCCGTGCGCGTCGTGCGGTCGGCTTCGACGAATGCGGAGTAGCTGTTGACCTGCGCGTCGCCGCCCTTGCGGATCACGAGCCTCGCATGCGGGATGTCGAGGTCGCGATGCAGCGCCGCGCCTTCCGTGTCCTGCACGCAATGCACGGGCCACATCACCTGCTCTCCGTACGGCAGCGCGAGCGTCGAGAACGGCTCGCGCCCCGGGTGATTCGCCGCGAACGACACGTGTTCGCGCGGGTGCCAGTCCTGCGTCAGCACGACCTGGTCGAAGCGTTGCGCGAGCGCGTTGATCACCGGCACGACCGCGTCGCCGTCCGGCACCGCGAGTGCGCCACCCGGCATGAAGTCGTACTGCACGTCGATCACGAGCAACACGTCGTCAGTGCGTTTCATTGCGTTTCTCCTTGCAAGACGGGTCGCGCCGTCACGCACGGCGTCAGCCGTTGAACCCGCGTCCGGCCTTTGCCAGTTCGACGATCGACGGCGCGAGCTGCCACGCGTCGCCGTTCGGCGCGGCCGCATAGCGGCGGATCGCGCGCTCGACGTTGTAGAGGCCGACCATGTCCGCATACAGCATCGGGCCGCCACGCCACAGCGGGAAGCCATAGCCGGTCAGGTAGACCATGTCGATGTCGGACGCCTTCGACGCGATCTTCTCCTCGAGAATCTTCGCGCCTTCGTTGACGAGCGCGAACACGAGCCGCTCGACGATCTCGTCGTCACCGATCTTGCGCCGCTCCACACCGCGCTCCTTCGAATACGCGACGACCATCTCGTCGACGAGCGCCGAAGGCTTCGCCTTGCGCTCGCCCGGCACGTAGTCGTACCAGCCGCCGCCGGTCTTCTGGCCGAAGCGGCCCTGTTCGCACAGGCGGTCGGCGATCTTCGAGTAATGCAGATCGGGCTGCTCGACATAGCGGCGCTTGCGGATCGCCCAGCCGATGTCGTTGCCGGCGAGGTCGCTCATCCGGAACGGGCCCATCGCGAAACCGAACTTCTCGATCGCGCGATCGACCTGTGCGGGCAGCGCGCCTTCCTCGAGCATGAAGAGTGCCTGGCGGATGTACTGCTCGATCATCCGGTTGCCGATGAAGCCGTCGCACACGCCCGACACGACCGCCGTCTTGCGGATCTTCTTCGCGACCGCCATCACGGTGGCGAGCACGTCCTTCGCTGTCTGCGCGCCGCGCACGACCTCGAGCAGCTTCATCACGTTCGCCGGGCTGAAGAAGTGCATGCCGACCACGTCCTGCGGCCGCTTCGTGAACGCGGCGATCTTGTCGACGTCGAGCGTCGACGTGTTCGACGCGAGGATCGCACCCGGTTTCGCGACTTCGTCGAGCTTCCTGAACACCTGCTCCTTCACGCCGAGTTCCTCGAACACGGCCTCGACGATCAGGTCCGCATCCTTCAGGTCGTCGTACGACAGCGTCGGCGTGATCAGCGCCATGCGTGCGTCGAGCTTCTGCTGCGTGAGCTTGCCCTTCTTCACCTGCGCATCGTAGTTCTTGCGGATCGTCGCGACGCCGCGCTCGAGCGCTTCCTGTTTCGTCTCGAGCAGCGTGACGGGCAGGCCCGCGTTGACGAAGTTCATCGCGATCCCGCCGCCCATCGTGCCCGCGCCGATCACGCCGACGCGGCGGATCTCGCGCAGCGGCGTATCGGCCGGCACGTCGGGAATCTTGCTCGCCGCGCGCTCGCCGAAGAACGCATGGCGCAGCGCGCGGCTTTCCGGCGTCATCATCAGCGCGACGAAACCCTCGCGCTCGGCGATGCTGCCCTTGTCGAAGCCGTTCAGCACGCCGGCCTCGATCGCGTCGATGCACTTGTGCGGCGCGGGGAAATTCGGCGCGGCGGCCCGCGCGGAATTGCGCGCGAACTGGAGGAGGCCCGCCGCGTTCTCGTGGACGATCTTGCGATCGCGCACGCGCGGATGCGGCCCCTGCCGCGCGCCGACCTTGCGCGCGAACGCGACGGCCGCGTCGAGCAGGTCGCCGTCGGCCATCTCGTCGAACAGCCCGCTCTCCGCAAGCTGCTCCGACGGTACCGGCGCGCCCGACACGATCATGTTCAGCGCGGTTTCGAGGCCCACCGCACGCGGCAGGCGTTGCGTGCCGCCCGCGCCCGGCAGCAGGCCGAGCTTCACTTCGGGCAGCGCGACCTGCGCGCCGGGCGCCGCGACCCGATAGTGCGCGCCGAGCGCAAGCTCCAGGCCGCCGCCCATCACGACGCTGTGCAGCGCGGCGACGACCGGTTTCGCGCTTGCCTCCACCGCGCGGATCACGGTGTGCAGCGTCGGCTCCTGCAGGGCCTTCGGGGTATTGAATTCGGTGATGTCGGCGCCGCCCGAGAACGCGCGGCCCGCGCCGGTCAGCACGATCGCCGTGACCGACGGATCCTGCGCGGCGCGATCCAGCGCGTCCATGACGCCCTGGCGTGTCGACAGGCCGAGCCCGTTGACGGGCGGATTGTTGAGCGTGATGACGGCCACGCCGTCGCGAGTCGAGTAATCCACTGCCATCTGCCTGCCTCCATGCATCGCGCGCCGGGGTGGCTGCGCTTCATTGTGCGCGGTCGAACGGCCGCATGTCCGGATCGAACGGAGGCAGCATACAACGAAAAAGCACGGTCGTTCAATTTGAATTTTTCCCGATCCGGGGCCGGATCGGGAGACCGCGCGGCGGGCCGTCGCCGGCAGTGGCTTACGGCTCGCCGACCGCCGTCGGCAGCACGTAGTCGCGGAACGTCTCGCGCAGCTTCAGCTTCTGCAGCTTGCCGGTCGCGGTGTGCGGCAGCGATTCGACGAACACGACGTCGTCGGGCACCCACCACTTCGCGACCTTGCCCTCGTAAAACGCGAGCAGCGCGTCACGCGTCAGGTTCGCCCCTTCGCGCGGTACCACGACCAGCAGTGGACGCTCGGTCCATTTCGGGTGCGCGCACGCGATGCACGCGGCTTCGGCCACGCCCGGGTGCGCGATCGCGACGTTCTCGATGTCGATCGAGCTGATCCACTCGCCGCCGGACTTGATCACGTCCTTGCTGCGGTCGGTGATCTGCAGGAAGCCGTCGGGGTCGATCGTCGCGACGTCGCCGGTCGGGAACCAGCCGCCCGACAGCGGCGACGTATCGCTCCTGAAGTAGCGATCGATCACCCAGGGCCCGCGCACCTGCAGTTCGCCGAACGCGACGCCGTCCCACGGCAACTCGTTGCCGTCGTCGCCGACGATCCGCATGTCGACACCGCAGATCACGCGCCCCTGCTTCTCCAGCAACCGGCGCTGCGCGTCGAGCGGCCGCTGCGACTGCGCCCAGTTCAGCGTCGCGAGCGTGCCGAGCGGCGACAGCTCAGTCATCCCCCACGCGTGGATCACGCGCACGCCGTATTCGTCCTCGAACGTGCGCAGCATCGCGGGCGGGCACGCGGAGCCGCCGATCACCGTGCGGTTCAGCGTCGAGAAACGCACGCCGGCCTCGCGCATGTAGTTCAGCAGCCCGAGCCACACGGTCGGCACGCCCGCGGAAAACGTCACGCGTTCGGCCTCCATCAGTTCGTACAGCGACCTGCCGTCGAGATCCTTGCCGGGCAGCACGAGCTTGCCGCCCGTGAGCGGCACCGCATACGGCAGCCCCCACGCGTTCACGTGAAACATCGGCACGACGGGCAGCACGGCGTCGAGCGCCGACAGGTTCATCGCGTCGGGCAGCGCTGCGCCGTACGCGTGCAGCACAGTCGAGCGATGCGAATACAGCACGCCCTTCGGGTTGCCGGTCGTGCCCGACGTGTAGCACAGCCCGGACGCCTGCAGCTCGTCGAGACGCGGCCAGTCGTAGCGGCCGTCCTCGGCGTCGACGAGCGTTTCGTAGCACAGGAACGGCGTCGCGCCGGACGGCAGGTGCGCAGCGTCGGTCATCGCGATCCAGCCTTTCACGTGCGGACACTGCGGCGCGATCGCGTCGACCAGCGGCGCGAAATTGATGTCGAAGCAGACGTAGCGGTCTTCCGCGTGATTGACGATGTAGGCGATCTGCTCGGGAAAGAGGCGCGGGTTGATCGTGTGGCACACGGCGCCCATCCCGCCGATCCCGTAGTACGCCTCCAGATGCCGGTAGCCGTTCCAGGCCA
The DNA here is from genome assembly GCF_020419685.1 of Burkholderia sp. AU33545. Classification (NCBI taxonomy): domain Bacteria; kingdom Pseudomonadati; phylum Pseudomonadota; class Betaproteobacteria; order Burkholderiales; family Burkholderiaceae; genus Burkholderia; species Burkholderia sp. AU33545. The sequence goes on along the minus strand of NZ_JAIZRQ010000005.1, from coordinate 440,374 downwards.
GCGTGCCGACGCGGTCGCCCGATTCGACGCCGAGCCGCGCGAGCGCCTGCGCGAGCCGCTTCGCGCGCTGCTCGCAGTCGCGGTACGTGTAGCGATGCAGGTCGCCTTCCACCCGCCTCGACACGATCTCCGTGTCGCCCGCGTAACGCGCGGCGTGCGCGATCAGCGACGACACCAGCAACGGCATGTCCATCATCTGGCCCAGCAACGGCTTACCCATCGTCTTGTTCTCCCGGAAGGACGCGAATCGGTGACCAGCCTCGAAGCGGTGCGCCAGCTTGCGGCCCCGGACAGGCCTGGCGCAAGGCGCGCGGGCCGCCATGCGGGCGGCGCGGCGCCGCCTTACAATATCGGCTTACCCAGAGGCGCTCAACATGTCGTTTTCCCGAAGCGCAGCCGATACGGCTGACACTCTTCCCGACCTCGCCGCGACGCTCGGTGCGCCGGCCGCCGGCGCGTTCGTCACGCTCGGCGATGCGTTTCATACGCGGCTGCCGGCCGCACCGCTGCCCGCGCCGTACGTCGTCGGCTTTTCCGACGAAGTCGCGCACCTGCTCGGCCTGCCGGTGTCGATTGGCCAGCAGCCCGGGTTCGCCGAGCTCTTCGCCGGCAACCCGACGCGCGACTGGCCCGCGAGCGCGATGCCGTACGCGTCGGTGTATTCCGGCCACCAGTTCGGCGTGTGGGCCGGCCAGCTCGGCGACGGCCGCGCGCTGACGATCGGCGAACTCCCCGACACGAACGGCCAGCGCTACGAACTGCAGATCAAGGGCGGCGGCCGCACACCGTATTCGCGGATGGGCGACGGCCGCGCGGTGCTGCGCTCGTCGATCCGCGAATTCCTGTGTTCGGAAGCCATGCATCACCTCGGCATCCCGACCACCCGCGCGCTCACGGTGATCGGCTCCGACCAGCCGGTGGTGCGCGAGGAGATCGAGACGTCAGCGGTCGTCACGCGCGTATCGGAGAGCTTCGTGCGCTTCGGCCACTTCGAGCATTTCTTCTCGAACGATCGTCCGGACCTGCTGCGCCAGCTCGCCGATCACGTGATCGATCGCTTCTATCCGGCATGCCGCGACGCCGACGATCCGTACCTCGCGCTGCTCGAAGCCGCGACGCTGCGCACGGCCGACCTCGTCGCGCAGTGGCAAGCGGTCGGCTTCTGCCACGGCGTGATGAACACCGACAACATGTCGATCCTCGGCATGACGATCGACTACGGCCCATTCGGCTTCGTCGACGCGTTCGACGCGAACCACATCTGCAATCACTCCGACACGAGCGGCCGCTACGCGTACCGGATGCAGCCGCGCATCGCGCACTGGAACTGCTACTGCCTCGCGCAGGCGCTGCTGCCGCTGATCGGGCTGCAGCACGGGATCGCCGACGACGATGCGCGCGCCGAGCGCGCGGTCGACGACGCGCAGGCCGTGCTCGCAAGATTTCCCGAACGCTTCGGCCCCGCGCTCGAACGCGCGATGCGCGCGAAGCTCGGCCTCGAACTCGAGCGCGAGAACGACGCCGAGCTCGCGAACAAGCTGCTCGAAACGATGCACGCAAGCCATGCGGACTTCACGCTGACGTTCCGCCGGCTCGCGCAGCTGTCGAAACACGACGCGAGCCGCGACGCGCCGGTGCGCGACCTGTTCATCGATCGCGACGCATTCGACGCTTGGGCGAACCTCTATCGCGCCCGGCTGTCCGAGGAAACGCGCGACGACGCGGCCCGCGCGGCCGCGATGAATCGCGTGAATCCGAAATACGTGCTGCGCAACCATTTGGCCGAAGTCGCGATCCGGCGCGCGAAGGAAAAGGATTTTTCCGAAGTCGAGCGACTCGCGCAGGTGCTGCGCCGGCCATACGACGAACAACCGGAACACGAAGCGTATGCGGCATTGCCGCCAGACTGGGCCGGGTCGCTCGAAGTGAGCTGCTCGTCGTGACCCGCACGACCCGACCGACCGATCAGGAGAACACCCACATGTCACACGATTCCGACGACAAGACCTTCCCGTACCAGAAGGACGACGCCGAACTGCGCCGTCGGCTCACGCCGATGCAGTACGAGGTCACGCAGCATGCGGCGACCGAGCGGGCCTTCACCGGCGAATACACCGACACCGAGGACGCCGGCATCTACAAATGCGTCGTCTGCAGCACGCCGCTGTTCGAATCCGGCGCCAAATTCCATTCGGGCTGCGGCTGGCCCAGCTACTTCAAGCCGCTCAACGGCGAGGTGATCGACGAGAAGATCGACCGCTCGCACGGCATGGTGCGCGTCGAGGTCCGCTGCAACCATTGCGGCGCGCATCTCGGCCACGTGTTCGAGGACGGCCCGCGCGACAAGACCGGTTTGCGGTACTGCATCAATTCGGCTGCGTTAAACTTCGAGTCCCGACCCGAAAACGAATGAGCGGCACCGGACGAATCGGTCGGACAGCCTTCCCGGCTGCCCCGATCCCGGACGGTGGCGCCTGGCGGGTCCCCACAACGGTGAAAGGCCGCGCGATGCGGCCTTTCACGCAGCTGCGAGCGCCATGAAATTCCTGTTCGATCTGTTTCCGATCATCCTGTTTTTCGCCGCCTTCAAGGTCTGGGGCATCTTCACCGCCACCGCCGTCGCGATCGTCGCGACACTGGCCCAGGTCGCGTGGGTCGCCTTCCGGCACCGGAAGGTCGACACGATGCTGTGGGTCAGTCTCGGCGTGATCGTCGTCTTCGGTGGCGCCACCCTCGTCCTGCATGACGAGAAATTCATCCAATGGAAACCGACTGTGCTGTACTGGCTGTTTGCGATCGGGCTGCTCGCCGCACGCTATGCGTTCGGCAACAACCTGATCGAGAAGATGATGGGCAAGCAGCTCACGCTGCCGCACCCCGTGTGGGACAAGCTGAACGTCGCGTGGGCGCTGTTCTTCGCGGTGCTCGGCGTCGCGAACCTGTACGTGGTGCACAACTACACCGAATCGCAGTGGGTGAACTTCAAGCTGTTCGGCACGACGGGCGCGATGGTCGTGTTCATCATCCTGCAGAGCCTGTGGCTCACGAAGTACATGAAGGACGAGTGACATGAACGACGCCTTTCTCCAAGCATCGCCCGGCGAACGCATCGCGCTGATCGAAGCGCGCCTGACCGCATCGCTCGCGCCGCTGTCGCTCGCGGTGCGCGACGACAGCGCGCAGCATGCGGGCCACGCCGGCGCGGCCGCCGGCGGCCATTACACCGTGACGATCGTGTCGGCCGCCTTCGCGGGCAAGCCGCGCGTCGCGCGGCACCGGCTGGTGTATGATGCGCTCGCTGATGCGATGCAGCGCGGCATTCATGCGCTCGCGATCGTGGCTTATACGCCCGAAGAATTCAACGAATCTTCAATCTAGTCTCAACAGGAATTCCCGATGATCCTGAAATCCCCCCGCCTGTGGGTCGCGGCGGCTGCATTTGCAGCGGCACCGGCATTCGCCCAGAACATCGCCGTCGTCAACGGCACGCCGATTCCGAAGTCGCGCGCCGACGCGATGGTCGCGCAACTCGTCCAGCAAGGCCAGACCGACAGCCCGCAGCTGCAGCAAGCCGTGCGCCAGGAACTCGTGAACCGCGAAATCCTGATGCAGGAAGCGATCCGCGAAGGCATCCCGAACCGTCCGGACGTGAAGGCGCAGGTCGCCGTCGCGCAGCAGACGGTGGTGCTGCGCTCGATGATCGAGAGCTTCCTGAAGAAGAACCAGCCGAGCGACGCGGAAGTGAAGGCGCGCTATGACGATCTCGTGAAGGGCGCCGGCGGCAACCGCGAGTATCACCTGCACCACATCCTCGTCGACAGCGAGCAACAGGCGAAGGACCTGATCGCGAAGATCAAGGCCGGCGCGAAGTTCGAGGATCTGGCCAAGCAGTACTCGAAGGACCCGGGCTCGGGCAAGAATGGCGGCGACCTCGACTGGTCCGATCCGAAGGCGTACGTGCCGGAATTCGCGGCCGCCGCGCAGAAGCTCCAGAAAGGCCAGATGACCGACGCGCCGGTGAAGACGCAGTTCGGCTGGCACATCATCCGTGTCGACGACGTACGCGACATCGCCCCGCCGCCGTTCGACCAGGTGAAGGCGCAGATCGCGCAGCAGCTCGTGCAGCAGAAGCTGCAGGCGTTCGAGGAAGGCCTGCGCCAGCAGGCGAAGATCCAGTAACGTCGGCGACGATCGCCCACGCAAAGGCCGCTCCCCGGAGCGGCCTTTTTCTTTTTCACGCATGCTTGTGGTGGGCCGGCCCACGCGGCGACCGCGCAAGGAAAAAGCCGCTTCACGGCGGCTTTTCAGGACTGCGGAATCGCGGACGGGCAGCGCGGTGAACCGCTATGCCGGATAGAACACATCGTGGTAGCGGACCTCGCCCGACGGCCGCGGCGCGGCTTCGTCGAACGACAGCGCGAGAAAATACTCGGGCGGCGCATCCGGGAACACCAGATCGCCGGACCGCACAAAGTCGAAACGCGCGTAATACGCGGGATCGCCGAGCACGACGCAGCCGCGCGCACCGAGCCGGCGCAACGCGTCGAGCCCCGTGCGCACGAGCCCCGCGCCGATGCTCTGCCGCTGGCATTCGGGCAGCACCGCGAGCGGCGCGAGCCCGTACCACTGCTGGCTGCCAGCCGGCTCGCCACCGATCGACACCGGCGAAAACGCGACGTGACCGATCACGCGCTCGTCGCGCTCCGCAACGAGCGACACGCTGAGCACACCCTCCGCGCGCAGCGCATCGACGATCTGCCGTTCGAATCGACCCTGCTGCGGCTCGTCCGCGAACGCGGCCATGATCACGCGACCGATCGCATCGACATCGCTCGCGCGTTCGTCGCGCAGCGTGACGATCTCGACCGGTGCGTGCGGATCGAACATCAGCCGATCCAGCGGCGTGCGTTACGGAACACGCGCATCCAGGGGCTCGCTTCACCCCAGCCTTCCGGATGCCAGCTCATCGTGACCGTGCGGTGCACGCGCTCCATGTGCGGCATCAGCACCGAGAAGCGGCCGTCGGCCGTCGTGACCGACGTGATGCCGGCCGGCGAGCCGTTCGGGTTGAACGGATAACGTTCGGTCGCCTCGCCACGGTGGTCGACGTAGCGCATCGCGACCGCGACGCGATCGATGTCGCCCTGCTGCGAGAAGTCCGCATAGCCTTCGCCGTGCGCGACCGCCACCGGAATCCGCGAGCCTTCCATCCCCGCGAAGAAGATCGACGGCGACTTCTCCACTTCCACGAACGAGAAGCGCGCCTCGAACTGCTCGGACTTGTTGCGCGTGAACTTCGGCCATGCCTCCGCGCCCGGAATCATCGACGCAAGGCTCGACAGCATCTGGCAACCGTTGCAGATGCCGAGCGCGAACGTGTCGGGACGCGCGAAGAAGGCCGAGAACATGTCGGCGAGCTGCGCGTTGAAGCGGATCGTCTTCGCCCAGCCCTCGCCCGCACCCAGCACGTCGCCGTACGAGAAGCCGCCGCATGCCACCGCGCCCGCGAAATCGGCGAGCGTCGCGCGGCCGGCCAGCAGGTCGCTCATGTGCACGTCGTGCGCGTCGAAGCCCGCGCGGTCGAACGCATATGCCGTTTCCAGATGCGAGTTCACGCCCTGCTCGCGCAGGATCGCGACACGCGGGCGCGCGCCCGTCGCGATGAACGGTGCGGCGATGTCGTCGGCCGGATCGAAGCTCAGCACCGGCGAGATGCCCGGGTCGGCCGCGTCGAGCAGCGCGTCGTATTCCGCGTCCGCGCAGGCGGGGTTGTCGCGCAGGCGCGCGATGCGCCAGCTCACTTCGCTCCATGCTCGATGGAGTTCAGCGCGCGGCGCGTCGAACACCTTCTTCGCGTCGCGGTACACCTCGATCACGTCGCGATCGTTGACCGTGCCGATCACGTGCGAGCAGGCCGACAGGCCGAACTCGCGCAGCGCGCCGAGCACCGCGTCGCGATCGGCCGCGCGCACCTGCACGACGGCGCCGAGTTCCTCCGAGAACAGCGCGCGCAGCGTGCGATCCTCGCGACGGCCGCTCGTCTGCTTCGCCCAGTCCTTCGCGTCGCCGTAGTCCGATTCGTGATTCGGGTCGAGCGTCAGCATATCGACGTTCAGCGACACGCCCGCGTGGCCCGCGAACGCCATTTCGCACACCGTCGCCCACAGGCCGCCGTCCGAGCGGTCGTGATACGCGAGCAGCTTGTCTTGTGCATTGAGCGACTGGATCGCGTTGAAGAAGCGCTTGAGGTCTTCCGGATCGTCGACGTCCGGCGTCGTGTCGCCGACCTGCTGCGTGACCTGCGCGAAGATGCTGCCACCCATCCGGTTCTTGCCGCGGCCAAGATCGATCGCGATCAGCACGCTGTCGCCCGCGTCGGCGACGCGGCGCAGTTGCGGCGTCAGATGGCGGCGCACATCCTCGACCGGTGCGAACGCGGAGATGATCAGCGACACCGGCGACACCACTTCCTTCGCGACGCCCTGCTCGTCCCACTTGGTTTTCATCGACAGCGAATCCTTGCCGACCGGGATGCCGATCCCGAGCGCCGGGCACAGCTCCATGCCGATCGCCTTGACCGTGTCGAACAGCGCGGCATCCTCGCCGGCCGTGCCGCACGCGGCCATCCAGTTCGCCGACAGCTTCAGCTTGTCGAGCGACGCGATCGGTGCGCTCGCGATGTTCGTGATCGCCTCGCCGACGGCCATGCGGCCCGATGCCGGCGCGTCGATCACCGCGAGCGGCGTGCGCTCGGCCATCGTCATCGCCTCGCCCTTGAAGCCCGCGTAGTCGAGCGCGGTCACCGCGCAGTCGGCCACCGGCACCTGCCACGGGCCGACCATCTGGTCGCGCACCGACGTGCCGCCGACCGAACGGTCGCCGATCGTGATCAGGAACGACTTGCTGCCGACCGTCGGGTGCTTCAGCACGTCGACGGCGACTTCCGACAGCGCGATGCCCGTCACGTCGACCGGCGCGCGCTCCGTCGTCACACGCGTGACGTCGCGATGCATGCGCGGCGGCTTGCCGAGCAGCACTTCCATCGGCATGTCGACCGGGAATTCCTCGACGCCCGTCGCTTCGTCGTCGACGAGCTTCAGCTGGCGTTCGTCGGTCGCGACGCCGACCACCGCGAACGGGCAGCGCTCGCGTGCGCAGATCGCCTCGAAGCGCGGCAGGTCGGCCGGCGCGATGGCGAGCACGTAGCGCTCCTGCGCTTCGTTCGACCAGATTTCACGCGGCGACAGGCCCGATTCCTCGAGCGCGACCTTGCGCAGTTCGAAGCGCGCGCCCTTGCCCGCGCCGTCGACGATTTCGGGGAATGCGTTCGACAGGCCGCCCGCGCCGACGTCGTGGATGCTCAGGATCGGGTTTTCCGCGCCGAGCTGCCAGCAGCCGTTGATCACTTCCTGCGCGCGCCGCTCGATTTCCGGGTTGCCGCGCTGCACCGAGTCGAAGTCGAGTTCGGCCGTGTTCGCGCCGGTCGCCATCGAGCTCGCCGCGCCGCCGCCCATGCCGATCCGCATGCCCGGGCCGCCGATCTGGATCAGCAGCGAGCCTGCCGGCACGTCGTGCTTGTGCGTGTGTTGATCCGCGATGTTGCCGAGGCCGCCCGCGATCATGATCGGCTTGTGATAGCCGCGCACCTGGCCGCCGACGTTCTGCTCGTACACGCGGAAGTAGCCGCCGAGGTTCGGACGGCCGAATTCGTTGTTGAACGCGGCGCCGCCGAGCGGGCCGTCGATCATGATCTGCAGCGGCGACGCGATGCGGTCCGGGCGGCCGTACGGGCCGTGCGCATCGTTCGGGTTGCGCTCGCCGACCGGCTGGGCCGCGTCGCGTGCGTTTTCCCACGACTGGCGTGCGTCCGGCAGATCGAGGTTCGACACGGTGAAGCCCGTGAGGCCGGCCTTCGGACGCGCACCGCGGCCCGTCGCGCCTTCGTCGCGGATTTCGCCGCCCGCGCCGGTCGCCGCGCCCGGGAACGGCGAGATCGCCGTCGGGTGATTGTGCGTCTCGACCTTCATCAGCGTGTGGGTGAGCTCGGTGTGACGACCGTAGCGTTCGCCCGGCTCGCCGGCCGCGCCCGCGTTGCGCGGGAACCAGCGCTCGGCTTCGGCGCCGACCATGATCGACGAGTTGTCCGAATACGCGACGATCGTGCCTTGCGGGCTCAGCTTCTCCGTGTTGCGGATCATCGCGAACAGCGACATGTCCTGTGCTTCACCGTCGATCGTCCACTGCGCGTTGAAGATCTTGTGGCGGCAATGCTCGCTGTTCGCCTGCGCGAACATCATCAGTTCGACGTCGGTCGGGTTTCGTTCGAGCTTGCGGAACGCGTCGACCAGGTAGTCGATCTCGTCGTCGGCGAGCGCGAGGCCCAGCTCGACGTTCGCGCGCTCAAGCGCGCCACGGCCGACGCCCAGCACGTCGACGATCTCGAGCGGCTTGGCCGGCAGTTCGTCGAACAGGTGCTTCGCGTCGTCGCGCGTGGCGACCACGCTTTCGGTCATCCGGTCATGCAGCGCGGCCGCGACGGCTGCGCGCGCGTCGTCGGACAGCGCCTTCTTGCCGCCGAGCAGGCCCGACTTCAGCGTGACCGTGAATTCGACGCCCCGCTCGATGCGGCGCACTTGCGTGAGGCCGCAGTGCTGCGCGATGTCGGTCGCCTTGCTCGCCCACGGCGAAACCGTGCCGAAGCGCGGCAGCACGACGAAGGTCTCGGCCGTGCCCTTCTCGGCCGCCGGCTCGAACGGCGCGCCGTAGTGCATCAGCGCGTCGATGCGTGCGCTGTCGTCGGCCGACAGCGGCTCGGCCGCATTGACGAAGTGCAGGAACTGGCCGCGCACCGCGACAATGTTGGCGTCGATTTGCCTGAGCGTGTCGAGCAGACGGGTTTGACGGAAATCGGAGAGGGCCGAAGCGCCGGGAAAACACGAGAAGTGAGCCATGGGCTGGACTGACGTCGATGAGTCGCGCAAGGTGGCGACGTGGGGCGAAAGGAAGGCCGTAATTATACCCGGAAGTCGGCCATCCCAGACCGGCTGATCGGGACCCGTCACGCACCGCGACGGTGCGCCGGCATCCGCCGCACGCAACGGCCCGCCAGGCCGGCGCGCGCGGCCGCGGTAGCCGGCAACCACCCGGCGGCGGAATCGGACGAGGTCGCGCGAGCCCGGTTCGCGCGATTTTGGCGCTATCATTCCTGGTTCACCGGGCCGGGAGCCCGTCAGCAAATCCTCACCGGGCGGCATGCACGCCGCCCGTCATCGAAGCAATTCATGGATGTCATTGTCATCGGCGGCGGAATCAGCGGCGTCGCCACCGCCTACCAGCTGCGCGCGACCGGCCATCGCGTATGCATGGTCGAACGCCACGCGACCGTCGCGCAGGGCGCGACCTACGGCGACGGCGGCACGCTGCTGCCGAGCCCGCTCGACGTCTGGTTCGGCCCGACCTTCATGCGCCAGCGCCAGCCGCGCGACACCGGCATCGTCTACAAGCCGGGCTTCAACGGCGGCGTGCGCCGCTTCGTCAAGCAACTCGCCGCGCTGCGCGAGCCCGACGCATTCGCCGCGCAGTATGCGCGGCTGCGCCCGCTGATCGACGCGTCGCGCGAGTCGCTCGCCGACATCGAGGCGCGCTTCCAGCTCGAATTCGAGCAGAAACCCGGGATCCTGCACGTCGTGCGCGACCCGCGCGACTGGGAAGCGCTGCAACCGGCACTCGACCTGTTGCGTGCGCTCGACCAGCCGTACCGGGTGCTCACGGCCGACGAATGCGCGGCGCTCGAGCCTTCGGTGCCGGCCGAGCCCGGCTTTGCCGGCGGCGTGCTGCTCGAGACCGAACGCACCGGAAACTGCCCGCTGTTCGCAAAACTGGTCAAGCAGACGCTCGACGAGCACGGCGTGCAGTTCCGCTTCGGCGCGGACGTCGCCGCGATCCGCGTCGACTCCGGCCGGGCCGCGGTCGAGCTCGCGCCGGCCGGCGGCCGGCGCGCGACGAAGGCGCACGAGGTCGACGTGATGTCGGCCGACGCGATCGTGGTCGCCGCGGGCGCCGGCAGCCTGCCGCTGCTGGAGCGGCTCGGCTGGCGGCTGCCGCTGCATCCGGTGCGCGCGCATACGCTGACCGCCCCCGTCGCGTACGAAGAACATGCGCCGCACCTGAGCGTCGTCGATTCGATCAAGCGGATCTCCATCACGCGCACCCACCAGCGGCTGCGCATCGGCGGCGGCGCCGTGCTGCAGAGCCTCGCCGACACCGCGAAGCCGCTCCCCGAGCCGCTGTCCGAGGCCGCGCTCGCGCTGCTCGGCCAGGCCGTCCACGACTGGGTGCCGGGCGCCGCGAAGATTTCCGCCGCCCTGTCGTGGCAGGGCACGCAACTGCTGTCGCCGGACGGCCTGCCAGTCGTCGGTCCGACCCCGCATCCGCGCGTATTCGTCAATTTCGGGCACGGCCCGGCCGGTTGGGGCCTCGCGTGCGGGTCTGCTAAAGTGGTGACCGACTGTCTGAGCGGCGACACGCAGCAGTGGCCCGCCGACACGCTCGCCGCGCTGAGCGCCACGCGCTTCGCGACCTGACCGCCTCGGGCCCGTCCCGGGGCGGCGTCCTCCTGCCGCCATGACCCCGCGATGACGAATCCCCGCCCGCTTCCCGACCCCGCCCCGCTCGCGCTGCTGCGCGTCGCCGACCTGCGCGCGGCCGAGGCCGCCGCGACCGCCGAACTGCCGCCGCACACGCTGATGGGCCGCGCGGGCGCCGCCGCCGCGCGCTGGCTGTCCGAACGGGTGGCCGGCGACGACCGCCCGGTCTGGTTCGCGGTCGGCCCCGGCAACAACGGCGGCGACGCGCTGGTGGCCGCCGCGCAGTTGCAGCAGCTCGGCGTCGCGACGCAGGCCTGGATGCCCGTGCCGGTCAAGCCGGACGATGCGCAATGGGCGCTCGGCCTCGCGCGTGCGGCCGGCGTGCCGCTGTCGGCCGAGCCGCCCGCCTCGCTCGACGACTACGCGTGGGTCGTCGACGGCTTGTTCGGCATCGGCCTCGCTCGCGCACTCGACGGACCGTTCGCTGCCCAGGCCACGCGTATCGCCACACATGCCCGAAGCGGCGGCCGCGTGCTCGCGCTCGACGTACCGAGCGGGCTCGACAGCGACACGGGCCGGATCGTCGGCGCCGGCGTCGCCGTCACCGCGACGCACACGCTCACCTTCATCGGCGCGAAGCCCGGCCTCTATACCGGCGACGGCCGCGACCTCGCCGGCGAGATCGACATCGCGTCGCTCGACGTCGCACCGCCCGCCGCGCCAGCCGTCGTGCTGAACGCACCGGCACGGTTCGCCGCCGCGCTGCCCGCCCGCGCGTTCGCTTCGCACAAGGGCACGTTCGGCAGCCTGGCGGTGCTCGGCGGCGACACCGGCATGTGCGGCGCGCCGATCCTCGCCGCGCGTGCCGCGCTGTTCGCGGGCGCCGGCAAGGTGCATGTGGGCTTTCTCGGCGCCGGTGCACCGCCGTACGACCCGCCGTTTCCCGAACTGATGCTGCATCCCGCGGACAACCTCGACCTCGATGCGATGTCCGCGATCGCTGCAGGCTGTGGCCTCGGCGCGCGCGAGGCCGCGGCCACCCTCGTGCGCGACGTACTCGCGCACGACGCCGCGACGCTGCTCGACGCCGACGCGCTGAACCTCATCGCGACGCACGCCGACCTCGCGGCCGCCGTTGTTGCCCGCGGCACCCGGGGCAACGCGTGCGTGCTGACACCGCATCCGCTCGAGGCAGCGCGGCTGCTCGGCAGCGACACCGCGACGGTGCAGCACGACCGGTTGGCCGCGGCCCAGGCGCTGGCCGCGCGCTACACGAGCATCGTCGTGCTGAAGGGTTCGGGCACGGTGATTGCGGCGCCCGACGGCCGCCTGACGATCAATCCGACCGGCAATGCAGCGCTCGCCACCGGCGGCACCGGCGACGTGCTCGGCGGCCTGATCGGCGCGTTGCTCGCGCAGCGCGTCGCGCCGTACGAAGCCGCGCTTGCGGGCGTATACCTGCATGGCCTCGCGGCCGACACGCTGACCGCGAACGGCACGGGTCCGGCCGGCCTCACCGCGGGCGAACTCGCGCCGATGGTGCGTACGCTGATCAATCGCCTTTTTTACCCGTCGGCACGCGCCGACATATAACGCCGCTATACTGGGTGCCCCGCCGCACGGCGGGCCCGCTCGTCCGCCGGCGTTCCGATCCCGATGCGCCGGCGCGGCATTCCTCCCGATTCACGCTTCACTCGAACCGCCATGACGCTGAATTCGCTCCCCGCCTGGACTGCCCTTCAATCCCACTTCGAACAGATCCGCCACGCGCGGCTGCGCGACTGGTTCGCGCCGGAAAACGACCGCGCGCCGACCCGTGCCGAACGCTTCACGATCCCCGGCGGCGGCCTTGCGGCCGACTTCTCGAAGAACCGCATCAACGACGACACGTTGCGCCTGCTCGTGCAGCTGGCCCGCGAAGCGGGCGTCGAGGCGCGCCGCGACGCGATGTTCGCCGGCGAGATCGTCAACCCGACCGAAGGCCGCGCCGCGCTGCACACGGCATTGCGCGCGACCGACCCGCACGCGCCGTTCCATGCACAGGTCAGCGCCGAGCGCGCGAAGATGGCGACCTTCGCACGCGCCGTGCGCAGCGGCGCATGGACCGGCTATACCGGCAAGCGCATCCGCCACGTGATCAACATCGGCATCGGCGGCTCGGATCTCGGACCGAAGATGGTCACGCACGCGCTGCACCATGTCGCGACGCCCGACATTTCGACCCACTTCGTGTCGAACGTCGACGGCGCCGATCTCGCGCGCGTGCTCGAACAGGTCGATCCTGAGGAAACGCTCGCGATCATCGTGTCGAAGACCTTCACGACACTCGAGACGATGACGAACGCACGCTCGCTGCGCGACTGGTTCGTCGCGCGCGGCTGCCCGGAAGACGCGCTCGCAAAGCACTTCGTCGGCGTGTCGGCGAACCCGGCCGAAGTCGTGAAGTTCGGCATCTCCGCCGACAACGTGTTCGAAATGTGGGACTGGGTCGGCGGCCGCTATTCGCTGTGGTCGGCGGTCGGCCTGTCGATCATGATCGCGATCGGGCCCGAGCAGTTCGACGAACTGCTCGCCGGCGCGAACGACATGGACCGCCATTTCCGCGAAGCGCCGCTCGAGCGCAACCTGCCGGTGTTGCTCGGCCTGATCGGCATCTGGTACCGCAACTTCTTCGGCTCGCAGAGCTATCTCGTCGCGCCGTATTCGGAAGCGCTGCACTACCTGCCGTCGTACCTGCAGCAGCTCGAAATGGAAAGCAACGGCAAGTCCGCGCGCCTGGACGGCACGTTCGTCGACTACCCGACGTCGGCCGTCACGTGGGGCGAGCCGGGCACCAACGGCCAGCACGCGTTTTTCCAGATGCTGCACCAGGGCCCGACGATCGTGCCGATCGACTTCATCGCCGTGCTGACGCCCGAGCATCCGCTCGCGAGCCATCACCCGAAGCTGCTCGCGAACTGCTTCGCGCAGAGTGAAGCGCTGATGCTCGGTCGCACGCTCGACGAAGCGCGCGAGGTCGCCGGCCCCGGCAAGGAAGCGCTCGCGCCGCACCTGACGTTCCCCGGCAACCGCCCGACGACGACGCTGCTGGTGGATGCGCTGACGCCGCGCACGCTCGGCGCGCTGATCGCGCTCTACGAGCACAAGGTGCTGGTGCAGGCAACGGTGTGGGACATCAATCCGTTCGACCAGTGGGGCGTCGAGCTCGGCAAGATTCTCGGCAAGGTCGTCGAAGCCGACCTGTCGGCCGAATCGGTCGATCCCGCGAAGCACGATTCGTCGACGACCGCGCTGATCGAGCGCGCGCGTGCGGCACTCAAGCGCTGACGCGACAACGTCGAACGCATGCCGGCCGCACCGGGCGATCCAGCCGGTGCGGCCAACAAGCGATTCGGTCTCGCGCTATGCCGCGTGCGGCGCGACGATGCGGCCGGCGTCGATTGTGACCGTCGTCGCGCAGCGCCGCGCGAGCTCGGTATCGTGCGTGACGAGCACGAGCGTCGCGCCGTGCGTGCGGTTCAGTTCGAACATCAGGTCGATGACGGCGTGGCCCGTGGCTGCATCGAGACTGCCGGTCGGTTCGTCGGCGAACAGGATTGCGGGATGCGTGACGAACGCGCGCGCAAGCGCGACGCGTTGTTGCTCGCCACCCGACAGCAGCTTCGGATAATGCGCGGTGCGCTCGCCGAGACCGACCTGCACGAGCAACGCGCGCGCCCGATCGGCCGCGTCGCGCGCGTTGATGCCGCCCTGCAGTTCGAGCGGAAGCATCACGTTCTCGAGTGCCGTCAGGTGCGGCATCAACTGAAACGACTGGAACACGAACCCGACCGCGCCGTTGCGCAGCGCGGCGCGCTCGTCCTCGTCGAGCTGGTCGAGCGCGCGACCGAGCAGGCGAACCGTGCCGCTCGTCGCGCTGTCCAACCCCGCAAGCAGGCCGAGCAGCGTCGACTTGCCCGACCCAGATGCGCCGACGATCGCGAGGCTGCTGCCTGGCCGCACGGCGAACGTGATGCCGTCGAGGATCGTCAGCTCGCCCGTTGCGTCGGCGACCCGCTTGCACACGTCATGGACTTCGATGATCGGATCGGTAATCTTGAACATGGACACGACATTCCGCTGGAAAAGACGCGCGGCGCTCGCCGCGCTGCTGGGTACCCTGCTCGCAGCAAACGTGCCCGCACGCGCTGCGGCGACGGCGGCCCCGACATCGGGCCAGCCCGCGCTCGTCGTGCTCGGCGACAGCCTGTCGGCCGAATACGGGTTGCCGCGCAACACCGGCTGGGTTGCGTTGCTGCGGCAACGGCTCGCAACCGAGCGGATCGATTATAGCGTCGCGAACGCAAGCGTCAGCGGCGACACCACGAGCGGTGGCCGTGCGCGACTACCTGCGGTGCTGCAACGGCTGAAGCCGTCGATCGTCGTCGTCGAGCTCGGCTCGAACGACGCGCTGCGCGGCGTGCCGCTCGCGACGACCGAACAGAACCTGCGCGACATCATCACCGATGCGCGGCAAGCGCGCGCGAAGGTCGTGCTGGTCGGCATGTACGTGCCGCCCAACTACGGGCCCGACTACACGCAGAAATTCCATGCGGTCTACACGCGCCTGTCGAAGGAGTTCGGCGTACCGCTCGTGCCGTTCCTGCTGGCCGGCATCGAGAACAAGCCGGAGATGTTCCAGTCGGACCAGATGCATCCCGCGCAACAGGCACAGGGCATCCTGCTCGACAACGTCTGGCCGGCGCTGAAGCCGCTGCTCGGCAAGCCGCGCGGCTGACCTCGCGGCGCGCCACCGCCGGAAAGCAAAAAGCCCCGTTTCGAACGGGGCTTTTTGTTGCTGCACGCGAAACCGTGAACGGCGCTTCGCTCGGTTGTCGCTTGATCGCGGCTTAGCTGCCGCCGTCCTGCGACTGGCTCTGCGTGGTGCCGTAGAGCTTTACCTTCGAGCGGTCGCGCAGTGCGGCGAGATACGCCTCGCCTTCGCTTTGCGCTTCGACCTGCGCCATCTGCTGCTGCGCGGCCGCGAGTTGCTGCGGATCGACGGCCGTGCCCGGGATCACCGCATTCACGCGATAGATCGCGTAGCCGTCCGCGCCAAGATCGACGCCGACGTATGCCGGCAGCGTCTTCGCATCGATCTTGTAGACGGCGCTCAGCGCCGCCGGCGTCAGGCCCTGCGACTGCGTGCGCGACACCTTCTGCGCGGCCGTGAAGCCATCGGCCGACTTCGACTTCTGCAGTTCGGCCAGCTTCGCCGCGCCGTCCTTCTTCGCAAGTTCCGCGGCCTGCTCGGCGATGACCTTCTGACGCACCGCATCCTTGATCGCGTCGAGCGCCGGCACGGCAGCCGGCTTGTAGTCGGTCACGCGCGCCGAGATCAGCGTGTTGTTGCCCACATCGATCGCCTGCGTGTTGTTCTGGTTCTTCACCGAGTCGTTCGCGAACACAGCGGCAAGGAACTTCGGGTTGTTCAGCGGGCTCGTCGCCGGCAGTTGCGGATTCGGCGTCGGCATGACGGTGGCCGTCTGGATCGTCAGCTTGTACTTGTCGGCGGCCGGCTGCAGCGTCTTCGCCTTTTCATAGACGGTCGACGTGAAGCCTTCCGCGTTGTCCGAGAACGCCTTCGCCGCGTATTGCTGCTTCAGGTCGACTGCGATCTGGTCCTTCACGTCCGCGAACGGCTTGACCACCGACGGCTTCACTTCCGTCGCCTTCAGGATGTGAAAACCGAGGTCCGATTGCACGATACCGCTCACGTCGCCCTGCTTGAGCGCGAACGCGGCATCGTCGAACGCCTTGCCGCCCGCCGTCGAGCCTCGCGTGATGAAGCCCAGATCGCCGCCCTTCGCCGCCGACGGCGCGTCCTGCGAGCTCTTCTGCGCGATCTGCGCGAACTGGTCCGGATGCGCCTTCACGTCGGCCAGCAGCTGCTCGGCCTTCGCCTTCGCGGCCGCCTTGTCGGCCGCGCTTGCGTCGCTCGCCGCGGCGATGAAGATGTGGCTCACGCGCACCTGCGCTTCCGAGCGGAAGTGCGTCGGGTTGTCGTCGTAGAACTTCTTGATGTCGGCATCGGTCGGCTGCGCGCTCGCGGCGGCCGCTGCCGGCGAATAGACGAGATACTGGATCGTCGCGGTTTCCGGCGTCGCGAAGCCTTGCTTGTGCGCGTCGTAGTACGCCGTGAGCTGCGCGTCGGTCGGCTGCACCTTCGCCGCGTAGTCGCTCGTCTTCAGCACGAGCGCCTGCACTTCGCGCTGCTGCGCCGCCAGTTCCGACAGCCGTTGCGCCGGCCCCTTCGGCGTGAATGCGCTCGCCACGATGCTCGCCGGAATCTGCTGCAGCGCGAGGCTGTAACGCACGCGTTCCTGATACTGCTCGGGCGTCATCCCCTGGAACGACAACAGTTGCGCGTAGCGCTGGACGTCGATCGTACCGTCGGGTTTCTTCAGCGACGCGATCATCGGGTCGCTCATCAGTGCGTCGCGCACGGCGTTGTCGGATGCGGTCAGGTGCAGGCGCTGCGTCTCGTCGGCCAGCACGCGTTGCTGGATCAGGCCGTCGAGCACTTGCTTGCGATGTTCGGGCGTGTCGAACGCCTTGATGTCGAACTGCCCGCCGAGCGCTTGGCGCGCCTGGTCGATCTGCTGGCGGAACGCGCCGTCGAATTCGACCCGCGTGATCTTGTGCCCGTTGACCGCCGCGACGTTCGCGCTGTCGTCGAAGAAGCCGCGGAAACCTTGGATCCCGACGAAACCCAGCCCCGGCAACACGATCAGGAGCAGGAGCGCCATCATCAGGCGCTGGTGATTACGGAAGAAATCGAGCATGCGTGACGGGAAAATTGGACAAAACGTCCGATATTACAACATACGCGGTGGCACGGGAAAAAAGCAGGTGCGCAACGAACGGGCGCAACCGACGACGCAAATGAAAAAGCCCGCACGAGGCGGGCTTTTTCATTTTCTGGCGGAGCGGACGGGACTCGAACCCGCGACCCCCGGCGTGACAGGCCGGTATTCTAACCGACTGAACTACCGCTCCTTGGTCTGGCTGAATCAGGAAACTGGTGGGTGCTGAGGGGTTCGAACCCCCGACCTACGCCTTGTAAGGGCGCCGCTCTACCAGCTGAGCTAAGCACCCGTTTCCGATTCGTTCTGGCTGCGATCTGCGTTTCGGCATCAACAACCAGCGAGCCCGCAAGTTTAATTCATCCCCGATCATTTTGCCAAGCCCGTGCGCAAAAAATTTTAACGCCCCCTGCTCAACACACACGATGCCGACGCACATAAAAAAACCCGCGGACACGCCGCGGGTTTCGTGAACAACCGTCAGGGACGGCGCTCAGGTTTTCAGTGCTTGACGACTTCCGTCGAGCCGGCATCCGTCGCCGCCTCGCCGACCGGTGCCGCAGCCTTCGCCTCTTCTTCCGGCGGCAGCGGGGTCGGCGTACGCTCGAGCGCGAGTTCGAGCACCTTGTCGATCCAGCGGACCGGCACGATCTCGATCGCGTTCTTCACGTTGTCCGGAATGTCCGCGAGATCCTTCACGTTCTCTTCCGGGATCAGCACGAGCTTGATGCCGCCGCGATGCGCAGCCAGCAGCTTTTCCTTCAGCCCGCCGATCGGCAGCACTTCGCCACGCAGCGTGATCTCGCCCGTCATCGCGACATCGGCACGCACGGGGATCCCCGTCAGCACCGACACCAGCGCGGTCGTCATCGCACCGCCGGCGGACGGACCGTCCTTCGGCGTCGCGCCTTCCGGCACGTGGATGTGGATGTCCTGCTTCTCGAACGCTTCGTCCTTGATACCCAGACGGCGCGAACGCGAGCGCACGACCGAACGTGCAGCCTCGACCGACTCCTTCATCACGTCGCCGAGCGAACCCGTGCGGATCACGTTGCCCTTGCCCGGCATCACCGCGGCTTCGATCGTCAGCAGGTCGCCGCCAACTTCCGTCCACGCGAGGCCCGTCACCTGACCGACCTGGTTCTCCTTCGCCGCGAGGCCGAAGTCGTACTTGCGCACGCCGAGGAACGTATCGAGGTTCTCGCCATCGACCTTGATCGCGCCCGATGCCTTCTTCAGCAACAGCATCTTCACGACCTTGCGGCAGATCTTCGACACTTCCCGCTCGAGCGAACGCACACCGGCTTCGCGCGTGTAGTAGCGGATGATGTCGCGGATCGCCTGCTCGGCGACTTCGATCTCGCCTTCCTTCAGGCCGTTGTTCTTCTTCTGCTTCGGCAGCAGGTAGCGCTGCGCGATGCTGACCTTCTCGTCTTCCGTGTAACCCGACAGACGAATCACTTCCATCCGGTCGAGCAGCGGCGGCGGGATGTTCAGCGAGTTCGACGTCGCGACGAACATCACGTCCGACAGGTCGAAGTCGACTTCGATGTAGTGATCGGCGAACGTGTGGTTCTGTTCCGGATCGAGCACTTCGAGCAGCGCCGACGACGGATCGCCGCGGAAATCCATGCCCATCTTGTCGACTTCGTCGAGCAGGAAGAGCGGATTGCGCACGCCGACTTTCGCCAGGCTCTGCAGGATCTTGCCCGGCATCGAGCCGATGTACGTGCGGCGGTGGCCGCGAATCTCGGCTTCGTCACGCACGCCGCCGAGCGCCATCCGGACGAACTTGCGGTTCGTCGCGCGAGCGATCGACTGGCCGAGCGAGGTCTTGCCGACGCCCGGAGGCCCGACGAGGCACAGGATCGGTGCCTTCACCTTGTCGACGCGCTGCTGCACCGCGAGATACTCGAGGATGCGTTCCTTCACCTTCTCGAGGCCGAAGTGATCCTCGTCGAGCACCTGTTCGGCGTTCGACAGGTCGTTGTTGACCTTGCTCTTCTTGCGCCACGGCAGACCGATCAGCGTGTCGATGTAGTTGCGCACGACGGTCGCTTCCGCCGACATCGGCGACATCAGCTTCAGCTTCTTGAGCTCGGCATCGGCCTTCTTCTTCGCTTCCTTCGGCATGCGCGCGGCGTTGATGCGCTTCTCGAGTTCCTCGAGGTCCGCACCCTCTTCGCCTTCGCCCAGTTCCTTCTGGATCGCCTTGACCTGTTCGTTCAGGTAGTACTCGCGCTGGCTCTTTTCCATCTGGCGCTTCACGCGCCCGCGGATGCGCTTTTCGACCTGCAGGATGTCGATCTCGGCTTCGAGCTGCGCGAGCAGGTGCTCGAGGCGCTCGATGACCGGGAACATCTCGAGGATGTGCTGCTTCTGGTCGAGCTTCAGCGGCAGACGCTCGGCGATCATGTCCGCGAGGCGACCTGCTTCATCGATACCCGACAGCGACGTGAGAATTTCCGGCGGGATCTTCTTGTTCAGCTTCACGTACTGGTCGAACTGCGACACGATCGCGCGGCGCAGCGCTTCCGTTTCCGCGCTGTCGGCGTGATCGGGCTCGAGCGGCATGACTTCACAGGAGAACTGCGTCTCCTGCTCTTCGATCGACAACGCCTTCGCACGCTGCAGGCCCTCGACGAGCACCTTCACGGTGCCGTCCGGCAGCTTCAGCATCTGCAGGATGTTGGCGATACAACCGACCTCGTACATGTCCTTTTCGGTCGGTTCGTCCTTGGCCGCGGTCTTCTGGGCGACGAGCATGATGTGCTTGCCGCCTTCCATCGCTGCTTCGAGGGCCTTGATCGATTTCGGCCGGCCCACGAAGAGCGGAATCACCATGTGCGGGAAAACGACGACATCCCGCAGCGGCAGCAGCGGGAGCGTAATGCGTTCCGGCGGGAGAAGTTGGGTGCCTGACATTTCATTTCCCCATGAGTGGAATCAATTGTTCGGTAATTGAGGCCGCCACAACGAATTGCAAGCCTTCAAGTGCGGGAAATATTCGGTAAGAAAGTAACCACCGCGTGTCGAGTCAGAGTTACCCACAAGATAAACGAAAAAAAGCCGCCCACGGTCTCATGAACGGCCTTTTTCGCAGAACATCGTCGGCAAGCCGGTCAGTTCGAACCCGCCACCTTCGGCGTGTCCTCATAGATCAGCAGGGGCTTGCCGTCGCCATCGATGACGTTCTCGTCGATGATGACCTTGCTGACCCCTTTCATCGCCGGCAGTTCATACATCACGTCGAGCAATGCCTGTTCGATGATCGAACGCAAACCGCGCGCGCCGGTCTTGCGGCGGATCGCCTTGCGTGCGACTGCCTGCAGCGCGCCCGGCCGGATTTCCAGCTCGACGCGCTCCATCGCGAACAGCTTGTGATACTGCTTGACGAGCGCATTCTTCGGCTCGACGAGGATCTTCATCAGCGCGGCTTCGTCGAGCTTGCCGAGCGTCGCGACCACCGGCAGACGGCCGATCAGTTCGGGGATCAGACCGAATTTGATCAGGTCTTCCGGTTCCGTTTCGCGCAGCACTTCGCCCGCGTCGCGTTCCTGCTTGCTCTTGACCGTCGCGCCGAAGCCGATGCCCGTCTTTTCGGTGCGATCGGTGATCACCTTCTCGAGCCCGTCGAACGCGCCGCCGCAGATGAACAGGATGTTGGTCGTGTCGACCTGGATGAAATCCTGGTTCGGGTGCTTGCGGCCGCCCTGCGGCGGCACCGACGCCATCGTGCCCTCGACGAGCTTCAGCAGTGCCTGCTGGACGCCCTCGCCCGACACGTCGCGCGTGATCGACGGGTTGTCCGACTTGCGGCTGATCTTGTCGATTTCGTCGATGTAGACGATCCCGCGCTGGGCCTTGTCGACCTCGTAGTTGCAGTTCTGCAACAGCTTCTGGATGATGTTCTCGACGTCCTCGCCGACGTAGCCGGCTTCGGTCAGCGTCGTCGCATCAGCGATCACGAACGGCACGTTCAGCAACCGCGCGAGCGTCTGCGCGAGCAGCGTCTTGCCGGAGCCCGTCGGGCCGATCAGCAGGATGTTGCTCTTCGACAGCTCGACATCGTCCTTCTTGTCGAGGTGCTTCAGACGCTTGTAGTGGTTGTAGACGGCCACCGCGAGGATCTTCTTCGCGCGCTCCTGGCCGATCACGTACTGATCGAGGATGTCGCGAATTTCCTGCGGGCTCGGCAGATCCGACCGGGACAGGCTGGCCTCGACGCCGGCGGCAGCCGCCTCGTCGCGAATGATCTCGTTGCAGAGGTCGATGCATTCATCGCAGATGAATACCGACGGGCCCGCGATGAGTTTCTTCACCTCATGCTGGCTCTTGCCGCAAAACGAACAATACAACAGCTTCTCGCTGTTCGAACCTTTTTTGTCCGCCATGAATGTAGAGCCTCCGGACAGGTAAATGACATGATACGCCGAATGCTCCGGACGCCGCGCCTAGGGCGCGACCGGAGCCGGCTGGATGCGCTTGCCGCAGATGCTCAGGGCACTCGGGACATTGCGGGGGCACCGACCGAATCGGGGCGGCACCCTACTTAAGCTCACGGGCGCTTCAGCAGCACCTGATCGATCAGCCCGTACGCCTTTGCATCTTCGCTCGACATGAAGTTATCACGGTCGGTGTCGCGGGCGATGCGCTCGACGTCCTGGCCCGTATGCTGCGCGAGCAGGTTATTCAGCCGCTCCTTCAGGTAGAGGATTTCGCGTGCCTGGATCTCGATGTCGGACGCCTGGCCGCGCGCGCCGCCGAGCGGCTGGTGAATCATCACGCGCGAGTTCGGCAGCGCGAAACGCTTGCCCTTCGCGCCCGACGCGAGCAGGAACGCGCCCATGCTGGCCGCGAGGCCCATGCAGAGGGTCGACACGTCCGGCTTGATGAACTGCATCGTGTCGTAGATCGCCATGCCGGCCGATACCGAGCCGCCCGGGCTGTTGATGTAGAGGCTGATGTCCTTGTCGGGATTCTCGCTCTCGAGGAACAGCAATTGCGCGACCACGAGGTTGGCGGTCTGGTCGTTCACTTCGCCGACCATGAACACCAGGCGCTCCTTCAGGAGACGCGAATAGATATCGTACGAACGCTCGCCGCGGCCGCTCGTTTCGACGACGATCGGCACCAGCCCCAGCGCTTGCGCCTCGAAACCCTGCGGCGCGTTCGACGCAAGCATGTCCAGCAATTCAGCGCGAGTGATCATTCAATAAGCCTTGTTCGAATGGAAAATTGAACGGAGGGAAGCCGCCCGCTCAATCGCCATATTAATGGCAACCGTGCGCTTGACGTAGAAACGGCGTGCGGGCCGTCGCTCCGACAGCCGGCACGCCGCTAGAGCGACACTTACGCTTGCGCCGATGCGCTCGCGAGTGCCTCGAAGCTCACTTCCTTGTCCGTCACCTTTGCCTTGCCCAGCACGAAGTCGACGACGTTGCTTTCAACGACGAACGCTTCCATCTCGGCGAGGCGCTGCTGGTTCGAATAATACCAGCGGACCACTTCCTTCGGGTCTTCGTAGCTCTTCGCGAACTCGTCGACTTCCGCGCGGATCTGCTCCGGCTTCGCTTCGAGGCCGTTCGACTTCACGAGCTCGGCCAGCACGAGGCCCAGCTTCACGCGACGCTCTGCCTGCTCGGCGAACATCTCGGCCGGGATCGGTGCGTCCTTCGCGTTCGGCACGCCGCGCTGCGCCAGATCCTGGCGAGCCATTTCGACGAGGCGTTGCTGGTCCTGCTCGATCAGCGCCTTCGGCACGTCGAGTTCGGAAATCTTCAGCAGCGCGTCCATCACCTGGTTCTTGACGATGGCTTGCGTGCGACGCTTCGCTTCGCGTTCGAGGTTTTCCTTGATTTCGGCGCGCATCTTCGTCAGGTCGCCGTCTTCGATGCCGAGCGACTTCGCGAATTCGCCGTCGATTTCCGGCATGTGCGGCCACTCGATCTTCTTCATCGTGACCGTGAATTGCGCCGTCTTGCCCGCCACGTCCTTGCCGTGGTAGTCGTCCGGGAACTTCAGATCGAACGTACGCTGTTCGCCGACCTTCAGGCCCAGCGCCGCCGTTTCGAATTCCGGCAGCATGCGGCCTTCGCCGAGCACGAACGGGAAGTCTTCGGCCGTGCCGCCCTGGAACGCGACGTCGTCGATCTTGCCGACGAAGTCGACCGTCACGCGGTCGCCGTTCTTCGCTGCGGTGTCCGCACCGCCGTCACCGTGCTCGCCGGCTTCGCCGCGAGCGTGGAAGTGCACGCGCTGCTTGCGCAGGATATCCAGCGTGCGGTCGATTTCAGCGTCGCCGATCGACGTCGTCGAGCGTTCGACTTCAGCCGTCGCCAGATCGCCGATCTTCACTTCCGGGTAAACCTCGAACGTCGCGTCGAACGCGTATGCATCCTCAGCCTGCTCCTGCTTCGGCTCGAAGCTCGGCTGGCCGGCCACGCGCAGGTTTTCCGCACGGCTGATCGTGAAGAATTCCTGGCCGATCTTGTCGCTCAGCACTTCCGCCTCGACCTGGCCCGAGTACTGCTGTGCGACCATCTTGAGCGGCACCTTGCCCGGGCGGAAACCCGGCATGCGAACATTCTTCGCGAGTTTCTGGATACGGGCGTCGATTTCCTTCTGCACGGTGTCCTTCGGCAGGGAAATCGTCACGCGGCGTTCAAGCTTGCCGAGGTTCTCAACAACGTTAGCCATGGCTTCAATCGTCCTAAAATTATTCGAGCGAATCGGGTTTTCCTTGCCGTACCTGCCTGCAGCGTGAGGTGCATCGCATGCACACGCCGCGCCGGAGCGCCACGCCATCCCTGCACGCGCCGGATGGCTAGCGCAAGCGGCTCGGAGCACGGCTTTGGCCGGAAGAATCGACTATTCTAGCAAACAATTTTCCTCGTACCGCCAGAACGGCACGACAACGATGCCGAGCGGTCGCGCCGTCCGCTTCCGTCGACGGCAATGCGCGCGGATCGCCGCTATGCCGAACGGCGTATCCACCGCCGGGCCGCCATCCTGTAAGCTCCGATTGAGCATGCGCCGCGGTCGCGGCCGCCATTCTTCACATCAAACACGCCTTCCGGAGACACCATGCCGCAACACCCGTCCGCGCCTGTCGTCGTCATCGCGCCCGATTCGTTCAAAGGCTCGCTTTCCGCCGAGCAGGTCGCGGACGCGATCGCCACCGGCATCCGCCGTGCCCGTCCCGACGCGATCGTGCGCTGCTGCCCGATGGCCGACGGCGGCGAAGGCACGCTCGACGCGATGCTGGCGGGCGGCGGCACGCGGCGCGCGCTGCGGGTGGCCGGCGCGTCGCTCGCGGCACGCGACGCGGCCGTCGGCGTGATCGACGCGCACACCGCGATCGTCGAGACGGCCGAGGTCGTCGGGATCACCGACGCGATCGGCATGAGCGTGCCCGTTGACGCGCGCAGCACGCGCGGCATGGGCGAAGCGATCCGCATGCTGCTCGACGAGGGCGTGCGCCGCTTCTTCGTCGCGCTCGGCGGCAGCAGCACCAACGACGCGGGCGCGGGATTGCTCGCGGGCCTCGGCCTGCAATGCTTCGATGCGGCGGGCCAGCCGGTCGAACCGGTCCCGGCGCGGCTCGCCGATATCGCGCGGATCGACGCGTCGGGGCTCGATCCGCGCCTGAAGGAAGCGGAATTCATCGGCATGTCCGACGTCGACAACCCGCTGACGGGCGCGCACGGCGCGACCGCGGTGTTCGGTCCGCAAAAGGGCGTGACGTCCGAGCAGGTTGCGACCCTCGACACCGCGCTCGGCCATTTCGCCGACCTGCTCGAGACCGCGCTCGACCGGCGCGCCCGCGACCTGCCAGGCGCCGGCGCCGCGGGCGGCCTCGGATTCGCGCTGCACATGCTGGGCGCACGGTTCGAAGCCGGCGCGGAAGTCGTTGCGCGGCAAATCGGGCTCGACGCCGCGCTCGCCGGCGCCGACTGGCTGATTACCGGCGAAGGCCGCTCCGACGTGCAGACGCTGCACGGCAAGGCACCGTTCATCGCCTGCCGTCATGCGCGGGCCGCGGGCGTGCCCGCGTCGCTCCTGTCGGGCGCGGTCGACCCGGCCGCGGTGCCGCGCCTGTCCGAGCACTTTTCCGGCTGCTTCTCGCCCGCGCCCGGCCCGATCACGCTCGACGTCGCGATCCGCGACGCGGCGAACCTGCTCGCGAACGAAGCCGAACAGTTGACACGGCTGAAGTACGGCGCACACTGACCGTTGACCCGAGCGCGCGATACAGGAACAATCGGGCCCGCCCTTTTTCTTCAGGATTCGACATGAAAGGCCGCCAAGCCGGGCTCGATCAGTTTCTGACCTATCGCCTCCATGCGCTCACGAAGCGATCCGACCGCGGGATCGCCGAGGTGTACCGGCACAAGCTGGACATCTCGCTTCCCGAGGCGCGGGTGATCGCCGCCGTCGGCGCCTTCGGTCCGTTTTCGATCATGGATCTCGCCCGACATACCAATCTCGACAAAAGCCAGGCGAGCCGCGCGGCGGAAGCGCTGCTGCGCCAAGGGCTGCTCCAGCGCAGTGCGAGCGAGGAAGACGGCCGGATCGTGCTGATCGCGCTGACCGCCGACGGCCGTGCGCTGCATCGCAAGATCATGCCGATCGTGCGCAAGTGGAATGACGGCCTGCTCGCGTGCCTGTCCGATAGCGAGCGCCAGACGTTCGAGCGACTGCTCGACAAGGTCGTCGCGAACGCGGTCGAACGCGACGACTGAGTCGCAATACGGGGGCAATCGGTGCCGCACCCGCGTGGCGAAGGTGCGGCATGCACCGGAATCGCCTCAGCGGCCCCGCATGCGCCTCAAGCAGACCCCAGCGCCCGCCGCGTTATTTCAGATGAATCCTGCGGGCCTTCCAGTCGCGCAAGCGCACGGGCGGCGTGCCCGGCTTCCCCAGCCGTGGCTAACGGGCGCCTACCCGGCGCTTCGCCCCCTCTCCGCGTGCCGGGCATCGGCGCCGCGATTCCCCTCCGCTATAGCCCGCTGTTCGCCGCCCGCTGACGCAGCAATCCCAGCACCGCGTCGCAATACGGCGTCGGCACGTCGAGCTTGCGTCCCAGTTCCGGAAACACGCCGAGGATCGGTCCGATCTCCAGTGCCCGCCCGGCCTCGAAATCCTGCAGCATCGACGTCTTGAACGCGCCGAGCTTGCGCGTCACGGCAATCCGCTCCGGCCCGCTCATTCCCGTATCGAGACCAAGTTTCGCGCCGATCGCGGCCGCCTCCTCCATCATCCGCAACGCGAGTTCCTGCGTGAACGGATCGTCGAGCAGTTGCGAGGCGGTCGAACCCGTCAGCGCGCTCAACGGGTTCATGTTCATGTTGCCCCACAGTTTTGCCCAGATCTCGGTGCAGATCGCCGGGGTCGACTCGACGTCGAAACCGCCCGCGGCGAGCGCCGCCGCGAATCGCGCGGTCGCCGCATCGAGCCGCGGATCGGGCGAGCCGACGATCAGACGGTTGCCGCGGCCGCGGCGCACGATACCCGGCGCGTCGGTGCTGGACGACAGATGCACGACGCAGCCGATCGCCTGCGCGGGCGGCAGCGCTGCCGAGACCGCCCCCGCCGGGTCGACCGCATCGAGCGGCACGCCGTCGAGCGGGCCCGCTAACCCGTGCGTGAACCACCACGGCAACCCGTTCATCGCGGCGACAATCACCGTGCCGGGCCCAACCAGCGGCGCAACGCGCGCGGCCAGCGCCGGCAACGCCTGCGCTTTCAGCGCGATCACCACGTAGTCCTGCACGCCGAGCGCGGACGCGTCGTCGCTCGCGCGCACCGTGACCGACGACTCGGTCCCCGCCTCGTCGATCACGCGCACGCCGTGCGCGTTCAGTGCATCGAGCGTCGCGCCGCGCGCGAATGCGCTCACCGTCATGCCGGCCCGCGACAGTGCTGCCGCGAGCAACCCGCCGATCGCGCCGACCCCGACCACCGCAGCGCGCACCGACCCTGAATTCGTGTCGTTCATGATGAAAATCCGTCTACCCGGAGCGGACGAGCATAGCGCCCAATGGTTGCGGATACAACCATTTACGCAAGCATCCGCGCGGCCGTGTTCGCATGAGCGGTTCAGCGCGGTGCGATGACCGCCTCCACGGGCTCGTCGTCGGTCGTGCCGCCGGTCGCGCCGAGCACGCCGGCGATCTGGCTCTTGTCGTGCATGCCGAGCTTGCGGTACGCGCAGCGCAGATAGTGACGCACCGTCGTCGGCGAAATCGCCATCTGCTGCGCGACCTCCTTGTGCGAACGGCCGGCACCGTAATAGCGAATCGCCGCGAGCTCGCGCGGGCTCAGCCTGTCGAGCAGCGAGCGCGGCCGCGCCTCGATCTGGAACAGTCCCGCGATGGGCACGCACTGGATGCGCAGCGCGTCGCCGATGTACGGCTGGCCCGATTGGCGGCGCACATGCGCGACCAGCGGCTCCGGCACGCGCGGGCCCGTCCACGCCGGCCATTCAGTCCGCAGCACGTCGTCGAAGCCGTGATCAGCGTGATGCAGCACGCCGAAGTTGTCGCACAGCGCGCGCGCCGCCGGCGCCACCGCATCGGCACGCTCGCGCGTGAGCTGCGCCGCGCGATTGATCGTCAGCGCGGCCGCCAGATGCGGAATCACTTCCTCGAAGCGACTCGCTTCGTCGTCGCTGAACGGACGATTCAGGCCCTGGCGATAGATCGACATGAACGTCGTCAGCCCGAAGCGGCGATCGAGCGTACACACGCACATCAGTTGCGCCAGCCCGTACTTCACGCACCAGTCGCGAAACCGCGCGTCGAATCCGGGCTCGACGACCGACAACCGCACCGCGCGACCGTGCGCGCCGAGCAGCGTGCGTTGCGCGAGCGGATCGCAGTCGCGCACGCGTTTCCAGTCGCTGAAGAACGCGTGCGGAAGACGGTACAGGAAACTGTTGTGCATCACGGGGCCGGTCGGCGTGTGCGTCGCGACGCCGGTCCACGCGGCGTCGAACGGGATGAGCCCCTGCAGCAGCGAAAAGAAGCGGCACTCGAATTCGCCGATGCTCGACTGCGCGGCGACCGCATACAGGTCGAGCAGCATCAGGCCGAGTTCGCGTCGCGCCGCGTCGCCGCGCGTCACGCCGTCGAAATCGGCGCGGCGGGACGGCAGCGGCGGCCATGCGAATTCGTCGAGCACGATCGCGGCCGGCACGTCGCGCAGCGCATCGGGATCCTGTCCGATATCCGTGGTGATCCTCACCTTCCGCTCCCCTGCCCGATCGGGCCGCTGATGCACGCAACGCAGACCGGCCGATTATAGCGACCGGCATTTTTGGCGGGCTCCGCCGCCGGAACACGCCGCAATCCCATCCATTTGAACGGTGCGCCGCCCGTTGCTGCTGCGCAGCACGCCGCGTCGCGGTGTCGCGGCACGTCCACCCCGTGCACCGCGGGTTTTCCTCACCGTTCATCTGCACGACTGTTCAGCGGCTTTCCCGCTGCCGACACTGCGTCGCGACAACGCCAACAACAAACGATGCAGGAAGGTATGGAGAACCCCACGTGATGACATCCCGCTTCATCCGCACGGCGACCGCCGCGGCGCTCGCCGCGTGCAGCCTTGCCGCGCACGCGCAATCGACCCTCACGCTGTATGGCGCGCTCGACGCCGGCGTGCAGTACCTGACGCATGCCGACGGACGGCACGCGGCCGTGCAGTTGCAGAACTACGGCATCCTGCCGTCGCAGGTCGGGCTGAAGGGCACCGAGGATCTCGGCGGCGGCTGGCGCGCCCTGTTCAAGCTCGAACAGGGCCTCAACATCAACGACGGCACCTCGACCGTGCCGGGCTACGCGTTCTTCCGCGGCGCGTACGTCGGCATCGCGGGGCCCGTCGGCACCGTGACGCTCGGCCGGCAGTTCAGCGTGCTGTTCGACAAGACGCTGTTCTACGACCCGCTGTGGTACGCGTCGTACAGCGGCCAGGGCGTGCTCGTGCCGATGACGGCGAACTTCATCGACCACTCGATCAAGTACCAGTCTCCGACGTTCACCGGCTTCGATGTCGAGGCCCTCGTCGCCACCGCCGGCGTCGCGGGCAATACGCGCGCAGGACGCGTGCTCGAGCTCGGCGGTCAGTACGCCAGCAACGGGCTGTCGATCAGCGCGGTGCTGCATCAGGCGCACGGCGACGCGTCGGCCGCGGACGACGCCTCCGCGCGCCGCCGCGAACTCGGCACGCTCGCCGCGCGTTACGCGTTCGCGACGCTGCCGCTCACGCTCTACGCGGGCATCGAACGCCTGACCGGCGACCTCGATGCGGCGCGCACGATCGTCTGGGGCGGCGCCCGTTATCTGACGTCGGGTGGAATTGGGCTGAACGCGGGCGTCTATCACACCGATTCGCACACGCCGGCGATCGGCCACCCGACGCTGTTCATCGCGAGCACCACCTACGCGCTGTCGAAACGCACCGTCGCCTACGTGAACCTCGGTTATGCGCGCAACAGCGGCCAGAGTTCGCAGACCGTCTACGAATACGACCCGACACCGCTCGCCGGCGCATCGCAGTTCGGCGCGATGGTCGGCATGTATCACCTGTTCTGATTCCGTCCAGCGAGATCCCGCCATGAAAACACTTTGCTCCGATGCCGCGCTGCCGTCCGACGGCCGCGCGTCCCCTTTCGCGCGCTCGACGCTCGTCGCACTCGTCGTGTTCGCGGCCATCACGCCGCTGCTGCTGCTCGTCGCGCCGGCCGTCGCCGGTCAGCTCGCGGCGCAGCTCGGGCTGTCCGCGTCGCAGATCGGCACCTACTTCTTCGTCGAACTCGGCACGTTCAGCCTCGCGACCCTGCCGTCGTACCTGTGGCTCGGCCGCGTCGATGCGCGCCGCGTCGCTGCGTGCGCGATCGCGCTGTTCGGCGCGGGCAATCTCCTGACCGCGTTGTGGATGCCCGGCTTCGTCGCGCTGCTCGCGCTGCGAGCCGTCACCGCGCTCGGCGGCGGCTCGCTGATGGTGCTCTGCATGACCAGCGCGGCCACGAGCGAGAACAGCGATCGCGTGTACGGGCTGTGGGTCGTCGGCCAGTTGATCGCCGGCGCGATCGGCCTGTTCGTGCTGCCGCACGTGTTCGCCGCGTTCGGGCTGCGCGCGCTGTACGTCGCGCTGGCCGCGCTCGCGCTGCTTGCCGCACCGCTGTCGCGCGGCTTTCCGGCGACGCTCGGTGCGCGGACCGCGTCGGGCCGGGCCGCGCGCGGCGCGTCGACGGATGCGTCACGGCGCTTCGTCGTGCTCGCGATCGGTGCGGTACTGAGCTTCTATCTCGCGATCGGCAGCGTGTGGACGTTCGCGAGCCGCGCGGCGGCGGAGGCCGGACTCGACCCGCGGTCGATCGGCAACGTGCTCGCGATCGCGAGCGTGATGGGGATTGCCGGCGCGGCGCTCGCATCGTGCGCGGGCGGCCGGCTTGCGCGGCGCACGATGCTCGCCGCCGGTTACGCGCTGCTCGCGGCGTCGCTCATCGCACTCGCCGCGCTGCCGCACGTGGGCGGCTACAGCGCCGCGATCTTCGCGTTCAAGTTTGCGTGGACATTCGTACTGCCGTTCATTCTCGCGACTGTCGCGCAGATCGATACGTCCGGGCGGCTCGTCGCGACGCTCAATTTCGTGATCGGCGCGGGCCTCGCGGCCGGCCCGCTCCTCGCCGGCCTTTTGCTCGACGCGGGCGGCACGATGCACGTGCTGTTCGCGGCCGCGACGGCCGTCGCGATCGCGTCGTTTGCCGCGCTGCGCCATATCGATCGGCGCGCGCGGACTTCCGCTTCCTCCCAACCGTGACAGGTCAAAACCATCCATGAATCGCACTGCCTTCTTCACCGACGAACGCACCTTCTGGCACACCGGCGGCACGCACGCGCTGTTCTTCCCGGTCGGCGGCTGGGTCCAGCCGCCGTCGAGCGCCGGCTACGCGGAGTCGCCCGATTCGAAGCGACGCCTCCTGTCGCTCGTGCAGGCTTCGGGCCTGGCCGACCACCTCGACATGCGCGGTGCCGCGCCGGCCACCACCGGCGATCTGATGCGCATCCATCCGGCAAGCTATCTCGACGCGTTCCGCGCGCTCAGCGATGCGAACGGCGGCGACCTCGGCGATCTCGCGCCGTTCGGCAAGGGTAGCTACGAGATCGCCGCACTGTCGGCGGGTCTCGCGATCGCGGCGGTCGACACCGTCGTCGCCGAGCGGGCGGCCAACGCGTTCTCGCTGTCGCGGCCGCCCGGCCATCACTGCCTGCGCGACCGCCCGATGGGCTTCTGCCTGCTCGCGAACATCCCGATCGCGATCGAGGCCGCACGCGCGAAGCATGGCATCGACCGCGTCGCGGTGATCGACTGGGACGTGCATCACGGCAACGGCACGCAGTCGATCTACTACGACGATCCGGACACGCTGACGATCTCCCTGCATCAGGACCGCTGCTTTCCGCCCGGCTACAGCGGCGGCGACGAGCGCGGCGCAGGCGCGGGCGTCGGCGCGAACCTGAACGTGCCGTTGCTCGCGGGTAGCGGCGACGACGCGTATCGCCATGCGTTCGAGCGGATCGTGCTGCCGGCGCTGGAGCGGTTCCGGCCGGATCTGATCGTCGTCGCGAGCGGCCTCGACGCGAACGCGGTCGATCCGCTCGCGCGCATGCAATTGCATACAGAAAGTTACCGGTACTTGACGCGCTCGGTGAAGGAGGCGGCGCAGCGCCACTGCGGCGGACGGCTCGTGATCGTCCACGAGGGCGGCTATTCGGAGGCGTACGTGCCGTTCTGCGGACTCGCGATCGTCGAGGAGCTGGCCGGCATCCGCACCGATGTCGCCGATCCGATGCTCGATCTCGCGATCGCGCAGCAGCCGGGCGAGCGGTTCGTCATGTTCCAGCGCGAACTGCTCGACGAACTTGCCGTGTCGTTCGGCTTGTAACGCGCGCTCACCAACGATGCGGGGCCGGCCCTTGCGCGATCGGTACGGATAGGGTTTCCTGTGTCTTTACACCTGCCAGGTCCGGCCCCCTCTTCAGATGAATTCGTCTTCGCGCGATCCCGACACCAACGACAAACCGCGCCGCCAGCCGTCGAAGCTCGCACTGAATATCGCCGCCGTGCTGGTCGGCCTCATCACGTTCGCGATCGGCGCGGCGTGGTTGATCTATAGCTGGATCGTCGATCGCGAAGCGCAGTATTTCGCGATTCCGCTGGTGTTCTCGGTGCCGGTGATCGTGGCGGTCGCGGTGCGGAGTTTCTGGGACTAGGCACGCTCGAAACGACAAAGCGCCGCGGTCGGTGGACGCGCGGCGCTTTCTTTTATCAGATGCAGGCAGGTATCTGCGACGGGCAGCAAGCCTCTCCGTTCGGCCTGGAACCGTTCACAGGCCCGCGTGTGCGCACGGATTCGCGATCGGCCCCTGATAGCCGTGGATGGCGCTCAGCGCGGAACCCACCAGCACCGTGCCGACCGATTTCAGGACGGCTTCCGTCGTCGTCGGCTCACCGCTCGAGATGGGCCGCCCCGAGTAGGCCATGCACTCCGGGGACGGCGCGATCGCCTGCACGGGCCGTGCGCTCCATGCGACGTTGTCGGCAGGCGTGGCAGCAAACGCCGGTATTGCCAGCGTCAGGGGAAGAACGGAAATCAGCATGCGTGCGGTGTTGGGCATCGATGGTCCCCGGTTGGACAACCCACGTGAATGAATGGCGTTGCTCATAATATGCGCAGCCGGATTTCCGTGCCTGCGAAAGCGTGTGCGCTCCATGCAGCGCCGCACCAACAAAAAAGCGCTGCCGGTCAGCCGACCGGCAGCGCTTTCTCGGAACGGCCCTTAGCGGGGCACGTTCGACTTCGTGGTGCGTGAGGCCAGAACCACATTAAAGGCGCTCTGCCTTTCTACTAAAGGCATCTCACGAGTTCGTATTTTTCGGATGCCCCCGCATATGCCCCCTTGTGCAATTCCTGCCGGTTTTTCGTTGTTGCGACACAACAAATCGGCGGATTCCATCATCGCGCAAGGAGATCGTCATGACAAAGAACTTCGTTGGGGCATTTCGTTTTTCGTTGGCCGTCGCTGTACTGCTCGCATGTGCCGCATGCGGCGGAGGTGACGACCCCGGTCCTCTGGTAGCACGCAACGCGACGGCCGGCGGCCAGGTTGGCCCGGTACTCCGGGCGTGCGAGGCACCGGAGGCACCCTGCCCAGCTTCGCAGGCTCAAGGCGGCCTCCGGAAGTGACTACGCGGTGAAGCTCTATTCGACTTCCGATACTGCCGGCTCGATCCGCAAGGCATTCGCTGATTTCACTCACGTGCTCGTGAACCGCGGATACACCACGATCAAGCCGGCATTCTTTAAGAGCGCATCGATCGCCGATCTCCCGGTCTACGTGTGGGCGTGGTGGGATCGTGCGAGCGTCGGGCAACTGGCGAGATGGCAGGCCGACGGTGGCGTGTTGCTCGATCGCTACACGTATTCGGATCGTGCCGGCCCGGCGGACGTGCTCGTCTTCGTGGAATGCCCGATGACCATGGGAAGGTTGACACGCTCTTACGCGAATACGTCCGAGTACACCGTGATCCCGGTCCCGCACACCTGGCGCGTACACGAGGAATGCATCGACCTCCGAACGCCGCGCGTCGAAGACCTGCGAGCAATTTGGACTGCCTGTCGAGGACAGAGGTTGACCGACGAACAGCTGGAGTCCAAGAGCCGCATCCCTCGTCAACGGGTCACATACATGCGCAAGAGTCTGAAGCCCGTGGAGGAATGGGAAATTCGTCCCCGGTTGGCACCTGAAGCGTCCGGTCTGTTGCCCGCGTGGCACTGGATCGGATGCGGCCGCATGGAGCTCAAGAAGGTAATCCGCGAGGAAGGTCATAAGGCCGCCATCAAGGAGATGGCGCGCCTCGGACACATCTCGTTGACAAAGTGGCAGGTCTACCGGAGCGACGAGCCCGATTGGGACCTCCTCGAGCGCAAGCGCAAACAGGCTATTGCTGATCTTGCTGAAGTTCGATCACTCGTTGAGTCGCTTCCCGGCCATCTTCAAGCTTGACGACCGTTTGGCGGATCTCTTTGATGCGTGGGGCGTTGGCGTGATATAGCTGGTTTAGCTCGGACAGAGCATGTTCGATCTCTCGATCGCCAACGGCGCGCTGTTCGCCGCCACGCAGTGCGATCGCAGCTTGCAGCTTGACCTTCGCCATCGCCGCGCTGTCCTTGTGATTCATCGTCGCAAGACCGTGAAGTTCCTCAAGGCCAACAACTTTGTATGCGCGTGTGAGATCAGCTACTCGCGAATCAAACTGCTCGCTGCTCATGCGTGAGTACGACGGATCCACCTTGACCTTCTCGATTGCCGCGGCGAATCCCTGAAGCTCGGCCGATGCCCGGATGTATCCGTCCAACTCGTGGGCGGTGCAGTCGAGCGTCGAGGCAGCCAGGAAGATGTCCCCCTTTGCTTCAGTCAGGGCGGTCTTGATCGATTCCTCGGAGATCAGACCGGCGCGCATCGATCGCCTCACTTCTTGCCTCGCTTGCGTTCCGGCAGGCCCTTCGTGGACTTGCCGTGCTGCGCACTTGTGTATTCCTTACCAACCTTCTTCGGGATACCGATCTTCGACCGGCCCTCGGCCGCGGCGTGCATCGCGCGGTTTTGCGCTTTCGACTTCATCGGCATGATGTCCTCCTAGTACGAGAGTCCTTTCGCGTATCCCATCTGCTGCAGCTCGGGCAGTTGCTTCTTCAGACGGCCCACACCGATGTCAGTGCGGTAGAACGGGCTGTTCGGGATCTTCACCTTCTTGATGGCGCTGTAGGCCGACCGGCGAGCGCCCGTGATCGTCTCACCCGTTCCCGTCGCAATCAGCACGTAGTCGCCGGCTGTTACCGGACCCGGCAGCTCTACTACCTTGCCGTTCACCTCGCGCGGCGCCACGCCCATCATCACTTCGGAGAAGTGCAGGTGCTCCATGTCCTCGGCGCCGTAGATCGGGATCCCGCACAGTTCCTTGTTCGTGATCTTCGAATACGGGAAGTCGGGCAGCGCCATCAGAACCGAGATGCACACCTCGTCCATGCGGATCTTCAGCGTGTCGCGGCCGTGGATTTTGTCGGCCATCCACTGAGCCGGGTCGCCCTCGATCAGCGCGGTCAGGTTGTGACGGATCGGCCAGCCGTCGCGCATCGTCCATTCGAGCGGATACGGGCCCTTCCCGTCGGTCGGGATCATGCAATTGACGTCGACGTACCCGACGTACCCGATCCGCTTCAGGTGCTCGGTGGCGGGCTTCAGTACCTCATCGGCGAGCTTCGACTGCCGGACGACACGCACCGTGGTGCCCATCTCGCCGGTATTCACACCCAAGTCGCCGTTCATCAGCTTCTTGTTTTCCCAGTTCTCCACCCAACCGCGCGACCAGCCATCCGGGCCGAAGAATCCGCCCACGGCCATCTCGATGCCGCTGATCTTCTCCTGCAGGATGAACCCATCCTTGCGCGCCGCCGCCCGGTACTTGTCGATCTTGTTCCACCGGCCGAGCATGTACACCATGTCGGCCGCACTGTCGGCGACATAGGACATCGCACGCTCGCCGTCGCCCGACGGCTTCGACACGAACGCCTTGCCCTGCTTCTTCACGTAGGCGATCGCGGACTCATAATCGTGGAACGTCTTACCGGGAATGATGCGCATCCCACACTCTTCCATCACCTTCTGCCCGACCTCGCGATCTAGTTCCCATTCGACGGCCGCCAGGTTGCAGCCATAGATCGGGTACCCGATCCGGCGGTACGGCTCGAGCATCTCGAGGTAGCTGACGTTGTCCGGCGTATAGATCAGGTCCGCCCAGCCGAGCCACTTCCGGCGTAGTTCGTCATAGTCGCGGACCTTCGGCACGATTCCTTCGCCGGCGTGGCGGTCGGTGCCATCCGGACGCGGCTTGTCGTACCAGAGAACCTGGTGTCCCCACTCCTGGCAGCGCATCAACCAGTCGAGGCAGTTCGAACCGACGTCGATCGCGAGAATTCTCATGGGGCGGGCGGTCGCTGAAGGAGTTGCTCGGTAACGGCGGGCCCGAAGCGGTTATAGGCATTCGCCGCCAGCCACGGCGGAACGGCGGCGAAGGGAGCAAGCCCCGCCCCGCCTGCCATCAGGCCGGCTACGATGCCGCGCTCCGCGGTGTTCGACGTGCCCGGCTCACGCAGGAACAGCGAACCGATATCCGCAAGCTTGCCGAGTTCACCGCCTTGGCCCATCGCCATCGCACGTTTTCCGTATGCGTTCGACGTGACCGCGCCCATCAGCGCCTTTGGGCTGATATTTCCGCCGGGAGACTTCGCCACGAGCGGCTCGATCGTCTTCCCCATTGCATATTGCCGTCGCGCGGCCGCATAGCGCGTGGCTTCATCGGCCGACAATTGCGGCAGGAATGCGTCCTCGATTTCGCCCTGGAGGTCGCTCAACGCATGCCGCAGGTCGCCGTTCGACGTGCTGCGGATCGTCGACTTCAGCTTCGTCAAGAACGGCCGGAGCTTCGCCCCGTCGAGCTGCCGAGCCGCCGACGTCGCACCACCTCCGGCGAGCTTCTGGCGGGGACCGGCCAGCGCCTCCAGGTCGTCGATATATCCCTGCACGACGCCCTGCACCTCCGGCAGCTGGTTGCCCTTCGCACGCTGCAGGCGATTCAGGAATGCGTTGTCGACCGGGATGCTGTGCGCAACCGTGATCGCGTCGATCTCGGTCCCCGACTTCTTCATCGCGTTGGCGTACACCTGGCGCGTCAGCTTGTCGCCTTCGCCGCCGATCGCCTGGATCAAGCGCTGGTTGAACACACGCTGGTTCGCGGCCGACGTCTCGCCGGAGAACGGCACGTCCGACGACAGCTGCCCGGCAATACGCCCGAATTTGTTCTCGTACATCTGGTCCGGACGGAAGCGGAAGCCCATCTCATGTGCCTCGCGCGCGAGCCGAAGCGTCTCCGGATCAACCTCCGGCAGAGCTCGTGCAGCTGCGCGCACGGTGCCGCGGCCCGCGGCGTTCGCGCCGGCGCGCATGGCGCCGGCCGCACCTTCACCGGTGGCCAGCACACCACGCGGCACTTCAGGAATCCGCGCGATCATCGGGGACTCGACCGGCATGCCTTGCAATGCGTGCATCAGCCCGGATTTACCGAGCGCTTCGATGTCACTGCGGCCTGCCTCGGTGCGCGGCTGGTACGTAAGCTTGTTAGCCAGCGCGGCGCCCGCTTTCTCACCTTCCTCGATGCCCTGCTGCGTGCCATACTTGCCGCTCGTGAGCGTCTTGCCGACGCCGTATGCGGCGCCCACGGGCGCGGCCAACACGCCGGTTGCAGCCGACAAGCCGGCTTCACCGAGCCCGACTGCACTCTTGCCCAATCCGAGCAGGCGCTCCGCGATGGTATCGGCATGCTGCGGCATCGTGCTAGCCGGCGGGCTATCAGGTGGCAGACGATCAAGCGGCGCGACAGGGCCCGCCGGCGCACCGCCTGCTCCGGCGTATTTGCCCCACGGTCCCGTAGCGGACGCTGCAGTGTCCTGAGCGTATTTTTCCCAGGGTCCGGACATTACATCTTCTCCCAGTTGCTTTGCTTCGACGGATCTCCGCCCTTGAACCGGTATCCGCCTTCAACCGTGCCGACGGCCGGTGCGCCTTCACCTCGACCGGAAATGCGGGCCTTCTGCTGCGCCTGCACCTCGGTGGGCGCTTGCCGCGCCGCTGCCATTTCCTTTTCCATGACGGCTAGCACGGCGTTTAGCTGCTCATCCGTACTCGCCGTCGAGAGGAGCTCGCGCGCGTGCTCCTTATCCGCGACCGTCGGCGTACCGGTCGGGCTGATCGCGCGCGCATAGGCGTTGATTGATGTGTTAAGCGCCGTACCTAATGCCACTACGCGCGGATCGCCCGAGCCGGTTTGAGCTGCCTGCAGCGCCTTGTTCACGCCGGGGAACTCCGTGCGCGGCAACGCGGCCGAAGCCTGCCGAACGAGCGGGAAGGTCTTACGTGCTTCGGCAACGGCCATACCGATGTTGGCCGCGCGCGTAGCGCCGGTACGGGCTGCTGCCTTCTCGCCCTGGAACCCAGCATTCGCGGCAGCGATGTCGGCACCGGTACCGCCCGATTCGCGCTCCTGGCGCATCACTTCACGGCGCAGCGCGATGATGTTCTTCGCGCCCTGCGCTCCACGACCGAGGTTCTGGTAGACCGACGTGTCGCCCGCGCGCGCCTGCTCCGCCAGAAACTTCAAGTCTTCGGGCGAGAACTTAGCGTCGTCTCCGTTGGCTAACGCGATGGTCTGTTTGCGGAGCGCAATTGATTCAGCACGCAGAGCATTCGACTCAGCGCGCGCCTGCGCGCGGTCCGCACGATCCAGCGCGCGATCTTCTGATCTTTGGTTAGCTTCACGAATCCGCTCCTCGAGAGAGGCGTGCCGATCCTGCACGGCCTGCAGCTTCATTTCCTGTTCGAACCGCATCTGGATCTGCGCCGCCTGGGCCTTCGCCTGCGAGTCGAGGATCGGTGTCAGCTGCTGCAAGCCCATCATCAAGTCCGCGCCGGCCAGGCCCTGATCCTTCAGGACCTTAATCGCGCTGTCGAGCGTGAGCGGGCCGCCAGGCTGTTGCTGCGGCGCGGTGGGCGCGGTGGGCGCTGCGGGAGGCGCCGGGATCTGCATCGGCGATGCCTGAGCTGGACTGCCCGCCGTCGGCATCGGCTGGAACGGTGGCAGAGGGGGTTTCCCGGGCGCACCGGTGCCTCCGCTCATGCCCGGGGGTGCCCCAGGAGGAAGCGGAGGCATCTGCCCCGCTGTCGACGGCTGCGCCGGCATGGACGGCTGGCCCGGATTCGGCGCTTGAGGCGGAGGGGGCATTTGACCGGGCATCTGCGCGGGCTGTTGCCCCGCGAGCAGCTGCGGTAGCGCATTGCCTGCCGCCGTGAGCGCTGCCTGTTGCCGCTGACGATCCTGCTGTGCCTGTTGGAACTGCGCGAGCTGGATCTGGGCGTACTGACGCTGCAGCGCCTGCTCTTGCGCCTGCTGCTGATACTGCAGAAAGTACGGGAGTCCCGCGAGCCCGGCCATTTCTCACCTCACATCGTGAAGCCGTACGAGTTCCCGCCGCCCGAGTAATACGGGCTGGAACTGAACGCGCCGCTAAAGTCGCCACCGCTGAACGAGCCCGATGCCGGATTGAAGAAGTTGGAAATGCCGTTCTGCACCTGCTGATTGCCGAGCAATCCCGAAATGCCCTGCGATACAAGGCTGCCCGCGGCGCCTGCGCCTTGTGACTGCGCTTGGAACGGTACCTGTTGCGCGCCCTGACCGTAGTTCATGTACGGAATGATCGTGCCCATGATCCCTTCGGCCGGCCCGTACACGTTTGAGTTCAGGAAGGACCCGTACGTATTCGCGAGGCTCCCCGGCGTGCTAGCGATGCTCTGTGCGGTCTGGTACGGGACCGATCCGGCCGCCAGATCGTATCCCGGCACCGACGCGGCCTGCGACGTGCCCAGCTCGCCGAATCGTCCGGCCGTGTTCGCAGCGCCTGCATAGCCCTGGAGCCCTTGCAACGCACGCTGCAGCTGGTTGTTCTGCCAGTCGATGTTGAAGTTCGCCATGGCCTGATTGGCGACTCCTGCGCCGGCAGCCGACGAGCCCAGCCCGTACATCGAGTTGTTCGCGTTGACCTGATCCTGTACCTGCTGCTGAGTACGAGCGTACAGTGCGCTTTGCGGATCGAGGCCCATGCCGAAGACTTGCCGGCCGGCGCCGAGCAGTGCGTTCTGCGTATCGAAGTTCTGGTTCGCTCGCTGATTCGTGTAGTACGCGAGATTGCTGTAATCGCCCCCGGCGTTGCCGGCGGCTGCCTGGTATGCAGGCCCGAAGTAATTGTTCGCATTCAGACCGCTTTCGAGGGACTGAAAAGCGTACGGCGTGGGGTTATTCGTTCCGTACGCGTTGTTGATGCTCGAAAGCAGGTTTTGCCAGGTCGTGTCAGCGGTCGGCAAGCCCGTGGGCGTGTAATACGACGAACCGCCGCCCGACGTACCCGGGGACAGCATGCCCGAGACGAGCGAGCCGCCGATACCGGCAGCCAAACCTCCCGCAACCGCTCCAAATGGCATGGTTCACCCCTTCATCAGTGTTTCGGGATCCGCCACGCTCTCCGCGTGAATGCAGAGCCACGTCAAATCCGTCAGCGCGGTAATGCGATGCGCGCGCCCCGCCTTCACTTCAAGCATGCACGGCCCGTGCAGCACCTGTAGTTCACCGTCGACGTCGAGCAACGCCGTGCCGCCAGCGAGATAGCTCAAGTGGTCGTAGTCGTGAACGTGCTTCTGCACTTCCTCGCCCGCGAGCAGCGTCTGTTCGCGGGCGTACACGCCGCCGGCCGCGAAGTGGTGTTTGATGGTCATTTCTCGCACCTGATCGAGACGATCAGCGTGATCCGATCGTCATCGCCTTCATTGACCACCTCATGCTCCTTCATGTTGTCGAAGTACCAGACGTCACCCGGTGCCATCACGACGCGTTCATCTTCGACCCGGTTCCAGCACTTCGGATTCGTCTGCAGGGGCACATACAGCTTCGTGTTGTAGTGCCGAACGTGCCAGGTATCGTCGGCATGCGGCAGGATTCGCTTTCCGGGCGGAACCTTCGTGATCAGGACGCCACCCAGACGCGTGCCTTCGACGCGCGCCATCAAACCGAACACGATCGGTCGAACCTGCGGCAATGCATACCACTCCGGATAGAACACCGCGTCGTGCGCGTCGTTGAACCCGGTATAGTCGCCGGCCGCCTTGTACGGCTTCTCGTCGTTGTAGCGCAGCCAGATATCCGAAACGTCGACGTGTGGACTACCCTCCGCCGTCGTGCGTGCGGTATGGCGATTCCAAAGTCCCGGCTGGCGCGCGATGGCGAGCAGCAGAGGTGCTGTATCGATACCGGCAGCGATACGGACGAGGTTGTTCATTTACCTTTGACCTGCTGATAGACGTGCATGCCGCCAAGGCCGAGCATGCCGATCGTGATCGTCGCGAGCTGCGTGAGGTCCATTTCCGTCAGGACGATGTGATGCCCAAGCAGCGCGGAAATGTCGCTCATCGCCGGTCGCAGGACGAAGTTCCACGCGTACCCGGCGACGCACACCCAGCCCATCCCGCCGCGCCAGTGCTGCAGCGGATCCGTGCTTTGTGCCTCGGCCTGGTTGATTTGCATCTGGCCGGTGATCTGTGCGAGCTCGCCCGTCTGTTGAAGCTGGAGCAGCTGCAGCTTCGCTGCGGCCGCCTGAGCCGGGTCGGGCCAGACGCGGTCGATAATCTTTCCGACGACGTCGGAGACTGCGGAAATCGGATCGAGGAATCCCATCACGCGGCTCCCTTCAAAAGGTTGTTGGCGATGCGGTTCGCCCACCCGTGACTGAATGCCGGCCAGTTGTGCAGGTCGGCTAGGTATTTCAGCCGGTATGCCAGGAACCGCGCGACAATCCGCACCGGATCAGCCGCGTTCACCGCGGCGATCGTCACCGGGCCGATTCGGCCGTCGGGCTTCAGGCCTGCAGCTTCCTGCAACCAGGTCACGGGCAAGCCCCCGTTGTACGCCGCGTCGAACACCTGGAACGCCACGCGCGGGTCGAACTGGTCGCAGTAGTACGGGTCCCAGTAAACGCGCTTTGCGATCAGCTTGGCGGTAGCCTGCGGCATCGAGCGCATGTCGCCGCCATACCCGTTCGCGCGCGCGACGCGAGCCGTCACGCCCCACCTCGTCTCGCCGCCCGGATCGGCGGGGTTGTTCGAGTAACTGCCCTCGTTGCCCATCAGGGCTTCGAAGGCATCGTCGAAGCTGCTCACAGCTTGCCCACCGCGTGCAGGATCTGCTCGACCTTCTGCTCGACGGTCAGGTTGTCGCCGCTGACGATGGTCGTCACGCTGGCTTCGAGATCTGCGAGCTCCTTCGCTGCATTGCCGAGTCCCACGATTTCCTCGACCTTGTCGACGAAGGCGCGGCCGTCGTTCGCCAGCGCCTGGAAACGTGCCTCGATGGCGGATTTGATCGATTCGAGCATGTCCATCTCCTAGAAGAACTTCTTCAGGCCGCCGCCGGCCCCGTAGGCGGCAATGGCGACCAAGGCGTACATGAAAACGCGCCACGCCAATCCGAGGATTCCCCGGCCGACGTTAAGTTGAAAACGCTGGGTGATGCCGCTTTCGATCTGTTCGGCGATCGCCTTGACGTCGTCTTCGGTGAGTGTCCGGTTTCCCATGTTTTCCCCGATGGTTGGTGCAGATGGTAGTTTTGTTTCCCGTCTTGATCAGGTCGACGGCAGTATCGTGTAGCTCTTGTTGACACCCAACACGATGACGTTGTTCGACAGCCCGGTCGCAGAATCCCAGGTCGTGGAATTTGTTTTGGTGAGAACCGCGCTTGTCGTTGAATCCGTGTTGTTGAAAATCTTTAGGTTCCCTGAGTAGTTCGGCGGAGACGAAAAGCCTATTTCGAATTGATTCGCATTTCCGAATGTGACGAAAATCGCGTAGCTGATCACCCCACCGAAAAATGCGGCGTTAATACTTTGGATCGACACACCGCCGGGCAAGGAGACAGCCGTTGCGGCGCCGTCCCAGCGACCTGACTTACCCAGCAAATCACTGAAGCTGACCGGGAGCGCACTCTTGCCCGCCAATGCGATCACCCATGGGTGGTTGATCGACAGTGGCAGCGATAGCCCAAGCTCGGTCGCGATCTGGGACATGGATAGAGGGAAGCTGGCTGGTAGTGTCATTTGACGGGCTCCAGCAATGCGCGTAGACGAAGCACTTCGATGGTCAGTTCGATCACAATCGCCAGGGCAGCGCTGCCCTCCGAGACGGATAGACGTTCATCGCCGAATACGGCCTCGGGCAGCACCTTCTGCAGCGACTGCGCGCCGGCTCCTACGCGTCGCTCACCAGTGTCCTTGCGCGTGTACGTACCGTGCAGAACAGATGCAACGCGCTCAAGAAAGTCAGGTGGAAATTCCTTCCAGTCCTTCTTGAGGCGCTCGTCAGAAGTGCCCGTAATGTTCGATCCGCTGATAACACCGGACGTCGTGAATGCCCCGGTGTCGGTCAACGTCGCGAACGTGGTGGAACCGTTGGAAGTTTGGAATCGCAGCGTCCATCCGGAGCCATCCCCGAACTTGATCGGTGCAACGTTCGGGCTAACCAGGAGGCCCATCGTCAGGCCCGCGGCGCCGGTCACCGTCACGGAAGCGAAGCTCGCCGCCGACCCTGTCACTGCATACGAGCCGGCTGGCTGTGCGTTCGCATTGACCTGGTTGACGATGAAGTTCAGGTCCGCCATTACCTGCGAGGCGTCTGCTGTCGTGCCGTTCTGCAGGGTGGCGGGTAGCGATCCGATGATTCCCGGCATGATTTACCCCTGGTTCGTGTAGCCCGTATCCTGATAGCGGGCGAAAAATGTGCCGATCATCACTTCATTGACCGGCGTCACCGTCACATCGAGCGACATCTTCTGAAAGACCAGCGCAATCGGCCACGGAATGCTGTATACGTGCGGGATGCTGGCGTTCGACGACCAGTTGGCCGCACCCCAGTTGAACGCGTTCCAGATCGCCCCGCTTGTTGGCGTCATCACGAAAGTGGATGCCAGCGAGTTCTGCTGATCGTCTAGCGCGGTCAGGTTGAAAACCACCGACGCGCCCGTAGCAGCCAACTCGATCGTCGACTCGACTACCTGAACCTGCTGCATGTGACCCGTCTTCGGGAAGTTCGATGAGCGTAGATGGCACATGAACGCTGCGCCGGCATCGAGATAGCTGGTATTCGACGTGGGGATCGTCGAGCTGACGAAAAGCGCGGCGCCATGCGAGGCGCCTGAGAGTACAAACGATTCCCCATACAGTGAGGCACAGTCATAGGTGAACGAGTGCGGCCCGGTCCAGCGTTTGCGCCGGATGTCGTACCAGTAGTCGTTTGTCTGCTGCTGTCCCTGGATCAACGTCGGAACGCACACGCGATATACGTTTCCTGCGAATGACGCGCTTATACGCGACGGCTGCGTGGTGTTCTGGAACGGCACCTGCAGATCAGCGGGGAA
This sequence comes from Burkholderia sp. AU33545, assembly GCF_020419685.1. NCBI lineage: Bacteria > Pseudomonadati > Pseudomonadota > Betaproteobacteria > Burkholderiales > Burkholderiaceae > Burkholderia > Burkholderia sp. AU33545. Next base: position 395,811 of record NZ_JAIZRQ010000005.1, on the reverse strand, counting down.
GTCGGTACCGGGTCGGCTCGACAGTGGAACCAGCGTACCGAGAAAATTCAGGATGTACGGTGCGTCGACGCCGGCGAAGAAGATACCAAACGGCCCCTGCACCACACTGCGCGGCGCGATGCAACCGGTCGTCAGAGAAACGTAGTTCAGGGCGAGGTTGCTTGTGGTCGGATCACCCGTGATTTGCCAGACTTGACTCGTCTTGAACACGATGAGAGCACCAATCACGCCCGCCGACGTCGTCTGCACTGGCAGACCCGACTGCGCCGTGATAGAGGTCGTATCTCCGATTGTCACGGCCTGCGACGCGTTGGTGCGCGTCAGTGGATTCAGAGCGTCACTGAATTGCAGCGTATTGCCGACCGAGAAATACGCGCGGTTATTGAAGTTCGCGACCGAGGTCGGTACGCCCGTCAGCGGGTTTGTCGCGAGGTTCGATGACGACCACGCCGGTGCTGCCGGGTTCGAGATGTCGATAACGCCGAAAAAGTTTGCCCCAGCACCACTGAAGCCTGGGTGCGTGATGATGATTTTCGTGCCGACAACGGCCATCGTCGGTGGGGTCCATGCGCCGCTGGTGGCAGGTGACGCTGGCACGTTTCCCGATGTCACCCCGCTGATGGTGGTGAACGAACTGGTCAGCAAGTTGAATGCAAACGGTTCGTCGAATCCTGGATTGCGCGCGGTCGACACCATGCCGTACGCCACGGTTCCAATGACCGTGTAAACCGAGACAAACGTCGGGGTCGTGAAGCCGCTGAACGTCGTCGCGGCAGCACCCACACCCGGGCGCGCGACTATGATCTCCGGATTTCCCTGATCAAATACGAGATTGCTCAGTAGCTGGCACGCGCCGGCGAATGCATCCGTGGCGTCGAACGCGTCGCAGAGGCCCTTCGGCGTGAAGCGGACCGGCTTCGCATTGCGGATCGCCATGGCACTAGTCCGTGATCTTCGTCGGTTTCAGCGTGCGATTCGTGTGGAAGCGACGCGGATCGAGGCGTACCGACTTGACGACCTGCTGCTCGTCGCCCTCCATGATGAGATGCGTGAAGAGCATCGCCTCGCATTCCTTGATCAAGGTGTCGTGTCGAACGTCGTCAGTTTCGACCATCAACTCAGCGGCCGTGCGCTTGATCAGGTACAGGCTATCCGGAAACCACGGGATGGTGGTCGACGATTCGGGCGTGGTGATGTCCGGCTGCTTCACCATGTACCGGTGCGTCAGAACGATCTGACCGGACGATTGCGGGTAGATGAAGAGCTGCCCCGCCGATTGGTTCGTCTGCGCTGTAGTTTCGTCGTATAGCAGCGTCATGAACTCGTACGGGTAGTTTGCGATCGAGGGATCCTTGAATTCCTGGTCCCACTCTTCCGGCGAAATAGGGTGCAGGAAATACGGCAGGTTGTTCTGCTGGAAGAAAAGGTCGTACGTCCGCAGGTAATTCAACGGCAACGTGAACGGTCCATAATTGTTCGCCTGCACGGTAACGAATTCGGTGACCCGGTTGATCTTCAGGTCACGATGCAACCAGAGGTCCTCCAGGACCGAATTCAGGTAGACGCCGCCCTGCGACAGCCACCCGGGTACCTTCGCGATCGCGCAGGCGCGCTGCACGATCTGCTGGGCCTGGAGGTAGGCCATTTCACGCCCCTTCGCGCGCGGCTGCGATCTTCTTGCGCGCCTTCTCGAGCTCGGCCTCGATGCCCTTCAACTGCTGCGGCGCGTTCTTCAGGTTCGCTTGATCCTGGCTCGACAGCGCCTTCGCGCCAGCCTTGCCGGCGGTCTTCGCCTTTTGACGCTCGAGCAGATCGGCGTACGCTCGCTCGATGTCATCGCGCGCCTTTTCGTACTGCTCGATGTGGGCTTCGAGGACCGGGATCTCGAGCATGCGCTGCTGACGCTGGAGCGCCTCGCGCACGGTATCCATCCGGGCGTCGAGCGACGCCTTGTCCTCACCCTCGACCAGATAACCGCTGGCCGAGAGTTGCGCCTGGTTCGGCGCCGGGAGGGTGATCGAGAAGTTGCCGATCACCGTTGCAGCCGTAACTTCCTTGGAGGCTTGCGACATGGTCTTCCTTTCGGGGTTTGGGTATTACGAGCGCGCCCAGGCCGGCACGGGGCCGCCTCCGAGCACCTTGTTCTGAGCTTGCCGGTACGGGTTGAACGCGTGTCCGTTGATGTCGTTCTCGTGCACCCAGGTACGCGCGACCATTTCCTTGATCGAGCGCAGGGTGTCCGTGTCGAACTTGTACGTATGACCGTGCAGATACGGCGTGCCGTTGATCTTCAGGTGCTCGCCGCCGCACGGCGCGAGATCGATGCGGTACCACCAGAGATCCGTCTTGCCGTCCTCGGCCTTGCCTGCATAGCGCTCGACAACGCCCGACGTCAGCAGCGCCGATTGCGCCTGCGCGGACAAGCGCGCAGATTCTTCCTCTGCGATGTCTTTCGCGGCGCCCAGCTTGGCGTTTTCGGCTTCGAGCGCCTTGATGCGCTCGAGCAGTGCGTCGCGGCTTTCCTCGTCGGATGAGGCACCGCCGAGCAATTCGTCGGCATCAGCCGACCCCGGAGCCGGTTTCCCCGGCTCCTGCGAGTTACGTGCGGCCATCAGTTACTCCTTACGGGGTAGTCACGGTACCGCCCTGGTAACCCGGCGCGAATGCGGAGCCGCATTCCACGCGAGCCAGGAAGGCCGTATTGAGCAGGATCGAGCCGTAGAACACCTTCCACGACACGACCCGGGTCTGGTTGAGCGGATCCGACTTGTCGGCGCCGGTCAGATAGTGGAACTCGGGATTCTCGAGCAGCACCTGGCCGTAGCTGTGGTTGCCGATGAAGATCACCGGGAACACCGATACGCCGGTCGCCGGCGCGGCCGGAGGCGTCTGCGTGACGCCGATGCCGGTCAGCGTGATCGTCTGGTTCGGCTGCAGCTGCGTCGCCTGGCCGGCGAGCACGCCGGTTACCGGCACGCCATTGCCGATCGCCGTCGCGAGGTTGGCCGGGTTCGCGGTCGTCCCGATGTACACGTTGAACACGTAGTTCGGGAACGACGGCAGCGTGACCGAGATCGAGCCGGTCGGGCCCGTCACGCTGATCGACGAGGAAACCTGGTAGATGGTCTGCTCGACGGACGTCAGCGCGGGTGCAGCGGTGACCTGAATGTAATACGTTCCGGTGGCCAGCTGACCGCCGGACGTCGACGCGGAGCCGTTGATCGCGGCTGCGCCCGTCCAGTACGGCATCATGTTCGTTTCGCAGAAGCGGATACCGCCGAAGTCGCCGAGCTCGTTGTTGTAGAGCCGGTTGACATCGCTGTAAGCCCAGGCTTGCTGGACCGACGAGTTCTCGCGCATGTCCTGCGCCGAGAACGGGCTGATCAGCGCGACATAGTGCTGCTTGACGCGCGGCGTCGTCGACGGATCACGATACGCGCCCGCCTCAATCATCATGTCTTCGCGCTCGTCTCCATTGAAGCGCGGCACGCCGTAGGCGGCCATCGACGCAAATAGCCGGTTCGACTCGTGCGGCGACATCACGTTGGATGCCGTTAGGGCAGCGCGGTTGGCGGCACCGCCGGCGTAGTTCACCTGCGGTGCGGACAGCAGCGTGTTCAGCGTATTTCGCTCGAGAGTTTCCGGCATCTGCAGCGACACCAGTTCGCAGGCTTGCTGGAACAGCGGGTGCTTGATCGTGAGGTTCGCCACATCGGTGATGATCACGCGGTCGCCCCACTGCTGCGCGGTGGCGCTGACCTGCTGCAGCGTCATCGCTTCGCCCGGGGGCGCGACACCTTCCTGCAGCGGCGCGTACGGCAGCGGCAAGCGCTGGTAGCGCGACGCGGTGTACGTCGTACCGCGGTTCGTGTCGAGCTTCAGCGGCTTGCCGAACTGATATGCGACCAGCTGGCGACGCGCGAGCGGCTCGACTTCTTCCTGGATATACGCTTCGACGTCAGCCGTGAAACTCGACGACTGGTTCGTCACCCCGGGGAACATGAGGCCCGTCAGGAGGGCCAGAATTTTCGTCAGCATGGTGTCCTCGTGCTGGTCAGATGTTCACGTCGGCCAGACGCGCAGCGCGCTTCTGGTGTTCGGTTTGCCCGCGCGACGGCGGTACGGTCGAGCGCACGCCCGGCGTCTTGCCGCGCGGAACGTCCGCAGCGGGAGCTTTCGCTTTTGCCTTCGGCTTCAACTTGCCGTCCGCGATGTCCTTGCCGAGCATGTAGTAGTAGACCGACTCGCGCGAGGCATTACGGCCCGCGCGGCGCTCTTCCTGCACCGCGGCTTCGACGCGATCGCGATAGCGCGCGCGGTGCGGATCGCTGGCGATCTTCGCCTCGAACAGCGTCTGATCGCGCAGATCCTGCGCCTGGAACAACGCGGCTTGCGCAGCCTGTTGGCTCTGGCGCAACGTGCGGTTCGACTGGATCTGCCAGCGCTCGATTTCCGTCGTGTTCGGATCGCGAAGGCGCGCCTCTTCAGCTTCGAAATCGCGGTCCATCACGGGCGCCGTCGGCGCAGCCGTTCGCGACGCATCGGCCATACGCCCGCGACGCTCTACTTCTGCTTCGAGCGCGGCCAGTCGATCGGCCTCGGATGTTGTGCGTCGCGAAGGCGCTGCCGGCTCGACGAAATCGAATTCGAGATCGTCTTCCGGGATATCAACAGCAGGATCGCCAGCACTACCATCAGCGCCGCTAGCACCATCAGCACCAGCGCCGTCGCCCCCAGCGTCGCCGCCAAGATCCGGAGAATCAGCGTCGTCGACGCCGGGAAACAGGAAACCGAGAAGTCGCTGCAGAAGCTTGTTCATGGCCGCCCTTACGATTGCGTGCCCGTACCGACCGCCTGGAGCGTTGCGGTCGTCGCGCTGGTGATGGTGACGATGAAATCGCGCCAGGTGTTCTGTGCGATCGTCATGGTGCCGCCGAGCGTCCAGCCGGTATTCGTGGTCACCGTCCAGGCAAACGCGCCGCTGGAACTGTTGATGATGCGCACCTGGAAGCTCAGGCCGATCGGCGCGTTCTGCACCACCGTCGGCAACTGCGCGAGAAGCGCGGCTACGGTCGGCAGCTGCGCGTTCGCACCGGCGCCGAGTGTGCCTGTGAGGTTCAGGAAGTTCTGAGCGGCTCCTGCGATTTGAGCGGCGGCGATCGTGAAGCCTGATGTGTTCGTTGCGGCGTTGTATCCGGTTTCCTGGAACGGGTTCATTCCGAGAACTGCGTTAGCCAGGCCGATCTGATCTGGCATCGCGCCGTTGTCCGGGATGTTCGGCGGATTGCCGGCACCGACTGCCGGGAAGACGAGGCCGACGAGATGGGCCAGAATGTTTTTGCGCACGATGATCTCCTGATCAGGGTTGCGCAATTTGTATAGCGGTTTCCCGTTTTTTCATACGCCCCTCAGCAAGTAGAACGTGAACGTCTCGCCACTCCAATCCAGGTTCTGCTCTTGTTGAAGCTGATCCGCGACGGATACGGCTGATTCGAACGCGAACCCAGGCGGGAACCCAAAGGGGGACACGGACACAAGGCAGTCACCAATCTGAAGTCCAGGGATCGAAATCGGGCCAGCCGTAGTTGCGCCATTGGCTGTCGCTTTGATGACCGTGGCGGTCGCTGAATTGAACGTGCTCATTTAGCGAATCCTCCGCGCGCGAAGATATCCATCCGCAGTCATCGTGCTGGCGCCGAACGTAGCCTGCGCGATGAGATAGACGGTTGTAGTTGTCGCGATGCTTATTCTCATGACCGGGGCAATGCGGCGCTGAACAGCACCCGTCGTGAAGGACAGAGCCGCGCTGGCGAAGGTACCGGGAGAGCCGAACGTCGCAGAAGTGGTATTGATACCTTCAACAAGGTTCGAGACGGTTGTAGACCCAGACGGGTTGTAGATGACGACTCCGGTTACGTCCCAGTCACCTGCCGTAAGGCTTACGCTGGTCACATTCGCATTTGCTCCGGACGTGAGCGAAGTACCCGTGGTCGATGCGATGACATATTCACCGATGCTGCCCGTGTTCGCGTTGTCATTCGTCGTAGTGCCGACGATGCCAGCGGTACTGGAAGGGGTAATTGCGGCCGTGAAGGTCAACGCGCCGACGGTCGACCCAAACGCTGGATCGGCGCCGGTAGATCCTACAAGCACCTGCCCGGTCGCACCGACGGCCAACTGGTTGATCGCACTCGTTCCCTCGCCGACAAGGACCCCGTGCGCGGTAAGCGTCTGCCGGCCGGTACCCCCCTGCGCAACAGAGAGCGCAGTCGTGAGGCCGGACAAGCTGGTGATATTGGCATTCGCGCCCGAGGTAGCGATGGACGAATTGCATCCGAACCCGGAGCCGTTCGTCCACTGCAGTGCCTGCGCTGCGCCGTTGCATCCAGTCACTGTAACGGCGGTAACGTTCGCGGTCGATCCGGTCGCGTTGCCGAGCAGCGTATTCGCGGCGATCTGTGCGATGTTCGAAAGCACAATGCCGTTTGTCAGGCTCTGGAATGAGTACGCGCCGGCGCCGGTGCGCGTCAGGAACCCGGTGCTCGAAAATCCGGTGATGTTGTCGAGCGCCGTGCCGCTCGCCGTCGCGGAATTAGTGCCCCCGGATGACACTGCAAGCGGGTGGGCAGTCAACGTCGCGATACCCTGCACCGTCAGGTTGTTATAAGTCGGTGAGGGGTAGCTCTGCGCGAGCGCGGCCGAGCAGACCAGCGCGAGCAGTCCTGCGAACAGCTTCTTCATGGAATACCTCACGATTGGGCGAGCGTGCCGCCGTTGTTCCAGAGCACGCCGGACGTTGCCGGAAGCGTTGTCGGCAGGCTGTTGAACCAGGCTAGCATTGCCGCGGCGAACGCCGGACTCGCGCCGTTGCCGAGCACATTCAGTGCGACCGTCATTTGGTTCGCGAGCGAATTGATCGCCATCTGAATCTCGTTAGGCGGCACGTCCTTGCCTTCCGCCTTGACCTGGTAGGGCGTGATGAAAAATGCGTCAGACATGGAGCGCCTCCAGCCTTTCCTGTGAGCTCGGATGCAGCGCGCTGCCAGGGTGTGGGTGCCGGCGCAGGAACATGCGCAGGCCCGCGGCCAGCCCGAGCTCCTTCACATACTGATCCGCCGCCAGCTCCTGCTCGCGCACGCGCGCAAAGACCCATTCCGGGCGGAAGATCAGCTGCAGCGTCAGCATCCACCAGAGACGGCGCAGCGGATCGCGCCGGATCAGGTGCGCGCGCTCATGCGCGATAACTGCGTCCTTCTCGATCGCGGACAGCGACCGGAAGAAGATGCCGGTCTGGATGGTCCCCCACGGCGTGCACCGGGCCACGAAGCGTTTCATCGCGGCCCCGCCAACGGTGAGGCGATCTGGTCGGGATGGATCATTCCGGCAGGACCCTGCGGTCTCGGCTGACCGGGCATCGCACCGGGGCGAGGCGTGCCCGCGACGCCGGGTCCTGCGCCGCCAGGTACACCCGGCTGCCCTTGCGGCGGCTTCGGGGCCTGTTGCGCCTGGAGCTTGGCTTGCATGGCTTGCTGGTGCTGCTGCACATGAGCGCGGAACAAGCCTGCCGGATCACCCGTGAGCTGCGCAGCCTGCAAGTGAGAAGCGATGTGTGCGCGGTCGTCGTCGGCCTGGTGGATCTCGGCCGGCAGACCGTTGTGCATCATCAGGTTCTCGTCCTGAGGATCGAGGTGGAACAGGTTCCTCTCATCAATGAGAATGCGCGGCGCGACTTCGGGCCCGAAGATCTGCTCGGTGCCGTACTCGAGGATCGGGCCGATGTTCAGGCGCCGACCATCGAGCTGCTGCGGAGGGATACCTCGCAGGACGTTCATCCACGCGATCATCTGCTGCATGCGCTGCAGATTCTGTTGGTAAGACGTACCACACCATCGGAAGAAATAGCGCTCACCGAATGCTTGCGGAGGGATCGCCTGCAAATTCGCCCGCGCGCCGATCTCGCCGAGCACCTCGACCGTAAGCTCCTCGGTGCGGAACTGACGATCAAGCTCGAACATCCATTCGAGCAGCGGATTGAGGATCACTTCCTCATACCGCTTCGCGTTGTCGATGATGTTCGATTCCTGCGACTGAGCCATGGCGGCCATCTGTGCCTGGTTCTTCCGGCCGGCGGGCATCTTTCCGAGCATGGCGTCGTTGACGTCCATCGACTCGTTGATTTCCTGCTTGATGCCGGCACAAAGCATCATCGCGTCTTTGTAGATGGCAGGGAAGTTGGCGAACTTGGTCTTGTTCGGATCCGTCAGCCAAACCGCCGCGAGTCCGACGACCATCGACTGGTAGTTCGGGTTCGAAAGCGGGTCGACCATGGTGATCGGCAGCAGGCTGTACTGCGCCGAGTCTTGACCCATGTTCCAGTAGTCGTTCAGGTTCCACTGTAGGAACTTGACCGGCTCGATTTTCGAGATCCCGAAGAATGAGCCGGTGATGCGCTCGATCGGCGCCGAGATTATCGGCCTCTTTCCCGACCAGAACGGATTCCGGATGATCCCGAGGATTATGTCCTGGCCGGCGAAGTACACGAAGCACGGCTCTTTGCCTTTGCCGAGGTCCAGGTTCGTGTGTACTTCGTAGATGAGCGCGTACTTGAACGTGCCTTCCGTACGAATGCCGGCGTCGCCGGTGCGCTTCTTCGGTGGCACGTACTTTTCTCGGCTACCGTCAGGTTTCGCGAGGTTGTCGATCAGTTCCTTCGCCTCGACACCAACGAAGATACCTTCATCAACGAACCGTTCCACGGCGTCGATCGTCAGGCGCAGCCGAATCGCGGTCGCAGTGGCCTTCTCGATGTCGTTGCAAGTCGGGGGATAGACGGCCAAGTCCTCGGTGGCAAACTGCACCACGTCCGGCCCTTCGGTCGTGAGTTCCTTTTCTTCCTTTTCCCAGTCCCACTCGTTCTCATCCGCAGCCAGGTCTTCGACTTCTCCGCCGAGCTCATGGTCCTCGAGGATCGGCGGCTTCTTGATCAGCTCCGTGATCCGGCGCTGCGTGCGCGTCCAATCGATGTAGAGATTCCACTGCCCGGTCACGTCGCCGGCGATCAGGTCCGCGCGCACGACGTCCTTGATCGCTGCCGAGCGAATGTAATGCTCGAGCAGGCTGATCTGCGCGAACGGAATGTTCCCGTCCGGGCCGGTCGCGCCGACGTGCTTGTGGTTCACGGGAAAGAGCTGTGCGATCGTGCGCTTCACGCGCGCATTGACCGCGTTTCGCACCGCGGGTATGTAGCACTGCGAGTTGCCGGAGTACTGCTGATTCTCGTCCGGCTGAGCGTTGTAGATGGACCAGTACTCCGCGCACCGGTCCATCTGCTCCTGCTTGTTCTCGTAGCACTTCGCGATCTTGGGGTACAGCTTCGCCGCTTCGGTGTAGGCGTCGGAATCGGGCTTGTCGGCCCAGTTCTCGATTTCTTCGCCCGTCTTCTCAGCGTCGAGGGCCCGCGCGTCCAATGTTTCGACCGCGGGCTTGTCGTCCTGCTTTTTCGGCTTCTTCGGGCGTGCCATGGAGGGATCAACCGATCACCTTGCCCTCGAGCTTCTTGCGAAGCGAGGTGCCGGTGCCGCGGTCACGCGGCGTTCGCTTCGGACGATCGTCCGGGTTCGGTTTCTTCGCGGTCTTTTCGGCGAAGAAGTCGCCGACCGGGCGCGACTCGGAGCGCGTGCCTTGGAATTCGCGGCGCTTCTTCACGATCACAGACCCGGCTTGTGAAGCTTTTCGCGCATCGGGCCGCCCGACATGCGCTCGCCGACCTTCTCGGCCTTGCCGTATGCGCCGCCCTGCTGCTTGCCCTTGTAGAAGTCCGACGGGCGCTGCGACGGCGCCTTGGGCGTGATTTTGCGATCGACTGCCATGTTCATCTCCGCGGCAAAGTGGTCAGGTAGCTCACACCTTGCGGGTTCACGCCCATGTTCACGCCTTCCGGCAGGACGTCCGCTTGCTGCGAGCAGATCACGTACACGGCCGCCTCGAGTCCCTCGATGAGGGTACGGTGTGGACCGGTCTCCGGGAGCGTATTCCGGTTTCCCGCGCGATCGACCGGGTAGTTGTAGCCGCCGGCCAGCGCATTGAGAGTGTGCTTCGCGCCTTGTTGATCGACCTGAAACAGACGCCTAGCCTTGGCCTCGGTGCGAATGAGCGGAGAGAGAGCGCCGCGCGATACGTTCGCGTACGAGCCCCGCATCGGGTAAAGATTCGCTGCGCGAAGCGCCGGAACGATCGGCATGCGATCTGCCTGGTCGAGCACGTCGGCCGGCAGCCATGCCGTCATACGCGCGCGCGGGAACGCGGCGCGCACGAGCTGCGAGATGTCGGGCACCGCCTCCTTCGGCGGTACCGGCGAAATCCAGTCCGCGACGACCACAACACGCTGTCCCTCGATGCAGATGAGTGCGGCAGTCGTCTCTGTACCGTTGGAGTTGAATGCCAGTGCGAGCGGATGCTGCTGACTCGGCTCGTACTCGGCGACGAGGTTCCACTGCCCGAAGTCGTCGTACACCGGCGAGCCAGAGAAAACGCGCTGGAAGTACGCGAGCGCGTTCAGGATGTCGCGCTTGCCGCTGGGGAAGTTCAGGATCTCGGCGACAAGCTTCGGATGTGCACCTTGTCCTCCGACCAGCACGATGTCGCCAGCCTCGAAGAACGGCTGCATGCCCATGATGAACTGCACCTTGTCGCGATCCTGCGGCGCGGTGAGCGGACGTAGTGCCAGCGTCACGCCGCGGCGAAGCATCTCCGCCCGCATCGGCTGCAACAGCCATTCGTCGAGCGAGTTCTTCTCGATCGCGACCACCGCGTCGCCGTACCGCGCCGACGACGTGAATGCATCGTCGATCACCTCGTCGGGTTTCCAGAACTCGCCCGAGCTCGCATGTACGTAGATCTTCGTGCCGAAGCGGCTGACCACCACGCGCCCGGTGCGGTCGCTCTTCTTCACGTCCGTCGTCCGTGCCGGGTCGGTGATCACCACCTTAGGCAACCACGGCGCCGGGTCCACTGGGCACTCGCGGATATGGTCGCTCTCGAACGGCTTGTCCTGACTGCCGATCGCCATGAGCATGTATTCCTGCATGAAGCCGCGCAGTTGCCCCGCCCGCTCCATCTCGTCGCGCTTCCTGCGGATCCAGTCCATCGGATAGCGCTCCGGCCACATCGCTTCCGCGGCGGGGTCGTCGATGTCGCCCTTGCAGATCGGGTAGCGGCGGCTGGTCCAGTCCGGGTTGTCACGCAGCCGGGTGATCATGCAATCCTCGGCCAGAGGTGTACCTGTGACCCGGATCTTGCCCTTGACCTTGTCCATCGCCGGAATCAGTTCGAGGTAGAGCTTGCGCATCGACGCGTCTACGGCCGCCTTGTCCTTGACCCGTTCCTTGTTCTCGATGTCGTCGAGATACGCGCGGTCCGGACGGATGTCGCGCCATTTGAAGCCGCGGAATTCTTCCTCCCAGCCGTGCGCCTCAAGAAGCACGCCGTTCGAAAGCTCCATCTGGTGCTCATTCCAGACGCGCCCCGACTCCTTGAGACGACCAAAGAGGCCCTGGAGCTTCATGTTCCGGACAGCCTCGAACTTGATCGCCTCGAGACGCTGGCAAGCCTTCGTGTACGTCTCACCGATGATCAGGCAGTACCCGAAGTTGCCGAAACAAGCCTCGATCAGCAAATGCTCTTCCGAGAGCGTCGACTTGGCACCCTCCCGAAACGCCTCAATCAGCACCCATTCGTCGGCACATCGCCAGAGGTCCATGACCTCGACGTGAAACGCAGGAGACGCCTGCGGGTGCCGATGGGGGAACAGCATTGCCGAGCCAAGCGCCCGATCATCCGAGATCGCCTTCAGCAACGCGCCATTGGTCAGGCTCATTGCAGGTACTGGTTCGCCACGAGGATGCCTTCGAAGCCGGCGTACGCGGAGGGTGGCGTGCTGGTGATGCCGGTGATGCGCGTGGTGAGCGCTGTTTGCGATGCGATCATCGTGCCGGTCGCAACTTGGCGTTGGATCGGGTTGAAGTTCGCGTCCAGCCCCTGCACCATCACCGTCCGGGCACCGGTGCCGGCCGCGGCATCGTTCGCGGACGACGAGATGATCTCCAGCGCTTGAGCCGACGTCTGGAACGGGTATGCCCCTTGACCCACCCAAACATCTGCACCAGCCGCGGGGGCACCGTTGAATCCATACACCGCGACGCGTGTATGCCCCGACGCGCGACCCAATGTCGCCCCGAATGGGAAATTGATCGCGATCGGATCAGTGCTGACCGACTTGACGTAGCCGTTGCTCATCTCTCACCTCCGAATCCGTTGTCAGAGGCGATCATCAATGTTTTTCCCGCGTGCGGATTGGGGAGGAGGTCTGCGAAATTTCGTCACCCCCGTCCGTGGGGGGCCCGGGTGGTCCCAGAGTTATATTCTCGTAAGACTTAGATAAGAATCGATCTCATTGGGACGTGATAATGCCCCGTTCCGACTGATAGCCGCCATTATGTCAAATGAAGATGCACCGCACCAACTCAATATAATCAATGAGTTACGCAGTTTCATGCATTGAGCGATAGACCGATCACGACGAATGCGCCGCAACACGAAAGCTTTTGAATGTGACAGAAAGGAAATTGAATGGATGAAGGCGAAGCAGGAAACGGGTGTTTTTTGAGGCATCCACGTCACCCTCTTGCGCCACCTTTCCTCCCTTTCCCTCTCCTCTCCTGAGCCTTTTCTCGCGCGTACGTGCGCGCACGCGAGAAGTCGCTCGTTCCAGTAAGCCACTTGCTACACTGCTGAAACAACTAGGAGGGTCATCATGACGATGCGCACATACACGCACCTCTCGTGCACTTGCGGGCACCGTGGCACTCTTGTGGAGAGCGAGAATGATCAGCCGTATTCGGCCGAATGGAGTAGCGTCAGTTACGTCGACGAAGATATGAGCCAGACTAGGCCGGGAGACCATTCGACGTTTGCCGAGGCCGGCAGAAACTGTCCCGCCTGCGGGAATTAGCGTTCTGCGGGGCGCAGAGTAGTCAATCTGCTATCAATGCAAGGGCGCGTACGCGATCTCCTCGATTCGCGCCTCGTACATCCATTCATCTCGGTCGGCGAATCCGTTGATTTCCGCGCAGTAGTCCGCCATCTGCTCGAGTGTCGGCGGGTTCTCCGTCGAGATCGTAGCAAGCAGTGTGCCGTCAGACGTCAAGATGGCGTACGCGATCATGTTCAACTCCGGACCGATGGAACGGGCGCAACCTCCCACCCGCTTTTTTTGAAGCGTTGCTAGGTCGCGGCGGGTATATCCGGCTTGGTCGACCTGCTGCGCCTTGGTGCGTTCAGCCATTTTGGTCGGTCCTGGCGGTGCTTCTCCGCCATTCAGCCACGTTTATCGAGCTGGCGCGACACCAGTTGTTCGGGCCTGGGCTAATGGGCCCCCGTCGGACGTTTCTTCTATCCCGCGCTGCCTATTTGCGGTCGTCCCTCTGATCCCAAATCAGATGCGCTACTGCTCCTCGCTTTCGGTTCGCCGAAGAATTGCCGGTACCAACCCAGCCGCTTTCCGGCAAACCCAGCAAAGCCACTTTCCCGACCGTGCATCGCGAACCATTTGTAAGATCGTGAGCTGGCACTCGCGCTTACATGATGGGCAGATGATGGATTCAGGGCGCATCGAGAAAAAAACGCCCGGACGCACCGGGCGAATCACCGTAGTGAAGGAGACGCGACCAAGTTAAAGCTGTTTCCCGCGCTGAACGATCCCGCACATGATCTGGTGCAGTTCGGCTGCGGTCAGTTCCTCGCGGTCTTCGCGAACGATTGGCAAAGGCTTCTTCGTCCTTGCGTAAAGCAGGATCACCCCTCGCCTTATCCCCTTCGACTCACTCGGCTTCGCGTAAGCGATCCTGTTAGCGATGTACGTATAGCCTTCGTCAGTCAGTGCCGTCAGGTACTTCGAGATCGTCCCGCGCGGCACACCGATCTGCAAACCGAGACTCGCTTGAGTCAGCATCCCCTGCTGTTCGAGCAGCTCACAGATGCGGTGACCGACGAGATCCGGATTTGCCAGGTTGCGCAGCGAGATCATGCTTCTACTCCAACCCAGGACAACATGACGCGATCGAGTTCCGTCGGCGCTGGGATCCGGAACGGTGTCGAAACACGCACCGCGTCGCGCCGCCGGCTCTCCGCGATACGGGCGGACTTCCGCGTAAGCGGTACGACGGGCGGGATCGGCTTGTCGGTGCGTGCGTAGCGCTTGGGACTGCCCGACGCGGAAACGAATCCCGCTTCGGTCAATGCATCGAGCTGGCGAGCCGTTGCCCGCGGATGGATGCCCCGCACCTCGGCGATCTCGTTGATCGTCATCGGAACTCGATGTTCGAGCAATTCGCAGATGCAACGCTGCGCCGATCCTTGTCGCTCGATCTGCTTCACCCGTGTTACCTCGGCTTGTACGTCGAGTACGGATAAATTTCGTTTCCGCTGAGGAAGAGTTGCTTTCCATCCTCAGTTTCCACGCGGAAGAAGCCACGGCGCTCGGGTGCCGGCCCGACAATCCGTCCTCGAACCTCCTTCTTGCCGTCCGCAGTTCGAACCCGACAATTGAATCGATCAGCGGCGTGAGCGCCCACAAATGAGAGGACGCCTTCGATCATCTTGATCACGTCGTCACGCTTCGGGCCCGGCGCGAAAAGACCGGTCCTCGTACCGATATCCATCGCCGCAGCGATCATTGAGTTCGTCACTTCGATTTTCGCCATCATTTGTCTCCTTTCTCACGGTGTGGCCTAGCAGGTGTAATCCTCGGAAACGCAGCTAAACGGCAAATACACGTACGGCCGCCGGCTCTCGCTCGGACCGAACTGCATGCATTCACGGTTGAAGAACAGCGCGAGCGATCGTCGCTGCGTTTCGCCGTTTCGCGCCTTCAGCAACGTGAGAAACGCGTCCGGTTCGTCGACGCTCTGATCGTCTTGATCCTTCTGCGCCGACCACACCGAAAACACGTTGTCCGCGGCGTCCGTGATCTTCCCGCTGCCGCCAACGTCCATCTTTCCGGGGCTGCGCTTCTCGTCCTGTCCCTTGCGCGGGTGGGCGACCAGGTGCACGTGGACGTTGTACTGGCGCGCGAAGTTGGCGAGCAGGCGCATTGCTTCCTTCTGCGCCGTCATTGCGCCGTGCCCGTCTTCCGGGACGTCGGTCATCATCAGGCTGTCGATCACGAAGTGCCGGATGCCGTATCGCTTGAAGCCGTAGGTGAAGACTGTCACCAGCCGCTCGATTGCCGCGACACCGACGAGGTCGAAGACCCACATCCGATCGCGCAGCCATGCGCCCATGTGGTCGAGATACTCCGGCGCCGGCCGATCGAGGCCGCCCATTTGCTTCGCGATCCGCTTTCCCTGCATCTCCGGCCGCATCTCGCCTGAAAACACGCATGCGCGCTCGCCCTGGCACATCAGACCGATAAGCACCTGGCCAAGCAGCAGCGACTTGCCATGCCCGTTGATGCCCGTCCAGACAGTCACTTCGCCCGGGCGGAATTCGAACCAGAGCTCGTTGCGGCCGCAGAACGACAGGTACGGGAAATTCGCGTCCTCGTGCGCCGGATAGAACATCGATTTGACGTTCGACCAGAAGCGCTCGATCGATTTGAGCTCGTCCGGATCGAAGCCCGGGGCCTGATCGCAGCAGCGGAGGAAATCCTCCGCCTTGGCGCCGGCGAGCAGGTATTCGTTAGCGTCCTTCGATTCGCCGAAGAACACGACACGGCAGCGCTCGATGCCGAGCCGGTTCGCGACTTCGTGCGCCCCTTTTCGGCCAGCCTCGTCGTTGTCGTAGCAGAGCAGGATCTCGCTGAATCGCTCGAGGCGCTCCCAGTCGCTGTCGATCCACTGGTGGTTTCCGGCGCCGGCATTTACCGACAGCGCGGGGATCCCGACCTGGTGGAGCGTCATGGCGTCGATCTCGCCTTCGGCGATTGCGATGACACGCTCGGCTGGGTCAATCAGGTTCCAGCCGAACAGGCACGGCTCAGCGCCGGCTTCTTGCCGCATGTCCTTCTTGTCGGCGATGTTCCGATACTTGGCGTTGATCAGCTCGCCGCCGCGGAGGTACGGAAACACGATGTGGGTCTTCGGACCGTTGGTCTGCTCGGCGATCTGAAAGGCCTTCACGGTTTCGGGCGTGATGCCGCGGCCACCGAACCACTCGTCCAGCAGGCTTGACGGCCGCGACGCCTTCGGCCGTGCCGGACGCTGATACGTCGGCGCCTGCCGCTTGGGCATTTCGTCTCGCACGCCGAGGAACTGCTTCGCCTCGCGCATTGCGTCGGCCACCGACAGCGATCGGCACGCGCACCAGAGATCGAGCAGGTCCCCCGCCTCGCCGCTGGCGAAATCCTTCCACACACCCCGCTTGGCGCCGGCGAGGCACACCGACAGGCTCTGCCCCTTCTCGCCCGCCGTGCTGCCGGATTTCCATTCCTTGCCCGACTTGCGGCCATTCGGCAGCAGATGCTCGGCGATGGTCTGCGCGTTCTGCGCCATCAACTCGGCCAGTTCGCGCGCGTTCATGCTCGAGCCTCCTGGCGAACTCCATTGGCCCAGAGATGAGCGGAGCGCTCGGTGCAGCCGGCGTTCGTGGCCTGCCACTGGTACGTGAACCCGGCAGCCTTCCACCACGGCACCGCATCGCCGTCGAACAAGTCACCCTTCGCGCTCAGCTTCGCGAATTCCTCGAAGTGGCGATCACGGCCGAAGAACGTCGACGCCTGCTTGACGTACGGCGTGCCGATGTTCCCTGCGGCCTTCATCGCAGCAGCGTAGGCGACCACCGCTGCGATCAGCAGCCCCGGATCGATGCCTTCACGGATCCGAGCGTTCCATGCCCGCTGAGCTGCCTGCTTCGAATTCGAGCCTTCACGCTTCGGATACTGCTGCCATGCCTCATCGAATTTCGAATCGCACGAACGAGTAGGTTTACTTCCTGGTTTAACTTCCTGTTTTGTGGTGCTGTCAGCACCTACCCCTCCCTGCTGTGAGCACCTACCCCCGGTGCTGTCAGCACCTACCGTAGGTGCTGTGTGCACATACCCGTCGGTGCTATCAGCACCTACTCCCCCCACGGATGCCCCCACCCTCAGGACGTACTGATTCGGAAGATTGACGCCGTTTTGAGTCTGGCGGCGAATCTCGATCAAGCCTTTCTTCTCGATCTCGGCGATCGCTCGACGAACGGAATCCCGGCTCATGCCGCATTCTTTGGCGAGGGTGTCGTGAGATGGGTCGCAACGTCCGGTATGCGCGTTGCAGCAGTTCGCCAGCATCAGCAAGACGAGCTTCTGCAAGGCCGGTAATTCCTGCTCAACAGCCCAGGTCATGGCTTGGAAGCTCATCGCATGGACTCCTGGATCGCCAGTTCCATAACGAGTCGTTGATCGGCGCTGCGTGCCCGAATTTCGGCGTACATCATGTCCTTGCAGACGCGCCGCCAGAGGGGCGTTGCGACCGGCGACATAGTGAGATTGCCGAGCGCGGTGATACGCAGTTCGCGTTCGTAATCGGCACGTGCCTCACCCGTCACCGGCGCTACTTCAGCCTGATCGATGGACCACCGCACTAGCGCCGGACGAGCAAACCGCCGGCGCCGCAAAACGGATCGATGGCCCTGGCACGGGGGATTACCAAACACGACATCAAGCTCGATACGATTCATGCTTACCACCTCTGCCCAAAATCCAATAAGGATTCCTAATTGGCAATAAAAAGCCCCGCGCTTTGGGGGAAGCAGCTGGTCAGGCTGAGCGGTTTTCCGGACAGGTTCGGATCACCTCTTCCCCCGAAACACGGGGCGCCTGTCTAATCGCCGATGACCAGTCGACGTACATAGGCTACTTCGGTTTCCCGGGCATTTCCGGAACCAAGGCCCGTTTCGGCCGCAAACACACGCTAGGCGGGACACCACAATGCGCGGACTGTGTTGCGGAAACCCGCTCCAGCCCTTGTTGGGATGTCGCCAGCGGAGCCAAGTTGTTGACTTTCTTGATACAGGAGACCGCCGCTACGATCGGGAACTTGTCGGTGATATTCGTATGCAGCATCACGCGGCCTCACCGAGTTCAGGGGCGACACGATAGCCAAGCGGATCCGCCAGCCACCGATGCACTTCGGCGTTGCTATAGCAGGAATGCGTCCGGCTCATGCGGATCGGCTGGGGTGCCTTGCCGGCGATCCCAAGCTTCCGCCAGGACTCGCGGCACATCGGAATAAAGGGCGCGATCTGAGCCCATTTGGAGAGGCCGACCCGTGGAAGGATCGGCTCGGTCCGCTTGCCTTTATCGGCTGGCGCTGCTGTCTTCTTCATGTTCGCTCACCTGTACTGGCGACGACTACAGGCTAGGCAGCGGGAAATTTCCGCGCAACCGACTATAGTCGTCGCTGGTTAGAGTTGGTGAGCTAATCGTAGTCATTCACTGCGGGCGATGTAACGGCACTCAATCGACCTAAAATCGCATCAACTGTCGCGACAGTTGTTACCCATTTTTCTTAGATAACTGTCGCCAGCGCTGAAGGCGCTCCATGTACGCGGCGCCTCCCCTCGTTGCCCTTACCTGCGTCCAGTATTTTCGCTCCATCGAATCAAAGTTTTTGCACTGTCTTTCGATAGTACGCTGATCCAGTTGTACGTCGAACCCTTCCAGATACATGAGATCTGCGATCTGTCCAGGCTTCGACGATTGAAACTCTCTCCAATTCTCTTCTGCCATGCGATACACGAAAACACGCGCTCGCGCAGTTCCATCGAGTCTGGAAATTGGATACAACGTATCAGCATCGACTTTCGACATATCCCGAAAACATTCTATCAATTTCTCGATTCTTTCCTCGTTCGCATCCCCGGCCTTAAATTGTCTCAGCGGGTTTCTACCATCATACAAAACACCTACAACCCTCATCGCAACATCATCATTTGCGATCGATCGCAGCACCTCAACAGCTTCAATCGCCTTTAATATTCTGACATCGTATGATCGACGCCTATCTACCATTAACTCAGCGACATTCGAGAAATGATATTCTCGAATTGCCGAGACCAACCCTCTTATCCAACGGAATGATTCACTCTGATGACGAAAAAGTCTTCGTCGTTCATGCAAGTATTCCGCTGGAGACATCCTTAACTCCCTCGCACTTTTCGTATTTGCCGCCTTACATAAGCGCTCATACGACAATTCAATGAAATTATTGCGAATACTGACAACCTCATCCTCTGACCGAACCTTAAATCCATTCGGGAAAAGCTTCGCATACACCGAGGAATACTCCGTTGAAGCAGTCAACCAACGCATGACCGCCCCATCGAAAATTTCGCGCCGCTTCTTTGAAAGAGCGTCAAAAACAAAAGAGAGAGACTCCTCGCAAGCCGCTCGGTTTCTTAATTTGAAATTCAAAAAATTTCTATCGGCAAAGAATCCATCGACTGTCGCCTCCTTCCATCCGCGGCATGCTTCCTCATCAGGATAGTCGTCAATACTTAACGGGTAGCCGTCAATTTTACCTAGGCAGTCGATAAACTCTACTTCAGTCGGAATTGCCATCTTAAATTGTCCGCTTCGTGTGATTAATTTACGGCAACCTGTCTAGAGATTATGCCGCATGGGCTCCATACGGCATGCTGCATCGCGGAACGTCAAGCCTCCAGCCAGTAGTCCGGATCCTCCAGTTCCTTGATCGGATCCCAGCTGTCGAAGCATGGCCCGCCGCCCTCGAACGCGTACATGTGGAATAGCAGCGCCAGGGCATCATCGAATCCGGCGCGCTCGGCACCATTCAGGCCCGCAGCAGCCTCGCGAATCTTTGCCGCAGTCTGATGCGGGTAGTTGTGCTCCGGGTCTGCTTTCCATTCCCGAAGCCTGGCTGCCAACATCGCGGCGCCAATTCGGTATCCAGGGGGCAAGTAGCGCTTAGCCATGACGCCCCTCCGACTCATCGAGCGTTGCAATCAACTGAGCGCACGAAAGAATATGATCAGCCAGCAAGCCGAAGACGCGATAGTGGTCGCGCAGCGTTTCCTCGGCCGATGGTTTGCGAGTGGCCTTTGGGTTCTTTCGGAAATCGGCCAGGTTGAAGACTTGCGCGCCGCCGGCAGACTTGGCCGTGCTCTTGACGTTAGCCATGATGAGCCTCGTTGCCGCCGTACTCGATAGCAGCGACGGCAGAATCGAGTAGCCCCTTGGCAATCCCTGCGGCCGTGAGAACTGCATACAGCTGGCTCGTGTATTCGGTGCTATTGCAGGCAGTCTCGCTCAGCACGTCCAGCACAACGCCGAGGTGGCACGATGAAGCTTGCAGGGCATCTAGAACCGGCAGACCGGCCGTAACCGAAAGGAAACTGGTCATTACACTGACGTTGGGGAGCGTCTCGGGAAGCGTCTTCAGCGCACGAATGTCAGTCATGGCGCACCTCCGAGGACTCGCTCGCGTGCTTGGCAAGTTTCAGGCCTTCCAGCATCCGGTCGGCAACTTCAGTCAGGTACTGGCCGACAATTTCCGCAGCGTTCAGCAGGCCAAGGTGGGCTGCATGTCCGAGTGGTTCGGCATTCGACATTGCAGGCTCGCAGCTGCTGTTATGAACCAGCCGTGCGATTGTCGTGATTGCATCAGACGCACGATACACGTCGGCGATGAGGTTTGCCGGAACCAGGGCGAATTCGCTGTCGTCGTCGGTGACCCAATGGTCACTCATCATCACGCCGCAAAACGTCGGATCGGTGTAGTCAGGTGTGGAGGGGGAGGCAGACGAAGACTTGATGGCAGACATGGCGGGTCCTTTGTGGGCAAAGAACCTGCGCCCTCATCGCCAAATGAGGGTGGGCAGGCAGATAGCGAGGTTGGCGAACCGGACACAAAGGAACCCGGCATACCCGAAGGTATCCCCACCACTGCCCGCCCGTTGAACTGGGCGCACGTGTAGTGTACAGACGAAAAAATACCGCCATATGGCGGTCGTCGTCCGCCTTTGTGAGATCAGGTCGCCAAACCCGGCGCTTGTTGTCTCAAGCGCATATGTACTCTAGTTCCACTACGCACTAACGTCAAGCGAGATTTGATCAGGTCGCTGTCCGAACAGCCAGACCATGTTCATGCGCTTCTGTATTTTTGGAGTGTCATCATATGGAGTCCTACTGACTGTTTAGGAGGACCTGCGTGAGCTACACGAAAGCAATCCTGCAGTTGATCCAAGACCAACCTGACATATGCGAGGAGGAGATTGTTGCAGTACTTCAGCTAGACGGTCGAGATGTCACGGGCATGATCTGGCCGTACATCGAACGGGGTCACGTCATCGTCAACAAGGAGCCGGTTTCCAACGGCAGACGCAAGCTAAAAAAAACATTCTCCCCAAGCTCAAGCCTCTCGTCGGCAATGCAAAAGGCAGCTCGAGGTTACGAGAGATGGGGAAAAGGTGATGTTGAGCTTTTGCGGGAACTGTACCCACACCACCCCAATGCGTCCATAGCACAGCGTCTTGGACGTACTGCTCAACAGATTGAAAGCAAGGCTGGCAAGCTAGGGCTTCGCAAGGCCCCCAAATACGTTCCCCCTGCGGGACATCGCTTCGGTCCGCCTGTGCGATGGTCGGAAGAGGAAATCGCGATTCTCAAGCAACAATATCCGGACTCGACAATTGCCGTCTTGTCGCCAGCTCTTCGAAAGACGTCGTCTCAGATACTAGCCATGGTCCGTAAGCTTGGCCTGAAGAAGTCCGCTGCATTTTGGAAGGAGGTCGGCGAACGAATCATCCCACTCGGTGCTGAAAGTCGGCTTCCGGCGCATCCCATCGGAACTGAGAAAATTTGGGGAGATTATGTCTATATCAAAGTTGACCACACGGAAGGATGGGTATCGAAGCATCGACTTGCATGGCGCACCCATCATGGAGACTACAACCCCAAAACGCATTCCATATGGTTCATCGATCGAAATCCATTGAATTGCGACATCTCGAATCTTGAACTGATTACAAAAAAAGAGTTGGCCAATCGGTCCTCAGGAATCCGCTATCCGGAAGAACTTCGATCCGTTATCAACATGTACAACAAGCTGAGGAAGGCGATCAATGAACAACATTGAAGCTTTGCGCGAATATTTGTTCAATACCCTGCAAGCATTGACTGACAAAGATAAGCCGATGGAGATCGAACGTGCGAAGGCCGTCGCCGAGGTAGCTCAGGTGATTATCAACTCCGCTAAGGTCGAGGTCGAACACCTGAAGGTTGCTGGGGGCAAGGGAACTGGATTCATCAACGCCCCAGGATCGACGACTCATCGGCTTGGCGGATGACGTCGCACGGCCGGGCGGGCAAGTCGTCCCGCCCCTTGCACAAAGGTGTTTGAGGCTAGACCTTCTCTGGCCTATCAACGTCGGCGCGAACCGCACGCTTTGGCTTTGGTGGAATCTTCTCCTTGATGCTGAGAGCCTGCTTGCCGACAATGAACGCGCGTTGAAGAAACACTTCCATCGCTTGAACGAGCTGAAAGACTTGCTGCTCGTCGGGCTGCCATCCACGGTGCGCAGCCGCATTCCCCGCATCTGTGACGATCCCTAGAATCTCGTGTTCTGTATCACCAATCCAGCCCCCGTCCTTCAATTTTTTCAACTTCTCGGCAAACGTCAACGCCTGCTCGATGCCTAAAACCTCCATCGCTCTGTCAAGCGCAGTTCTCAGCCCTATCGCGGCAAGAATGAACGCGCCGTTGTCGCACGCAAGGTACATCTCGTCAAGAATCGTGTAAAGCGTCAGATCATTATTCGCAACTGCTTCTAACCATGCAGGCTTGATGCGACTTGTCGGCTTCGGATAAGTGCTTACGCGCCTGACGTGCTCATATTGACTGTCACCATTCGCATCGCACCAATAATCTAGATCCTCGCTATTCCATTCGGAAATTTCACAGAAAACCGTTTCGCAGCCCTTGCATTCAAGAAGTATGTGCTCAACCGCTCCATCCACTGAATTTCCTTTTCGATCGGACCATTCCCATCGCTTCTTCACACGACCATGGACGTCGCAGTTTCTCTCACCGCCGCAATTCGGGCACTGCCCCTTCACAGTCTCTTTCTTTTCCTGCGGTTCCATTTATTCCTCTCAGCTTGCCGGCATTTCAGGCGACATCATGGATGATTGTAGCGTTCACGGTTGAGGCTCAGCCGACATATCTTCAGCTGGGTAAAGCTGCAGCATCGCACGCGCCGCCTCGACGTTCGACGTCGTCAGCCATTCCTCCCAGTCGTCCGGCCGCAAGATCACGACTGACCGCTTCTCATCGCCAGGCTTGTGCATGCGCGACATGATCGGGTGGTCGTCCGCATTCACCGTGATCATCGACATCGTGTGTTGCTCGGCACCGTCCTGGCCCTGAAGCGTCCGCCAAATGCCAGCGACGCACATCGTGCGCCACTCGGCCAGTCCGATCCGGTGCCATACGTTCTTGCCAGTCTCATAGCACGGCTCATAGATCCACTCGGCCGGTATCAGGCAGCGGCGCCCAGCACGCCACGCGGGTCCGTACAGCGGTGACTTGCCGAGGTTGTCGTCGCGCACGTTCATCGTGCTGCGGATGATCGGTGGCTTACGCCCCTGCTCTTTCGCCTTCTCGACGTTGGCCTTCTGAAGCGCCCGCGGCCAGAAGCCGAAGCCGGCAATCAATGGCGTGAACTTTCCATCAATGCTAGCGACGATCGGAGCGTCATAGTCTTGGTAGATCTCCGGCTTCCAGGGGAAGCGTCGATACAGGTCGCTGAACGGCTCGATACGGAGCTCGCGGATCTCGAAGTCCTCATGCGGCGCCCGGTAGTTCGTACACATCGCCCGCCCCCGATTTTGGTCTTGACCGCAGTAGCTTATCTCGAAATATACTGTGTTTTTATACAGTATCTAGATCGTGATCAAGCCTCAGTGGGCATACATCTGGGAGTACGGATTTCAGGGCGACAGGACGCGCCTGAGGACGCCGATCGAGCTCACGAAACGTGAATTTGAGTCGTGGGTCGACAAGGACCCGCGGTCGGCGTTTCTTGGCACATGCGCGCCGATCGAGGCGACGAGAATCGATCGCAACCGTGTTCCTCTGACGGATCCGCGGTTCAAGCTGCGGCCGGCGGTTCCGGATTTTGACGCACCGACGGAAGCCGAACTGCGCGCGCTATGGCGCGAGTACACCGATCTTCAGGTGCGGTGGTTGATTCTCGAAATCCGTGCGCTCAGGAAGTCGCTCGAGCGCATCGAAGAGTGGTACGTCTACACCGACAAGAACGTCGCGAACAAGGGCGATCTCGCCGGCGCGCAAGGGCAGTTGCATCGGCTCCTACATCTGCTGCGCGAGGAGATGAGGCGTGCGGGGATGCGGTAATGCTACGTCCCGGACCCAATGAATGACACTAGACTTCTAGCTGCCGGACTGATCAACGGTGAGCCTGAGAACTGACGTGGCATGCCGAGCGTGTCCTTCTCTCTCGGGTGCGCCCTTCGCTAATATGGCGGTCCTATAACCCAGTTTCGTCTTTAGAAACCTTGTACCGGGCAAATGCCCTTGCCGCATCCATGGCAGCATGGTGAGTTGCAAATGTGTCGTGAATCGTATGCGTCATACCAGCGATCTGCGTCTTCTTGGCGGCATGGTCGCTCTTGCGCTCGAACCGAACCAAAGCTCGCCATACACCCGGAGGCGATTCAAATGCCTCGCAAAAACAGAAATAGTCACCGTCTTCGACCACCGAATGCTCGGACATCTTGGCCTCCGCGCCGAAAGGGTCGAGCGCTGGCTTGTTATGCCGGCCAGCACCGTCCAATGTGAAACGCCCCGCTCGAGGCGGGGCTAAACAACAATGAACTCATACGGATCTTTCGAGCGGAACCCTTGTTTCCTGATCACCGTGATGGCCGCGATCTCATACACGTACGCCCCATTACCAGAGGTCACCCTATTAAAGCCGCAAGGAATGTTGATATGTGAGTTCCCGCATCGGAGATTGAACGTATCCTGATCGTTCAGGGCCATGACCCCCGCCATATGCTGCGCGATCAATCTGGCTAGCATCGACTCAATCTCGGCGATGGCAATGGGCGGAACGTTGCGCGGATCGTTGATGCGCGATAGCGCGAAGTGACCGGTCGCCACAAACCTGAGGTTGTGCTTCGCCAGTGTCGCGTTAATCCGTGTCTCCAGTGCCGTTATTTCTTGTACTGTTATCGGCATGATGGTCACTCGGTCTTGTTAGCGACGAGCTCTCTCAGCTTGCTGTTGAGGTCTTCGGTCGACTTCGCAACAACTGTCCCAATGAGACGGCTATCGCGGAGCGTACCCATTCTGACGCTAAATTCGTGGTTGTCGAACGAATCGACGAACACGAACTTCCCCGTTTTTTCGTCGCGGAACGATGCGAAGTTTTCGCTCAGCGACATGCGAAAATCAAACATCGTGTCTCTCCTTCAGCTGCGCCGTTCGGCATATGTATCACGAACGGCAGGTAATAAACAAAACTTTAGGCTGGCTGTCAGCGTTTCGCCACACCAACAAACACCAATGCTGCGTGTGTCCACACCACCCTCCACTACTTACGCAAGATTCGAGCCACATCGACAGAAAGGGCGCGAATTGCGCTACAGATCCGCCATAATCCCTTGGTCTTGGCGCGTCGGAATTGATTCCCGTCAAAAACGTGTCGTGGAAGTAACAACCCTTCTTACTCTGTAAAACTGCTACCAAGATAGTCGCCCCACCATTGCATCATCTTCCGGCGCTCCGGCAGGTACTCGGCGTGGTTGTACGCTGCCCGAGTCTCATCGCGCTCGCTGTGGGCAAGCTGACGCTCGATCCAGTCTCGGTTGAAATTGTGCTCATTCAAGATAGTCGACGCGAGGCCACGGAAGCCATGCCCGGTCATGCGTGAGTGGTAGCCCATCCGGTACAGGGCGTACAGGATCGTATTCTCGCTCATAGGCTTCTTGGAACTCGACCGGCTCGGGAACACGAACTGGCTGTGGCCGTTCAGTTCGCGGAGCTTCGCGACCACCTCGAGCGCCTGCTTCGACAGCGGCACGATGTGCGGCGAGCGCATCTTCATTTTCTCGGGCGGGATGCGCCATTCCTTCTTCTTCTCGTCGATCTCAGTCCACTCAGCGAACCGGAGCTCGCTCGTACGGACGAACGTTAGCGCCATAAACTGCAGCGCCAGCCGAGTCTGGAAGTCGCCCTCATACGCGTTGATCTTCTGCATCAGCTCAGGCAGTTCCGCCTCGCTGACGCGCTTCATGTGCACGACGGTGCGGGTCTTCAGCGCGCCTCGGAGATCCGGCGCCGGGTCGCGCTCCGCCCGGCCGGTGGCAATCGCGTACCGAAAGATCTGACTCGTTGCCTGGATCGCCTTGTGCGCTAGTTCGATCGCGTCGCGCGACTCAATCTTTCGTATCACCGCCAACAACTCGGGGGCTGTGATCTCGACGATCGGTCGCGCACCGAGCACCGGAAACAGTTCCCGCTCGAGCAGCTTCATGATGCGGTCCGCGTGCCGCTCACTCCAGGCGCCCTTCTTCTGCTCATGCCATTCACGAGCAATCGGTTCGAAGGAGTTGGCACGACCCAAGCTGCGCTGAGCCTTCACCCGCTTCTTTTCGTGCGAAGGATCGAGGCCGCCGCGTAACTGGTCTTTAATGTCGTCACGGGCCTTCCGAGCGGCCAGCAAGGTCACCGCCGGATAGACCCCGAGGGCCATCCGTTTCTCCTTGCCGTCGATGCGGTACTTCAACCGCCAGTACTTGGAGCCGCTCGGCATGACCTCGAGGTACATGCCCTGGCCGTCGGCCAGCTTGTAGGACTTGTCGCGAGGCTTAGCCGCACGGACAGCGACATCGGTAAGGGGCATTTGGGCGCGGGGGCATTTCGATGCCCCATTTCAGGAAAACTGCCCCCAACGATGCCCCCCGATTTCGTGGGTGTCAATGGGAAGTAATAGGCAACGCTGGTAGCAAAAAGCCCCGTAAGTGCTTGACTGACGGGGCTTTTTGGCCAAACATGGAAATGCTTGGGAGTATATGTGGTGCGTGAGGCCGGACTCGAACCGGCACACCCTTGCGGGCGTCAGGACCTAAACCTGGTGCGTCTACCAATTTCGCCACTCACGCGAATATCCGCCGCCTCAGCGCATGGCACGCAAGATGCGTTCTCCACGCGCCCGGGACTTGCCGGGGCTTCGTGTCGGCACGAAAACCGGCACGCCCGATCAGGCGAGCGCGAGATTCTACCCGATCTGTGCAGCATTGTCTCGCCCTACCGGCGCCCGTCGAAGAGCGGTGCTAGAATGCCGCGCTCGAGTGTCGGCCATGCGCCGGCGCGCGTCCCCGAATCCGCCTCCGCCACGATCCCACCCGTGAACTTCGACGACTACTGTCAGCAAAAGGCCGCCCCCGCGGGCTCCAGCGTCTACTACGCGCTGCGCCAGGCGCCGCTCGCCGCCGAACCGCGCCTGACGGCCCTGTTCGCGCTGCGCCGCGAACTCGAGGAAACCGTCAAGGAAACCAGCGATCCGACCGTCGGACACACGAAGCTCGCATGGTGGCACAAGGAACTCGCGGCGCTCGCCGCCGGCGAACCGTCGCATCCGGTCACGAAGGCGCTCGCGCAACACCACCCGGCGATCGGGGCCGAATCCGATGCGCTGCGCACGCTCGTCAACGGTTACGGGATGGATCTCGAACAGGCGCGCTATCTGGATTTCGCGAACCTGGAGCGCTACATCGCGCAGGTCGGCGGCACCTTCGCGTCGCTGGTCGCCCGCGCAAGCGCCGCGAATCCGGCCGCCCCGCAACCGTGGGCCGCGGATGCCGGCCGCGCGCTGATGCTCGCGCAATTCGTGCAGGAACTCGGCAACGATGCGCGCCACGGCCGCATCTATCTGCCAATCGACGAACTGCAGCGCTACAACGTGACCGCTGCCGACCTGCTGAACCGCCGCTACAGTCCGGCCTTCACCGAGCTGCTGCAGTTTCAGACGGGCCGCGCGCGCGAAGCGCTGGCCGCCGCCGACGCAGCGCTCCCCGCATCCGAACGCCGCGCGCAACGCACGCTGCGCGCGCAGATCGCACTGGCCGGTGCACTGCTCGACGAAATCGAGCGCGACGGCTACCAGGTGCTGCACCAGCGCATCGCGCTGACACCGATCCGCAAGCTGTGGATCGCGTGGCGCGCTGCGCGCCGCCGCTGATCCGCGCCGTCACCCTCCCAAGCGTCACACCTTCAGCAGCGGCAGCGTATCGAAGCGTTGCTGCAGTACGTGCGTTGCATCGAGCCCCCACCACGGCCCGAGCACGGTCGCATACAACTGGCGGAAATCGACCGCGACCGGCAGGTTGCCGTTGCCGTCGAGATGCCCGAGTGCCGGCGCCGCGCCGTACAGCCCGCCGGCCACGCGGCCGCCCATCACGAAATGCGGCGCAGCGGTACCGTGATCGGTGCCGTTGCTCTGGTTCTCGCGCACGCGCCGTCCGAATTCCGCATACGTCATCACGAGCGTCTGGTTCCAGCGCCCGAGTTCGATCAACGCGCCGCGCATCGCGCTCATCCCTTCCGCGAACTGCTTGAGCAGCGCTGCCTGCTGCCCCGGCTGGTTCTGGTGCGTATCGAAACCGTTGAGCGTGAGCCGCAGCACCGCGACGCCGTCCTGCGCGCCGGGCCCCGACGCCTCGCATGCCGCGAGCACCTGCATCGCGGTCTTCACCGACGTACCGAACGTGCCGGCCGGAAAAGCCGTCTTGAACTCGCGCATCCCGCCGCGCGGGCGCAGCCGGTCGGCCGCCTTCACGATATCGTTCTCGACGTCGATGATGTGCGCGAGCGCCGGGTTCCGCTCGCGCAGCGACGACGGTTCGGCCAACCTCGCCGCGCGGACGAACTGCGCAGGATTGACGAGCGCGATCGCGCGCGCGCCGTTCGCGAGCGGCCCCATCTCCGCGCTGCCGAGCACGACGCCGTCGGCAGCGAAGCCAGGCGGCACCGGCGCCTGCGCGAACGTGCGCGTGAGCCAGCCTTCGTGCAGGTACTGGTCCGAGCGCGACGCGGTATCCCAGATCTCGATCGAGCGGAAATGCGACAGGTTCGGCTGCGGGTAGCCGACGCCCTGCACGACAGCGACCTGCCCGTCGCGCCACAGCGGCATCAACGGCGCGAGCGACGGGTGCAGCCCCGTATGCGCATCGAGCTGCAGCACGTGGTCGCGCGCGATGCCGATGCTGCGGCGGAACTGGTAATAGAGCGGATCGGCATACGGCACCACCGTGTTGAGGCCGTCGTTGCCGCCCTTCAGCTCGACAAGGATCAGCACGTTCGCGTAGCCGGCCGCCGGCTGCCGCCCCGCCGCGGCCATCGATGTCGCCGCCTGCGCGGGCGACTGCCACAGTGACACGCCCGCCGCGGCCGCGGCGCCCGTCAGCGTCAGAAAATCACGTCGGTTCATCGTGCATCCTTCGGTTCGCCGCGCGGCGCGGCCATCGCGGCAGCGCGCCGGTTCATCGTCGTTTCGGTCATTTCAGTTGGTAGGCCGGATCCATCAGCAGCGCCTCGAGATACGCGCTGCCGGTCGAGTCCGTATCGATTGCCGCGACCGGCGACAGCGGCAGCACCGCGTGCTGCAGTTGAAGCTCGGTCGACAATCCGGCAATCGCCTGCGGCCGCGCACGATACTGCGCAAGCCAGCGTTCGAGGTCGAATCGCAGGCCGCCGCGCGCGGGCCTCGCCGG
Organism: Burkholderia sp. AU33545; assembly: GCF_020419685.1. Classification (NCBI taxonomy): domain Bacteria; kingdom Pseudomonadati; phylum Pseudomonadota; class Betaproteobacteria; order Burkholderiales; family Burkholderiaceae; genus Burkholderia; species Burkholderia sp. AU33545. The sequence goes on along the minus strand of NZ_JAIZRQ010000005.1, from coordinate 366,017 downwards.
CGCGTCGCGCATGTCGGCAACCGGTATCGTTTGCGCACGCGCATTCGGCGACGGTGCCGCCATCGCACGCGCGGGCACCCGCATGCCGACGGTCTCGGTTGCGCGGAACAACTGCTCGACGAACTGCTTGCGCGCGAGCAGCGTCGTGCTGTTGATCCACATCGCACCGCCCGGCCAGCCCTTCACGTTCGGCGGATAGAACAGGTTCTGCCCGAGCGTGCGCACGGTGTTCGCGAGCATTTGCGGATCGCCATACGCGACGTCGAACAACCGCATCGATCCGACGACGAACTCGGCCGGCGACTTCACGAGCACGCCGCGATTGCGCGGATCCCAGAATTCGTCGGTCGACCAGAGCGCTGCGAGCGCCGCGCGTATGTCGTAGCCGCTCGCGCGAAACCGTTCGGCGACGACATCGAGCGCGCCGGCATCGGGCGCATCGGACACGAACTCGCGCCACAGCTTGCCGGCGATGAAGCGAGCGGTGTCGGGCCGCTTCAACAGGATGTCGAGAAAGCCGTCGCCGTCGAACGCACCGGTCTCGCCGAGTATCGTCTTGTCGCCGGCGTCGTGCCATTCGGGCCGCACCACGAAGCGCAGCGTATCGGGATCGACGCTCCAGCCGGTCATCGCGCGCGCGGCCTCGGTCACGTCGTGCTGCGTGTAATGCCCTTCGCCGAGCGTGAACAGCTCCATCACTTCGCGCGCGAAATTCTCGTTCGGACGGCCCTTGCGGTTACTCGCCCCGTCGAGATACTGAAGCATTGCCGGATCCTTCGCGACCGCATGCAGGAGCGTGCCGAAGTTGCCGAGCGCCTCGCGGCGAAACAGCGCATTTTGCGCGGCCATCGTCTGCGGATACGGGACCTTGTCCTGCCCGGATGTGAAATGCCCGTGCCAGAACAGCGTCATGCGCTCGGTGAGCGGCGTCGGCGTCACGACCATCTCGTTGACCCACGCCGCGCGCAACGCATCGTAGCGGCGATTGCGTTCGCGCTGCTCGTCGCGCCGCATGTCGGGGGTCAGCGCCTGTCGCTGTGCGCGGGTCGGCGGCAGCTCGGCGAGCCAGTCGGGCCAGGTCGTCACGGGGTCGCGGCGCACGTTGCCGAGCGTATCGGCCACGACTTGCGCGCGCGTCATCCCGACGATGCGGGCGACCTCGGCCGGTGCGGGAGAAAAGCCGGTGCGGCTCAGGAAGAACAGCGCATCGTCGGCGTCGAGCGGCGCCTGCATCGCGGGCGATGCCGGGGCGGCAGCGTTCGCTTTCATCGTCGTGGACTCCCGGAACGCACCGGCGGTGCGGATGCCGGTACAACGGCAGCAGGCATCTGAAAGTTGACGGGAAAATTGCTACGGAATCTTTCCGCGCCGTGCAGGATCGCGTGCGTGTCAGCGCTTGTACAGCTCGCGAACGGCGTCCTCGATGTGCTGGCGCAACAGGTGGCGCTCCTCGGGCGTCATGTGCCCGTCGCGGCGGCGCTGTTCGAGATCGGGAGGCACGGCGGAGCGGACCGCCGTGTCGGCGGCACGGTCGGGCTGCGGCGCTTTGCCGCGCTGCAGCTTGCGCGACGAGGCGCCCTGCTCGGGGCGCTGCGCATACGCGAAGTTCGACGCATATGGACCGGCAAGTGCGATCGTCAGCATCAGTGCAATCCGGGCAGATCGCATGACCGTCCTCGCTTCTCTGGTCGATTTGTTCCCTTCGTCACGCGGCAACCGGTTACCTCTGGTACTTGAAAAACCCTGCGGAATTCGGGCGTACAAAGATGAAAGATGGAGTGCAGGGGAGTATCTACCGAATTTCGGCTTCGAGTAAAGGAATCTCTATAGCCTGCCTTTACTCCGCGCGACACTACGGGTAAATTTTGTAACGGACTGTAACGCGCGAAAATACGCAACCGTGCGTGATTTCCCATTCGCGATAAGATGCCGCTCATGGAAACGAAAAACCCCTCCAAGATTCTCGTCGTCGACGACGACCCGCGCCTGCGCGATCTGCTGCGCCGCTATCTCGGCGAGCAGGGTTTCAACGTGTACGTCGCGGAAAACGCGACCGCGATGAACAAGCTCTGGGTGCGCGAACGCTTCGACCTGCTCGTGCTCGACCTGATGCTGCCGGGCGAGGACGGCCTGTCGATCTGCCGCCGCCTGCGCGGCAGCAACGACCGCACGCCGATCATCATGCTCACCGCGAAGGGCGAGGACGTCGACCGCATCGTCGGCCTCGAGATGGGCGCCGACGACTACCTGCCGAAGCCGTTCAATCCGCGCGAACTCGTCGCGCGCATTCACGCGGTGCTGCGCCGCCAGGCGCCGGCCGAACTGCCGGGCGCGCCGTCGGAAACCACCGAGGTGTTCGAGTTCGGCGAGTTCTCGCTGAACCTCGCCACGCGCACGCTGACGAAGTCGGGCCAGGAAATTCCGCTGACGACCGGCGAATTCTCGGTGCTGAAAGTGTTCGCGCGCCATCCGCGCCAGCCGCTGTCGCGCGAAAAGCTGATGGAGCTCGCGCGCGGCCGTGAATACGAAGTGTTCGACCGCAGCCTCGACGTGCAGATCTCGCGCCTGCGCAAGCTGATCGAACCGGATCCGGGCAGCCCGCGCTTCATCCAGACCGTCTGGGGCCTCGGCTACGTGTTCATTCCGGACGGCGCCGCCTGATCTTTTTCCTTTCCGGTTTCGCCCGTCCACGGCCCGTCCCATGCGTATCGACCGGCGCCTCCTGCAGCTCGCGTTCGGCGGGCTGTTCTGGCGCACCTTCCTGCTGATCGCGCTGCTGATCTCGGTCAGTCTCGCCGCGTGGTTCCAGAGCTTTCGCGTCATCGAGCGGGAGCCGCGCGCGCAGCGCGTCGCGCTCCAGCTCGTCGCGATCGTGAAGCTCACGCGCACCGCCCTGCTCTATTCCGATCCCGATTTGCGGCGTGCGCTGCTGCAGGATCTCGAGAGCAACGAGGGCGTGCGCGTGTACCCGCGCGAAAAGACCGACAAGTTCAAGCTGCAGCCCGACGAATCGCTGAACCGCCTGATCGAACACGACATCCGCAGCCGTCTCGGCGACGATACCGTGATCGCGCAGTCGGTCAACGACATCCCGGGCGTGTGGATCAGTTTCAAGATCGACGACGACGACTACTGGGTCGCGCTCGACCGCGACCAGCTCGACAGCGTCACGGGCCTGCAGTGGGCCGGCTGGGGCCTGTTCGCGCTCGCGCTGTCGCTGTTCGGCTCCGCGTTCATCACGAGCCTCGTCAACCGGCCGTTCTCGCGGCTGGCGCTCGCCGCGCGCCAGGTCGGTTCCGGCCAGGCGCCCGATCCGCTGCCCGAGCGCGGGATGGGCGTCGCGGCCGAGACCAACCGCAGCTTCAACCAGATGGTGCGCGATCTCGAACAGCTCGAGGCCGACCGCGCGCTGATGCTCGCGGGCATCTCGCATGACCTGCGCACGCCGCTCGCGCGGCTGCGCCTCGAGACCGAGATGAGCCCGTCCGACCAGGCGACCAAGGACGCGATGGTCGACGACATCGAGCAGATGGACCGCATCATCGCGGCCTTCATCGACTACGCGCGCCCGTCGCAGCGCAAGCCCGAGCCCGTCGACCTGTCGTCGATCGTGCAGGAAGTCGCCGCGCGCGTGTCGGGCGAAGACGGCGTCGAGATCCGCACGCGGCTCGCGGCGACCGCCGTGATCGAAGCCGACGAGACCGACATGCGCCGCGTCATCGGCAACCTCGTCGAGAACGCGCGCAAATACGGCCAGAGCCGCGACGACGGCGTCTCGCGCATCACGCTCGAGACGCGCGTGACGCACGCGCGTGTCGAATTGTCGGTGAGCGACGAGGGCCCCGGCATCCCCGAAGACCAGCTGCCGCTCGTGATGCGGCCGTTCTACCGCGTCGACACGGCGCGCACCAAGGCGGACGGCACGGGGCTCGGCATGGCGATCGTGCTGCGCCTCGTCGGCCGCTATCGCGGCGCGCTGCGCCTGCGCAACCGCAGCCCCGAAGCGGGCCTCGAAGTCACCCTCGAATTCCCCGGCGCCGGCAAGACGCGTGCGACGGCGTGACGCGTTCGCGCACGCTTCTTGCGCGTCACACTATCGGCGCGGTTGAAAAAAACTATGGGGATCGTTAGTCAAAATCTATTGAAGCGCTTTGTTAATAGTGTTATAGTCCTGCTCATGCTGTCACACCAACGTTGCAGCACCGAGGTAGCTTGACTCAGTCTTCTTCCCAACTCATACAGGAGTATCCGCATGAAAACCGTGGGCGATAAACTCGAAGCATTCACCGTCGTAGCCGCGAAGCCGGGCTTCAACAATCACGAGGAAAACGGCCAGTCGGCATTCGAGACCATCACCGAAGCGTCGTTCCCGGGCAAGTGGAAGATCATCTACTTCTATCCGAAGGATTTCACGTTCGTGTGCCCGACGGAAATCGTCGAGTTCGCGAAGCTGACGAAGCAGTTCGAAGAGCGCGACGCCGTCCTGCTCGGCGGCAGCTCGGACAACGAATTCGTGAAGCTCGCATGGCGCCGTGAGCACAAGGACCTGAACAAGCTGAACCACTACTCGTTCGGCGACGTCAAGGGCGAGCTGATCGACCAGCTCGGCATGCGCGACAAGGAAGCCGGCGTGGCCCTGCGCGCAACGTTCATCGTCGATCCGGACAACACGATCCAGCACGTTTCGGTGAACAACCTGAACGTCGGCCGTAGCCCGGAAGAAGTCCTGCGCATTCTGGACGGCCTGCAAACGGACGAACTGTGCCCGTGCAACCGTGCAGTCGGCGGCGCAACGCTGTAAGCGCATCGATGCACGAAGCCCGCGGAGCACGTCCTGCCTGCGGGCTTTTTTAACGGCCAACCCATAGGAGATATCAATGGAATTCATCGACTCGATTAAGGCACGCATCCCCGACTACGCGAAGGACATTCGCCTGAACCTCGACGGCACGATCTCGCGCTCGTCGCTCGAAGGCACCGATGCAGTCGGCGTCGCGCTGGCGGCGGCGGTCGCGGCGAAGAGCACCGTGCTCGTGAAGACGATCCGCGAAGCCGGCGTGCTGTCGCCCGAAGAGACGAACGCCGTGCTGACGGCGGCCGCGCTGATGGGGATGAACAACACCTGGTATCCGTATGTCGAGATGGCCGACGACGCCGACCTGAAGACGCAGCGTGCCGAGCTGCGGATGGGCGCGTATGCGTCGCACGGCGGCGTCGACAAGCGCAGGTTCGAGATGTACGCGCTCGCCGCATCGATCGTCGGCAAGTGCCACTTCTGCGTGAAGTCGCACTATGCGCTGCTGAAGAACGAGCAAGGGATGACGACGACGCAGCTGCGCGACGTCGGCCGCATCGCGTCGGTGATCAACGCCGCCGCGCAGGTGATCGCCGCCGAAGGCGAATAAGCCGTCGCGCAAGCGGCAACGCGGTGCAATGCAGCGGCCATGCGCGCCGCACCGCGCCGCAAATGAAAAATGCCACGCAAGCGCGTGGCATTTTTCATTCCGGCGGCGCAACCGGCGCGCCGCTTCGGACCGGCTTCAGGCGCTCACGCGCCCTGCTTCACCAGGAGTGCAGCGGCCTGCGCCTCGATGCCCTCGCCACGGCCGAGATAGCCGAGCTTCTCGTTGGTCTTCGCCTTCACGTTCACGCGCTCGAGCGGCAGCCCGAGATCGGCCGCGATGTTCGCGCGCATCCCGTCGATGTGCGGCGCGAGCTTCGGCGCCTGCGCGATCACCGTGCTGTCGACATTCTGGATCGTGAAGCCGGCCGCGTTCACGCGGGCGACGCACTCGCGCAACAGCACGCGGCTGTCCGCGCCCTTGAACGCCGCGTCGGTGTCCGAGAAATGGCGGCCGATGTCGCCCAGCGCCGCCGCACCGAACAGCGCGTCGGTGATCGCGTGCAGCAGCACGTCCGCGTCCGAATGACCGAGCAGGCCGCGCTCGTAAGGAATCGTCACGCCGCCGATGATGAGGGGGCGCCCAGGGACGAGCTGGTGCACGTCGTAGCCTTGTCCGATTCTGAAATCCATGCGTATTCCGGTTGAGATGAGGTGAAAGTCAGGAAGCGTTCGCGGGGCGCGCGAGGATCGCTTCCGCAAGCGCGAAATCTTCCGGGTACGTGACCTTGAAGTTGCGCAGGCTGCCCTGTACGACGCGCGGCGTATGGCCGGCCCATTCGATCGCGCTGGCCTCGTCGGTCAGGTCGTGCCCTTCGCGCTGCGCGCGCAGGATCGCGTCGCGCAGCATGCCGATGCGGAACATCTGCGGCGTCTGCGCCTGCCACAGCGCGTCGCGCGATTCGGTGCGCGCGATCGCGTCGCCGCCAGCCGGCACGCGCTTGAGCGTATCGGCCACCGGCAGCGCGACGATGCCGCCGACCGGGTCGTCCTTCAGCGTCGCGACCAGCGTGCGGATCAGCTCCGGCGTGATGCCCGGGCGCGCAGCGTCGTGGACCAGCACCCAATCCTGGTCGCTCGCGCCGAATTCGGCCAGCTCGAGCAGCCCGTTGAGCACCGACGCCTGCCGCGAGCCGCCGCCGCAGCGGCGCACCGCGAAGCGCAGGCCCGCGAAGCGGCGCGCGTCGAAGTGCGTGTCGTCGGGCGCGAGGACGACGAGCGTCTGCGCGAATTCGCTGCACGCGTCGAACGCGGCAAGCGTGTAATGCAGGAGCGCACGGCCGGCCAGCGTGCGGTATTGCTTCGGCACGGCCGAACCGGAACGGCTGCCCGTGCCGGCGCAAGGAATCAGGGCGAAAAGTCGGGGAGTCACGAAGGGGAAACGCCGGAAAGATGAAATCGAGAAGCGGATTTTATAATAGGTCTTTCGTCTCGACCGGCGCGCCGCGATGCGCCCGTGCCCGCCACCCCTGCCGTCCCTATGCCAGACAACGCTTCCACCCCGTTCGCTTCGCCCGTCGCCCGCGTCAAACCGGGCCAGCGGTTCGCCTTCGACGGCGCGCACGGCTCCGCCGACGCACTCGCCATCGCCCGCTATCTCGCCGACAACCGCGACGCGGTCCCGCTCCTCGCGGTGATCTGCGCGAACGCGGTCGACGCGCAGCGGCTGTCGCAGGAAATCCGCTACTTCTCGCCCGATGCGCGCGTGCGCCTGCTACCGGACTGGGAAACGCTGCCGTACGACACGTTCTCGCCGCACCAGGATCTCGTCTCCGAGCGCCTGGCGACGCTGCACGACCTCGGCGAGGGCCGCTGCGACATCCTGCTGGTGCCCGCGACCACGGCGCTGTACCGGATGCCGCCCGCGTCGTTCATGGCCGCGTACACGTTCGCGTTCGCGCAGGGCGAGCGGCTCGACGAGGCGAAGCTGAAGGCGCAACTCACGCTGGCCGGCTACGAGCACGTGAGCCAGGTCGTGCGACCCGGCGAATACTGCGTGCGCGGCTCGCTGATCGACCTGTACCCGATGGGCTCGCCGCTGCCGTACCGGATCGACCTGTTCGACGACCAGGTCGACTCGATCCGGGCGTTCGATCCCGATACGCAGCGCAGCCTCTACCCGGTGCGCGACGTGCGCCTCCTGCCCGGCCGCGAGTTTCCGTTCGACGAAGCCGCGCGCACGGCCTTCCGCAGCCGCTGGCGCGAAACCTTCGAAGGCGACCCGAGCCGCGCGCCGATCTACAAGGACATCGGCAACGGCGTGCCGTCGGCCGGCATCGAGTATTACCTGCCCCTCTTCTTCGACGAGACGGCCACGCTGTTCCACTACCTGCCGCCGGATGCGCACCTCGTGTTCACCGGCGACCTCGAAGCGTCGATCCGTCGCTTCACGGCCGATACGAAGCAGCGTCACGCGTTCCTCGCGCACGATCGCGAGCGGCCGATCCTCGAGCCGCAGCGCCTGTTCCTGTCCGACGAGGATTTCTTCGCGTTCGCGAAGCCGTTCGCGCGCGTCGTGCTGCCCGCGCAGCCGGCCGGCGGCTGGGCGACGGGCCTGCCCGAGCTCACCGTCGACCGCCATGCGGACGATCCGCTCGCCGCGCTGCGCACGTACGTCGAATCGTCGGGCAAGCGCGTGCTGCTGACGGTCGAATCGGCCGGCCGCCGCGAAACGATCCTGCAACTGCTCGCCGAGCATCACCTGCGCCCCGCGTCGAACGACCACTTCGCAGGCTGGCTCGAAAGCGACGCGCCCTTCGCGCTCGGCGTCGCGCCGCTCGCGAGCGGCTTCGCGGTGCCGGGCGAAGGCTACGCGATCGTCACCGAAACCGAGTTGTACGGTGCGCTCGGCCGCCGCGCCGGGCGCCGCCGCCAGGAACAGGCGAGCAACGTCGACGCGATGGTGCGCGACCTGTCGGAGCTGAAGGTCGGCGATCCGGTCGTGCATGCGCAGCACGGCATCGGCCGCTACATGGGCCTCGTGTCGATGGATCTCGGCGAAGGCGAGACCGAGTTCCTGCATCTCGAATACGCGGGCGACAGCAAGCTCTACGTGCCGGTCGCGCAACTGCACGTGATCTCGCGTTACAGCGGCGCCGATCCCGACAGCGCGCCACTGCACGCGCTCGGCTCGGGCCAGTGGGAGCGCGCGAAGCGCAAGGCCGCGCAGCAAATTCGCGACACGGCCGCCGAGCTGCTGAACCTGTATGCGCGCCGCGCGGCCCGCGAAGGCCACGCGTTCGCGCTCGACCCGCGCGACTACGTGAAGTTCGCGGAAAGCTTCGGCTTCGAGGAGACGCCCGACCAGGCCGCGGCGATCGCGGCCGTGATCGGCGACATGACGAGCGGCAAGCCGATGGACCGCCTCGTGTGCGGCGACGTCGGCTTCGGCAAGACCGAGGTCGCGCTGCGCGCCGCGTTCATCGCGGTGATGGGCGGCAAGCAGGTCGCGCTGCTGTCGCCGACCACGCTGCTCGCCGAGCAGCACACGCAGACCTTCGTGGACCGCTTCGCGGACTGGCCGGTGCGGATCGTCGAGCTGTCGCGCTTCAAGACCGCGAAGGAAGTGAACACGGCGATCGCGCAGATCAACGAAGGCAGCGTCGACATCGTCATCGGCACGCACAAGCTGCTGTCGTCGGACGTGCAGTTCAAGCGCCTCGGCCTCGTCATCATCGACGAGGAACACCGCTTCGGCGTGCGCCAGAAGGAAGCGCTGAAGGCGCTGCGCGCGGAAGTCGACGTGCTGACGCTCACCGCGACGCCGATCCCGCGCACGCTCGGGATGGCGCTCGAGGGGCTGCGCGATTTCTCGGTGATCGCGACCGCGCCGCAGAAGCGGCTCGCGATCAAGACCTTCGTGCGGCGCGAGGAGGAAAGCGTGATCCGCGAGGCGATGCTGCGCGAGCTGAAGCGTGGCGGCCAGGTGTATTTCCTGCACAACGAGGTCGAGACGATCGAGAACCGCAAGGCGATGCTCGAGGAACTCGTGCCCGAGGCGCGCATCGTGATCGCGCACGGCCAGATGCACGAGCGCGAACTCGAACGCGTGATGCGCGATTTCGTCGCGCAGCGCGCGAACGTGCTGCTGTGCACGACCATCATCGAAACCGGCATCGACGTGCCGAGCGCGAACACGATCATCATGCATCGCTCGGACAAGTTCGGCCTCGCGCAGCTGCACCAGTTGCGCGGCCGCGTCGGCCGTTCGCACCACCAGGCGTATGCGTACCTGCTGGTCCACGACCCGCAGTCACTGACCAAGCAGGCGCAGCGCCGGCTCGAGGCGATCCAGCAAATGGAGGAACTCGGTTCGGGCTTCTATCTCGCGATGCACGACCTCGAGATCCGCGGCACTGGCGAGGTGCTCGGCGACAAGCAGTCGGGCGAGATCCACGAGATCGGCTTCCAGCTTTACACCGACATGCTGAACGACGCGGTGAAGGCGCTGAAGAACGGCAAGGAGCCCGACCTCACCGCCCCGCTCGCCGCGACGACGGAAATCAACCTGCATGCGCCCGCGATCCTGCCGGCCGACTACTGCGCGGACGTGCAGGAGCGGCTATCGCTGTACAAGCGTCTCGCGAACTGCGAGCACGGCGACGCGATCGACGGTATCCAGGAAGAGCTGATCGACCGCTTCGGCAAGCTGCCGCCGCAAGCGCACGCGCTCGTCGAGACGCACCGGCTGCGGATCGCCGCGAAGCCGCTCGGCATCGTCAAGATCGATGCGAGTGAGGCCGCGATCGGGCTGCAGTTCGAGCCGAACCCGCCGATCGACCCGATGCGGATCATCGACATGGTGCAGAAACACCGGCACATCAAGCTCGCGGGCCAGGACAAGCTGCGCATCGAGACGCGCTCGCCCGATCTCGCGATCCGCGTATCGACGATCAAGGAAACGCTGCGCGCACTCGCGCCGCGCGCCGACGCGGCGAGCGCGGCACGTTGACCACACGGCCGCGATGCTGCACCGCATCGCGGCCGACGAAGGCGGGCGAACGCGTTTTTGAGTATGATTTTCCCATTCATCAGACGGAGTTTTGCCATGTCCACTCTCGACGCGACGGCGCCGTCCGCCGCCGACCAAGGCGACGCTTCGCTCGTCAGCCTGCCCTGGATCAAGCAGTTGGTGTCGATGGACACGACGAGCCGCGTGCCGAACCTCGGCCTGATCGAAACGGTGCGCGACGCGCTTGCCGCGAAGGGCATCGCGTCGACGCTCACGCACGATCCGCGCGAAGGCTGGGCCAACCTGTTCGCGACGGTGCCCGCGCACGACGGCTCGACCGACGGCGGCATCGTGCTGTCGGGGCACACCGACGTCGTGCCGGTCGACGGCCAGCAGTGGGACAGCAACCCGTTCGCGCCGGAGCTGCGCGACGGCCGCCTGTACGGCCGCGGCACGTGCGACATGAAGGGCTTCATCGGCACGGCGCTCGCGCTGCTGCCCGAGATGCAGGCGACGAAGCTCGCGAAGCCGATCCATTTCGCGCTGTCCTATGACGAGGAAATCGGCTGCGCGGGCGCACCGCTTCTGATCGCCGATCTGGTCAAGCGCGGCGTGAAGCCGTCCGGCTGCATCGTCGGCGAGCCGACCAGCATGCGGCCGATCATCGCGCACAAGGGCATCAACGCATATCGCTGCTGCGTACGCGGCCACGCGGCACACTCGTCGCTGACGCCGAAGGGCCTGAACGCGATCGAGTACGCGGCGCGCCTCATCTGCCACATCCGCGACATCGCCGAGCGCTTCCGCGCCGAAGGCCCGTTCGACGAGCTGTACGACGTACCGTTCACGACCGCGCAAACGAGCACGATCCAGGGTGGCAACGCGATCAACACGGTGCCGGCCGAATGCCGGTTCGACTTCGAGTTCCGCAACCTGCCGACGCTCGATCCCGAGCAGATCTTCACGCGCATCGAAGCGTATGCGCAGGAAACGCTGCTGCCGCAGATGCGTCGCGAGCATCCGAACGCGGCGATCGAGTTCTCGAAGATCGCCGCCGCACCCGGGCTCGATGCGACCGAACAGGCCGCGATCACGCAGCTCGTGCGCGCGTTGACGGCCGACCAGGACAAGCGCAAGGTCGCATATGGCACCGAGGCCGGCCTGTTCGAACGCGCGGGCATCCCGAGCATCGTCTGCGGGCCCGGCAACATCGAACAGGCGCACAAGCCGAACGAATATGTCGAACTCGCGCAGCTCACCGCCTGCGAGCAGTTCCTGCGCAAGTTCATCCGCAGCATGTCGGTCGACGCACACTGACTGCCCCCGCCACGCCGGCCTGCGTGTGCGGGCCGGCCCACCCCGCCACCCGCCACGTCATGTCGACTGAACAACAGGGCACTGCCCATACGACGATCGACGGCGAGCCGATTCCGACGCTCGACGAAATCGCCGCGCAGCATTTCGCGTTGTCGCCGTGGGTCGCGCGCACGCCCGTGTTCGAGCGCGCCGACCTGCCTTCCCTCGAGGGCACGCACGTCAACTTCAAGTTCGAGCTGCTGCAGGTGAGTGGCAGCTTCAAGGCGCGTGGCGCGTTCACGCACCTGCTGGCCCTCGACGAAGCGCGCAAGAGCGCCGGCGTCACGTGTGTGTCGGCCGGCAATCATGCGGCAGCCGTCGCGTACGCGGCGATGCGGCTCGGCAGCAGCGCGAAGGTCGTGATGTTCCATACCGCGAGCCCGGCGCGCATCGCGCAGTGCAAGCAGTACCGCGCGGAAGTCGTGCTCGCCGGCAGCGCGTCGCAGGCATTCGACCTCGTGCGGCGGATCGAGGCCGAGGAAGGCCGCTTCTTCATCCATCCGTTCAACGGCTATCACACGATTCTCGGCACCGCGACGCTCGGCTACGAATGGGCAACGCAGACGCCCGATCTCGACGCGGTGATCGTGCCGATCGGCGGCGGCGGGCTCGCGGCCGGCATGGCGACCGCGCTGCGGCTCGCGAATCCGCGCGTGCACGTGTATGGCGTCGAACCGGAAGGCGCCGACGCGATGAGCCGCAGCTTCGCGGCGAATCACACGATCACGATGAGCGCGATGCAGACCATCGCCGACTCGTTGATGGCACCGCACACCGAGGAATACAGCTACCAGCTGTGCAGGCGCCACGTCGACCGGATCGTCACGGTGTCCGACGACGCGCTGCGCGCGGCGATGCTGTTCCTGTTCTCGCACCTGAAGCTGGCGGTCGAACCGGCGTGCGCGGCAGCGCTCGCGGCGCTGCTCGGCCCGCTGCGCGAAACGCTGCAGGGAAAGCGGGTCGGCGTACTGCTGTCGGGCACGAACACCGACCCCGCGACGCTCGGCATGCATCTCGCGCACGCGAAACTGCAGCACTGAAGCCGTGCACGGCACCGAGGGTTATCCCCAGTTTATGTTGACAGCCCTGTTGATAACCCGCCGGACATGCACGCAAGTGATTGAGCGCGCAGCGTTTTACGCGCGCGAGGCATGCCGGACGCGAAATAGGCAGATGCCGTCTTCGAACGCACGTCCCACGACGTGGCGGCGTCGCGCGCACCACGCGATCGGCGCCGCCGCCATCGCGCTGCTCGCTGGTTGCGCGGCACCACCCTCGCCCGTCATCGCCACGCCCGCGGCCTGCGTGCAGCCGAACGCGCACCAGATGCTGCAGGCCGACCTGCTGTTCGGGCGCGCTATCGCCGGACGCGGCCCCGTCACCGATGCGGAACGCGCTGCCTTCCTCGCCGACGTCGTCACGCCGCGCTTTCCGGACGGCTTCACGTACTGGGACACCCACGGCCAATGGCGCGACCGCGCCACCGGCCAAATCATCCGCGAAGCGAGTTTCGTGGTCCGCATCGTCGCCGACGATACGGCCGCCACACACGCGCGGCTTGCCGAGATCCGGCAAGCGTACCGCGAGCGCTTCCGGCAGGAGTCGGTCGGCATCACGCGCGTGCCGGCCTGCGCGTCGTTCTGACTCGTCCGCATCGACCGACGCGCGGCGATGCGCGAAAAAAACGGGCGCCCGAAGGCGCCCGTCGCATGCGAGACATCCGCGTATCGCTTACTTGCTCTCGAACATGTCCATGATCTGCTGCTTCTCCTGCTGCGTGACGGGCGGCGGTGCGAGCCCCTCCGAGCCGGCCGAGCCGAGCGCGTCGTTCGCGCTGATCGCGTTCGCGGCCGGGTTGATGTCCACGCTCGCGACGAAGCCATTGCCCGGCGTGCGATCAGCGTAGTAAAGCTCGCCGTCGATCGACGTCAGCCCGTCCGGCATCGGCATCTGCTGCTCGGGTACGCCGTTCAGCGCGGTGCGCATGTAGTTCACCCAGATCGGCAGCGCGAGCTGCGCGCCGAATTCGCGACTGCCGAGGCTCTTCGGCTGGTCGAAGCCCATCCATGCAACGGCGACGAGCGACTGCTGGTAGCCGGCGAACCAGCCGTCCTTCGCGTCGTTCGTCGTACCCGTCTTGCCCTGCAGGTCGCTTCGGCCGAGCGCGTTGGTGCCCGCGCCCGTGCCGGCCGTCGCGACCGTATGCAGCAGGCTGTTCATCACGTATGCGTTGCGGCCCTCGATCGTGCGCGGCGCGGTGCCGCCGGCGATCACCGGCTGCGACTTCTGCAACGGCTGGCCACGCGCGTCGTCGACTTCGGCGATCAGGTACGGATCGACCTTGTAGCCGCCGTTCGCGAACACCGCATAGCCGGTCGCGAGCTGCAGCGGCGTGACGAGGCCGGCACCCAGCGCCATCGGCAGGTACGGCGGCGTCTTCGCCGGATCGAAGCCGAAGCGCTGCGTCACGTACTCCTGCGCGTACTGCGTGCCGATCGACGCGAGGATCCGGATCGACACGAGGTTCTTCGAACGCTGCAGGGCCGTACGCATCGACATCGGCCCGTCGGGCTGGTCGTCGTCCTTCGGCTCCCACGCGGTGCCGCCCGGCACGCTCGGCGGGAAGTACAACGGTGCGTCGTTGATGATCGTCGCCGGTCCGAGGCCCTTGTCGAGCGACGCCGAATAGATGAACGGCTTGAACGACGAACCCGGCTGGCGCCACGCCTGCGTCACGTGGTTGAACTTGCTCTTGTTGAAGTCGAAGCCGCCGACGAGCGAGCGGATCGCACCGTCCTGCGGCGCGATCGCGACGAGCGCGCCTTCGACCTGCGGCAGTTGCACGACCTGCCAGCCTGCGTTGCCGTCCTTCAGCACGCGCACGATCGAGCCCGGCTTGATCCGCAGCGTCGCGTTCGCGCGCGGGCTCAGCGCGGCCGACACGAAGCGCAGCCCGGCCGGGCCGATCGTCGTCGTCGCGCCGCCGACGAACTGCACCTCGACCGCGTTCGGCGCCGCAGCCAGCACAACCGCCGACTGCAGGTCGCCGTTGTCCGGGTGATCGGCGAGCGCATCGTCGATCGCCTCGTCGCGATCGTCGCCGGCCGCCGGCAGGTTGATCGAGCCTTCCGGCCCGCGATAGCCGTGGCGGCGCTCGTAATCGAGAATGCCGCGACGCACGGCCTGGTACGCCGCTTCCTGGTCGGCCGAGTTGATCGTCGTCGTGACGGTCAGCCCGCGCGTATAGGTTTCATCCTTGTACTGCTGATACATCATCTGCCGCACCATCTCGGCGACGTATTCGCCGTGCACCGCGTACTGGTTGCCCGGCGTGCGCACGTGGATCTCTTCCTTCACCGCCTGGTCGTACTGCGGCTGCGTGATGTAGCCGATCTCGAGCATGCGCTTCAGGATGTACTCCTGACGCACCTTCGCGCGCTTCGGATTGACGACCGGGTTGTAGGCGGACGGCGCCTTCGGCAGCCCCGCGAGCATTGCCGCTTCCGCGAGCGTGATGTCCTTCAGGTCCTTGCCGAAATACACGCGCGCGGCGGCCGCGAAACCGTACGAGCGCTGGCCCAGGTAGATCTGGTTCATGTACAGCTCGAGGATCTGGTCCTTCGTCAGGGCCTTTTCGATCTTGTACGCGAGCAGCATCTCGTAGATCTTGCGCGTATACGTCTTCTCGCTCGACAGGAAAAAGTTGCGCGCGACCTGCATCGTGATCGTGCTCGCGCCCTGGCGCGCGCCGCCGTGCATCAGGTCGGCGACGCCCGCGCGCAGGATGCCGAGGAAGTCCACGCCGCCGTGTTCGTAGAAGCGGTAATCCTCGATCGCGAGGACCGCCTTCTTCATCACGTCGGGAATGTCCTGGAAGCGCACGAGGCTGCGGCGCTCCTCGCCGAACTCGCCGATCAGCACGTGATCGGCGGTGAACACGCGCAGCGGCACCTTCGGCTGGTAGTTGGTCAGCGCATCGAGCGACGGCAGTTGCGGCGCCATCACGACGAGTGCGTAGCCGACGATCAGCGCACCGACGATCGCGAGCGTCGCGAACAGGCCGACGAACCACAGCGCGACGCGCGAGCCGAACGAGCGGCGATCGGCGCCCCGGCCTCCGCTGCGCTGCGCGCGACGGTCGTCGCCGCGGTCGTCATCATCGGGGTAATAGGCCCCCGACGGCGAACGGCGCAACGTGTAGTGAGGCTCGTTTCGGTCGGAAGGAGAAGACGGTCGTTTGATAATTGGCATGTCGGAATGGCGGGCGGCGTGGCGCCCTCGGACGCATGCGGAAAATGCAAGCGGATGAATCAGAGTGGGTGCATCGTGGCAACTGTCACGTCGACAGACCCCGCCGCGCGGCGATCCGTTCCCGCGACGTGACAGCGCATTTTAATGAAATCGACCGATCGGCTTCGCGATTTTTTGTAAAAATTCCCGCACAAGCGTGAATTGCGGAACGTATTGGCGCGATGCTCCGCCTATCATGGACTCGCAACCCGGTGCGTGCGGCGATGTTTCTTTCAGATGCGAAAGGTTGAAGCCCGCACGCGCATGGCGCTTGAACTCCGGCACTTAAGCCGTATTTAAGGGGCCGGCGGTGTAATATCCGCCAGCTCACGCGGGTCGGAACCGATTCGCGACGGGCATTGCCGCTGACGCGGCACCTTTCAACCACGGAGGATTTCATGTCGCTTTTCGACTCTGTTTCGCGCACGATCAAAGGCCTGCTGAACGATGCGGCCGACTCGGTACAGGATCCGTCGCGCGACGCACGGCAGATCGTGCGGGAGCTCGACGACAGCATCGGCCGTGCCGAGAATTCGCTGATCGAGATCGAGGCACAAGTCGCGACCCAGCGCAGCAAGCGCGATGCGGCCGACGACAAGGTGAAGAAGTACGAGGACGGCGCGAAGCGCGCGCTGCAGGCCGGCGACGAAGCACTCGCACGCGAGGCGCTCGCCGCGCAATCGAACGCGGAAGCCGAGCGCGATGCGCTCGCGGCCGAACTCACGACGCTCGAGCCGTCGGTCGACAAGCTGAAGGGGCAGATCGCCGACATGCGTCAGCGCCGCAACGACCTGAACGCACGCTCGAACATCCTGCAGGCCAAGCAGGAAATCGCGCAGGCGAAGGACGTCGCGGCCAGCGCGCTGGGCGGCATCGGCGGCAAGAACCTGTCCGAGGATTTCCAGAAGCTCGAGGACAAGGTCGCGCTGCAGAACGCACGCTCGGACGCCCGCCTGAATTCGGCCGACACGTCGAGCGGCAAGGCGCTCGACGACAAGCTCGCCGCGCTGAACAAGGGCCCGTCGGTCGAGGACCGCCTCGCCGCGCTGAAGAAGCAGCTCGACACGCCCGCGCAGTAACGGCAACCGCGCCGCGGCCCGCCGGGCCTGCGGCGCGCACCGATCGTCAGGAGACGGGCGCTTGCGCCCGGTTCGACCATGAAGAAATCTCTCGCCGCTCTCGGCCTCTCGCTGATGCTGCTGTCGTCCGCCGCGTTTGCGGTCCCGTCGCTGCAGCAGGTCGAGCAATCGATCGCGCAGCGCAACTGGCAGCAGGCCGACACGCAGCTGTCGCAAGTCATCGACGCGCATCCGAACAACGCGCATGCGCGCTACCTGTACGCACAGGTGCTGGACCGCGAAGGCCGCGCGTCCGACGCGCTCGCGCAACTGCAGCGGGCGAAGTCGCTCGATCCGCAACTGCGCTTCACCGATGCGGCGCGTTTCGCGCAGACCGAATCGCGCATTCGCGCGGACGCCGCGCGCACAAGCGACAACGCACCGTCGGCCACCCAGGCCGGTTCGTTGCAGTCTTCGCTCGCCCCCGCCGCGCCGGTCGCGAAACACGGTCCGTCGACCGGCATGTGGATCGGCCTCGGGCTGATCGTCGCGATCATCGCGATGGTGCTGCGCTGGACGTTGCGGCGCGCACGCTCCGCCGATAACAGCCGCGCCGACGACGAACGCCGCACGCAGTTGAAACGCGCGACCGACGTGCTGAACGACATCCGTCCGCTGAAACTCGACGCGAAGCTGTCGACGGCGCCGGGCGCCGCCGCACTCACCGGCGAACTCGAAGGCATCGAGACCGATGCACGCACGCTCGTCGAGGCGCTGTCGAACGGCAAGAATCCGGTGCCGCCGTATCGCATCGACGAACTCGAACAGCGACATGCGAGCGTGAAGGCGCGCGTCGAAGGCCGCCCCGATCCGAGCGCGCAACCCGCGGCGCCCGCAAACGGCAGCGGCTCCGTGTATGCGCAGGAAGCCGATCGCGTGACCGGCATGCAAGGCCAGCCCTATCAGCAGCAACCGTACCCGCAGCAGCCGTACCCGCAACAGCAGCCGCCCGTCGTGGTCCAGCAAGGCGGTGGCTTCGGCGGTGGAATGGGCGGGCTGCTGACGGGCGTGCTGCTCGGCGAGGCGATGTCCGGCGGCCGCGAACGCGTGGTCGAACGCGACGTGATCGTCGACGACCAGCGCCGGCGCCAGGAGAACAACGATCCGGGCTTCGACCTCGGCCGCGGCGACAACTCGAACTGGAGCGACGGCAACGGCGGAGGCAGCGTCGATCTCGGCAGCAACGACGACGGCTGGACCGACGACAACACCTGAGCAGTCCACACGCGGGCGTTGACGCATCGCGCCGCGCCCGCCCCCCTTACACCGCGCTTCCTTTCATTTCCGCTCGCACCGGCGCCCTCCGTGATTTGTTAATCATTTCAAGATGGGCTACCGGCAATGGGGCACGTTCGCTATCATGCGGCCATCGGCGTGCCTCCGATCCCCTCCGACCCGCCAGACGCTTCGCAGCCCTGCGCGTCGCGGCACGCCTCCCCTCGCCCAACCAGGAGAAAGCCGCTCATGAGCATAATCAAGGAATTCAAGGAGTTCGCCGTCAAAGGCAACGTGATGGATCTCGCCGTCGGCGTGATCATCGGCGGCGCATTCTCGAAGATCGTCGACTCGGTCGTGAAAGACCTCATCATGCCGGTCATCGGCGTGCTGACGGGCGGTCTGGATTTCTCGAACAAGTTCGTTCTGCTCGGCACCATCCCTCCGTCGTTCAAGGGTAATCCCGATTCGTTCAAGGACCTGCAGGCGGCGGGCGTCGCCGCATTCGGCTACGGCTCGTTCATCACCGTGGCGATCAATTTCGTGATCCTCGCATTCATCATTTTCCTGATGGTGAAATTCATCAACAAGCTGCGCAAGCCGGAAGAAACCGCGCCGGCCGCGACGCCGGAAGACACCGTGCTGCTGCGCGAGATCCGCGATTCGCTCAAGCAACGCTGAGCACCGCGCCACGTAGCATCCGCCGGGCCCGCCAAGTGCGGGCCTTTTTCATGGGCACGCGCCGCGCGTGGCCCATCTCACTTTTTTGTGACGCGCGAATGCACGCGCGGGAAAAGCAGGTCTATGATGGAGACTAAACGACAGTACGGGCGCCAAGACGCTGGCTGTGTCGATCATCGTGGCAAGCGGGTCGACGGGAGACATTGATCGTCGTACCGCACGAGTGCAGCATTTTCGTGTGCTATAAAGGATCGACATGCGGCGTACATAGCCGGGAGTGGGTCGCATGAAAGTGCCGCATTTCTTGCAATTGTTTTTGAGGCGAGTGTTTATGTCCTTCCCGAAAAAACGTCGACGTGCGCAACAGGACGGCCAGGAGTCGTTCCTCGCGGTATTGCGCCACTCGAAACCGTTCGCGCAGCTCGACACCAAGATTGCCCGCGCCCGTGCGCAGGACGAACCCGTCCTGTATGCGCATGTGCTGCCCGGCCTCGACGTGCTCCTGTGCAGCGTGCGCGGCGCTCAGCCGCCCTATCCGGCCATCGCCGAACTGCGCAAGCGCTGCATCGAATCGATCGCCAACGCACTCGAACAACCGCTCGACGGCCTCGAGAACGGCGGGTACTGGTACGAGGCGAACGGCTTCGGCTTCCTCGTGTTTGCGAGCCGCGCCCGCGCGCGCATCCTGCCCGAATTTGGTGCAGGCACGAAGGCGAGCCTGCGCGGCGGCCTCGGACGACAGAACGCCGGCGACACGACACCGCGCTCCCTCGGCTGAACCGACACCGACTCGATGGGCCGCCTCCGGGCGGCCCATCGGCCATTCAGGCTTCCCGCTTCACTGTCGCGGCGCGATCACTGCGCCGTCGCGCGCCCGTTGCCGGGCCGGACGATGTCGATGAACGCAGCGAAATCGGCACCGGCAAGCCCCTGCGCGGCGCCCAGCCGGAGCACCTGCTGCACCGTGGCCGATACGGGCATTACCGCGCCCGTGTCGCGCGCGGCGTCGGCGATCGCGTCGACGTCCTTCTGGAACGTGCTCAGCGCGCCGATCGGCGGATGGCCGCCTGACGTCATGCGCGGCACGAAGGTCTGCAGCAGCACCGAATCGGCCCACCCGCCCGCCAGTGCGTCGGCCAGACGCGCGGCGTCGATGCCGCTCGCCTGTGCGAGGCCGACCGCTTCCGCGATCGCGGTCACCGTCGCGGTGACGATCGCCTGGTTGCAGAGTTTCGCGGTCTGGCCCGCGCCCGCGTCGCCCATGTGCGTGATGCGCGACGCATAGGTGTCGATCAGCGGCCGCACCGCGTCGAGGTCGATCGCGCCACCGCCCGCCATCACCGCGAGCGTGCCGGCCTGCGCGCCGGGCACGCCGCCCGATACGGGCGCGTCGATCCAGCCGACGCCGAGCGCGGCCGCGCGCGCCGCGTAGTCGCGCGTCGCGGCAGGCGGAATGCTCGAATGATCGACGATGCGCTTCAGGCGGCGCGCATTCGCATCGCCGGCGAGGAGCCCGTGCTCGCCGAACGCGACGTCGCCGACCGCACGGCCGTCGAGCACGCACACGAACACCGTGTCGACGCGCTCCGCCAGTTCGCGCGGCGTGTCGACCACCTGTGCACCGTCCTTTTCGAGCGCCTCGGCCTTGGCGCGCGTCCGATTCCATACGCTGACCCGATGGCCCGCCGCCAGCAAATGCCGAATCATCGGCGCGCCCATCAATCCCGGTCCGCAAAATCCGACTTCCACGATGTTCCTCGTCTCCAATTGGGGTTGCACTTGCCGCCCATCATACCTATCACTCAAGAAGCCGGACACGCGCGGTGCCGCCTCGGGCCCGCCGCTTGCGCGGCCGCACACACCGACATCCCAGGGAGCGCATCATGAGCGACCACGTCTACAAGCTGATCGAACTGACCGGTTCGTCGCGGCAATCGTGCGACGACGCCATCCGCAACGCGATCTCGAAAGCCGGCAAGACGCTGCACAACCTGCACTGGTTCCAGGTCACCGAAACGCGCGGCCACATCGAAGGCGACCAGGTCATCCACTGGCAAGTCACGCTGAAAGTCGGCATGCGTATCGACGACTGACGCACGCGCGTCACGCGCGGTGCACTGGCCGCCGGATGCGTGCAATGCGCATCCGCGCGGCGCCGCGCCCACCCGCATCACGCCCCGTTCGGGTCCCTTCGCGAGGCCCGGCCGGCGTGCGTGTGCGGGTATCCATCTCTTGACGCTGGTTTTCGTTCATATTAAAAACCATATACCCACATCACCCCTCGATCAGCCCAGACATATAAACCGGAGAAATCATGAGTCAGCAACGCGAGGCGATCGACACGTACCTCTTGCGCGTCTTGCACACCTTGTTGATGGAGCGCAGCGTCACGCGCGCGGCCGTCAAACTGAACCAGTCGCAACCGGCGATCAGCGCCGCACTGCGGCGCCTGCGCGACATCACAGGCGACCCGCTGCTCGTGCGCGGCAAGTCCGGCATGGTCCCAACCGAGTACGGATTGCGCCTGCTCGAGCCGGTGCAGAACGCACTGCGCGAAATCGAGCGCATCAAGTTCCAGCAGCACAATTTCGACCCGGCCACGTCGATCCGCTGCTACCGGATCGGCTGCCCCGACTACCTGAACGTGCTGTTCGTGCCGACCGTCGTCGAACGCTTCCGCCAGGCGGCGCCGAACGCGACGCTCGAGTTCCACTCGCTCGGCCCCGCATTCGACTACGAGCTCGCGCTGGAAGACGGCAAGCTCGACATCGTCGTCGGCAACTGGCCCGAGCCACCCGAGCAGCTGCACCTGTCGAACCTGTTCGTCGACGAAATCGTCTGCCTGATGAGCAACACGCATCCGTTCGCGAAGCGCGGCGGGCTCACGCTCGACCAGTACCTGAACGCGCCGCATCTCGCGCCGACGCCGTACTCGGTCGGCCAGCGCGGCGCGATCGACGTGCATCTCGCGCGCGAACGGCTCAAGCGTCACGTGGTCGTCACGCTGCCGTACTTCAACCTCGCGCCGTACGTGCTGGTGAAGTCCGACCTGATCTTCACGACGACGCGCCTGTTCGCCGATCACTACGCGAAGTTCCTGCCGCTGTCGGTCGTGCCGGCGCCGCTCGACTTCCCGCCGATGCAGTACTACCAGCTGTGGCACGAACGCTGCCACTACTCCGACGAAGTGCGCTGGCTGCGCAGCCTCGTCGCTGAAGCAACCCGCACGCTGATCGAGACGTAATCGCGCACGACGCGCGCGGCGGCCATGCCGCCGCGGTGCGACCCCGTGCAATCGTGGCGTGTGGCGGCCACGGCCGCGGCCACGCGCCCGATCGCAGCGCGACCTTCACATCGATGCGTCAGCGCGACGCCTCCACGAGTGCTTGCGCCAGCGCGTTGTGACGCTCGATGACCGGCGGCAGGTCGAGCGTCGCGAGCCGCCCTTCCCGCACCACCACCTTCCCGTTCACCACCGTGTACGCCGTCTGCGACGGCGCGCAGAACACGAGCGCCGCGACCGGATCGTGCAGCGCGCCCGCGAACAGCGGCTGACGCAGGTCGAACGCGGCGAAGTCCGCGGCCATGCCGGGCTTCAGCGCGCCGATGTCGTCACGGTTCAGCACCTTCGCGCCGCCCAGCGTCGCGATCTCGAGCGCCTCGCGCGCGGTCATCGCGTCGGGCCCGAAACAGACCCGCTGCAGCAGCAGCGCCTGCCGCACTTCCGCAACCATCTGCGCGCCGTCGTTCGACGCGGAACCGTCGACGCCGAGCCCGACCGGCACACCCGCGAGACGCATCTTCTTCACGGGCGCGATGCCCGACGCGAGCCGCATGTTCGAACATGGGCAGTGCGCGACGCCGGTGCCGGTGCGCGCAAACAGGCCAATGCCCGCATCGTCGAGCTGCACGCAGTGCGCATGCCATACGTCGTGGCCGACCCAGCCGAGATCTTCCGCATATTCGGCGGGCGTCATCCCGAACTTCTCGCGGCTGTACGCGATGTCGTTGACGTTCTCCGCCAGGTGCGTGTGCAGCGACACGCCGTACTCGCGCGCGAGCACGGCCGCATCGCGCATCAGGCCGCGGCTCACCGAGAACGGCGAGCACGGCGCGACCACCACCCGCAGCATCGCGTAGCGGCCTTCGTCGTGATAGGTCTCGATCAGGCGCTGCGCGTCGCGCAGGATGTCGGGCTCGCGCTCGACGACCGAATCGGGCGGCAGCCCGCCATCGCGCTGGCCGACGCTCATCGCGCCGCGGCTCGCATGAAAGCGCATGCCGATTCGCTGCGCGGCGCCGATGCTGTCGTCGAGCCGGCTTCCGTTCGGATAGATGTACAGATGGTCGCTCGACGTCGTGCAGCCCGACTGCAGCAGTTCGGCCATCGCGGTCAGCGTCGACACCTCGATCATCTCGGGTGTCAGGTGCGCCCAGATCCGGTACAGGTTCGTCAGCCAGCCGAACAGTTCGGCGTTCTGCGCGGCCGGCACCGCGCGTGTAAGGCTCTGGTACATGTGGTGATGCGTGTTCACGAGCCCCGGGATCACGAGGTGGCCGCGCAGGTCGAGCACTTCGTCCGCGGTATCGGGCAACTCGGCGCTCGGGCCGACCGCGACGATCCGGTTGTCTTCGATATAGAGCCCCGCGTCGCGCAGCTCGCGGCGCGTGTCGTCCATGGTCACGAGCACGTCGGCGTGCTTGACCAGCAGGGTTTTCGGGCGGGATGAGGAAGAGTTCGGCGCGCGTGCGCCGGCGTGCTGCTCGAGGTTCATGCGTTCTCCGCGTCGGTCTGCCCCCAGGGGCGGTTCCTGGGGACGGTCACACAGCCGTTCGAACGCTGAATCGCGGCACGCTCCGGTGCCTGCGTCCGTTCGAACGCCCTGGCCCGGTTACCCGGCGTGCTCGCCGTCTTCGGGGTGCGCGCGGGCCACGGGCCGACGCGCACGGCGGGAGGATCGCCCAAGCGCGCGCCGCACACAATGCGCGATCCGGAATACCGCGCTTCACGGATTCGATATGGTACGCCGCGCAACGCCCGGCCGAGCGCCCGAAACGGCCGCCGGAAGCCGTATCCGGCGTGCCGTCGACAGCCGCTCATGCGCGGCGCATTATCTTTGATATCGCGCCCGTATTTGCGCGGGGAACCTTTTTACAATGCCTGCACGGCGCTCGCTTCAATCTCGCCGACGGGTATGTAGCCACGTGACGTGGAGCCTCGATCCGCCGCACAGTCAATGGATCGAGTCGCCGCCGAACCTCGCATTCACACAAGGACAATTGCGAATGGGAAAGCTCACTACCCACGTACTCGATACGGCACACGGTCGCCCCGGCGCTGCCATCAAGGTGGACCTCTACGCGCTGGACGGCGAATCGCGCCGCGCAATCAAGACCGTTCTGACCAATAGCGACGGGCGCTGCGACGAACCCCTGCTCGAAGGCGCCGCGCTCGCCGCCGGCGAATACGAACTCGTGTTCCATGCCGGCGACTACTTCGCGTCGCTCGGCGTGAAGGTGCCCGAACCCCGCTTCGTCGACCGCGTCGTCCTGCGCTTCGGCATCGCCGACACCGCATCGCACTACCACGTGCCGCTGCTCGTGTCGCCGTGGTCGTACAGCACCTATCGCGGCAGCTGACAGCGCATCGGCGCCCGACGCATCGGCGCCCGCATCAAAGACAACGATCTGAGTCTGGAGGAGTTTCATGGAAGGCTTCATCACCGACTGGCTGAACCTCGCGCTGCGATGGCTGCACGTCATCGTCGCCATTGCGTGGATCGGCGAGTCCTTCTATTTCGTCGCGCTCGACAACAGCCTGAAACCGCCGACCGACGCAAACCAGCGCAAGCGCGGCGTGTTCGGCGAACTGTGGCACGTCCACGGTGGTGGTTTCTACAACATGCAGAAGTACACGGTCGCCCCGCCGGAAATGCCGGATGACCTGCACTGGTCGAAGTGGCCGTCGTACACGACCTGGCTGTCGGGCTTCTCGCTGTTCTTCGTGCTGTACCTGCTCGCACCGAACACGTACCTGATCGACAAGAGCGTGCTCGACATGGGCCCGGTGGTCGCCGTCGCCTCCGCCCTCGGCTTCCTCGCGGCCGGCTGGATCGTCTACGACTCGCTGTGCCGAATCCTCGGCACCAACGATCGCGTGCTGGGCATCTGCGTCGGCGTCTACGTCGTCGTCGCCGCGTACCTCGCGTGCCACATCTTCTCGGGCCGTGCGGCGTACCTGATCGTCGGCGCGATGCTCGCGACGATCATGTCGGCGAACGTGTTCTTCGTGATCATCCCGGGCCAGCGCAAGATGGTCGACAAGATGCTCAAGGGCGAAGAACCGAACCCGATCTACGGCAAGCGCGGCAAGCAGCGTTCGGTGCACAACACGTATTTCACGCTGCCGGTCGTGTTCGCGATGCTGTCGAACCACTATGCGATGACGTACACGAACAAGTTCAACTGGGTCGTGCTCGTGCTGATCATGCTGGCCGGCGCGCTGATCCGTCAGTTCTTCGTGATGCGTCACCGCGGCAAGCAGCTGTGGTACCTGCCGATCGGCGGCGTCGCGCTGCTGTCGGGCGCACTGGTGTGGACGATGCCGAAGCCGGTCGCGCCGGAAGCGCAAGCGGCCAACGCACCGAAGATCGTGATCAACGACATCATGCCGATCCTGCAGCAGCGCTGCGTCGAGTGCCACTCGGCGAAGCCGACGCTGATGGGCAGCGCGCCCGCCGGCGTGATGTTCGATACGCCGGACGAAGTATCGAAGAACGCGCAACGCATCTACGAACAGGCCGTGCGCCTGAAGGCGATGCCGATCGGCAACGTCACGCACATGACCGACGACGAGCGCGTGAAGCTCGCCGCATGGTTCGAGGGTGGCGCGGTCAAGTAAGCCGCCGTGCGCCGGCCGTCGGTTGCCGGCGCAATCCTCTCCGTTCGCGGGCCCGGAAACGGGCCCGTTTTTTTGCCCGTCCGGAACGTGTGCCCCGCTAGCTCCGTATCGCGTCGCGCTGCAGCGCGACGAGCGCATCAAGCGCGCGCGGGCCGTCGTCGAACGGAACGAAGATGTGATCGTGATACGCAGCAGCCATCACGTTGCAGCTGATGCCTGCCGCGCCGAGGGCGCTCGCGAACGCGGCCGTCAGGCCGACCGCCGCGAGGTCCGAATGCACCGTCAGCGTGATCCACGCGGCGCGGAACAGCACGGGCCAGCCGCGACGTGCGGCCGTTGCCTCGTCGACGACGACCGTCATGCCCTCCGTTTCCCGGAACGTCGCAATCGCTTCGGATAACGATATGTCGGCATCGGCCGGCAGAGCGACGAAGGCGAACGCACCGCGATGCAGTTCCGGCCGCATCGTGCGCAACAGGATCGCGAGGTCGTTTTCAGGTTGGCTCATCGTGGTACGGCCCGGGAACCGGGCGTCGTGCGGTGGCGATGCGGGCACGATAGCACGCGATCGACGTCTTCGACGTAGCGGCGGCGTCATGCCGTGATGCGTGCGCCGAGACCATAAAAAAACCCGCGCAGGTCGCGCGGGTCTCTTCGATGAAACGGTACTGGCGAAACGCTGCTCAGGCCGTCAGCGCATCAAGTGCGTCCTCGGTGAGCCACAGCGATTCCGGCAGGTCCTGCTCGTTCAGGTTCAATCCGTCGCCGCCGCGATCGACGACGATGAAGTCGCTGACGCCGCCGAGCGCGATCAGCGGGTGATGCCACACGCCCTTCGCATAGTTCACGCCCTGCCACCCGCTCGTGACGAACGCGCGGATCTTCGACGGGTCGAGATCGCCCGCCGGCGCGACGACGACGAGATACGGCTGGTCGTTCAGCGGCACGAACGCCTGGCTGCCGAGCGGATGGCGCTCGAGCATCTTCACCTCGAACGGCAGCGTGCGGGGCTGGCCGCGGAACAGGTTGACGAGCGTGCGGCCGTCTTCGTCGGTCACGTCGACCTTCGCGAGATCGTGAAAGCGGATCGTCGTGCCGAGGTTGATCGGAATCTGCTTCGCGCCTTCCGTTTCGATCACGTCGCCGAACGGCGCGAACGCGTCCTTGGTCAGCGGTTCGATTACGAGTGTCTTCATTTGTCGAGCGTCCCCCACAGACGCAGGCGCGACACACCGCCGTCCGGAATGATGTTCAGGCGCACGTGGGTCACGGGGCCCAGCGATGCGATCTCGTGCTCGAAGTAATGCTGCTTGTCCATCTGCAGCTTCTGTTCGCCGAGCAGCACCGGCCAGAACATCGACTGCGTGATCAGCGAGCTGTCGGTGCCGCCCGACACGTACGCGGCCTGGATCGAGCAGCGGTCCGGGTAATTGCCCTTGAAGAAAGCGGTATCGACTTCGATCTTGCGGATCACGCCCGGCTGCGCGAGCGCGATGATCGCCCAGTCGTTGCCCGGTTCACGGCGGCGGCGGGTCTCCCAGCCATCGCCCATGTTCACGCCGCGGCCCGGCAGCAGCAGGTTCGACGCGACGCCGAAATGCTGGTTGTTCGCGGCTACCACGTAGCCGCCGTTTTCCATCGCCGCGAGGTCGAACTGCTCGGTCGCGCTCGCGCCGGCCCAGTCGAGCTGCGGCTGGCCATACACGCGCAGGCGCGCGATGCCGCCGTCCGGATAGATGTTCACGCGCAGGTGCGTGAACGCCCGTGCGTCGCTCGCTTCGACATAGTGATGGCTGTTGCCCTGCAGCGTCGTCGACGGCACGATCTCGACCCATTCGGTCGCATGCGTCGGCGCGCCATCGGCCACGTATGCCGCCTCGATCGACGCGGCCGGCGGGAAGTTGCCGGTGAAGTGGCTCGTGTCGATGTCGAAGCCCTTGATCACGCCCGGCCGCGCGAGCTTGACGATGCACCAGTCATAGCCCGTCGTGCGCTTGCGGCGCGTCTCCCAGCCGTCCATCCACTTGCCGTGGTCGTCGTACTTGCCGGGGATGAACACCGCCGGCTCGGGGTTCAGCATCCGGTCCTTGGGCGCGAAGAAGTCGTCGCTGGCCTCGAGCGCCTGCGCACCGAGGCGCGGGTCGGCGAGGTTCACGTAGCGCCGCGTGAAGTCGGGGGCGTCGGGATCGAGAAGCGGAACAGCCATGATGTTTCCTTGTTTCAGTGATGCGATCGGCCGCCGCGACGCAGCAGGCCGTCGTGAGGTGTCAGGCGTCGATCAGGTCGTCGAGGCGAAAGCGCGCGATCCGGTAGATCTGGTCGAGGCTCGCGCGCAGTTCCTCGGTGCGCGAATGATTCACGCGCGACTCGAAGTTCGCGATGATGCCGTGCCGGTCGTAGCCGCGCACCGCGAGGATGAACGGAAAGCCAAACTTCTCGCGATACGTGCGGTTCAGCGTCAGCAGCTTGTCGAACTCTTCCTGCGTGCACTGGTCGAGGCCCGCGCCGCTCTGCTCGCGCGTCGACTCGGCCGTCAGCTCGCCGCGCACGGCGGCCTTGCCGGCGAGCTCCGGGTGAGCATTGATCAGCGCGAGCTGGCGCACTTCGCCGCCCGTCTCCACCGCGTTCGACATCGTCTCGTGCAGCGCATCGATGCTCGCGAACGGCCGCTCGCCCGCGGCGACCTCGGCCACCCACGGCGAATGTTCGAAGATCCCCGACAGCGCCGCGACGAATGCGCTCGGCGCCATCGTGTTCAGTTGCTCCAACGTGTAACGCATCGCCTTCATGCTTTCCCTTCGTTTCGATGATTGGGCTGATACGGATGATGTTCACGCCAATGACGCGCGATATCGACACGGCGCGTCACCCATACGCGATCGTGCTTCTCGATGTGATCCAGGAAACGCTGCAGCCCGCGGAAACGTCCCGGCCGGCCGAGCAGACGGCAGTGCATGCCGATCGACAGCATCTTCGGCGCTTCGTCGCCCTCCGCGTACAGCACGTCGAATGCGTCGCGCAGGTAGTCGAAGAAGTGGTCGCCGGTGTTGAAGCCCTGCGGCGTCGCGAAGCGCATGTCGTTCGTGTCGAGCGTGTACGGCACGATCAGTTGCGGCAACTTCCTGCCGCCCGACACGTCGACGTCCATCCAGAACGGCAGGTCGTCGCCGTAGTTGTCGGAGTCGTACAGGAAACCGCCGTATTCCGCGACGAGACGGTGCGTATTGGGGCTGTCGCGGCCGGTATACCAGCCGAGCGGACGTTCGCCCGTCACGCGCTCGATCGCTTCCATCCCGAGGCGCATGTGCTCGGCTTCGAGTTCCGGCGTCATGCTCTGGTAGTGGATCCAGCGCCAGCCGTGGCACGCGATTTCATGACCCAGCTCGACGAATGCGCGCGCGAGTTCCGGATGACGCTCGATCGCCATGCCCACGCCGAACACCGTCAGCGGCAGCCCGCGCTTCTCGAATTCGCGCAAGATGCGCCACACGCCGGCACGCGAACCGTATTCGTAGATCGATTCCATGCTCATGTGGCGGTCCGGATACGCGGCCGCGCCGACGATTTCGGACAGGAACTGCTCGGAACCCGGATCGCCGTGCAGCACGCAGTTCTCGCCCCCCTCCTCGTAGTTCAGGACGAATTGCACGGCGACGCGGGCACGCCCGGGCCAGTTCGCCTGCACGGGATGGCGGCCGTAGCCGATCAGGTCGCGAGGATAGTTGGGATCGAGTGACATGGGTTCGAAGTGCCGCGAAAGCTTGCTGAAGTAATGGGTTCGCATCGACCCGCGCGGGTGCCGGAGGCCGGCCGCACGGGCCGATGCGATGACGGCCCAGTGTAGCGAAAACGTTCATACGCGCCCATACAGCGGCGCAGATAGTGCATGTCAGACGGCGTGTATGTGCGGTTGCGGCAAATTCGGGACCGGTTCCGACGCGTCGCTCCCGCTTCGCGCCGTGGCGGCGGCCGGCGCGGGTGCGGGCGCGTCCTCCGGCGGGCTGAAACGCGCGAATTCGCCGTCGTAGCGCTTCGGCAGCGGCCGCGCATAGTCGCCGCGCTTCGCGGTCGCGAGGCGCAGCGCGACGAGCGCCTCGGCCCACTTGACGGCCGCCGTGACGCCTTCCACGACCGGCGCGCCGATCTGCTGCTCGATCTCGTGCGCGAATTCGGCCATCCCGGCGCAGCCGAGGACGATCGCGTCGGCGCCATCCTCGTCGAGCGCGCGCCGGCATTCGTCGACGATGATCCGCCGCGCCGCCGAACCGGGCCGGTCGAGCTCGAGCACCGCGACGTCGGTCGCCCGCACGTTGCGGCAGAACCGCTTCATCCCGTAGCGCTCGGCGAGATGCCACGCCATCCCGCAGGTGCGCGCGAGGGTCGTGACGACCGAGAAGCCCGGCGCAAGCACGCTCGCCGCATGCATTGCCGCCTCGGCGATCCCGATCACCGGCCCGCGCGCGAGTTCGCGCGCCGCATACAAGCCCGGGTCGCCGAAACACGCGATCACGTATGCGTCGCAGCCATCGCGCTCGCCCTGCGCGATCTCGGCCAGAAGCCCGGGCGTCGCGAGCGCCTCGTCGTAATAGCCTTCGATCGACGGCGGCCCCATGGGCGGGCTCACCGCGACGATCTCGGTGCCTGCCGCTGCGATTTCACGCGCGCAGCGGCCCATCGCATCGGTCATCCGCTGCGTCGTGTTCGGATTGATCAGCTTGATCTTCATCGTGCGCTCCTCAGGCCTTCGTGCTCACGAGCAGCCGGTAGAACACGAAGCCGAGCCCCGCGCCGATGAACCACGAGAAGTTCGCAGCGGCCTGCCAGCCCGGCACCATCACGCAGATGACGGCGATCACCGCGGCCGGCAGCAGCGCCGCGATCGCGCGGCGGTTCACGCCGCCCGTGTACCAGTAGGTGCCGCGCTCCGACATCGTGTACAGGTCGTCGCGCACGAGCCGGCCGCGCTTGACGAGGTAAAAGTCGGCAATCAGCACGCCGTACAGCGGACCGATGAACGCGCCCAGCACGTCGAGCGTGTAGTGGATCACGGCCGGATTGTTGAACAGGTTCCACGGCGTGATGAAGATCGACGCGACGGCCGCGAGCATCCCGCCCGCGCGCCAGCTGATCAGCCGCGGCGCGACGTTCGAGAAGTCGAACGCGGGCGACACGAAGTTCGCGACGATGTTGATGCCGATCGTCGCGATCGTGAAGGTCAGCGCGCCGAGGATCACGGCGGTCGGATGGTCGATGCGGCCGACCGTCTCGACGGGATCGGTGATGAGTTCGCCGAACACCGGAAGCGTCGCGGCGGTGGTGATCACCGTGACGAGTGAGAACGCGAGGAAGTTGACCGGCAGTCCCCAGAAGTTGCCGCGCTTCACGTCGCCGAACGAGCGGCAGTAGCGCGAGAAATCGCCGAAATTGAGCATCGGCCCGGAGAAGTACGACACGACGAGCGACACGGCCGTGATCATCACCGGGATCACTTCCGCGCCGTGATACTTCACGCCGCCGAGGTTGATGCCGATGTTGCGCCATCCCGCGCGCCACACCATGTAGCCGGCCAGGATGAACATCACGACGTAGACGGCCGGGCCCGCGAAGTCGATGAACTTCTTGATCGTCTCCATCCCGTTCCAGAACACGAGCGCCTGCAGCACCCAAAGCAGCATGAAGCCGGCCCAGCCGACCGCCGACAGCCCAAGGAAGCCGTAGCGATGGACGTCCGCGTACGGCAGCCATTGCGGAAAGAACTTCAGCACCACGATCACGAGCGCGCTGGACGCGAGATAGGTCTGGATCCCATACCACGCGATCGCGATCAGCCCGCGGATCACGGCCGGCACGTTCGCGCCGAGCACGCCGAACGTCGCGCGGCACGCGACCGGATACGGTACGCCGATCTGCTGGCTCGGCCGCGCGATCAGGTTGCACAGCCGGTTCACGATCGTGATGCCGACGATCAGCGCGATCAGCACCTGCCAGCTCGTCAACCCGAGCGCGAAGAGGCTGCCCGCGAACACGTAGCCGCCGACGCTGTGCACGTCCGACATCCAGAATGCGAAGATGTTGTAAGCGCCCCATGTCTGATTCTTAAGGGGTGCCAAATCTTCGTTGTACAAACGTTGACTGTAACCGTCCGGCAACGTGGGGCCACCGCCCTCGCCGCCTTCTTCCGCCGGATACGCACTGTCGTGCGCCACACTGAACTGAGCCATGACTTCTCCTTGACGCGGCCGAACAGCCGCTCCACCGTCATCGATATCGCTCCGGATCGTTGCCCGGAGTCGGACTGGCGGCCGGCGGCGCGAACCGCCGGCCTGCATTGCTCTCGTCGTGTGGCGCGCGGCCGGGTTCGCGTCGCCGCTCAGGCGCCGCCGAACACTTCGCGCAAATCGACCTGCCCTTGCGCGGGCCGGTCCAGCATCTTCAGTTCGACATGCTGCAGGTGGTGCGCCATCAGCGTCACCGCCCGCTTCGAATCGCCCGCTTCCAGTGCGGTCAGTATCTCGTCATGGTCGTCGCACGAGCACGGGCTGCGCCCGTGCGATTCATACAGCGCCGACATCAACGTCGAGCGTGCGACGAGCCCGTCGAGGCACTCGCAGAGCGTCGCATTGCCCGTCAGCGCCGCGAGCGCCGTGTGGAATTCGCCCGACAGGCGGATCCACGCTGCGAAGTCGTGCCGCTCGAACGCCTTGCGTTCCTTGTCGATCAGCGCGGCGACGCCCTTGAGCCGTTTCGCTCCCGGCCCCGTCGCGAGCCGCTCGACGACGGCCAGCTCGATGATCCTGCGCATCTCGAACACCTCGTGCACGTCCTGCAGCGTCGGACTCGCGACGAACGCCCCGCGGTTCGGCTCGAGATCGACCAGCTTGTCGGCCGCGAGCTGCGAGAGCGCCTGCCGGATCGTTCCGCGCTTCACGCCGAACACGTCGCAGAGCTGTGCCTCCGTCAGCTTCGCGCCGGGCGCGAGCCGATGCTCGAGGATCGCCGTGCGGATCCGCTCGGCGATCGCTTCGGGACCGGCAGCGCCGGACGGATGGGTATCGGGATCGTTCATGTTCTGCATCGTGTGATGGTCCTCATCCTAGGACGGACATAAAAATTGTCAACAATTCTTTTCCGGCGTTTCGCACAATCGGCGTGCACGACCGCGACCTCAATCGGTGCGGGATGCGCGAAATCCATGCACACCAAGCCTGTATGCCATGACAGAGGCCGTTCTTGTCGTATACCCTTCCCGGGATTTTGTTGACAATACTGGTGCAAGAACCGGCGACGACGCTGTCGAAGTCCGCCGGGATTTTTGACCGTTAGTTGCGCATTTACATAAAGAAAAAGGCGGGAACCCCGCCTTTTCATCGACCACGTCAGCGTCAGCCGAGGTGCGGATAGTCCGACAACGTGAGCCGGAACCCGTGCGCATTCGCGACCAGTTGCGCCTGCGCGCCGAACGGCAGCGTCAGCAGGTCGGGCACGTGGCCGAACTGCAGCCCGGTGACGACCGGAATGCCGACCACCTCGCGCACCTGGTCGATCATCGCCTGCATGTCGTAGCCGTTGTCGTATTCGAACGGCCGCGCGCCGGTGAACTGGCCGAGCACGAGCGCCTGCTGGCGCGCGAGCAGCCCCGACAGATGCAGTTGATAGATCATCCGCTCGATCCGGAACGGCTGTTCGTTGACATCCTCGACGAACAGGATGCCGCCCTCGATGTCGGGCATGTACGGCGTGCCGATGAGCGATGTGAGGATCGCCAGGTTGCCGCCCCACAGCGTGCCCGTCACGTTCACGGTCTGCACCTGCGGCGCCTCGGCGATGATCGTCGTGCTCGGCTGCGTCAGCGTCTGCCAGAAGTGCTGCATCGTGAAGTCGCTCGGCGTTTCCGCGCCGAAGTCGGCCGACAGCATCGGGCCGCCGAAAGACTTGATGCGCGCCTTCGCGTACAGCGCGAGCTGGATCGCGGTGAAGTCGCTGTGGCCGACGAGCGCGATCGGCTGGTCGCGCAGCCGGCGCTCGAGCCCGCGATAGTCGAGCCCGTGCAGGATGCGCGCGGCGCCGTAGCCGCCGCGCACCGCGAGCGCGATGTCCGGCAGCGCGCGCTCCGGATCCGCGAGGCGG
Source organism: Burkholderia sp. AU33545 (assembly GCF_020419685.1). Taxonomy (NCBI): domain Bacteria; kingdom Pseudomonadati; phylum Pseudomonadota; class Betaproteobacteria; order Burkholderiales; family Burkholderiaceae; genus Burkholderia; species Burkholderia sp. AU33545. The sequence continues at coordinate 331,977 of NZ_JAIZRQ010000005.1, read as the reverse complement.
TTCAGGTCGCCCGCCCGCTCGCCGTCGGTGCCGCCGAATCGCTGGAAGCGGCGCTGCGTCGCCTCGATGTTCTCGATGCGATGTTGCGAGCCGCTCAGGCGCTCGAGCGCGCGGTTGATCGCATCGGGGTCGTGCGGATAGCCGGACGGCGCCAGCAGGCGGATGGTGTAGGACGCAGCGGGCTGGAGGGACATGGCGAAAGGTGTCGAGGTCGTCAAACCTGCTTAGAGGGTCCGAACCGTCTCCGGTTCACCGAACCGTGCTGCCCGCCCCGCTCCGGGCGACGGGCGACGGGTGCGGCAAGGGTTACGGCGCGCCGGATTCGGCGTCGCGTGCGAGCCGTGCTTCACGCAGCGCGCGACGGCGCTCCGCGAAGAACGACTTCAGCGCGGCCCCGCACTCGTCGGCGAGCACGCCGCCGGTTACGTCGGTATGGTGGTTGAGTTGCGGATTCGCGAACGCGTCGATCACGCTGCCGCACGCGCCCGTCTTCGGATCGGCGGCGCCGTAGACGACTCGCGCGATGCGTGCGTGCATGATCGCGCCCGCGCACATCAGGCACGGCTCGAGCGTCACGTACAGCTCGCAGCCGGGCATCCGGTAATTCTGCAGATGCTGCGCGGCCATGCGCAGCGCGGCCATTTCCGCATGGGCCGACGGATCGTGCCCGCCGATCGGGTGGTTGAAGCCGCGTGCGATCACCTCGTCGCCGCGCACGAGCACCGCGCCGACCGGCACTTCGCCGGCCGCGCGCGCCTCTTCGGCAGCGGCCTGCGCGAGCCGCATGAAATGCAGGTCGCGCGCCGACACGGGTGTGGCTTCGGGAACGGGAGAATCGGGAGCAGCAACCGATCCGGCTGCCGCGTCGTGCAGCGCGTCGGCGCTCACATCGGCCCCGCTTCGGCGGGCGCGTCGTCGAGCCCGCGCTCGCACAGACGTTCCGCGATGCGCCGGCAATAATCGCGCGGCATCACCATCGGGCCGCCGCGCAGCGATTCGAGCGCCATGTCGAGGGCGAGAATCTTCGCCTGCAGCCGGCAGCGCGCGGCACGATCGCTGACCGCCTGCAGTTCGTCCTGCAGATTGCGCAGCGCGCGCAGTTGCTCGACGGCCGGCGGCACGAAGCCCGCATTCTTCAGGATACGGTTGGCCACCCGCACCTCCTCGGGTACGAGCAGGTCGTCATCCAGCGCCTGCGGCGCGCCGGTACCCGGCAAATCGTCGAACTCGCCCCGCGCGGCAGCAGCGGCAATGCGTTGTTCGACCAGTGCGTCAAGCAATCTCATCAGTCAATCGGAACAAATGCGGCAGCCGAATTCTAGCAGGGTGACGTGCGTATGACAGGCCCTTCGAAGGCATGCTCGATATTGTGTTTTTTAAGGGCCGAATCGGCGCGCATGGGCGCCGATCGCCACGAGTTGCCGCTGTGCTGCGCCGCAGCAGGCTCCGCGCCGATTTTGCGCCGATTTCGCTCTGTTTGCGTGGGCGATGTCCGGCCCTGTTTTTTTTATTTTCGTCTGGGTCGATCGGCGTTCGTCGTCCCGCCGGAATCGCCGTTTCGCGACTGCCGGGTCATGCGGCGACCACTTGCGACCGCGCCTTCGAAAACGGACGGAACATCATCGCGACGAGGAACGCGCCGATGCCGATCGCGAACGATCCGAGGTACAGCCAACCGTAGCTGCCCAGCGCATCGACGATCAGGCCGCCCGCGACCGGCCCCGCCGCCATCCCGAGACTGCCGGCCATCGCGCAGCCGCCGATCACGGTGCCCATCATCCGCAGCGGGAAATTTTCGCGCGCGAGCACCGCATAGAGCGGCATCACGCCCGCATAGATGAAACCGAACAGCGTCGCGACCGCGTAGAACCCGTCGAGCGTGCGCACGAAGTAGTAGCCGAGCGCGCCGAGCGCCTGCGCGAGCAGTCCCGCCACGAGCATGCGCTTCGCGCCGAGGCGATCGCCCAGCAGCCCGAACGCGATGCGCCCGCCCATGCCGGCGAGCCCCTCGACGCTGTAGATCGACACCGCGACGATCAACGGAATCCCGCACGTCACCGCGTAGCTGACCGTGTGGAAGATCGGGCCGGAATGCGTCGCGCAGCAGAAGAAATTGGTCAGCAGCAGCACGATAAACTGCGGCGAGCGCAGCGCGCCGCCGACCGACAGCGGCGCGGATCGGGGCACGCCGGCCGGCGCCGGCTCGGCGTGCGGCCCGTCGAGCGCGGGGGCGCGGCGCACGAGCAGCGACGCAGGAATCATCACGGCGGCCGCGAGCGCGGCGATCAACAACATCGAGGTGCGCCAGCCGTGGCCCGACACGAGCCATGCCGCGAGCGGCGACATCGTCATCGGCGCCATGCCCATGCCGGCCGACACCAGCGACACCGCGAGACTGCGATGCGTGTCGAACCAGCCCGTCACGCAGGCCATCATCGGCGCGAACACCGCGGCCGTCGCGCTGCCGACGGCCAGCCCGAAAATGAGCTGGAACGCAAGCAGCGACGGCGCGCGGCTCGCAAGCGCCAGGCTCGCCGGCAGCAGAATGGCGCCCGTCACGACCACCGCACGCGTGCCGATCCGGTCCGACAGGCTGCCCCAGCCGATGCTCGCGAAGGCCATCGCGATGAAGCCGAGCGTCATCGCGGCGGAAATGCCGGTCATCGACCAGCCGGTGTCGCGTGCGACGGCCCGCAGGAACACGGGCAGCGAAAACATCGCGCCGATCGCGATGCAGCCCATCAGGCCGCCCGCGGCGACGATCACCCAGCGATAGCGGGAATCAGGCATCTGGCACCTCCTTTCTCTCCGTAGGTCAGGCCTCGACGAGGAACCGGGCTGCGGACGCCGTCGCGAATCCGGTCGACATCGATACGACGAACGACGCAGCGGGGAATCGACATGCGTGGCACACGCGAGCGCTCATGCCCGATCGTCGACGGTGTCGAGCGGTCGACAAGGGGCAGATCCGGACGAACCTCGGCCGCGCAGCCGCCCCGCTTTTCCGGAATCGGAATGTCGAAATCAGAAATGGTTGGTTTGGGCGTGCGAACGCGGTCACTACACTCGATTCCTCTTGTCATGACAAGTTGACCAATGACCCGCTCCAATGTCGTGCCGCTGTCGGCGGCCCCGCTCTACGTGCAGATCAAGGACACGTTGCGCACGCGTATCCTCGACGGCACTTATGCGCCACACAGCAGGATGCCGTCCGAGCACGAACTCTGCGCGATGTTCGACGTGAGCCGCATCACGGTGCGCCAGGCGCTCGGCGACCTGCAGAAGGAAGGCCTGCTGTTCAGGCTGCACGGCAAGGGCACGTTCGTATCGAAGCCGAAGGCGTTCCAGAACGTGACATCGCTGCAGGGCTTCGCCGAGGCGATGTCGTCAATGGGCTACGAAATCGTCAACCAGTTGCGCAGCTTTCGCACCGTGAAGGCCGACCGCCATCTCGCAGCGAAGCTGAACGTGCCGGAAGGCGCGCCGCTCGTCGAGATCCGCCGCGTGCGGCTGCTGAACCGCGAGCCCGTGTCGCTCGAGCAGACGTGGGTGCCCGCGGCGCTCGGCAAGCGGCTCGCGGGCGCCGATCTCGCAACCCGCGACATCTTCCTGATTCTCGAGAACGACTGCGGCGTGCCGCTCGGCCACGCCGACGTGTCGATCGACGCGATCCTCGCCGACGATGAAATCGTCGATGCGCTGCGCGTCGAGGAAAGCAGCCCCGTGCTGCGGATAGAGCGCCTGACGCACGACGCATCGGGCGCGCCGATCGACTACGAACACCTGTACTTCCGTGGCGACGCGTTCCAGTACCGGCTGCGCATCGACCGGCAGAAGACGCACCAACCATTAAGGAACCCGCAATGAACACCCATGTACTCGAATACGACATCGTCGTGGTCGGCGGCGGCACGGCCGGTCCGATGGCGGCGATCAAGGCGAAGGAGCGCGACCCGTCGCTGCGCGTGCTGCTGCTGGAGAAGGCCAACGTGAAGCGCAGCGGCGCGATCTCGATGGGGATGGACGGCCTGAACAACGCGGTGATTCCCGGCCACGCGACGCCCGAGCAATACACACGCGAGATCACGATCGCCAACGACGGGATCGTCGACCAGCAGGCCGTATACGCATACGCGACGCACAGCTTCGCGACGATCGAGCAGCTCGACCGCTGGGGCGTGAAGTTCGAAAAGGACGGCACCGGCGACTACGCGGTGAAGAAGGTCCACCACCTGGGTTCGTACGTGCTGCCGATGCCGGAAGGTCACGACATCAAGAAGGTACTGTACCGGCAGCTGAAGCGTGCGCGCATCGCGATCACGAACCGGATCGTCGCGACGCGCGTGCTGACCGACGCGCACGGCCGCGCGAGCGGCGTGCTCGGCTTCGACTGCCGCACGGCCGATTTCCACGTGATCCGCGCAAAGGCCGTGATCCTGTGCTGCGGCGCGGCCGGCCGTCTCGGGCTGCCGGCATCCGGATACCTGATGGGCACGTACGAAAACCCGACCAACGCGGGCGACGGCTACGCGATGGCGTACCACGCCGGCGCGGCGCTCGCGAACCTCGAATGCTTCCAGATCAATCCGCTGATCAAGGACTACAACGGCCCGGCCTGCGCGTACGTGACGGGCCCGCTCGGCGGCTTCACCGCGAACGGCAAGGGCGAACGCTTCATCGAGTGCGACTACTGGAGCGGCCAGATGATGTGGGAGTTCTACCAGGAACTGCAAGGCGGCAACGGCCCGGTGTTCCTGAAGCTCGACCACCTCGCCGAAGAAACGATCCAGACCATCGAGCAGATCCTGCACACGAACGAGCGGCCGAGCCGCGGTCGCTTCCACGCAGGGCGCGGCACCGACTACCGACGCCAGATGGTCGAGATGCACATCTCCGAAATCGGCTTCTGCAGCGGCCATAGCGCGTCAGGCGTATACGTGAACGCCCGCGCGGAAACGACCGTTCCGGGGCTCTACGCGGCCGGCGACATGGCGGCCGTCCCGCACAACTACATGCTCGGCGCGTTCACCTACGGCTGGTTCGCCGGGCAGAACGCGGCCGACTACGTCGCCGGCCGCGATCACGCGCCGGTGGACGACGAACAGGTCGCGGCCGAACGCACCCGCGTGCTCGCGCCCCTCACACGCGAGCGTGGCCTCGCGCCGGCGCAGGTCGAATACAAGCTGCGCCGCATGGTGAACGATTACCTGCAACCGCCGAAGGTGACGCGCAAGATGGAAATCGGACTGCAACGCTTTGACGACATTATTGAGGATATCGAAGAACTCAAGGCGGTCCATCCGCACGAACTGATGCGCGCGGCCGAAGTGCGCGCGATTCGCGACTGCGCCGAAATGGCCGCGCGTGCGTCGCTGTTCCGTACCGAGAGCCGCTGGGGGCTATACCACCATCGCGTCGATTTTCCGCATCGCAACGACGCTGAATGGTTCTGCCACACATGGTTGCGCAAAGATGCCGACGGCACGATGCGCAGCGAGAAACGGCCGGTCGAGCCCTACGTCGTGCCGCTTGCCGACGACGAACGCAGCGCCTACGCGCACCTGCGCATCCGCGAACCGGCCGCCCTCGCGGCCGCCCTCTGACTCCGAGGAGCCTTACCGTGCCCCATACCCCGCACGACATCTTCCTGCGCAGCAGCGCGCCCGTGACGATCGACGAGGACCGCTGCATCGCCGACAAGGGCTGCACCGTCTGCGTCGACGTGTGCCCGCTCGACCTGCTCGCCATCGACGTGACCAAAGGCAAGGCCTACATGCAGTTCGACGAATGCTGGTACTGCATGCCATGCGAACGCGACTGCCCGACCGGCGCCGTCAAGGTCGACATCCCGTACCTGCTGCGCTGACCCGACGGGCCGCCGTCGCGTCGAGACCGCACGTGTGCTGGTCTTCCGACCGCGCATCCTGCTGACGGATGAATCGTTCGGCGTGCTCGACGCACAGACGCGCCGAATGATGCAGACGCTGCTACTCGACATCGGATCGCGGATCGGTGCGACCGCGCTGCTCGTCACGCCTCACACGCTTCGTTAATGATCCTGATTTTTCCCATGACCGCTTCCTCCCCTGCTTTCCCGCTGCATGGCGCGCACGCCTCCGACCATGCCGCGCTCGTCGCACGTGTTGCGGCACCCGATGCATCCGTGCGCCGCATCGCGCTGCTCGAACTCGCCGATCTCGAGGATCCCGATCTCGTGCCGGTCTTCGTTGCGGCATTGCGCGACGATCCGGCCGCCGTCGTGCGCGGCGAAGCTGCGCGGGTGCTCGCCGCCTGGGAGCAGCCCGTCGTCGTCGACACGCTGTGCCACGCGCTGCTCGATCCGGACGACGACGTGCGCGCGACCGCGGCACACAGCCTGTCCGAACTGAAGGATGTCGCGTCCGGCGCCGTGCTGTGCCGCTGGGCCGAACACGCCGAGCCGTTCGTGCGCGGCGCCGCGCTGCGCGCGCTGCGCGAACTGCGCGACCCCGACGCGCTCACGCCGGCACTGCACGCGCTCGACGCGCCGGCGGCGGCCGTGCGCGCCGAGGCCGTCGCCGTGCTCGGCTGGCTCAAGGACGTGCGTGCGTTGTCGCCGCTCGCACGCATCGCCACGAACGACACTTATGCGGACGTGCGGCGCATCGCGGTCGGCGCGGTCGGATTCGCGGCGTCCGACGACACGACCGTCGTCACCGCGTTGCTTGCGGCGCTGCGCGACGCCGAATGGCAGGTACGCGAGGAAGCGGCCGCGACGCTCGGTAAGCTGCGTGTCGCGGTCGCACGCGCGCCGCTCGTCGCCGCGCTCGATGACGATTACTGGCAGGTGCGCTTGCGCGCGGTGCGCGCACTCGGGCAATTGCGCGACGCCGCCGCGGCGCCGGCGGTCGCCGCGCTGCTGTCGCATGCGATCAGCAACCTGCGCAAGGAGGCGGCGCTCGCGCTAGGCGAACTGCGCGATCCTGCGACGCTGCCCGCGCTGCATGATGCATTGGAGGATCGCGATCCCGAAGTACGCAAGGCCGTGCGCATCGCCATCGTGCAGATTGGAGGAGATGCACGATGACGCCGCCGACAGAGATTCGTCTCGATCATGCGACTCGTGCGTTGACGCTGTGTTGGCCGGACGGCAGCACGCAGCCTATCGGCTATGCGCGCTTGCGCGGCGATTGTCCGTGCGCCGCGTGCCGGAAGATCCGGCTTGATGGCAGACAAGTCGACGCGCCGCTTGATCTGACGCTGAACGGCGTGGAACCGGCCGGGTACGGCATCCGCCTGCTGTTCGGCGATGGTCACGCGCGCGGCATCTATCCGTGGTCATATCTGGCGGAACTTGGCAGAGACGAGACGGATGTGGGCATCGCATCGCGCGATGTGCCGGCACAGCGGCCAGCCATTCACCGCGCACCGCGGGTGCCTTGATCCGCTCGCTGTCCGGCCGTGCGCGCGGCGGTGCACGGGGCGGGCAAGACGGCAAGGAAGACACGCTCCTCCAGCGTCAATCCAGTCACGATCGCCGTTCGCACAAACGACAACGCCCGGCAGGTCATCCCTGCCGGGCGTCCGCATCGTCAGATGCCGTGGTCCGCTACCGAGGCACGCCCCGGCGCCGAATCACTCCCACTCGATTGTCAATTGGGCCCTTGAAGCCAACGCCGACGGGCGGTCGAGACGATCCATGCAAACATGATACCGTAAAGCGTACCGTCGCACGCCCTGCTCTAGCGGCTTGCATTATGCAAGCCATATCGCGCTGAGAAATTCTCCCGGTTCGGTCCATCCGTCTAAGACGGTCTATCGGCGTCCACGCATCGACCGATGAACCCATGCGTCGCACCGAATTGGGCCGACAAAGCCCTCCTGCGCCCCCGAATGACGGTATCACGAACGACAAAATGCCGCCAAGACGTCGATACCGTCACTTGATACCGTCGAAGTAGTGAACTTTGCTTATCTAGAGAGGCTGGATCACAAAAACCAACGCCAAATTACTCTAGCCCCCTCCTTCATGTTGCGTCTTCACAACAGATCAGGCCACGTCACCATACAATAGAGCTAACGAGGTGCTGGCATTGACACTAAACCTCTTCAGCGTCTTCCAGAGCGCTTCTTACCAGCGCACCATCGATGAGAAATGCGTCGATTTCGTCCTGGTTAGCAAGGCGGGCCAAAATATCGAAGCTACTGCATTTAACGTCCAAGAGGTGGTTGAGACGACCCCGAATTCGTGCCACAAAGGATTTGTGATTAGCGAGATGGCTCAGCCTGTTTTCGCGTTCGTAATCCGGAAGTTGAGCTGAATTCTCAAGTTCCGTTTCTGCGTCATTCGTGAATCGCTCAAAAGCATCCAGTCGGTGCTCAAGCAATTCCATCAGTTGCGATTGGGCCCGGACGACGGCTTTTTTATATCGGCCAATGTTCTCCTCAGAGAAATTTCCACTAATGATGATCTCGCAGATTTTTCCCGCCGCGAGGCGCTCAAAAACGGCGAACACGGGATGCTTCAGAACATCAGACTCAAAAAATCTGCCAGGAAAGTAGCAGGGGCCAGACGGTCCGTCCGACCACCAGCCGTTGTAGCTAGCTGAAAAAGGCTCGGGCTGCGATCTCAACAAGCTCCTAAAGCTCTCTTCTGGAGAAAGAACATCTGGAGGCAATCGTCGTTGTTTTTTGCGATCCGCGAGAGATAGGCGTGCTTCATCGCGCTATCGAGCGCCAGATCCGGAATCGCCTCGAAGCATTCGACGATGACAGCAGAAATTCTCTCGAAACGCGATTGCTCCTCGGCAATTTGGTGATTTCTGATGTCCACACAAAGATTCGCGATGTAGGATAGGTTGGCCTGCATTGCACCAAAAACGCTGAGCCCCAACAGGGCAGGCATCAACGCATGCGCGTTATCGACTTCCACGGGCTCCAAGCCCGCCACAGCACTGATCCGCCCCTTTTCAACACAGGCGGTCGTGAGCAGCCCCTTGAGCTCTCCGCTATTGATCGCCATCAACTCTCGAGAGGAATCCTTCTTAAAGACGATCCGGTAAAAAACGTCGTCCTGCCTCACTCCCCGCACAACGTAGTTCAAAGCGATGTTGAGCACAGATCCGAGCGAATTCTCCGAAATGAGCGAGGGTCGGGGGATGAGGTCATACAATTTCGGGTTGTTGTCGAAGATCGCGCCTCCTCTTGGGTAGATTTGACATCAATGCGCCTAGCCCCTTCGTGGCCTATGTATCGAGGTTTGCCTGATCATATCGAACGATCACGATTGAATCGCGTCACAATTCGCGTGATGGATATTTCTCCGTCGTCTCAGTGTTCCTCAAGCACCGTTTCAATTTGAATCCCGAACTCGGATTTCAGTCGGCTCATCCCGTCTTCTTCAGCAGATATCCACGGAGTCGGTCTCCTTCCCTCGTTAAACGGTGCACGTCTTGATTCGAGATGTTGATCCTGGGTATCGAGCAACCCCGCAAGAATCTCGTCGAGTGCTTGACGATCCACAACTCCGCTGTCGGTGATCGTCGCCGTCAACGATTCGACTAACTCCACCGGCGCCGAATAGGACGACTTGGCTTGCCGGATGCGCGCTGCCGCGTCCAATCCTTCGGGCCTGAATAGCTGTGAATTCCGATCTGCAACCCACGCGTCACTGGTCTTGTAAAAGCCTGCCCCCTGCGCCTCATCGCTGATGTCCGCCTGCGCACGTACGAGATCAACATCCCCTCGCTGTGCTTTCCCCGAAAACAGCACGGTTGCAAGTCGACGCAGACCGATGGCAGCAAGCTGCTGACACAACGCGGTAAGAGATATCGCCCTGCCAACGGCTTCGATGCCTCCCGCCTGCTCAATCAGACTCGACAGGGCCGAAAAATCCGGATCCGCAACCTGAAGGAGCGGGCGCGTTTTCTTGCCCGCCATGGGAATGTACAACCCTGCCACCAGCCAGCTATCGAAGCATGCGTGCATCGCAGGAGGCAGAGCCCCGGGGCTCCGCAGGTTTTCGACCTGCGGTACCCCGTGCGCGATCGCCGAAGCGAGAGCCGAACGCGATGTCTGGGTGCCTTTGCATTCGATGGCATGGTAACGCCCAGCCGTGTCAATCCCCACGAAATCCGGCAGCTTTGGCGGTCCCCGCTTGCCTTTTTTCAACGCCAGTTTGGTTCCCGTTGTCAGCTCCAGCGACTTGACCCAGTAGTCAGTCGGCGCGAAATGCACAAGATCGAGCGACTCCATCAGATACAGCAAAGGGAATCCCATTCCCCAGTCGTCGGCAAGAATGGTTTTCTGATGCGGGTCTAGGTCTTTCCACTCCTGTCGAAGTGCCAAGTGCTTCTCGAACGGATCGACTGCCGCTAAGTAGCGATGATGTGCCCATGTGTCCGCGAGCGAAAAACCGACGTACATGGGCGGCGCAGTCACAATGGCTATCAGACCGAACGCATTATGCTCGTCCGCACTCCAGGTAGTTTTTTTCCCCGCCAACGCCAGCAATTGGGGAGGAAGCCCTCCCGTCCCGCACGCAGTGCTCACTTCGATTTCGATTGTTTTCATAATTCTGCTCCACCAACCCGAAGGCGCTGCAGCATGAGATCTTAGCGCCCTTGAACGTGCCGAAAGCCGTGTCGAATAGGTACACCGGGCTTGACACCTGGCTAGACCAGTAGCCCTTGTGCGGGACACCAAGCCGCTTGCACACATCGACCACAACCTCTCCGTATTCTGGCCCTCCACCGCGCAACTGATTTTTCACTGCATTGCCACCGAAGGCGCAAATTTCATCGCCGGGCGCGGCGCTATACCTTGATGAGTAAGAGGGGAATCGTTTGTATTGGGCGCCCGATGCGAATGAGCTAAGCCATGGCCCCTTCAACGCAAGTAGTTCGAGGTCTTCGTCGGTACACACTAGGAGAAGCGCGTAAAGGGTTCCCTCTTTTATTCGCCCCAGAGCAGCACCCGATCGATCACAGGCACGGCCACTACTGTCGTTGTGAAATGGCATAGGTCGCATTAACCGGGGCTCCCTTGTAGTTCCCCTATGGAGTATCGGCCCCCAAAGCGAAGACTTTAGACCCAAACAGCGCTACGTGGCTCAGCGCCTGTTATCGCGGTGCGAATCCGTCGAGCACTCGCTGGCGTCTATGCACTGTCCGTCCTGAATGCCGCCGGTCGACGCAACCTGCAGCACGTGGCGACGCCAATATCTCACTCCCAGCACCGGCACCCTCTTTAAGGCAACAGGTTCAACCCGCGCATCTTTTCACCTGCGTGTTCGAGAATCTCCCCTAAGCCCGTCAGATCGTCACTGGCGGCCTCCACATCGACTTCCTCGCGCATGCCCCCCATAAGCAGATCGAACTGCGAAATCCGTTGTCGCATGATCGCGACAGCTTTCTCGTCTCGCGTACCCATCAAGGCCGGATAAAAAACGCGAATCGGCTTCTCGATTTTGGACGCCCACGAATCGACTCGACGCAGGCGGCCGTTTCGCTGCACCGTCCGGACGGGGCTCGGATCCAGTTCATGGTGAATCAGGTGGCGGCAAAACCGGTGCAAATCGACGCCTTCGCTCAAGGTGTCGGTACTGACCAGAACGTCCGGCCCGAACGGACTATTGAACACGGCCACCACAGTGTCAGGCGCATTCGTAAAAAACACCTCCGGATGGGATTGCCCGAACGCGCTGGCGTCTGGATCGCAGACAGCGGCCACTCGCGCATGCGTCGCACCGGGCAGCCTCTGTGGATCACTTCGCAGCAAGATTGAACGCGTCGAGGCCGACTCCCTGTCGATGAGTTGCCGGTATAACTGCTTCGCCTGCGCGGCGATCCCGTATCCGGCGTTCGTGTCGCGCGCGAGTCCTGTAATGAGTGATCGCTTCGAAACGAGAGCCGATGCTGCGGTCTCGCCAAGCCAGTGACCGACCTGTGCGCACACGCCATCTGAACACAACCATTCTATAAAATTGTCGAGGCGAGTTTCGGCTGAGCGTCCTTTGACGGCTTCCGATTCCTGCTCGAAAACTTCATCCCAGGCCGTGCGCCAGACCTCGCGGACCTCGGCATGACCAGCGGCTCGTTCCGGCCAACGGATCGCATCCGCGAGTGCCGCGGTCAACTCCGCTGCTGGCAGATGATGGCGGCAGAAGATCAAAACCTTTTCGCCCTGAGCGACGAGCGACTTCGCCATTCGTACGGTGTCCGCGATCTTTGGATGCGTGTCGATGGTTCGTAGCGCCGTTTGCGCGCGGCGTCCATGATGGTGCGCCGCGAACGCCTCGACATCGCCGCCGCGGCCGGCGACCTTGCGCGTCAGTACCTCAAGATCCTCGGCGAGCTTACCCGTCGAAACGTGATAGCGCGGGTCATTGCGCCGTACGTGCGGCCACGCCTTGCAACGTTGCCCCAATTCGAGCGCACGGTCGGCCCGCAGCATCACCTCCAGAAGTTCTTCGGAGGCCTCGAGCGGTGTGGTCGCCCCGGCGTCGTCGACATGAGGGATCTCGCCGAACGCTTTCCGCTCACTGGGGGCTAGATCCTTGATTCCATGCCGGATCACAAATGGCTTCATCTCCTTCACCGCGAGGCGTGCAGCCTCGCCAAGCTCGACTGCCATCTCGCGCGGCGTGCTCGCATGACGTCCTCGCCACAGCTTCGTGAGTAGCTCGGCGTAATCCCGCATCGGTTTCACCGCCGCATCGCCGCCAATTCGCTTGAGCAGTGTCGCCAGATCGTTCGGATCGATGCTAAAGGGAGTCGCGGTGATGACGAGCAGGCGGCCGATCTGGTTTCTTGCATCGCCGATAGCCTGGCCGAGTCTGGCATGTTCCGAACGCGCCCTATGCGCTTCATCGACGATCAGCAGATCGCACACCAGCCTCTCCGCCTTGTGATGCGTCGACACAGCGATCGTGCCATCGGTCAGCCGCGTGATGTGGCTCCGCAGGCGGTTTTTTGCCGTATCCAGTTTCAAGGCGCGAGCATGCTCGGCAACGGCGTCGATATGCAACTCTAGTTCCTGGCGCCAGCGGCGCGCCATCACTTCGTTCGGCGCGAGAATGCGCACACTCTTGCCGTTTCCGGCGAAAACGAGCGCGCACAGCGTAGCGACAGTCGTCTTGCCAAGACCGGCATCATCGGCAAGCAGAATGCCCTCGGTACCGCCATTCATCCGGTCGAGAATTGCTTTCGCGGTGGTGAACTGGCGCTTGGTCGTCGGCAGCTTGAGTTGCTTCCATCCCGGATTCAGGGCTCGGTGCCTGTCGTGGCACTCGATATAGCCCTTCGCCTTCCTGCGGTCGAGAAATTGCCAACTGCGCGCATTGATATCAAGACTCATTTGTTCTGCCTGATTCTCAATTGAAGTTCGTCGGCCGCAATACGCGCGGCAACGCGTTCACCGAGGTTCGGAGCTGACTCGCCCGCTCTGTGCCAGCGCTCGTAGAGCTGCCTGCCGTCGCTGACGATCTGCTTGCGCAAATTCTCATCGGCGGACTGAAGATCGTTCCACCAGTTGTCGACGCAGCGAAAGCGCCGGCAAGCATCGAGGTAAGCGTCAACCGCATAGTCGCCGCCGGCGGCGCCTTTACGCCTACCGTCGCCAGAGCCCTTGCGATCGCCTTCGTCCGGTACGCGTACGTAGCCGTATTTTTCTTCAAGCAGAAGGTCGGCCGCTTCACGCAGCTTCGCTTCGTCGTAGTCAGGACAAAGCAGGCGGCCATCGTCGCTCGTGCGGGTGTCGTGAATCGGGGTTGTCCTCAATTCGCCTTTTGTGGTGATCACCGTCACTGCGACCGGGATATCTCCTTTGGCCTCGGGCCACGCAAGCGCAGCCCGGGACGGTACGCCGCTCGACCACTCAACCCTGTGGCGACCGATACTTGTTGCACGCGCTACCGTGACCTCAATCCTGGCCACGAGCGGGCATCGCGCGCGGCATCCGATCTGTAGCGTCTTCCCGTCCCAGTCGGCCGCGAGCCAACCGATCTGCGGCTCAGCGTCGCGACTGTAATCGACCTCGCAGGTATGCCGCACAAATTCGCCTTGCCCCAGCCGGCCGCCAAAGGCATCGCGTACCGGAAACGCGACACCGAGTTCGAAGTTGCCGATCTCGAGCTTACCGTCCGGATTCCACCGGCCCCAGGCCGACTCGCTGAAATTAGCCGATGTCACGAGCAGGCGGTGCTGATTGCCCTCGCGAAACTCATAGAGTTTCGCGTGGCTCCAGCGCCGGTCTTCCTGTTTATGTTCGTCGCCTAGCGGACTCTGCTTGACGCCATCGGGCACGGCGATCTCGCGCCATTGCATTCCCGCGTCCGTGAGCGCTCGCTCGCTGGACTGATCCAGTTGCCAGTTGTCGGCCCAAGGATGCTCACACCCGATCCATGCCGAAGCGACATCGTGTGGTTCTACGGCTGCCGTCTCACACCATTGCTCGAAACCGTCGCGTTCCCAACGTCCGAACGTGGGCGTAAGCACTGTCAATTGTCGTGGATGCTTGCGCGACCAGAGATTCGCAAGTCCCGAAATGCCCCATGCGGTGTCTCGCGTGCGCAGCGTCGCTGGTGAATGCTTGCCCGCCACACTTGCGATAAACTCGACGCCCTCCGGACACTCCGCCCGGCGCAGCAGCTCACGCCATTCAGCGATCCGCGCACTATCCGCGCCCGATGCGCGGCCGAGTGCAGCAAGAAAGTTCGGCAGGCAACCCCAACCCTTCTCGCGCGCATTCGATCCGGTGGAGGCCAGCGACACAACGCAGCGCCATCCGCTCTGGATCTGGTTACTCAATCCAGGTTGCGTGAGATTCGCAGACGAGATGACGATTTCGAGCGTCTGCGACGCGCCCGCTTCGGTCGCTTCGTAGTGGAACATCCAGAGCTTCGCGTGCTGGGCCGCTGCGCCAGTCGCGCCAACCTGAAAGCGCGCGATGTAATTCCAGATCCAGCCTTCGGAACAGGCAGGCGAGTCGCCGCCCGACGACACGATTGCAATGCGCCCTTTGATACCTCGCAGTACCGCCTCAAGCTCGGCGAAGTAGCGCAGCCGGTCGTCCGTTTCGCTGACGTAGCTGTTCTCGAGGCCGAGCCAATGCGACAGATAATGCTCGATCAATACGGACGGATCCGGTGGATCGTAGGTGGTGAGCAACGCGCCGAGCAGTCGGCCAGTGTCGCTTCGACCGATGCCGGCGAGCGGTTTCCATTGCGGCGCCAGAAGCTTCCGCTTCGTGCTGGATGTCGCCATTACATCGCTCCTTCCGGGTCGAACGCATCCGCACCGAGCAATGCGTCCGGAATGCGCCTGATGACGCCGCACTGGACGCCCAGACGGCTCAGCGCTTCGATCCTCACGCGATAGTTGCTCGCCTCGCCGCCACGCGACGGCGCGAGCAGCTTCAAATCGTTTCCGCTGAACATGAGCCAGCGAAGGCCGCCGCCATACGTCGCATGATGCCGTTCAAGCGCCTTCAGCCTGCGCCTGCGATCGGCGCCGGCTGCGACGATGCCGCCCGCCAGCACATCGACGACGGAGAACGAGCCCGCCGAGGTCCCTTCTTTCTTCCAGCGTTTTGCGGCGCGCCCGAGTTCGTCCAACGCATGAACCACGTCACCGTGAGCGAGTACGCCATCGATTGTCGTCGTGCCCGTTCCACCGCCGCTCGCATCGCGCTTTCCAGCCACACTCCAGCACGCATTCATCGCGGCAATTCCCGCGTCAGCAAGCTCGGAGAATGCGGACCAATATTGAAGGCGTTCAGTCGAGGGTTCGCCTGCGAGGCGGCGTGCGATGTCAGCGTAGAGCGCGGGCCGCGTTGTCGCCCGGGAAGCCGCAGCAGCCTCAAGTACGCTCCTGCGTCGCCGGCCGTTTTCGTCACCGGCCGCCGATGAAAATAGCGACTGTGCCAGCACCCTGGATTCGTCCGTAGGAAGACGCCGTGGATCGGTCAATACCGTCGGCAGACACGTGGGCGTACCGCGGCCACGATGCCACTCAAACCGTTCGAGCCAATGTTCTTCCGGCAGCGAACGACGCCCGCCTCTGATGCTCTGCCCCGGCTTCATCCGCACGCTGCCATGCACGATCTCCGCGAGCGCCTTGCCATGGCTGTCGAGCCTCCAGCCATCCGCTCCGATCGTAAGACCCGGAAGCGAGCGCAACGCCACTCGATACGCGCCGTACACGCCGTTAAAGCGATAGCGTGCGTACGATTCGGGGAACATGCCGAAGCGCGCCTCCGTAGCGCCGCCCTCGACCCATCGCCGGACGGCCTGCACGCCTGGCAGTTGCCGACGCTCGGCCGCCTGGTCCGAGGTCGCCTTGAACGTGCGCGCAATCCACAGCAGTTCTAGCGGGCGAATCCACGTGTAAAGACTTCTCGCCGCGTCGCGCGATGCGACCGTCCCCTCGTCAGCGCCAGCACCGAACTTGCGCCACGCCGGGTGCGCGTGCTCCAGCGCCCAGCACATGATTGACAGCCAGCGCGCGTCCATGGTGCGATTCGACAACCCCGGCGCCAACAACTCGGCAATCTCTTCAGCGACATGACGCATCCCGAGAGGATCGCCGCGGCGCACCGCGAAACTCTCCAAAGGAGCGGTGTAGAACCATTCTGTTATTGTGCCCAACGACATCCCCGGTTTTGGTGCGACCTATCCAACGGTGGTTTGCGTTGCAAGTGCAGCAGCCTTGCCACTTTTCCGCCCTGGGCTTGCACGATGACCAACTAGTTAGGACTGTCCCGTTACATCGAACGACGATCGACAGTCTCGACCCGTACCTCGCCATGCACCGCCGTGACAAAGTGCAGTTCCGCTGACTTTCGACCGGTGTCGTCAGTCTCTACCGATGCAAGCCAGAACCACGGCTTGCGACACCTGCATTGGTGCCCATCATCGTCGGAGTCATACGGTGGAGAAAACATCTCGAGACAGGCCGTGCATCGCACATGAAAGTGATGACAGCGGTCACACTTCCCAACATAGTGGACGAAAGAGATGCGGCGCATTTCCTTTGACGTCGCAGACAAAGGCACGACATGCAGGTCTATCGAAGGGTAGCCGCTCCAGAACACCTTCCCACCTCGACATCCTGCCACCATGCAATCGGGCCAAGCCGAAGGATTGAAGTCTTCCAAACGATCAAGCGGTAGCAGGCGAATCGACACGGCATCTTGCGCTCTTCGTTCGGCTGCAGAGGTGTGCCCACGTGGGCAAACAAGGTAGCCATGCGTCGCACCAACATCTTCCATTAGCCCACGAAACGCCTCTACATGAGTAACGTCGATTCGTCGTGACCGTGCTTTGGCATCGATGATGATACGCCGGCTATTGTCCGTGTCACGACGTAGATCAATCAAAACATCAATCTGGCGGTTGCGCCCGCTGATAGCTCCCGAAACTCGTGCGTTTGGCGTAACGCAGTATTCCGTAGAAAGTTGCTGGGCAACAAGTTGAGCCACCAATCGCTCGTAGTTTTTCCAGTCCGGTCTGCCCTTGCTCATTTCCCTTCATGCCCCTGTCGCGTTGCCAGCAGCAATTCGCCAACAACCTCCTCCATGCCCAACGCCCGGTCAGAGCTCTCAAGATGCGTCACCATCCTCTTCAGAATATCTTTGCCACGGCCTCCTTGCGATGCATCCATGGCTCAAGTCTTTGGCCGTCCATGAGCTAGTCGTCCGAGAAATCTGAAATCAAGATCATCTACCGACTCCCTGATGATGAGAAGTACTTCTTCTCGTCGTAGCTCACCGCTCGCATCCAGCCACGTTCTCGGTAATCCTACAGCCTCGCAAATGTCATGCATCGACAGCCCCAACTCCCGAACGCTATCCGGCGTCAGCGCACCACGTGTGGAAACATGGTAGGGAATCAATGGTCCTGGTCCTCGGTTATTCGGTCATACTAGCGCAAATCAAGCCTAGCAGAGGCCTCCTCTGACACCGTCCAACATATGCCGATCGTATCTACGGAAATTGTCGCAGTCAGCGCACCGGCAACAACCATTTGCACTCCCCGACCGACTAAAAGCTAAGCTCCAACGCTCTTTGTCTTCGGGAACGCCACTGAGCTCGGCGACGTTCAGGAACACGCCACGACGAAAGACAGCACCAGGCAAGGCCTACCTCCGACAGGCAAAGTTCGCGCTGGAGGAAGCCAAGAAGAGACGAAAAGGGGCCGACCTGCTAATTTTCATTCTGACGCCTCGATCGTGGAAGCTGCCTTACTGAGCGTTTCGCGACGAGCAAAAAGCAACGACAGATCATGGCAACTATCTACCCACGAGAACCGTATCCGCACAGCCCAAAATCGGAACTGAAAGTCCGAAAGGCACTCTCTTCCTTAGACGATTTGGTGATACTTCATTCAGTCGCTTGGCAAGCCCGTCGCGGCAAACAGCAAGGAGACGGTGAAGCAGATTTTATTATCGTCGCGCCGATGTTAGGAATTCTCATACTGGAGGTTAAGGGTGGAAGCATAGAAGTCGTCAACGGCTCATGGTTCTCTACGTCACGCGATGGGAATCGGCACGCCCTCAAGAATCCCTTTGATCAGGCCAAAGATTCGAAATATGCGCTGCTCGCCTACTTCCGGGCAGTAGATCCAGCACTGTGCAACATTCCCATCGTGCACGCTGTCGTCTTCCCCGACGTCGTAGTCAATGCACCGCTAGGCTCCAACGCACCCCGCGAACTAATAATCGACAGGGCCGATCTGCAGGAACCTTGGCTTGCAATTGAAAGAGTGTTTCGTCATTGGGAAAAAAAGAGCCCTATCTCGACCAACGAGCTCGAGCGACTGATCAGGCATCTAGCTCCCACCGTTACGGTGCACCGGCTCCTGCGGGATGTTATAGGCGACGTCGAACCGGCATTGATCGACCTCACGGCGGAACAGACGCGGGCGTTCCAGATGCTCAAGCGTGTCAGGAAAGCAGCCGTTCTGGGTGGCGCAGGAACGGGAAAAACTATCCTCGCGGTAGAAAAAGCTCGACAACTTGCATCGTCCGGATTTCGAACACTTCTTCTGTGTTTCAATGCGCCGCTACGACAGCACCTTGCATCGACGCTGGCCGGTTCGGACGTCGACGTAGAAACCTTTCACAGCCTTACCGCTCGCGAAGCCAAATTGGCACGGATCAAGATTCCCTTAACCCCCGCCGACAATTGGTTCGAATCAGAAGCACCTCGTATCTTAGGTGACGCTGCGCAAACCAACGGCACTCGATACGACGCCGTACTGGTAGATGAAGCACAGGACTTCGCGGAAGAATGGCTTGCCTCCGTAAGCAGTCTTTTAGCCGAGAACCACTTGCTTTACCTTTTTGCCGATTCGCATCAGAACCTCTACCGGCGTGGCTGGGTATTGCCGGAAGGACTGGTTGAATTCGAACTGACGGTCAATTGCAGGAACACTCGCCGGATCGCCCTCAAGGTCGCAGCCCTTTTTGGCGATCGCGTTGACGGCAACGAGATCGATGGTCCAATCCCGCACTTCGTCGAAGTGGAACGCGGACAGAAGATCACCACAGCCATAGTTCGACTTGTTGAAACACTCCTGCTAGAGGAGAAGATCTCGCCATCCCAACTAGTCGTGCTGAGCGACATGAACGCGGTCTTGTCAGACTTGCGCACTACTGGAGTATGCGAGTACCTTTTTACCGCGCCAGGCGGACACGGCATCCCGGTTGACTCGATTTATCGCTTCAAGGGCCTGGAACGTGAAGTCGTCGTTCTCGCCCTTTCCGACAACCCGTCAGGCGAAGAACTCTTGACGTTTGCATACGTCGGCATTAGCAGGGCCAGGATCGGCCTGTATGTTGTCGGTAGCCAGCGAGTTCGAAATTCAATTCGGTGGGATTCCTGATCGTTCTCACGCTCGTAGATAGCCGCTGGAACCGAACAGCGTTGCGCGACTGAGGTGCCGGTTAAAATATCTGCACGACGGCTCGCCAAGATGCAGGCAGGCCATGCAAGCCCCCCCTGCATCCGCACACCCCGGATCTAACGCGCAGCGGTGCTCGTCGAATACAACGGCATCAAGCAGACGATGGAGCTCTGTTTCAAAGACTGCCTGCAGTCCGCCAAGTACGAAATCCCCTTTCGAAGCTGCATAGACAAAGAAACCTAGGTGCAGTGGCACCAGCAGCTCCGAAAGCGCATTACGGTCTATCCCCGCATGAACCGCTGCGATTCTGAGAAAGCGATGTGCATAGGAGTGAACGAGTCGCAGAAGCGCACCACCAACCGTACAAGCATTGTCCCCATTGCCTGACGAAGGCATAGGCATTTCCGCGGCTTCAAGTATCGCCTCACGTGCAGACCGCTCATCAGTCCAGACCGGAAGCGCGTACCCTTGTCCTGCCAACCATTGTGCCACCCTCAGAGGATTCAAACGAACGAACAGCGCTTCCGTTTCGGCAATGTCCGCATAGACCCGGTAACCTTCCCCATGCCGCCCTTTGTATGGAACCAGTCGCCCGTTACCAGGTTCATGGTCTCCTCTCGTGTAACCATAATGCCCGGTAAGAACAGGGAATCGCTCGATTAGGTCCACGGCGGCCACACCCGCTGACCGCAGCGCTTCTGCATAGCGTACGCGGTAAAGGGCACCCAGATCGCTTGACGGCTCAGTGGCGACAACCAGATCCTCTGTACGGACGCGGGACTCAAGCGTCGCAAGAGCGATCGTCACAGCTTGTGCTTCCGCGTCTTCGCGACGCCCCTGCGACAGAACCAGATCTCGTTCCTGTAGCAGACCGGGCGCGCCGCCCGCCACATCGAGCATCTTTTCAATTATCTCGGCCGGAAGGCCCTGCGATGCAAGCTGACGTCGCAAGGTCTCCCGGCCTGCGGGGATTTCTTCGACCGTTTTCGTTTTCATGCCGTCAACCACCCAGGACAGCGCCTTGGGTGGCCCGCCAGCTTCGGCTATCGCGCGTATGCGTTCCCGAGAAGGTGGGTTCACGATCACCACGCTGCGTGGCGTATAAACGGACGAGGCCCGATGGGGCTGAAAGGTCAGTTGTCCCTGCCCGCAATCACAGGGCACATGGCCAAAGCCGCGGCGAAGCTCGCGATCGCATATAGGGCATTGGAAGCGAATTTCTGTCGCCGACGAAGTACCCGGAAACACGATCCTGACTTGCTTGTGCTCGGGGCACTTCGGTATCCAGGGTGCACGGATCGTTCCGCACTTGTCGTGATAGCCGACGAAGAAAAGTTGTCCCCGGTACCCCTTTGTTCCGCAGGGACATGCAGCGTCGGGAGTGTCGTACACGCGCTTGCACGCTTTGCATATCCACGATCGAGGGAACGGCTCTACCTCAACGCCATTGTTCTCGTCCAGGGTCAATACGCTGATCGGTGCACCGGCATGCAGGTGCGCGACAAATCCAGCGTCCATGTCGGCTGCACTCCAGGGCATGGCCTGACGGATAATCTCACGCCTCAAGGAGCCTGAATCGATCTCTCCCCGGACCTTTGGATGTCTCCAGTCCTTTACCTTCCAAACGCCCCCCCGCAAGTCAACCGTCTGCTCGGGCAGGAATCCGAACAAAATCTGGGAGGCGCTGCGCGATTCTTTCATGTCACCCGCTCCTCTATTTATACTCGGCTTCCAATGACTGGAACCTGCTTCTCGACATCACGCAACGACAGCATGGGGGCTCCTGACGGGGACAAGTCGGATGGAAATCGGGCACCATTCGGTGGCATTTGAATGTTACGTCGCAGTTCTTCGAACCACTGGACCAGATCCTGCCTGAGCGGCTCATCCAGCTCCGTCTGAAGTTCCAGCGCTTTGACTATAGCCTCAAGCTCTTCGTGCACATCAAAGTTTCCATTCGAGACATAGTTCTTGAATGCCCGCACAGTCGTCAGCGCAGTGTCCGACGACGGCTCGTGAATCATCAGAAGGCGAGCTAGCTCCAGACCGGCGATCGTTCTGTCAAGGACACGGCGGCTGCGCTTCGTTACTGGAATGGGCTCGACAAAACGGTCACCCTGTTCGATGAATTGTGGAAACGACCGAAAAATTCCTGCGTCCCGCTCGCGTCCGATCTTGTGTATCACGAACACTATTCCAGGATACCGACGCCCGGCCCGCGCGGTAGCCTGAATAAACTCGGCAGCGGACAAAGGAATACCGAGCATTACCATCACGTTAAGCCGGTCAACGTCGACGCCGTGGGACATCATCGAGGAGGCCGATATTATATGCAAACGATCATTGAATTCAGTCTCCGGGTTTTGCAACCGGTCAAGCGTCTCGCGAACTTCTGCGAAGTCCGTCTTTCCCGTTAGCGAAGCAGTGTTAATTACACCCGGAACAAGCACCTGCGTCTCCAGGGAGCGTGTTACGGCTTCCAGGTCGCGCAGGGTATTTCCATAGACCACATTGGTCCCGAATAATGAAACCAGATCGCCTGCGCACGACGGGTCCACCCCGATGTCGGCGCAGGTTGAAACGGGATCGCTTATCAACTTTCGCACCGCGACCTGGAGCTCGGTCATGAGCCTGTCAACCGTATACTCCAGCGTCACCCCGCGCGGAGCAATCGCCACGAAGCGCCGCATGAGCCTTGAGGAATCCGATGTCCAGAATCCACCTCCCGAGCGTGGCGGTGGAACCGGAAACACCCGGGCCGAGCGTCGATAGAGCACATCGACCTGTTTCTCGTACCCGGTTAGAGTCGCCGAGGACGCAAGAATCTTGGGCTTTCGCCCGCACAGCTCTTTCTGAAGAGAGTCGTACAGTGCCTCGTAGTGCGAGTCAACGGCACCGAGACTATCGCGCAAGAGATGAAGCTCATCCTGCAACCGGAACGATGGACCATACTTGTGCGCTTCCATCGGCAATGCTTGTGGCGTGCCCCGGCAGCTCGGCACCAGACAGCCCGAAGGTCGAGTACTCCTGGGAGCATAGGTATACCCGTGACCGCTCTTAGAACATAAACCGAGCGGTGCGCCCACCATTCCTCTCATCGACGCCTGCAACGATATTGATGCAGCCTTGTCGAGCGTTCCAACCACCACGGTTGGCAGGAACCGGTATATCTCTTCGTCCACGATGTAGACAGGCAACGCTTCCTCGAACCAGTTGCAATCCGCATTGTTGCAGTAATGCTCGAGTTTCCACATACGTCTGTCGAAGCGCATCAATATCGAGCGCTGATGGCAGAACGGGCAGTATTCGAGGACCTGGAATCGACCGGGCATGTTCAAGTCGTCGGGGTCGGGTTCATCCGGCTTCGGGTTGTCGGAGATACGATTCGGCGTAGCGCCCTGTCCAACAAAAAACCCCAGAGAAAACGGGTCTCCGGGAATATCCATTTCTCGACGAACTGTTTCAGCCGCCGCCAGTGCATTCGCGAAACGCTGCGTCTGCTGGAGAGAGAGCATCCGAAGCGGAAACCGACTCCATGCGGTGATTCCGGATATTTTGCCGCAGAGGCGATCATAGATCGCAGCTGTTACCAGCAGCCCTAGATAGGTTTCCGTCTTGCCCCCACCTGTGGCGAACCAAACCACATCTACCGTCTCTGGTTCACTGCTGCAATCGACTATCGACCCCAGGTTGGCAAGCAGAAACCCGAATTGAAATGGACGCCACGAATCGTATTTGCCGTTCGCCCCATAAGACATCGCGCGGTTCATGCCGACGAAAGCGTTGAGCAACTTGGCATCCGAACGCAACATGTCGATGCCGCTCGCGATACGATCACATTCCTCCTGGAACTGATCTGCGGCCTCGGACGCTTGTGTACGCATTTCCGGCGACCAATCCTCCTCGCTCGCGCGTCTGTCGAGCGCACTAGCCGACCAGTTGGCGTCTCCCCAGGAACGAATGGCAGCCAGAAGGGCCTGCGCGGGCAAGACGGGATCGTTTGCGAGGACATCAAACCGCATGTCTGGCATATCGTCATCGACACCCCAATACTGCGGTCTCAGCCTGTCGACAGTGATTGCGTCCTCAGTGGCAAAACATCCTGAACCCAGACTCTGTACGCCGCAGTTGATCCCGTAAGCATCGACTCTCCGATCGTATCGAAAGGAATCCTCCAAAGATTCCAGGAGAAATGGAGTCAATGCCAGCCCTTCTATACGAAGAGCACATTGATATAGTCGGGTGTCTTTGAAATACGTGTGCTCCTTGGGAGAACTGTTGACCAAGGAAATACTCAGCTCGTATTCGCCTGACTGTCCTATTTCTACATCTACGTCGATTCGTGCCGCAAGACCCGGATGCCCTGTCACCCCCGCCAATGCGTTGGCAAATTCGTTTTCGACAAACCTGTGGGTACCAGACGTCTGCGGAACATCAACTGTCGAACGGACGGTCATCAGGCCAGATTTTTGCCACGTTCTATCGCTTTTGTTCCAGAGCCATGCCACCCCAGATGCGATGATATCAAAGCGCCACGGGCCACTTCCCGCAGGTTTGACCTTCAGACCAAACGAACATGGTTCAAGCCGTTCGCCCCTATCGCCCCAGTCACTTTCGGCTACAGCCTGAGCCGACTGGAGGCGCCCCAGCCAGTATTTTCCGGATGGCTCGACACTCAACTCGACGTCCTCGTCGCCACGTCCAGCTACAGTCATTCGGCCAGAGAGCCAATCTATGAATTTTCCATGCGCCAAATCATTATTCATTGTCGCCCTCGAAAAAATTCCTGCTGATCATATCCGCGCCTAAACCAATGCCTAGTCCGATTAAACCCAGCCCAATTCAAAGAAAGTCTCGCAATATTGTCGAGCGATTCGGATGCTTCAATCTCTCGATCGCTTTAGATTCTATCTGGCGAATACGCTCCCGAGTAAGACCGAACATCTGTCCGATTTCCTCTAACGTAGCTTCAGTTCCTTGATCGTTCAAACCAAATCGCAAACGCAACACCTGGCCTTCTCGCTCCTTCAAATCGCGCAATACAGCATCAACGCAACCCGCAAGCTCGGTTTGACCGAGCTGCTGTTCCGGAGACGGCAAGTCTGACATCAAGGTTTCGATGATTAGTGTATCCGCGCCCGGCCCTAGCTGCTCATCCAGAGAAAGAGGAATCAACGCAGCCGCTTGCTGGATAAAATGGACCTTTTCTATGTCCCATGCGAGCTCGTCCGCAAGCTCTTTAATGCTCGGTCGGCGCTCGGGATGCGCTTGAGAGAGGATTCTGTCAGCGCGCTTGAGCCTCACCACCTCATCATATACATAGACTGGCAACCTGATTGTCGCACCTCTGTCCGCGAGTGCCCTGGTGATTGACTGCCTGATCCACCACGTTGCGTAGGTAGAGAATTTATAACCCAGAGTGTGATCGAACTTTTCAGCGGCACGTATCAAACCGAGCGTGCCCTCTTGAAAGAGATCTTCAAGGTTGAGGTCCGAGAGCCCGACGTACGGCCGCGCGACGTGCAGAACGAGGCGAAGATTCGCCACCACCATTGTATCCTTCGCCTGCATGGCGCGACGCAGGAGTCGCGAATGCTCTCCAGACGGTGGCACACCGCTGTCCAGTTCCTGACGAGCCCTTCGACCGAGCTCCATCCGGCGCCCCAGCTCGATTTCCTCCTCTGCGTTCAGGAGCTTGCTGCTCATATTCCGGAGTCTGACATCGAGCCGTTGACTAACGACGTCGTGCGCTTCGTCGACCGAGCCGTCAATATGAAGTCCGTCGATCGCGTCCCGGCTCTCCGATTCGTCTTCTGGAGTGATACCGAGTAGATCCAGTTGCCGGTAGATTTCCGCTCCGTCCTCGACACTAAGCTTCCGCTTCTCAAGGAGCCGCTCGACCTGCGCTTTGGACAGCAGGCCGTCACATCGGTCGTAGTCTGCGACCAGATCCCGGATGGTCTCTTCAATCTTCGCATGTTCCACTGCTTTTCCCCGGCAGTTCACCATCACACGAAACTTGTTCCACACCACGCATTCAGGTGACGCGTTATCGGTAACCGACGTTTGCGGCCTTTACGCGTCCTGATGCTGATCTTCCCGCTCACCTGCCAATCGCCCCCCGGCCGGCGGGAAAGTATTCAAGCAACACCGAGATACCGTTGATCATTGATATACGATGCAAAATCAACGAGCACGTGACCGAGTAGTGCCCTAACCGCTTCAAAATCACGTACCAATTGTGGGGCCGTCAAATCCTTTCCATAATCCGCAAATGATTCGGCGCCATGCGTAAGGCTATTTCGCGCCGTCATAATCTCATGTAACTTTGCTTCTTCATAGTTATGCGTCTTCTCTACGCCGAGCTCGCTGAGCGTTTCCCGAATTCTCCGTGCGTCGACGTTTCCATTGAAGACCTTAGCCTTATCAAAGCTTGCGCTAATAATATCAGTTGCAACAACTGCCATCCTGGCCGTCAGCTTGTTTGCGGCACAATTCCTTACGTTCTGGATGACAGCGATTTTGAATTCGGATCTAAGCCGGTCGAAAGAAACCTTTCGACTTTCGAGCTCATCAAATACGGCTTCCACCGCGTTTGTCATCGTGGATTCGATGAGGTTGTATAGCAGAAGAACGGCGGCAGCCTTCATCGTCGCTGGAAGACCTGCCGGAATCTGCTTCGGACTAACCTCAACTTCGACGAGCCAGCCGAGGTAAGTGTCAATCTCGTTGCATCGCTTTTCGAAATCTGCCTGCACGGTATTCATTCAGGCACCAAGGAGCTTGTCTCGGACGAATTCAATGCGAGCCTTCACTCGGGGGCGAGAGTTGCTTGCGTCGGATACCGTATGCTTCACAAATTCGTCCGACGCTAACCAACCCGCAATGACCTCCCGCGATCCGACTAGATCTGGTTTGGCTTCGAGTGCCAGCGTCACGCCGACCGAAATTGCCTCAAACCGTACTCTCGGCACAGATGCATTAGTCGCGCTCTTGCGAAAACCGTAGGGAAAGTATTGGCTCACGAAGTTCAGCATGGAGTTGAACTGTTCGGATAACGACTGCCTATCGAACTTGTCTCGGTGCTCCTTGAGATAGGTATTCAGAAAATCGCGGACACTATGGCTGAATTTGGAGTAGCGATCTGCATACGCGAAGTATCTCAAAACCATTTCTTCCGCCTCTTCGCGACGCTGCTTTCGATAGGAAATCGGGCAAAGTTCGTTAAACAGAGGGAGCGCAGCGCAGTCGACGATGAATTCGTAGAACGGACCTGTGTATATCCCCTTCCGCTTCTCCATGTCGCGAAGCTCGTCGCTGCCCGTGTTAATTCGTTCGAAGATATCGCGCCTGACAGCCTCTGTCGCCTTGTCGGATAACTCGATAACCCGTATCGGTCTTCTGTTGAATTTCCGCTGCCGCGAGAGTTCGATGTCGGCAAAGCGAAACCCATTGAGGAGCGTCAGCTTCTCAAGACCTTCGAGGGTCACTTCGTTACACAGGAACGCTGCAAGTGTTCGGACTCGCTGTGAACCATCAACAATCTCGACGCGCCCCTCATCGGAACCGGGCTCGCCTGGCAGGGAAGCCGTGAACACGTACGGTATCGGTAGTCCCAGCATTACCGATTCGATGAATTTACTTTGCCGCGCCAGGTTCCACACAAAGTCACGTTGATAGGTAGGGATGAAAAGCTCGTTCGCATCCTCATCCTTCCCATCCAGATATTTCTGGACGATCAACTCGACCGTGTACTCCTTCGTTTCGTAGTCGACGACGGTTTGAAGCTCTCGGACCTGCTCTTCCGCCTTCAACCGATCCTCGTCCGTGATTTCCTTCTGATTCTTCTTCACAGTCACCACGCTTTCCCCTTCGACCATTCTTTCACACAGGATCCTGAGATGAGTCGGAGTCCCCGAACTAGTACAGGGACATCTCCATGACAATACGCCCCGTCGAACCCTTGCAGCAATTCCGATTGCCAAGTCACCTGCTGACTGAATGCAGGATGATGGTTGCCGAAGCGTCTTCGCTCAGATAGCTTCCGTTATCCGCTTACCCATCATGCTGCACGCTTCTTTGCCATCAGCTCGCTTTCAGATGTAGCATTATCTTCGCCGTCGTGAATCCTCGGGATGCGAACAGCCTCGGACGGATCTATACCCGCTGCAACCGCCAGAGCAGACAGGAATCCGTCCTCAAGCTTCAGCGTGGTCCGACGTACCCTCTGGAAAAAACCATTTGCTGCGCGCTGGGATATCGCTGTACCGCGGTACTTCAGAAACTTGTGCAAATGAACTTCGGGTGCGGGCAATGGGTATTCGCTGACCGCGGCGACGTATCGCTTCCCTTCGCTGCCGCATGCTGCCATCGGCCATTTGCCATTTTTCTCCATAGGCATAAGGATAGATTCGTCGAACTCGCCCGGGACAGCTATGCGCTTCGCAATCCATTGCGCGGCCGGGACACTCACAGCATTTCCAACCTGCCGCCAACGGCGCCTGCCATGCCGCTCATTTCCCATTGCGGTCGGGATTGTCCAGTCCTCGTCAAATCCCTGCAGGCGTTCCGCGTCCCGAATCTCGGGCAACTGGATCCGGCCAGTCGCAGGCGTCCATATAGCCGGTGGAGATGGAATTGACAAACCCGAGCCCCCCTTGAGCGTCGGAATAGCGTCGATAGCCCAGCCAACCCCCGTGTTCCCTTCGGTCCAGTAAAACCCACGAGCCAGTTTTTTGCTCGAGCGAACTTTGGGTTCCGCGGCGTCATCGGCGAACAGGACGTTCTCCGGCCTTTCATCTGTTCGGGTCGCTACGATGAACACCCGTCGACGTCGCTGAGGTAAGCCGAATGCCCTGCTGTTCACCACCCGATAAGCCCACCGATAACCCAACCCCTCAAGTTTCCGTACGATCGCGTCGATCGCCCGTCCGCCATGCAGTTGCAGCATGAAGGGCACGTTCTCAAGTACAAGCCAGTCCGGTTTGACGCGCGCGCTGCCTACCAGATCGAACAGGGTGTTAACCAAACTGGAGCGGGCACCGGCCAGACCAAGACGTGTTCCAACAGCGCTAAGGTCTTGACACGGAAAACCGCCGATAAGAACGTCCACGCGTGGTAGCCGCTCCATCTGGACTATGTCCCGGTACAGCGTAGCGCCGGCAAAATGCTCTTCCAGGACGCGATTGGCATCGTCATCAATCTCGCAAAGAAACTGTGTCGCGAACCCGGTTTTGTGAAACCCGAGCTCGAACCCACCGATGCCAGAGAAAACGCCTCCGACAGTCAGCCCCGGTGATGTCATCGCAGTTGTACCGTCTGTTTTCTTCATTGTGATGCTTCATTTCATATCGCTGCTACGCCGCCATGCGGATCTCGACTGCTGATGCCCCGTATTTCCACCACCGTGGCGCCGCCACGCACACCTTCACTCAGCAAGGCGCACAGGCGCTCAGGCGGCAAGCGCCCCTTACCTTTCAATGTGCACTGCCAGACTACCATCACGCGCCAGCCATCTCTGACCAGACCGTCAATTGCACGCCGATCGCGGGCCATGTTCGACAGAATCTTTGCTCGCCACCAATCAGTTCTGGTTGCAGGCAGCTTAAAAAGGGAACAATCATGCCCGTGCCAGAAGCACCCATGGACAAAAACTGCAATATTCCATTTTGGCAGGACGATGTCGGGCGAGCCTGGCAGCTTTCGTGCATTCAAACGATACCGAAAGCCTGCGCCATGCAGGAGACGCCTGACGATCAGCTCTGGGCCCGTGCTGACCGTCCGGACAGCCGCCATTCGCAGGCTTCGCTGTTCTGGAGCAAGAATATCGGTCATTCAGAGCCTCTGTCGTTCAAAACGCTCAAATGTTGGCTGACGTCTGTTGTGCGGCCGCCCAATTCAAACGTAGCCAACTGACCGCGTCGCCCTCGTTGCCGCTACCATGGAGCGGACTTGCGGACGGGGACATTGTACCCCTGGCGAAACAAGCTGCCGGCACACCAAGGTCACCTCGATCCGGTCCTCGCACGCGCCGAGCGGACGTGCATTCGAGTAGCTTCATTGGGACTTCGACGTCTGTTCCAGCCCTTTCAAAAATACGCCCCACCGTCTGGCAATGGGCTCTGCCGCCGGCATCGAGCGCGCGTCGAATTGAAGCGCCGTGCCGTCGAACTGTGCGTATCCATCAGCGCAGACCTTGGGGTGAAACTTGATAACAAGGCTGCCAGGCTCAATCGCCATTAAGTTCAAATCAAACAGGGTATGAAGATCGGCCCTCAACAGCAATCCGTTCTGCGGATGATTGTCTGCGGCACCGAGGTATGGGCTGATGTG
Source organism: Burkholderia sp. AU33545 (assembly GCF_020419685.1). Classification (NCBI taxonomy): domain Bacteria; kingdom Pseudomonadati; phylum Pseudomonadota; class Betaproteobacteria; order Burkholderiales; family Burkholderiaceae; genus Burkholderia; species Burkholderia sp. AU33545. The sequence goes on along the minus strand of NZ_JAIZRQ010000005.1, from coordinate 301,763 downwards.
AGCGGCCTCAAGGATGTCGAGAACACGACAGCCCGAGACCACACAGCGGCCGCCATAGCGCTTGATGAGATTGTCGCGAAATGTACGCTGGCCACGCCTCACTCTGATCGCCCGGAGTATGCTCTCCCGACTGTCGCACATCGATGCAATGAACTCGGTCGCCTCTTGCCTTGAAGTTTCGTCGGCCCGTTCGATCGCATCCGTCTGTTCCAAAGTGCAACTATCCGAAAACCGAGCAATTAGCGCACGGGCTTGCGGAAACATCCGGCTCAACCGTGCCTCCAGACTTGAAATGTCGATCTCCTCGATCGACAGTTGATCACTGGGCCGCCTGGCCGCCGCCTTGATGTCTTCGACTGGAATCGCACCCGGAGTAGCAACGAATGTTTGCCCGTAACGGGCCTCATAGCCAGCCAGAGAAATAGTTTCCGAAGTTGGTTGCTGGAACTCATGTCCGGCGCTGCATCGCCACGGTGGCGTGGATGTTTTGCGAAGCTTGATAGTTACTTTCCCGCACGCCGGACAACGTTGACGCACCTTGTTAACCGTCGACGAGATGATCTTTTCGACCTGCGCGAGACCCACCAGATGGTCTGAGTCCCTGATCAGTACCAGATCCCCTTCTGCGAGCTGCTTATGATTCTGAACTGCGGCATCGTAGAGGTAGACGCTCGTGAGCTGGTCGCCATAGCCAGTATTTCCGCCATACTGGCGCCTTTCATCGCTCAACGCGAGGAGAGACCACGCCCGAGGAGATTTTTGCATTCTGTTATTTTTCCGTTGATGATCTGACATCGCCGCAGCCTTCATACTCGCCGTCGGACTGGCATCACAAGAGAACAGAAAAGCCGCATCGCACGGCTTTTCGTCACTTGAGCAACTTTTCGCCGCTACCGAACTGTCCAAAATTTCCGTCGGTACACGTGTCGTGGACAGTGGAAATTGTTGCCGGCAAGACGTCTAACTTCACAGCGTGCGGGCGACGACCGTCGGCATCGCCATATCAGAAGGCAGTAGGTTCGGCCGATGTCCGCTTCCCTGCACCCACGCATCGACCATATCCGCCCACTCCTGGAGCATATGCCGACGCTGTACAGCATACTCGGCCCTGTTGTACACAGCTCGCGAAGATCGCCCTTCTCCGCCATGCGCAAGAGACCGCTCAATCCAGTCGCCGTTGAAACCGGCTTCGTTAAGCAGTGTTGAACCGGTTCGCCTCAAATCATGGACGGTGAATGGCTCCAGGGGCAGTCCGGCTGTTTTCGCCCGTTCGGCAACGAGCTGCGTGACCCGATTCAACGTAGCCTTGGACATGCATCGATCCGCGGCATAGCGGGACGGCAGCACATATCGGGAGCCTGCTGCACAGGTATGCAACGCCACCAAGATGTCGATCGACTGGCGGGACAAATAGACGTTGTGGGCTCGGCGCGCTTTCATCCGGGACTTCGGTATGGTCCACACCGCAGCTTCGAAATCGACCTCATCCCACGTTGCCTCGATCAATTCGCTCTTGCGGACCATCGTCAGCAAAATGAGACGCAAGGCGAGCCGGATCGTCGGGTATGTCGCCACCTGCTCCAACTGCCGATGCATGAGTCGAATTTCCAGCGGTGACAGGACCCGGTCTTTCGGCACAAACGTGGCGATCGACGCTACGCCGACCTCCTCAGCCGGATTCTCGACCTTCTCGCCGTGCAGATTCGCGTAGGCAAAAATCTGCTTCACAATATCGCGAAGCTGAACTGCGGTAGCCGGCGCACCCCGCCCCTTGACCCGCATGCAGAGCGCACGCAGATCATCAGCAGTGACCTCACAGAGCAGCCTCCCGTTGAAGGCCGGAAGGATATCGCGCACAACGATGCCCTTGCGTACAGATCGCGTCGTGTCCGCCATTCTGGCCCCATCAAGCCAGTTGTCCGCCCATTCACCCAAGGTCTTCGCCACGGCGCGCCGCTGCTTTTCCCGCTGTTTCTCCACGGCCGGTGACCTGCCCTCACGGACGGCACGACGGGCGTCCAGAAGTTTTTCCCGCGCCAACGCCAGCGAGATGCCCCCTCGACCATAGCGGCCGATTGTCAGCGTTTCCCGCCGCCCGTTCACGCGGTAGTCGTATCGAAAAGAAATGGTGCCCGCCGGAGAGACTGCGACATACATGCCATCGCGGTCGGCGACCTTGTACAGGGTTGTACGGGGTTTGAGGTTGCGAAGTGCAAATTCAGTGAGCATCTTTTCTCGTTCTCGTGGTTGGTACAACTTTTACCGTCATCAACCACGAGCCCTGGATGTGCCCGCAAACCCGCACCACGCCTAGCTTTTTGGAAAAAAATCTACCGTCACGCCCGAATTGCGCTGTCGGTAGATTATCGAGTTCGGATAATGAATGAGATGGATACCGTCTGTTTTGCCGTCATCTTGTGACGCAGACATCCCTGGCTGTCTTTGGAATCGCCGAAAAATCTTTTTATATTCAAAGACTTGAAATACACGCCGAAACATGTAAAAGTTTCGTGCGCAATTTCAAGCCATTGATTTTATTAGGAATTTTTTACCGCCTACTCCCACTCGATCGTCGCCGGCGGCTTGCCCGAGATGTCGTACACCACGCGGTTGATCCCGCGCACCTCGTTGATGATCCGGTTCGACGCGCGGCCGAGCAGCGCGTACGGCAGGTGCGCCCAGTGCGCGGTCATGAAGTCGGTGGTCTGCACCGCGCGCAGCGACGTCACGTAATCGTACGTGCGACCGTCGCCCATCACGCCGACCGACTTCACCGGCAGGAACACCGCGAACGCCTGGCTCGTCAGGTCGTACCAGGTCTTGCCGACGTCGGCCTCGCCGCACAGGCCCGCCGCCGCGTCCTGCGCGGTGGCGGTCGTGCCGCGCAGTTCCTCGATGAAGATCGCATCCGCGCGACGCAGCAAGTCCGCGTATTCGCGCTTCACTTCGCCGAGAATCCGCACGCCGAGGCCCGGGCCCGGGAACGGATGGCGGTACACCATCTCCGGCGGCAGGCCGAGCGCGACGCCCAGTTCGCGCACTTCGTCCTTGAACAGGTCGCGCAGCGGCTCGAGCAGCTTCAGGCCGAGCGTTTCCGGCAGGCCGCCGACGTTGTGGTGGCTCTTGATCGTCGTCGCCTTCTTCGTCTTCGTGCCGCCCGACTCGACCACGTCCGGATAGATCGTGCCCTGTGCGAGCCACTTCGCCTTCGACAGCTTCTTCGCTTCCGCCTGGAACACTTCGACGAACTCGCGGCCGATGATCTTGCGCTTCGCTTCCGGATCGGTCACGCCGGCCAGATGGCCGAGGAACTGCTCGGACGCGTCGACGTGCAAGACCTTCGCATGCAGGCGGCCCTCGAACATGTCGAGCACCATCTTGCCTTCATTCAGGCGCAGCAGGCCGTGGTCGACGAACACACAGGTGAGCTGATCGCCGATCGCGCGATGGATCAGCGCGGCCGCGACGCTCGAATCCACCCCGCCCGACAGGCCGAGAATCACTTCCTCGTCACCGACCTGCTCGCGAATCTTCGCGACGGCTTCCTCGATGTGGTTCTTCATGATCCAGTCGGGCTTCGCGCCGGCGATCTGCAGCACGAAGCGTTCGATGATCTGGCGGCCCTTCACCGTATGCGTGACTTCCGGGTGGAACTGCACCGCGTAGTAGCCGCGCGCCTCGTCGGCCATGCCGGCGATCGGGCAGCTCGGCGTCGACGCCATCAGCGCGAAGCCCGGCGGCAATTCGGCCACCTTGTCGCCGTGGCTCATCCAGACCTTCAGCATCCCGTGGCCTTCGGCCGTCGTGAAATCCTCGATGCCGTCGAGCAGGCGCGTATGGCCGTGCGCACGCATTTCCGCGTAGCCGAATTCGCGATGGTCGCTCCACTCGACCTTGCCGCCGAGCTGCACGGCCATCGTCTGCATGCCATAGCAGATGCCGAGCACCGGCACACCGAGATCCCACACGGCCTGCGGCGCGCGCAGCTGGTGGTCTTCGTACGTGCTGGCGTGGCTGCCCGACAGGATTACCGCCTTCGGCGCGAACTCGCGGACGAAGTCGTCGGACACGTCGTTCGGGTGGATTTCGCAGTAGACGTGCGCTTCGCGCACGCGGCGCGCGATCAGTTGGGTGACTTGCGAACCGAAGTCGAGAATCAGAATTTTGTCGTGCATGGCTGCGGACAGGATGAAGAGAATAAGAAAAGCAGCGCATGAAGCGCTGCGTCAAATGCATGGACAGCGGCGTCGGGCGGCAGGCAGCACGCGCGACGCATCGCCGGTCAGTCCTGCGACGGCGGACGCGCGTCGAATGCGACGCTGCCTGACGCGCGGTCGGATGCGGCCGATGAAGTAGCCGCAGCCGGTGCCGAAGGCGCCGCCGGACGGCTGACGACCGGCTCGACCCGCGGCTGCGGTGTGGAGACCGGCGCCGGTTCGACCGGACGCTTCACGTCCCGGGCCTCGAGCGCCTGCGCCTTCTCGCGCCGCCGCACGGCCGAGGCGAGGCGTACGCCGCCGACGCCGAGCACGATCAGCGCGACACCGGCCATCGCCGACAGCACGCGGCCGGCGGCCGCGAGCGCAGGACCGTTGCCGGTGCCGAACGACCACACCACCGCCAGCACGCCGATCAGCCAGTTCACGTGGCCGACCGCTCGTGCGACGGGCGCCGTGAGGTCGCCGTTGACCGCCGCATGGAACGCGAGCCACGCGAGGCCGAGCAGCGCGATGCCGAACGCCTGGCCGAGCATCGCCGGCTGGATGTTCGCCAGCTGCAGCGCGTTGAACAGCGCCTGCCAGGGCGTCAGCACGAACAGCACGCCGAACGCCAGCAGCAGCACGGCATCGACGATCAGCACGGCTCGCAGCAGCGGTTTCATCGGCGATCAGTCCACGTGGTAGTTCGGCGCTTCCTTCGTGATCTGCACGTCGTGCACGTGCGACTCGCGCATGCCCGCCGCGGTGATCTGGACGAATTCGGCCTTCTCGTGCAGCTCGTCGATCGTGCGGCAGCCGCAGTAGCCCATGCTCGCGCGCACGCCACCGACCAGCTGGAACAGGATCGCGTTGACCGAACCCTTGTACGCGACGCGGCCTTCGATGCCTTCCGGCACGAGCTTGTCGATGTTCGCCGAGTTGTCCTGGAAGTAGCGGTCTGCCGCGCCGTCCTTCATCGCGCCGACCGAACCCATGCCGCGGTACGACTTGTACTGGCGGCCCTGGTACAGGAACACGTCGCCCGGCGACTCTTCGGTGCCCGCGAACATGCTGCCCATCATCACCGCGTTCGCGCCGGCCGCGAGGGCCTTCGACACGTCGCCCGAGAAGCGCACGCCGCCGTCGGCGATGCACGGCACGCCGGTGCCCTTCAGCGCTTCCGCGACGTTCGCGATCGCGCTGATCTGCGGCACGCCGACGCCCGCAACGATCCGCGTCGTGCAGATCGAGCCCGGGCCGATGCCGACCTTGACCGCGTCCGCGCCGTATTCGACGAGCGCCTTCGCGGCGGCAGCCGTCGCGATGTTGCCGCCGATCACCTCGACGTGCGGGAAGTTCTGCTTGACCCAGCGCACGCGCTCGAGCACGCCCTTGCTGTGGCCATGCGCGGTATCGACGACGATCACGTCGACGCCGGCCTGCACCAGCAGCTCGACGCGCTCTTCGTTGTCCGGGCCGACGCCGACCGCCGCGCCAGCGCGCAGCTTGCCGTGTTCGTCCTTGCACGCATCCGGGTGTTCGGTCTGCTTCGTGATGTCCTTGACGGTCATCAGGCCGCGCAGTTCGAACGCGTCGTTGACGACCAGCACGCGCTCGAGGCGGTGGCTGTGCATCAGCGCCTTCGCTTCGGCGAGCGGCGTGCCTTCCTTGACCGTGACGAGACGCTCGCGCGGCGTCATGATCGACTTGACCGGTTCGTCGAGGCGCGATTCGAAACGCAGGTCGCGGTTCGTGACGATGCCGACGAGCTGCGGACCTTCCACGACCGGGAAGCCCGAGATGCCATGCTGGCGCGACAGCGCGATCACGTCGCGCACCTTCATCTGCGGCGGGACCGTGATCGGGTCGCGCACGACGCCCGATTCGAAACGCTTGACCTTCGCGACCTCGCGAGCCTGCTCGGCCGGCGTCAGGTTCTTGTGGACGATACCCACACCACCCTGCTGCGCCATCGCGATCGCGAGGCGACCTTCGGTGACCGTGTCCATCGCGGCGGACACGAGCGGCATGTTCAGGGAGATGTTGCGGGTCAGCTTGGTCTTCAGGCTGGTGTCGCGCGGGAGAACGTCGGAGAAGGCGGGAACGAGGAGCACATCATCGAAAGTGAGTGCTTTTTGGATCAGACGCATGGCAAATCCTATGGGCGCAAAAGCGAATTATACGCGAAGCGCTGCGAATTTTCACAACACGAACAACGGGTTAGGCGTTTTCAAGCGTTCGGGGGCCGAATCGTTCGGATCGCCGTTCGGTTCGTTTTCGATCGCCTTTCGTTTCACCCCCGCATCGCCCCATTCGCGCAGCCGGCCGGAATCGGGCCGATCGCACGTCGTGGCAACACGATGCCGAGCCTGCCGGCGGGGCCTCGGCCCGCCCCGCTCGGCACATCCAGACGGCCACGAACGCCACTAGACCAGCCCGGCCGCGGCGCACGCAATCATCGCCGCGCCGGCGCCGATCGCGACGCCGCCGACGATCCGCGCGACGCGTTCGCCATGCGGCGCCAGCCGCTCGGCGGCGATCACCACGGTCACGACGGCCATCACGCGCAGATCCATCATGCCGGCTGCCAGTGCAACGGCCATCAGGTTCCCGCAGCAGGCGCCGCACCGTAGCGCGGTTCGCACGCCGTACCACCAGGCAACCGCGGCCGCGGCTCCCGCCCGCCGCGCACATGCGTCGTCCGGTGCACGCCGGCAACAAGCGAGCCGGCGCGCCTTCCAGCCGGAGAACTGCAGCACGCCCGCGCCGAGCACGACCGCGCCGACCGCGAACGGCATCGCGGCGGCGAGCACGGGCAGCCGCGCGGCGACCGCCGCCAATGCGGTGCCGCCAGGAAACACCATCGCGCCGAGCGCCATCCACACGGAGAAATACCCGGCGCCCGCAACCACGACCAACCATGCCGCGCGCGCCTCGCCCAACGGGCCTAGGCTCTGCCGGTATCGCCAGAGCACCGGCGCCAGTACCGGCAGCATCATCGTCGTCGTCATCGCGCCCCACATGCCTGCGAACGCAGCGAACGCGCGCCCTGCCCGCCATCCGCACGGCCTGAGCCATGCGGCCGACAGCGTCCAGCCGCCCGCCATCGGCATGCCGCCCATCGCGTCCATCGATGCGTGCTGCGCGAGCGTCGCCCAGATCGCGGCGCCGAATACCACGACGAACGCGGCGCCGAATGGCCGCCAGCCGCCGCCCGCAGCGCCGGTCGCAGCCGGTTTCGTCACGGCGCTCATCGCCCGCTCCCGCCGCTCGCCGGCCCGCACTCAACCGCGCGCGTATTCGTCATGGCGGCGCCACCACACGCCCGTCTCGTTGCGCCCGAGCGGCGCACGATCGAGCCACTGGTACATCCCCCACAGTCCGTCGAGCCCGCGTGCGTATGTCGAATACGTGTGATAGACGACGCCATCCTCGCGTACGAACGCGCTCATCCCCGGCCGGTCGAGTGTGTACGTGGCGACGTCGGTGCCGCAGGTCGCCGCGAACTGGGCGACGGCCGGCGGCGGCGGGTCCATGTCCATCGCGTGACCGGCCCGCACATAGTTGTATTCGACGTCGCCGGTACGTTGCTGCGTTTCGGTAAACGACACGTTGAAGTCGAAATTGAACTCGCCGCCGTCCGATGACGCCCACGGAAAGTGCCAGCCCATCCGCTGCCGATACGCGAGCAGCTTCGCGAGTGGCGCGCGCGACACCGCCGCGAGCGTCACGTCGTGGTTCGCGAGGTGCACCGCAAAACCGTCGAAACCGTCGGCGAGCGCCGAGCACGACGGGCAGCCGGCCTTGTAGTCGGGGCCGAACATGAAGTGATAGACGAGCAGTTGCGAACGGCCGCCGAACAGGTCGTCGAGCGTCGCCGGGCCGTCCTCGGTGTCGAACCGGTAGGCCTTGTCGACGCGCACCCACGGCAGTGCCTGGCGCCGCTGCGCGAGTTCGTCGCCCTGCCGCGTCAACGCCTTTTCCGCATCGAGCAGCGCGCGGCGCGCAGTCAGCCATTCGGCGCGCGTTCCGGTGAGATGGTTGGTCATTGCGGGTTCCTCCTTTCGATGGATATCCGGGCACGGCGCATCTGCCGTGTGCGTGGTGCTAGATTAGGGCCGGGCATCGGACCGGAGGGAGTGACAACTGTGTCGGGATTCGGATGGATTCGCTGATCACGGCCGCAGCGCAGGCGCTCGCGGCGGGCGACCCGCTCGGCGCGCTGAACCGCGTCGCACTGCGCGACGACGCACCGGCGCTCGCGTTGCGCGGAATCGCGATGGCGCAGCTCGGCGATTTCGAGCGTGCGCGGGCGCTCGTGCGCGGCGCGGCACGCGCATTCGGCGCGAAGGAAGCCGTCGCGCGGGCACGCTGCGTCGTCGCGGAAGCCGAAATCGCGCTGGCGTCTCGCGACCTCGGCTGGCCGTCGCGCGCCCTCGAAGCCGCCTGCGCGACGCTCGACGCACACGGCGACCGCGCGAACGCCGCGCATGCGCGCTATCTCGGCGTGCGCCGGCTGCTACTGATCGGGCACGTCGACGATGCCGAACGGCAGCTCGCGAACCTCGATCCCGCACCACTGCCGGCCGCATCGCGCGCAGCCCACGAACTGATCGCGGCCGGCATCGCGATGCGCCGCATCCGCCCGCACTTCGCGCGCACGGCGCTAGCCCGTGCCCGAGCGGCCGCACAGGACGCCGGCATCGCTGCGCTGACGGCCGAAGTCGAGACGGCCGCACGCATGCTCGATACACCGGCCGCGCGACTCATTGCGCGCGGTGCGTCGCGGCTCGTGCTGCTCGACGAGGTCGAGGCGCTGCTGGAATCGAACGCGCTGGTCGTCGATGCATGCCGCCACGCGGTACGCGACGCACGCACGACCGTGTCGCTCGCGCGCCGCCCGGTGCTGTTCGTGCTCGCCCGCGCGCTGGGTGAAGCGTGGCCCGGCGACGTATCGAGAAACGCGCTCGTGGCCGCGGCGTTTCGCGCGAGACACGCGGACGAATCGCATCGCGCACGCCTGCGCGTCGAGATCGGCCGCTTGCGCGCGATGCTGCGCCCGCTTGCGAACGTCACCGCGACGCCACGCGGCTTCGCGCTCGAGCCGCTCGGCCCGCGCGAGACCGTTGTGCTGGCGCGTCCGGTCGACGATCACCACGCGGCCGTGCTCGCGCTGCTCGCGGACGGCGAGGCGTGGTCGAGCTCCGCGCTGGCGCTCGCGCTCGGCACGAGCCAGCGCACCGTGCAGCGCGCGCTCGACGCGCTCGCCGAAGCGGACAAGGTACAGGCGCTCGGCCGCGGTCGCGCGCGCCGCTGGATGACGCCGCCGCTGCCCGGATTCGCGACGACCTTGTTACTCCCCGCACCGCTGCCGGGCGACTAGGATGGGCACACCAACGACGAGGTGACAGACATGAAACGCTCCACCGCAGACATCTTCCGCGAATACGGCCCGTTTCCGGGCGTCGACGGCGTGCACGGCGTCACGTTCGACGGCCAGCGCGTGTGGTTCGCGTCCGGCGACAAGCTGAACGCGCTCGACCCGGAACGCGGCACGACCGTGCGCGCACTCGCCGTCGCCGCGCACGCAGGCACCGCGTTCGACGGGCGTTATCTGTTCCAGATCGTCGAGGACCGCATCGAGAAGATCGATCCCGATTCGGGCCGCGTGCTCGCGACGATCCCGGCGCCCGGCGGCGGCGCGGATTCGGGGCTCGCGTGGGCCGAAGGCACGCTGTGGGTCGGCCAGTATCGCGAACGCAAGATTCATCAGGTGGATCCGCAATCCGGCGCCGTGCTGCGCACGATCGAATCGAACCGCTTCGTCACGGGCGTGACGTGGGTCGACGGCGAGCTGTGGCACGGCACCTGGGAAGCGGACGAGAGCGCGCTGCGGCGGATCGACCCGCGCACCGGGCAGGTGCTCGAACAGGTCGACATGCCGCCCGGTGTCGGCGTGTCGGGGCTGGAATCCGACGGCCGCGACCTCTTCTACTGCGGCGGCGGCAACAGCGGCAAGCTGCGCGCCGTGCGCCGCCCTGCGCGGGCACGCGCAGAGGGCGACAGTGCGGCGGCATCCGAGCCGGTCGAGCGCTGATCGCCGATCATCGACGGGCCACCCGGCCCGCCGCGATCCCCGGTCAGCACCGGAACGGATCGCGATGGCTCTCCGAGCCGATCCTGAACCGCGCCCGCTCCCGAGTGCAGGAATGAACAAGACGCTATCGCGCCGCCATCATTAAGATGCTCGCTCGTCAGTCATTCGTTTGGAGCAGTCGATGCAGCGCGGTGTGGTGTATGGCGTCCTCGCGGGCGCGTTGTGGGGGATGGTCTTTCTCGTACCGCGGCTGATGACCGACTTCTCGCCGCTGCTGCTCAGCGCGGGCCGCTACGCGATGTACGGCCTCGTGTCGCTGGCCGCGGCACTGCCGGCCGCCCGTTCGCTGCTCGTGCGGCTGACCCGCGAGGATCTCGTCGCGCTCGCGAAGCTCGCGCTGATCGGCAACGTCGCGTACTACATGCTGCTGTCCGGCGCCGTGCACCTGATCGGCATCGCGCCCAGCTCGCTGATCGTCGGCGTGCTCCCCGTGACCGTCACGCTCGCCGGCCTCGGCGACCACGGCGCAATGCCGCTGCGGCGCCTCGTCGCCCCGCTCGCGCTGGTGATCGCCGGCATCGTCTGCATCAACGTCGACCTCTTCACATCGGAAGCCGCGCATGCGACGACGCTCGGCCAGAAGCTCGCCGGCATCGCATGCGCAACCGGCGCGCTCGCGAGCTGGACCTGGTACGCGGTCGCGAACACGCGCTACCTGCAGCGCCACCATCATTTCGGCGGCAACGAGTGGTCGGTGCTGTGGGGTGTCGTGACGGGACTGATCGGCGGCCTCTGCTGGCTCGCGATCCTCGCGCTGCCGGCCGGCACGGTCCAGGCGGCAGTCCCGGCATCGCGCTGGCAACTGTTCTGGCTGCTGAACCTCGTGCTCGCGATCGGCGCGTCGTGGCTCGGCAATGGATTGTGGAATGCGGCATCGAAGCGGTTGCCGCTCACGCTGTCCGGCCAGCTGATCGTGTTCGAAACCGTATTCGCGATGCTCTACGCATTCGTCTACGACCACCGGATGCCGCGCGTGCTCGAGATCGCGGCGCTCGCGCTGCTGCTGGCGGGCGTCTACGGGTCGGTGCGCCGGCACGGCGGCACGCACGGGAGCGGCGACACGCCCGGCCGTGCGCCAGCGAACGCGAACATCACGGCCCACTGAGCACGTGCGGGCCTGGTCTGACGAATCGGGACAGAGGGAGATGAGGCGATGCTGGCGCGACGCGTCAGCGCGCGTCCTTGTGCATCCACTTGCGGCCCTCGATGGAGCCCTCGCGGCGGGTCTTGTCGACGCGCCGCTGGCGTGCGAGCTTCGGATCGACGATCAACGGGCGGTAGATCTCGACACGGTCATGATCGGCGAGCGGCGCGTCGAGCGGCGCGAGTTTACCGAACACGCCGGTTTTTGCCTGCGCGAGGTTGATTTCCGGGTGCAGCCCGAGCACGCCGCTCGCGTCGATCGCCGCGCGCACGGTCGCGCCTTCGGGCAGCGACACCGCAATCAGCGTCTGGCGATCCGGCAGCGCGTAACAGACTTCGATCGACAGCATCGCGTCACCCCTTCCCGTAGCGCTGGTCGGCGCGCTTGACGAACGAATCGACGAACGTGTTCGCGATATGGCTGAACACCGGCCCGATGATCTTCTCGAGCAGGATGCTCGAGAACTCGTAGTGCAGCGCAAATTCGATCTTGCATGCGTCGGAGCGCAGCGGGATGAAGCGCCACGAACCCGTGAACTTCCGGAACGGGCCGTCCGCGAACTCCATGTCGATGCGTGTCGGGCGCTGCTGCGTGTTGCGCGTCGCGAAATGCTGCTTGATGCCCTTGAAGTTGATGTCGATGCGCGCTTCCATCCCGCTGTCGTCCTGACGGCGAATCTCGACGCCGCCGCACCAGGGCAGGAAATTGGGGTAATCGGCCACGTCGGTGACGAGGTCGAACATCTGTTCCGCCGAGTGACGGATCAATACGGTTTTCTGGACATCTGCCATAAATCGCGCGGCATCGCTCAAGTAAGAACGCAAGCCGGGCGATTACCGCCCCGCTTTGCTAAAATCGTGATTTTAAACGAGTTGGCCCGATCCTTTCATGAGCATCATCGACAACAGGAAAGCGCACTTCGATTATCACATCGAGGAACGCTACGAAGCGGGGCTCGTGCTTGAGGGCTGGGAAGTCAAGGCGCTGCGCGCCGGGCGCGGCCAGATCAAGGAAGGCTACGTCGTGGTCAAGAACGCCGAGATCTTCCTGATCGGCACCCACATCAGCCCGCTGCCCGAAGCCTCGACGCACATCAAGCCCGATCCGGTCCGCACGCGCAAGCTGCTGCTGCACCGTGACGAAATCAAGAAACTGATCGGCAAGGTCGAGCAGCGCGGCTATACGCTCGTGCCGCTGAATTTCCACTACAAGGGCGGTCGCGTGAAATGCGACATCGCGCTAGCGAAAGGCAAGAAGCTGCACGACAAGCGCGAAACCGAGAAGAAACGCGACTGGGAGCGCGAAAAGGCGCGCATCATGCGCGCCGGTGCCTGACGCGCGACGTCCCCCATCGCAAACGACACGGCCCGCTCGAAGCGGGCCGTGTGCTTTTGTGAGCCGTGATGCGTATGTGCGCCGATCGAGCAGCCGCTCACGGTCACCGATGCAACCCTGCGCCGCCCATCGTCATGCGAGCAGGATCGCGATTCCATAGCGCGACGATTCGCCGCACGTCGGCCGCACGTCGGCCGCACGCAGCGGCCGGACGGCTCACCGAGCCGCGCCTGCGCTCAGCCCCTTCCGCCCGCGGCCGGCGCCGCATTCTTGACGATCGTCAGCGCCGACGCGATCGCGGTGCCGAGATCCGAGAGGTTCGCCGGCACGATCAGCGTGTTGCCCTGTTTCGCGAGGTTCGAGAATGCGCCGACGTACTGCTCGGCAACCTTCAGGTTCACGGCGTCCATCCCGCCCTGCGACTGGATCGCGTTCGCGATCTTCTGGATGGCCTGCGCGTTCGCCTCGGCGACCGCGAGAATTGCGGCCGCCTCGCCCTGCGCCTGGTTGATCGCGGCCTGCCGCTCGCCTTCGGACTTTTGGATCGCCGCCTCGCGTGCGCCCGACGCGAGGTTGATCTGCTCCTGCTTGCGGCCTTCCGATGCGGCGATCAGCGCGCGCTTTTCCCGCTCGGCGGTGATCTGCGCCTGCATCGCGTGGAGGATCTCCTTCGGCGGCGTCAGGTCCTTGATCTCGTAACGCAGCACTTTCACGCCCCAGTTCGCGGCAGCCTGGTCGAGCGCCGACACGATGTTGTGGTTGATGAAGTCGCGTTCCTCGAAGGTCTTGTCGAGTTCGAGCTTGCCGACCACCGACCGTAGCGTCGTCTGCGCGAGTTGCGTGATCGCGAGCACGAAGTTGCTCGATCCGTAAGAGGCCTTCATCGGATCGGTCACCTGGAAGTACAGCACGCCGTCGACCTGCAGTTGCGTGTTGTCGCGCGTGATGCAAACCTGGCTCGGCACGTCGAGCGGAATCTCCTTCAGCACGTGCCGGTAGGCAATCCGGTCGACAAACGGCAGCACGATATTGAGACCGGGCGACAGCGTCGCGTGATAGCGCCCGAAGCGTTCGAGCACCCACGCATGCTGCTGCGGCACGATCTTCACCGTCTTCGACACGATCACGATGGCGATGACGAGCAGGACGACCCAGATGATCAGCGAATCCATGAAATATTCCCTCCTTGTTGTATCAGCGGACGATCAGCCCGCGGGTTTCGCTACGACCACGAGACAGTTGCCGCGCACGGCGTGCACCTGATACACGTGCACATCGTCGCGCTCGCCGTGCGCGAGTTCGACGTCCCAGTCGGCGCCGCGATATTGAACGCGCGCGCGGCCGTCATGCCACGCGTCGACCGTGACGGTCGAGCCGATATCGAGATTGACGTCGGGATTCGTCGACGTGTCGCGCTTCTGCTTGCGCCCGAGCCCCGAGCGGCGCAGCACGATCATCGCGATGATCGCGACCGCGCCGGCCACGCCGAACTGCACGTGCGGCGCGAAACCGGCCAGTTGCAGCAATCCGCCCGCGAGAAAGCCGAGCGCAATCATCAGCAGGTAGAACGTGCCCGTGAGCAACTCGGCCACGACCAGCACGCCCACCGCGCCCCACCAGAACAGATGCCCCGACATCATTGTGGTCTCCAGAAAAACGGCCCCGTACGTTCACTATATTCTTCGCCGCCGCAAGCGGACGCAACCGACACGCCCAGGTCGCCCCGTTACGTACCGACAAACAAAAACACCCCGGTGCTTACCGGGGTGTTTATAACACGAACCTTGCATTTTGCCTTCAACACAAGCGCGGCGGTACCGCGCTTGCGCCGAACAGGCATTGACCGTTACTTCCGGTTGGCGAGTGCCTGCCACGTATCGATGATCGTGTCCGGGTTCAGCGAGATCGACACGATGCCTTCGTCGGTCAGCCATTGCGCGAAGTCCGGGTGATCGGACGGGCCCTGGCCGCAGATACCGACGTACTTGCCCATCTTGCGGCAGGTATCGATCGCCCGCTTGAGCAGGAACTTGACGGCCGGGTCGCGTTCGTCGAAGTCGACGGCCAGCAGTTCCATGCCCGAGTCGCGGTCGAGGCCGAGCGTGAGCTGCGTGAGGTCGTTCGAACCGATCGAGAAACCGTCGAAGTGCTCGAGGAACTCTTCGGCGAGGATCGCGTTGGTCGGGACTTCACACATCATCACGAGGCGCAGGCCGTTCTCGCCGCGCTTCAGGCCGAACTTCTCGAGCAGGCCGACGACGCGCGCCGCCTGCTTCACGGTCCGCACGAACGGCACCATGATCTCGACGTTGGTCAGGCCCATCTCGTCGCGCACGCGCTTCAGTGCACGGCACTCCATCTCGAAGGCCTGCGCGAAGTCTTCGGCGATGTAGCGCGACGCGCCGCGGAAGCCCAGCATCGGGTTTTCCTCGTCCGGCTCGTAGCGCGAACCGCCGATCAGCTTCTTGTACTCGTTCGACTTGAAGTCGGACAGACGCACGATCACGGGCTTCGGGTAGAACGCCGCGGCGATCGTCGCAACGCCTTCCGTCAGCTTGTCGACGTAGAACTGGCGCGGCGACGCGTGACCGCGCGCGACGCTCTCGACGGCCTTCTTCAGATCCTGGTCGATGTTCGGATACTCGAGGATCGCCTTCGGGTGCACGCCGATGTTGTTGTTGATGATGAACTCGAGACGCGCGAGGCCCACGCCGGCGTTCGGCAACTGCGAGAAGTCGAACGCGAGCTGCGGGTTGCCGACGTTCATCATGATCTTGACCGGAATTTCCGGCAGTTCGCCGCGCTGCACTTCCGTGACTTCCGTCTCGAGCAGCCCGTCGTAGATCTTGCCTTCGTCGCCTTCCGCGCACGACACCGTGACGAGCGCGCCGTCCTTCAGCACGTCGGTCGCGTCGCCGCAGCCGACAACTGCCGGCACGCCGAGCTCACGCGCGATGATCGCCGCGTGGCAGGTCCGGCCGCCACGGTTCGTGACGATCGCCGCCGCACGCTTCATCACCGGCTCCCAGTTCGGGTCGGTCATGTCCGCCACCAGCACGTCGCCCGGCTGCACGCGTTCCATTTCCGACGGATCCTGGATCACGCGCACGGGGCCTGCGCCGATCTTCTGGCCGATCGCGCGGCCCGTCGCCAGCACCTGCGACTGGCCTTTCAGCTTGAAGCGCTGCTCGGCCTTGCCGGTCGCCTGGCTCTTCACCGTTTCCGGACGCGCCTGCAGGATGAAGATCTTGCCGTCGCGGCCGTCCTTGCCCCACTCGATGTCCATCGGACGCTGGTAGTGCTTTTCGATGATGACCGCGTACTTCGCCAGCTCGATCACGTCTTCGTCGGTGATCGAGTAGCGGTTGCGCTGCTCGTGCGGCACGTCGACCGTCTTCACGCGGCCCGGCTCGCCCGGCTGCGTGAATTCCATCTTGATCAGCTTCGAGCCGATCGAGCGGCGGATGATCGGGTACTTGTCCTGTGCGAGCGTCGTCTTGAATACGTAGAACTCGTCCGGGTTCACGGCACCCTGCACGACGGTTTCGCCCAGGCCGTAGCTCGACGTGATGAACACGGCGTCCTTGAAGCCCGATTCGGTGTCGATCGTGAACATCACGCCGGCCGCGCCGACGTCCGAGCGGACCATGCGCTGCACGCCGGCCGACAGCGCGACTTCGGCGTGCGTGAAGCCCTTGTGCACGCGGTACGAGATCGCGCGGTCGTTGTACAGCGACGCGAACACGTGCTTCATACGATCGAGCACGTCCTCGATGCCGACGACGTTCAGGTACGACTCCTGCTGACCGGCAAACGACGCGTCGGGCAAGTCTTCCGCGGTCGCGGACGAACGCACGGCGAACGACAGCTCGGCCGGCGAGCCGTTCTTCAGGATTTCGAACTGTGCGCGGATTTCCTGCTCAAGACGCGCCTGCAGCGGTGCATCGACGATCCACTTGCGGATTTCGGCACCGGCTTCGGCGAGCGCCTTCACGTCGTCGATGTCGAGCGACTCGAGACGCTTGGCGATGCGATCGGTCAGATCGTTGTGCTTGAGGAAATCGCGGAATGCGAGCGCGGTCGTGGCGAAACCGGTGGGTACGCGAACGCCTGCTTCGGAAAGCTGGCTGATCATCTCGCCGAGCGACGCATTCTTGCCGCCCACGATCTCCACATCGGTCATCCGCAACTGCTCGAACGGGATTACATACGCCTGGTCCTTTGCGACGTTTGCTGCGTTAGTCATACAAGCCCCTAAGTGTGAAAAAAATGCTCGATTGCGCAAGTGGGCTCGGACGCGGGCGCTTGCAAAATGGCGCGGCGCGTCTTGCGCAACCTGTTGGAGAAACAATCGCAGCAGCGGAAAATCTTCCGACCCGATTTGCAAAAATCCCGGCAGAAAGGCGATACATTCAGACAAATCGCCGAACTTGCCGGGAGTTTCAGATCGATCACGGCCAGCCCGAGGTGCCGCTCGCACCCTGCCCCCGCAATTGCTTATCCAACAGGTTGCCGCTATTCTACCGTGCCGGCTGCCGGATGTGGCGCGACCTTCTCA
The DNA here is from genome assembly GCF_020419685.1 of Burkholderia sp. AU33545. Lineage (NCBI taxonomy): Bacteria > Pseudomonadati > Pseudomonadota > Betaproteobacteria > Burkholderiales > Burkholderiaceae > Burkholderia > Burkholderia sp. AU33545. Next base: position 284,370 of record NZ_JAIZRQ010000005.1, on the reverse strand, counting down.
CTGCGTCTGGAGGCGAACCTCCAGCTGCCCGCGCAACCGCCCTTCACGTTCGACGCCCAGATTCATGCTGCCTACCGTTTTCATCGTCTCCGACGGCACCGGGATCACTGCCGAAACCTTCGCGCACTCGATCCTCTCCCAGTTCGACCAGAAATTCCGCCTCGTGCGCTTGCCATTCGTCGACTCGCTCGACAAGGCCTTTGCGACCGTCGAGAAGATCAACGAAGCCGCGGTGCACGACGGCCGCCGTGCGATCGTGTTCACGACGCTCGTCGACAGCGAGTCGAACGACATCGTCAAGCGCTCGAACGCGCTCGTGCTGGACATGTTCCAGCGCTTCGTCGAGCCGCTCGAGCAGGAACTGGAGCTGAAGTCGAGCCACGCGATGGGCCGCGGCCACCAGAACGCCGATACCGAGGAATACAAGACGCGGATCGAGGCGATCAACTTCTCGCTCGCGCACGACGATGGCCAGTCGAACCGCAACCTGTCGGAGGCCGACGTGATCCTGGTCGGCGTGTCGCGCAGCGGCAAGACGCCGACGAGCCTGTATCTCGCGATGCAGTACGGCGTGAAGGCAGCCAACTATCCGCTGATTCCGGAAGACTTCGAGCGCGGCAAGCTGCCGTCGGCGCTGTCGCCGCATCGCGACAAGCTGTTCGGGCTGTCGATCGACCCGCAGCGCCTGTCGGAGATTCGCAACGAGCGCCGGCCGGGGAGCAAGTACGCGGCACCCGAGAACTGCCGCTACGAGATCAACGAGGCCGAAGCGATGATGCGCCGCGAAGGGATCAAGTGGCTGTCGTCGACGCACAAGTCGATCGAGGAGATCGCGACGACGATCCTGCAGGAAATCCGCCTCGACCGGCAGTCGTACTGAGCGCCTGCGCGCTTGCGGCCACCTGGTCGCCACCGGAAACAAAAAGGCCGCGTCGAACGCGGCCTTTTTTTGTGGTGCGAAATGCCCGCATGCGGCATCACGCAGGCCGCTGCTGCCGCACCTGCTCGAACAGGCACACCGCTGCTGCTGCGGCAACATTCAGCGACTCCATCCCGCCCGGCTGCGGAATCGTCACGCGATGCGTGGCCGCGTCGCGCCAGAATGCCGATACGCCGGCACCCTCGTTGCCGAACACCCATGCAACGGCGCCGGCCAGGTCGCAGTCGTAGACTGCCTGCGCGCCGTGCGAATCGGTCAGCGCGACCGGCACGTCGAGGCGTTCGGCGAGCACGGCAGCGTCAACGTCCTCATGGATCGACAGCAGGAAATGCGCGCCCATGCCGGAACGCAGCACCTTCGACGACCACGCATAGGCGGTGCCCGGCGCACAGAATACGTGCCGCACGCCGGCGGCCGCCGCGCTACGCAGGATCGAGCCGACGTTGCCGGCGTCCTGCACGCCATCGAGCACGACCGACGTGTGCGTGACGCGCTCCGGCAGCGGCTGCGCGGGCCGGTCGACGAGCAACAGGAAACCGACACCGCTGACCACGTTCGACAGTTGCCCGAACAAGGCGTCGGGCAGCGTGACGACCCGCTGCGCGTCGACGCGCGCGATGATCGCCTGCGCTTCGTCGTGCGCGAGCGCGCCTTCGGTCGCGACGCACAGCTCGGGTGTCGCGCCCGTATCGAGATACGCGCTGGCGAGGTGGAAACCCTCGAGCAGCGCCTGGCCGCTGCGGCGCTGATGGGGCGTCGAACCCGCGAGCGCCTTCAGGCGCTTGTACAGCGGGTTGTCGCGGGAAGTAATGCTTTTCATCGAATCAGATCGAGTGCCGCGCGCACGGGCGCGAACGAGCGCCGGTGCGCTTCGCACGGGCCGTGCTCGCGCAGCGCGGCAAGGTGTTTCGCGGTGCCGTAGCCCGCATGCACGTTGAAACCGTACACCGGGAAGCGTTCGTGCAGGTCGACGAGCATGCGGTCGCGCGTGACCTTCGCGAGGATCGACGCGGCCGAGATGCTCGGTACGAGCGCATCGCCGCTGACGATCGCCTCGGCACGCACCGTCAGCGTCGGGCAGCGGTTGCCGTCGATCTGCGCAAGCGTCGGCAGGACCGACAGCCCCTCGACGGCACGCTTCATCGCGAGCATCGTCGCGTGCAGGATGTTCAGCGTATCGATTTCGTCGACGCTTGCCGACGCGACGCAATACGCGCGCGAACGCGCGACGATCAGGTCGTACAGCGCATCGCGCTTCTTCGCGGACAGCGCCTTCGAATCGTCGAGCCCGTCGATCGGCTGGGCCGGATCGAGGATCACCGCAGCGGCCACCACCGGCCCCGCGAGCGGGCCGCGGCCCGCTTCGTCGACGCCACAAACGATCTCGTCGGGCCGGCTGAAGTCGAAGCCGCCCTGCACGTCGCTCGACGCGCGGCGGCGTGGTGCACGAGCTGCCGTCATGCGCGCCCCTTGCGTTGTTCGAGCACGCGCACGACCGCTTCGGCCGCCTTCGCGGCCGTGTTCTGTCGCAGCGAGAGATGCATTTCGGTAAACACTTCGGTCAGCGTGCGACGGTTCGCGTCGTCGCGCAGCTGCGTGAGCGTCGCATCGGCGAGCGCCTCGGGCGTCGCGAAATGCTGCAGCAGCTCGGGCACGACGAAGCGCCCCGCCAGGATGTTCGGCAAGCCGACGTACGGCAGATAGCCCTGCCGGCGCATGATCTGCCCGGTCAGCCAGGGCACCTTGTACGAGATCACCATCGGCTTCTTGAGCAGCGCGGCTTCCAGCGTGACGGTGCCACTCTTCACGAGGATCGCGTCGGCCGCGGTCATCGCGACCTGCGAGCGGCCGTCGGTGATCGTCAGCGCCAGCTGCGGATGCGCGTCGACGAGCGGCTGCAGCAGTTCGCGCAGCGCGGGCGTCGCAGCCGGCATCACGAACCGCACACCGGGCTCGCGCTGTTGCATCAGCGCCATCGCCGCGAAGAACGTCGGGCCGATCAGCGCGATCTCCGAGCGCCGGCTGCCCGGCAGCACCGCGATCACGGGGCCGTCCACGTGCAGGCCCAGCGCGATGCGCGCGCCGTGCGTGTCGGGCTCGAGCGGAATCTCGTCGGCCAGCGGGTGGCCGACATACGTCGATGCGACGCCCGCCTTGTCGAGGATCGCCGGCTCGAACGGGAACAGGCACAGCATGTGGTCAACGGACTTCGCGATCTTCTTGATCCGCCCGCCGCGCCATGCCCAGATCGACGGGCACACGAAGTGGATCGACGGGATGCCCGCGTCGCGCGCGGCCTGCTCCACGTTGAAGTTGAAATCGGGTGCGTCGACGCCGATGAATGCGTCGGGCCGCTCCGCGAGCAGCTGGCGCTTCAGTTCGCCGCGAATCCGCAGGATTTCGGGAATCTGGCCCAGCGCCTCGACGTAGCCGCGCACCGTCAGCTTGTCCATCTGCCAATGCGAGTCGAAGCCGTGCGCGAGCATCCGCTGCCCGCCGATCCCGTAGTAGTGGGTCGACGCGGGCAGCCGCTCTTGAAGCCCGCCGAGCAGCGACGCCGCGAGCAAATCGCCCGACGGCTCGCCGGCCACCATCGCGAGCCGGAGCTGATTGGTCGGGAGCGACATCGCTTAGCGGATGATGCCGCGTTGGGACGCGTCGATGAACGCGACGAGCGCGGTGACCGCTGCGTCGCCTTCGCCACCCGCGGCCGCCAGCTCGCGCAACTGCACCTTCGCTTCCTCGAGCGACAGGCCGTTCTTGTACAGCAGGCGGTACGCGCTGCGCAGCGCCGAGATCGCGTCGGGCGAGAAACCGCGCCGGCGCAGGCCTTCGACGTTGATGCCGTGCGGCTCGGCCTTGTTGCCGGCCGCGATCACGAACGGCGGCACGTCCTGCACGAGCGCCGAGGCGCCACCCAGCATCGAGTGCGCACCGATGCGCACGAACTGGTGCACGCCCGACATCCCGCCGACGATCGCCCAGTCGCCGATCTCGACGTGACCGGCCATCTGCGCGTTGCTCGACAGGATCACGTTGTTGCCGACGCGGCAGTCATGACCGATGTGCACATAGGCCATGATCCAGTTGTCGTCGCCGAGCGTCGTCACGCCCGCGTCCTGCACGGTTCCGGTGTGGATCGTCGTGAATTCGCGGATCGTGTTGCGGTTGCCGATCACGAGCTTCGTCGGCTCGTCCTTGTACTTCATGTCCTGCGGACGGCCGCCGACCGACGCGTAATGGCCGATGCGGTTGTCCTCGCCGAGCGTCGTGTGACCTTCGATCACGCTGTGCGACCCGATCGTCGTACGCGCGCCGATCGTGACGTGCGGCCCGACGACCGCGTACGGCCCGATCTCGACGGACTCGTCGATCTGCGCGCCCGGTTCGACGATCGCGGTAGGATGAATCCTGGTCATGCGCCGTTGCCTCTCGATGTGATGTGTCGCGTTGCTCGCGTTACGTTACCCATGCGTGCTGCGTCGCTCAGGGCGCCGCGTCGGCCGTCTTGACCGTGCACATCAATTCGGCTTCAGCTGCCACCTTGCCGTCCACTTCCGCCACCGCCTTGAACTTCCAGATACCGCGGATGTAGCGTTCGAACGTCACGTTCAGAATCAGCTGATCGCCCGGTTCGACGACACGCTTGAAGCGCGCACCGTCGATGCCGACGAAGTAGTACAGCGTGTTTTCCGGATCCTTCGGCTGCTCTTCCGCGAACGTCAGCAGCGCGGCCGCCTGAGCGAGCGCCTCGAGGATCAGCACACCCGGCATCACCGGCCGCTTCGGGAAGTGCCCCTGAAAGAACGGCTCGTTGATCGACACGTTCTTCAGCGCTTTGATTCCCTTGTGCGGCTCGAGTTCGAGCACGCGATCGACGAGCAGAATCGGGTAGCGATGCGGCAGCAGCGTGAGGATCTTGTGGATGTCGAGATTGATTTTTTCAGTGCTCATGATGGTTCGTCTCACGCAGAAGCTGCGCGGTGGTGATGCAAAGGCTGAAGCGGGCCGCCGCGCGGCCCAGTCTGGCAAACCGGGCCGAATGCGCTGGCCGTGCCCGGTTCGTGGTCTCGCATGGTGTCGGTCAGGCGTCCGTGCCGCCCTGGGCGGCCAGCGCGGTCTCGAGCGCCTTGATGCGGTCGCGCAGCTTGTCGAGGTTGCGCACGAGCGCGGCGCTCTTGTTCCATTCGCCGTGGTCGACGGCCGGGAACGCGCTCGTGTAGATGCCTGCCTTCGGCAGCGACTTCGACACGCCCGAATTTGCGGTGATGATGACATAGTCGCCAAGCGTCACATGGCCGGCGATCCCGGCCGCGCCGCCGATCATGCAGTGGCGGCCGATCGTCGTGCTGCCCGCGATGCCCGCCTTGCCGGCGATCACCGTGTAGGCGCCGATCCGGCAGTTGTGGGCGATCTGCACCTGGTTGTCGATCTTCACGCATTCCTCGATGACGGTGTCCGCCATCGCGCCGCGGTCGATCGTCGTGTTCGCACCGATCTCGACGTCCGGGCCAACCGACACGCCGCCGACCTGCGGAATCTTGACCCAGCTGCCGGTGCGCGCATCGCCGTCGCCGACGAAATCCGGCGCGAAGCCGAACCCGTCGGAACCGATCACGGCACCCGAATGAATGATCGCGCGCGGACCGATCTTGCAGCCGTGGTACACCGAAGCGTTCGGGTAGAGGTGCGAACCGGCGCCGATCGTGGTGCCGCGGCCGACGAACACGTTCGCGTCGAGCTGCACGCCGTCCTCGATCACCGCGCCGGCCTCGACCGTCACGTGCGGACCGATCACCGCGCTCGCGGCCACCTGCGCGGCCGGATCGATCGTCGCGCTCGGATGCACGCCGGCTGCGCGCGGCGGCGTAGCGAGATCGATGAACATCTGCGCGACGCGCGCGAAGTACGCGTACGGATTCGGCGTCACGATGAAATTGCGGCCATCAGCGGCCGCGCCCAGCTTTTCGAGATCCTTCGGCGCGATCAGCACCGCGCCGGCGCGGGTCGTCTCGACCTGCGACAGGTACTTCGGATTCGCGAGAAACGCGAGTTGCTGAGGGCCTGCCTGGTCGAGCGGCGCGAGGCCGCCCACCTTGCACTGGGCGTCGCCGGCGATCTCGCCGCCGAACCGCTTTACGAGTGCCTCAAGCGTCAATGCCATTCGTCGTCTGCTCCGTTCAGTTCGTCGAGCCGGACGCGAGCGCCTTGAGCACCTTGTCGGTGATGTCGATGCGCGGGCTGACGTACACGGCTTCCTGCACGATCAGGTCGTAATTCTGCTGCTCGGCGATCTGCTTGATGACCTTGTTCGCACGCTCCAGCACCGCCGCGAGTTCCTCGTTGCGGCGCTGGTTCAGGTCTTCGCGAAACTCGCGCTGCTTGCGCTGGAAGTCGGTATCGAGCTGCGCGAGATCGCGCTGCTTCTGTGCGCGATCGGCCGCCGACAGCGACGCGCCGTTCTTGTCCAGCGAGTCGGACATCGACTTCAGACGCGCCGCGAGGTCCTGCAGATCCTTGTCGCGCTTCGCGAACTCGGCTTCGAGCTTCGTCTGCGCCGACTTGGCGGGCGCCGACTCGCGCAGGATCCGATCCGAATTGACCGCCGCGATGCGGGCGACGTCCTGAGCATGTGCCGTCGCCGCGCCCAAGGCCAGCGCAACGGTCAGCGCACACATCACTCGTTTCGAAAACTTACCGGTTAGCAAAATTACCCTCTCGTTGCTGTTGTCATGCGTTCGATCAGAACGCCGTCCCGATCTGGAACTGGAATTTCTGGTACTGGTCGCCTTCATGCTTCTGCAGCGGGAAGCCGAGGCTCAGCTTCAGCGGGCCGATCGGCGAGATCCACGCGAGACCCACACCGTAGCCGTAACGCAGGCCGTTCGCGCCGGTACTGGTGCCGCCCGGCGCGTTGCCCCAGACGTTACCGCCGTCGAGGAACGTGAACACGCGCAGCGTGCGGTCGTAGCCGGTGCCCGGCAGCGGGAACGTCAGCTCGATGTTGCCGACCAGCATCTTCGAACCGCCGATCGGGTCGTTCGTCTTCGTATCGCGCGGGCCCAGCGAGCTCGGCTCGTAGCCACGCACGGAGCCGATACCGCCCGCGTAGTAGTTCTTGAAGATCGGGTACGGGTTGCCGATACCGTTACCGTAGCCGCCTTGCAGGTTCAGGCCCAGGATGAAGCCACGCGAGAACGAATAGTAGTACTGCGCCTGCAGGTCGGCCTTGTAGTACTGGATCTTGCCGACCGGCACGCCGTATTCGACGTTCGCCTGCGTGAAGTAGCCGCGGCTCGGGATCAGCGCGCTGTCACGCGCGTCGCGCGACCACGCGACCGTCAGCGGCACCGTGTTCGACACGCGGCCGAACTCGTTCACGTAATCCTGGTAGCTCTGCGGCGTGTTCGAGTCGACGTCGAGACGGTTCTGCTCGAAGCCCGCGCCGAAGTAGACGGTGTCGACTTCCGAGAACGGAATGCCGAACTTCAGGTTGCCGCCCGCGCTGATGATCCGGAAGCTCGAGCTCGTCGAATAGTAGAGCGGCTGGTACGTGCGGTAGTAGACGTCCGTGATCCGCTTGATGCCGTCGACCGTGAAGTACGGGTCGACCTGTGTGACGGTCAGCGTACGGTAGCTCTTCGCGGTATTGACGTTCACCGACAGGCTCGTGCCCGAGCCGAACACGTTGTCCTGCGACACGCCGGCCGACAGCACCACCTTGTCCGTCGACGAGAAGCCCGCGCCCAGCGTGATCGCGCCGGTCGGCTTTTCATCGACCTTCACGTTCACGTCGACCTGGTCGTTCGTGCCTTCGACGGGCACCGTCGTCACGTCGACGTTGGTGAAGTAGCCGAGACGGTTCACGCGATCCTTCGACAGCGCGAGGCGGTTCGAATCGAACCACGAGCTTTCGAGCTGGCGCATTTCGCGGCGCACGACTTCGTCGCGCGTACGCGTGTTGCCGACCACGTTGATGCGGCGCACGTACACGCGGCGGCTCGGATCGACGACGAGGTTCAGGTTCACCTTGTGGTTCGCCTGGTCGATGTCCGGTTGCGCGTTGACGGTCGCAAATGCGTAACCGTATTCACCGAGCTTGTCGACGATCGACTTCGTCGTTTGCTGCAGCTTTTCGGCCGAGAAACGATCGCCCGGCTTGATCTTGATCAGCTTGTTCAGTTCGGCTTCGCGATCGAGCAGATTGCCCGACAGCTTGATGCCCGACACCGTGTACGGCTCGCCTTCGTGCAGCGTGACCGTCAGGTACATGTCCTTCTTGTCGGGCGAGATCGACACCTGGGTCGACTCGATGTTGAACTCGAGGTAGCCGCGGTTCAGGTAGTACGAGCGCACGGCCTCGAGGTCGCCCGTGAGCTTTTCCTTCGAGTACAGGTCGTTCTTCGTGTACCAGGAGAACCAGTTCGGCGTCGACAGCTGCATTTCGTCGCGCAGCGTGCTGGTGCTGAACGCCTTGTTGCCGATGAAGTTGATCTGGCGGATCTTCGCGCTCGGGCCTTCGGCGACCGCGAACAGGATCGACACGCGGTTCGCGTCGACCGGCGTGATCGTCGTCTTGACCTCGGCCGCGTAGAAGCCGCGCGTCAGGTACTGACGCTTGAGCTCCTGCTCCGCCTTGTCGACGAGCGCCTTGTCGTAGTAGCGGCCGTCGGCCAGTCCCACCGCGCGCAGCGCCTTCGTCAGGTTGTCCTTGTCGAATTCCTTCGTGCCGGTGAAGTCGATCGACGCGATGGCCGGACGCTCCTGCACCTGCACGATCACGACGTTGCCCTGGGTGGCGATGCGCACGTCGTTGAAGAAGCCCGTCGCGTACAGCGCGCGGATTGCTTCGGATGCCTTGTCGTCGGTGAAGGTATCGCCCTGCTTGATCGGCAGGTAGGCAAACACCGAACCCGCTTCGACGCGCTGCAACCCCTCGATCTTGATGTCTTGCACCACGAACGGTGCCGCTGCATGCGCCGCGAGGCCGTGCGCGGCGAGCGCGGCCGCTGCAACTGTCTTAGGTACAAAGCGATGAGGTTTGAACAACGTGCATCCCCAATATTTAGCTGCATCAAATCAGGCGGCGGCCGACTGGCCGCCGCCTGACGCTTCAGAAATGGATTAACCGAGCCAGGTCGTTGAACAGCGCGATCGCCGACAACGCGACGATGCAGATCAACCCGGCTCTTTGCAGAATCAGCTGCCAACGCTCCGAGACGGCTTTCCCGGTCGCGGCTTCAACCAGATAATATAACAGATGCCCCCCGTCCAAAACGGGAATCGGCAGCAAGTTCAGCACCCCGAGGCTAATGCTGACAAGGGCGAGGAACGACAGGAAGGCCGACGGACCGAGCCGCGCGCTCTTGCCGGCGTAGTCGGCAATCGTCACCGGGCCGGACAGATTCTTCAGCGACGCATCGCCCGTGATCATCCGTCCGAACATCTTCAGCGAGTAAATCGCAATGTCCCACGTGCGGTGCGCACCGAGCCGCAGACTCTCGATCGGCCCATAGCGCACGTCGACCGACGGCGTGTGCATCGACAGCGACGCGCCGATGCGGCCGATCTGCTGCCCCGTTTCATCATCGCGCTGCGCCTGCGGCACGATCTGCACGGTTTGCGTCGCGCCGCCGCGCTCGACCTGCAGGTTGACTGCCTGACCCGCGTGGTGCTTCACCGCGTCGATGAAGCGCGATGCGCCGCCAATCGGATTGCCGTCGAGCGCCAGCAGCTTGTCGCCGGCCTTCAGGCCCGCCTGCTCGGCCGCGCTGCCGGGCTGCACCGACGCCACCGACAGCGTGCCGCCGCCGGTCTCGAAGCCCAGGCGCATCATGAAATCGTCGTCGAGCTGGCTTTCGGGAACATTGCGCAGGTCGACCCGGAAGTCGAACGTCGCCGAACCGCCGTCGCGCGCGCCGAGCACGACCTCGCGATGATCGAACGCGGCGGACAGCAGCTTCCAGCGCAGGTCCGACCACGAGCGCACCGGCGCGGCCTCGCCGCCGTCGGCGTCGCGAATCGACACGATCGTCTCGCTGCCGTCGAAGCCCGCGCGAGCCGCCACCGTGCCGGCAGCCGGCGGCGCGAGCACCGCGGCCGGCTCGGTCACGCCAGTCGCGAATACGGCGGAAAAGAGGACGATTGCCAACAGGAAGTTCGCGATCGGGCCGGCGGCGACGATCGCGATGCGCTTGAACACCGATTGCCGGTTGAACGCCTGATCGAGTTCCTCGGGCTTGACACTCGACCCCGGCTCACGCTCGTCGAGCATCTTCACGTAACCGCCAAGCGGCAACGCGGAGAGCGTCCATTCAGTGCCCGTCCTGCGGCTGACCCAGCGCGCGACGGGCTGACCGAAGCCGATCGAGAAACGCAGCACCTTCACGCCGCACCAACGCGCGACGCGATAATGTCCGTACTCATGCACGACGACCAGCACCCCGATCGCCACGGCAAACGCGATCAGTTCGACCAGCACGTTCATGAGCACCTCATTCAGACAGCGCGCTCCACGCGTGGCGCAGGCGCTTTCGCAATGATCTCGGCGGCGAGGCGGCGTGCCTCGGCATCCGCCGCAAGGACGTCGTCGAGCCCGTTCGGGTTACGGTTCGGCAGCGCGTTGAGCACCGCATCGACCGTCGCCGCGATCGCCATGAAGCCGATCCGGCGCTCGAGAAATGCTTCGACCGCGATTTCGTTCGCCGCGTTCAACGCGGCACTCGCGATACCGCCCTCCTCAAGCGCCTTCAGCGCGAGCGCGAGGCACGGGAAGCGCGTGTAATCGGGCTTCTCGAACGACAGCTGTGCGATTTGCGCGAGGTCGAGCTGGTCGACACCGGCGTCGACGCGCTCCGGGAACGCGAGCGCGTGCGCGATCGGCGTGCGCATGTCGGGATTGCCGAGCTGAGCGAGCACCGAGCCGTCGCGGTACGACACGAGCGAATGGATCACGCTCTGCGGGTGAATCAGCACGTCGATCCGGTCACCGGCCAGGCCGAAGATCCAGTGCGCCTCGATCACTTCGAGGCCCTTGTTCATCATCGTCGCGGAATCGACGGAAATCTTGCGGCCCATCACCCAGTTCGGGTGCTTGCACGCTTCGTCCGGCGTCACGTCGACGAGCGTGGCCGGCTCGCGCGTACGGAACGGGCCGCCCGATGCGGTCAGGATGATCTTCGAGATCCCGCCGTGTTCGTTCTCGTCGCGCGGCATGCACTGGAAGATCGCGTTGTGTTCGCTGTCGACCGGCAGCAGGATCGCGCCATGGTCGCGCACGGCGTCCATGAAGATCGCGCCCGACATCACGAGCGATTCCTTGTTCGCGAGCAGGATGCGCTTGCCGGCGCGCGCGGCCGCGAGGCTCGGCGCAAGGCCTGCAGCGCCGACGATCGCGGCGACGACCGTATCGCAGCCGTCGCTCTTCGACACGTCGACGAGCGCCTGCGGCCCGTACAGCACCGTGGTCTTGCTGCCCGCCGCGCGCAGTTTCGCCTCGACGTGCGCCGCCGTGTTCGCATCGCCGACCACCGCGATTTCGGGCGCGAAGCGCAGGCACTGCTCGACGAGCTTGTCGCCGTTGCGGTGCGCGGTCAGCGCGTAGACCGAGAAACGCTCGGGATGGCGGGCGACCACGTCGAGCGTGCTGTCTCCGATCGAGCCCGTGGAACCGAGCAGTGTCAGACGTTTTTGCATAACAGAAATAGTGGTTTAACCAAGCAGCAGCATTGCGAGCGGCAGCACCGGCAGCAGCGCGTCGACGCGGTCGAGCACGCCGCCGTGACCGGGCAGCAGGCCGCTCGAATCCTTCACGCCCGCCTGACGCTTGAGCAGCGACTCGAACAGGTCGCCGATCACGCTGTAGACGACCAGCAGCGTCAGCGCGGCCAACGCGCCGGGCATCCCGTAACGCGCGGCGAGTGCGGAAAACAGGGTCGGCTCGAACCAGTGCGCGGCCATCGCGACACCCGCGACGACCATCACGGCGAGCCAGCCGCCGATCGCGCCTTCCCAGCTCTTGCCGGGACTGATCGTAACGGCCAGTTTACGCTTTCCGAAGGCCTTGCCCGCGAAGTATGCGCCGATATCGGCCAGCCAGACGACCAGAAGCAGCGACAGCACGAACGAAACGCCCTGCGCACGCGCCGCGACGACCGCGTGCCAGCAGGCCGCGAACACCGCGAGCCCGGCCGCGAGCAGGAACGGCCGCCACACGCCGCCCGCGAGCGCCGGCTTGCGCCGCAGCGAGAACGGGCCGACCAGCAGCCAGAAGACGCCAGCTGCCATAAAAAGGGGACGGGACGCAGCGGCTTCGACGCCGAGCGGCGCGGTCGCCGCGAGCGCCAGCGCCGCGACGATCGCGTAGACGACCGAACCGGTCGCGCCGAGCTTGAGCAGGCGCGCCCACTCCCACGCGGCGAACACGAGCACGACGCCGATCAGCGCGCCGAACGCGGTGAGCGGCGCGAACAGCGTCACGGGCAGCAACACTGCCAGCATCACGACCGCCGTGATCACACGGGTCTTCAGCATGAAAGGGAATCGGCGTTCTGCGATTGTGGTTCGAGCTGCGCGCTGGTGCGCCCGAAACGGCGCTCGCGCTCGGTATACGATGCGATCGCGTCGGCCAGCGCCGCGCCGTCGAAGTCCGGCCAGTATTTGTCGGTGAAATAGAATTCGGCGTACGCGAGCTGCCACAGCAGGAAATTGCTGACACGCTGCTCGCCGCCGGTGCGGATGAAGAGATCGGGCTCCGGCGCATAGGCCATCGCCAGGTGCGGCGCGAACGCGTCTTCGGTCACGTCGACCTCGCGGCCCTCGCGCACGGCCTGCTCGACGAGCTTCTTCGTCGCCTGCAGGATGTCCCAGCGGCCGCCGTAGTTCGCGGCGATCGTCAGGGTGAGACGGGTGTTGCGCGCCGTCTTGGTTTCGGCGCGGCGGATCAGTTCGCGGATGCGCGGCTCGAATCGCTCGAGATCGCCCACCACCCGCAGGCGGATCCCGTTCGCATGCAGCTTGCCGATCTCGCGTTCGAGCGCGGTGATGAACAGCCGCATCAGGAACGACACTTCGTCGTTCGGCCGGCGCCAGTTTTCCGAACTGAACGCGAACAGCGTCAGGTATTCGACGCCGGCGCGCGCGCAGCCTTCGACCACCGCCCGCACGGCATCCACGCCGCGGGTGTGCCCCGCGACGCGCGGCAAGCGGCGTTCGGTCGCCCAACGGCCGTTGCCGTCCATGATGATCGCGATATGACGCGGCACGGCGCCGACGTCAGGCACGCGAACAGTAGAGCTGGTATAGGTCATGGCCGTTGAGACAGTAATGCGGGAAGAGGCGGCGCGCGAGGACGGTCGTCAGACCGTCATGATCTCGGCTTCCTTGCTCTGCACGAGCTTGTCGACTTCGGCAACGTGCTTGTCGGTCAGCTTCTGCACGTCGTCGCTCGCACGGCGCTCGTCGTCTTCCGAGATTTCCTTGTCCTTCACGAGCTTCTTGAGCGCTTCGTTCGCGTCGCGGCGCAGGTTGCGGATCGCGACCTTGGCCGTTTCGCCTTCGCTCTTGACCACCTTGGTCAGCTCGCGGCGGCGCTCTTCCGTCAGCGCGGGCATCGGCACGCGGATCAGGTCGCCGGCCGTCGCCGGGTTCAGGCCGAGATCGGCTTCGCGGATGGCCTTCTCGACCTTCGCGACCATGTTCTTTTCCCACGGCTGCACGCCGATCGTGCGTGCGTCGACGAGCGTCAGGTTCGCAACCTGCGAGATCGGCACCATCGAACCGTAGTAGTCGACCTGCACGTGATCGAGCAGACCGGTGTGCGCACGGCCCGTACGGATCTTCGCCAGATCGTTCTTGAACGCTTCGATCGAGCGCTGCATCTTCTGCTCTACGCCCTTCTTGACATCAGCGACACTCATTTCAACCTCCAAACCTTCCAACCTTCAAAGAACGCGGGCCCCGCCCGGCGCGCCACGCACCGCGGCCGACGACCCACGCCGCTTGCCCGCATCCGCGGGAGTTTACACGTGGACGAGCGTACCTTCGTCCTCGCCCAGCACGATACGCTTGAGCGCGCCCGGCTTGTTGATCGAAAACACGCGAATCGGCAGCTTCTGGTCGCGGCACAGCGCGAAGGCCGTCGCGTCCATCACCTGCAGATTGCGGCTGATCGCCTCGTCGAAGCTGATCGTCGTGTAGCGCGTGGCCGACGGATCCTTCTTCGGATCGGCAGAATATACGCCATCGACCTTGGTCGCCTTCAGTACGACCTCGGCGCCCACTTCCGAACCGCGCAGCGCGGCGGCCGTGTCCGTCGTGAAGAACGGGTTGCCCGTGCCGGCCGCGAAGATCACGACCTTGCCTTCCTCGAGCTGGCGGATCGCACGGGGCCGGATGTACGGCTCGACGACCTGGTCCATGCGCAGCGCGGACTGCACGCGCGCGACGATGCCGGCGTGGCGCATCGCGTCCTGCAGCGCCAGTGCGTTCATCATCGTGGCCAGCATCCCCATGTAGTCGGCCGTCGCGCGGTCCATGCCGGCCGCACCGCCCGCGACACCACGGAAAATGTTACCGCCACCGATCACGACCGCGAGCTGCGTGCCGAGACCCACGACTTCGGCGATATCCGCCACCATCCGCTCGATCGTCGCGCGATTGATGCCGAAGGCATCATCGCCCATCAGCGCTTCGCCGGAGAGTTTGAGGAGGACGCGTTTATAGGCATTGGACATAGGGGCTTCCGAGCGACGAGAGGATGACAACCACGAACTGTAGGGGCGAAATACTGATTCGGGCAAGCGCCGACGGTCGGACGGGGTTCCCGGCCGGCCGGCGGCGCCGCCGGCCGCGGCGGAGCGGACGCCCGCCGCGGATACTGCCTGACTGCTTACTGCTGCTTTGCTGCTGCGACTTGTGCGGCCACTTCGGCGGCAAAGTCGTCCTGGCGCTTCTCGATGCCTTCGCCGACGACGAACAGCGCGAACTTCTGCACTGCCGCATTCGCTGCCTTCAGCATCTGCTCGATCGTCTGCTTGTCGTTCTTCACGAACGTCTGGTTCAGCAGCGACACTTCCTTCAGGTACTTCTGGACGCTGCCGTCGACCATCTTCGCGACGATTTCAGCCGGCTTGCCCGATTCGGCAGCCTTCTGCTCGGCGACACGGCGCTCCGTCTCGATCAGTTCCGCCGGCACGTCCGCCGACGACAGCGCGACCGGCTTCATCGCAGCGATGTGCATCGCGACGTCCTTGCCGACCTGCTCTTCCGCACCCGTGTACTCGACGATCACGCCGATACGCGCGCCGTGCAGATACGTTGCGATCTTGTTCGCGGTTTCGAAACGGACGAAACGGCGGATCGACACGTTTTCGCCGATCTTGCCGATCAGGGCCAGACGGACTGCGTCGACCGTCGAGCCGTCGAGCGGCAGTGCCGACAGCGCTGCCACGTCGGCCGGGTTTTGCGTCGCGACGAGTTCTGCAACCGTCTTCGAGAATGCGAGGAAGTCGTCGTTCTTCGCGACGAAGTCGGTTTCGCAGTTCAGTTCGACCAGCGCGCCCGCGTTGCCGCCGACGAACGATGCGACGACGCCTTCGGCCGTCACGCGCGATGCCGCCTTGCTCGCCTTGTTGCCGAGCTTCACGCGCAGCAGTTCTTCAGCCTTGGCCAGATCGCCGTCGGCTTCCGTCAGCGCCTTCTTGCACTCCATCATCGGTGCGTCGGTCTTTGCGCGCAGTTCTGCCACCATGCTTGCGGTAATTGCCGCCATCATTCGCTCCTTGAGTCTGTATTCACAACGCCGCCCGCTTGGACGCGAACGGCCGAAAATCGTTTCCGGACCCGCGCCGATTCGGCGCGATCAGGTCCGGCGCACAAGCTTAAAAAAAGGGGGCCTGTTGAGAGCCCCCTTTTTGCGCCGGCTCGGGGCCAGTTACGCGTTTTCCTCGACGTACTCGTCGTCGCCACGCGCTGCCTGGACCACTTCGTTGACCGCGTTCGCACGGCCTTCCAGGATCGCGTCGGCCACGCCTTCAGCGTACAGCGCGACTGCCTTGCTCGAGTCGTCGTTACCCGGGATCACGTAATCCACACCTTCCGGCGAGTGGTTCGTATCGACCACGGCGATGACCGGCACGCCCAGCTTGTTCGCTTCCGTCACGGCAATCTTGTGGTAGCCGACGTCGACGACGAAGATTGCATCCGGAATGCCGCCCATGTCCTTCACGCCACCGATCGACTTCTGCAGCTTGGCGATTTCGCGTTCGAACAGCAGCGCTTCCTTCTTGCTCATCTTCTCGAGCTCGCCTGCCTCGACTGCCGCTTCCATGTCCTTCAGACGCTTGATCGAAACCTTCAGCGTCTTGAAGTTGGTCATCATGCCGCCGAGCCAGCGTGCGTTGACGTACGGCATGCCCGCGCGCTGCGCTTCCTGGGCGATCGTGTCACGCGACTGACGCTTCGTGCCGACGAACAGGATCGTGCCGCGGTTCGCTGCCAGCTGGCGCACGTACTTCTGTGCGTCCGTGAACATCGGCAGCGTCTTTTCGAGGTTGATGATGTGAATCTTGTTGCGGTGACCGAAAATGAACGGAGCCATCTTCGGGTTCCAGAAACGGGTCTGGTGACCGAAGTGGACACCCGCTTCCAGCATTTGGCGCATCGTGACTGCCATGTAAATTCTCCACGAGGGTTAGGTCTTAAGCCGGCTGCCGTACCGCCGCGCGAACGCGCCCCGAAGGACTCCTCGTTCCACGCGGTCGGCACCCTGGTTGCGCCGGCTTGCGATTCGGCACGTGCGAAAATGCCCGTGCCGCAAGTCTTTCATTTCCATGCCGTCCGGTACTGCCCCATCACGGGACATGTTCGGCATTTGGATGTCGACTTAGCCAGAGAGTATAGCACGCCGATTTGTCGGCTCTCAAGTCGCCCGGCACTTTCGCTTGCCGCGCGGCAGCCGGCCGGACAATCCGCGAAAACCCGCATCGGTACCGCCAGCAGGAGCTGCGAGGCCCGCCATAAGGTGCGATAATCCGTCAATTCACCGCATTCCAGGCATACCTCGATGGCTATTACGCTCAAAAACGAACACGATATCGCCGAGATGCGCGTCGCCTGCCGTCTCGCGAGCGAAGTGCTCGACTTCATCACGCCGCACGTCGTCGCGGGCGTCACGACCGCCGAACTCGACCGGCTTTGTCACGAATTCATGCTCAACGAGCAGGGCACGATCCCCGCGCCGCTGAATTATCAGCCGCCCGGCTATCCGCCGTACCCGAAGGCAACCTGCATCTCGGTCAACGACGTGATCTGCCACGGCATTCCGGGCGAGAAGGTGATCAAGAACGGCGACGCGCTGAACATCGACATCACCGTGATCAAGAACGGCTACTTCGGCGACACCAGCCGGATGTTCATCGTCGGCGAGGGCTCGATCCTCGCGAAGCGCCTCGTACAGACCACCTATGAGTGCATGTGGCTCGGCATCGACCAGGTCAAGCCCGGCGCTCACCTCGGCGACATCGGCCATGCGATCCAGAAGCATGCGGAAGCGCAGGGCTACAGCGTCGTGCGCGAATACTGCGGCCACGGCATCGGCACGGTGTTCCACGAGGATCCGCAGGTCGTACACTATGGCCGTCCGGGCACCGGCATCGAGCTGAAGGCCGGGATGATCTTCACGATCGAGCCGATGATCAACGCCGGCAAGCGCGACATCCGCACGATGCCCGACCAGTGGACGGTCAAGACGCGCGACCGCAGCCTGTCCGCGCAGTGGGAGCACACGGTGCTCGTCACCGAGACGGGCTACGAGGTGCTGACCGTGTCCGCCGGCACGCCGGCGCGCCCGGTGTTCGCGCAACCAGCCGCCGCGGTTTGAGCGCCGCCGCGCCAGCCTGCCCCACCCGCCCCTGACCTGCTGACCTGAACGGCCTGCCCATGAGCGCTCACGCCGCCCCCTCGCCCGAAGCGCTGTCGCGGCGCGCCGAATTCAAGGCCGCCAAGGCCGACATGCTCGAGCGCTTTCGCAGCGCGACGAACGTCGCGTCGCTGATGCACGCGCTGTCGAAACTCACCGACGATGTGCTCAAGCGCGTGTGGGACGACTGCGGGCTGCCCGCGACGCTCGCACTCGTCGCCGTCGGCGGCTACGGGCGCGGCGAGCTCGCGCCCTACTCCGACGTCGACATCCTCGTGCTGCTGCCCGATGCGCACGACCCGGCGCTCGACGCGCGCATCGAGCGCTTCATCGGGATGGCATGGGACCTCGGCCTCGAGATCGGCAGCAGCGTGCGCACGGTCGCCCAATGCATCGAGGAGGCGTCGCAGGACGTCACCGTGCAGACCTCGCTGCTGGAAGCGCGCCGCATCGTCGGCAGCACCGCGCTGTTCGAGCGCTTCACCGTGCGGTATCATGAGGCGCTCGACGCGCGCGCGTTCTTCACCGCGAAGGTGCTCGAGATGCGCCAGCGCCACGCGAAGTTCCAGGACACGCCGTACAGCCTCGAGCCGAACGTGAAGGAAAGCCCCGGCGGGTTGCGCGACCTGCAGACGATCCTGTGGATCGCGCGCGCGGCCGGCTTCGGCAGCAGCTGGCGCGAGCTCGACACGCGCGGTCTCATCACCGATCGCGAGGCGCGCGAGCTGCGCCGCAACGAAGGATTCCTGAAGACGTTGCGCGCGCGGCTGCACGTGATCGCCGGCCGCCGCCAGGACATGCTCGTGTTCGACCTGCAGACGCAGGCCGCCGAGAGCTTCGGCTACCAGCCGACGCAGGCCAAACGCGCAAGCGAGCAGCTGATGCGCCGTTACTACTGGGCCGCGAAAGCGGTCACGCAGCTGGCGACGATCCTGATCCAGAATATCGAGGCGCAGCTGTTTCCCGCGACGAGCGGCATCACGCGCGTGCTGTCGCCCGATCGCTTCGTCGAGAAGCAGGGCATGCTCGAAATCGTCGACGACGGCGTGTTCGAACGCCATCCGGACGCGATCCTCGAAGCGTTCCTGCTGTACGAGGCGACCCGCGGCGTGAAGGGCCTGTCCGCCCGCACGCTGCGCGCGCTGTACAACTCGCGCGAGATCATGAACAACACGTGGCGGCGCGATCCGCAGAACCGCAGCACGTTCATGCAGATCCTGCAGCAGCCCGAAGGCATCACGCATGCGTTCCGGCTGATGAACCAGACGAGCGTGCTCGGACGCTATCTGCTGAATTTCCGCCGCATCGTCGGCCAGATGCAGCACGACCTGTACCACGTGTACACGGTCGACCAGCACATCCTGATGGTGTTGCGCAACATTCGCCGCTTCGCGGTGGCCGAGCATGCGCACGAGTACCCGTTCTGCAGCCAGCTGATCGGCAATTTCGAGCGCCCGTGGGTGCTGTATGTCGCGGCGCTGTTCCACGACATCGCGAAGGGCCGCGGCGGCGACCACTCGACGCTCGGGATGGCCGACGCGCGGCGTTTCTGCCGCGAGCACGGGATCGCCGGCGACGACGCGGCGCTGATCGTGTGGCTCGTCCAGCATCACCTGACGATGAGCCAGGTCGCGCAGAAGCAGGACACGAGCGACCCCGAGGTCATCAAGCGCTTCGCCGAAGTCGTCGGCAACGAGCGCTACCTCACCGCGCTCTACCTGCTGACGGTCGCCGATATCCGCGGCACGAGCCCGAAGGTGTGGAACACGTGGAAGGGCAAGCTCCTCGAAGACCTCTACCGCATCACGCTGGCGGTGCTCGGCGGCGCGAATCCCGACGCGCATTCGGAACTGAAGTCGCGACAGGAGCAGGCGCTCGCGCTGCTGCGCCTCGAGACCGTGCCCGAGGACGCGCACCGCGCGCTGTGGGATCAGCTCGACATCGGCTTTTTCCTGCGCCACGACGCGGCCGACATCGCATGGCAGACGCGCGTGCTGTACCGGCACGTGAACGCCGAAACCGCGATCGTCCGCGCGCGGCCGTCGCCGATCGGCGATGCGCTGCAAGTGCTCGTGTACGTGAAGGACCGCCCCGACCTGTTCGCGGGCATCTGCGCGTACTTCGACCGCAACGGACTGTCGGTGCTCGATGCGCGCGTCAGCACGACGCGGCACGGCTATGCGCTCGACAACTTCATCGTCACGCAGACCGAACTCGACGTGCGCTATCGCGACATCGCGAATCTCGTCGAACAGCAACTCGCGACGCGCCTTGCCGAAACCGCGTCGCTGCCTGAGCCGTCCAAGGGTCGCCTGTCGCGGCTGTCCCGGACGTTTCCGATCACGCCGCGCGTCGACCTCCGGGCCGACGAACGCGGTCAGTACTACATCCTGTCCGTGTCCGCCAACGACCGGCCGGGCCTTCTCTATTCGATCGCGCGCGTCCTGGCCGAGCATCGGGTCGGCGTCCACGCGGCGCGGATCAATACGCTCGGCGAACGCGTCGAAGACATCTTCCTGCTCGACGGTGCCGGCCTGTCCGACAACCGCTTGCAGATCCAGCTCGAAACCGAATTGCTGCGCGCGATCGCAGTCTGAATGAATCCCAGCGTTTATGCGCACCAAATTGACCGTCAAGAATCCGCGGCCGGCGTCGCCGACCCGCGCACCCGTCCGCTCCGGCAGCCTCGTCGCCCGCAAGGCGGTGCGCCCCGCCGCGCCGCCCGCGGCCGACAAGCCGCCGCGTCCGAAGAAGGCCGCCGCACCGGCAGCCGCCGGCGAACGCGCGTTCAAGCCGCGCGGCGCGGAGGGTGCGGATCGCGCTCCGGCGAAGCGCGCGCCGCGTGACGGCGGCGCCGAGCGCGGCTATCGCAGCGATGCGAAGCCTGGCGGCCGCGCCGAACGCGGCGACGCCCGTCCGCATCGTGGCGCCGACGGCAAGCCCGATGCGCGGCCGCGCCGTGCGGGTGCCGAAGGCGCTGCACGTGCGCCCTACCGTGACAAGGCAGCCGGTGATGGCGCGAAGGGCAGCTTCGGCGAGCGTCGTGCACCGTCCGATCGTCCTGCCCGTCGCAGCGACGACGATGCACGCCCGCGCCGCGCAGGCGCCGAAGGCGCTGCACGTGCGCCCTACCGCGACAAGGCAGCCGGCGCAGGCGAAAAGCGCAGCTTCGGCGAACGCCGTACGTCGTCCGATCGTCCGGCGCGTCGCAGCGACGACGATGCACGCCCGCGCCGCGCAGGTGCCGAAGGCGGCGCACGTGCCCCCTATCGCGACAAGGCAGCCGGCACAGGCGAAAAGCGCGGCTTCGGCGAACGCCGTACGTCGTCCGACCGCCCGGCGCGTCGCAATGACGACGATGCGCGTCCGCGCCGCACAGGCGCCGAAGGCGGCGCACGTGTGCCCTATCGCGACAAGGCAGCCGGTGCAGGCGAAAAGCGCAGCTTCGGCGAACGCCGTACGTCGTCCGACCGCCCGGCGCGTCGCAATGACGACGAGGCGCGTCCGCGCCGCGCAGGCGCCGAAGGCGGCGCGCGTGCGCCCTATCGCGACAAGGCGGCCGGCGCAGGCGAAAAGCGCGGCTTCGGCGAGCGCCGCACGTCGTCCGATCGCCCGACGCGTCGCAACGACGACGATGCGCGTCCGCGCCGCGCAGGCGCCGAAGGCGCTGCACGTGCGCCCTATCGCGACAAGGCGGCCGGCGCAGGCGAAAAGCGCGGCTTCGGCGAGCGCCGCACGTCGTCCGATCGCCCGACGCGCCCTGCACGCGACGGCGAGCGTAGCAACACCGAGCGCCGCTCGACCGGCGCCGCACTGAAAACCGCACAACCGGTCAAGCGCCGCGCCGCCGACGTCGACCACGGCGACGAAACGGGCCTGATGCGCCTGTCGAAGCGCATGTCCGAACTCGGCCTGTGCTCGCGCCGCGAAGCGGACGAATGGATCGAAAAGGGCTGGGTGCTCGTCGACGGCGAACGCATCGACACGCTCGGCACCAAGGTCCGCCCGGACCAGAAGATCGAGATCGACGAGCGCGCGAGCGCCGCGCAGGCCGCGCAGGTGACGATCCTGCTGCACAAGCCGGTCGGCTATGTGTCGGGTCAGGCGGAAGACGGCTACGAGCCGGCATCGGTGCTGATCACGCGCGCGAACCAGTGGAGCGGCGACCGCTCGCAACTGCGCTTCTCACCGCAGCACCTGCATGCGCTCGCACCGGCCGGGCGGCTCGACATCGATTCGACCGGCCTGCTCGTGCTGACGCAGAACGGCCGGATCGCGAAGCAACTGATCGGCGAGCAGTCGGACATCGACAAGGAATACCTGGTGCGCGTGCGCTTCGGCGAGCGGCTGATCGACATCGACCAGCACTTCCCCGCAGAATCGCTCGCGAAGCTGCGTCATGGCCTCGAGCTCGACGGCGTCCCGCTGAAACCCGCGATGGTGAGCTGGCAGAACGGCGAACAGCTGCGTTTCGTGCTGCGCGAAGGCAAGAAGCGCCAGATCCGCCGCATGTGCGAGCTGGTCGGTCTCGAAGTGATCGGCCTGAAACGCGTGCGGATGGGCCGCGTGATGCTCGGCGCGTTGCCGCAAGGGCAATGGCGCTACCTGTCGGCTGACGAGTCGTTCTGACGGCGGGCACGCGTTGCGTGCGACGCCATGAAAAAAGCCCGCGCAAGCGGGCTTTTTCGTTTCGGTACGGCGACGGCGCGCGCGGCCGCAGAAGATCAGTCGTCGTCGGCCGGATCAAGCCCTGGAAACAACACTTCGGTGAAGCCAAAGCGCGTGAAGTCGGTGATCCGCATCGGATACAGCTTGCCGATCAGGTGATCGTATTCGTGCTGGACGACCCGCGCGTGGAAGCCTTCGGCGACACGGTCGAGCTTCGCGCCGAACTGGTCGAAGCCGCTGTAGCGCACCTTCGCATAGCGGCTGACGACGCCGCGCATGCCCGGCACCGACAGGCAGCCCTCCCAGCCCTCCTCCATGTCCGGCGGCATGTACTCGAGCTTCGGGTTGATCAGCACCGTCTCGGGCACGGGCGGCGCGTCCGGATAACGGTTGTTGCTGCCGAAGCCGAAGATGATGATCTGCAGACCGACGCCGATTTGCGGCGCGGCAAGCCCTGCGCCGTTCGCGTGATGCATCGTCTCGAACATGTCAGCGACGATCTCGTGCAGTTCGGGGGTATCGAACCGCTCGACCGGCTTGGCGACTTCGAGCAGGCGCGGATCGCCCATCTTCAGGATCTCGCGAATCATGGCGTGTTGCCCTCCAGGAGTTGGTGCAGTCCGTCTTCGTCCAGCACGGGGATGCCGAGTTCCTCGGCCTTCGCGAGCTTGCTGCCGGCTTCGGCGCCCGCGACCACGTAATCCGTCTTCTTCGACACCGAGCCCGCGACTTTCGCGCCCGCCGCTTCGAGCATCTCCTTCGCGGCGTCGCGCGTGAGCGTCGGCAGCGTGCCCGTCAGCACGACCGTCTTGCCGGCGAGCACGCCCTGCGGCGCCTTCGGCGCGGGCGGGCCTTCGGGCCACGTGACCTTGCCGGGCGCACGCAACTGCTCGATCACCGTGCGGTTGTGTTCTTCCGCAAAGAACTGGTGAATCGACTCGGCCACGATCGGTCCGACGTCGTTCACTTCGAGCAGTTCCTCGATCGACGCGTCCATGATCGGCGTCAGCGACCCGAAATGCTTCGCGAGGTCCTTCGCGGTCGATTCGCCGACATGGCGGATCCCGAGCCCGTAGATGAAGCGCGCGAGCGTCGTATGCTTCGCCTTTTCGAGCGAGTCGAGTAGATTCTGTGCGGACTTCTCGGCGAACCGGTCGAGTTCCGCGAGCGTCGCGAAACCGAGATTGAACAGGTCGGCCGGCGTGCGCACGAGGTTCAGTTCGACGAGCTGATCGATGATCTTCTCGCCCAGCCCGTCGATGTCGAGCGCGCGGCGCTGCGCGAAGTGCCACAGCGCCTGCTTGCGCTGCGCCGGACAGAACAGGCCGCCCGTGCAGCGCGCGATCGCCTCATCGGGCAGGCGCTCGATCTTCGAGCCGCACACCGGGCACTCGGTCGGCATCACGAACTCGGTCGCATCGGCTGGCCGTCGGTCCAGCAGCGCACCGACGACTTCGGGGATCACGTCGCCCGCGCGCCGCACGATCACGGTATCGCCGATCCGGATGTCCTTGCGGCGCACTTCGTCCTCGTTGTGCAGCGTCGCGTTCGTTACCGTCGCGCCGCCGACGAACACCGGTTCGAGCCGTGCGACCGGCGTGATCGCGCCCGTGCGGCCGACCTGCACGTCGATCGCGACGAGCTTCGTCAACGCTTCCTGCGCGGGGAACTTGTGCGCGAGCGCGAAGCGCGGCGCGCGCGACACGAAGCCGAGGCGGTCCTGCTCGTCGCGCCGGTTGACCTTGTAGACGACGCCGTCGATGTCGTACGGCAGCGACTCGCGCTTCTCGCCGACCTTGCGGAAGAAATCGAGCAGGCCGTCAGCGCCGCGCACGACCGCGCGTTCGCGGTTCACCGGCAGGCCGAGCGTTTCGTACCAGTCGAGCAGCGCGCTGTGCGTGTCCGGCATCGGCATCCCGTCGAGCACGCCGATCCCGTACGAGAAGAACGACAACGGGCGCTGCGCGGTGATCTTCGGATCGAGCTGGCGCAGGCTGCCGGCCGCCGCATTGCGCGGATTCGCGAATTCGCGCTGCTCGGCAGCGCGCTGGCGTTCGTTCAGGCGTGCGAAATCGCGCTTGAACATCAGCACCTCGCCGCGCACGTCGAGCACGGCCGGCACGTGCTTACCCTTCAGCTTCAGCGGGATCGAACGGATCGTGCGGACGTTCTCCGTCACGTCCTCGCCGGTCGTGCCGTCGCCGCGCGTCGATGCCTGCATGAACACGCCGTGCTCGTAGCGCAACGAGATCGCGAGCCCGTCGAACTTCAGCTCGCATGCGTATTCGACCAGATCCGTCACCGAGCCGGCGAGATCGGTCGTCTTGTCGAGCGCATCGGCGACGCGCTTGTCGAACGCGACGATGTCCTCGTCGGCAAAGCCGTTGTTCAACGACAGCATCGGCGCGTCATGGACGACCGGCGTGAAGCCGCTCGCCACTTCGCCGCCGACGCGCTGCGTCGGTGAATCGGGCGTCACGAGTTCGGGATGTTCGGTTTCGAGCTGCTTCAGCTCGCCAAAGAGCCGGTCGTATTCCGCGTCGGGCAGATCCGGCTGGTCGAGCACGTAATAGGCGTAATTCGCCCGCTCGAGTTGATCGCGCAGCCACGCGGCACGCGCGTCGGGCTGGCTGGCTGGCGGTTCGGCTTGGGTTCGGGCCATGCTGGCGGCAATTCGCTCTGAAAAATCGGATATTCGATTATCTCAGTTTGACGCCGCGGCGGGGGCACGCGATGCGTGCCGCGCAGGCCCGCTGCAGTCCACGCAGACGGTGTGTGCGGCGCTGCAACGACAACGGGCGACGGCACCGCAAGCCGTCGCCCGTGAAACGCGTTACTGGCTGAAGAGGCGGCGCGTGACCGGCGAACCGGCCGGGATGCCCGCTTCCTCGAGCTTCGCGTACAGCTTCATGAGTTGCTGGTCGATCGCCACCAGCGTCGATTCCGGCAGCGGCCGGCGCGAATCGTCGACGACCCGCGCACCGATCCGCTCGGACAGCGACTTCGCGTAGTCGCACATCAGCCGGAACGGCAGGATGTCCTCTTCGGCGACCGGCACGTCGAGCACCAGCGTAATCATGTTGCCGCCCTTGTAGGTCAGGTCGTCGCGCAGGAAGTTCGTGTCGCCGAACTGCAGCATGAACACGGGGTTCTGCTTCGCGTCGAGCTTCACGAAGCGCGTGCCGTCACGCGAGAGCAGCAGCCCGTCCTGCGAAGCGACGGCCTGCACGTAGTTCGCCGACCACGGCGCGCCGTCCGACATCACGTTGATCGACAACTGCGCGTCGCACTGCGCGGCAAAGCCGTCGAGCTCGCGCGCCATCGCGACCGTCTCCATCATGTCCGGGAATTCCGGTGCGCCGTCGATCGCGTCGGCGAACTGCTGGACGCCCGTCACGAATTCGGAGAATTCGAGTTCGTTGAGCGCGCCGCTACGGTTCGCGAGCTGCGCGGCCGCGCGCAGCTCTTCATAGCGCACACCGTTCTGCAGCAGCTCCCACTGGCCGCCTTCCGGCTTGCCTTCGATATGCACGGGCTTGCTGCCCGCGCGGCGCAGCCGCTGCGCGACCGGCAGGATCTTGTCGCCCGGCAGCGGCGCGCCGAGGCGAATCGGCACGATACAGTCGATCCGGCGGTCGACGATCGCGGGCGGCGCCGACGAAATCGTCGTCGCGGCCGGCAGCACGGGTTCAGCCGGTTCGTTCGACGCATCGGCGGCCGGTGCTTCCTGCGTGGCGGCGACCGCACCTTCGTCGACGGCCTGCTCGGCCGACTCGGTCGACGCCGACGGCGCGTCGACCCCGGTGGCCTCGGCCTGCAGATCGGCCGGCGTGTCGGCAGGCGCCACGCCGCCGAAGGTCGGCTCGACGCGCGCGGCTTCGCCGGACGCGCTCGCGGCAGCGGCGGCCGGTGCCGGCGCCGCGGATTCGCGGCGCACGGGCTGGCGCACCGGCTCGATGAACGGCAGCTCTTCGTCGCGCTCGGGGCGATTCATCGCCTCGGCCGTCTCTTCCGGCATCGGGCGAGGCATCCTGCGCCGCACCTTCGCGCTCTGCCAGGCGTTGTAGACCACGACGCCGCCCACCACGACGGCGCCCGCGCCGATCAATCCGAGTGTCAACTCGTCCATGCACGCTCCATCAGCAATTCTTGTTCGTCGGACTCGCGAACGGGCGCCCATACGCCACGCGAACGCGGTCCGGTTTCGTCAAACGTCAATTCTGGGCAAAACCCGCGGCGGTTTCCATGTCCACCGCGACGATCCGCGACACGCCCTGCTCCTGCATCGTGACGCCGATCAGCTGCTGCGCCATCTCCATCGCGATCTTGTTGTGCGAGATGAAGAGGAACTGCGTCTTGTCGGACATCGCGCGCACCAGATTCGCGAAACGCTCGGTGTTCGCGTCGTCGAGCGGCGCGTCGACCTCGTCGAGCAGACAGAACGGCGCCGGGTTCAGCTGGAACATCGCGAACACCAGCGCGGTCGCGGTCAGCGCCTTTTCGCCGCCCGACAGCAGGTGAATGGTCGCGTTCTTCTTGCCCGGCGGCTGCGCCATCACCTGCACGCCCGCATCGAGGATCTCGTCGCCCGTCATGATCAGCTTCGCCTGGCCGCCGCCGAACAGGCGCGGGAACAGGTCGCTGAAGTGACGGTTGACCTCGTCGAAGGTGCCCTGCAGCAGCGTGCGGGTTTCCTGGTCGATCTTGTGGATCGCATCCTCGAGCGTCGTGATCGCGTCGGTCAGGTCGGCCGACTGCGCATCGAGGAACACCTTGCGCTCGCTCGCGGCCTTCAGTTCGTCGAGCGCGGCCATGTTGACCGGACCCAGCGCGTTGATCGCGTTGTTCAGGCGCGTGACCTCGCCCTGCAGATACGACGGCTTCAGGTCCGGCGTCAGCTTCTCGCGCAGCGCTTCCTCGTCGACCTCGGCCGCCGCGAGCTGCTCGGCGAACTGCTCGACGGACAGGCGCGCGGCCTGCTCCTTCAGCTGCAGCTCGGTGATGCGGTCCCGCAGCGGCTGCAGCGAACGCTCGGCGACGAGACGCTGCTCGTCCGAGGCGCGCAGCTTTGCCGTCAGGTCGTCGAGTTCGATCCGCGCGGCCTGCAACGCCTCTTCCTTCACCGCGCGAATTTCGAGCGCATCCTGCAGGCCCGTGTGCGCGGTCTGCTCGTTGATCGTTTCGAGTTCGGCGCGCGCATCTTCCAGCGACGCGGCGACGCGCTCGCTCTGCTCGTGCGCGACCTGGATGCTGCGCTTGAGCTCGTCGATCCGCGTGACCGCGTTGCGCGCGGCAAAGCGTGCGTCGTTCGCGCCGCGCTCGAGGTCGCGCGCTTCCTGGCGCGCCTGCGTCAGCGATTCGTCGAGCGCCTCGAATGCGAGCTGGTTGTCCTCGAAGCGAGCCTGCAGTTCGGCGAGTTCGCCGTCGAAACGCTCGAAGTTCGCTTCCGATTCCGCGCGCAGCGCACGCTGCTCGTCGATCTGCGCGCCGATTTCCTCGAGCTCCTCGCGGATCTGCGTGCTGCGCTGCGTGTAGCGCTCATGCGCCTGCGCGAGCTTCAGCACGTCCATCTGCAGTGCGTGCACGCGCTGCGTCGCGTGTTCGGCCTGCGCGCGCACGTCACCGAGCGCCTGCGTGGCCTGCGTATGCGCGGCCTCCGCCCGCACGGCGGCGGTGCGGGCCTCGTCGGCGAGCAGCGCCTGCGCGCGCACCTGGCGCGTCAGGTTCTCGATTTCCTGCTGGCGGGCCAGCATCCCGGCCTGCTCCGAATCGGCCGCGTACAACTGCACACCGACACGCGTGACGATGTGGCCGGCCTTGACGACGAACGCGCCGCCTGCCGGCAGTTGCGCGCGCGTCGCGAGCGCCTGCGCGACGTCGTCGGCGACGTACACGTTGCCGAGCCAGTCGTTCAGCACCGCACGGATGCCCGCATCGTCGATGCGCACGAGCGACAGCACCGGGCGCAGCCCGGCGGCGGCGGCCGCCGGCTCACCTGCCGCGGGCGGCGCGTAGAACGCGAGCTTCGCGGGCGGCGCATCCGTCGCGAACGCCTTCACCCAGTCGAGATTCGACACTTCGAGCGCCGCCAGGCGCTCGCGCAGCACGGCCTCGAGCGCGGCTTCCCAGCCAGCCTCGACGTGCAGCTTCTTCCAGAGACGCGGCAGCGCGCCGAGCTCGTGCTTGTCGAGCCACGGCTGGATCTTGCCTTCGGTCTGCACGTTCTCCTGCAGCTGCTTGAGCGCGGCGAGCCGCGCCTCGAGCTGGTGGATCTGCGCGCTTTCGGCCTGCACGCGCTCCTGCGCGGCACGGCGTTCGCCGTCGAGGCGCGGCAGCGCGTCCTGCGCATCGGTCAGGCGTGCCTGGGCTTCCGCGAGAATCTCTTCCTGCTCGGCGAGCTGCATGCGCAACTCCTCGAGCTGCGCTTCGTCCGGCGCGTCGAGCCCGCCCGCCTCGGACTTCAGGCGCTCGTGGCGCTGCTGAAGCTGCTGGAGCTGCTGGTCGGCATTGCGCTGGTGCGCGGCCTCGAGCTTCAGCGACTGTTCGGTCTGCGCGATCCGCGCGCGCTCGTCGTTGAGCTGCGCCTGCGCATCGCGCCATTTCGCCTCGAGCGCCGGCAGCGCGTCGTGCTTCGCGGCCGCGTTGTCTTCAGCGAGCGCGGCCTTCTCGTCGGCCATCGCCCGCGCCTCTTCGGCTTCCTCGAGCTCGTCCTGCGCCTTCTCGGCCTGCGCGCGCCATTGCTCGCGCTGCGCGTTCAGCGCGGCGATCTGCGCCTGCACGCGGTTGCGAGATTCGACGATGAACTTGATCTCGGCCTCGAGGCGGCTCACTTCGGCGTTCGCCTCGTAGAGCGCGCCCTGCGCGCCCTGCATCGCGTCGCTCGCCGAATAATGCGCGACCCGCAACGTCTCGAGCTGCGACTCGACCTCGCGCAGCTTCGCCGTCTGCGCCTCGAGGTCGATCTGCGCCTGCTCGATCGCGCGCTGCTGCTTCTGCTGCTCGCTCGCGGCCTCGTTCTTGCGCAGCAGCCACAACAGGCGCTGCTTCTCCTCGCCGTCGGCGACGAGTTCCTTATATTTGGTCGCGACGACGGCCTGCGCTTCGAGTTTCTCGAGGTTAGCGCCGAGCTCGCGGACGATGTCCTCGACGCGCGTCAGGTTCTCGCGCGTATCGTGCAGGCGGTTCTCGGTCTCGCGGCGGCGCTCCTTGTACTTCGACACGCCCGCGGCTTCCTCGAGGAACACGCGCAACTCTTCCGGCTTCGCCTCGATGATCCGCGCGATCATGCCCTGGCCGATGATCGCGTACGCGCGTGGGCCGAGGCCCGTGCCGAGGAAGATGTCCTGGATGTCGCGGCGGCGCGCCGGCAGGTTGTTGATGTAGTAGCTCGACGTGCCGTCGCGCGTCAGCACGCGCTTCACGGCGATCTCGCCGTACTGGCCCCACTGCCCGGCCGCGCGGCCGTCGGAGTTGTCGAAGATCAGTTCGACGCTGGCCCGGCTGCCGGGCTTGCGTGCGGTCGAGCCGTTGAAGATCACGTCCTGCATCGACTCGCCGCGCAGCTCGGACGCGCGCGACTCGCCGAGCACCCAGCGCACGGCATCGATGATGTTGGACTTGCCGCACCCGTTCGGGCCCACCACGCCGACAAGCTGGCCCGGAACCTGGAAATGCGTGGGATCGACAAAGGATTTGAAGCCAGCGAGTTTGATCGAGCTCAGACGCACGGCGGTATCGGATGTGAAGAAGGTGTGAAACGGACGGGGCCGCGACGCGCGGGGCCGGACGGCCCGTGCGCGCGATGCGCCCCGGAATTCAAAAGCGGGGCCGCGCGCATCCAGCGTTGGGCCCCGCAAACGGCTTCCATCATACCATCGCGCGTGCGCCGTCCCGCCCGTCGCCGGGTTTGCCCGACGCCGGCGCGGCACGATGGACCCGGCTCGACAGCAGCGTCGCCAGCACGATGCACGCACCGCCCGCCCACTCGCGCGCCGTCGGCAGTTCGTTCGCGAACACCCACGCGGACAGCGCGGTGATCACGATCTCGAACAGCATGATGATCGACGCGCGATTCGCCGGGACGCGCGCGAGGCCATATTGCACGAGCAGGTTGTTCGCCGCCATCGTCACGCCGATCGCGGCGACGATCAGCGCGGCGACGCCGAGCTGGCCGCCCGCAGGCGCGGCCGGCAGCCCCTCGAACAGCGATGCGATCGCGCCGAACACCGCTGCGCCGCCGAACAGCGTCGCCGTGCGCATTTCGGCGCGCATGTCCGGCAGCTCGCGGCTCGCCTTGATCACGAGCACGTTGCTCATCGCGAAACTCAGGCCGGCCGCGAGCCCCGCCCATTCGGCCGGATTGGCCGGCAGCGGCATGCCGAGGTTCGGCGACCACAGCATCAGCATGGCGCCGCCGATCGACAGCGCCGCGAGCCCCACGCCGGCCCAGGTCAGCCGCTCGCGCAGCAGGAAGTGCGCGTAGATCGCGGTCCAGGCGGGCGTCAGGTAGAACAGCAGCATCACGCGCAGCACTTCACCGTGGATCGTGCCCCACACGAAGCCGAGGTTCGTCACGCCCGCCGTGATCGCGATGCCTGGCAGCACCCAGTGCCAGCGCAGCGTGGCGATCGTACGGTGCCGCACGACAACCACGAACAGGAAAGCGACGGCGCTCGTCAGCGCGCTCGCCAGCGTGCCGGTGAGCCCGAGCGACGCGAGGATCCGCAGCGGATACCAGATCAGGCCCCATACCGACGCGCCGATCAGGATGGCCAGCGTCGGCAGGCTGCCGCGTACCGCGTTGTTCATTGTTCGATACCCTTTATTCGACCGGCCCGGCCGCCGTTCCGGCGGGCCGTGACCGCATTGCATCACGCTATAATCGTCCGCTGCGACCCGCGCGCCGTAGGCGCCCGCTCGCTGCCGTGCGGCACCCGCGCCGCCCCTTTCGCTCCAACCGGCCGCGATGGCCGCTTCGCCCGTGAACCCTCGACTCGACTCGCTCCAGCCCTATCCCTTCGAAAAGCTGCGCGCCCTGTTCAAGGACGTGACGCCCTCCGCCGGCCTGAAACCGATCAGCTTCGGCATCGGCGAGCCCAAGCACCCGACTCCGGCGCTGATCCGCGACGCCGTGGTTGCTTCACTCGACGGCCTCGCGTCGTATCCGGCCACGGCGGGCTCGGACGCGCTGCGCACGTCGATCGCACACTGGCTGGAACGCCGCTACGGGCTGCCGGCGATCGACCCGGCCACGCAGGTGCTGCCCGTGTCGGGGTCGCGCGAGGCGTTGTTCTCGCTCGCGCAAACGGTGATCGACGCACGCCCGACCACGGACGGCGAGAAGGCGATCGTACTCTGTCCGAATCCGTTCTATCAAATTTACGAAGGCGCGGCGCTGCTGGCCGGTGCCGAACCCTATTTCGCGAACAGCGACCCGGCGCGCAACTTCGCGTGCGACTACGCGGCCGTGCCCGATGAAGTCTGGGCGCGCACTCAGCTGCTGTACGTGTGCTCGCCGGGCAACCCGACGGGTGCCGTGCTGACGCTCGACGACTGGCGCGAGCTGTTCGCGCTGTCCGACCGCCACGGTTTCGTGATTGCGTCCGACGAGTGCTATTCGGAGATCTATTTCGACGAAGCGGCGCCGCCGCTCGGCGGCCTCGAGGCCGCGCACCGTCTCGGTCGCGGCTTCGAGCGGCTCGTGATGCTGTCGAGCCTGTCGAAGCGCTCGAACGTGCCGGGCATGCGCTCGGGCTTCGTCGCCGGCGACGCCGCGCTGCTGAAGAAATTCCTGCTCTACCGCACGTACCACGGCGCCGCGCTGTCGCCGGTCTGGCAGCACGCGAGCATCGCCGCGTGGAACGACGAGGCGCACGTGCGCGAAAACCGCGCGCTGTATTTGCAGAAGTTCAGCACGGTCACGCCGATGCTGGCCGACGTGATCGACGTGAAGCTGCCCGACGCCGCGTTCTACCTATGGGCCAACGTGTCGCGCACCGGGCTGTCGGACACCGAGTTCGCCCGCCGCCTGTACGCCGACTATAATGTGACGGTTCTGCCCGGCTCGTACCTGGCGCGCGATGCGCACGGTACCAACCCGGGCCGCGATTTCATCCGGATCGCGCTCGTCGCGGGCACCCCCGAATGCGTCGAGGGCGCGCAACGCATCGTCGATTTCTGCCGGGCTCTCGCGCGGTAATCGTCCATCCCGATCAATTCCATTCATCTCCTGCGAAAACGAACATGTCGCAACAACTTCAGCAAATCATCGATACCGCCTGGGAAAACCGCGCCGAGCTGTCGCCGAAGGCCGCGCCCGCCGACGTCCGCGAGGCCGTCGCACACGCGATCGAGCAACTCGACAAGGGTGCGCTGCGCGTCGCCGAGAAGATCGACGGCAACTGGACCGTGCACCAGTGGCTGAAGAAGGCCGTGCTGCTGTCGTTCCGCCTGGAGGACAACGCACCGATGCCGGCCGGCGGCTACTCGCAGTTCTACGACAAGGTGCCGTCGAAGTTCGCGAACTACACGGCCGAAGACTTCGCCGCGGGCGGCTTCCGCGTCGTGCCGCCGGCCATCGCGCGCCGCGGCTCGTTCATCGCGAAGAACGTCGTGCTGATGCCGTCGTACACCAACATCGGCGCGTACGTCGACGAAGGCACGATGGTCGACACGTGGGCCACGGTCGGCTCGTGCGCGCAGATCGGCAAGAACGTGCACCTGTCGGGCGGCGTCGGCATCGGCGGCGTGCTCGAGCCGCTGCAGGCGAACCCCGTCATCATCGAAGACAACTGCTTCATCGGCGCGCGCTCGGAAGTCGTCGAAGGCGTGATCGTCGAGGAAAACTCCGTGATCTCCATGGGCGTGTACCTCGGCCAGAGCACGAAGATCTACGATCGCGAAACGGGTGAAGTCAGCTATGGCCGCATCCCGGCCGGCTCGGTCGTCGTCGCCGGCAACCTGCCGTCGAAGGACGGCTCGCACAGCCTGTACTGCGCGGTGATCGTGAAGAAGGTCGACGCGAAGACTCGCGCCAAGGTCGGCCTTAACGAGCTGCTGCGAGGCGACTGATGGCCAAGCCGCGCACCGTGGTCGTCTACGGCATTCCGAACTGCGACACCGTGAAGAAGGCCCGCGTGTGGCTCGACGATCACGGCGTCGAGTTCGAGTTCCACGACTTCAAGAAGCTCGGCGTCAGCGCACCGCTCGTCGAGGACTGGCTGAAGGACGTGTCGCTCGACGCGCTCGTCAACAAGCGCGGCACGACGTGGCGCGGCCTGGACGATGCGATGAAGGCTGCCGCGGAAACGAAGTCCGGCGCGGTTGCGCTGATGATCCACAAGCCGTCGGTCATCAAGCGCCCCGTGCTCGTCGTCAACGGCCGCGTGAAATCGCTCGGTTTCGTGGCCGATCAGTACGCGGCGCTGTTTGCCGCCTAGGGCCGCCCGCGCTGCGCCCGCGCCGCGCACGACGTCCCCTCGCTGCCGGCCACCGCGCCGGCATTTTTTATCGAAAGTGGTCCGAACCATGTCCGCCACCCTAGCCCTTACCGAACAGCTGATCGCCCGCGCGTCCGTCACGCCCGACGACCAGCATTGCCAGCAGATCATGACCGAGCGCCTCGCCGCGCTCGGCTTCGAATGCGAGACCATCGCGTCGCACGGCGTGACCAACCTGTGGGCCGTCAAGCGCGGCACCGACGGCCGCGACGGCAAGCTGCTCGCGTTCGCGGGCCACACCGACGTCGTGCCGACCGGCCCGCTCGAGCAGTGGACCTCGCCGCCGTTTATTCCCGCACATCGCGACGGCAAGCTGTACGGCCGCGGCGCGGCCGACATGAAGACGTCGCTCGCGGCGTTCGTCGTCGCCTCCGAGGAATTCGTCGCGACCCACCCCGGCCATCGCGGCGCGATCGCGTTCCTGATCACGAGCGACGAGGAAGGCCCGGCCACCGACGGCACCGTGAAGGTCGTCGAGCTGCTCGAAGCACGCGGCGAACGCCTCGACTACTGCATCGTCGGCGAGCCGACGTCGACCGCCGAACTCGGCGACGTCGTGAAGAACGGCCGACGCGGCTCGATGTCGGGCGAACTGATCGTCAAGGGCGTGCAGGGCCACATCGCATACCCGCACCTCGCGAAGAACCCGATCCACCTGCTCGCGCCGGCGCTCGCCGAGCTCGCCGCCGAACAGTGGGACGAAGGCAATGAATACTTCCCGCCGACCACCTGGCAGGTGTCGAACCTGCATGCAGGCACCGGCGCAACCAACGTGATTCCCGGCCACGCGGACCTGATGTTCAACTTCCGCTTTTCGACGGCGAGCACCGTCGAGGGCCTGCAGGCACGCGTGCATGCGATTCTCGACAAGCACGGCCTCGAGTACACGCTGAAGTGGTCGGTGAGCGGCCTGCCGTTCCTCACGCCGCGCGGCGACCTGTCGAACGCGCTGGAGAACGCGATCCGCGCCGAAACCGGCCTCACGACCGAACTGTCGACGACGGGCGGCACGTCCGACGGGCGCTTCATCGCGCGCATCTGCCCGCAGGTGATCGAGTTCGGCCCGCCGAACGGCAGCATCCACAAGATCGACGAACACATCGACGTGCGCTTCGTCGACCCGCTGAAGAACGTGTACCGCCGCGTGCTCGAACAACTGATTGCCTGATGGAGCCTCGCATGACGACACCTTTTGCAACCGTTCGCGACCTGCTGCGCTATGCGGTCACGCGCTTCTCGAAGGCGAAGCTCGCGTTCGGCCACGGCTCGGACAACGCGTACGATGAAGCCGCCTACCTCGTGCTGCACACGCTCGACCTGCCGCTCGACACGCTCGAGCCGTTCTTCGACGCTCGCCTGCTGCCCGACGAAATCGCGGCCGTGCTCGCGGTGATCGAACGACGCGCGACCGATCGCGTGCCGGCCGCGTATCTCACGCATGAAGCGTGGATGCACGGCCACCGCTTCTACGTCGACGAGCGCGTGATCGTGCCGCGCTCGTTCATCGGCGAGCTGCTCGACGACGGGCTGCAGCCGTACGTCGCCGATCCCGAACAGGTCGGCGCGGTGCTCGAGCTGTGCACCGGCTCCGGCTGCCTCGCGATCCTCGCGGCCAGCGCGTTCCCGAATGCCGAGATCGACGCGGTCGACCTGTCCGAGAAGGCACTCGAAGTCGCCGGGATCAACGTGCACGACTACGGCCTCGACGATCGCATCAAGCTGCATCACGGCGACCTCTACGCGCCGCTGCCCGCGTTCCGCGCCGAGCCCGACACGCGCTACGACGTGATCCTGACGAATCCGCCGTACGTGAACGCAACGTCGATGGCAGCCCTGCCGCCCGAATACCGGCACGAGCCGGAGATGGCGCTTGCGGGCGGCGACGATGGCATGGACATCGTGCGGCGCATCATCGCCGAAGCGCACAAGTGGCTGCACGACGACGGCGTGCTCGTCGTCGAGATCGGCAACGAGCGCGAGCACGTCGAAGCCGCGTTCGGCGGCCTCGAGCTCACGTGGCTGCCCACCAGCGCGGGCGACGACGCCGTGTTCCTGATCCAGGCGTCGGACCTGCCGCGCAAGGCCTGACGGCACGCCGCGACCGAAC
This sequence comes from Burkholderia sp. AU33545, assembly GCF_020419685.1. Classification (NCBI taxonomy): domain Bacteria; kingdom Pseudomonadati; phylum Pseudomonadota; class Betaproteobacteria; order Burkholderiales; family Burkholderiaceae; genus Burkholderia; species Burkholderia sp. AU33545. The sequence goes on along the minus strand of NZ_JAIZRQ010000005.1, from coordinate 248,239 downwards.
CGTGCGGTACGGCACACCGCTGTCCCGCACGGTTCGGTAAGATGCGCGTAAGCGGCCGTCGCGCCGCACGACTTCAGGAGTCCGTCACGCGCCCATGACCCTCGACTGGCTACACCTCGGCACCCTGATCCTGGCCATCCATGTGCTCGGGATCATCGCGGCGTGTCACGCGATCTTGAACACGCGCACGTCGCAAGGCGCGATCGCGTGGGCAGTGTCGCTCGCCGCGATGCCGTACCTGACGCTCATCCCCTACCTGTTCCTCGGCCGCAGCAAGTTCTCCGGCTACGTCGACGCGCGGCGCCACGAGATGGAAGCGCTGCGCACGCACACGCCGCGCACGCCGTGGCACGATGCGGACGCAACCGACGGGCTGGCCGCCGACGCGATCGGCCGAGCTGCCGTGCTCGCGCTCACGCGGCTGGGCGGAATGCCGTTCGTCGGCGGCAATGCGGTGCGCACGCTCGTAAACGGCGACGCAACCTTCTCGGCGATCCTGTCGGCGATCGACGCCGCGCGTGATTATGTGGTCGTGCAGTTCTTCATCGTGCGCGACGACGCGCTCGGCCAGACGCTGCGCGACGCGCTGCTCGCCCGCGCCGCGGCCGGCGTGCGCTGCTACCTGCTGTACGACAGCATCGGCAGCTTCGATCTGCCGCACAGCTACGTCGACACGTTGCGCCGCGGCGGCGTCGAGGTCCATCCGTTCGCGACCCACCGCAAGTTCGTCAACCGCTTCCAGCTCAACTTTCGCAACCATCGCAAGATCGTCGTCGTCGACGGCAATCGCGCATTCGTCGGCGGCCTCAACGTCGGCGTCGAATATCTCGGGGCGAACCGCCGCCTGTCGCCGTGGCGCGACACCCATATCGAAATCCGCGGCCCGGTGGTGGCCAGCATTCAGTACGTATTCGCCGAGGACTGGCACTGGGCCACGCAGACGCTGCCGCCGCTCGCAGCGCCGCCGGAGGCGCTGCCCGACGACGCGATGCATTGCCTCGTCGTGCCGATGGGGCCAGCCGACAAACAGGAAACCGGCTCGCTGTTCTTCGTCGAGGCGATCAACACCGCGCGCGAACGGGTCTGGATCACGACGCCATATCTCGTGCCCGACGAAGCGGTGATCGCCGCGCTGAAGCTCGCGGTGATGCGCGGCGTCGACGTGCGCATCCTGATCCCGTGCCGGCGCGACCACTACGTCGTGTTCGAGGCGTCGAGGCTCTATGCGCGCGATCTCGTCGACGCGGGCGTCAAGGTGTTCCGGTACCGACCCGGCTTCCTGCACCAGAAGGTCGTGCTGATCGACCGCGTCGCCGCCGCGATCGGCAGCGCGAATCTCGACAACCGCTCGTTCCGGCTCAACTTCGAAATCATGGTACTGACCGTCGATCGCACGTTCGCCGACGAGGTCGAGGCGATGCTCGACGCCGATTTCGCGCAGGCCTACGAAGTCGATGCGAACGAGTATCGGCACTCGCCCGCGTGGCGGCGCATCGCGATGCATGTCGCGCGCCTGTTCGCGCCGATCCTGTAGCGGCCGCGCGAGCGCCGGACGTGCACCGCCCGGATGACGGCACACGCTTTCACGGCGTTCGGCTCGGCGCCACGGCCACTGCCCGTTCGGTCCGGACAGCCCGGTCGCCCCTTCACTGCGTTACAACAGCTTGTCGATATCCGCCGCGATTTCCTCCGGCTTCGTCGACGGCGCGTAGCGCTTGACGATCCGCCCGTCACGGTCGATCAGGAATTTCGTGAAATTCCACTTGATCGCCTTGAGGCCAAGGATGCCGGGCGCCTCGTCGGTCAGGTAGCGGTACAGCGGATGCGCGTGGTCGCCCTTCACGTCAATCTTCGCGAACATCGGAAACGTGACGCCGTAGTTGCGCTCGCAGAATGCGCCGATCTGCGTGGCGTCGCCCGGCTCCTGCTTGCCGAACTGGTTGCACGGGAAGCCGAGCACGAAGAAACCGCGCGCCGCGTACTGGTCGTACAGCTTCTGCAGGCCCGCATACTGCGGCGTGAAACCGCACTCGCTTGCGGTATTGACGATCAGCAGCACCTTGCCGCGGTACGCATCGAGCGACGCCGGTTCACCGGCGAGCGTCTCTGCGCTGAACGAATACAGGGTGGACATCGGGCACTCCTTTTACGAAACCGGATCGATGTGGAGTCTAGGCCAAATCGCGCCGTTGCGGCACCTGCCGAACGGCCGATATCCGGGGCGACGCGCGCGCAGTCTAGAATAGCGGTTTTGGTCAGTCATTCCTGCCGTGATTCGTTTCAATCAGTTCAGCCTTGCGCGCGGCACCAAGCCGCTGTTCGAATCGGCCTCGTTCGTGCTCAATCCCGGCGAAAAGGCCGGCCTGATCGGCGCGAACGGCGCCGGCAAATCGACGCTGTTCTCGGTCCTGCGCGGCGAGCTGCATTCCGACGGCGGCGATTTCGCGATGCCGCCGTCGTGGCGGATCGCCCATGTGTCGCAGGAAACGCCCGCCGTCGACCGTTCGGCGCTCGACTACACGCTCGATGGCGACACCGCGCTGCGCGAGATCGAAGCGCGCATCGCCGCCGCCTCGGCCGCGCATGACGGCGCGGCCGAGGCCGATGCGCATGCGGCCTTCGCCGACGCCGACGGCTATACCGCACCGGCGCGCGCCGAAGCGCTGCTGCTCGGCCTCGGCTTCACGCTCGCGCAGACGCGCGAGTCGGTCGCCAGCTTCTCCGGCGGCTGGCGCATGCGGCTGAACCTCGCACAGGCGCTGATGTGCCGCTCCGACCTGCTGCTGCTCGACGAACCGACCAACCACCTCGACCTCGACGCGATCGTCTGGCTCGAGGACTGGCTGCATCGCTACGCCGGCACGCTCGTCGTGATTTCGCACGACCGCGAATTCCTCGACTCGATCTGCAACGTCACGCTGCATCTGGAAAATCGCCAGGTGAAGCGCTACGGCGGCAATTACTCGCAGTTCGAGGTGCTGCGTGCGCAGCAACTGGCGTTGCAGCAAAGCGCATATGAAAAGCAGCAGAAGACGATCGAGCACCTGCAGAGCTTCGTCGACCGCTTCAAGGCCAAGGCGACCAAGGCCAAGCAGGCGCAAAGCCGGATGAAGGCGCTCGAGAAGATGGAGCTGATCGCGCCCGCGCACATCGCATCGCCGTTCACCTTCGAGTTCCGTACGCCTGATGCCGCGCCGAATCCGATGATGGTGATGGAGGATGTCCGCTGCGGCTACCATGCCGACGACGGCACGGACATCCCGATCGTCGAACGCGTGGCGCTGTCGATCCAGAACGGCCAGCGCATCGGCCTGCTCGGCGCGAACGGCCAGGGCAAGTCGACGCTGATCAAGACGCTGGCCGGCACACTCGCGCCGCTGTCGGGCCACGTGCGCGACGGCAAGGGGCTGACGATCGGCTATTTCGCGCAGCACCAGCTCGAAACGCTGCGCGAGGACGATTCGCCGCTCGCGCATCTCGCACGGCTCGCTCCCGATACGCGAGAGCAGGAACTGCGTGATTTCCTCGGCGGCTTCAATTTCTCGGGCGACATGGCGACGAGCCCGGTCGGCCCGTTCTCGGGCGGCGAGAAAGCGCGGCTCGCGCTCGCGCTGATCATCTGGCAGAAGCCGAACCTGCTGCTGCTCGACGAACCGACCAACCACCTCGACCTCGAAACGCGTCACGCGCTGACGATGGCGCTCGCTCAGTTCGAAGGCACGCTGATCCTCGTCTCGCACGACCGCCACCTGCTGCGCGCGACCACCGACCAGTTCATGCTTGTCGCGAAGCACCGTCTCCAGCCGTTCGACGGCGATCTCGACGATTACCGCGACTGGCTGCTGCAGCATGCGGCCGAGCAGCGCGCGGCCGCAAAGGCCGACAGCACGGCGGCCGCGGGCGCGGACCCGGGTGTCAACCGCAAGGATCAGAAACGTCTGGCGGCCGAGGAGCGCCAGCGGCTGTCGCAGTTGAAGAAGCCGCTGCAGAACCGCATCACGAAGCTCGAAAAGGAAATGGAAACACTGCACGCGGAGAAGGCGCGCCTCGACGCGTTCGTCGCGGATCCGGCGAGCTACGAGGCCGCGCGCAAGACAGAACTGACCGACGCGATCCGCAAGCTCGGCGAGGTCAATACCCGGCTCGAAACGGTCGAGGCGGACTGGCTCGCCGTGCAGGAAGAGCTCGAGCAGATCGGCTGACCACGGCCCGGGCGCCGCCGGCCGATCGCTTCATCGGCCACGCGCGGCATCTCCGGGAGCGTCAATGCCCGACGCACCCGCCCGGTTGCGCCGGGCCCGGAAACGACAAGGCCGGGCACCCAGGCCCGGCCTTGTCGTCATTGTCGCGTTCGCCGCTGCTGCGTCGGCCGTCCGTCGGCCCCGCCGCCCGCTCAACGCCGCGGCAACGTATCGCGCGGCATCTGCTCGTCGTCGTCCATCAGATGACGTCGCCCTTCAGTCGGCCGGCGGATCGCCGCGGCGACCTCCGCTTCCGTTACGTCCTCGGACACGACCCGGCGCGCGAGGCGCCCTTCATCGTCGATCCACTCGACGATCCGACATCCACCGCCCCACGGCTGAACGATCGGCTCCGACACGCGGCAGCCCCGCAGGTTGTAACTGCGTCCGCCCGACGTTTCCCCATACTGTTTGAACATAGGTTCCCTTCGCATTGCGCGGTTCGACAATCCGGCAAAGGATAGGGAAAAGCGATGTCCGGCGGGTTACATCAGCCTACATATTCTTTACAACGAATTACGCGACAGATCGCGGTCGGCCGGCACGCGCGGGTGCCAGCCACGCACGGTCATTCGAGATCGCGCACGCGGTCGATGGCCTGCTCGATCCGCTCGACGGCCATCACGTTCAGCCCTTCGATCGGCTGTTTCGGCGCATTCGCCTTCGGGATCAGCGCCGCGGTGAAACCGAGCTTCGCCGCCTCGCGAAGGCGCTCCTGCCCGCGCGGAGACGGCCGGATCTCGCCCGCCAGCCCCACTTCGCCGAACACGATCAGGCCCTTCGGCAGCGCCTTGTTGCGCATCGACGAATGGATCGCAAGCAGCACCGCGAGGTCGGCGGCCGGTTCGGTGATCTTCACGCCACCCACCGCGTTCAGGAACACGTCCTGATCGAAACACGCGATGCCCGCGTGCCGATGCAGCACCGCGAGCAGCATCGCGAGCCGGTTCTGTTCGAGGCCGACCGCGAGCCGGCGCGGATTCGGCACGTGGGCCGTATCGACGAGCGCCTGGATTTCGACGAGCAGCGGGCGCGTGCCCTCCTGGGTGACGAGCACGCAGGAACCCGGCACGACCTGCTCGTGCTGCGACAGGAACAGCGCGGACGGGTTCGCGACACCGCGCAGCCCGCGCTCGGTCATCGCGAACACGCCGAGTTCGTTGACCGCGCCGAAGCGGTTCTTGAACGCGCGCACGAGCCGGAACGACGAATGGGTGTCGCCCTCGAAGTACAGCACCGTATCGACGATGTGCTCGAGCACGCGCGGGCCGGCGAGGTTGCCCTCCTTCGTCACGTGCCCGACCATGATGATCGCGGTGCCGGACTGCTTCGCGATGCGCGTGAGCTGCGCCGCGCACTCGCGCACCTGGGCCACCGAACCGGGCGCCGACGTCAGCGCTTCGGAATAGACGGTCTGGATCGAGTCGATGACGGCTACGTCCGGCCGTTCCGCGTCGATCGCGGCCTGGATTTTCTCGAGCTGGATTTCGGCGAGCAGCTTCAGCTCGGCCGCCGGCGCGCCGCCGTCGAGCAGCGCGAGCCGTTGCGCACGCAACGCGATCTGCGCGGCCGATTCCTCGCCGCTGATATAGAGTGCACGACGCTCGCTGGCGATGTCCGCGAGCGACTGCAGCAATAGCGTCGACTTGCCGATGCCCGGATCGCCGCCGATCAGCACGACGCCGCCCGGCACCAGCCCGCCGCCCAGCACGCGGTCGAATTCGCCGATGCCGGTGGAGAAGCGCGGCACGTCGGCCGCCTCGATGTCGACGAGCCGCTGCACGGGCGCCCGCTTCGCGAGCGACTGGAAGCGATGGGCTGCCGGCGACTCGGCGACCGATTCGACGAGCGTGTTCCAGGCCTGGCAAGACGGGCATTGCCCCTGCCACTTCGGAGTTTGTCCGCCGCACTCGCTGCAGACGTAGACGGTCTTCTGTTTGGCCACGCGTGCTGCCCTTATTCCGCGCGCACCGGCACGCGGCCGGCGACCGCGCACATCAGTTCATAGCCGATGGTCCCGCAATGGCGCGCGACGTCGTCGATCGGCAGCGCGTTGCCCCACAGCTCGACCCGCGCCCCGACCCCGGCCTGCGGGCATGGCGTCAGGTCGACGGTAATCATATCCATCGACACGCGGCCGACGATGCGTGTGCGGATCCCGTCGACGATCACCGGCGTGCCCTCGGGCGCGACGCGCGGATAGCCGTCCGCATAGCCGCAGGCGACGACGCCGATGCGCATCGGCGCCTGCGCGGAGAACGTCGAACCGTAGCCGATCGCCTGCCCCTTCGCGATCGTCTGCACGGCGATCAACTCGGACGCGAGCGTCATCGCAGGCTTCAGGCCCGCGTCGGCAATGTCGGCCGACAGCCCCGACGGCGATGCGCCATACAGGACGATCCCCGGCCGCACCCAGTCGAAGTGCGTATCCGGATGCCACAGCACGGCCGCCGAATTCGCGAGGCTGCGCGCACCGGCGATGTTTTCCGCGCCGCGCTCGAACGTCGCGAGCTGCTCGGCGACGCCACGCTCGTTGTCGGCGTCCGAAAAATGGGTCATCAACGTGATCTGGCCGATGCCGGGGCACGCACGGGCGCGCTCCCACGCGGCGCGGTATTTCTCCGGCGTGTAACCCAGCCGGTTCATCCCGCTGTTCATCTTGAGCTGCACGTTGACGGGCTTCGACAGCCGCGCCGTCTCCAGCATCCGCATCTGCTCGTCGTTGTGGACGGTGGTCGTCAGGCTGTAGCGATCGATCACGTCGATGTCGGTCGAGCGGAAGAACCCTTCGAGCAGCAGGATCGGGCCGGCCCAGCCGAGCTCGCGCAGTTTCACGGCCTCGTCGAGGTCGAGCAGGCCGAAGCCGTCGGTGCCGCGCAGGCCGGGAAACACGCGCGCGAGCCCGTGGCCGTACGCGTTGGCCTTGACGACCGCCCAGACCTTGGACGGGCCGGCAAATCGGCGAACGACGGAGAGATTGCTCGCGAGAGCGGCGGTATGGATGGTGGCGGAGATCGGGCGCGGCATGGGAAATTTACGTAAAGACGCTTGCGAATCATCAGCTTACCGCGCCTTTTGAGCACCGAAGCCGACAATTTGCGGAACGATCGGGGAATCTTGCTAGTCCGAATTGCCGTATTTTCGTGTTATAAAGCCGTGCGCACAACCCATTTCGAACGGAATAAGCCGATCGCATACCAGGCGGCCTACGCGGCCCTGCCGCAGCGACGAAAGCATCGCATCAGATGAAAAAAGGTTTTTACACCATCATGGCCGCGCAGTTTTTCTCGTCGTTGGCCGACAATGCGCTTCTCATCGCCGCCATCGCCCTGCTGAAAGACCTCCACGCCCCCAACTGGATGACACCGCTGCTCAAGCTGTTCTTCGTGTTGTCCTACGTGGTGCTGGCGGCGTATGTCGGTGCGTTCGCCGACTCGCGCCCGAAGGGCCGTGTGATGTTCATCACCAACTCGATCAAGGTGATCGGCTGCCTGATCATGCTGTTCGGCGCTCATCCGCTGATCGCGTACGGGATCGTCGGATTCGGCGCCGCGGCCTACTCGCCCGCGAAATACGGCATTCTGACCGAGCTGCTGCCGGCCGACAGGCTCGTCGCCGCGAACGGCTGGATCGAAGGCACGACCGTCAGCTCGATCATCCTCGGCACCGTGCTCGGCGGCGCGCTGATCAGCCCGCACATCGCATCGCACGTGATCGCGCACACGCCAGCCTGGATCGCCACTCCTGCCGAAGCGGCGATGGCGATCATCATGGCGATCTACGTGATCGCCGCGCTGTTCAACCTGCGCATTCCCGATACCGGCGCCCGCTACCCGAAGCAGGAACGCGGCCCGGTCAAGCTCCTCACGGATTTCGCCGACTGCTTCATGGTGCTGTGGCGCGACAAGCTCGGCCAGATCTCGCTGGCGGTCACGACGCTGTTCTGGGGCGCCGGCGCGACGCTGCAGTTCATCGTGCTGAAGTGGGCTGAAGTGTCGCTCGGCATGTCGCTGTCGGAAGGCGCAATCCTGCAGGCCGTGGTCGCGGTCGGCGTCGCGGCCGGCGCAATCGCCGCCGCCGCGCGGATCCCGCTGAAGAAGTCGCTGACAGTGCTGCCCGTCGGCATCATCATGGGCATCGCGGTGATGTTGATGGCGTTCTACACACGCGACCTGTTCCCGCCGCACTGGGCCGTGCACTTCGGCCACCTGCGCCTGCCCGTGTACCTGATCGTCGCGTACATCTTCCTGATCGGGGTCGGTGCATTGTCCGGCTACTTCGTCGTTCCGATGAACGCGTTGCTGCAACATCGCGGCCACGTGCTGCTGTCGGCCGGCCACTCGATCGCGGTGCAGAACTTCAACGAGAACCTGTCCGTGCTCGTGATGCTGTGCCTGTATGCGGTGCTCGTGTGGCTCGACGTGCCGGTCGGCGTCGTGATCGTGCTGTTCGGCACGTTCGTGTGCCTGACGATGTGGCTCGTGATGCGCCGCCACCAGGCGAACCAGCGCCAGTTCGACTCGGTCGCGCTGATCGGCGAATCGCGGCACTGACGCTACACTTCCCGTTTCCGTCCGCCGGCGCCGGTCTTCGAACCGGCGCGTTGCCCCGATGACGCACCCGATACCCAACATTCTGACGATCGCCGGCTCCGATTCGGGCGGCGGCGCAGGCATCCAGGCCGACCTGAAGACCTTTTCCGCGCTCGGCGCGTATGGCGCGAGCGTGATCACGGCGCTGACCGCCCAGAACACGCGCGGCGTGACCGGCGTGCACACGCCGGACGCAGCGTTCGTGACCGCGCAGCTCGACGCGGTGTTCGGCGATATCCGCATCGATGCGGTCAAGATCGGGATGCTCGCGAACGCGGCGATCGTGCACGCGGTCGCCGACGCGCTGCGCCGTTACGCACCGCGCTTCGTCGTGCTCGACACGGTGATGATTTCGAAGAGCTCGCACGCGCTGCTCGCGCCCGATGCCGTCGACGCGTTGCGCGATGTGTTGCTGCCGCTCGCGACGGTCGTGACGCCGAACCTGCCCGAGGCGGCCGCGCTGCTGAACGATGTGCCCGCAACCACCGAAAACGATATGGTCCGGCAAGGCCGGGCCTTGCTGCAGACGGGCGCGCGCGCCGTGCTGATGAAAGGCGGCCACCTGCCTGACGCGGCCGCGAGCCCTGACTGGCTCGTCGAAGGGACACGCACAGTGCGGCTCGAGGGCGCACGCGTGCCGGTCAGCAACACGCACGGCACCGGCTGCACGCTGTCGTCGGCGATCGCCGCGCTGCTGCCGCAACAGCCCGATCTCGAGAGCGCGGTACGCGAAGCGAAGGTCTATCTGACCGGCGCGATTGCCGCGAGCGGCCAGCTCGACGTCGGCCACGGCGTCGGCCCCGTCCATCACTTCCATCGTTGGTGGTAAGCGCCGGCTGACGCAGCGTCAGTGGTCCTGCGTGGCGAACGCCCGCGCACGCGCCGGCCAGTCGTCCGGGACGATGAAGCCGCGCGCCGTCTCCCGCCATACCCCGTCGCCGTCCTGTCGATGCACGCCGATCAGCGCAGGCGCCTGGCGCGCCGTCAATACGGACGGCAGCTCGAGCGAGTGCGCCAGCGGTTCGGGCGCGGCGTCGGGCGGCAACCGCCGCGGCGCGAGCCACGCCAGCCGCGGCAGCACGTTCCACGCCGCGCCGTCGGGTTGCGCGGCGGCCCAGGCCGGCCACTGCGCATGCGTGAGCCAGAACCCACGCGGATGATCGGCCGCGATTTCCGCGGCCACCGGCGGCAGCGGCACGCCGTGCGGATAGAACAGCCAGCCCTTGATGAACATCTGCGCATCGGACGGCGCGCCGTAGCCGAGCAGTGCGAACCCGTGGCGATCGCTCAGCCGCAACTGATGCTCGAGCAACCGGCTGCGCTTGCGGTCGAGGCGATCGACGAGATTCGGCCCGACGAAATCCGCGAGCGATGCGTCGCCGTCCACCGGCGCGCATAGATAGCACTTCACCGCGAGTTCCCAGTGCAGGCGCTGCCCGCCCGGCGCATCGACGAGAAAATCGACTTCGCCGAGCGTCTTGCCGTTGCTGCGCAGCGGCAGATTGGCGGCGACGAGCCGCAGCGACGGCCCGTGCGTGAGGAAATACTCGAGCAGGCATTCGGCATAGCGGCCGAGTCGCACGGGTCGTAGCCCGTCGAGCACGCGGTGCAGCGGCTCCGGCGCGGCATCGAGCGCGACGAGCCACGCTTCGACGGCCACCCGCTCGACCGAGTCCGACCACGGATGTGCGAGCGGCGCGCCGGGCGCCGCGGTAAGCAGGCTCGGGCTCGCGAGGAGCCAGCCCAGATCGCGGACCGCGGCATCGTGCAGCGTATCGACGAACGCGAACGCCGCACCGCGCGTCATTGTCCGGCCGGCCCGTTCGCGTCGACACCCTCCGCCTGCCGGAACGTATCGCGCGCCAGGCACAGGTCAGCCCACGCCTTCGACTTGTCCTGCAGGCTGCGCAGCAGGTACGCAGGGTGATAGGTAACGATCACCGGCACGCCTTCATACGTGTGCACGCGGCCGCGCAGCGAGGCAATGCTGGCGTCCGTCTTCAGCAGCGTCTGCGCGGCGAAGCGGCCGAGCGCGACGATCAGCTTCGGCTTCACGAGCGCGACCTGGCGCTGCAGGTACGGCTCGCAGCGCGCGACCTCGTCCGGTTCCGGATTACGGTTGCCCGGCGGGCGGCACTTGATCACGTTCGCGATGTAGACGTTATCGCCGCGCTTGAGCGCGAGCGACTGCAGCATGTTGTCGAGCAGCTTGCCTGCCTGGCCGACGAACGGCTCGCCCTGCTTGTCCTCGTTCTCGCCGGGCGCCTCGCCGATCAGCATCCAGTCCGCTTCTCGATCGCCCACACCGAATACGGTATTGGTGCGCTTCTCGCACAGGCGGCAGCTCGTGCAGCCGGCGACGCGTGCGGCCAGCGCATCCCAGTCGAGCATCGCCACCGGGGGTGCGGCGGGACGTGCTTCGTCCGGCGGCAGCGGATCGCCGGGGGGCGCCGCGTCGAACCAGGCGAAATCGTCTTCGGTGACGGGCGGCATGTCGTCCGCGGCAGCGCCCGGTGCGGGCTTGGTGGACGCGCGGTCGTCATCGCTCGCGACACGTGCGGCCGAACCGGCTTCGTCCGCCGGTGCCGCATCGCGTGCGGTTGCGCCGACCGGCGGCGTATCGTCACGTGCGAGTGCACGCGTCGCAGGCGGCTGCGTGTCGCGAGACTGCTCCGCGACCGGCCGGGGTGTTGCCGCGACGGTTGCGGTCGCAACGGCGGAGACGTCGTCCGCCGCGCCGGACTCGGCCGTCGGCGTTGCGCCCGCTTCATCGCTTTCCGCACGCTGCCCGCGCCGCACCCAAATTTGCGCGAGCCCCATTTCCTCGAGCGCTGCTTCAGCCCACGCCATGCGCGTCCCCTTCGTCCTTGTTCAGCGTCAGACGCATCACGATCGCGTCCTCCCGGCTGCGATGCCGCGCCGGATAGTAGTTCTTGCGCCGGCCGATCGTCACGAAGCCGAAGCGCTCGTACAGATGGATCGCGCGCAGATTGGACGGCCGCACCTCGAGCAGCACGCCGTCGAGCCGTTCGGCGCGCGAGATACGCACGGCTTCGCGCAGCAGCGCGAGGCCTGCGCCCGACTGCTGGGCCGTCGGGGCGACGCACAGGTTCAGCAGGTGCATCTCGTCGATGACCGGCATCAGCACGCAATAGCCGACGAGCGCGCCCGTCACGTGCCGCAGGCACACGCCGAAATAGCCGTTGCGCAGCGAATCCTCGAAATTGCCGCGGCTCCACGGGAATTCGTACGCGACCTGCTCGATCGCGACGACTTCGTCGAGATCGGTATCCGTCATCGGCGACAGATAGCGGTCGCTCAACAATACGCCCGTCATCCTTTCTCTCCGCCCGTCTGCGCGGCGCGGGCCGCGATGCGCTCGGCGGTGGTCTGCGCGACCTTGTCGCGCACGTACTCCGGTGCCGCCTGGTCGGCCGGCACCGTACGGCCGGCGCGGAACGCCCGCAGCGCGGCATGCGCGACCGCCAGCGCATGGGGCAACGCTTCCCCGTCGACCACTGCCGCGGCGGCCGCGGCCGGCAACTGCGTGCCGAATGCGGCCGCCGCATTGCCAGCGAGCGTGAACGGCGCGTCGGGCACGCCGACGGCGCCCGGCGCATCGAGCGACGCAGGATGCACCGTGCGCCAGTCGCCCGCCTGGTCGTCCCACGCGAAGTCGGCCCAGTATGCTTCGTCCATTCGCGCATCGAGCGCGGCCAGCACGCGCGTCGTGCCGGGCGCGCGTAGCCGCGCATGCTCGGCGCACGCGAGCAGCGTGCTGACCGGCACGACCGGCAGCCCGCACCCGAACGCGAGACCTTGGGTAATGCCGGTCGCGGTACGCAGCCCGGTAAACGAGCCGGGGCCCGCGCCGAATGCGATCGCGTCGCAATCGGCGAGCGTGAGGCCCGATTCGGCGAAGAGCGCCTGGATGGCCGGCAGCACGCGCGTGCTCGACACGGCGCCCGTCAGCTCGTGGCGGACCCAAGTTTGCGGGGTGGAAACGGCGTCATCGGCCGGAGCCGAGCGCAGCAGCGCGACCGAGCAGTATTCGGTCGACGTATCGATGGCGAGGAGCACTGTTTGCGTCATGGCCGACATTGTAATGCGGCGCCCCGTTCCCACGGGTGATCGGGCCCGATCTGTGCGCGCGTTCGGCGCCGGCGGCGGTTTGGAAGGATCGCTCGACCCCGCGCGGCGGTCCGCTTGTTAAGATCGCCCGACCTGAAACCCTTACGGAGACACCCGATGAGCGAACTCACCGCCCAATTCGACCAGGCCCAGATCGACGTCAAGCAACTGACGGAACGGCCGGGCAACCTGACCCTGCTGCGCCTGTATGCGCTCTTCAAGCAGGCAACTGACGGCGACGCACACGGCGACAAGCCGGGCTTCACCGACATCGTCGGCAAGTACAAGTACGACGCGTGGGAAGCGCTGAAAGGCACGACCCAGGATGCGGCGAAGCAGCAGTACATCGAACTCGTCGAATCGCTGAAGAACGGCACGGCTTCCTGACCGAACCACGCCCGTCGCAATAAGCAATCAAATCAGTGGCGCAGCGCAGCAAAAGTCTTTATAATGCGGCCTGCGTCATCCCCGCGCTCGGCTCGCATGCCGTTCCGGCCCGACGCCTCGTAGCGTTAAGCTCCAATCCGGTTTAGAACCTGTCCCCTCCTGCTTCGACCCTCGCGGTCGTCACTTATCAGGCTGGCGGCCCCGCTCCAGAAGCGCGCCGCACCCAAAACAGCTTCTAATGCCTCATCCGCCGACTGTTCGGCGGATTGCACCCGTTTCCCGATTTGCTCGCTGAATCCGACGACTTGGGTATGCGCGATTGGCGCCGACGTTTCACCCACTGTGTTTCAAGGATTGTTATGACTTCGAGCATCAACTCCAGCCCGCTCAACGCGATCGCCGACCAGGCGCTCGGTCTCGACGACGCCGCCGTACCGGCCGCGGTCGAACCGGCGTCGGACGAGCCGAGCTTCGCGTCGCTCGGGTTGTCGCCGGAGATCGTCTCCGCGCTGCAGGCCGCCGGCTATGTGAAGCCGACGCCGGTCCAGCAGCGCGCGATTCCGGCCGGCATCGCCGGCCGCGACCTGCTGGTGTCGAGCCCGACCGGTTCGGGCAAGACGGCCGCATTCATGCTGCCCGCGATCGAACGCTTCGCGCAGCTCCAGAAGACGCTGGCGCAGCAACCGCGCGCGCCGCGCGAACCGAACCAGGGCGACCGCCGTGCGCGCCGCCCGCAACCCGTCGCGCGCCCGGGCCTGCTCGTGCTGACGCCGACCCGTGAACTCGCGATGCAGGTCACCACGGCCGCATCGACCTACGGCAAGCACCTGAAGCGCCTGCGCACGGTCAGCATCCTCGGCGGCGTCGCCTACGGCCAGCAGCTGATGCTGCTCGCGAAGAACCCCGAAATCCTGGTCGCCACGCCGGGCCGCCTGCTCGACCACCTCGAGCGCGGCCGCATCGACCTGTCCGAACTGAAGATGCTCGTGCTCGACGAAGCCGACCGCATGCTCGACATGGGCTTCATCGACGACATCGAGACGATCGTCGCCGCGACGCCCGCGTCGCGCCAGACAATGCTGTTCTCGGCCACGCTCGACGGCAAGATCGGTTCGCTGACGAGCCGCCTGCTGAAGGACCCCGAGCGCATCGAGATCCAGCAGCGCCTCGAGTCGCGCGCGAACATCGCGCAGACCGTGCACTACGTCGACGACCGCGACCACAAGGATCGCCTGCTCGATCACCTGCTGCGCGACGACGCGCTCGACCAGGCGATCATCTTCACGGCAACCAAGATCGACGCCGACCAGCTCGCCGGCCGTCTCGCCGACGCTGGCTTCGAATCGGCCGCGCTGCACGGCGACCTGCCGCAGGGCGCGCGTAACCGCACGATCCGTGCGCTGCGCGAGCGCCGCGTGCGCGTGCTGGTCGCGACCGACGTCGCGGCCCGCGGCATCGACATCCCGGGTATCACGCACGTGTTCAACTACGACCTGCCGAAGTTCGCGGAAGACTACGTGCACCGTATCGGCCGTACGGGCCGTGCCGGCCGTTCGGGCACCGCGGTGAGCCTCGTGCACCACGCCGAACAAGGCGCGCTCAAGCGCATCGAGCGCTTCGTGCGCTCGCCGCTGCCGGTCAACGTGATCGAAGGCTTCGAGCCGCGCAAGGCACCCCTGCGCAACGATCGCGGCACTGGCGGCCGCGGCCGTCCGGGCGGCGGTAACGGCGGTCGTCGTTTCGGCGGCAAGCCGGGCGGCGGTCATGGCGGCAACGGTCGCAGCTACGGCGGCGGCAATGGCGGCGGCTGGAGCGGCAAGCCCGGCGGCAGCCGTGACGGCGGCCCGCGTCGCGACGGCCAGCGCAGCAGCGGCCCGCGTCGCAGCAATTCGGCGTCGTAAGCACGCCCGGGCGGCCCTGCGCCGCCCCGCCCATCCGGCAGACCGGCGCACCCGCGCCGGTTTTTTTTCGTCCGACGCCAAATTTCACGATACGAAAAATTTTTTTGCGTCGTAAAAAATCATGCTGCGCAGCACAACCTTACAATTGCGAGATGGGAAAAATCGTTTCTCATTGCAAAATTGAACTCGCAAATCATTGATTAATAACAATTAAAAAGTTTAGCGCTTCTTGAGCCAACCCCTGTTTCGCTCCGATCGGTTTGCCTACACTCTTATACAAGACTTCCCGGAACGGCACGCACCCTGCCCCCGTTTCGAGAACGGCATCAGTACCTTCCGATTCGACGATCTGGCAACACACCGCATCAAGGAGCTCATCATGTCGCGACAGCAACAGACACAGGAACTGCAAACGCAATGGGAAACCGATCCGCGCTGGAAGGGCATCAAGCGCAGCTACACGGCTGAGGACGTGGTTCGCCTGCGCGGCTCGATCGCCGTCGAGCACACGCTGGCCAAGCGCGGCGCGGAAAAGCTGTGGAGCCTCATCAACGAAGAGCCGTTCGTCAACGCGCTCGGTGCGCTGACCGGCAATCAGGCGATGCAGCAGGTGAAGGCCGGCCTGAAGGCAATCTACCTGTCCGGCTGGCAGGTGGCCGGCGACGCGAACGTCGCGGGCGAAATGTACCCGGATCAGTCGCTGTACCCGGCGAACTCGGTGCCGCTCGTCGTCAAGCGCATCAACAACACGCTGACGCGTGCCGACCAGATCCAGTGGTCCGAAGGCAAGAACCCGGGCGACGAAGGCTACGTGGACTTCTTCGCGCCGATCGTTGCCGATGCGGAGGCCGGCTTCGGCGGCGTGCTGAACGCGTTCGAACTGATGAAGGCGATGATCGAGGCAGGCGCATCGGGCGTCCACTTCGAGGACCAGCTCGCGTCGGTGAAAAAGTGCGGCCACATGGGCGGCAAGGTGCTCGTGCCGACGCGCGAAGCGGTCGCGAAGCTCACGGCGGCGCGTCTCGCGGCGGACGTGATGGGCACGCCGACCGTGCTGGTCGCGCGGACCGACGCGGAAGCGGCGGACCTGATCACGTCCGACATCGACGACAACGACAAGCCGTTCCTGACGGGCGAGCGCACGGTCGAAGGCTTCTTCCGCACGAAGCCGGGCATCGGGCAGGCGATCTCGCGCGGCCTCGCGTATGCGCCGTACGCCGACCTCGTCTGGTGCGAAACGGGCAAGCCGGATCTGGAGTACGCGAAGAAATTCGCGGAAGCGATCCACAAGCAGTTCCCGGGCAAGATGCTGTCGTACAACTGTTCGCCGTCGTTCAACTGGAAGAAGAACCTCGACGACGCGACGATCGCGAAGTTCCAGAAGGAGCTCGGCGCGATGGGCTACAAGTTCCAGTTCATCACGCTGGCCGGCTTCCATGCGCTGAACTACTCGATGTTCAACCTCGCGCACGGCTATGCCCGCACGCAGATGAGCGCGTTCGTTGAACTGCAGCAGGCCGAGTTCGCGGCGGCGGACAAGGGCTTCACGGCCGTCAAGCACCAGCGCGAAGTCGGCACCGGCTACTTCGACGCCGTTACGCAGACGGTCGAGCGCGAAGCCTCGACAACCGCGCTGCACGGCTCGACCGAAGACGAACAGTTCTTCGACGGCAAGAAGGTCGCATAACGCGCGAAAGAAAGCGTCACGCCGTTGCCCGCCCGTCACGCGACGGCGCGGCATCGGCTGCACGGGACAACAATCAGGGAGGAGACGGCAGGCGCGCGGTGACCCGTGCGACCCGCCGCGCGGCCTGCGGCCGCCAGCAACGACGCGCGCCGGCTTCGTCCGGCGCGCCTTTTTTCAGCGGCGCTGCCGTGCCGCCGCCCGCGCGGCCATACACGGCGCCGCGTCTACCGATAGACGATCACTGGAATTTTCGTATGGGTCAGCACGCGCTGCGTTTCGCTGCCGATCAGCAGACTGCCGAGCCCGCGGCGTCCGTGCGACGCCATGAAGATCACGTCGCAGCCGCCGCGTTCGGCCGCCTCGATGATGCCGAGGTACGGCGAGGGGTGCACGCTGGTCCAGCTGTCGCAGACGACGCCAGCTGCCTTCGCGGCCGCCTGCACGTCGTCGAGGTGTGCGCGCGCCTCGCGCTCGCTGCGCGCCCGGAAATCTGCGGGCGGTTCGATGATCACTTCGGAAAACGGCGAGTACGGATACTGCGGCAGGCACGCATAGGCCGTGACCTGCGCGCCGACCGCACGCGCCAGATCGATCGCGCCGTCGATCGCCTTCTGCGACAGCTCGGAACCGTCGGTTGGAACGAGGATGTGCCGGAACATCGCGCCCTCCTGCGTCAGACGCACCGCGCGCGCCGCGAACCCATGCGGGCCGGCCCGGGCGCGTCGCGCATGCCAGTTTCGATTGTAGTGCGCGAAACCGGGCGACCGGCGCCGGCAGCGGGTTCGCCCTCATATCGGAAACGCGCGGACGGGCGCGCCCTACTCGCCCCAATACCCGGGCCGTTCGTAAGTATGTTTCAGGTAATCGAGAAACAGGCGCACGCGCAGCGGCAGGTGGCGGCGCTGCGGAAACACCGCGTGGATGCCGATCGGCGGCGCCGCGAACGCGTCGAGCACGCTGACGAGGCGGCCGGCCGCGATGTCGTCGCCGACCTCCCACCACGATCGCCATGCCAGGCCGTGGCCGGCAAGACACCACTCGTGCAGCACCGCGCCGTCCGAGCATTCCATCGTGCCGCTCACGCGGATCGACACGACCTTGTCGTCCTCCTGGAACACCCAGCCGCGTTGCTGGTTGGCGTTCGCGGCCAGCGCGAGGCAGTTGTGGCGCGCGAGTTCCGCGAGCGTGGCCGGCGTGCCGCGTCGCGCGAGATACGCGGGGGACGCGACGCACACGCGCCGGTTCTCGCCGAGCTTCAGCGACACCAGCGACGAATCGGGCAACTCGCCGAGCCGCACCGCGCAATCAAACCCTTCGTTGACGAGATCGACCATCCGGTCGGAGAGGTCGAGCGTGACCGACACGTCCGGATGCGCGCCACTGAATTCGGGCACGAGCGGCGCGACGTGGCGCCGGCCGAAACCGGCCGGCGCGGAAATGCGCAGGTGGCCGCTCGCCTTCACGCCGCCAGCGGACACGCTCGCCTCCGCGTTCTGCATGTCGTTGATGATCCGCTGGCAATCCTCGAGGAAGGCCGACCCCTCGAAGGTCAGTGTGAGCTTGCGGGTCGTGCGCACCAGCAGCTTGACGCCGAGCCGCTCCTCGAGCGCGTCGAGGCGGCGGCCGATGATCGCCGGTGCGACGCCTTCCGCATGCGCCGCCGCCGACAGGCTGCCCTTCGCCGCGACCGCGGCGAACGTTTCGATCTGTTTGAACCGGTCCATGACTCGCCAGGGTGGTGCTCCCGCCCTTCAAATAGCTTGAGCGGTCAAGATTATGTATATGAAAGTAAAAGATCAAGTGATGATTAGCATCTTTTTTATCGTCTGCCATCACGAATAGAATCGACCCGACCTCTGAAACTGGAGCGCAAGGCTATGTCGGCCACAACGACACTCTCCTCTCCCGACGCAATCCTCTTCGACGCATTCGGTACGTTGTTCGACGTGCATGCGGTCGTGGCCGCGGCAGAGCAGATGTTTCCCGGTCACGGGGAGCGGTTGTCGCAGCTGTGGCGACGCAAGCAAATCGAATACTCGCAGTTGCGCACGCTCGCCGATCCGTCCGGCGCCCGCTATCGCCCGTTCCGCGACATCACGCTCGACGCGCTGCGGTTCGCCGCGCGCGTGCTCGGCCTCGCGCTGAACAGCGCGGCCGAGAAGCGGCTGATGGACGAATACGCGTGCCTGTCCACCTATCCCGACACGGTGCCCGCGCTGCGCAAGCTGCGCGCGCTCGAACCGCGCCCGCCGCTCGCGATCCTGTCGAACGGCAACCCGGAGATGCTCGACATCGCGATCAAGAGCGCCGGCATGACCGGCCTGTTCGATCGCGTGCTGTCGGCCGACACGGTGCGCGCGTACAAGCCGAGCCCGGTCGCGTATGCGCTTGGCACCGCCGCGTTCGGCGCGAATCCGCGCGACATCGTGTTCGTGTCGTCGAACGCCTGGGACGTCGCGGGGGCCGGCTGGTTCGGCTACACGACGTTCTGGCTCAACCGCACGGGCGCGCCCGCCGAGGAACTCGGCGTACCGCCCGACGGCACCGGCAGCGGCATGGCCGACCTGCTCGCATTCCTCGCCACCCCGGCTCCGTCCGGCAGACCCGCGAATCGCGCGCGCCCCGGCCCGGGCGCATGACGTTCGCGGCGCTGCCGCCTTCCCCCTTCACCGAAACCGCAACTGACCGACCAAGGAGATGAGACTCATGAGCACCCCGATCACGCTGCCGCAAGGCATGGCGATCACCGGCGAAATCAAGCCGGGTTACGAAGCGATCCTGACGCCTGAAGCGCTCGCACTCGTCGCGGCGCTGCACCGCGCGTTCGAGCCGCGCCGCCAGGCGCTGCTGCAAGCCCGCGTCGAGCGCACCAAGCGCCTCGATGCCGGCGAGCGCCCCGATTTCCTGGCCGATACGAAGGCGATCCGCGAAGGCGACTGGAAGGTCGCGCCGCTGCCGGCCGACCTGCAATGCCGCCGTGTCGAGATCACCGGCCCCGTCGAGCGCAAGATGATCATCAACGCGCTGAACTCCGGCGCCGATTCGTACATGACGGACTTCGAGGATTCGAACGCGCCGAGCTGGACGAACCAGATCGACGGCCAGATCAACCTGAAGGACGCCGTGCGCCGCACGATTTCGCTCGAGCAGAACGGCAAGTCGTACCGGCTGAACGACAAGGTCGCGACGCTGATCGTTCGTCCGCGCGGCTGGCACCTCGACGAGAAGCACGTGACGGTCGACGGCCAGCGCGTGTCCGGCGGCATCTTCGATTTCGCGCTGTTCCTGTTCCACAACGCAAAGGAACTGATCGCGCGCGGCTCGGGCCCGTACTTCTACCTGCCGAAGATGGAAAGCCATCTCGAGGCGCGCCTGTGGAACGACATCTTCGTCGCCGCACAGGAGGCAGTCGGCGTGCCGCGCGGCACGATCCGCGCGACGGTGCTGATCGAAACGATCCTCGCGGCATTCGAGATGGACGAGATCCTGTACGAACTGCGCGAACACAGCTCGGGCCTGAACGCCGGCCGCTGGGACTACATCTTCTCGGCGATCAAGAAGTTCAAGAACGACCGCGACTTCTGCCTGGCCGACCGCTCGAAGATCACGATGACGGTGCCGTTCATGCGGGCGTACGCGCTGCTGCTGCTGAAGACCTGTCACAAGCGCAACGCGCCGGCGATCGGCGGGATGAGCGCGCTGATTCCGATCAAGAACGATCCGGAAGCGAACGACAAGGCGATGGGCGGCGTGCGCTCGGACAAGCAGCGCGACGCGACCGACGGCTACGACGGCGGCTGGGTCGCGCACCCGGGCCTCGTGCCGATCGCGATGGAAGAATTCGTCAAGGTGCTCGGCGACCGGCCGAACCAGATCGCGAAGCAGCGTGACGACGTCCAGATCGAAGGCAGGAACCTGCTCGACTTCCAGCCTGAAGCACCGATCACCGAAGCCGGCCTGCGCAACAACATCAACGTCGGCATCCATTATCTCGGCGCCTGGCTCGACGGCAACGGCTGCGTGCCGATCCACAATCTGATGGAAGACGCGGCGACCGCCGAGATCTCCCGCTCGCAGGTATGGCAGTGGATCCGCTCGCCGAAGGGCGTGCTCGACGACGGCCGCAAGGTCACGGCCGAGCTCGTACGCGAATTCGCGAAGGCCGAGCTTGAGAACGTGAAGCGTTCGGTCGGCGGCAACACGCAGCCGTACGAGCGTGCCGCGGCGATCTTCGAGCAGATGTCGACGTCGGAAGGCTTCACCGAATTCCTGACGCTGCCGCTGTACGAGGAAATCTGACGACGCGGACCGGGTCGACCTGCTCGCCCCGACCTGCCCGCCGCCGGTCGCGCGACACGGCGGCATGAAAAAAGCGCCCTGCGGGGCGCTTTTTATTTTTGCCGTGCCGCCGTTCGCCGCGCGGACGCTCAGGCGGCTTCCCGCTCGCGCCGGTGCTGAACCCAGTCGCCCGACGCAATGCGCGGACGGTCGGCTGCCGCATGCGCGGCGACCGGATAGTAGACGCACGCATACGTACGGCCGCCGAGCTCGACGGTCACCGGCTCCTGCCGGAACAGCGTGTCGACGCCCGGATAGACGCGCTCGATCTCGTCGAGCACGGGCACCAGTTGTTCGTCGATCTCGTAGACGTCGCCCCATACGAGCGACTGGCCGGCCGGCCCGGCGACCATGCCCGGATACGTGCCGAAATCGTACAGTTCGCCCGGCAGCGCGGCCGCACCGAGCAGCGTCGGCGCGGCGATCCCGTGCCGCGCGGCCGCATGGCCGATGTCATTGGCCTCTCCCGCTCTCAACGTGCCGTAGACGAATACGTAGCGCATTGTGGTTCTCCTCTTCGATTCAGGTGTTGCCGTGCCAGGCCGTCGCGGCCGCGCCGCGGGCGCCGGCGTCGCCGGGGCGCCGCTCGCGCGAGGACGCGCCCGCATCGATAGACCGCGCCGGCGGCCCGATGGTTCTTTTCGGCACGATGGGGCGCACTGGCCCGGCACCCGGATCGCGTCGGCCGGAACGCGTGCGGCCCCATACAAAGTTCATTTGAACGGTGCATTATCGGCCGAAAAACCGCCGCATGCGCCTGCGCGGCGCCTTCTAAAATAACGGCATCGCCGCCGAGCCGACCGAATCGTCCATGAATCCGCCTGCCCAAGCCGACGCATCGAATCCCTACGACGTCATCGACATCCCGCCCGAGTTCGCGCCGACCCGCGTCCATCCGATGCGCGTAAGGGCGCGGCAGGTGGATGCCGGCCGCCGGATCCCGCTGCACACGCACGCGTGGGCGCAACTTGCGTATGCGTCGCGCGGCGTGCTGCGCGTCGCGACGACCGGGACGACCTGGATGGTGCCGCCTTCCCGAGCGATCTGGGTGCCGCCGCACGTCACGCACGAGGTCGTGATCGTCGAGGAAGCGTACTTGCGCACGCTGTATATCGACGAGTCGGTCGTGCCGGACGGGCTCGACGCATGCCGGGTCGTCGAGGTGACCGGCCTGCTGCGCGAACTGATCGTCGCACTCGACGCGCGCGACCTGAGCAGCGAACGCGAACGGCTGCTGTGCGGGCTCGTGCTCGACGAACTGAGTCGCGCCGAACCGCTGCCGCTCGCGGTGCCAATGCCCGACGAGAAGCGGCTGCGCCTGCTGTGCGAGTCGGTGCTCGCGCAACCCGCGCACGCGGAATCGCTCGAACACTGGGCGGGTGAGGTCGGCGCAAGCACGCGCACGATTTCGCGGCTGTTCAAGCAGGAACTGGGCGTGAGTTTTTCGCAGTGGCGGCAGCAGGCGCTGCTCGCGCGCGCGATTCCACTGTTGAACCAGGGGCGTCCTCTGTCACATATCGCGCGTGAGCTCGGCTACCAGAGTCAGAGCGCGTTTTCGGCGATGTTCCGGCGCGCGTTCGGCGAAAGCCCGCGCGCATTCATGCTGCGCGGCTATGAGCATCGCGGCTCGGAAGACGGCATCGCCACCGACGACATCCCCGACGACGACGCGATCGGCACTGCACGCTGACCGTCGCCAGGTTGCCTCCGGCCTTGTGCCGTTGCGCATTCAGACTGCGCGCACCATATGACGGATCGATCCGAGCTGCGCCAGCCTGGGCCCGGTGACGCGGTACCCCATGCGCTGGTAGAGTTTCGCGGCCGGATTGTCGACGAACACGCGCAACTGCAGTTCGTGCAGCCCGCGGGCGCGCGCCCAACGATGCGACATGTCGAGCATGTAGGTGCCTGCACCCTGCCCGCGATGGCCGGCTGCGATCTGCACGTCGCGAATGTGCAGCGAATCGCCCTCCTCGGTCACGCGCAGCACGCCGATGCGTTGACCGTCGGCTTCCAGGATGAAGTTTTCGGATTCGCGCCAGCTCGCATAGAACAGATCGCTGCGCCAGACGAGGCCGTGGCGCTTGTAATAGCCGCCCATGTTGCCGTGCGTGAGCGCCTCGGCAAAGGGAAAATCGCCAGGCTCCGCTGGCCGGAGCTGATACAGCAATCGCAGGTCGGTCGGATCGAGCATCGCGCGGGGGTCAAGTACGCATCCCGCCACGATAGCGCAGTCGCGGGCGGATGCAATCGCGAATTTCTCGTAGCGACGCGCGGATCGGCGATGCAAATGAAAAAGCCCGCGCGAGGCGGGCTTTTTCATTTCTCGGCGGAGCGGACGGGACTCGCCTACATCCCGCAGGCCGCGGCTGCGCGTGCACGCGCAGCCCTTCGAGTCCCGCCGGAAGCCGCGCAGGCGACTTCCTCCACTCCGCAATCACGCGCCCGCAAGCGGGCACGAACGGAAACGCAAATGAAAAAGCCCGCACGAGGCGGGCTTTTTCATTTTCTGGCGGAGCGGACGGGACTCGAACCCGCGACCCCCGGCGTGACAGGCCGGTATTCTAACCGACTGAACTACCGCTCCAGTCTTGCTTCTTGCCTGGCAGGCGTCGGTTACTTCCTGCCGGCGCATCGTTTGTTCGAACGACGCCGAAATCTGGCGTCCCCTAGGGGATTCGAACCCCTGTACTCACCGTGAAAGGGTGATGTCCTAGGCCTCTAGACGAAGGGGACAACGTACTGCTTACATCTTTAATGCAAAAGCCCGTTCAAAACGTTCATTTGAACGGGCCATGTTCTGGCGGAGCGGACGGGGCTCGAACCCGCGACCCCCGGCGTGACAGGCCGGTATTCTAACCAACTGAACTACCGCTCCAGCTTTCTTTACTCTCACCCGCAGGACCTCGTTCACGCCCTGCGAGCGTTGCGACACTTCTACTACGAAACGCCGCTGAATCTGGCGTCCCCTAGGGGATTCGAACCCCTGTACTCACCGTGAAAGGGTGATGTCCTAGGCCTCTAGACGAAGGGGACAAGGCACTGCTTACACCTTTAATACAAAAGCCCGCTCAAAAACGTCTTGAACGGGCTTCGTTCTGGCGGAGCGGACGGGACTCGAACCCGCGACCCCCGGCGTGACAGGCCGGTATTCTAACCGACTGAACTACCGCTCCAACTTTCTGCACCGTTACCTGCAGGACGTCGGTTACGTTCTGCAAGCCTCGCGACACTTCTACTACGAAACGCCGCTGAATCTGGCGTCCCCTAGGGGATTCGAACCCCTGTACTCACCGTGAAAGGGTGATGTCCTAGGCCTCTAGACGAAGGGGACATAATCTTTTCAGATCTGTCTGACTTTCGCTATTCACTCATCATCAACAGCGAAGGCCGAAATTCTAACTGCTTTAAATCATTTTGTGAAGCATTTATTACTACCACCACTGCTTCGCAAATCAATCCATTCTGCTCTGATGGTGGAGGTAAGCGGGATCGAACCGCTGACCTCTTGCATGCCATGCAAGCGCTCTCCCAGCTGAGCTATACCCCCTTGCAGAACAGAAATGAGATTATATGGACCGAATTTGAACTTGTAAATACCCTTTTTGCGATTCGAGCGAATTTTTTTGCGAAGCCGCCGTGATGTCATGCACGGGCGGCTTCGCCCCGCCCCAACCTCAGGCCAGCGCACCCTCGATGCGCGACACCACGATGTCCCGACCGAACAGTACGAGCACCGCGTCGATCGACGGCGTATGCGTCGTGCCCGCCACCAGCAGGCGCACCGGCATCGCGAGCTGCGGCATCTTCAGCTTGTGCGCGCCGAGCGTCGCCTTCAACGCGGCGGACACCGCCTCCTTCGTCCACTCGGCTGCCTTCAGCGCAGTGACGAGATCGGCCAGCGCCGGGCGCACCGCATCGGTCACGTGCTGCGCGAGCGCGTCGGCGTCCGGCGCCGGCACGCGGTAGAACATCGCGGCACCTTCGGCGATCTCCTTGACCGTCGTCGCGCGATCCTTCATCAGGCCGACCACCGCGTCGAGCGCCGGGCCCGTCGCAATCGCCGCATCGTCGATGCCGAGCGCCGCGAGGAACGGTTTCGCCAGCGCGGCGAGGCGCGCGTTGTCCGCTTCCTTGATGTAATGGGCGTTCAGCCAGCTCAGCTTGCTGTGATCGTATTGCGCGGGCGACTTGCCGAGATGCTCGAGGTCGAACCATTCGACGAACTGCTCGCGCGAGAAGATTTCGGCGTCGCCGTGCGACCAGCCGAGACGCGCGAGGTAGTTGACGACCGCCTCCGGCAGGAAGCCCGCGTCGCGATACGCCATCACGCTCATCGCGCCATGCCGCTTGCTCATCTTCTCGCCCTGCTCGTTCAGCACGGTCGGCAGGTGCGCATAGACGGGCGGCTCGCCGCCGAGCGCGCGCAGGATGTTGATCTGGCGCGGCGTGTTGTTCACATGGTCGTCGCCACGGATCACGTGCGTGATGTTCATGTCCATGTCGTCCACGACCACGCAGAAGTTGTAGATCGGCGTGCCGTCCGGACGCGCGATCACGAGGTCGTCGAGCTCCTCGTTCGAGATCTCGACACGCCCCTTCACCGCGTCGTCCCACACGACCGTGCCGGTCAGCGGGTTGCGGAACCGCAGCACGGGCTTCACACCGGCCGGCGGCTCGGGCAGGACCTTGCCCGGCTCCGGACGCCACGTGCCGTCGTAGCGCGGCTTGAGGCCAGCCTCGCGCTGGCGTTCGCGCAGCGCGTCGAGTTCCTCGGCCGACATGTAGCACGGGTACGCGAGCCCCTGCTCGAGCATCTGCGCGAGCACCGCGCGATAGCGGTCCATCCGCTGCATCTGGTAGATCGGGCCTTCGTCGAAATCCAGGCCGAGCCACTGCATCCCCTCGAGGATCGCGTCGACGGCTTCCTGCGACGAACGCTCGACGTCGGTATCCTCGATACGCAGCACGAACGTGCCTTTCATCTTGCGCGCGAACGCCCACGGATAGAGCGCGGAGCGGATGTTGCCGAGGTGGATGAAGCCGGTGGGACTCGGCGCGAAGCGGGTACGGACAGGACGGGTCATAAACGGTAACTCGAACGCCTGGGGCGCATGAATGATTCGACGCGGGATCGACGGCGACAGCCCGGACAGCAATGGGGCCGGCCGCGCCCGGAACGGGAAAGAAGCCGGAATTATACTCGCGCCGGTCTTCGCGCCAAGCGCGCCGCTTGCTTTATGATGTGCGCGCCGCGGCCGCCAGCCGGCGCCGCGCCGGCCGCCCGGTTTCTGCCGCACGGCCGCTCGGAACCTATCGCCGCCGCGGGCCGCCCGGCCCGCCGCCAAGCCGCCGGAGAACCACACGATGTCGTCCCCTCGCCTGTCGCGCCGTCACTTCACGATCGCATGCGCATCCGCCAGCCTCGCCGCTTGCACGTCGTTCGGCGACAAGTCCCGCCCCGACAACGCCGCGAATCCCGCGCAGTCGCGCGAGAAGCCCGTGAAGATCGGCATCGCGCTCGGCGGCGGCGCCGCCCGCGGCTTCTCGCACATCGGCGTGCTGAAAGCGCTGGAGGCGCGCGGCATCCCGGTCGAGATCGTCGCCGGCACGAGCGCGGGCTCGGTGGTCGGGGCACTGTACGCGTCGGGGATGAGCGGGCTGCAGATCAACAAGATCGCGCTCGACATGGATCAGGCGGCGATCAGCGACTGGGCGCTGCCGTTCCGCTCGCGCGGGCTGCTGCAGGGCATCGCGCTGCAGAACTTCCTGAACAAGACGCTCAACAACCGGCCGATCGAAAAGATGGCGAAGCCGCTCGGCGTCGTCGCGACCGACCTGCAGAACGGCCAGCCGATTCTGTTCCAGCAGGGCAATACGGGGCTTGCGGTGCGCGCGTCGTGCAGCGTGCCGTCGGTGTTCGAGCCCGTGAAGATCGGCAACCGCGAATACGTCGACGGCGGTCTCGTGAGCCCGGTGCCCGCGTCGTTCGCGCGCAAGATGGGCGCGAACTTCGTGATCGCGGTCGACATCTCGTCGCGACCGGACGGCGCGGCGACCAGCAACCCGATCGAGATGCTGCTGCAGACCTTCACGATCATGGGTCAGACGATCAAGACCTACGAGCTCGACAAATACGCGGACGTCGTGATTCGCCCGAACCTCGCGGCGATGGGTGGCAGCGACTTCAACCAGCGCAACGCGGCCATCCTCGCGGGCGAAGAAGCGGTCGCGCGCATCATGCCCGAGTTGCAGCGCAAGCTTGCGGCAGCCCGCGGGGCAGCAGCGGCATAAGCGGACGCATCGCGGGGCACGACGTGTAACGGGCCGCCACCGGCGCCGACGCCCCCCCAACCCGCCGCTTCCGCGCGCCCCAAAGCAAAAAACCCTGCCGCCTTTCGGTGACAGGGTTTTTTCATCCGGCCGATCGCCGGCGTGCGTCAGTTGCTGCCGTTCGCCGCGTCGTCGCCGATCGTCGCGCGCACGCGTTGGCGCAGGTCGTCGGCCTTCATCGGGAACGCCGATTCGATCCGGCGGGCACCGGTGAAACGCTTTTCCCAGTAGCCGCTGTCGAGATCGTCGACGCGAACCGTGCTGCCCGTCGACGGCGAATGCACGAACTTGTTGTCGCCGATGTAGATGCCGACGTGCGAGAACGTACGGCGCATCGTGTTGAAGAACACGAGGTCGCCCGGCTTCAGGTTGCTCATGCTGACCTTCTCGCCGACGCGGCTCATCTCTTCCGCGCGACGCGGCAGCGACATGCCGAGCGTGTCCTGGAACACGTAGCGCACGAAGCCACTGCAATCGAGGCCGGAATCCGGCGAGTTACCGCCCCAGCGGTAGCGCACGCCGATCATGTTCAGCGCGCCGACGACCACGTCGCCTGCCTTGCCGGCCATGCCGGCGAGGAACGACTTCGCGCCGCCGCTCGACGGCTGCGCGCTGGTCTGCTGGAGGGACGAATTCGACCCGATTTGAGTCGAATTCGTGACATTCTGGTTAAAACTGCTGACTTCGTCGGCGAACGCGACGGGAGCTGCTGCGAACAGGGCGCCGATGAACAGCCCGGCGAGGGTGCGCGCGCATGCCTGGGTCAGGGATCGATGCTGCATTGGTCGATGGAATGTGCTTAAAAATCAGCTGATTGGCGGAAAATTTCGGTCGATACTAGCCAGCGCGTAATCGTTTGTCAAAACAAATTAAAAAATACAATCGAGATAGTCAGACCATTGGACGCCTATCACGCTTTCCAGACCGCTTTCAACAGCTTTTGTGTGTAAGGATGTGACGGTTTCGTGAAGATATCGGCCACGTCCCCGGACTCGACGATCGCCCCGCCCTGCATCACCGCGACCCGATGCGCCATCGCGCCGATCACCTCCAGATCGTGGCTGATGAATACATAGCCGAGGTTGTATTTCTGTTGCAAATTCGCGAGCAGTTTCAGCACCTGCTGCTGGATCGACACGTCGAGCGCGGAAGTCGGTTCGTCGAGGATCAGGATGCGCGGCTCCAGCACGAGCGCGCGCGCGATTGCGATGCGCTGGCGCTGCCCGCCCGAGAATTCGTGCGGATAGCGATGCAGCACCGTGCGGTCGAGGCCGACTTCGCGCAGCACGGCCAGCGACTTCGCGCGGCGCGCGTCCGGCGTCAGCTCCGGGCGATGCAGTTCGAGCCCCTCGCCTACGATCCGCTCGATCGTGTGACGCGGCGACAGCGAGCTGAATGGATCCTGAAAGACGACCTGCATGTTCGAGCGCAGCGCGGTCTGTTCGCGGCCACGGTAGGTCGACAGCGCGCGCCCCTGGAATTCGATCTCGCCGTGCGCCGTCCGTTGCAGCCCGAGCAGCGCCATCGCGAGCGTCGACTTCCCTGAACCGGACTCGCCGACGATCCCGAGCGTCTCGCCCTGCCGCACCGACACGGACACGTCCGCGACCGCCGTCACGGGCGTCGTGCCGAACCAGCCCGCGAAGCCCGGCCGCTTGCGCGCGAACTGCACGCTGACGTGGCGCGCTTCGAGCACGACGGGCGCGATCGGCAGCACCGACGCGACCGTGCGCTGCGGCCGGCTATTCAGCAGCCGCCGGGTATACGGATGCTCCGGCTCCGCGAAGATCCGCTCGACCGACCCGCTTTCGACCAGCTTGCCGCGCTCCATCACCGCGACCCGCTCGGCGAAGTGCCGCACGAGGTTAAGGTCGTGCGTGATCAGCAGGATCGCCATCCCGCGTTTTTCCGCCTCCTCGCGCTGCAACTCGAGCAGCAGATCGACGATCTGCGCGCGGATCGTCACGTCGAGCGCCGTGGTCGGCTCGTCCGCGAGCAAGAGGCGCGGCCGGCACGCGAGCGCCATCGCGATCATCGCGCGCTGCCGCTGGCCACCCGACAACTGATGCGGGTAACTGTCGACGCGCTTCTCCGGCTCCGCGATGCCGGTGCGCGCAAGCAGCGCGATCGCGCGCTTGCGCGCCTCCCCCGCCGTCACGCCGTCGTGCAGCACGATCGTCTCGCCGATTTGCGCGCCGATCGTGTACAGCGGGTTGAGCGCCGTCATCGGCTCCTGGAAGATCATCGCGATGGCCGAGCCGCGCAGCCCGCGCATCTCGCGCTCGCTCTTGCCGGCGAGGTCGTGCCCGGCGAAGCGGATCGTGCCGCTCACGTCGGCGTCGCGCAGCAGCCGCAGGATCGACAGCGCGGTCACGCTCTTGCCCGACCCCGACTCGCCGACGAGCGCGACGCGCTCTCCGCGGCCGATCGCGAGCGTCACGTCGTCGACGGCCACCGTGTCGCCGAAACGCACGTGCAGATGCTCGAGCGACAGCAGCGGTTCGCCCGCGTTCGATACGACCGTGTCGCTCATCGCTGGCCTCCTGCCGCGCGCACCGAGTCGGCGATCCGCGTGTCGAGCGCGTTGCGCAGCGCATCGCCCATGAAGGTCAGCAACAGCAGCGTCGTGACCAGCACGCCGAACGTCGACAGCGAGATCCACCACGCGTCGAGATTGCCCTTGCCCTGCGCGAGCAGCTCGCCGAGGCTCGGCGTCGGTGGTGGCACGCCAAGCCCGAGGAAGTCGAGGCTCGTGAGCGCGAGGATCGCACCGCTCATCCGGAACGGCAGGAACGTGATCACGGGCGTCATGCTGTTCGGCAGCACGTGGCGCCAGATGATCTGCCAGTTCGTGAGCCCCATCGCGCGGGCCGCCCGCACGTAGTCCTGCGTGCGGTTGCGCAGGAACTCGGCACGCACGTAGTCGGCCAGGCCGATCCAGCCGAACAGCGACAGCAGCACGATCAGCAGCAGGAAGCTCGGCTCGAAGATCGATGCGAAGATGATCAGCAGGTACAGCTCGGGCAGCGAACTCCAGATCTCGATCAGCCGTTGCCCCACGATGTCGATGCGTCCTCCGAAGAAGCCCTGCACTGCGCCAGCGGCGATCCCGAGCAACGTGCCGATAGCGGTCAGGATCAGCCCGAACTCGACCGACACGCGGAACCCGTACACGAGCCGCGCGAGCAGGTCGCGCCCCTGCGCGTCGGTGCCGAGCCAGTTCGCGCGCGACGGCGGCGCCGGGTTCGGCACGGTCGAAAAGTAATTCAGCGTGTCGTAGTAATAGCGGTTCGGCGGATAGACGACGAAGTTGCCCGGCGCCTCGAGCCGCTTGCGGACATACGGATCGAGATAGTCGGCCGGCGTCGGGAAGTCACCGCCGAAGGTCGTCTCCGGATACGCATGGAACATCGGGAAATAGGTCTGGCCGTCGTAGCGCACGACGAGCGGCTTGTCGTTCGACCATAGCGGTGCCGCGAGGCTCGCGGCGAACGCGACCGCAAAGATGACGAAGCTCCAGTAGCCGAGGCGCTGCTGGCGAAAGCGCTGCCAGACGCGGCGCGCGGGCGATGGTGACACGCGCGCGCGCGCCGCGTCGATGCGGGACGACACGACGGCCCGGTTCATCGCGCACCTCGCCCGGCGAGCGCGGGCAGGCGGACAGGCGCGCCGACGAACGGCGTGCTGGCGGACGGTTTCATGTCAGCGCTCCAGATTGTCGAATTGAATGCGCGGGTCGACCCACACGTAGCAGAGGTCGGAGATCAGCTTGGTCGCGAGCCCGATCAGCGTGAACAGGTACAGCGTGCCGAGCACGACCGGATAGTCGCGCCGCACGACCGACTCGTACGACAGCAGCCCGAGGCCGTCGAGCGAGAACAGCGTCTCGATCAGCAGGCTGCCCGTGAAGAATGCGCCGATGAACGCGGCTGGAAACCCGACGATCAGCGGCAGCATCGCGTTGCGGAACACGTGCTTCCACAGCACGGTGCGCTCGGCGAGCCCTTTCGCGCGCGCGGTCAGCACGTACTGCTTGCGGATTTCGTCGAGGAACGCGTTCTTCGTGAGCATCGTGATGACCGCGAAACTGCCGACGACCGATGCGGTGATCGGCAGCGCGATGTGCCACAGATAGTCGAGCACCTTGCCGGCGAGCGACAGCTGGGAAAAGTTGTCCGATGTCAGCCCGCGCAGCGGGAACAACTGCCAGAACGTCCCGCCACCGAACAACACGAGCAGCAGCACGCCGAGCACGAAGCCCGGAATCGCATAGCCGACCAGCACGATGAGGCTCGTCGCGACATCGAACGGCGAACCGTTGCGCACGGCCTTCGCGATGCCGAGCGGCACGGAGATCAGATAGGTGACGAAGAACGTCCACAACCCGATGCTGATCGACACCGGCAGCTTCTGCACGATCAGCGACCACACGCTCTGGTGGCGGAAGTAGCTATCGCCGAGATCGAAGCGCGCGAAGCGCTTCAGCATCAGCCAGTAACGCTCGAGCGGCGGCTTGTCGAAGCCGTACAGCGCCTTGAGCTGTGCGAGCTGCTGCGCGTCGACGCCGGTATGCGCACGCATCCCGAACGGCGCCGCGCCCTGTTCCGTCGCGCCCTTGCGCAGTTCCTGCACGGCCTGTTCGACCGGGCCGCCCGGCACGAACTGGATCACCGCGAACGTGAGCGTGAGCACGCCGACGAGCGTCGGGATCATCAGCAGCAGGCGTTTGAGGATGTAGCTCCACATAGGGCGTCGACTCGCGATCGATAGGCTGGGTTGAACGAAGGGCCGGCAGGCTTCAGTGATCGGGCTTGGCCCACCAGGTCGACACGACCCAGCCCTCGGCCGAATAGTACAGCGGCAGCGTCTGCGGATAGCCGAGCGTGCGCTTGTAGGCGATCCGGTGCGTGGTGCTGTACCACTGCGGGACCGCGTAATAGCCATGCATCAGCACGCGATCGAGCGCATGCGTCGCGTCGAGCAGGTCGTCGCGCGTCTGCGCGGCGCCGAGCGCATGCAGCAGCGTGTCGACGGCCGGCGACTTCAGGCCGATGATATTGTCGGAGCCCGGCTCGTCGGCGAACTTGCTGGCGTAGCGCGAGAACTGCTCCGCGCCCGGCACCTGCACGCCCGGCAGGCGGACCGTCGTCATGTCGTAGTCGAACGCGTCGAGCCGCTTCTGCAGCAGCGCGTAATCGGCCGTGCGAAAGCGCGCGTCGATGCCGAGCTTCGCGAGATTGCGCTGGTAGGCGGTCACGACGCCTTCCATCGCCGCGCCCGAATCGTCGAGAATCTCGAACGTGAACGGCTCGCCCTGCGCGTTGCGCAACGCGCCGTCGTGGTAGGTCCAGCCGGCCTGCGCGAGCAGCGCGCGCGCCTTCAGCAGATTCGCGCGCAGCGAGCCCGGCGGGTTTGTGTTCGGTTGCGTGACCATCGGCCCGAACACGGCCGGGTCGAGCTGCGCGCGCAACGGCTCCAGCAGTTTCAGCTCGCCCGGACCCGGCGTACCGGTCGCCTGCAGGTCGGTATCGGCGAAATAGCTGTCGAGGCGCGTGTACGCGCTATAGAACAGCTGGCGGTTCAGCCATTCGAAGTCGAACGCGAGATCGAGCGCCTGGCGCACGCGCACGTCGCGAAACTGCGGGCGGCGCAGGTTCATGAAGAAGCCCTGCATGCCCGCGCCGTTGTGCTGGCGGAATTCGCGCTTGACGAGCTCGCCGCTGTCGAAGCGCTTGCCGACGTCGCGTCGCGTCCAGTTGCGCGCGATGTATTCGACCAGCACGTCGTACTCGCCGGCCTTGAACGCCTCGAGCCGCGCGACGCCGTCGCCGTACAGCTTGTAGACGATCCGCTCGAAGTTGTCGGTGCCGATCCGCACCGGCAGATCGGCGCCCCAGTACGCGGGATTGCGCCGGTACGTAATGGTGCGGCCGTTGTCGTAGCGCTCGATCAGGTACGGGCCGCTGCCGATCGGCTGTTCGAACGCGAGCTGGTCGAACGGAATCCGCGAACCGTCCGCGCGCAGCCCCCACTTGCGCGAAAACACCGGCACGCCGCCGGCGATCAGCGGCAGCTCGCGGTTCGCGCTGCGGAATTCGAAGCGCACGGTCGCGGGGTCGACCGCCACGGCCTTCGCGATTTCGGCGAAATATGCGCCGAACTGCGGTGCGGCCAGCTTGCTCTTGAGCGTGTCGAACGAGAACCGGACGTCCTCGGCCGTGACCGGATCGCCGTTCGAGAAGCGCGCGCGCGGATTCAGGTGGAACGTGACCGAGCGGCGGTCCGGCGCGATCGCGATGTCGTCGGCGAGCAGCCCGTAGGCGGATGACGGTTCGTCCATGCTGCCGGTCGCCAGGCTCTCGAACAACATGTCGACGCCCGGCGCAGGGTTGCCGCGCATCGTGAACGGATTGAACTTGTCGAACGACGTCAGCCGGTTCGGGTTCGCGAGCACGAGCGTGCCGCCCTTGGGCGCGTCCGGGTTCACGTAGTCGAAATGCTTGAAGCCCGGCGGATATTTCGGCTCGCCGTACTGCGCGATCGCATGGGCCGCGTGCGCGGCCGTCGCGGCGAGTACCGCCTGTATTGCCCATGCTGCCGCCGTGCGGCCGGCGGCACGTACTGCACGCGCGGCGCCGAAGCGGGTGCGCGCGGCGGCGGCCCGGGGCGAACCCTTCGTCATAGAGGCCCTGTCGGTCGATTGAGGGATGGAACGTGGGTCGATTCTACCCATTCAATTCGACGTCGAGCCAGCGTGCGGCTTTTCGCGCGTGGCGCCAACGCATCGCGACCGCCGCGCGCGGCACGCGCAGGCAAAAGAAAACCGCCTCGCGGGCGGTCTTCATCTCATGCGCGCATGTCGATCAACGCCAGCCGTTGTGGCGGCCGTTATCCCAATGACCGTGACCGCGATCGCCGCCCCAGCCGCGGCCATGATGGCGATACCACTCGTCGCGGCCCCAGTAGCGGCGGCCGTCCCAGTAACGATCGCCGTGCCAGCCGATCACGATCGCCGGTGCCGGCGCGTAGACGGGCGCCGGTGCATACACGGGCGCCGGCTGGTAGACGACCGGCGGAGGCGGCGGCGCATACACGGGCGCGGGCGCGACGTAGACCGGAGCCGGCACGCCGACGTTGATCCCGACATTGACTCCCGCCATTGCTGCGCCCGACACGAGCAAGGCCGTCATACCGGTCAAGAGCGAGGCAATACGCAAAGTCTTCATGGATTCCTCTTCGAGTTGTTTCATGTGTGATTCGACTATAGCGACAAGCGCCGTCCCGGCATATTTCAAGTTTGTAAGAACTGATGCGCAGCGTCGCAACGGGAAGCGCCCGCTAACGTCTTGTAACAATTGGCGCCCGGCCGTCGCGCCCGCCTGCCCGGCCCGCCTTGCCGTGCCGGCCGAGGGCCCGTTCCGCCCTTCCTGGAACATCTTTCATCCTGGCCCGCGCCCGGCGTCAAGCGGCGCAGCTTTGACGCTCGGCGGACCCGCGCTCGCGGTCGGCATTCTCGTCGACGATGCGACCGTCACTATCGAGAACGCAAACTGGCACCTCGAACAGGCCAAGGGCGTCCGCGGCGCGATCCTCGACGGCGCGAAGCATCGGCTCGCCGCGGAGTACCGCACGGACTGCTCGCCTGCGCTGACGGCTGACGCGGGCACGAGCACGCACTGACGACCGGTGTGCATTGCACGGGCGAAATGAGAAAAAGGCGGCACTCGCGTGCCGCCTTTTTTGCATGAAGCGCATGGAGATCGTCCGCTGCGCCGCGATGCCGTTCAGCGTGACATCATGTTCATGCTGACGTTGTGCATCACCCACAGCGTGCCGACGATCAGGATCGCCGCCGTCAGCACGGTGTAGCTGAACGCCATCACGTTCCAGCGCTGGCCGGACGAACCGTTCATGTGCAGGAAGTACACGAGGTGCACGACGATCTGCACGAACGCGAGCGCGGCCAGCGCGATCAGCGACGCGTGCGGCGACAGCACGCCGCCCATCACGAGGCCGAATGACGCGGCGGTGAGCAGAACCGACAGGATGAAGCCAGCGACATAGCCGCCGACACTGCCGTGCCCTTCTTCGAGTTGAGACGAATGCGAATGAGCCATTTAGATCACGCTCGCGAGATAGACAAAGGAAAACACGCAGATCCACACGATGTCGAGGAAGTGCCAGAAGAGGCTCAGGCACGTCAGGCGCCGCAGGTCGCGATCGGTCAGGTCGCCGCCGCGCAGTACGATCTGCCCGGCGAGCACGATCATCCACAGCAGACCGGCCGTCACGTGCAGCCCGTGCGTGCCGACCAGCGTGAAGAACGCCGACAGGAACGCGCTGCGCTGCGGGCCCGCGCCGTCCGCGATCAGGTGCGAGAACTCACGTAGTTCCATCGCGAGGAACGCCGCGCCGAGCACGAACGTCACCGCGAGCCACGCGAGCAGCGCGCCGCGCCGCTGCTTGTACGCGGCCAGCATCGCGAAACCGTAGGTGATGCTCGACAGCAGCAGCGCGGCGGTTTCGACCGCGACGCCCGGAATGTCGAACAGGTCCTTCGCGGTCGGACCGCCCGCATACTGGTTGCCGAGCACCGCGAACGTCGCGAACAGCGCCGCGAAGATCACGCAGTCGGTCATCAGGTACAGCCAGAAGCCGAACACCGAGTGCGACGGCGGATGGTCGTCGTGCTCGAGCAGGGTTGCGCTCAAGGTTTTCTGCAACATCAGTTGGCCTCCAGTTCCACGTCGTCGACATGCGTGGCCACGCGTGCCGCAGGTTGCTTCTCTTCGATCCTGCGCACCTTCGATGCCGGGATGTAGTAGCCATCGTTGTCACGCGAGCTGTAGATCACGAGCGTCGCGACGATGCCGACCAGGCCGCCGATGGCCATCCACCAGATGTGCCACACGAGCGCGAAGCCCAGCACCAGGCTGAAGATCGCGACCACGAGGCCCGCACACGTGTTCGACGGCATGTGGATGTCGCGGATCGTCGCCGGGTTCGGCCGGCCGTCGCCGCGTGCCTTCATGTCGGCATACGCGTCGAGCGTGCGCACTTGCGGGATCACCGCGAAGTTGTATTCGGCTGGCGGCGACGAGGTCGCCCATTCCAGGGTGCGGCCGCCCCACGGATCGCCCGTGGTGTCGCGGTAAGCCGGCAGGTTGCGATTGCGGATGCTGACGACCAGTTGCAGCAGCTGGCATGCGATGCCGATCGCGATCAGCACGGCGCCGAACGCGGCGACCAGCAGCCACGGATGCCACGCCGGGTTGTCGTAGTGGTTCAGACGCCGCGTCATGCCCATGAAGCCGAGCACGTAGAGCGGCACGAACGCGACGTAGAAGCCGACCTGCCAGAACCAGAACGCGGCCTTGCCGAGCTTCTCGTTCAGCTTGAAGCCGAACGCCTTCGGGAACCAGTAGTTGAAGCCAGCGAGGTACCCGAACAGCACGCCGCCGATGATCACGTTGTGGAAGTGCGCGATCAGGAACAGGCTGTTGTGCAGCACGAAGTCCGCGCCCGGAATCGCCATCATCACACCGGTCATGCCGCCGAGCGTGAACGTGACCATGAAGCCGATCGTCCACAGCACGGGCGTCGTGAATTCGATCCGGCCGCGGTACATCGTAAACAGCCAGTTGAACACCTTCACGCCGGTCGGGATCGCGATGATCATCGTCATGATGCCGAAGAACGCATTCACGTTCGCACCCGAGCCCATCGTGAAGAAGTGATGCAGCCACACGAGGAACGACAGCACCATGATCGCGCAGGTCGCGTACACCATCGTCTTGTAGCCGAACAGCGGCTTCTTCGAGAACGTCGCGATGACTTCCGAGAAGATGCCGAAAGCCGGCAGGATCAGGATGTACACCTCCGGATGGCCCCACGCCCAGATCAGGTTCAGGTACAGCATCGCGTTGCCGCCGGCTTCGTTCGTGAAGAAGTGCATGCCGAGGTAACGGTCGAGACCGAGCAGCGCGAGCGTCGCGGTCAGGATCGGGAACGACGCCATGATCAGCACGTTCGTGCAGAGGACCGTCCACGTGAACACCGGCATCTTCATCAGCGTCATGCCGGGCGCGCGCATCTTGATGATCGTCACGAAGAAGTTCACGCCGGTCAGCAGCGTGCCGACACCCGAGATCTGCAGCGCCCACAGGTAGTAGTCGACCCCTACCCCCGGACTGAACTGCAACTCCGACAGCGGCGGATACGCGAGCCAGCCCGTCTGCGCGAACTCGCCGATCACGAGCGACACGTTGATCAGGATCGCGCTGACCGCGGTCATCCAGAAGGACAGCGAGTTGATGAACGGAAACGCGACGTCGCGCGCACCGATCTGCAGCGGCACGATCAGGTTCATCAGGCCGACCATGAACACCATCGCCATGAAGAAGATCATGATCACGCCGTGTGCCGTGAAGATCTGGTCATAGTGATGCGGCGGCAGGTAGCCGGGCGCGTTGTAAGCGAGCGCCAGCTGCATGCGCATCATGATCGCGTCGGCGAAGCCGCGCAGCAGCATGATCAGCGCGACGATGATGTACATCACGCCGAGTTTCTTGTGGTCGACGGTCGTCAGCCACTCCGTCCACAGCCACTTCCAGCGGCCGGTGATCGTCAGCGCGGCGAGAATGCCCAGCACGACCAGCCCCATGAAGGCGCCGGCCACCATGATGATGGGCTGATCGAACGGGATCGCCGATAGTGTGAGTTTGCCGAACATGCGTTACCCCTTCGTGCCGCAGGCGGCGTCCTTCAGGTCGAGGACGTGGCCATCGTTGTATTTCGCGATGATGTTGTGGAAGAGCCGCGGATCGACCGACGAGAAGTAGCGCACGGGCGCCTTCTCGCTTGGCTGCGCGACGGTGCCGTACACGGTCGCGTCGAGCCGGTCGGGCGAAGCCTTCACCTTCTGCACCCAGGCGTCGAACTGCTCGCGCGGCTCGGCGAGCGTGCGGAACTTCATGTCGGAGAAACCGCGGCCGCTGAAGTTGGCCGACGTGCCCGCGTAGTCACCGGCTTCGTCGGCGATCAGATGCAGACGCGTCTGCATGCCGGCCATCGCGTACACCTGGCCACCGAGCTGCGGAATGAAGAACGAGTTCATCACCGAATCCGACGTGATGCGGAAATTCACCGGTGTGCCGACCGGAATCGCGAGCTGGTTCACCGACGCGATGCCGAGTTCCGGATAGATGAACAGCCACTTCCAGTCGAGCGCGACGACCTCGACGTCGATCGGCTTCACCGACGACTCGAGCGGCTTGTACGGATCGAGTTCATGCGTGGTTTTCCACGTGAGCACGCCGAGAAACAGGATGATCAGCGTCGGCACCGTCCAGATCACGACCTCGATCGCGGTCGAGTGCGACCAGTTCGGCGCGTAGGCGGCGTTGCGGTTCGATGCGCGGTAACGCCACGCGAACCACAATGTGAGCAGGATCACCGGCACGACGACGATCAGCATCGCCCATGTCGACGTCGCGATCAGCGACTTTTCCGCGGCGCCGACGCTTCCTTTCGGATTTAGTACATCTAAATTACAGCCTGACAGGCTCAGCGCCGCGCCGATCGATATCAGCGCCGTCCAGCCTCTTGAAGCTTTTCTTTTCATCACACAGCCCGAGGGTCATTGAATCCGTTGCGTATGCCCGATGCGCATTCGATCCACGAAAGTGGCCGAATCATACGTCGCGCGGGTGCGACGAAAAACCGGTGGATGCGGCAAATCATCATTGCAAAATCTGCCGTGAGACAGATTGTCGCGGGGCAATTTCACGCAGCCGGAAGGCGAGCGCGAGCCGGCCGGACGCTGCCCGCGCCAGCCCGGATGGATGTGCGCATCACGACCGCGCCGTCAGGCCATCAGCCGTGCGTCGCTGCCATGTACGCCTGCGCGGGCGCGCCACCGTCCCCGGCCGGCAGCTTCGAATGGCTGGCGTCGTCGATCAGCCGCGCAACGGTCGGGTCGATCGCGTCGGTGAACGGCTTCGGATCGACGCCGACCATCAGCACGATCAGCGCGAGCGACGCGAACATCACGATCTCGCGGCGGCTGAGGTCGGCGAGCTTCGCAATGCGCGCGCTCGCGATCTTGCCGAACACGACGCGCTTGACCATCCACAGCGTGTACGACGCGCTGAGGATCAGCGTGAGCGCCGCGATCGCGCCGATCCAGAAGTTGACGCGAATCGCGCCCATGATGACCATGAACTCGCCGACGAAGCCCGACGTGCCCGGCAGGCCGACGTTGGCCATCGCGAACAGCAGCGCGAACGTCGCGAAGCGCGGCATGACACCCGCCACGCCGCCATACGCGGCGATCTCGCGCTGGTTCGTGCGATCGACCAGCACGCTCACGCACAGCAGCATCGCACCCGCGACGAAGCCGTACGACACGAGCTGCACGATCGCACCCTCGACGCCGATCTGGTTGAACAGAAACAGCCCGAGCGTGACGATCCCCATGTGCGCGACCGTCGAATATGCGAGAAGCTTGCCGAGATCAGTCTGCGCGAGCGCGATCAGGCTCGCGTAGACGATCGCGAACAGCGACAGCGCGATCACGGCCGGCGCGAAGAAGTGGCTCGCGTCCGGCGTGATCGGCAGCGCGAAGCGCAGGAAGCCATAGCCGCCGAGCTTGAGCATCGCGAGCATCAGCGCCGCGCCCGTCGGGCCGTCCGTGTAGACGTCGCGCAGCCACGTATGCACCGGCCACATCGGCACCTTGACCGCGAACGCGGCGAAGAAACCGAGGAACACCAGCAACTGCGGTGCGAAGCCGAGCTGCAGCGTGCGCCATGCGTTCATGTCGAACGTATGCGACTTCGCGTACAAGTACAGCATCGCCATCAACAGCAGCAGCGAACCCGCGAACGAGATGAAGAAGAACTTCACGGCCGCGTAGACGCGGTGCTCCCTGCCCCACGTACCGATCAGCAGGTACAGCGGAATCAGCGTCGCCTCGAAGAAGATGAAGAACAGCAGCCCGTCCTGCGCGACGAACACGCCGACCATCAGCCCCGACAGGATCAGGAACGACGCGTAGTACTGCGCGACGCGCACCGTCACCGACTCCCACGACGCGATCACGACGACGAGCGTCGTGAAGGCGGTCAGCACGACGAGCCACAGCGATGCGCCATCGATCCCGACGCGCCAGCCGGCGTTGAAGGCCGCCAGCCAGTTGCGGGTTTCGGCGAACTGCATCGCGGCAGACTGCGAATCGAAACCGGCGACAAGCGGCACGACGGCGGCCAGCCCCGCCAACGCGCCGACGAGCGCGATCAGTCGCGTGCGCTGCAGATGACGGTCGGAACCGGCACGCAGCAGGCACGCGCCGAACAGGATCGGAACCCAGATCGCCAGGCTCAGAAAGGGGAAATCAAGCATGTCAACAGGCCTTGAGAAGGTCGCGCACTGCATTGGGAACAGGCGCGACGAAGGGAACGAA
Source organism: Burkholderia sp. AU33545 (assembly GCF_020419685.1). NCBI lineage: Bacteria > Pseudomonadati > Pseudomonadota > Betaproteobacteria > Burkholderiales > Burkholderiaceae > Burkholderia > Burkholderia sp. AU33545. Next base: position 207,167 of record NZ_JAIZRQ010000005.1, on the reverse strand, counting down.
ATCAAATCGACAGATAGATTTCGTGGATCGCCATTGTTGGCAAAATGTAAAGCGGAATCAGCGCAAAGGTTGACGCCGCTCAAGCGCAATCGGGTTAACCAGCATAAGGCGATTGATTATTTTTTGCATCGCAGCAAAGCTTCGTTTCACGATGCCCAGATACGCCGCTGATTTTTATGAGTAATTTTTTGTAATGCGACGCAGCGTCGATCGTGTGCATCGGTGCGATGCCGCATTTTTGTCTGAAGACCGATTCTTCGGGGCGCAGGCGGTGAATGCGGGGAAGGATGAATGAGACCGATTCAATCCTTACACAGATACTTTCATTTTCACTTCAATGACGTCCGATCGGCGCGATCCGGAACACCGGAAGTCGCGGCGCATTCCGTTAGCGCTGATGGCTCAGCCTGTCCCACACGCGCATCGTCACCGCTCGATAGTGGTTGTGTTGCGCGGGGAAATGGACGAAACGGCTGTCGCGCGTCGCATAGACCGGCGACGACGCGAGCGACATCGCATCGACGATGTAGCGCGCGTCGATCATGCCCGCCTCCAACAGTTCGACATAGATCGCCTGCTGATCGCCGCCGCTCGCATAGACCGACGACCGATCGCCGATATCCTCGATGCGCGCGCATATGCGCTCGACCAGTTCGCGCATCGGCGCGACGTTGCGCACGCCGATCATGCACGAGTTGATCGCCCAGGCCGTGTGATCGGTGCCGATCACGAAATCGCGGCCGTCGATCACGCTGTCGACCGTCTGCCGCTGGTCGATCGCGAGGATGTCGGCGTCGACCCAGAACACGAACGCGTGATCCGGCAGATGTTCGCGAATCAGGTGCAGCTTCGCCCAGTTCGCATCGACCCCGGCCGGCAGGAACGCGGGCGGTTCGCGATACGCGTGGTACGCATAGCCGTGTCGCGCGCAATAGCGAACGAAGTTCTCTTCGTGGAGATCGCCGTAACCCGCGATGTGCGACGTGTGCAGACTCACGAACGCGATGTCTGCATGCGGGTTCAGGTGCCGCGCCGGCTCGCGCGTTCGTTGCTGCGCGGCGCGCCAGTCATCCATTGCACGCGGCTGCTCGCCCCGCTGAACGCGCGCCGCATCGTCGACGAGCGCGAGCACGTAGCGAAAGTCGTAGTCGGGCGTCGGCGCCCATACGCCATCGATCTGCTGCCATTCCGGCGCGTGGTGCGCCACGAGCGGATGCGCGCCGACGACGCCGTCGATCGCAAGCCCGTCGCCCCACACTGTCTGGGCCGACGCGAAATAGCCGGTCGCGAGCGGCTGATCAAACGGCAGCGGCGGGAATTGCTCGGCAAGCAGCGTTGCCTCGCACGCATGTTGCCGCTCGGGCAGGCGCATCGCCCACTTGCCGAGCTCGACCACCAGCTTGCGCAAGCGCTCGCGCACGTCGGGCACGTTGCGAAAGATCATGCCGCTTGCGGCGGGCAACGGCGACTTCGACGTCTGCGTCGTGACGATCGCGTCATAACCGTCCGCGACATCCGGCAACGCATGCTGGCCGAACACGACCGAGAACGGATCGAGCACGAGCAGCAACGCACCCTGCTCCATCGCGACGAGCTGCGCGACGATCACGTGGTACTTGTGGAGCACCTGCTGACGCTCGCCGTATACGTGCGTGCCGTCGACGATCGCGTGCCGGTAGCCGCGGCCTCGCGCGTAACGTCCGTGATTGTCGACAAGCCCGTCGACGGGTCGATGCGAAAGGATGGTGAGTACGGAATGCATGCGTGCCGGAACTCCGGATTGAGCCGCGCGAGGCGATACGCCTATTTAGCGCATGAGCGCCGCTCAAGTCGAGCATTGATTGGCTATCCGGACGACAGCGAGGCGACGAGCGGCGAGCCCGTCAGCGCAGCGGAAAAGAAAAAGCCCCGCAAGTCCGAGAACTTGCGGGGCTTTGTCACCGCTTTTGGCGGAGACGGAGACCGCCAAATCAATCTCCAATGACATCCATCAAAATTCAATCACTGTCAAACTTCGATGACAATTTGCCGCTCTAGTGGGTCAGTTCTGCGCGGACATCAACAACGGTGCGTTCCTAGATACTGCCCATCCATCCATTCACCGCCATTGGCCGCCGGTTTAGCCTGGCGCATCGCCAGTCCGTCCGAACGTCTCAGAATGTTACCGACAGGCGCGTTTGCGCACCGCCAACACCAGCTCCCCCGCAATACACCTGCCGTCTGCCATCCATGACCTTCGGCGCAGTCAAAGGTATATTGCGCGCGTACTTCGTCATAGCGATCGGCTAGGCATCGCCCGCCGTGCGTCTGCGCAGCGGCGTCTTGCAATCGCTTCAGGCCACTCAGGAGCTGTACCCCTGTCAACTGGCCATTCAGTGCAGCACAGACCGTACACCCTGCCCCGCGCAACAAAGACTGGCCGACGCATGACCACCGGTGTCCGCCATTACAGCAGAAACGGTATCGCGCAGCCGTGCCTCGCCACTTTGCGTTCAGGCAGATCGAATCGGCCGGCTGCGCGAGACGGTGCATGCAAGCCGTAGCCGCAATCTGAGCACATTCCCGGCAACCGAGTTCCCGCTGACGGATCAGGTTGCGCGGGCTGATACGGGTTACGTGACCATATTCGCATGCGAATTGGTTCTTTTCCTTCAGTCCTCGACAGGTCAAATCCAGGCAAATCCGCTCATGCTTTCCGGCTGCGCTGCGCAAGGCGCGACTACGGCCCAGCACCCGGATGCGACTCACCTTGTTGAACGGACATGTGCGACAAAGATACGTTGTGGGCGGTACAAAACGTTCCGATCCCGCTGATCGCGGCGTCCAGCGAGCCACCGAGTCGATCGACGTGCAGGCCTTCCCCGTTAAGCGGTTATCATAGCAACGTCAAACGTTAGCGTGCCCGACACCATTCAGCGCAACTGCGCCAGACGAAGACTTTGCGTTTTACTGTCCGGCCGGTTCATTATTTCACGCGATGGATCATCTGCTTCCGCACTACGAACGAGAGCTTTCACTACTGCGCCGGTCAGTTGCGATCTTTGCGACACGCTATCCCAAAATTGCCGTTCGTCTCGGGATTTCCGGCGACCACTCCGAAGATCCGCACGTCGAACGAATGCTGCAGTCGTTCGCTCTCCTCGCTGCGGATATAGGAAGCCGGCTCGACGACAACTATCCGGAATTCGCCGAAGCCCTCCTCGGCATGCTGTATCCCCAGTATCTTCGAACGGTTCCTGCGTGCGCAATCGCCCAGTTCGATGTCTCAGACATGTTCGAAAAGCTCAATGAGCCATCGCTCATTGCCCGCGGCACTGAACTGGCGAGCAAAACGGAAGACTGCCTTTTCCGAACCGTATATGACGTAACGTTAGCTCCCGTGCGAATTGCGGCTGCGCGCTACGCCCCGGCAACTGCAGTTCCCTCCGACGTCGTCCTGCCCGCCGGCACAACCGGTCTGCTCTCCATCACCTTTGCAGTTGCCCGCCCCGACTTTCGCATCGAAGCCGTTCGCGGCCCGTTGCGCATCCATGTCAACGGCCATCGCGAAGTCGTCGGCGCGGCAATGGATACGATGACGATGCGCACGGCAGCCGCCTTCGTCGAAAGCGCCGAACGTCGCTGGTCAACGCTGACAATGTCACCGCTCGCCGCCGCCGGCTACGATGAAGCCGAGACACTGCTCGACGAAGACGACGGGCCGCCAGCCCTGCGGCTACTAAGCGAATATTTTGCGTTTCCGAAGAAATTCGATTTCGTTGACGTCGACCTCGCCGCGCTCGCATATAGGGCGGGCTCCAGCCAGCAACTTACCTTGCATCTCGCCATTTGCGACGTTCATCCAGATTCGTGGACGGCACAGCGATTAAAAAATCTGTCGGCGGACAACCTGAAGCTCTTTTGCACGCCGATCGTCAACCTATTCAGGCTTACGTCGCTGCCACTCAAGCGGAGTCCGACCACGAACACATACCCCGTGCAATCCCAGAATACGGACGTTGCGGGTGTCGAAGTTTGGTCTGTCGAGTCGGTCCGTGCCACGACAGGCAGCTCCAGAGCGAACATCATCCATCCGTTCGTGTCGCTCATGCACGGCAGTTCCGGCAAACCGGCCGGCCCCTATTGGGTTCTCATGCACCATAACGCCGCCTCACCATCGGGAAAAAAGGAAACCGCGCTCAGCCTGGTCGACCTCGACGGCCGACCGGCAACCGACACCGGAATCGAACAGGTAACGGCAGACGTCACCTGCTCGAATGGCAATTTCCCTCGCTCGATGCGGGCCGGCGCCGAGGATGGTGATCTGGTAAACGAGCAGGGAACGATGGTTTCACGCATCGTGATGCTGGACGCACCAACAGAAATCGTGCGATTGTCGAGCGAAAGCGACGCGGCTTGGCGGCTCCTCACGCAGTTCGCCCCGCACTCGATCGAATTAACCCGTACCGGGCTTGCGGAATTGAAACGCCTGTTCCGCCAATTCACCGCTCAGTCCGCTGGACACGCGAAACTCCTCGACGGACTGACGAACCTGAGCCATCGGGCCAAACAGCTCTGGCTTCCAGGAAAACCAATGCCGAGTTTCGTGCGGGGTCTGGAAGTGACGTTGACGGTCGACGAACAAGCGTTTGCCGCCGTCAGTTTGAACGCGTTCATCAGCGTAGTGGATCACTTCTTCACGGTGCACGCGCCGGTGACAAGCTTTGTCCAACTTGTCGTGATGTCGGCTAACTCCGGCGCGGAAATTCGACGTTGCACGCCGCGGCCAGGCACAATCATACTCGCCTGATTTTCCTGCCTCCAAACCGCGAAGATAAAGTTACTCTGTAGCTCGTGCCGATCAAGTGAGGCTCGATATCAGGTGACAACCGCAGGTCGCCCTGTGACCGTGCCTAGCGATCGGAACACCGTTATCGGTCATCGATTCATCGCCCTCTTCGATCAAATTCGGTTTGACGTCCGGGTGTTGGGGGCAGGTTACCTCGTCCCCCTTGCGAGCAACGAAACGGCCATCGAAGCGCATCGTCGATGAACCAGTAATCACCTTGCCGCCGTGGTCAGTGTCATCACCGACGCGAATAAGATTCATCATCGTCAAATACCTTACGGACGGTAGCGAAAGTAGTGAATTCCGTAGTCAAGATCTCGATTCTCCGGTTTCATCTCTTTCGACGAATGTATCAGGCTGATTTTACGTACATCCCTCCAGCCGTAACACGAAAAAATGACTTCAGCCAATTTGGCAAAGCGCTTCATCTTCAGATAAGCGCGATAAAACAAGATCCAGAATATCAATAGAGAAAAGGCACCTGCTCCGCCGAGGACCATCACGAGAGTCGTGCTATCGATACCATCTGCATCACGTGACAGCATGAAGCACATTAGGGCATAGATCGGTACAAAAAACCACAGCATGATCTTCATCAGCCATCGATAAAGGGCCGTCCTTCCCCTCGTCGCATGCGGATACACCGCCACCGTATCGTCCCCGACTCTCCGGATTGAATACGCAAAGTACCGATCACGCGGCCTCGGTTCGGCAACAATTTCAACCTCGTCACCATCTGTCATCGGCATCTTCCAGAGCCATCCCTCGATCTGTTTGCCGTCGAGTTCAAATTCCACCCAGTCCGCTTCCTCCTCGGAATTCGCGGACGATTGGATCAATCCAATCGCGGATGCACCCATGCCCGCCAACGCTGCGCCAGCAGCCGTCGCTTGTATGTAAGCATGCTGCGCTTCACTTAAGACGAAGTCCTGCTGGCGGCGCCGGCACTTCAGCTTGCTGATCGTGCCTCGCAGCACCTGAACCGCATACTCTCGCTCAGAACTCATGCCATCTCCGTCATTCCCCTTCAAGGCCGATAACGAAAGTAGTGAATTCCGTAGTCGAGATCGCGATTCTCCGGCTTCATCTGTTTCGACGAATGTATCAGGCTGATTTCACGTACATCCCTCCAGCCATAGCACGAGAAAATTACTTCAGCCAATTTAGCAAAGTGCCTCATCTTCAGATATGCACGGTGAAATAATATCCAAAAAACAATTAACGAAAAAGTCCATGCAGCAGACATAACTAAAATATGCGAACTTAAATCAATCCCTTCGTGATCGCGGAACATCAGGGCCGTTACAATGCCACTGCAAAACACCCACGTTATTGACATGAATTTCATAAGCCATCGATAAAGTGCTGATCTCCCTCTCGTTGCGTGCGGATACACCGCAACCACATCATCATTGACCCTTCGGACGGAATAGGCGAAGTATCGATCCCGTGGCCTCAACTCAGCAACGATCTCGACGACATCACCGTCTTTCATCGGCATCTTCCAGAGCCATCCCTCGACCTGCTTGCCGTCGAGTTCGAACTCTACCCAATCCGCCTCCTCCTCGGAGTTCGCGGACATCTGAATCAGTCCGATGGCCGATGCACCTATGCCCTCCAATGCTGCACCAGCAGCCGTCGCTTGTATGTAGGCATGCTGCGCTTCACTTAAGAGGAAGTCCTGCTGGCGACGCCGGCACTTCAGCTTGCTGATCGTGCCTCGCAGCACCTGAACTGCATACTCTCGCTCAGAACTCATGTAATCTCCGCCATCCCCCTTCAAGGCCGATAACGAAAGTAGTGAATACCATATTCGAAATCTCGACTCTCCGGTTTCATCTGCTTCGACGACCGCACGAGATTAATCCTACGCACATCGCTCCAGCCATAGCACGTGAAAATTACTTCAGCCAATTTGGCAAAGTGCCTCATTTTCAGATAAGCGCGGTGAAATAGTATCCAGAAGATCATTAGAGCAGCGGCGCCGGTTATGCCGAGGAAGATTATGAGCGTCGTTCTTTCAACGCCATCGGCATCGCGGAATAACAGAATGCACAACAACCCAAAAATAGGCACGAAGAGACTCAGCATAATCTTCATAAGCCATCGATAAAGTGCTGATCTCCCTCTCGTTGCGTGCGGATACACCGCAACCACATCATCATTGACCCTTCGGATTGAGTAGGCGAAGTATCGATCCCGTGGCCTCAACTCAGCGACGATCTCCACCTCGTCACCATCTTTCATCGGCATCTTCCACAGCCATCCTTCGATCTGCTTGCCACCAAGTTCAAACTCCACCCAATCTGCTTCCTCCTCAGAATCCGCAGATGATTGGATCAACCCGATCGCCGATGCCCCCATGCCAGCCAAGGCAGCGCCTGCGGCCGTTGCCTGCATATAAGCATGCTGCGTTTCGCTCAAGACGAAGTCCTGCTGGCGACGTCGGCTCTTCAACTTGCTGATCGTACCTCTCAGCACCTCAACCGCATATTCACGCTCCGAGCTCATGCCATCTCCACCATCGCTTTGTCGAAGGCTTTTTCCTGTTGTGCCATATCCGAATATTTGCCAACGCTGTGATCTTTCACACGCAGAATACTTTCTTGACCGGTGCCAAATGCGCAACGCGAACACCACGACTCCAACTCATCAGGGGTCACGAAATCAGCGAGAGTTTGTAACGCGAGCACCGCGATCGTTGCCTCCCACGTAATCAACATACTGACTACTCTGAGCGATGCAACTACTGCCACTCGCGTCGCCACAGTCTCGACCGCCATGATGACGACGCGATTCCCCGAGCGCGACGCCAATTTCTTGAACAACGGCGCTGCGGTACTGATTGCGTCGATCACGAATGCCGTACCTGCGGCCGCCCCCACCAATGTCTTTAGGCCAAGAAGGAATGCCACTTCGTACTGACCACTCTTCAACACCTTAGTGGTCGCCTTATAATCAAGCCAAGATGCAGCAAGTGCGCCGGCTCCCGACAAAAACCCCCCCACCATCTTCCAACTCATCGTCCGAACAGCCTTCTTCAGCGTCCCGTAATACGGAGTCATCGTGATTGTGATGATCGACGCACTGAGCGATGCGCCCGACTTGATCAACTTGGTATTGGTATCTTCGTCCTTGGCCTCCGACAACAGATGCCAGAAGTTCACCAACTCACATAGCGCAGCAATCACCGCAATACGACCGAGACGAAGTTCCTTCATCGCGTTCGCGTCCTTGTCGGCCTTCAATTTTTCCCACACCTCATACAACTCGGTGGTCGGGTTCGGCCCTGCCTTCGTCGACGCCGCTAACACGGTTCGCGCCGTACGAAAGCGCTGCAAAATTTCGCTTCGGCTCACTTTGTCATATAGGGCCTGCTTGCGGACAAGTGCCAACGCATCCTCGACAGGTAAGCCCGCTCGCTGGAGAAACAGCGTCTGAACAATCTTCTCCCCGACAAAATCCCCCAATTTATTGATTCGGAGTTTTTCGAAAACCCGATCACCAATAGTCATGAGCAAAACGTCACGCCCTTGCTCTTTGTACATTGCACCCAAGTACGAGATCTTTGCTGGGTTTGTTTCGAGCGCCAACTTTGAATATTTTTTATAGTAGTCAGTCAGTTTTCCAATGTACTTCACCGCCGTTACGACATATTTGACACCATCGTCCTCTAGCGGCTTATCCTTGTGCTCGAGCGCGCTCGCGAGCAATTTCTCAAGCTCCTCGCGGCCTGCGGGATGATTCATGGCGACCGCTCGCCATACTATGCTTTCCTTGTCCGTCGGCTTCCAACGCCCCACCAGATCATCGAGAATCGTAAGTCCTTTGGGTGTGGACCCCAACCCGTCGATTGCCATTGCAACAACAACCTCGAATTCGAAGCTGTCACTAAGGTCGTCGCAGTAATAGTCCTCAAGCGTGTCCGAAAGAAGTTTCGCCCGCAACCATTTTCCGACATCGTCGCTGCGCGTTTCCTGCAACTGGAACACCGCGTCCTGCAATTTCTTGTATGGCTTGCGGAAATCCTCGATCCGCTTGCGCTGAAGCCGGGCTTCGTACCGAGACCATTCGGACCTCTGCATTCTGTCTAGATTGCGATCATGGAACCCAGGTTGCGCTTTCGCGTACTCACGCGCTTCGTTCATGATCTCATCGCGGTACTTGCCAAGGTAAGGCGCGCTTGAACTTGCGCTGCCCGCGCGACTAAATCGTCCAATCTGGATAAGACGCGTCTGATAGCTCCCCGGGATATTATTGGCAGCCATCCAGTCGAGATCGTCATAATACGCATTGACCTCTTGGGCACGCGTAGCATCCGCGCCCGCCAGTGCTCTAGTGCGTTGCGCCGCCAAACCGGCGCGGGCTGTCGCCGAGCCGAGCGGAGTCATAGTATGCGCCTCTTTCGCCATGGCTTCCTGGTTTGCGAGGTTCTGTTTCGTGCGGGAATCGACGATACGTTTGGCCGTGTCGATGTCGTTCAGGGCCATCACTTTCATGCCGAGTTCCTGCTGCGACCCATATCGGTCGAGCCAGGACACCGGGTCGTTACGAAAGCCGTTCAGTTCATGAACGTTGCCGACCGCATCCCACAAAGCGAACAACATTGGGGGATAGGTCGATGGAGTAGCCCCGCCTCCACCTGCATCCGTTTTTCCAACGTGGTCCATCATTTTCACAAGCGACTGGCTCGCCGATGCTGGCGATGCCTGTCGAATGTTCAAAGGATAACGCAACACCTCACGGGCAAGCAGATCTTCTCGATAGCTACCATCGTCTGCAGTAAAGCGCTGCTTGTCGTCAAACAGGCCCAACTGCTTTGCATCCAGGCCCGGCATGTACTCGAGTACATCGTTAACTGACGACTCCGTTGCAACGACCGCGTGGCCTGTCCCATCCTTTCCGGTAGCGATCCATTTTGACGGCTCGATCCATTGCATGCGTTGTTCACGCAAGTCTACGTAAACCTCGTATTTATCGAATGTTCGTGGATGCCATGCAAGTTGCGAGAACGCGATATAGACCTTGCCCGTACACAGTTCGGGTTGCTCGATCGCGATGACATCCATCGGTACGGCGATGGCACACTGCGCACAGTTCGGATGGGTCGTCGGAACCGACGGCAGCGGTCGCGACTGCTTCCATAACCGACCGTCTTCAGTCACCTTGTACACTTCCCAGTAATTGGGACCACGTGCACCTACTTCGTAGAAAAGATAGAGCCAACCATCGCGTAAGGTCCGCAGACCATACTTATGTTCGGAAAGGCTGATATTGGTGACACGGTCGCCGACGATGCCGGCGGGCATCTTGGCCTTTACCGTTTTGGGCAAGACTGTGTACCGCACCGGCAAGATCGGCAACCCAGTCTTCTCACAGTTGGCACATTTCTGGTTATTTGCTGCCATACGCTCTCTTCGTATCGAATTCAGGCAATTTTGCCGACACCAATCAACGGGACGACGAAGCACTCAATCGCTCGTACCAAGCGCCGTCTCGAATTTCTACAATATCTTCGTCCGTCAATACGCTAATGGCTGCCGTATAAAACTTGTCTGGCGCTCTTGCGCCCAAAAGCTGCAGCACCTTCGGATGTAGGTCGAATTGCGGGTGCCATGCCAGAGCACTCTCAACAAATGCCACGCGATCGTCCCGGTCGAACAGTCCATAGCGCTCCGCACGCTCAGCGGCAGCAACTGCCGCAGCAATTTCGGACGGTTCCGGTTGACGATCAACCTTCATGGCATACAACGCAAGCGCTCTATTGACTAATCCGTGACGATGAATCTGCTGCCACTGCTCAGTCGTCAACGAAAGATCGGCTCGCGACCCTGCCGACACACTGTACGCGCGAGGTTTAGCGCCCGCGTCGAGCGCATGCCATACCTTTACCGGCCCCAGTAGCGTCTGCTGTTGTTCTTGGGAGAGCACTGGCCAGATCAAACTAAGGGCTCGCGTATCATAGAAGCGCAGCACACACGGCAGCCCTTCCTCGTTGTACTGCAAAACGTGGCGGCCCCAATGCTCGGCGACCTCGTCCAACGATGCCTCACTGGCGAGCCATCCACCGACGCGCTGCCCCAGTCCTTCGGCCATTGACATAGGGCGACGATCCTCGAAGGCAATCCTCACACTCCCCGCAAAAACTCCAGCCCCTTCGGGAGTATTAAGGTCCAACTCGACAAGATACGGCCGGTGATTGTCAGGAAACGCGTCGTGCATCACCTCCACGATCGCACGCTTCAATTCGCGGAACCGCTCAGCTTCCTCGTCGTCATTCGTGAAATCTCGCTGACTCGGATCGACAACGAGATAGCAGTGCATCTCCGGCCGCTTGCTGAAATATGTGCGCAAGCTGCTGATGGCCGCGTCTATCGCGATGACCTCGGGGGACTCGTCCACACCGAGCGCGTCTGAGTTCTCCATATCCACTACTCCAGTACAACGCTCGAAGCGCTATCTGCGGACGCCGAAGCCGTCTTCCAGGCACACCCCTTCGGCACGCTCGCAATCGGTGAAGGCAGACGCATCGACGACGCTCCCGGTTTGTCCCAATTCGCACACTTCTCGAGAATCTGCCCGCTCGTCCCGTTCTCGATCAGATCAGGCGTGATCTTGATGTACGATCCGCCCGCGCCGATCCAGATCTCCTTCTCCGCCGAAATAACGACTTTCCCGTTCGAACTCGTGATCGTCACGTCGTTGAGCGCCGCGAGCTTCATCTCGTCGCTCTGCGCCTGAATTTCGACCTTGCCCTTGGACGCAAAGAGCTTGATTCCGGCGTTCTGCGCGAACAGACTAATCTTCTCCATCACGCTTACGATCAGCGATTTGCCGGCCGCCACGTGCGTGCTCTTGCCGCTGACGATATTGACTTGCTGATTGGCCGTCAGTTGCGCTGAATCCTGAGTCGAAAGCCCCAAGCCCGCAGGGCTCGCCATCAGCATGATCGGCGTCGAGAAGCCATTCGCATTGCCCGTGCCGCCGCCGCCCGTACGACCGCCGCTGCCAGCGCCGCCGCTCACGCTATAGTGCGTCGCGTCGGTGAACTTCTTGAGCGCATCCTGCCCTTCCTGCAAACTTTCGGCCTGGTTCGCCGAGCTCGCCTGCGACGTCAAATCCACAACGGTTTCAGCACTGGCTAACTGCTCGGACGCAGCAGTAACGTTCAACGGCTGGTTCGTCGCTGTCGGGTGGGTAGATACGAACAAGCCCTGCCCGGCCCGAATGGCGCCATAGGCGTCTGATTTTAGGTCGAACCCGCTCCCAAGGAACGCACCGCGTGTATTGTCGGTCTGCTGGATCAGGTACCCCAAGTGCAAGTGGGACTGATAGCTGCTCGAGTAAAGGTGAACCCGATTCTGCTGCGTCGAGTCGTCCATTACGAGCTGGTTGTAGCCGGTGCCGCCATACTCGCGCGAGCGCTGACCGGATAGCAGACCGTTCGTGTGCCATACCGGCTGTGTAGCCCCCCCGTACATTCTCGCGATGATGACGGGCCGGTCACAGTCACCTTCCATGAAACCGACGACCACTTCGTCGCCCTTGCGCAGCGGTTGAATCCCACCACGATTGGAGCCAGCATCAAGGAACGTCGGGCGCACCCAGCACGATGCACGTTCATCCTGGCCATTGCGGCGATTCCAATGGAACCACACCTTCACGCGGTTCAGTGAATCGGTATACACCTCTTCCCCGCTTGGCCCGGCGACGATTGCATTCTGCAACTGCATCACCGGCTTCTTGTGTTCGAACGGGCTACGGAAGGGGACGTTGCGCGGCTGCGCCTCGACCGCCACCTGAAAGAAACCTTCGCTGCCGTCTGCATGCCGGACCGTCGCGCCAGCCTTCGCTTGCGCAACTTCCGCAGCCAGCCCGTCGGGAAATTGATCCGCCTCGTCCAGACCAGGCAGGTTATTGCAAATCAGCCAGTCAACCCCGAGCAGAACAAATTCGCGATCCGGTTGACTGCCCGCATCATGCACCGGATGACCGCGAAGTTCGAAGCGCCGCCCCGGCATCGCGCAGCGCAAGCCGCCTATTCCATGAAAACGTTTCATCCGCGATTTGCGCTCTTCAAGGCGAATCTGAGCAAGACGCTCACCTTGCTCACGGTCCGACCACATGTACGCGCCAGGGTAGTCGTAGATTTCCCCATCGGTCGGCAACTCGCCGTTCACGTCCGTCACACCCTGTACCTGCCGAGGGAGATCGGGGCGCTTGTAGTCGAACGAGCGCGACGTCAGTTGTGCACTGTCAATCTGACGCTGCTCCTGCCACTGCGCGAACCCGTCCAGTTCCCCGCTGATTTCCGTGGGACCGAACTCGACAACGGGCTGTTTCAGTTGCGGGACGAAATAAACGTCGTCCGTCAAAACCATCGTGTGCGAGCGGCCATTTTCGGCATGCTCGAAGTACGGAAATACGCCTACCTCCTCCATGCTGCGATAGACGAAATTCAGGTCGTATTCCCACTGCACGCGATTCGAATAGGACGGCAGCGGCTTGTGTAGATCGATGCGGAACGCGCCCCGTGCTTGCGGATGCTCATTGAAGACGTCCACCAGAATCTGCTCGCCGTTCTGCTCCTGCCAGTCGCGCATATCGCGGCGCAGGCGCAAGAAATAGAGCCAGGACGAGAACGCCAGCTTGTAAAAAGTCAATGGCCCATCCGCGCCCAGCCTGCTGAATCGGTGAACGTAGCCATGGATCGGCATGTATGAGCCGTCCGTCTGCTGAATCCAGAGCGTGACCGGCTTGGCGAGTAGCGCACTCAGTTCAATCTGGCTACCGCGTGGCGAAACGGCATCGATCACGAATTCATAATCGCGACCGAGTCGAGCCGTTCCTTTCACATAGAGCGGCAATAACCAGTCGACGCCAAGCGGCGTGTCGAGTTTGACAAGACGATTGTATTGCGCGTCGCCCAGACGCAACGTCTTATAAAGTGCGGTGTGGCCCATGCAGCTTTCCCTTGGTTGGTATTCAGGTGGGGTTTCTGCCGAGGGCTGATTATAAATGCCTTTCGGAACAAGACGATAGTGCGCCTCGCAGACCGACCTATCTCGAATACATTGGCAGCCTGAAGTTCGTGCGTAAAATTGCCGGAATCTCACAATCTTTCAGGAAAAAATTTCCGACTGCTTCGTGAGCCAGATTTTTTAAATCACATATCACCTTCCTGAGCCCGGCCAGCTACGGCCGCTCCGTCGATGCATTTCCGCATCGGCGCAATTCGCTCAGGAGTTTCCGTGATTATTGATTTCCACCGAGTCTTAACCCACCGTTTTCCATCTAAATCTGACCCACCCCGAGACAGCCGAGTACATCCGTTCCGGTGGGGATAACTCTTCGTTTTCAGCCGGTTTCGCTGCTCTCTTCCTCGTTGCCTTTGCTTTGGCAGATCGTGTGCTCTTACAGCTTTGAGAGCAGATGGACCAGCAGTGCGCCACCGGTCTGGCTGAACGGCAGATAGCCCAGTTCATCGAGAATCACCAGATCGACGTGCATCAGCTTGTGGGCGATCTGGCCTTGTTTTCCGGTCGACTTCTGGAGCTCCAGTGCGTTGGTCAGCTCGATGGTCGAGAAGTAGCGCACACGCTTGCCGCGGCGTTGGACGGCCTCGATTCCGATCGCTGAAGCGAGATGGGTTTTCCCGGTGCCGGGCCCGATGAACACGACGTTGTGCGCACTCGCGCAGAACGACAGTTCGCTGAGTTCGCGCATCACCGCTTCATCAACGTGTGCCTAGGCGAAGTCGAAGCCGTTCAGGTCACGGTGAGCCGGGAAGCGCGCAGCGGTCATTTGATAGGCGATCGAGCGCACCTGCCGTTCGGCGGATTCGGCCATCAACAGCTGCTTCATGAAATGCTCCGGCTCGAAGTCCGTGTGGCGCGACTGCGCGAGCAGCTCCGGCCGCGTGCTCGCCGTGCCGTGCAGTTTAAGGCCCTTGAGCTGGGCCGCGATATTGTTAGGCATGACGATCCTACGGTGGGTTGGCGCGCAGCGTCTCAACGGCTCACGTCGTCGGCCGCGGGCTCTTCCTTGAGCTGGAGTTTCGTCGTGGCGAGGCTGCCATTCGTGACGGGCGCCCTCAGCCTGCTCAGCACGTTCAGGACGCGCGCTGCGCTGGGGTGTCCTGTATCCAGCGCAGCCTGTACGGTGTGCAGCACTGCATCGAGCCGGTGTTCGCGCTCGAACAGGTAGTGGCTGCACATCGCTTCGAACCGCGCGTTGACCGCGCGCTCCTTGCCGCGGCCAACCTTGTCCACGGCGGTCTTCATATTGTCATAGATGCCGCGCCGGGGCACGCCGCCGAACGCGGCGAATGCGCGGGCGTGTGCGTCGAACAGCATCTCGTGGCTCTGGGTGAGATCGGCGACAAGCTAGAACGCGCGGCTGGCGTTCAGCTTGACGTGGGCGACGTCCAGGCGTCGCCGCAACCCGCCGATTACGGCATATTCGCAGCTCCAGTCGAACTGGAAGGCTTCGCCGGGTTCGAAGGCGAGCGGCACGTACGCCTTCCTGCGAGGTGCTTCGGCCTGCTCCTCGTGCCAGCGCCTCACGAATGCGCTAACGCGGCCGTAGCTGCCAGCCTAACCCTCGCCGCGGATCGCCTCGAACATGAACCGCGCGGTGCGCCGGTCCCGCTTCGGGCGATGACTGTCCGCGCGCAGCCAACCCGTCAGCAGCGCGACCCACTCGTCGATGACGCTCGGGCTGACGCGCTTTGGATACTGTGGCTCGACGGCATCGAACTGCCGCAACCAGTTGCGCACCGTGTTTCGGGACAGGCCCGTACGCCTCGCAATCTCGCGTAGCGGGACCTTCTCGCGGAAATACATCCGCCTGATCTTGGCCAATATGTCCACCGTGATCACCTTTGCATCCCCTGCTCAAGGACTGAGCAGGGCATTCAATCACGTGGGGCGAAATTCGATGAAAACTACTGGCTCAGGTGGGTCAGTTCTGCACGGACATGAACACACAAGCAATGATGGTCTTTACCAGAGCCGTCTTGATCGCCACGGTAGCCCCCTTCTCGTTTTGTTCTCGAGTATAGGTTGAACGCGAGCCACAATAGAAAAAGCCCCGCAAGTCCGAGAACTTGCGGGGCTTTGTCACCGCTTTTGGCGGAGACGGAGGGATTCGAACCCTCGATCCAGGTTTTGGCCCAGATGCTCCCTTAGCAGGGGAGTGCCTTCGACCTCTCGGCCACGTCTCCCAAACCTTCGCTCGCACCAGGGAGGCAGTGCGACGAGAACAAGATCATATAGGGTTTGGAGCCGTTGGTCAATTTCTATGATGCATTTTCTTCAATGCATCACAAAAAATTCACGCGGCCTGATCAAGTTCGAATGCCTTGTGCAGCGCGCGAACAGCCAGCTCCATGTATTTCTCGTCGATCAGCACCGAAATCTTGATTTCGGACGTCGAGATCATCTGGATGTTGATGCCCTCTTCCGACAGCGTGCGGAACATCTTGCTCGCGACGCCCACGTGCGAACGCATGCCGACGCCGACGACCGACACTTTCGACACCTTCGGGTCGCCCTGCACGCGCTCTGCGCTCACATGGCCCTGCACCTGGTTGGTGAGGATGTCCATTGCCTTCTGGTAGTCGCCGCGGCCGACCGTGAACGTGAAGTCCGTCTTGCCTTCGACGCTCTGGTTCTGGATGATCATGTCGACGTCGACGTTCGCATCGGCAACCGGGCCGAGGATCTGATACGCGATGCCCGGCTTGTCGGGCACGCCCATCACCGCAATGCGTGCTTCGTCGCGCTGGAACGCGATGCCGGAAATGACTGCCTTTTCCATGGTCTCGTCTTCTTCAAAAGTAATCAGGGTGCCCGAGCGCATTTCTTCGTCGAGCGCAATCAGCGGATCGGTCAGGCTCGACAGCACGCGCGTCTTCACCTGGTATTTGCCGGCGAATTCGACCGAGCGGATCTGCAAGACCTTCGATCCGAGGCTGGCCATTTCCAGCATTTCCTCGAACGTCACGCGATCGAGGCGTCGCGCCTCTTCGACCACGCGCGGGTCGGTCGTGTAGACGCCGTCGACGTCCGTATAGATCAGGCACTCTTCGGCATCCAGCGCGGCCGCGACCGCCACCGCCGACGTGTCCGAGCCGCCGCGGCCCAGCGTCGTGATGTGGCCATCCGGATCGACGCCCTGGAAGCCCGTGATGATCACGACCTTGCCGGCGTTCAGATCGGCCTTCACGCGCTCGTCGTCGATCGAGTGGATGCGCGCCTTCGTGAACGCGCTGTCGGTCTTGATCGGCACTTGCCAGCCGGCATAGCTCACGGCCTCGACGCCGATTTCCTGCAGCGCGATCGACAGCAGGCCGACGCTGACCTGCTCGCCGGTCGACGCGATCATGTCGAGTTCACGCGGGCTCGGCTGGCTCGAAATTTCTTTCGCGAGCCCGAGCAGACGGTTGGTTTCGCCGGACATCGCGGACGGCACGACCACCATCTGGTGCCCGGCCTGATGCCATTTTGCGACGCGTTTCGCGACGTTCTTGATGCGCTCGACCGAGCCCATCGAAGTGCCGCCGTATTTGTGTACGATGAGTGCCATTGTCGTTCTGAACAGAAGGAGAAGCCGCACGGGCGCGCTGGGCAGGCCGCGTTGCCGTTCGGTCACGCGGCTTGTGGCTGTGGACGGACGACGAGGGGGACGGCTGGGACGCAACACGCAAGCGTGACGGATTTTGCCCGGAAGGCCGATCAGGCCGCGCAAACCGGGTACGTCACGCGGAAAACCTGCACAAATCGCTCAAAAATCGAGCCGAGCAAACGACCGAGCGTACCCGATAGAGGCCCGCTTGACAAGCCGCCCGCCGGTTTGGCAAGCGTTCCGGCGCTGTTTACCAAATGGTGAAAACCGGCGCGCGATCGCGCGGCCGGAAGCGTGCAGGCGCTACGCGATCAGCAGGTCGGGACGCCACTCGATCCGGCGCCATCCGCCGTCGCCGGACAGCCCGTCGCCGTGATTCACGCCGAGCCGCGGCACGTAGACTAGCCGGTCGCCCGCGAACAGCAGCGGCACGTCACGCTGCCAGGCCGGCACACCGCGCTCCTGGAACAGGTTCTTCAGCGTGCGGCCCGGGCCGCCGGGCGACGTACGCAGCCGCTCGCCGCCCGCGCGGGCGCGCGCGGTGAGCGCGGCGCTTCGCAGCAGCGCCTCCGGTACCGCGCCGTCGCTGCCGGCTTCGGCCGGCGCGAATACGAACGTGCCGCGCCATGCCGGTACGTGCCAGACTTCCTGGCCGTCCCACGCAAGCGATGATTCGGGGTGCGGCGTTCCGGCACCGTCGTCGGCCGGCTCGGCGCTGTCGCCCGCCTCCCAGTACACGGTGTCGCGATAGAGTCGCAGACACTGCCCCGCGTGATCGATCCGCAGCGCATGCGAGTCGTGCGCGGCGCGCAGTTGCCGCATCATGTTCGCGAGCCGCCCTGCCGATGCGCCGGGCAAGCCGAGCCGGCGCATCCAGAAACGCAGCAGGTTCGCGCCGCGCGTGTCGTCAAACGCGACCAGCGCATCGCGCGACAGCGCGTGGCCCTCGTCGCGCGCGGCGCCGGCGAAATCCAGTTCGGCGAGATCGTCGAGCAGCCGTTGCGCGGCGGCCGCATGCTGGGCCGCACGGCCCAGCGCATCGCGAAAGCCCGGGAAATGCACGGCGAGCGACGGCAGCACGTCAAGGCGCAGCGCATTGCGCGCATAGCGCGTATCGCCGTTCGATTCGTCGTCGATCCACGTCAGCTCGCGCTGCGCCGCGTAGCGCTCCAGTTGCGCGCGCAACAATCGCAGCAGCGGTCGCACGCGTTCGACGCTCGTACCGTCAGGGCGATAGCGCGGCGCCATCGCGGCCAGGCCCGCAATCCCCGCGCCGCGCAGCAACTGCAGCAGCACGGTCTCCGCCTGGTCGTCGGCATGCTGCGCGACCCAGAGCGCGGCCACGCCATGACGTTCGCACATCGCGTCGAGCGCCGCGTAGCGGCGCTCGCGCGCGGTCGCCTCGACACCGAGGCCGCTGTCGCGCGGCACGTCGACACGTTCCGATTCGAACGCGACGCCGAGTCGCTCGGCCGTCTCCTGCGTATGCGCGACCCATGCGTCGGCGTTCGCACTCAGGCCGTGATGCACGTGCAACGCGACGCAGCGCGATGCGCCCGCCACGCGCACGGCCGCGTCGAGCAGCACGGTCGAGTCGAGGCCGCCGCTGTACGCGATCGCGATGCGCGCATTGGCCGGCAGATCGGCAAGCGCAACGCCGACCGCGTCGAGAACGACGCGGTCGGCGGAGAATTCGGTCGAGGGGATCACGAGACGGACGCGCGCCGGACGGCGCGCGATGGGAACACGCCGGTCATGCGCCGGGCGTGGTTTCCTTGAACTTGCCGTAGGCCATCAGGCGCTCGAAGCGGCGCTCGCGCAGCGCATCGATGCTCATGCCCTGGAACTGGCGCAGCGAATCGGCGAGCGCACGGCGCAGCAGCGCGGCCATGCCCTTCGGATCGCGATGCGCGCCGCCGAGCGGCTCGTTGATGATCTTGTCGATCAGGCCGAGCGCCTTCAGGCGATGCGCGGTCAGGCCCAGCGCTTCCGCAGCCTCGGGCGCCTTCGCGGCGCTCTTCCACAGGATCGATGCGCAGCCTTCCGGCGAGATCACCGAGTAGGTCGAGAACTGCAGCATCATCACGGTGTCGGCCACGGCGATCGCGAGCGCGCCGCCCGAACCGCCCTCGCCGATCACGGTCGTGATGATCGGCGTCTTCAGTTCGGCCATCACGTACAGGTTGCGACCGATCGCCTCCGACTGGCCGCGCTCTTCCGCGCCGATGCCCGGATACGCGCCCGGCGTGTCGACGAACGTGAAGATCGGCAGCCCGAACTTCTCGGCAAGACGCATCAGGCGTTCGGCCTTGCGATAGCCTTCCGGACGGGGCATCCCGAAGTTGCGCGCGGCGCGTTCCTTCGTGTCGCGGCCCTTCTGATGGCCGATCACCATGCACGGATGGCCGCCGAAGCGCGCGAGACCGCCGACGATCGAAATATCGTCTGCGAATGCGCGGTCGCCATGCAGTTCGTGAAAATCGGTAAACAGTTCCGCAACGTAATCGAGCGTGTACGGACGCTGCGGATGCCGCGCGATCTGCGAGACCTGCCACGGGGACAGATTCGCGTAGAGGTCCTTCGTCAGTTGCTGGCTCTTCTTCGACAGCCGCTCGATTTCTTCCGAAATATCGACAGCCGAGTCGTCCTGCACGAATCGCAGCTCTTCGATCTTGGCCTCGAGTTCGGCGATCGGCTGTTCGAAATCCAGAAACGTGGTCTTCATGTGTTCGAATCCTTGGGTCTTGCAGCAGCGCGTATTCTACCCGCGCGGGCGACGTGCAAGACCGGTTCTCAACTATTGATGTTTAAAACCCGATAGCCGTCAATCGGCGCCGGCGTCCGGCGTGTCGAGACTGCGCCACATGTACCAGGTCGCGACGGTACGCCACGGCTCCCAGTTGGCGGCCACTTCACGCGCCTCGCTGCGCGTGACGGGCTCCCCGCTGAAATAATTGACGCTGATCGCGCGGATCAGGCCCGGATCGTCGAGCGGCAGCACGTCCGGCCGCGACAGGTTGAAGATCAGGAACATCTCGGCCGTCCAGCGACTGATGCCGCGGATCTGCGTGAGTTCGGCGATCACGTCCTCGTCGTCCATCGACGTCCATTTGTCGACGTGCAGCGCGCCGGACACGAAGTGTTGCGCGAGATCGAGAATATATTCCGTCTTGCGCTTCGACAATCCGCACGCGATCAGCTTGTCCGCGCCGAGCCGGATGACCGGCTGCGGCGCGAGTTTCGGACACGCATCCTCGATGCGCGCCCACAGTGCCTGTGCGGACGGCACCGAGATCTGTTGGCCGACGACCGAACGCGCGAGCGTGACGAACGGGTCGCCGCGCTTCACGAGGTGTGCGGGGCCGAACTTCGGGATCAGCTTCTTCAGGATGCGGTCGCGCTTGACGAGATCGGCGCACGCCTTGTCCCAGTATGCGGGACGCACGGCACCGTCGGCGCCGTCGACTGCCGCATCGGCTGCACGCACCTTGCGGGCCGCGTCAGCGGCCGCCATCGCGACCTCCGGCTGCGCCGCATCCGCGCCCTTCCCGCGCGCTGGCCTCGCATGACCGTTGAGCGCGCCGTTCGGCACGGCGCGCGTCGCGTCCGCCTTGGCCGCTGGCGCGCGCTTGGCCGCCGGACGCGCGGCGAGCGGAGTCGCGCGCCTGACCGGCGCTTTTCTGGCCGTTGCCATCTTGCCTCCTACCTGACGGATCGGTCAGTGGAACGCACCGCGCTCATACGCGACGCCATTCGGTCGATCCGCCCGGTTTGTCTTCAAGTGCGATGCCGGCGTCGAGCAGTTCCGCCCGAATCCGGTCCGCTTCGGCATAGTCCTTCGCTTGCTTCGCCGCGACGCGCGCGGCGATCTTCGCTTCGATTTCGTCGGCTGCGACCCCGCCTGCCTGTGCGGCACCAGTGCCCTGCTGCAGGAACGCGCGCGGTTCGCGGCCAAGCAGGCCCAGCAGGCCCGCCAGCTGTTTCAGTTGCCGCGCGAGCGACGCATCGCGCGTGCGGTTGACTTCGCCCGCCAGCTCGAACAGCGTCGCCACCGCGACCGGCGTGTTGATGTCGTCGTTCATCGCGGCCGCGAAACGCTGCGCATGCGGCTCGTTCCAGTCGAGCGCGAGCGCGTCCGGCTCGACATCCTTCAGCGCCGTATACAGGCGCGTGAGCGACGCGCGCGCATCGTCGAGATGCACGTCGCTGTAGTTGAGCGGCGACCGGTAGTGCGTGCGCACGATGAAGAAGCGCATGACCTCGGCGTCGTAGCGCTCGAGCACTTCGCGGATCGTGAAGAAGTTGCCGAGCGACTTCGACATCTTCTCGTTGTCGACCTGCACGAAGCCGTTGTGCATCCAGTAGTTGACGAACGTCTCGCCGGTCGCGCCTTCGCTCTGCGCGATCTCGTTCTCGTGGTGCGGGAATTGCAGATCCTGCCCGCCGCCGTGGATGTCGAAATGGTTGCCGAGCAGCGAGCAACCCATCGCCGAGCACTCGATGTGCCAGCCCGGGCGGCCCGTCCCGTACTTCGACGCCCACGACGCACCCTCCGGCTCGTCGTCCTTCGCGCGCTTCCACAGCACGAAATCGAGCGGATCCTGCTTCGCGTCGTTCGCGGCGACGCGTTCGCCCGCGCGGAGGTCGTCGAGCGACTTGCCCGACAGCTTCCCGTAGTTAGCGAACTTGCGCACCGAGTAATTGACATCGCCGTCGGTCGCCTGGTACGCGTAGCCGTTCGCCTCGAGCGCCTCGATCATGCCGAGCATCTGCGGGATGAACTGCGTCGCGCGCGGCTCGACGTCGGGCCGCTGGATGCCGAGCGCGGCTTCATCCTCGTGCATCGCGTTGATGAACCGGTCGGTCAGCGACTTGATCGTCTCGCCGTTCTCGACGGCGCGGCGGATGATCTTGTCCTCGATGTCGGTGATGTTGCGCACGTACGTGACCCGATAGCCGATCGCACGCAGCCAGCGCTGGACGAGGTCGAACACGACCAGCATGCGCGCGTGGCCCACGTGACAATAGTCGTAGACGGTGATTCCGCATACGTACATCCGCACTTCGCCGGGCTGGCGCGGCACGAAAACTTGCTTGTCACGCGCGAGCGTGTTGTAGATGCGCAGTGATTCCATAGAGATGAACCGTGAGCCGAAGGAAACCGCCCTGGCGAAGCTCGCCCAGCATGCGAAACGGACGGACCATCTGCCGCGGCACCAGGCCGCGCGTCCTCGATATCACATGGGGCGGTCAGGCTGCAAGCACAGCGGTGACGGCCACGAGAGGCTAAGAAAGACTGTCTGCCGCTCGCCGGAACGCGCAGACGTTTTGTTAGAATGGCTCGGAGTATAACATTCCGATTTACGCCTATGAAACCTCATCGCGGCCGCGCGCCGAGCGCTGCGACCCTCGTCGCGACCACCGTCATGAGCGTCGCGCTGACGCTTTTCGCGGCTCCCGCGGCGCATGCGCAGAAGGCCCCTGCGGTCGCCGACGGCACCCCCGAAATCGACGCGTCGATCGCCGGCAAGCAGTGGAAACAGGCGCTCGCGCAGCTCGACGCGCGCATCGCGTCGAACCCGCACGACGTGCAGGCGCAGTTCAAGCGCGGCACCGTGCTCGCCCGCCTGAACCGCGACGACGACGCGATCCAGCAGTTCGTCGCGATCACGCAGGCCTACCCCGAACTGCCCGAACCGTACAACAACCTCGCCGCGCTCTACGCGAAGCACGGCCGCTACGACGAAGCGCGCAGCGCACTCGTCACCGCGACGCAATCGAACCCGAGCTACTCGCTCGCGTACGAGAACCTCGGCGACCTTTATCTGCGCCTCGCGGCCGAATCGTACAAGCGCGCGCAATCGCTCGGCCGCACGAGCGGCGCGACTGCGCAACGCCTCGCCGACCTGCAGAAGATCGTGTCGCCACCGAAGGCGGCAGCGAACGCGCGCGCCGTCACGCCCGCCACGCGCGCGTACACCGATCGCGCCGCCGCGAACGTGAGCACCACTACGCTGCCGATGTCGCCGACGTTCCAGTTCAATGGTCCGTCCGGTGCGCTGACAGCGCCGTACGTCGCGCCGTCGCAGTAAGCGGCGCAACCTTCCTTCCCTCCCAATCTGAGGATCGCAATGAAACGTCTGTTGCTGGCGCTTGGCGGCGCCGCCCTTCTCGCGACCGCGCCCGCGTTCGCGCAATCGGCCACCGCGCACCCCGTCGTGCAGCTGAAGACCTCGCAGGGCGACATCCGCGTCGAGCTCTATCCGGAGAAGGCGCCGAAGACGGTCGCCAACTTCCTCGATTACGTGAAGGCCGGCCAGTACAACGGCACGATCTTCCATCGCGTGATCAAGGGCTTCATGATCCAGGGCGGCGGCTACAAGACCAACTTCGAGGAGAAGCCGACCCGCGCGCCGATCCCACTGGAAAGCCGCAATGGTCTGAAGAACCTGACGGGCACGATCGCGATGGCGCGTACCAGCGATCCGAATTCGGCCACCGCGCAGTTCTTCATCAACACGGTCGACAACAGCGGCCTCGACTACCCGAACCCGGACGGCAACGGCTATGCGGTGTTCGGCAAGGTCGTGTCGGGCCTCGACGTCGTGAAGAAGATCGAAGGCGTGGCGACGACCTCGCGCGGCCCGATGCAGGACGTGCCGGCCCAGCCGGTCCTGATCGAGTCGGCCAGCATCGTCTCGAAATAAGCACCTGCCGGCACGTCCGGCGCCACACGCGGCCGCGTCGCACGACCGGCCGCGTGCCATTTAAACCGCCTTACCGAAGGGAATTCATCATGGTTGAACTGCACACGAACCACGGCGTGATCAAGCTCGAGCTGGACGCCGCCAAGGCACCGAAGACGGTCGAGAACTTCCTCAACTACGTGAAGAAGGGTCACTATGACGGCACGGTGTTCCACCGCGTGATCAACGGCTTCATGATTCAAGGCGGCGGCTTCGAGCCGGGCCTGAAGCAGAAGCCGACCGACGCGCCGATCGACAACGAAGCGAACAACGGCCTGAAGAACGACAACTACACGATCGCGATGGCGCGCACGAACGATCCGCACTCGGCGACCGCCCAGTTCTTCATCAACGTGAACGACAACGACTTCCTGAACCACTCGTCGCCGACGCCGCAGGGCTGGGGTTACGCGGTGTTCGGCAAGGTCGTCGAAGGCCAGGACGTGGTCGACAAGATCAAGGGCGTCAAGACGGGCAACGCGGGCTTCCACCAGGACGTCCCGACCGACGACGTCGTGATCGAAAAGGCCGTGGTGGTCTGACGCATAGTCCGTTACGGAGGCACTTCGATGTTGCAGGAGAGTCCGCCGCGAAGCGTCTCCGCGGGCGTGCCGGGCGAGCGCGAATACGCGCAAGCCGCACGCCCGTTCCTGTTTCTCTCCGATCTGCACTTGAGCGAGGCGATTCCGAAGACGGTCGCCGCGTTCGAGCATTTCGTGAAATACACGGCCGACAGCGCCGACTCGGTGTTCATCCTCGGCGACCTGTTCGAATACTGGATCGGCGACGACGTGCTCGACCACGATCCGTTCGCGGCGCGCATGGCCGCGCTGATGCATACGTTCTCGGAACGCGGAATCGCGCTCTACGTGATGCACGGCAATCGCGATTTCCTGCTCGGCCGGCGCTTCATGAAGGCGGCCGGCGCGATGCTGCTGCCGGACCCGGCGCTGATCACATCGTTCGGCCAGCGCATCGTGCTCGCGCACGGCGACGCGCAATGCACGGCCGATCGCGGCTACCAGATATTTCGGCGGTTTGCCCGCAATGGCATCGCGCAAGCACTGTTTCTCGCGTGGCCGTTCCGCTGGCGTTGCGCGCTCGCGCAACGGATGCGCTCGAACAGCGAAGCGGGCCGGATGCGCCCCGCTTCGCCGCGCTACGACGTCACGCGTGAAGGCATCGCCGCGCTGTTCCGGAAGAGCCGCGCGAGCGTAATCATTCACGGCCACACGCATCGCCCCGCAAGCCACGCCGAACCGGGCGGGATTCGCTGGGTACTGCCGGACTGGGATCTCGACCACGGCAAGCCGCGCGGCGGCTATCTGCGCGTCGACGCCGAAGGCATCCACGCGATGCCGCTCGACTGACTCGATCGGCACGGCCGGCCGCCGCCGGCATGCACTGCGTTACGACTGGCGCTCGAGCGCCTTGCCTTCCAGCACCGCCGACAGCCTGCGCAGATCGAGACGCGCTGCGTCCGCGCCCTGCAGCGTTTCCAGATGCGCGCCGAGTTGCTCGAGCGCCGCGACGATCTCGTCCACGCGACGGCTTTCCTTCGCCGCGTGGTCGATCAGGCCGTGAATCGCGAGTGACATCGGGTCGTCCGCGTTCGGCGTGATCCCATACGCGCAGAATGCGGCGCGCCCGGGCTGCGGCTTCGATTGCGCCGGCATCACGATGCGCGCCGGATTGCCGACCGCGGTGCCACCTGCCGGCACCGGCTTCACGACGACCGCGTTCGAACCGATCTTCGCGCCCGCGCCGACCGTGAAACCGCCGAGCACCTTCGCGCCCGCGCCGACGATCACGCCGGCCTCGAGCGTCGGGTGGCGCTTCGCGCCGCGCGTGAGCGAGGTGCCGCCGAGCGTCACGCCCTGATAGATCGTGCAGTCGTCACCGACGATCGCGGTTTCGCCGATCACGACACCCATCCCGTGATCGATGAACACGCGCCGGCCGATCGTCGCGCCCGGGTGAATCTCGATACCCGTCAGGAAGCGCCCGGCCTGCGACGCGAAGCGTGCAAGCCAGTAGCGTTTCGCGCGCCAGCATGCATGCGCGAAGCGATGCAGCACGAGCGCGTGCAGCCCCGGGTAACAGGTCAGCACTTCCCAGGCACTGCGAGCGGCGGGATCCCGCTCGCGAATCGTCGCAACGTCTTCGCGCAGTCTAGTGAACATGATCTGATCTGGGCTGGGAAAAGGCCGGCGTGCCCCGCCGGCAATGGCCGGCCGTTATCGCACCGGGTAATTTGCTTATGACGTCCGCCGATTGTAGGGCCACTCGCGCGCGGCCGCACGGCGTCGCGCGTTCACCCCGCCGGCGGCACGGGTATTCGTGCGGAACGCCCGTCGCAGCTTGTCGACGAGGCCATCCGGTCGATCGGCGAGAACCAGGTCACCGACGTCAAGCGGCCGATGCAATGCTGCGTTCGCGGCGGGAACGCAGCCGCCCGGCGCGCGAGCGCCTGGCAGCCGGCGTGCCGACCCGCTTACGCGTCGCCGTCGGGCGTGCCGGATTTCAGCAGGATGTGCTTCGCGATGCCGCGCAGGATGTTGACTTCCTCGCGCTCGAGACCGGTGCGTGCGAACAGGCGCCGCAACCGCGGCATCAGCTTCTTCGGATTGCGCGGATCGAGAAAATCGAGCGCGATCAGCGCGTTCTCGAGGTGCGCGTACATCCGCTCGATCTCATCGCTCTGCGCGAGCGTGCCGGCTTCCGCCGGCGCCTGGTGCGACGGCTCGCTCCCCTGCTCCAGAAGCGCGACGCGCAGTTCATACGCGAGCACCTGCACGGCCTGCGCGAGGTTCAGCGAGCTGTAAGCCGGATTCGCCGGGATGTGCGCGAGCGCGCTGCACTGTTCGACGTGCTCGTTCGCGAGACCCGTGCGCTCGTTGCCGAACACGAACGCGACGTCGCCGGTGCCGACCTGCGTGCACGCCTGTTCGGCGGCCGCGCGCGGCGCAAGGCGCGGCGGCCCGTATTCGCGCGTGCGGGCAGTCAGCGCGATCGACCAGTGGACGCCGGACAGTGCGTCGCCGAGCGTGGGCACGACATGCGCGGACGCGAGGACGTCATCCGCGCCGCTCGCCATCGCGATCGCTTCGGGGTCGCTCTGCACATGCGGCACGCGCGGCGCAACCAGTACGAGCCTGGAGAAACCCATCGTCTTCAGCGCGCGGGCGGCCGCCCCGACATTGCCGGGATGGCTCGGCTCGACGAGCACGAAACGGGTGGACGTGAAGCCGCCGGACGGCGGCAGGGGCGAGGCCGTGCCCGATTCGGACGGCGCGGCGGGGTTCTGCGGGGTTTCCACTACATACGACTCGGTTCATCAGAATGGCAGTATGGTATCGCCATCGCCCCGGCAAACCCACTCGTCCGGACGGCCAGTGGGGTTTCCCCGCATTCCGGCCACCTGAAACTCTCGAAAATCGGGTAAAATCATGCGTTTACGTGTCGCACCCCGTGCGACACGGGTCGTACCCTGCTCTTTGTCAATTCGCGTCTCATCTCGTCCGGCACGTTTGCGCCGTTCCGGGCGGTGTGTTCCACTTCGTGGCGGCCCGTGCCGCCGGCTACAGGATCCAGGCTCATGCATCCCATGCTCAACATCGCTGTCAAGGCTGCGCGCCGCGCCGGACAGATCATCAACCGTGCCTCCCTCGACCTCGACCTGATCGAGATCCGCAAGAAGCAACAGAATGACTTCGTCACCGAAGTGGACAAGGCCGCCGAAGAGGCGATCATCGAGACGCTGAAGACCGCCTACCCCGACCACGCGATCCTCGCGGAGGAATCGGGCGAATCCGAGAACGAATCCGAATTCAAGTGGATCATCGATCCGCTCGACGGCACGACCAACTTCATCCACGGCTTCCCGTACTACTGCGTGTCGATCGCGCTCGAGCACAAGGGCGTCGTCACGCAGGCCGTCATCTACGATCCGAACAAGAACGATCTGTTCACGGCCACCCGCGGCCGCGGCGCGTACCTGAACGACCGCCGCATCCGCGTCGGCCGTCGCGACCGCCTGGCGGACGCGCTGGTGGGGACCGGCTTCCCGTTCCGCGAAAAGGACGGCCTCGACGCATATGCGCGCCTGTTCACCGAAATGACGCAGGCCTGCACGGGGCTGCGCCGTCCGGGCGCGGCCGCGCTCGACCTCGCGAACGTCGCGGCCGGCCGTCTCGATGCGTTCTTCGAGCAAGGCATCAACGTGTGGGACATGGCGGCGGGCAGCCTGCTGATCACCGAAGCCGGCGGCCTCGTCGGCAACTACACGGGCGACGCCGATTTCCTGCATCGTCATGAGATCGTCGCGGCGAACCCGAAGATCTACGCGCAGATGATCCCGATCCTGAACCGCTACAGCCGCGTGCATCCGGCAGCGGAGTAAATCCGGGCCGCGCCCGCGCGGCGCGTCTGACGCAGCACCGCTGCCGCCGGCACGCCGCCCCGCCCGTCTCAACACCGCCACGACTTCGTGGCGACCGTATCCGAATACTCATGTTACGGCTAAGCGAACTTAAACTCCCGCTCGACCACCCCGAGAGCGCCCTCGAGGCCGCGATCCGTGCGCGCCTCGCGGAGCTTGGCGTGCCGGCAGACGGGCTCCTCCGTTACACGGTGTTCCGCCGTGCGCACGATGCGCGCAAGCGCGCCGACATCAAGCTCACGTATATCGTCGACGTCGAAGTCAAGGACGAAGCGGCCGTGCTTCCGCGACTCGCCGGCACGCCGCATTGCGGCGTGACGCCCGACATGGCGTACCACTTCGTCACGAAGGCGCCCGAGCACGCCAACTTCCTGCGCCCCGTCGTCATCGGCATGGGGCCGTGCGGCCTGTTTGCCGGCCTGATCCTCGCGCAGATGGGTTTCCGCCCCATCATCCTCGAGCGCGGCAAGGCCGTGCGCGAGCGCACCAAGGACACCTTCGGCCTGTGGCGCAAGAGCATCCTCAATCCCGAGTCCAACGTGCAGTTTGGCGAAGGCGGGGCCGGGACGTTTTCCGACGGCAAGCTTTACAGCCAGATCAAGGATCCCCACCACTACGGCCGCAAGGTGCTCGACGAATTCGTCAAGGCCGGCGCGCCGGAAGACATCCTGTACCTGAGCCGGCCGCACATCGGCACGTTCCGCCTCGTCAGCATGGTGGAAAAGATGCGCGCGACCATCCACGAACTGGGTGGTGAAGTGCGCTTCGAAACCCGGGTCGAGGACATCGAAATCGACCAGGGCAAGGTGCGCTCGCTGACGCTGTCGAACGGCGAAACGCTCCGGTGCGATCACGTGGTGCTGGCCGTGGGCCACAGCGCGCGAGACACGTTCCAGATGCTGCACGAGCGCGGCGTGTACGTCGAAGCGAAGCCGTTCTCGCTGGGTTTCCGGATCGAACATCCGCAGGGGCTGATCGATCGCAGCCGCTTCGGCAAGTTCGCGGGTCACAAGCAACTCGGCGCGGCCGACTACAAGGTCGTCCATCACTGCAGCAACGGACGTGCGGTCTACAGCTTCTGCATGTGCCCCGGCGGCACGGTGGTCGCGGCGACCTCCGAGCCGGGCCGCGTGGTCACCAACGGCATGAGCCAGTATTCCCGCGCCGAGCGCAATGCGAATGCGGGCATCGTCGTCGGCATCACGCCGGAAGACTATCCGGGCGGACCGCTTGCGGGCATCGCGTTCCAGCGCAAATGGGAAGAACGCGCATTCGAGCTCGGTGGCGGCGATTACAGCGCGCCGGGCCAGCTGGTCGGCGATTTCATCGCGGGCCGGCCGTCGACGTCGCTCGGCTCCGTGGTGCCGTCGTACAAACCGGGCGTGCGCCCGACCGATCTCAGCACCGCGCTGCCCGACTACGTGATCGAGGCCATTCGTGAAGCGCTGCCGCAGATCGACAAGAAGATCGCCGGCTTCGCGATGCACGACGCGGTGCTCACCGGCGTGGAGACGCGCACGTCGTCCCCGATCCGGATCCGGCGCAAGGACGATTACCAGAGCGTGAACGTCGAAGGCCTGTATCCGGCCGGCGAAGGCGCAGGGTATGCGGGCGGCATCTATTCCGCAGCGATCGACGGTATCGAAGTCGCGCAGGCGGTGGCGCTCGATCTGATGTCGGCGCACACGTCCTGATATTGCAGGCCGGACTCGGCGCACGTATGCCCATGCGCCGAGTCAAGCCTGCATTTTCAATGCTTGCCCGGGGCGAGCTCCAATCGCCACATCGGGCCGACGGTCTCCGACCGTGATCTCCGGCCTTTGCGATGCGCCGCGGCCATTCAGAGGCCGGTATGCCGAACACGACTGACGCCGGGCCTGATTTCGCTTTGGTACACTTGGCGCCCAGGTTCTCTACGTTTCCACGCATCCATGGCCGCTGCACAGTCAGACAACGCGTCATCTGATTTCATGCCGGCTGACCTCAGGCAAAGCGTGATTACGCAGACGTTGCCGCATTCCCAGGTCGGCATCAGCCGACTGAAGACATCTCGTAGAAACATTGGCCGAACTGCGCCATATGAACTTGAAGACGCCGATCTCATCGTGTTGCAATTGCGCGCGTTCGGCGAACAGGAATTGTGGCGTGACGGACGCGTTGCCCGCTTTGTCCCCTATGACGCAGGGACCGTCACGATTCATGATCTCGATCGCAGATGGGTTTCCGACCTGAAGGGGGCGTTCGACTGCATCCATTTTCACCTCCCTCGCCGAACGCTGGAGGAGACGGTCGATGAAATCGGAGGCAGGCAGCGACCACAGCTTTACTTGCCGCCGCATTTGAGTGCGACGGATCCGATCATCCATCGGCTGGGCCACGCTCTGCTCCCCGCTTTAGCGCAGCCCGAGCATGCATCTCAGCTTTTTATCGACCATGTCGCGCTCGCCTTCCAGGCGCATGTCGCGCGCCTGTATGGCGGCGTCAGCGAGCGCCGGGGGAAGTCGACCTGCAAACTCACTGCGTGGCAGGAGCGAATGGCGAAAGGACTTCTTCTCGAACACCTAACCGGGAACATATCGATTGCCGATGTGGCGAAAGCATGCGGCCTGTCTCGCGGCCATTTCGTCAAAGCCTTTCATCAGACCACCGGGTTGCCGCCCCATCGCTGGCTGATCAATCAGCGCATCGAGCAAGCAATGATGTATATGCGCACGTCGTCCATGCCGCTGCAAATGATCTCGGATGCATGCGGCTTCGCCGACCAGAGCCACTTCACGAGAACATTTACGCGCGTCACCGGCGTTACACCGCGTCGTTGGCGCACGGACAACGTTTGAGGGCCGCATGAGCGACGCCTCGCTTTCGCAAGCGGGCATCTCTTTCTTGTCCGGCATGATCCGACAAGTCTTGGCGCACAAAGCTACGCCAAGACCTGCGCCACGTCGATCGATCGTCACTGCGCAGGTCGATCGCTGCGCGTGACCAGATTTCCCTTTAGTGCCGCGCTCATCGGCATGTCAAGATTCGCACCATGTGGCGGAATAGGTGATTCAAACCATTTTGCGTACAGGCGAGTGAATTCGCCACTCTTCATGAGCCGAGTGAGCGTGCCATCGACGAGTCGCTTGAACGCCGGATCGTCTTTGCGCACCATGCATGCGTATGGCTCCACCTGCAACGCGTCTCCCGTCACGGCCCACGTACCCGGGTCGTCCGCGTTGGCCCTGAGCCCATAAAGCAGAACGTCATCGAGGGCGAGCGCTGCCGCTTTGTCGTCCGCGACGATCTTTAGTGCGTCCGCGTAGTCCTTCGTCAGCACGACTTCGGCATCGATGTGCTGCGCTTCGAGTTGGCGTCGCAGCGTTTTTTCGTTCGTACTCCCGCTGACTGTCACGACGGCCTTATGCGTGAGGTCGGCATAGTCGCCAATGCGTGACGCCCGTTTTGCCATCAGCCGCGTACCGGCATAAAAGTAATTGATCGAAAACGCGACGTCCTTGCCGCGCGCCGAGGTGTTTGTCGTCGACCCGCACTCCAGATCGTAGGTGCCATTGACGAGCAGCGGAATTCGATTTTGACCGGTGACCGGCACGTAAGCGACCTTCAGATCCGGTCTGCGAAGTACCTTGCGAACGTCGTCGACGATTGCTTCCGTTACGTCCATCGAAAAGCCGACGGCTTTATGCGGTGTCAGCAGGTAGCTGAACGGCACGGCGGCTTCCCTGTACGAAACAACGATTTGATTGGACCGGGAGATTTTGTCCAACGTCTGCGCATTGGCGGTCATCGACGCGGCACACCCCGCGAATAATGCGGCAAGCATGGCAAAGGATGGGGATCTCATGATGCCTCTTTCACGACGTCTTCCCTGCAGAAGCTCGATTTGCCGAGCCGGCTCCGTCAGTAGCGGACCGCACGACGTATCCCTTGCCGCGCGTCCATCAATTCCGACGTGAATTCACTTTAAGCGGAGTCGATCGCCCCCGATTGACTCAGGTCAACGGCGCAGCGGCCTCGGAACAAGTGCCGGGACGGAGTCTCAGCACGACGCCGCAACCCGTATCGAGATCCGGTTGGTCGACAGGCCGCCTGCCCGCCTTGGCTGATCGATAAGCGTCATGCCGGCAAGACAAGCACCGGCGCTATCCCTTGGGGCCATCCGACCGGCCAAGCCGCACGAGCCAGAATTGTTGCCGGACACGGAGTCGTATCGCGCGATCTGCTGGCCTATCGGCCAACTTCGACCGTATTCGTCAAAGCCACTGGCAAACTTGGGCAACTCAAGCAACAACTTCATGCCGGATCTATGACCACGCTGTCGCCCGAGGCCTTTGAAGGCCACACGCCAATGATGCAGCAGTATCTGCGCCTTACCTGATAAGGCTCGGCGCACGAACCTACGCTGGCTCTTCCGAGGATCGACCGTTACCCACCGATCACAGACATCCAGCAGGCGCTTAGATCTGCTGCTGCCCGCCATCGACGAACAGCTCGATGCCGTTCACGAAGCTCGCGTCGTCCGACGCAAGGAATAACGCAGCGCTTGCGATCTCTCCGGGCTCGCCGAGGCGCCCCATCGGGATCTGGGCAGCCAGGTAATCGGCAAGACCCTGGCGTTGGACTGCATCGTCACCGGCGAGGTCGAGCAAGCCGGGCGTGCGCGTCGCACCCGGGCTGATTGTATTAACCCGGACGCGGCGATCCTTCAGATCGAGAATCCAGCTGCGTACGAAGGCGCGCACCGCGGCTTTCGAAGCCGAATACACGCTGAATGCAGCCGTGCCCGCGCTGCCTGCCGTTGAACCGGTAAGAATCACCGACGCCCCCTCGGCGAGCAGCGGCAACGCTTTTTGCACCGTGAAGAGCACGCCCTTCACATTGCGATCGAAGGTGTCGTCGTAGTGTTCTTCGGTGATGCTGCCAAGCGGCAGCATCGAACCGCCGCCGGCGTTGGCGAACAGCACGTCGAGATGCTCCTGTTCTTCCTTGATCTGCGCATACAGCGCGTCGAGCTCACCCAGCTTTGTGGAATCGACACGTACCGCCGTCGCGTTGCCGCCCGCTTCGCGGATGCCCTTCACTGCGGCATCTAGTTCAGCCTGACGGCGGCCGGTGAGGTAGACGTGCGCGCCTTCTGCCGCGAAACGCTGTGCGGTGGCGAGGCCGATGCCGCTGGTTGCGCCGGTAACGAGTGCAATCTTGTTGTCGAGCTTGCGTGCCATGGTGCTTCTCCTTTCGTTCGGTAAGTGGATGACTGCGTTCGGTGTTTCGTGCTGCGATGTGAGGAGAATATCGACGCCCAAGGCTTATCGAAATAGAATTGATTGCAATCAAACGTTGCAAAAATGAAAAGATGAGGGGAAATGGCGAAGCTGCCTGATTTCGAAGGACTTGCTATGTTCGCGAAGGTCGCGGAGGAAGGATCGTTCGCGGCCGCGGCGCGCGCGATGGGCGTGTCGGTGGCGACGGTCTCGCGGGGCGTCGCCCGTCTCGAAGACCGGTTGGGCGCGCGGCTCTTCAACCGCACGTCGCGCCAACTCTCGCTCACCGAGTTCGGCCGGACGATCTGCGATAAGGCCGGGGAGATCTACCGTCAGGCCGAAGAAGCAGAAAGCGCCGCGCGCGAAATGTCGGTGCAGCCGCGCGGACTGGTGCGCCTGGCTGTACCGATGTCGTTCGGGCTGCGCTGGGTCGCGCCGCTGCTGCCCGCGTTCTTTCGCGCGTATCC
Source organism: Burkholderia sp. AU33545 (assembly GCF_020419685.1). Classification (NCBI taxonomy): domain Bacteria; kingdom Pseudomonadati; phylum Pseudomonadota; class Betaproteobacteria; order Burkholderiales; family Burkholderiaceae; genus Burkholderia; species Burkholderia sp. AU33545. Next base: position 172,797 of record NZ_JAIZRQ010000005.1, on the reverse strand, counting down.
GGAGGTGTCGATCGACCTGCATCTTTCGGATGCGTCAGTCGATCTGGTTGCCGATGGGTTTGACGCCGCACTGCGCATTGCCGCGCTGCCTGATTCGTCGCTGGTGGCACGACGCCTGTGCCCGGTCACACAATTCGTGGTGGCGTCGCCCGCGTACCTGAAGCGCGAAGGGCGGCCCGCGCATCCGCGCGAGCTGGCGGACAGGCCATGCCTTTCATACGCGTATCGCGCGCGCAGCGATTTGTGGCGCTTCACGAACGCTGCAGGCGAGGAGGAGCCGGTCAAGCCGACCGGCCCGTTGCGCGTGACGAATTCCGATGCGCTGCTGCCCACGCTGCTCGACGGCCTCGCAATCGCCGAGTTGCCCGAATTCATCGCCGGCGAATATCTGGCCGATGGCCGCCTTGAGGCGATCCTCACCGACTGGTCGCTGACGAAGGGCGGCCTTTACTTCGTCACGCCATCGGCGCGTGCACGTCCGGCGAAGGTGGCGGTGCTGTCCGACTATTTTGCGGAGCATCTCTCGGAGCCGTCATGGCGATGGCCGAAGTAACGCAGTGGCGAGGATGAGCCCACACTCTGGATGGCCGAGCATCATTGCATTGCCGCAATGATGGATCTCAAGCAATTCCATTTCGCAAATATCGCGCGCCCCGTATCGTCCTTCCCACTCACTGGACGACATCATGTCAAAGGTTATCGGCGACAACTGGCCGAATGGCGAACTTCGAGGTGTCCGGTTCGGGCCGCTGGTAAACTTGGGCAACCAAAGCAACTTTTCCCGATCACATGAGCACGCCACCCACGGCCGCACCTGCAACCGTCACTCCAATGATGCAGCAGTACCTGCGCATCAAGGCCGATCACCCCGACACGCTCGTCTTCTACCGGATGGGCGACTTCTACGAACTGTTCTTCGAGGATGCGGAGAAAGCGGCGCGCCTGCTCGATCTAACCCTCACGCAGCGCGGCGCATCGGCCGGCACGCCGATCAAGATGGCCGGCGTCCCGCATCACGCGGTCGAACAGTATCTGGCGAAGCTCGTGAAGATGGGCGAATCGGTCGCGATCTGCGAGCAGATCGGCGACCCTGCGACGTCGAAGGGGCCGGTCGAGCGCAAGGTCGTGCGCGTCGTCACGCCCGGCACGCTGACCGACGCGGCGCTGCTGTCCGACAAGAACGACGTCTACCTGCTCGCGATGTGCGCGGGCCACAACAAGCGTGGCGTGGCGGTCAACATCGGCCTCGCGTGGCTGAACCTCGCAAGCGGCGCGCTACGGCTCGCCGAAATCGAACCCGAGCAGCTCGGCGCCGCGCTCGAACGCATCCGGCCGGCCGAGATCCTCACGGCGGACGGCACGACCGACGCCGTGCCCGCCGGCGCCGGTGCGATCAAGCGCGTGCCGGCATGGCATTTCGATATCGCGTCGGGCACGCAGCGCCTGTGCGACCAGCTCGACGTCGCGGGCCTCGACGGCTTCGGCGCGCATTCGCTGACGAGCGCATGCGGAGCTGCCGGCGCACTGCTGCTGTACGCGGCCGCCACGCAGGGTCAGCAGCTGCGTCACGTGCGCAGCCTGAAGGTCGAGAACGAAACCGAATACATCGGGCTCGATCCGGCAACGCGCCGCAACCTCGAACTGACCGAAACGCTGCGCGGCACCGAATCGCCAACGCTGTACTCGCTGCTCGACACATGCTGCACGACGATGGGCAGCCGCCTGCTGCGTCACTGGCTGCATCACCCGCCGCGCGCGTCCGTCGCCGCACAGTCACGCCAGCAAGCGATCGGCGCACTGCTCGAAGCGCCCGTGAACGCGAGCCTCGACGCCCTGCGAACCGCACTGCGCCAGATTGCGGACGTCGAACGGATCACCGGACGTCTCGCGCTGCTGTCCGCGCGCCCGCGCGATCTGTCGAGCCTGCGCGACACGTTCGCCGCGCTGCCCGCGCTGCGCGAACGCATCGGCGCGATCGTCGCGAACGCGGATGCGCTCACGCGCATCGACGCGGCGCTCGAACCGCCCGCCGAATGTCTCGACCTGCTGACGAGCGCGATCGCCCCAGAGCCTGCCGCGATGGTGCGCGACGGCGGCGTGATCGCGCGCGGCTACGATGCGGAGCTCGACGAGCTGCGCGACATCTCCGAGAACTGCGGGCAGTTCCTGATCGATCTCGAGGCGCGTGAGCGTACCCGCACGGGCATCGCGAACCTGCGCGTCGAATACAACAAGGTGCACGGCTTCTACATCGAGGTCACGCGCGGCCAGACCGACAAGGTGCCCGACGACTATCGCCGCCGCCAGACGCTGAAGAATGCCGAGCGCTACATCACGCCCGAACTGAAGACTTTCGAGGACAAGGCGCTGTCCGCGCAGGAACGCGCGCTGGCTCGCGAGCGCGCGCTGTACGACGGCGTGCTGCAGGCACTGCTGCCGTTCATTGCCGAGTGTCAGCGCGTCGCGTCGGCGCTCGCGGAGCTCGACGTGCTCGCCGCGTTCGCCGAGCGCGCCCGCACGCTCGACTGGGTCGCACCCGCATTCACCGACGAAATCGGCGTCGAAATCGAACAGGGACGTCACCCCGTCGTCGAAGCGCAGGTCGAGCAGTTCATCGCGAACGACTGCCGGTTTGGCGCCGAGCGCAAACTGCTGCTGATCACCGGCCCGAACATGGGCGGTAAGTCGACCTTCATGCGGCAGACGGCGCTGATCGCGCTGATGGCATACGTCGGCAGCTACGTGCCGGCGAAGTCGGCCTGCTTCGGCCCGATCGACCGGATATTCACGCGAATCGGCGCGGCCGACGACCTTGCCGGCGGCCGCTCGACCTTCATGGTCGAGATGACCGAAGCGGCTGCGATCCTGAACGACGCGACACCGCAGAGCCTCGTGCTGATGGACGAAATCGGCCGCGGCACGTCGACGTTCGACGGCCTCGCGCTCGCATGGGCCATCGCGCGTCATCTGCTGGCGCAAAACGGCTGCTACACGCTGTTCGCGACGCATTACTTCGAGTTGACGCAACTGCCCGCCGAATTCCCCCAAGCGGCCAACGTCCACCTGTCGGCCGTAGAGCACGGTCACGGCATCGTGTTCCTGCACGCGGTCAACGAAGGCCCGGCGAACCAGAGCTACGGGCTGCAGGTTGCACAACTCGCGGGCGTGCCGGCACCGGTGATCCGCGCCGCGCGCAAGCATCTCGCGTATCTCGAACAACAGTCGGCCACGCAGCATACGCCGCAGCTCGACCTGTTCAGCGCGCCGCCCGCCGTGACCGACGAACTCGAATGCGCGGATGCGCCTCCACCGTCCAACATCCCGCATCCGGCACTCGAAAGGCTGCGCGACATCGATCCCGACGACCTCAAGCCGCGCGACGCGCTCGACCTGCTGTACGAACTGCGCACGCTCGTCCGCTCGCACGATGCCGACGGGCACGCATAAGCGCACCCCGTCGGGCTGGCCGGCCCGGGCCAGCGCTGCGCTGGCCGCGGCGGTGCTCGCGCTGGCGCAGGCCGGCGCGCTGGCCGCGCCGCCCAAACGTGCCGCCGCCCCCTACTCGTTCGCGGTCGTGTCGGGCGTCATCGATACGCCGGCCGACGAGCCAGCCGCGCAACGGCTGTTCGAATCGATCGCGCGCGAGCGCAATCTGGCCTTCGTCGTCTATGCGGGCAACATCAAGGGCGCAAAGGAAGCGTGCCGCGACTCGCTGTATACGCAGCGCGGCGCGATCCTCGACGCATCTCGCGTGCCACTCGTGTTCCTTCCCGGCCACGACGACTGGGTAACGTGCAACACGGCGGCCGGCGGCAACTACGACCCGGTCGAACGTCTGGACTTCCTGCGTCAGACGCTGCTGGCCGACGCGGCGCTGCCCGACCCCGGCGCGCTGCAGATCACGCGCGAAAGTGAGGTCGCCCGGTTCCGGCCCTATCGCGAAAACGCGCGCTGGCTGCATGACGATGTCGTCTACGTCGCGCTGAACGCACCGGCACCGAACAACCACTATCTGACGGCCGGCGGGCGGAACGGCGAATTCGAGGACCGCATCATCGCGAACGGCTTCTGGATCGACCACGCGGCCGAATATGCGAAGCGGCACGAAGCGCGCGCGATCGTGGTGATTTTCGAAGGCGATCCGCAGTTCGATCGCTATGAGCGTGCCGAACGCTTTGCGTGGTTGCGTTTCAACCGGCCGCGCGTCCGCGACGGTTTTCGTGAACTGAAACGAACACTGGTGAAGGCGGCGGCGGTATTCCGCGGCCCGATCCTGGTGGTGCACGCGAGCAGCGAGCCGCTTGCGAACGGCTTCCTGATCGATCGCCCGCTGCATGCGGACGACGGCGTGCTGGTGGGAAATGTGACGCGTGTCGCGATCGGACCGCGTCATCCGGCGAATCAGTGGGTGAAGGTCAACGTGTCACCGGCACGGCAGACGATCTTCAACGTGAGCGTGCAGGACGTCCCGAAGAATCTGCCGACCCCGCCCGCGCTGCCGGTCGTGCCGCGCGATAACATCCCGCTGCCGCAGATGCCGGAGATCCCGGCATTGCCGGCATTGCCCGACTCGTCGTCGGTCGCGCCGCCGCTTCAAGGCGACGGCACGACACCGGACGGCGCTTCGTGGCCCGCGCCGCGCCCTGCTTCAGGGCCGGCGCCCAGCCTGCCTGCCAGCTCAGTGCAGGGTACGCCCTGACGGTGCGTCGCCTTCCTCGTCCTCGTCTTCGTCCTCGTCGACGATTTCGAGGCCTTCCGCGCCATGCGCGTGCTCATGCTCGATCTCGTCTTCGGTCGCTTCGCGAACGTCCTTGACCGTCAGTGCGAAACGCAGCGCCATGCCCGCAAGCGGGTGGTTGCCGTCGAGCACGACCTTGTCCTCGGCGATGTCCGTGACCGTGTAGATCAGCGAATCCACTTCCTCGTCGCCGTCTTCCGGCGTGCCTTCGAACTGCATGCCCACTTCGATCGGCTCGGGAAAACGATCGCGCGGCTCGATCTTCACGAGTTCGGGATCGTAGTCGCCGAACGCGTCCTGCGGCTCGAGCTGAACCTGCGCCTGGTAACCGGGCTCCTGGCCGTCGAGCTGTTCCTCGATCTTGGGGAACGTGCCATCATAGCCGCCGTGCAGATAAACCATCGGCTCGTCGCTTTCCTCGATCAGATTGCCTTGCGCATCCGACAGCTTGTAAGCGACCGACACGACGGTGTTTTTTGCGATTTTCATCCAATTCTCCCAAATACAAGTCTCATTATACGATGCGCAACCGGTCTCAAGCCGAACCGCGGGACGCCGCTGCCGCCCCGCTCGGCGCGCCGCCTTCCGATCTTCCCACACCGCTGCTCGGCGGCCTCTCGCCGGCGCAATTCATGCGCCGCTACTGGCAGAAGAAGCCGCTGCTGATCCGCCAGGCGATCCCCGGCGTGAAGCCGCCGGTGACGCGCGACGCACTGTTCGAGCTGGCAGCCGACTATGACGCCGAATCGCGACTGATCACCCATTTTCGTAACAAGTGGCAACTGGCCCACGGTCCCTTCGAGCCGGGCGCGCTGCCTGCCGTTTCGCGAAAGTCCTGGTCCTTGCTCGTGCAGGGGCTCGACCTGCACGTGGACGCGGCACGCGCGCTGCTCGACCGCTTCCGCTTCATCCCGGACGCACGCCTCGACGACCTGATGATTTCGTACGCGACCGACGGAGGCGGCGTCGGCCCGCACTTCGACTCGTACGACGTATTCCTGCTACAGGTCGAGGGCCGGCGCCGTTGGCGCATCGGTGCGCAGAAGGACCTGTCGCTGCAGCCGGACGTCCCGTTGAAGATCCTCGAGCATTTTGAGCCGAGCGACGAGTGGGTGCTGGAGCCGGGCGACATGCTGTACCTGCCGCCGCACATCGCGCACGACGGCGTGGCCGAAGGCGAATGCATGACCTGCTCGATCGGCTTTCGGGCGCCGTCCGCCGGGGAGCTGGGCGCGCAATTCCTGTATTACCTCGCGGAGCGCGGCGGCCTGCGCGACGAGCGTGGCGACGCGCTTTACCGCGACCCGAAGCAGCCGGCGGTCGACACCCCGGCGCAACTGCCGCCGGCGATGGTCGAGCGCGTCGCCGAGATCGTCGATGCGATCCGCTGGCGCAAGCGTGACGTCGCCGAATTCCTCGGTTGCTACCTGAGCGAACCCAAATCGAACGTCGTATTCGAGCCGCCGGCGCGCCCGCTGTCCGAGGCCGCGTTCGTCGCGCAGGCGTCGCGCCGGGGCGTGTATCTCGACAGACGGGCCGCATTGATGTATAACGCGCGCTCGTACTTCATTAATGGCGAGGAAGAACCGCTCGAGCACGCCGGCGAATGGCTGCCCGAACTGGCCAATCTGCGCCACATGGAGGCGAAACGGTTTGTAACACTATCCCGGGTTCCCTCAATGACAGCCTTGCTGCACGAGTGGTATTGTGCGGGCTGGATACGGGTCGGAAACCGGATTTAGTGAGCCGCCCCGTATGCCCGTGCAGATCAAATTCTGTATGGGAAAGACAACGTATTGACCCCGCATTTGTCGACGGTCGATAGGAAAGTGCATATAATTTCCGCCCAAGCCGTAGGGAAGATTCACGCTCTAGAAGTGCGTCTCCACCAGCGGCCCAGGTCGGTGTTGGAGCACATTACCGGTATTGTTTCGCGCTGTTGCTTACCTTTAACCATAAAAGGACGTGATCATGAAGAAATCCCTCCTCGTAGCTTCCCTGTTGGCTGCTGTTGCACTGGCTGCTTGCAACAAGAGCGCTGATCAAGCTGCTTCGTCGGCTGCTAGCGACGCATCGGCTGCTGCTTCGTCGGCTGCTTCGGCAGTTGCTGGTGCTGCGAGCGACGCAGCTGCTGCTGCTTCGTCGGCTACGGCTGCTGCGAGCGACGCAGCTGCTGCTGTGGCGTCGGCTGCTTCGGCAGCGACGGCTGCTCCGGCTTCGGGCGCAAGCCAGTAAGCCTCAGCATCAGCTGAAAAAAAACCGGCCCTTCGGGCCGGTTTTTTTACGTCTGTCGGTTGCGCGCATCGTATCCGGCGGCAGGACCGGCCAAGAGCCGTCCCGGGCGTCCGATCCTGCGCCTGCTCAGCCGAGCGTCAGCCAGTCGAAGCCCGCGTCCTGCGTGGCCACGACCACTTCCTCCCCGTCCGTTCCCAGCACGCCGGCCAATGCCTGGCGGGCCAGCTCGGGCCGGTTGTTCTGCTGGCTCAGGTGCGCCGCGACGAGGTGCTGGAGGCGGCTGCGTTCGAGCGATGCGAGGATGCCCGCGGCGGCGGCGTTGCTCAGGTGGCCGTGATTGCCACCGATCCGCGCCTTCAGCGACTGCGGATAGCGGCTCCCGGCGAGCATCTCGGTATCGTGGTTGGATTCGAGCACCAGCGCGTCACAACCGCTCAGAACGGCCGTGATATGCGGCGTGGCCATCCCGACGTCGGTCAGCACGCCGAGCCGGCGGCAACCGTCCATGAAGACGAACTGGAGCGGTTCCCGCGCGTCATGGGGCACCGTATATGGCATCACGGCCAGATCGCGAATCGCGGCTGTCTCGTCGCCCCACAACACGTGGAGATCGACATCGGCTTCGTCCGCGCCCACCGCGCGTGCCGTGCCCCAGCTCATGTAGAGCGGCAGCGACCCGCGCCGCGCGAGCGTCAGCGCGCTGCCGACGTGGTCACTGTGTTCGTGGGTGATGAGGATCGCATCGAGATCGTCGATGCCGAGATTCAGGCGGCCGAGGCGGCGCTCGACCTCCTTCGCTGAAAAACCGCAGTCGAGCAGCACGCGGGTGGTCGTCGTGCCGCTCGCGACCTCGACGACCAGCGCGTTGCCTTCGCTGCCGCTACCGAGGCTGGCGAAGCGCACGCGATCAGTTCAACTGGGCGTGCAGCAGCGAAATGATCCGCTGCGCGTCCGACGAGTTGTCGACCTTGCCGGTCGCGTCGACCACCGCGACCTGCGTGCCGCCGCTGCCCTGCGCGCGCACGTTGACCAGGTATTCCTTGCCCGGCTTCGCCGCCGACGGGCCGCCGTAGAACAGCTTGCCGAACAGCCCGTCGCGCTTGAGCTCTTCCATCGTGTTCGCGTAACGGACCGTGTACAGGCCCTTCTCGCGGTCGCGATTGTCGACCGCGAAGTTGGTGCGGTCGAGCGCGAGACCGACGCGCAGCCACGCACGGTCGAACGATTCCGCCAGTTGCAGCGTCGCGGCACCGCTGCTCGTATCGCTCACCTGCGCCGGCGCCGTCGCGGGACGCGCATCGGTCAGCAGTTGCTTCGCCTGCGCGTCGCTCAGGCCGAACTTCTGCATCAGCTTCGTCAGGAACACAGCCTCGAGCACCGGATTGCGCGGACGCTCTTCCCAGCGCGACGACGTGCCGCCCTGCGGGCCGACCATCATTTCTTCCATCGCGCTGTGCGTGATCGAGATGTCGGTGTTGCCGTCCGGCGTACGGTTCACGAGCGTGCGGAAACGGTCGCGCGTGCCCGACGAGTACGCGAAGTCGATGACCTTGCCGATCGTGCGGCGGAACCAGTCATCGGGAATGTTCGCGCGGTTCTCGGCCCAGTCGGTGGCCATGATGCCGGTCGACGGTGCGTCAGTCTTCAGCGAGAAGCCGTTCTCCTGCCAGAATTCCTTCAGGATCGGCCACAGCTGCTCGGGCGTGCGCCCGTCCACGACGAGCCAGCGGCGGTCGCCGTCGCGCTCGATATGCATGCCGAGCGGATCCTGCGCGCTCGGGACACCGTCGGTCGCGTTGCCGGCGGCCGTCGTCGCCCGCGGCGGCAGCGTGCCGAGACCAGCGTTGCTCGGCGGCGCGACGAACTGCTGGGTCGTCGGCACCGGCTTCAGGTCGCTCGGCACCGCGAGCGGCGGCGCCGAACCCGTGTTCTTGTAGTTGACCCGGTCAGGAGCCAGATAATCGTTCAGCGTATCGCAGCCGGCGAGCGCGCCCAGCGCCAGCGCCACCACCGAAACCTGGATGGCGCGAGAGGAAAAGGCGAAACGTTTCATGAAATCCTTCGTCTTGCTAGAACGCTCGTCAGGAGCGGCGCCGGACGGAGCCGGCCGGTGCGGGTTGATGAGGGGTCGAGCCGGCGGCCGCAGGACGCGGCCGCCTGAGCATCAGAGGACGCCGGCCTCGACGAGGGCCGAACGCACGACGTCGTGACAGCGCTCGTCGAGCGGCGTGAGCGGCAGGCGGATGCCGCCCTGCATCTTGCCCATCGCCTGCAGTGCCCACTTCACCGGAATCGGGTTCGCCTCGACAAACAGGTTCTTGTGCAGCGACAGCAGCTTCATGTGCAGCTCGCGCGCCGTTGCGACGTCGCCGGCCAGCGCCGCGCGGCACAGGTCGCTCATCGCGCGCGGCGCGACGTTCGCCGTCACCGAGATGTTGCCGTGGCCGCCGAGCAGCATCAGCGCGATCGCGGTCGGATCGTCGCCGCTGTAGATCGCGAAATGCTTCGGCGCGGCCTTGATCAGGTGCGCGGCGCGATCGATGTTGCCGGTCGCGTCCTTCACACCGATGATGCCCGGCACCTGAGCGAGGCGCAGCGTCGTCTCGTGCGCCATGTCCGCGACCGTACGGCCGGGCACGTTGTACAGAATCACCGGCAGGTCGACCGCCTCGGCGATCATCTTGAAGTGCCGGTACATCCCTTCCTGCGTCGGCTTGTTGTAGTACGGCACGACCTGCAGCGTCGCGTCGGCGCCGACGGCCTTCGCATGCTTCGTCAGTTCGATCGCTTCGGCGGTCGAGTTGCCGCCCGCGCCCGCGATGATCGGGATGCGCTTCGCCGCATGCTCGACCGCCGTGCGGATCATCAGGATGTGCTCTTCAACGTTGAGCGTTGCCGACTCGCCGCTCGTGCCGACCACGACGAGTGCGTCGGTGCCTTCCGCGATGTGCCAGTCGATCAGTTTGCGAAACGCCGGCAGGTCAAGACTGCCGTCTTCGAGCATCGGGGTGACGATCGCGGGGATGCTGCCGCGGATGTGAATGCCGTCTTGGGTGCCGTTAGCCATGAAACGCGATTGATTGTTGTACCGGTAAACGTTGAGATTGTAGCGGATTAGCCGGGCAGTTCGTAACGTGGAATTCCCGCCCCCGCTGTCGGGGTCGCGCCCTCGCGTACCGCGCAGATGCGCTGCACGAACGCCTCGCGCGGCGCGGCGACGAATCCGTCCTCGTACGCAACCACCCGCAGGCGGCCACGCACCGCGTCCAGCAACTCGCCCGGGGCGAGCAGGAACGCAGGATTGGACGGCTTGCCGACCGTTTCGTTTCCTTGCGCGAAGGTTTCGTAGATCAGCACGCCGCCCGGCGCCACCGCATCGAGCAGTCGGGGCCAGAGCGGGCGATGCAGATAATGGGTGACGATCACCGCCGCGAACGACGCACCGGCCGGCAGCGGCCAGGGCGCGCCCTCGAGATCGGCGTCGCGCACATCGACACCGGGAATCGCGCGCAAAGCGGCCAGCGCGGCCGCATCGCGGTCGAGCGCGACGACTGGATGCCCGTGCGACGCAAACCAGCGTGCATGGCGACCACCGCCCGCGGCGACGTCGAGCACCGTGCCGCTCGCCGGGACGAGCCGCGACCAGCGGGCGACCCAGCGCGACGGTTCGGTCTGGGCCACGTGGCCGCCCGCGGCGGCAATGACAGGTTCGCGCATGCCGTCAGGTCAGGTGTACGACAGGCCCATCGCCTCGCGCACGTCGCGCATCGTCTCGACCGCGTGCTTGCGCGCCTTGTCGCAGCCGTCCGCGACGATCGCGCGCAGCAGCGACGGATCGTCCATGTACTTCTGTGCGCGCTCGAGCATCGGCTGCTGCTCGCGCAGGATCCCTTCGACCACCGGCTGCTTGCAGTCGAGGCAGCCGATGCCCGCCGAGCGGCAGCCGCTCTGCACCCACTGGTGCGTCGCTTCGTCCGTATAGACCTGATGCAGCTGCCACACCGGGCACTTGTCCGGATCGCCCGGATCGGTGCGGCGCACGCGTGCCGGATCGGTCGGCATCGTGCGGACCTTCTTCGTGATCGTCTCCGCATCCTCGCGCAGGCCGATCGTATTGCCGTACGACTTCGACATCTTCTGGCCGTCGAGGCCCGGCATCCGCGACGCTTCGGTCAAAAGCGCCTGCGGCTCGACCAGGATGATCTTGCGCGCGCCTTCGAGATAGCCGAACAGGCGCTCGCGGTCGCTCATCGACAGGCTCTGCGATTCCTGCAGCATCGCGCGCGCCTGTTCGAGCGCCTCGTCGTCGCCTTCCTGCTGGTACGCGTTGCGCAGCTCGTGATAAAGCTTCGCGCGCTTGCCGCCGAGCTTCTTCGCGGCTTCGAGCGCCTTCTCCTCGAAGCCCGGCTCGCGGCCGTACAAGTAGTTGAAGCGGCGTGCGATCTCGCGCGTCATCTCGACGTGCGGCACCTGGTCCTCGCCGACCGGCACGAGCGAGCCGCGATACAGCAGGATGTCGGCCGCCATCAGCACCGGGTAGCCGAGGAAGCCGTAAGTCGACAGGTCCTTGTCCTTCAGCTTCTCCATCTGCTCCTTGTAGGTCGGCACGCGCTCGAGCCAGCCGAGCGGCGTGCTCATGCCGAGCAGCAACGCGAGTTCCGCATGTTCGGGCACCTTGCTCTGGATGAACAGCGTCGCCTGCGCCGGATCGATACCCGACGCGAGCCAGTCGATCAGCACGTCCCACACGTTCTTCTCGATGACCTCGGGTGTTTCGTAGTGCGTCGTCAGCGCATGCCAATCAACCACGCAGAAGAAGCACGGGTACTCGGACTGCAGCTTCACCCAGTTTTTCAGCACGCCGTGGTAGTGGCCGAGGTGCAGCGACCCGGTGGGTCGCATGCCGGAGAAAATACGATCTGGGAACATGATTGTCGTTAGAAAAGCGAGGCGAAGGGAGACAGGATGGCGCTCAGCACGCCGGCCGCGGCATTCACGAGCGGCCGCAGCCAGAAGTTCGTCAGCACGCCCGTCGAGACCAGCACGAGGACGATGATGAAACCGTACGGCTCGATTCGCGACAGCGCGATCGATTGCTTCGGCGGCAGCAGCGCCGCCAGGATGCGGCCGCCGTCGAGCGGCGGCAGCGGAAACAGGTTCAGCACGCCGAGCACCAGGTTCGCGCTGACGCCTGCGTAGGCCATCCGCGTGAAGAACGGCTCGTCGATGCCGGCAGCGGGCAGCACGATGGTCAGCACGCCCCAGATCAGTGCCTGCACGAAGTTGCAGGCCGGGCCCGCCAGCGACACCCACAGGCTGCCCCAACGCGGATCGCGCAGGTTGCCGAACGATACCGGCACCGGCTTCGCATAGCCAAACAGGAACGCGCCGCCCGTCAGGAAATACATCGCGAGCGGGATCGCGATCGTGCCGAGCGGATCGATGTGGCGCATCGGGTTGAACGACACGCGCCCCATCATGTAGGCGGTGTTGTCGCCGAGCAGGCGCGCGGCATAGCCGTGCGCAGCCTCGTGCAACGTGATCGCGAAGATCACGGGCAGCGCGTAGACGGCGATGGTCTGTATCAGGGAAGCGTCCATATCGCGTTATTGTAACAAGCGCACTCGCGCAAAAATGAATGGCGCTTACGCGGCCGAAAGCCCGAACGGTTCGAGCGCACCGCGCCCGGCACGCACGAGCTGCGGCTCGTCGCCCGTCAGGTCGATCACCGTCGACGGTTCGCGCGGACACGCACCACCGTCGATCACGAGATCGACCTGCTTCTCGAGCCGCGCGCGGATGTCGTCGGGATCGTTGAGCGGCTCGTCGTCCGGCGGCAGGATCAGCGTCGTGCCAAGCAGCGGCTGTCCGAGCGATTCGAGCAGCGCGAGCGTGATCGCGTGATCGGGCACGCGCAGCCCGATCGTCTTGCGCGACGGGTGCGACAGACGACGCGGCACTTCCTTCGTCGCCTGCAGGATGAACACGTACGGGCCCGGCGTCACCGACTTGATCTGCCGGTACTGACGATTGTCCACCATCGCGAAGTTGGCCAGTTCCGACAGGTCGCGCACGAGCAGCGACAGGTGCTGCTTCTCGTCGAGGCCGCGGATGCGGCGCACGCGCTCGACCGCATCCTTGTCATCGAGGTGGCACGCGAGCGCGTAGCTCGAATCGGTCGGCATCGCGATCACGCCGCCCTTGCTGACGATGTCCGCGGCCTGCTTGATCAGGCGCGGCTGCGGATTATCCGGATGAATCCTGAAGAACTGGGACATGGGGACACGTAAAGAGGGAGAAGTCGGATGCGCGCCTCGGCGGCAGCGCCAGCGGCAAGCGGCCGCGGTACGTCAGAGCCAGCGCTCCCAGAGCGGTTTCAGGTCGGGCGGCAAAGGCGGCAGGCTGCCGAGCTCGATGCGACCCTCGCCCGGCGCATGGAAATCCGAGCCGCGCGACACCTCGAAGCCGAAGCGGCGCGCCACGTCTGCGTATTCGCGGTACTGGTCGGGCGTGTGGCTGCCCGTAATGACCTCGATCGCGCGGCCGCCGAGATCGATGAATTCACCGAAGAACGCATCGAATTCGACCGGCGTGTAGCGGTAGCGGCCCGGGTGCGCGACCACGGCCTCGCCGCCCGCCGCGCGAATCCATGCAACGGCGTCGGACAACGTCGCCCAGCGGTGCGGGACGAACCCGGGCTTGCCGTCGCCGAGCAGGCGGTCGAACACATCGGAGGTCGATTCGGCATGGCCGTTCTCGACCAGGAAGCGCGCGAAGTGGGTGCGCGAGATCAGGTCGGGATTCGATACGTACTTCAGCGCGCCTTCGTACGCGCCGGGAATGCCGAGCGTCTCGAGCTGCGCTGCAATCGCCCGCGCACGCGCGGCGCGGCCGTGGCGCGTGCGGTAGAGGCCGTCGACGAGCGTCGGGTTCGACGGATCGATGTTCAGCCCGACGATGTGCACGGTGCGCGACGCCCACGTGACCGAAATCTCGACGCCGCTCAGGTAGCGCATCCCCAGCGCCTCCGCCTCGCTGCGTGCCGCCGCCTGGCCGCCGATCTCGTCGTGGTCGGTCAGCGCCCACAGGGTCACGCCGCCGGCATGGGCGCGGCGCGCGACGTCGGCAGGCGACAGCAACCCGTCGGAAACATTCGAATGGCAGTGGAGATCAGCGTTCATTGTCGATATGGCAGGTGAAGCTTCATTCTACTGCAATGCGTCAATTGCGCCGCCCGCCTGCCTCCCGCGCCGCCGCCAGCCTACGCGCAGAACGCCTCGATCAGCGCCGCGATCTGCTCCGGCTGGTCGTGATGAACCATGTGGCCGGCATCCTCGACGAGCTTTTCGCGCCAGTCGGGGAACGCGCCGAAGCGCGCCTTGAACTCCGGCAGCGGGATGTCGCCGGCGAGATACGCGAGCGTCGGCGAATTGACGGCCTCGACGTGCAGCACCTTCGCGCGCACCTGCTTCCAGACGGCCATCACCTCGTCGAGCCGGTACAGCTGCGGGCCCGCCATCTTGTGCGCGGGGTCCGCCAACAGGTGGTAGAGGCCGTCATCGCCACGCTTCGACCAGTGCGCGGCGAGGAACGCGGCGCGGTGCGGATCGAGCCGCGGATTGGTCTTGATCAGCCGGGCCGCCACGTCGTCGAGCGACGCATACGGGCGCAACACCGGCGGCTCGCGCAGCTCGTCGAGCCAGCCGCGCAGCCGGCGCGGCGCCTGCTCGGCCCGCGCGGGGGCGAGCCCGAACCCTTCGAGGTCGACCACGCGCCGCACGCGCTCCGGGCGCGCGCCCGCGTACAGGCACACGACGTTCGCCCCCATGCTGTGCCCGACCAGATTGACTTCGCCGGTGGGTGCATAGTGATCGACGAGCGCATCGAGGTCGCCCAGGTACTCGTGGAACCAGTAATGACCGCCGCCCTGTCTCGCGACCGGCCAGTCGGACAGGCCGAAGCCGCGTGCATCCGGCGCGATCACCTGCCAGTCGCCCGCGAGCGCGTCGACGACGAACTGGAACGATGCCGCGACGTCCATCCAGCCATGCAGCATGAACAGCGTCGGCGCATCGGGTCGGCCCCAGCGCCGCACATGCAGCTTGACGCCGCGCACCGTGACGAAATCGGAAACAGAACTCGAGGCACTCATTGCAGCCGCCAAAAAAAGAATGATCGTTCGATTATAGCGATGACGCCTCCATTCCGGCGCCTGGCAGTCGAGGCAGCTCTCTAGCGACGGCGTGCGGAATCGGCCTGTCGGACGCCGCGGACAGGCCGCCGAAGGATCCGCGAGGCCGACGCAGCGACAGCCTTCGCCCGCCCGCCGGGAGCCGGCGGCGCCCGGACGTGCTAACCGGCCGCGTTGCCGTCCGCCGCGTCCTGCGCGGCGAGCTCGTCCAGCTCCGCCTGCTCGAATCCCGCGGTGCGGCGCGCGTCGAAATTGAACGGGCCGCGCAGCCGCGGCGCATGGTACTGCTCGGCGAGCTCGCGATAGGCCGGCACCGGATCGCGGCCGGCCTCGTCGCACAGGTACCGGAACCAGCGATTGCCGATCGCGACGTGGCCGATCTCGTCGCGCAGGATCACGTCGAGAATCGCCGCGGACGCATCGTCGCCCGCCTGCACGAGCCGCGCCCGGATCGGCGGCGACGCGTCGAGTCCGCGCGCCTCGAGCGTGCGCGGTACGAGCGCCATCCGCGCGAGCGGATCGGCCTTGGTCCGCTCGCACATCTCCCACAGCCCGTTGTGCGCGGGAAAATCCCCGTACGCATGCCCGAACTCGGCGAGCCGCCTGGACAACAGCGTGAAGTGATGAGCCTCCTCGGCCGCGACCTTCAGCCAGTCCGCATAGAATGCGTCGGGCATCCCGGCGAAGCGCCACACGGCGTCGAGCGCGAGGTTGATCGCGTTGAATTCGATATGCGCGAGGGCGTGCAGCAGCACCGCGCGCCCCGCGGGCGAGCGCATGCTGCGGCGCTCGAGCTCGCGCGGCTCGACGAGCGGCGGGCGCGCCGGACGGCCGGGCAGGTCGGTCGGTTCGTCCAGATCGAGCGTCGGTGCGATCGTGGCCTGCCGGGCCAGCAGCGCGTCATGCAGCGCGCGGACCCGAGCGGCCTTCGCGGCCGGCTCGGACATCCGCAGGGCGTCCAGCGCGGCGCGACGCACGCAGTGTGGCGCAGCCATGAAAGAAGAAGGCTCCATGTTCATCAAACCGGGCACCGCCAGTGCGCATGCACGCGACGGTTTACAATGTACGTTTGTGCCGTCACGCAATGCACCCGGCACGCCAGACGCGCCATTCTACCGGCGCCCATCATCGAAGAGACCAGGAGACTCCGTGACGATCTACAAACTGGGCGAGACGGCCCCGACGATCCACGAAAGCGTATTCGTCGCCGATACGGCGGCCATCATCGGCAAGGTCGTGCTCGAGGAAAACGCGAGCGTATGGTTCGGTGCGACGATTCGCGGCGACAACGAGACGATCTCGGTCGGTGCCGGCAGCAACGTCCAGGAAGGCGCGGTCCTGCATACGGACCCCGGGTTTCCTCTGACGATTGCCGAAAACGTGACGATCGGGCACCAGGCGATGCTGCACGGATGCACGATCGGGGAAGGTTCGCTGATCGGGATTCAGGCGGTGGTCTTGAATGGAGCGGTCATCGGCCGCAACTGTCTGGTTGGTGCCGGCGCGGTCGTGACAGAAGGCAAGACGTTCCCGGACAACTCGCTGATTCTCGGCGCCCCGGCGAAAGTCGTGCGCGAGCTGTCGGCAGACGACATCGCGCGGCTGCGCGCAAATGCGAAGACGTACGTCGAACGACGCGCGCATTTCAAGGAGCAACTCGTGCGGATCGGCTGATTCGCGCGGATTTCAAGGAAGAAGAGTGAGCGACCAGTTACAGAAATTCATGTTCAATTCGGCACCCGTGCGCGGCGAGATCGTGTCGCTGCGCAACACGTGGCAAGAGGTGCTTTCCCGCCGTGACTACCCTGCCCCGGTGCGCACGGTGCTCGGCGAGATGATGGCTGCGTGTGCGCTGCTGTCCGCGAACCTGAAATTTCACGGCACCCTGATCATGCAGATCTTCGGCGACGGGCCGGTCCAGATGCTGGTCGTCCAGTGCGGCTCGGACCTGTCGATGCGCGCCACGGCCAAGTTCGCCGGCGACGTCGCGCAGACGATCGGCGACGACACGCACTTCGCGTCGCTCGTCAACGCGAGCGGCCACGGCCGATGCGTGATCACGCTCGACCCGGCCGAGAAGCTGCCGGGCCAGCAGCCGTACCAGGGCATCGTGCCGCTGAACGGCGTCGACGGTCCGCTCGAATCGGTATCGCAAGTGCTCGAGCATTACATGCATCACTCGGAGCAGCTCGACACGCGGCTGTGGCTCGCGGCCGATCGCGACCGCGCGGTCGGCATGCTGCTGCAGAAGCTGCCGGGCGACGGCGGCATCGTGCCGCGCAACGCCGAGACCGACGCCGACACGTGGGAGCGCGTCTGCACGCTCGGCGGCACGCTGTCCGCGAAGGAATTGCTCGAGGTCGAACCGGAAGTCGTGTTCCGTCGGCTCTTCTGGCAGGAAAACGTGCAGCACTTCGACCCGGCCGGTACGCGCTTCCAGTGCTCGTGCTCGCGCGAGAAGGTCGGCGCGATGCTGCGCATGCTCGGGCGCGACGAAGTCGACAGCGTGATCGTCGAGCGCGGTCACGTCGAGATCCACTGCGAGTTCTGCAACCAGCGCTACGAGTTCGATCCCGTCGACGTCGCGCAGCTGTTCGCCGCGCCGGAACTCGCGACCGGCATCACGCCCGCGACCGATCAGCGTCACTGAGCGAGCGGCGCGCCCGTGCCGGCCATGAGCGGCGCGGGTGCATAATGACGCACGAGCGTCGCACGCAACGGCCCAGGCGCCGGAGGTCCGCCTTCGGCACAAACCGCTTTCCGCTGTCGGCGCGCTGCTGGAGAAACACATGAATCGCCCGTTCCGCACCCTCGTCCTGACCAGTGTCGCAGCCGGCACACTGGCCCTCGCCGGCTGCGCGGTGCAGCCGCCTTCGTCGACGATCCTGAGCCGCCTGCCCGAACCGGGCGCTTCGGGCGGCCAGCCGCCCGCACTGTCGAGTGCGGAGCGCAAACGCTACGACGAGATCGACCGGCAAGTGCTGCGCGAGCAGAACGACGCGATGGCGGCGGAGGCCGCCGCGCGCGCGTGGGCGTATTACTCGCCGCCCCCCGTGACCGTCTACGGCGGCTATTACGGCGGCGGCTGGGGAAACCGGTGGGGCACCGGCATCGGATATGGCTACGGTTACCCGGGCTGGTGGTGGTGATGCGTGACGCGCGTCGACCAATTCGATTGACGACTGGCAGGAAATAAAAAAGCGCGGCATTTCCCGCGCTTTTTCAATGGTTCGGACTCCCGCGCTCAGTGATGCGCGGCCTTGCCCTTCTCGCCGCCATGATGCCGCGACGGCTTCGCGATCGACTGCGGGTTCGGCACGACACGCACGGGCGCGGCGGAAACGGTGCCGCGCGTCGACATGCTCGAAGGCGTGTTGTTCAGCGGCGCCGCCGGCGCGTTCGGCGACACGAACTGCACGAATACTTCGCCGTCCTTCACCATGCCCATCTCGTAGCGCGCGCGCTCCTCGATGGCCGCGGTACCGCCCTGCAGATCCTGCACTTCGCCCGCGATCCGTTCATTGCGCAGCTTCTCGTCCGCGTTCTTCTGCAGTTGATCGCCGAGTTGCTGGCGCAATTCATGCACCCGCAACCAGCCGCCGTGTCCCCACCATAGGGGGTACTGAATGAGCGCCAGCAAGGCAATCAGGACGACAGTGACAAGCCGCATGTAGAAGACGCAGATATAAGAAGCGCCGCTCCGCGCGACATGCACAGAGCGGCGTCGAGATGACGAACCCGATAGTAGCGCGTTAGCGCAGGTTATAGAAAGCCGATTTGCCCGGGTAGCTCGCGATATCGCCGAGGTCTTCCTCGATGCGCAGCAGCTGGTTGTACTTCGAGATGCGGTCGCTGCGCGACAGCGAACCCGTCTTGATCTGACCGGCGTTCAAGCCGACCGCGATGTCCGCGATCGTCGAATCTTCCGTTTCGCCCGAGCGGTGCGAGATCACGGCCGTGTAGCCCGCGCGCTTCGCCATTTCGATTGCCGCGAACGTTTCGGTCAGCGTACCGATCTGGTTGATCTTGATGAGGATCGAGTTCGCGATACCCTTCTCGATGCCTTCCTTCAGGATGCGCGTGTTCGTGACGAACAGGTCGTCACCGACGAGCTGCACCTTCTTGCCGAGGCGCTCGGTCAACAGCTTCCAGCCGTCCCAGTCGCCTTCGTGCATGCCGTCCTCGATCGACACGATCGGGAACTTGTCGGCGAGCGTCGCGAGGTAGTCGGTGAATTCGGCCGACGACAGTTGCAGGCCTTCGCCCGCGAGCTGGTACTTGCCGTCGTGGTAGAACTCGGATGCCGCGCAGTCGAGCGCGAGCAGCACGTCTTCGCCCGCACGGTAGCCTGCCTTCTCGATCGCCTGCAGGATCGTCGACAGGCACTCGTCGTTGCTGCCGAAGTTCGGCGCGAAGCCGCCTTCGTCGCCGACTGCCGTGCTCATGCCGCGGTCGCTCAGGATCTTCTTCAGTGCGTGGAACACTTCCGCGCCGCAACGCAGGGCTTCACGGAACGTCGGCTGGCTCACCGGGACGATCATGAATTCCTGGATGTCGAGGCTGTTGTTCGCGTGCGCGCCGCCGTTGACGATGTTCATCATCGGGACGGGCAGCTGCATCGCGCCCGAGCCGCCGAAGTAGCGGTACAGCGGCAGGCCGGCTTCTTCAGCGGCTGCCTTCGCGACGGCCATCGACACGGCCAGCATCGCGTTCGCGCCGAGGCGCGACTTGTTGTCGGTGCCGTCCAGCTCGAGCAGCGTCTTGTCGAGGAACGCCTGTTCCGACGCGTCGAGGCCCATGATGGCTTCGGAGATTTCGGTGTTGATATGCTCGACTGCCTTCAGCACGCCCTTGCCGTTGTAGCGGCCGGCTTCGCCGTCGCGCAGTTCGATCGCTTCACGCGAGCCGGTGGACGCGCCCGACGGCACCGCCGCGCGGCCCATCGTGCCCGATTCGAGCAGCACGTCGCATTCGACGGTGGGGTTGCCGCGCGAATCCAGAATCTCGCGGCCGATGATATCTACGATTGCACTCATGGGTTTCCTCTGAGAATGACGATGGATTCTTCAAACTGCGACGGCGCGCGCGCCTGAACCGCTTTCGCTACTGACGCGCGAAGCCGTCGCAAGGTTCATTCGATCTTTAATTGAAATCGTTTTCCAGGAACGGATTGCGCTTCACCGCCTGATCGAGCGTGACGAGCGTCTCCAGCAGCGCACCCATCCGGTTCAGCGGCACCGCGTTCGGGCCGTCCGACTTCGCCTCGGCCGGATTCGGGTGCGTCTCCATGAAGAGACCCGCGACGCCCGTCGCGACCGCCGCACGGGCGAGCACCGGCACGAATTCGCGCTGGCCGCCCGAGCTCGTGCCCTGCCCGCCCGGCAGCTGCACCGAGTGGGTCGCGTCGAACACGACCGGCGCGTTCGTCTCGCGCATGATCGCGAGCGAACGCATGTCGGACACAAGGTTGTTGTAGCCGAACGAGACGCCACGCTCGCACGCCATGAAGCGGTCTTCCGACAGACCTGCTTCACGCGCCGCGTCGCGCGCCTTGTCGATCACGTTCTTCATGTCGTGCGGCGCGAGGAACTGACCCTTCTTGATGTTGACGGGCTTGCCCGAGCGCGCGCACGCGTGGATGAAGTCGGTCTGGCGGCACAGGAACGCGGGCGTTTGCAGCACGTCGACGACCGACGCGACCTGCTCGATCTCTTCGATCGAATGCACGTCGGTCAGCACCGGCAGGCCGAGCTGACGCTTCACCTCGCCGAGGATCCGCAGCCCCTCGTCCATTCCGAGGCCGCGAAACGACTTGCCCGAGCTGCGATTCGCCTTGTCGTAGGACGACTTGTAGATGAACGGAACGTTCAGCTTCTCGCAGATCTCCTTCAGGCGGCCCGCCGTGTCGATCGTCATTTGCTCCGATTCGACGACGCAGGTACCCGCGATCAGGAAGAAAGGCTGGTCGAGACCGACCTCGAAATCGCACAGCTTCATGCTTGCACTCCACGCGCTTGCTTGTTGGCGAGCGCGGCTTCGACGAACGACTTGAACAGGGGATGACCGTCACGCGGCGTGGACGTGAATTCCGGGTGGAACTGGACGCCGACGAACCACGGGTGCATCGAACGCGGCAGCTCCATCATTTCCGGCAGATCCTCGCTCGGGGTACGGGCGCTGATGATAAGGCCGCCGGCTTCGAGCTGGGGCACGAAGCGGTTATTGACTTCATAACGGTGGCGGTGACGCTCGTTCACGTCCTTGCCATAGATCTCTTCGGCCATCGTGCCGGGCTTGATCGGGCAACGTTGCGAGCCAAGGCGCATCGTGCCGCCGAGATCGGATTCCTCGGTGCGCGTCTCGACCTTGCCTTCGCGGTCGTACCACTCGGTAATCAGCGCGACCACGCGTTCCGGCGTATCCGGATCGAATTCCGTGCTGTTCGCCTGCTTCAGGCCGACGACGTCGCGTGCGAATTCGATCACCGCAAGCTGCATGCCGAGGCAGATGCCGAGGTACGGCACCTTCGACTCGCGCGCGTAGCGGATCGCCGCGATCTTGCCTTCCGTGCCACGACGGCCGAAACCGCCCGGCACCAGCACGGCGTCGAGATGCTTCAGGCTATCGACACCGTTCGTCTCGATCTCTTCCGAGTCGATGTACTCGATGTTGACCTTGGTCGACGTGTGCAGCGATGCGTGGCGCAGCGCCTCGATCAGCGACTTGTACGACTCGGTCAGGTCGACATACTTGCCGACCATGCCGATCGTGACTTCGTGCTTCGGGTTTTCCAGCTTCTCGACGAGCGCCGACCACATGCTCAGGTCGGCGTCCTTCGGCGACAGCTTCAGCTCTTCGCAGATGATCCGGTCGAGGCCCTGGTCGTGCAGCATCTGCGGAATCTTGTAGATGCTGTCGGCGTCCCACACCGAGATCACGGCGTCTTCCGGCACGTTCGAGAACATCGAGATCTTCTTCGATTCGTCGTCGGGGATGCGGCGATCCGCACGGCACAGCAGCACGTGCGGCAGGATGCCGATCTCGCGCAGCTTCTGCACGCTGTGCTGGGTCGGCTTCGTCTTCAGCTCGCCGGCCGTCGCGACGTACGGCACGAGCGTCAGGTGCACGAAGCACGCGCTGTTGCGGCCGAGGCGCAGGCTCATCTGGCGCGCGGCCTCGAGGAACGGCAGCGACTCGATGTCGCCGACCGTGCCGCCGATCTCGACGATCGCGACGTCCGGCTCGCCGCAGGTGGCAGATGCCGCCCCGCGCTCGATGAACGCCTGGATTTCGTTCGTGATGTGCGGAATCACCTGCACGGTCTTGCCGAGATAGTCGCCGCGGCGTTCCTTGCGGATCACCGATTCGTAGATCTGGCCGGTCGTGAAGTTGTTGGCCTTGCGCATCTTCGTGCTGATGAAGCGCTCATAGTGGCCGAGGTCGAGGTCGGTCTCCGCTCCGTCTTCCGTCACGAACACTTCGCCGTGCTGGAACGGGCTCATCGTGCCGGGGTCGACGTTGATGTAGGGATCGAGTTTGAGGAGGGTGACTTTCAGACCGCGCGATTCGAGGATCGCGGCGAGGGAGGCGGCGGCAATACCCTTGCCGAGGGAAGAAACTACGCCGCCGGTGACGAAAACATATTTGGTCATCGCTGAATGCTCGCGGGAAAAACGGATTATACCGTAAAGCCCGCCCTTCTCTCAGCAATTGACGCGATGATCCTGCCCTTTCGCGCTGTGCCGCGCCAACCGTGCGCGCCGGGGCGAACCGGCCGGCCGGTCGGTGCAACCGCGCACGCCGGCGCGGTGCACCGGACCGATGCGTCAGGCGCTTTTCGCGAGCGCCGCACTGTCGCGCGGCACGCCACCCTCCGCCATCTTCAGCGAACTCAGCATCCGCTGCAATGCGCGGGCCGTCTCGATCGGCCGCTCCATCGGGAACAGGTGGCTGCCCTCGAGCCATTCGATGCGCCCGCGCGCCGCACGACGCGTCGCATCGAGCCCGACCTGCCGCACTTCGCGCGAGCGCGTGCCGGCGAGAAAGCCTAGCGGCACCGGCGCGCCGTGCGCGAGCCGCGGGCCGAGCGTATGCGGCAGCGTCCGGTAGATCAGGTATTCGACCTGCCGGTCGAACGCGAGCACGCGTTCGCCGTCGGCGCCTGCCTGCGGAATGCCGTAGTCGATGTAGTCGGACAGCATCCGCTCGTCCCAGCGCGCGAACGCGGGTTTCTCGTGAAAATGCCGCCAGGCTTCGTCGCGGCTCACCCAGCGCGTACGCCGATTGCGCGTCGCGGCCGCCGGCGACAGCCGCTCGTCGAGCCCCGCCCACTGGCTCGCGCGCAATGCGCCGGCGCGCCATCCCGCGATGATCGGCGAATCGATCATCACCACGCCGCGCACCCAGTGCGGCTTCTTCAGCGCAGCCATCAGCGACAGGTAGCCGCCGAGCGAATGGCCGACGAGCCAGACCGGGCGCTCGTAGCGGCTGCCAATGTCGTCGAGCAGTTGCTCGACGAGATGCGGCCAGTCGCGCGTTACCGGGTAACGGCGGTCGTGACCGATGCGCTCGATGTAGCGCAGCTCGTAGTCGTCTGCCAGCTCGGCGAAGATCGTCCGGTACGTCGATGCCGGAAAACCGTTCGCATGCGAGAAATGGAGGATGTCCTTCAAACGCCGATGTCTCCTTTGCCGGCGGGAGTCAGTGCTTCAGCACTTCCTCCGGCCTCCTCATTCTTGACCCGCGCCATCGCGCCGCTCACCGGTCCATCCAGTACCGCCGCTGCGCATCGCGATGACGCTCAAACGCGAAACCGCCGCCCGTCGGGGCGACGTCGAACCTCACGGCCCCGTCGCGATCGGTGCGCGGCAGCGGAATCCCGCGCATTTCGTAGCGCGCAAGGACCGTCCGGTGCGGATGTCCGAATCGATTGCGATAGCCTACAGGAAATACCGCGACGCGCGGCCCGACCGAATCGAGGAAAGGCTCGACCGACGACGTGCGGCTGCCGTGGTGCGGCACAACGAGGATCTGCGCGGCCAGCGCGTCGCGCGCATCGTCCACCAGCCGGCGCTCGGCGCGTGCCTCGATGTCGCCCGTCAGCAGCGCCGACGTGTCGCCCGCGTCGATGCGCAGCACGCATGATTGTGCGTTCGAGGAACCAGCGCCGGCACCACCCGGCGGCCACAACATCGTGAATACGACGCCGTCCCAGGTCCACCGCTGCCCGGCCGCGCACGGCAGCCGATCGGCCACGCCGGCCGCCCGCGCGTCACGCCACAGCCGGTGCTGCGGCGCAATGCCGGCGAGCAGCTGGCGGACCTCGGCGGCCGCATAGACGGCCGCCGCGCCGCCCGCGTGATCGGCGTCCGCATGACTCAGGACGAGCGAATCGACGGTACGGATTCCGCGGGCACGCAATGCCGGCGCGACGATCCGCGCACCGGCATGGGTCGACTCCGCCCCCGGCCCCGCATCGAACAGCAAGGTCCTGCGCGCGGTCTCCACCAGCACCGACGCGCCCTGCCCGACATCGAGCACGGTCAGCCGGAAGCCGCCAGGCGGCGGCGCATCGGGTGCCGGCGCGACCAGCGGCAGCCATGTCATCGGCGCCGCCCAGCGCAGCGGCCAGCCGCGCGGCATCAAGACCCATGCGACACCCACGCACGCAAGCGCCAGAACCGACCAGTCGGGCATGCGCAGCCAGAACACGCCAGCCGGCCAGTCGGCGAGGTGCCGGAGCAGCGCCATCATCGGTTCGAGCGCCGCATGCGCGAGCCGGAACGCATACGCGTCCAGCGGCGCGGGCAACCCGATCCCGGCGAGCACGATCGGCGTCACGACGGCGCTGACCCACGGGATCGCAAACGCATTGCCGAACGGGCCGGATACCGAGATCTGAGCGAACCACGCGGCCGTCAGCGGCGCAAGACCGATCGTCACCGCGTACTGCACGCGCGTCGCCTGTGCGACACGGTGCCCGGCACGCTTGCACCAAGCGCGCAGCCTGCGGCGGCGGTCGAGCGGGGCAGTACCGTCCGTCCCACGGTCGTCACCGCCGTCGAATTCGCGCACCGCGCCCCAGCCCGCCACGGACATCAGGATTACGGCGACCGCGCCAAAAGACAGCCAGAACCCGGCCGACACCACCGCCCACGGATCGACAAGCAGCACGCCGCCGAGCGCCGCGCACAACACGGCGGACGTCGGCACGCTGCGTCCGGCAAGACAGGCAGCCGCACCGGCCGCGATCATCCACCACGCGCGCTGCGCCGGCACGTTGAAGCCGGCAAGCGCCGCATAGCCGGCGGCGGCCGTCAGCGCCGCCATCGAAGCCGCATAGGGCGCCGGCATCACGAGCGCCGCGGCATGTCCACGCCAGCGCAGACGTCGCCAGACCCACGATACGATCCCGCCCGCGATCGCGCCGACGAGTCCGACGTGCAGGCCCGAAATCGCGACCAGATGACTCGTGCCCGTATTGCGCAGCACGCGCCACGCGTCGTCGCCGATGCCGGATTGATCGCCGACCGCGAGCGCGGTCACGATGCCGCGATGGCGCGCGTCGCTGCCGAGCGCGTCACCGATACCGTTGCGCAGCGCGTCGCGCAGCCGATCGATCGACGCGCGCCACCCCGATGCACGTGCGTCGAGCAGTTCCGCCCGCTCGGTCGCGACCACATAGCCGATCGCGCGAATGCCCGCGGCGAGCCACGCCGCCTCGCTGTCGCGCACGCCGGGATTCGCCTCGGCATGCGGGCGTTTCAGGCGCACGACGAGGCGCCAGCGCTGCGCGGCGCGCAAATCGGGCATCGCGTTGCGTGCGGCGGGCGCGCCGTACGTGCGCCACGACAACCGGATCAGCGGAGGGAAACGGGCCAGCCCCGCATCGTTCGATTCGACGGCCAACAGCAGTCGCGCGCCGGTGTCGTCGATCACCGGCAACCCGCTGATCACGCCCGTGACGACGATGTCGCGCCCTTCCCGCTCGACAGGCAGGCCGTCACGCAGCCGCCATTCGGCGCGTGCGGCCGCATAGCCGAATCCGATCGCGCAGGCGGCGCAGGCGCACAGCATCCACCGGAGCGCGACGATCGAGCGGGTTCGACGGCGCCGTGCACACCATGCGAGCAGCGCACCGCAACCGGCAAGCACGACCGCGCCGCCTACCCAGCCGCCCATGCCCGGCAACGCCGCCTGCCGCTGCAGCACGACGACGCCGAGCGCAAACGCGATCCACCACACGCGCATCGCACCTCCTCGTCGACCTGGCGCCGCCGTCGATGCGGCACCCTCCAGCAACGATTATGCGGACGAAAGTGCGAGGCGCGGCAGCGCGGCGAGCGCGTTAGCCGTTGTGGATAGGGACAGCGCGTGCGCGTCGATCCCGCGCAGTTCGGCGAGCACGCCGCCGATGCGCGGCACCTGGTCGGGCGCGTTGCGGGACTTGTACGCCCACTCGGGCGCGATGTCGGGCGCATCCGTCTCGACGACGATCGCGTCGAGCGGCAACTGCGCGGCGAGCCGCCGGATCTGCAACGCCCGTCCGAACGTCACGTTGCCGCCGAAACCGAGATGCAGCCCCTGTGCGAGATACGCGTCGGCCTGCTGGAAACTGCCGTTGAACGCATGTGCGATGCCGCGCCGCACGCCGAAGCGGCGCAGCCCGGCGAGCACGCGGTCCTGCGACTTGCGCACGTGGCACAGCACCGGCAGGTCGAATTCGCGCGCGAGCTTGAGCTGCCCCTGATAGAAGAATTGCTGGCGGTCCTCGTCGAGCCCCGGCACGAAGTAGTCGAGACCGATCTCGCCGATCGCGACGAAGCGCGGATCATCGAGGCTCGCCTCGATCTCCATGCGCAGGCGGTCGAGATCCTCGTCGCGCGCGTGCGGCGTATACATCGGATGGATGCCGAGCGCATAGACCGCACCCGGCGTGCGCTGGGCCAGTTCGCGCACGGTCGTGAAATTGTCGCGCCCGACGCTTGGGATCACGATGCGCGACACGCCGGCCGCGCGCGCCGCATGCACGACGACGTCGCGGTCGGTGTCGAACTCGGCAGCATCGAGATGGCAATGCGTATCGATCCACATGGCGGCTTTCCTGCGCCCTCGCCGCCGTGCCGGGACTCGCCCGGCGGCACGGCGGGGCGTTCGTTCACACCGGCAGCGCCGGCTCCTCGTGCAGCACGCCGTCGCGCAGGCGCATGATGCGGTCGCAGCGCGCCGCGAGCTCGGGATCGTGCGTGACGATCACGAAGCTCGTTTCGAGCGTCTCGGACAGTTCGAGCATCAGGTTGAACACCGTGTCGGCGGTCGTGCCGTCGAGGTTGCCGGTCGGCTCGTCGGCGAGTACGCACGCGGGCTTCGTCACCAGCGCGCGCGCGATCGCCACGCGTTGCCGCTCGCCGCCCGACAGCTCGCCCGGCCGGTGCTTCGCACGCGGGCCGAGACCGACGCGTTCGAGCATCGCCTGTGCCTGCGCGCGTGCGTCCTCGGTCGTCATCCGGCGGATGCGCAGCGGCATCGCGACGTTGTCGAGCGCGGTGAATTCCGGCAGCAGGTGATGGAACTGGTAGACGAAGCCGAGCGCGCGATTGCGCAGCTCGTTGCGTTCGCGCTCGGCGAGTTGCGTAAACGGCTTGCCGAGCAGCGACACTTCGCCCGCGCTCGGTTCGTCGAGGCCGCCCAGCACGTGCAGCAGCGTGCTCTTGCCGGAGCCCGACGCGCCGACGATCGCGAGCTTCTCGCCGCGCCGCACCGTCAATTCGGCGTTGTTGAGCACCTGCACGTTGAAGCCGCCCTGCACGAACGCCTTTGTGATCCCGCGCGCCTGAAGCACGTATTCCTGCATACCTGCCGAATCCTGTCTGATGGGTTGTCGTGAATCCGCCAATGCGGTCGCGCGATCATTCATAGCGCAGCGCCTCCGCCGGCTTCACCTTTGCGCCGCGCCAGCTCGGATAGAGCGTGGCAACCGCCGACAGCACGAACGCGATCAGGCCGATCTTGATGACGTCGCCCGCGACGAGCTCCGACGGCAGCTCGCTGATGAAGTACACCGACGGCGGCAGGAACTGCACGCCGAACAGATGCTCGATCATCGGGATCAGCCACGGAATGCTCCACGCGATCAGGCAGCCGAGCGCGACGCCCGACGCGGTGCCGACGAAGCCGATCGTCACGCCCTGCACGACGAAGATCTTCATGATCGAGCCGGGCTGCGCGCCGAGCGTGCGCAGGATCGCGATGTCGGCCTGCTTGTTGGTCACCGTCATCACCAGCGACGACACGAGGTTGAATGCGGCCACCGCGATGATCAGCGTGAGGATGATGAACATCATTCGCTTCTCGATCTGCACGGCCGAGAACCATGTCTTGTTCTGCTGGGTCCAGTCGCGAATGTACAGGCTGCCCGACAGCGTATGCGACAGCTCGACCGCGACCTGCGGCGCCTTCTGCATGTCGGTGAGCCGCAGCCGCACGCCGGTCGGCGCGGACATCCGGAACAGTGCCTCCGCGTCGCGGATGTTGATCATCGCGAGCGTGCTGTCGTATTCGTAGTGGCCCGACTCGAACACGCCGACCACCGTGAACTGCTTGAGTCGCGGCATCATCCCGGCCGGCGTGATCGTCCCTTCGGGCGCGACGAGCGTGACCTTGTCGCCGACCGTCACGCCGAGGTTGCCGGCGAGCGCGTCGCCGAGCACGATGCCGAACTGGCCGGGCACGAGCGCGGCGAGCTGGCCTGCCTTCATGTCCTTGCCGATGTCCGACACCTGCGGTTCGAGCGACGGCTCGACGCCGCGCAGCATCACGCCGCTCACCGCGTCCTGGCGCGTGAGCAGCGCCTGCGCGTCGACGTACGGCGCCGCGCCGACCACCGAAGTATTGCGCCGCGCTTCCTGCGCGGTCAGTTGCCAGTCGGGCATCGAGCCGGTCGGCGAGAACACCTCGACGTGCGCGAGCACCGACAGCATGCGGTCGCGCACTTCCTTCTGGAAGCCGTTCATCACGGACAGCACGACGATCAGCGCCGCGACGCCAAGCGCGATCCCGAGCATCGACACCAGTGCGATGAAGGAAATGAAGCCGTTGCCGGTCGTGCGTTTGCCGGCGCGCGTGTAGCGCCAGCCGATCTGCCATTCGTACGGAAGTTTCAAGCGAATCCTTTCTGCTGGTTACGGCGGGGATGGCGGCCCGTGGCCGGAGCGCCGTCCGGCGGCGGCCGGCCGCCCGGGCACGGCCGAAAAAACGGTCGCCGGACGCAATCGGGCCGTCCGCCGGCCCGATCACGCGCGCAGTTTGCCATACAATGCGCACCATCATGCACGACCGACGCCTCCATTTTCTCGTTCCGTTCGCGCTGCCGTCGGCGGCCGATGCGGCCTCGTCCCTGCACACGCTGGACAGCCCCGCGCTCGAAAAGTTGCTCGCCCGCGCCAACCTCGTCGAGCGCGTGGCAGGCGAGGACTTCCAGCGCACGCTGCCGCACGAGCGCTGGCTGGCCCGCCAGTTCGGCGCGACCCAGGGCAACGCCGCCGACGAGGCGCCGCTCGCACCCTACATGCTGCTGGCGGACGGCGGCGACCCGGGTACCCAGGCCTGGGCGTGCGTCGAGCCCGTCCATGTCGAAATCGCGCACGATCACCTCGTGCTCGTCGACCCGGCGAGCCTCGCGCTCGACGACGGCGACGCAGCCGCCTTGCTGGCAGTCGCGCGCCCGCTGATCGAGGAGCTCGGCGTGCGACTGGAGGCGCCGCAGCCAGCGCGCTGGTACCTGTCCAGCGAGCAGTTCGCCCGCCTCGCCGGCGCAGCGCCGCTGCGCGCGAGCGGCCGCAACATCGAGATCTGGCTGCCGCACGAAGCGCACACCGGCGAACGCTCGCGGATGTGGATGAAGCTGCAGAACGAAGTGCAGATGGCATGGTTCCAGCATCCGGTGAACGAAGCGCGCGAAGCGCGCGGGTTGCCCGCCGTCAATTCGATCTGGTTCCATGCGCAAGGCACGCTGAAGCCGGTCGGCAAGCCGTTCGCGCGCGTGCTGTCCGCGTCGCCCGCGGCGCTCGGCCTCGCGCGCGCGGCGCAAACCGAAGCCGGCGCCGTGCCGGCCGCATTCGACGCACTGCCCGCCGCCGCCGGCGCGTCGCTCGTCGAGCTGCCCACGCTGTCCGCCCCGTACATCGAGCAGGACTGGCCACGCTGGCACGATGCGCTCGCCGCGCTCGAGCGCGACTGGTTCGCGCCGTCCCTCGCCGCGCTGCAGAACGGCGAGCTGGCCGGCGTCGATTTCACGCTGTGCGGCGACACCAGCTCCGTGACGCTGCACGCGACGCGCGGCGACCTGCGCAAGTTCTGGCGCCGCCGCGCGCTGGCATCCCTGTTCGAATAACCCGACCTGTATGACCCGGATCGTTACCCGCCCCGTCGCGCCCGCCGACGCCGAAGCGCTCGCGCGCCACGGCCTGCATCCCGTCCTCGCGCGCCTGTATGCGTCGCGCGGCGTGCAGTCCCCGACCGACATCGAGACGGCCCTCGCGCGCCTCGTCCCGCCCACCGAACTGAAAGGCTGCGCGGACGCCGCGGCGCTGCTCGCCGACGCGATCGCCGACAAGCGGCGCCTGCTGGTCGTCGCCGACTACGACTGTGACGGCGCAACCGCCTGCGCAGTCGCGGTGCGCGGCCTGCGGATGTTCGGCGCGCAGATCGACTACCTGGTGCCGAACCGCTTCGAATACGGCTACGGGCTCACGCCCGAAATCGTCGAACTGGCGGCCGCGCGCAAGCCCGACCTGCTGATCACCGTCGACAACGGGATCGCGAGCGTCGCGGGTGTCGAAGCCGCGAACGCGCGCGGCATCGATGTGCTCGTCACCGACCACCATCTGCCCGGCGACGCGCTGCCCGCCGCGCGCGCGATCGTCAACCCGAACCAGCCCGGCTGCGCGTTCCCGAGCAAGCACATCGCCGGCGTCGGCGTGATGTTCTACGTGCTGCTCGCGCTGCGCGCCGAGCTGCGCCGCCGCGGCGCGTTCGCGAGCAAGGAGGCCGAACCCCGCCTCGACGGACTGCTCGACCTCGTCGCGCTCGGCACCGTCGCCGACGTGGTGCGGCTCGACGGCAACAACCGCGTGCTCGTCGCGCAGGGGCTGCAGCGCATCCGCAACGGCCGCATGCAGCCGGGCATCGCCGCGCTGTTCCGCGCGGCCGGCCGCGAGGCGCGCACCGCATCGGGCTTCGACCTCGGCTTCGGCCTCGGCCCGCGCCTGAACGCCGCCGGGCGGCTCTCGGACATGTCGCTCGGCATCGAGTGCCTGATCACCGACGACATCGGCCGCGCATGGGACCTCGCGCAACAGCTCGACACGATGAACCGCGAGCGCCGCGAGATCGAGGCCGGCATGCAGCAGCAGGCGCTCGCCGATCTCGCCGACGTCGATCCGGCCGACGCATGCACGATCACGCTGTTCAACCCCGAATGGCACCAGGGCGTGATCGGCATCGTCGCCGGGCGGCTCAAGGAGAAGTTCCATCGCCCGTCGTTCACGTTCGCGCATGCGGACGAAGCCGGCACGCGGGTCAAAGGTTCGGGCCGCTCGATTCCCGGCTTCCACCTGCGCGATGCACTCGACCTGGTGTCAAAGCGCGAACCCGACCTGATCGTCGCGTTCGGCGGCCACGCGATGGCGGCCGGCCTCACGCTCGACACCGGCAACGTGCCGCGCTTCGCGGCCGCGTTCGAGGCCGTCGCGCGCGAGTGGTTGTCCGACGACGCGCTGGCGCGCGTGATCGAGACCGACGGCGAACTCGAGGAAGCGTATTTCACGCCGCAGTTCGTCGGGCTGCTCGACGAAGCCGTCTGGGGCCAGGGTTTTCCGGCCCCGCTTTTCTCCGGGGAATTCGACGTCGTGTCGCAGTCGCTCGTGAAGGAAAAGCACCTGAAGCTGCAGTTGGCGCGCGGCCGCCAGCGCTTCAACGCGATCTGGTTCAATCACACCGAGCCGCTGCCGGCGAGCGCGCTGATCGCGTACCGCCTCGTGGCCGACACCTGGAACGGCGTGACGCGCGTCCAGCTGATCGTCGAACATGCGGCCGGCTGAACGCCGCCCGCCCGGCCAACCGGCCCGCGGCACTCGCGGGCCGCATGCGCGCCGCGCCGAACGCGCGGCTGCGGCGCACATGCAAGCACGTTCCGCGTCACCGGGAAACCCCGCCGATCGGCTATAATTCCGCTTTTTTACGAAGCAAGAATAGCGAACGATCATGGAAGCGGAACGTCTCAACGCGATCGAAAGCTCCCTGCTCGACCTGCGCACGCGCGCGGGCGAGCTTCGGGGGTATCTTTGACTACGACGCCAAATCTGCGCGTCTGACCGAAGTCAACAAGGAACTCGAAGACCCGAACGTCTGGAACGATTCGAAGAACGCCCAGGCACTCGGCCGCGAGAAGAAGCTGCTCGAAGGCGTCGTCACGACGCTGACGGCACTCGATAGCGACCTGCGCGATGCGCTCGACCTGTTCGAGCTGGCACGCGAGGAAGGCGACGAAGACACCCTCATCGCATCCGAAGACGACGCGAAGAAGCTCGAAGCGCGCGTCGGCGACATCGAATTCCGCCGGATGTTCTCGAACCCGGCCGACCCGAACAACTGCTTCATCGACATCCAGGCCGGCGCCGGCGGCACCGAGGCGTGCGACTGGGCTTCGATGCTGCTGCGCCAGTACCTGCGCTACTGCGAGCGCAAGGGCTTCAAGGCCGAAGTGCTCGAAGAATCCGACGGCGACGTCGCCGGCATCAAGAACGCGACGGTCAAGGTCACGGGCGAATACGCATACGGCTTCCTGCGCACCGAAACGGGCATTCACCGCCTCGTGCGCAAGTCGCCGTTCGACTCGTCGGGCGGCCGCCACACGTCGTTCTCGTCGGTGTTCGTGTATCCGGAAATCGACGACTCGATCGAAGTCGAAGTCAACCCGGCCGACCTGCGCATCGATACGTACCGCGCCTCGGGCGCCGGCGGCCAGCACATCAACAAGACCGACTCGGCCGTGCGGATCACGCACATGCCGACCGGCATCGTCGTGCAGTGCCAGAACGACCGCTCGCAGCACCGCAACCGTGCCGAAGCGATGGCCATGCTGAAGTCGCGCCTGTACGAAGCCGAAATGCGCAAGCGCCAGGCCGAGCAGGACAAGCTCGAATCGAGCAAGACCGATGTGGGCTGGGGCCACCAGATCCGCTCGTACGTGCTCGACCAGAGCCGCGTGAAGGACCTCCGTACGAACGTCGAAATGAGCAACACGCGAGCCGTGCTCGACGGCGATCTCGACGACTTCATCAGCGCGAGCCTCAAACAGGGCGTGTAAGCGCCGCGGCGCGGCCTCTCCGGTCGCGCCGCCCTTCCCGTTGCGTTGCCGCACCCACTCCGAATTCCGACCATCATGACCGAACCGACCCAAACGCAGCCCGCCGTCGCGGCGGACGAAAACCAGATCATCGCCGAGCGCCGCGAGAAGCTGCGCGCATTGCGCGAGCAAGGCGTCGCCTATCCGAACGATTTTCGACCGACGCATCACGCCGCCGATCTCCAGGCGAAATTCGCCGACTCGGACAAGGCCGCGCTCGAGGCGAACCCGGTCGAGGTGTCGGTCGCCGGCCGCATGATGCTCAAGCGCGTGATGGGCAAGGCGAGCTTCGCGACGGTGCAGGACGGTTCGGGCCAGATCCAGTTCTTCGTGACGCCGAACGACGTCGGCACGGAAACCTACGACGCATTCAAGAAGTGGGACCTCGGCGACATCGTCGCCGCACGCGGCGTGCTGTTCCGCACCAACAAGGGCGAGCTGTCGGTCCAGTGCAAGGAGCTGCGCCTGCTGTCGAAGGCGCTGCGTCCGCTGCCGGACAAGTTCCACGGCCTCGCCGACCAGGAAATGCGCTACCGCCAGCGCTACGTCGACCTGATCGTCACGCCGGAAACGCGCGACACGTTCCGCGCGCGCACCAAGACCATTGCGTCGATCCGCAAGTTCATGGACAACGCCGACTTCATGGAAGTCGAAACGCCGATGCTGCACCCGATCCCGGGCGGTGCCGCGGCGAAGCCGTTCGTCACGCACCACAACGCGCTCGACATGCAGATGTTCCTGCGTATCGCGCCGGAGCTGTACCTGAAGCGCCTGATCGTCGGCGGCTTCGAGCGCGTGTTCGAGATCAACCGCAACTTCCGGAATGAAGGCGTGTCGCCGCGCCACAACCCGGAATTCACGATGATGGAGTTCTACGCCGCGTACACCGACTACCGCTGGCTGATGGACTTCACCGAGCAGCTGATCCGCCAGGCGGCGATCGATGCGCTCGGCACCGCGACGATCCAGTACCAGGGGCGCGAGCTCGACCTCGCGAAGCCGTTCCACCGCCTGACGATCACGCAGGCGATCCAGAAGTACGCGCCGCAGTACACCGACGGCCAGCTGTCGGACGACGCGTTCCTGCGCTCCGAACTGAAGCGCCTCGGCGTAGACGTGTCGCAGCCGGCCTTCCTGAATGCCGGCATCGGCGCGCTGCAGCTCGCGCTGTTCGAGGAAACCGCCGAATCGCAGCTGTGGGAGCCGACCTACATCATCGACTACCCGGTCGAGGTGTCGCCGCTCGCACGCGCATCGGATACGGTGCCGGGCATTACCGAGCGTTTCGAACTGTTCATGACCGGCCGCGAGATCGCGAACGGCTTCTCGGAGCTGAACGATCCGGAAGATCAGGCCGCGCGCTTCAAGAAGCAGGTCGAGCAGAAGGATGCAGGCGACGAGGAAGCGATGTTCTTCGACGCCGACTACATCCGCGCGCTCGAACACGGAATGCCGCCGACGGGTGGTTGCGGGATTGGCATCGACCGTCTCGTGATGCTGCTGACCGACAGCCCGACGATTCGCGACGTGCTGCTGTTCCCGCACCTGCGCCGCGAAGACTGACGGCCGAGCCCCCGCGTGCGCCGCGCCCCGCGGCGCACGCGTCAGCTTTGTAACCACGCGTAAATCCCGCTCGCCGGCGTTCGCCGGCTTTCGATCCTCCCCCGTTTTATCCCCTCGTCGCGACGGCCCTCTCCGGGTTTTCCCGATAACGCCCGCCTGCTTCCCGCTGCAATTCGTTACACCTTGATACGGTGCGACCCTCGCCCGTGGACGACACTCCTGTTGCGTCACCACGCATGACCACGGGACCAGAACGCGGCGCCGGAACGCCAAGTCTGCTCGCTCCCGAGCGTGGGATCCGGCCAGCGCCAATGTGCGACGCCGGGTCGACACCGGAGAACAAAATGGACAACCAGAATCAAACCACCCCGCAAAAGCAACGCCTCCACCCGCTTATCGCGACCGCGGCAGGCGCCGTGATCGTCGCGAGCCTCGCGGCCACCGCAGCGATCACGGGCATCTTCCCGAAGGCCAACAGCAATAACGCGCAGAACGGCCAGACCCAGGCCGCGCTGATCGCGTCGCAGCCGGCCGTCGATACGGCCGCTGCAGCCAGCGCCGCGCTCGCCGCGCAGGCGCAACAGCAGGCAGCCGAACAGGCCGCGCAGCAGAAGGCGGCTGCCGAGAAGGCAGCGGCAGCCCAGGTCGAACCGAAGCCCGCGCCGCGCCCGGCAGCCACGCACCGCCGCCATACGCCGGCGCCGCAACCGCCGCAATACGCGCAGCAGCCGTCCGCGCCCGCGCAGCCGGCCTATTGCCAGACCTGCGGCACGGTCGTCGCGATCACGCAGACGCGTACGCCGGGTCAGAGTTCGGGGATCGGTGCGGTCGGCGGCGCAGCGGCCGGCGGCCTGCTCGGCAACCAGTTCGGTCACGGCAACGGCCGCACCGCGATGACGATCATCGGCGCGCTCGGCGGCGGTCTCGCCGGCAACCAGGTCGAGAAGCAGGTGCGCGCGGAAACCGACTACCAGGTACAGGTCCAGATGGAAAGCGGCGCGACGCGCACGTTCACGTACCACAACCCGCCGCCGTTCGGCCAGGGTCAGCGCGTGCGGATCGAGAACGGGACGCTGGTCGGCGCTTGACGCCTGACGCATCGCCGGACAGCCCTTGCACCGTGCCGGAAATGAAAAAGGCTCGTGAAGCATCACGAGCCTTTTCTTTTTGCGGGAGCCTTGCCGGAGCCACATGGCGCGGAGCGCCAGCGCGAACCTCAGTCTTCGTCGTCGAAGTCGGATTCATCGATCCAGTGGGCCTGGATCGCTTCGAGGATCTTCTCGCCCGAGTGCGCCGGGTCGTCGGTGAAGCCATCCAGATCGATGACCCATTGGCGCAGGTCGACGAAATTGATCTTCTGCGGATCGACGTCCGGATGCTTGTCTGCCAGCGCGATGGCAATTTCGCGCGAATCGGTCCATTTCATGACTTGCTCTCCCGTGTACGCGGCGAGTCCGGCCCGCCGGTCCGTCAGTGATTTTCCTTAGCGTGGTTGATCGAGTACTTCGGGATCTCGACCACCAGGTCCGAATCTTCCTTCACGATTGCCTGGCACGACAGGCGCGACGTCGGCTCGAGGCCCCATGCCTTGTCGAGCAGGTCGTCTTCGTCCTCGTCGGACGGATCGAGATCGTTGAAGCCCTCGCGGATCACCACGTGGCAGGTCATGCATGCGCACGACTTCTCGCATGCATGCTCGATCTCGATCCCGTTGTCGAGCAGGTTGTCGCAAATACTCTTGCCGGGCGTCGCGTCGATTACTGCGCCGTCCGGGCACAGTTCGACGTGAGGCAGCACCACCAGTTGAGGCATGTCCGTTCCGTCAGTCAGGGTGCGGCGGCTGGCGCCGCACGGTTCAATATCGCGCGGGCCGTCGCCGGCCCGCGTGCATTTCGTTCAGATCTCGTCGAGCCGTCGGCCCGACAGTGCGCGCTTGATGCTCTTGTCCATCCGGCGCGCCGCGAATTCGTCGGTGCCGTCGGCCAGCGTCTTGGTCGCGGTTTCGATCGCGTCCGTGTCGTCGCCCTGCGCGATCGTGCGCAGCGCCGCGACGAGCGCGTCGACCTGCGTGCGTTCGGCGTCATCGAGCAATTCGCCGTCGGTCGCCAGCGCCGCCTGCGTCGCCTCGATCATCCGCTCGGCCTCGACCTGCGCTTCGCGCAGCGCGCGCGCGCGCATGTCGATCTCGGCGGTCTTGAAGCTGTCTTCGAGCATCTTCGCGATGTCGTCGTCGGCGAGGCCGTACGACGGCTTCACGACGACCGACGCCTCGACGCCCGAATGTTGCTCGCGCGCGAACACCGACAGCAACCCGTCCGCATCGACCTGATAGGTCACACGGATGCGCGCCGCGCCGGCCGTCATCGGCGGGATGCCGCGCAGCTCGAAGCGCGCGAGCGACCGGCAGTCGGCGACGAGCTCGCGCTCGCCTTGCACGACGTGGATCGCCATCGCGGTCTGGCCATCCTTGAAGGTCGTGAATTCCTGCGCACGCGCGATCGGAATCGTCGAATTGCGCGGAATGATCTTCTCGACGAGACCGCCCATCGTCTCGACGCCGAGCGACAGCGGGATCACGTCGAGCAGCAGCCAGTCGTCGCCGCTGCCGCGATTGCCGGCGAGCAGGTCGGCCTGGATCGCCGCGCCGAGCGCGACGACCTGGTCGGGATCGAGATTGACGAGCGGCGGCTGGCCGAAATGCTTCGCGACCGCCTCGCGGATCACCGGCATGCGCGTCGCGCCGCCGACCAGCACGACACCCTTGATGTCGGCCGGCGTTACCTGCGCGTCGCGCAATGCCTTGCGGGTCGGCGTCAGCGTACGCTGCACGAGCGGCTCGACGAGGGCGGCGAACGTGTCGTGCGAGATCGTCTGCTCGAGCCGGGCACCGTTCGACAGCGTCACGTCTAGCGACGCCTGCGGCGCGGACGACAGCGCTTCCTTCAGCACGCGCACGCGATCGAGCAGCAGGCGCACGTCCTCGGGCGCAAGCGCCTTCGCATCGATGCCGGCATGCGCGAGCACGTGGACGAACAGCGCGTGGTCGAAATCGTCGCCGCCGAGCGCGGAATCGCCGCCCGCGGCCAGCACTTCGAACACGCCCTTGGTCAGCTTCAGGATCGACAGGTCGAACGTGCCGCCGCCGAGGTCGTACACCGCGTAGAGGCCTTCGGCCGCGTTGTCGAGACCATAGGCGATCGCGGCCGCGGTCGGTTCGTTCAGCAGGCGCAGGACGTTGATGCCCGCGAGACGCGCGGCGTCCTTCGTCGCCTGGCGCTGCGCGTCATCGAAGTATGCGGGCACCGTGATCACCGCGCCGACCAGTTCGTCGCCGAGCGTGTCTTCCGCGCGGTAACGCAGCGTCGCGAGAATCTCGGCCGACACTTCGACCGGGCTCTTCACGCCGTCGATCGTGCGGATCTGCACCATGCCCGGTGCATCGACGAATTCGTAAGGCGCGTTCGCCGCGCCTTCGACCTCGGCCTTGCCGCGGCCCATGAAGCGCTTGACCGACACGATCGTGTTGCGCGGATCGGTCGCGGCCTGCTCCTTCGCTTCGTGACCGATGCGGCGGCCGCCCTTCTCCAGATAACGGACCACCGACGGCAGCAGCACGCGGCCCGCCTCGTCCGGCAGCACTTCGGGCACGCTGTTGCGCACGGCCGCGACGAGCGAGTTCGTCGTGCCGAGATCGATCCCGACAGCGAGTCGCCGCTGGTGCGGCGCCGGCGCCATGCCCGGTTCGGAAATTTGCAGTAAAGCCATCTTGGTTCGTTCGGGCGCTCGGCCCGTTTGCTGCGCGTGCC
Source organism: Burkholderia sp. AU33545 (assembly GCF_020419685.1). Classification (NCBI taxonomy): domain Bacteria; kingdom Pseudomonadati; phylum Pseudomonadota; class Betaproteobacteria; order Burkholderiales; family Burkholderiaceae; genus Burkholderia; species Burkholderia sp. AU33545. The sequence goes on along the minus strand of NZ_JAIZRQ010000005.1, from coordinate 133,858 downwards.
GCGAGGCACGCGGTTAAGTTTCGAGGCGCTCGATCTGCGCGCCCACTTCCGACGCGACCCGTTCGATGAACATCAGCTGGCGCACGGCTTCGGCGGCGGCCTGGTCGGCTGCGCTGTCGAGCAGCGTGCCGAGGCGCTCGAGGCGCACGCGCTTTTCGTCGCGCAATTCGGCGAGCAGCGCATCGAGCGCATCGACGTTGCGGGCGGCAGCGGCATCCTCGATGCCTTCGCGCCACTCCATCTGCTGCATCAGGAACGCGGGCTCCATCGCGGTGTTGTTTTCGGCACCGATGTCGACGCCGCGCAGCGACAGCAGATAGGTCGCGCGTTTCAGCGGATCGCGCAGCGTGCGGTAGGCTTCGTTCGCACGGGTCGCCCATTGCATCGCGATGCGCTTTTGCGCGTCGCCGGCCGCCGCGAAGCGGTCCGGGTGGACCTGCGTCTGCACGGTGCGATACGCGCTGTCGAGCGCAGCCTCGTCGAGCGCGAATTGCGCCGGCAGGTGAAACAGATCGAAGTGGCTGTCTTTCAGCGAAACCATCGTCGCGTTCAATTCCGGTTCGTCGCGCGGCAAACGCCGCACATTAAAAAGGCGGCTCGTGCCGCCTCTTGCCCGCATCGCGCGGATACCCGCGTCACACGCGGAACGATTCGCCGCAACCGCACTCGTCCTTCACGTTCGGGTTGTTGAACTTGAACCCTTCGTTCAGGCCTTCGCGTGCAAAGTCGAGCTCGGTGCCGTCGATGTACGCGAGGCTTTTCGGGTCGACGACGACCTTCACGCCATGGCTCTCGAACACCTGATCCTCGGGGGCCAGCTCGTCGACATACTCGAGCTTGTACGCGAGCCCCGAGCACCCGGTCGTGCGAACGCCAAGCCGCAGGCCCACACCCTTGCCGCGACGGACGAGGTATTTCTGGACGTGCTGTGCTGCTTTTTCGGTCAGTGTAATTGCCATGATGTCCTTGCCGCGGCGCGCCGCCCGGGCCCGCCGCGTTCCTTCACAAGCCGCTCGATGGCGCTCAGGCCGCTGCCTGATCGCCTTCCTTCGTGTCGTGGCGCTTCTTGTAGTCGGCCACGGCTGCCTTGATCGCGTCTTCCGCGAGAATCGAGCAGTGAATCTTCACCGGCGGCAGGGCCAGCTCTTCGGCGATCTGCGTGTTCTTGATCGACAGCGCCTCGTCGAGGGTCTTGCCCTTCACCCATTCGGTCACGAGCGAGCTCGACGCGATCGCCGAACCGCAGCCGTACGTCTTGAACTTCGCGTCTTCGATCACGCCGTCCGCGCCGACGCGGATCTGCAGCTTCATCACGTCGCCGCAGGCCGGCGCGCCGACCATGCCCGTGCCGACCGCGTCGTCGTCTTTCGCGAACGAACCGACGTTACGCGGGTTTTCGTAGTGATCCAGAACCTTGTTGCTGTATGACATGACTCAGACTCCTTGACTCGTTACGTCTGCGTGCGCAAATCCGCCCGCGAATGTATTCAATGCGGTGTTCAGTGTGCAGCCCATTCGATCGTCGACAGATCGATGCCTTCCTGGTGCATTTCCCAGAGCGGCGACAGCTCGCGCAGCTTCGCGATCTTGCTGTTCAGCAGTGCGATCACGAAGTCGACTTCCTGCTCCGTCGTGAAGCGGCCGACCGTGAAACGGATCGAGCTGTGCGCGAGTTCGTCGTTGCGGCCGAGTGCACGCAGCACGTACGACGGCTCCAGCGACGCCGACGTGCACGCCGAGCCCGACGACACCGCGACGTCCTTGATCGCCATGATCAGTGACTCGCCTTCGACGAAGTTGAAACTGATGTTCAGGTTGTGCGGAACACGGTGCTCCATGTCGCCGTTCACGTACGTTTCCTCGATCTGCGACAGGCCGCGCAGCAGCTTGTCGCGCAGCATGCGGATGCGCTCGTTCTCGGTCGCCATTTCTTCACGCGCGATGCGGAACGCTTCACCCATGCCGACGATCTGGTGCGTCGCCAGCGTGCCCGAACGCATCCCGCGCTCGTGGCCGCCGCCGTGCATCTGCGCTTCGATGCGCACCCGCGGCTTGCGGCGCACGTACAGCGCGCCGATGCCCTTCGGGCCGTAGGTCTTGTGCGCCGAGAACGACATCAGGTCGACCTTCAGCTTCGCGAGGTCGATCTCGACCTTGCCGGTCGACTGTGCGGCGTCGACGTGGAACACGATGCCCTTCTCGCGGCAGATTTCACCGATCGTCTCGATGTCCTGGATCACGCCGATCTCGTTGTTCACGTGCATGACCGACACGAGGATCGTGTCCGGGCGCAGCGCGGCCTTGAACACGTCGAGGTCGATCAGGCCGTCTTCCTTCACGTCGAGATAGGTGACTTCGAAGCCGTCGCGCTCGAGCTCGCGGCAGGTATCGAGCACGGCCTTGTGCTCGGTCTTCACCGTGATGATGTGCTTGCCCTTGCCCTTGTAGAAGTTCGCGGCACCCTTGATGGCGAGGTTGTCCGATTCCGTCGCGCCGGACGTCCAGATGATCTCGCGCGGATCCGCGTTCACGAGCGCAGCCACCTGCTCGCGCGCTTCCTCGACCGCGCGTTCCGCGTCCCAGCCGTATGCGTGGCTGCGCGACGCCGGGTTGCCGAACTGCTCGCGCAGGTACGGCACCATCTTGTCGACCACGCGCGGGTCGACCGGCGTCGTCGCGCTGTAATCCATGTAGATGGGCAGGTGGAGAGTCTCTTGGGTCATCTGTCGCTCCGGGAATTCTGTGCAGGGACTATGTGCGTTATGGGGTGTGCGGCGCGTTCGCGCTCACGAACTCGCGATGTTGAACACCGAATTGGGACCGAGCGGCATCGTGCGCACCGGTTCGGCCGGTGCCGCGACGGGCTCCGGCGTGCGCCGGTCGCGCAGCACCGCGGGTGCGCCTTCGCGTGCGCGCTGCTGATCGACGAGATCCTGCAGCGATACCGAATCGAGGTATTCGACCATTTTCTGGTTCAGGGTCGACCACAGCTCGTGCGTCATGCAATGGCCGTCGGGCTGCTTCGAGCCGTCGCACGTGCCTTTGCCGCCGCACTGCGTGGCGTCGAGCGGTTCATCGACCGCGATGATGATGTCGGCGACGGTGACGTCCTGCGCGCGGCGCGCGAGGTTGTAGCCGCCGCCCGGGCCGCGCACGGATTCGACGATTTCATGCCTGCGCAGCTTGCCGAACAGCTGTTCGAGATACGAGAGCGAAATCCGCTGGCGCTGGCTGATGCCTGCAAGCGTCACCGGGCCCTGCTCCTGGCGCAGTGCCAAGTCAATCATCGCCGTGACGGCGAAACGGCCTTTGGTGGTGAGTCTCATGGTGTCTAGGGGACTGCAATCTTGACGGTTTTGGTCAAGTATAAATATTTGACGATTTTAGTCAAGTATCCATGTCTTCGACAGGGTATTCGCAGATCGCTGAATACCCCGCCGCGATCAGTGCGAGGCGCCGCTGCGGAGGGTATCGAGCAGGCCCGCGCACGCGCGCTCGACCTGGTCGAGCACCTGTTCGAAGCCCTGCGCGCCGCCGAAATAAGGATCCGCCACTTCGATCTCGGTCGCGCCCGGCGCGAATTCCATCAGGAGGCGCACCTTGTCGCGATGCTCGGGCGGGCAGCGCCGCCGCAATTCCGCGAAATTGGCCTCGTCCATCGCCAGCAGCAGATCGAACCGCTCGAAATCCACCGCGCTCACTTGCCGCGCCCGCAGCGCCGACAGGTCGTAGCCGCGCGTGCGCGCCGCCGCCTGCGCGCGCGTGTCGGGCGGCTCGCCGACGTGCCAGTCGCCCGTCCCGGCCGAATCGATCGCGATCCGGTCGGCCAGCCCGGCCGCGTCGACCTGGTGGCGCATCACGCCTTCCGCCGTGGGCGAACGGCAGATGTTGCCGAGACAGACGAAACAGATCGCAACGCGGGACATCGCACTCTCGAAAAGCCGCGGTGAACCGCGTGGAAGAAGAACGCGCCATTATACAAAGGCGCCCGGAATCGCGCCGCCGCGCAAAGCGACGGCGGCGTGACTTACAGCGCCTTGGGTGCGGCGAGCGCGACGTCGCCGGATACGGCCGGCAACGGCTTCGCCGCGTCGCCGACCAGCCCGAACGACACCGCGCGCGCGAGTTCGGCCGATGCCTGATGAACGGCGATCGGGCCACGCGACGGTGCGTCGGCCATCGCGTGCAAATAAGCGACCGCGGCGAGCGGGACGACGATTGCCAGCGGCCAGTACATCGATATTGTCTTTCTCATGATGCGGCTCCTTGACCTCATGCCCCGAAACCCGATTCCGGGGACTACAGGCAGGATTCTATAGACCGCACCTATCGAGATAAATACATGAATAGCGAACGCACTGTTGTCGCTCGATGAACAGTGGTCAGCCGAGGTGGCTTTGGGATGCCGCGTACAGCTCGCGGAACGTGCGCCCGGTCGGCGTCGGCATGTCGCGCGTGTCCATCCAGCCGCCCATCATTGGCAGGCGCCGCAGCGTGCCGCCATTGCCGCCCAGCCGCTCGAGGATGCGCACCGCGAGCTTGGTCGTCAGCGCATACAGCATCGGCCGGCGCGCGACGAAGCCCCACGCGGCGAGCGCGGCGCGCTCGCGCCACGGCCGCAGATGCCGCTCGACCTGTTTCTCGCGCAGCGTACGCAGCAAGTGCGACAACGGGATCCCGGCCGGGCACACGCTGTCGCATTCGCCGCACAGGGTCGCGGCCTGCGGCAAGTCGAGCGCTCGGTCGATCCCCACGTAGCTCGGTGTCAGCACCGAGCCCATCGGGCCCGGATAGACCCATCCGTACGCGTGCCCGCCGACCTTCTGATATACCGGGCAGTGGTTCATGCATGCGCCGCAGCGAATGCAACGCAGCATCTCCTGGAATTCGCCGCCGATCAGTCCCGTCCGACCGCCGTCGACGAGCACCACGTAGTTGTGCTCCGGGCCGTCCTCATCGCCGGGGCCGCGCGGCCCGGTGAGCAGCGAGAAGTAGTTCGAGGTCTTCTGCCCGGTCGCCGAGCGCGGCAGCAGACGCATCGCGGTCGCGAGATCCTCGAGCGTCGGCAGCACCTTCTCGATGCCCGTCACCGCGACATGCACGCGCGGCATCACCGTGCACATCCCTTCGTTGCCTTCGTTCGTGACGACCGCGACCGACCCCGTCTCGGCGATCACGAAGTTGCCGCCCGTCACCCCCATGTCGGCCGACAGGAAATGCGGGCGCAGCACCTCACGCGCCTCGCGCGTCATGTCGGGGATCTCGGTCAGCCGCTCGCGGTGGTGCGTGCGCGCGAACAGGTCCGCGATCTCGTCCTTGTCCTTGTGCACGACGGGCGCGATGATGTGGCTCGGCGGCTCGTTGTCGTTGATCTGCAGGATGTATTCGCCCAGGTCCGTCTCGATCGACTGCACACCCATCTCGGCGAGCACCGCGTTCAGGCGCATTTCCTCGGACACCATCGACTTCGTCTTGATGACCTTCTTCACGTCGTGGCGTCGCGCGATGTCGGCGACGAGCCGCGCGGCGTCGGCGGTTGTTTCCGCGAACAGCACCGTCGTGCCGCGCCGCGTCGCCTCGCGTTCGAACGCCTCGAGCCACACGTCGAGATTCTCCAGTGCACGGTTGCGGCGCGCCTTCAGCGCGGCGCGCGTCGCCTGGAAGTCGATCTCGGTCATCGCGTCGGCGCGTGCGGACACGAACTTCGTCGACAGCTTCTTCAGGTTCTGCTGCAGGCGCTGGTCGGCCAGCTTCTGGCCGGCACGGGCCTTGAAATGCATCGATTGGACTTGCATCGCGGTATCGGGGAAAAGTGAGCGGAACCGGGCGTCAGACGTCGCCCGCCAGCACCTGCGCGACGTGCAGCACGCGCGTGTCGCGGTCGCCCGTGCGGCGCAACCGCCCTTCGATGTTCAGCATGCAGCCGAGATCGCCGAGCACGACGGCGCCCGCGCCGGATGCGCGGACATTCGCGCATTTCTCGTCCGCGATGGCCGCCGAAATGTCGCCGTACTTGACCGCGAACGTGCCGCCGAAGCCGCAGCAGTGCTCGCAATCCTTCATCTCGGTGACGGCCACGCCGCGCTGCGCGAGCAGCGCGCGCGGCTGCGCCTTCACGCCGAGCTCGCGCAGGCCCGAGCACGAGTCGTGATAGGTGACCGGCCCCGTGAATTCGCCGGGCGCGAGTGTCACCTTCGCGACGTTCGCGAGGAAATCGGTCAGTTCATAGACTTTCTGCTGAAATCGCGCATAGCGCCCCATCAGTTCGGGGTCGTCGCGGAACAGGTCGCCGTAGTGCGTGCGGATCATGCCGCCGCACGAGCCCGACGGCGCGACGACGTAGTCGAACTGCTCGAACTCGCGCAGCGTCTTTTCGGCGAGATCGCGTGCGAGCGCGCGATCGCCCGAGTTGTAGGCCGGCTGGCCACAGCAGGTTTGCGCGGGCGGCACGAATACCTCGTAGCCGGCTTCGCGAATCAGTTTCAGCGCGGAAAAACCGATTTCCGGACGCATCAGGTCGACCAGGCAGGTCACGAACAAACCGACTCGCATATGCGCTCCTTCGAGAAAACGGCTCTCATTATCCGCCGTTTGGCCGGCGAGACCAACGCCGGCGCGTATGCAAGCGCGCACGGCCGGAAACGAGGACTTCCTCGAACGGCGTTCGCTTTTTTCACGATACGAGATACAATCGACGCAACACCGCTTGATGCGTCAACCGATTCCCCCCCGACATGAGCCAACCCACCCCGGATTCCAAAACGTCGATCCAGGTGATCGAACGTATGATGCGGCTGCTGGACGCGCTCGCCGCGCACAGCGACCCCGTCAGCCTGAAGGAGCTTGCGCAGCGCACCGAACTTCATCCGTCGACCGCGCACCGTATCCTCAACGACATGGTGACCTGCCGCCTGGTCGACCGCTCCGACCCCGGCACCTACCGGCTCGGCATGAGGCTGCTCGAGCTCGGCAACCTCGTGAAGGCGCGCCTGTCGGTACGCGACGCCGCGCTGATGCCGATGCGCGAACTGCACCGCCTGACCGGCCAGACCGTGAACCTGTCGGTACGCCAGGGCGACGAAATCGTCTATATCGAGCGCGCGTATTCGGAGCGCTCGGGGATGCAGGTCGTCCGCGCGATCGGCGGCCGCGCGCCGCTGCACCTGACATCGGTCGGCAAGCTGTTTCTCGCGGTCGACGAAACGTCGCGCGTGCGCGCCTACGCGACGCGCACCGGGCTGTCCGGCCATACGCAGAACAGCATTACCGACATCGCGAAGCTCGAGCGCGAACTGACGCTCGTGCGCCAGCAATCGTGCGCGCGCGACAACGAGGAACTGGAGCTGGGCGTGCGCTGTATCGCGGCCGGCATCTACGACGACTCGGGCAAGCTCGTCGCGGGCCTGTCGCTGTCGGCACCGGCCGATCGCCTGCAGGACGCGTGGCTCGGCCAGTTGAGCCGCACCGCCCTCACCATTTCGGAATCGCTCGGCTACCGGCCGGAGCCCACGAAGGACGCCGAAGGGCTGCAACGGCACGCATGACCCGCACCGCCCGCCGCACGGCGGCCGGACGAAAAAAAGCCCCGCGATTGCGGGGCTTTTTGTTTGCGGCGACGGCACGGCGGCAAACCGCCTTGGCGCGATCAGGTACCGCCGTTCGCCGTGTTGGCCGCCGTCAGGCGCTCGCCGCCGCCGGCGTCGAGCCAGTTGCGCAGGCGCGCCGCGTCGGCGAAGCGCGAGTACTTGCCGAACGAATCCAGCAACACCATCACCATCGGCCGGCCGTGGATAGTCGCCTGCATCACGAGACATTCGCCGGCCTCGTTGATGAAGCCCGTCTTCTGCAGGCCGATGTCCCACGAGCCGTTGCCGCGGATCAGCGCGTTCGTGCTGTTGTAGATCAGGTTGCGCTTGCCCGTATTGACTTCGTACGTGCGATCGGTCGAGAACTGGCGAATCATCGGGTACTGGTACGCCGCATTGACCATCTTCACGAGGTCGCGCGCGCTCGACACGTTCGAGCTCGACAGGCCCGTCGAATTCTCGAAGTGCGTGTCGTTCATGCCGAGCGACTTCGCCTTCGCGTTCATCGCGGCGATGAACGCCGGACGGCCGCCCGGGTAGTAGCGCGACAGCGCGGCAGCGGCACGGTTTTCCGACGCCATCAGCGCGATGTGCAGCATGTCCTCGCGCGACAGGACCGAGCCGACCGACAGGCGCGAGCCCGTGCCTTTCTCGTAGTCGCGGTCTTCGTCGGTGACTTCGATCTGGTCGGTCATCGGCGACTTCGAGTCGAGCACGACCATCGCCGTCATCAGCTTCGAGATCCACGCGATCGGCACGACGGCGTGCGAATTCTTGTCGAACAGCGGCTCGCCGGTGTTCTGGTCGACGACGTACGCGACGCTCGAGCGCAGCGCGAGCGCGTCCGGCGTGTCGTGCAGGCCGAATGCCTGGCCGACCGTCGGGCGACGCGGCTGGAACGCGACCTTGCGCACCGCACCACGGTGGCCGTGTACGTTCGACGCGAGCGTCGCGCGCTTGCGCGTGGCCTTCGGCGCATCGGCCGCGACGTTGGCGGATTTCGCGGAGGCGGCCTTCACCGTCTTCTTCTTCGCCGAGGAAGTGGAAGCGGCTTTCTTGGCGGCCTGGTGGGTCTTCGCAGTGGCGGCAAAGGCGTCAGCGGGTGCGACGGACGCAGCGGTCGCCAGCAAGGCGACGGCGACCGACACAGCCGTGCCGAGCGTCATGCTCTGCAACAATCTGCGCGGTGAAAACGATTCGGCTTTCATTGGGGTCTGGACAAAGCGGGCGGGAGTTTCCGCAAGTGTAGTTAAAGCTGAAAAAAAGAGCAATATTAGGCACTTACCGATCGTCGTTAAACCGGAATGTAAGAGTTGACCAACGACGAGTCGATCAACCCTCCCGCTCCCATCGAAAAAATTGATGAGATGCGCTGCCCGACAGCACCCGTCTCCCGATTACCACGCGGTTAATTGAGATAACGTCACTTTGGCGACGAAATAAAGCGGGGAAAGTACGTACCCGGCGCTCGGTGTGCCAGCGGCACCGGTGTCGACCGCGGCGGCGGCACATCGCCACGGCACGCGCATTGAAACGGCGCGCTTTTCGACAGGAGCAGAAGCATAACGTTCCACATGCCTGTCAGGTTTACCTGTGCATGATCATTGTGCGCCGCGCCTTCCCCAGCCAGGTGCGCACCATGTGGGAACACGCCTGAAACCGATTCCGAATCGTCATGATAACTCGTTGTTTTATCGATAATTTGTCGCGATTGTGCAACGCACAAAAAATACTTGACAAGCGTTTTCTCTGCCCTAAAATACGACTCATTGCTGCGTTGCACAAAGCACGCGGCTCCGAGGTTCCCCAGCGTAGTGCCCCTTACCCCCTGCGATCGACGCGATCGCTTTTCAGGAGCTTGACATGTCCTTGCTGACCCCCGAGCAAATCGCCGCCGCACAGAAAGCCAACCTCGAAAGCCTGTTCGGTCTGACGACCAAGGCGTTCGAAGGCGTCGAAAAGCTGATCGAACTCAACCTGCAGGTCGTGAAGTCGTCGCTGGCGGAAAGCCAGGAAAACGCGCAGCGCCTGCTGTCGGTGAAGGACGCGCAGGAACTGATCGCGCTGCAAGCGAGCCTGTCGCAGCCGGTCGCGGAAAAGGTGCTCTCGTACGGCCGTCACCTGTATGAAATCGCCTCGTCGACGCAAGCCGAGTTCGCGAAGGTTGCCGAAGCGCAATTCGACGAGCAGAACAAGAAGGTCCAGGCACTCGTCGACAACGTCGCGAAGAACGCCCCGGCCGGTTCGGAAACGGCTGTCGCCGCACTGAAGTCGGCACTGAACGCAGCGAACACGACGTACGAAACGGTCCAGAAGGCTGCCAAGCAAGCCGTCGAGATCGCCGAAACGAACTTCAACGCGGCTGCCGCTGTCGCGACGAAGGCTGCGAGCGCTGCTGCATCGCGCCGTTCGAGCAAGCCGGCCGCGTAAGCGTCCCCTGCTCCTGAAAAAGCCGCGCACTGCGCGGCTTTTTTCGTTTCCGGCGTCGGAACATCGGGGCATCCGGTCGTCGCCGTTGCGGTCGTGCATTGCCGTCGGTTGCGGACAAAAGAAAACGCCGCCGTCCGGATATCCCGGGCGGCGGCGTTTTTCGTGGCCGGCGCGAGGCCGACACAAGGCCGGCCATGCCGGTCGCGTTACTTCTTGCGTTGCGGCGGCAGGTCCGTGCAGACGCCTTCGTACAGCTCGGCGGCCATGCCGACCGATTCGCCGAGCGTCGGGTGCGGATGGATCGTCTTGCCGATGTCTTCCGCGTCCGCGCCCATCTCGACGGCGAGGCACACTTCGCTGATCAGGTCGCCCGCGTTCAGGCCGACGATGCCGCCGCCGATCACGCGATGGGTTTCCTCGTCGAAGATCAGCTTCGTGAAGCCTTCGTCGCGGCCGTTCGCGATCGCGCGACCCGATGCGGCCCACGGGAACACGGCCTTGCCGTACTTGATGCCTTCGGCCTTGCACTGGTCTTCCGTCTTGCCGGCCCAGGCCACTTCCGGATCCGTGTACGCCACCGACGGGATTTGCAGCGCATCGAAGTACGCCTTCTCGCCGTGCGCGGCTTCCGCTGCGACGTGGCCTTCATGCACGGCCTTGTGCGCGAGCATCGGCTGACCGACGACGTCGCCGATCGCGAAGATGTGCGGGACGTTCGTGCGCATCTGCTTGTCGACTTCGATGAAGCCGCGGTCGGTGACCGCGACGCCGGCCTTGTCGGCACCGATCTTCTTGCCGTTCGGGCTGCGGCCCACCGCGACGAGCACGAGGTCGTAGCGCTGCGCTTCCGCCGGCGCCTTCTCGCCCTCGAACTTGACGTAGATGCCGTCTTCCTTCGCTTCCGCGCCGACAGTCTTGGTCTTCAGCATCACGTTGCCGAAGCGCTTCGCGTTGTACTTTTCCCAGACCTTCACGAGATCGCGGTCCGCGCCCATCATCAGGCCGTCCATCATTTCGACCACATCGATCTCGGCGCCGAGCGTCGCGTACACCGTTGCCATTTCGAGGCCGATGATGCCGCCGCCGATCACGAGCATGCGCTTGGGCAGCTGGCGCAGTTCGAGCGCGCCCGTCGAATCGACGACACGCGGGTCTTCCGGCATGAACGGCAGCTTCACGGCTTGCGAGCCCGCGGCGATGATCGCCTGCTTGAACTTGACGACCTTCTTGCCGTTTTCGCCCTGCACTTCCATGTGATACGGATCGACGAATGCGCCGACGCCCGTGACGACTTCGACCTTGCGCGCCTTCGCCATGCCGGCGAGGCCCGTCGTCAGCTTCTTGACGACGCCGCCCTTGAAGTCGCGAAGCTTGTCGAGATCGACCTCCGGCTTGCCGAACGTGATGCCGTGCGACGCCAGCGCCGCGGCTTCGTCGATGACGAGTGCCGTGTGCAGCAGCGCCTTCGACGGGATGCAACCGACGTTCAGGCACACGCCGCCGAGCGTCGAGTAGCGTTCGACCAGCACCGTCTTCATGCCGAGGTCGGCTGAGCGGAACGCGGCCGAGTAGCCGCCGGGGCCGGCGCCGAGCACGAGCATGTCGCACTCGATGTCGGCGGCACCTGCGTAGCTGCCGGCTTGCGGCGCGGGTGCAGGAGCGGCGGCGGGTGCAGCGGCCGGGGCCGGTGCTGCGGCCTTCGCGGGTTCGGCTGCTTTCGCGGGTGCGGCGGCGCCGGCCGCTGCTTCGACGATGGCGATGACCGTGCCTTGCGAGACTTTCTCGCCGGCCTTGACCTTGACTTCCTTGACCGTGCCGGCGACGTCGCTGGGCACTTCCATGGAGGCTTTGTCCGATTCGAGCGTGATGAGCGTTTGCTCTTTTTCGATCACGTCGCCCGGCTTCACGTTGACTTCGATGACATCGACGCCGCTGAAATCGCCGATATCCGGAACCTTGACTTCGATGAGACTCATTACTGTCCCCTTCTTGATTAGCTGCAGACAGAGAGGGAGCTGCTCGCGGAAGAACTACGGCCTGGCAAGAGAACGCGCACATGGGCAGGACCACCTTTGCCGTCCGCCCAAGGACGCGCCTTTCTTTTGGTTACTTTTCTTTGGAAGACAAAGAAAAGTGACCGCCGCCCCGCGCAGGGGCGACGCTAGCAGACCGTCAAGAAAGCCAGTTCAACGACGAGGCATGGATAACCGACAAAAAACCACGCCCCCGCGAGCAAACTCCCCGCTCATCAAAGAATGATGCGACGGAAATCGGCAAGCAACGCACCGAGATACGCATTGAACCGCGCGGCTTCCGCGCCATCGATGACACGATGGTCATAAGACAGCGACAGCGGCAGCGTCAGACGCGGCACGAACTGCTTGCCGTCCCACACCGGCTTCATCTGGCCGCGCGACAACCCGAGGATCGCGACTTCCGGCGCGTTGATGATCGGCGTGAAGTTGGTGCCGCCGATCCCGCCGAGCGACGAGATCGAGAAGCAGCCGCCCTGCATCTGGTCCGGCTTGAGCTTGCCGTCGCGCGCGGCCTTCGACAGCTCGGCCATTTCCTTCGCGATGTCGACGAGGCCCTTTTTGTCCGCGTCGCGGATCACCGGCACGACGAGACCGTTCGGCGTGTCCGCGGCGAAACCGATGTGGTAGTACTGCTTGAACACCAGGTTGTCGCCGTCGAGGCTGGCGTTGAAGGTCGGGAACTTCTTCAGCGCGGCGACGACCGCCTTGATCACGAATGCGAGCATCGTGAATTTCACACCGGCCTTCTCGTGCTCCTTGTTCAGTTGCACGCGCAGCGCTTCGAGCTCGGTGATGTCCGCTTCGTCGTTGTTCGTGACGTGCGGGATCATCACCCAGTTGCGATGCAGGTTCGCGCCCGAGATCTTCTTGATGCGCGACAGCGGCTTCGCCTCGAACGGGCCGAACTTCGAGAAGTCGACCTTCGGCCACGGCAGCAGGTTCAGCTCGCCGCCGCCTGCCGGCGCGGCTGCTGCGCCCGGCGCTGCGCGCTGGCCCGTCATCACGCCCTTCACGAAGCCCGTGATGTCGTCCTTCGTGATACGGCCCTTCGGACCGCTACCCTGCACGCGTGCGACTTCGACGCCGAGTTCGCGCGCGAACTTGCGCACGGACGGCGATGCGTGGCTCGCGCGATACTCGCCCGACGGTGCGGCGGCCGGCGCGGCAGCAGCCGGAGCCGGCGCAGCCTTCGCGGGTGCCGGTGCGGCGGCGGGAGCCGGCGCGGCAGCGGCCGGTGCCGGTGCGCTCGCTTGCGGCGCGGCGGCAGGCGCTGCGCCGGCGGCGTCGAGCAGCACGATCAGCGTGCCTTCCGACACCGAATCGCCCACCTTGACCTTGATTTCCTTCACGACGCCGGCGGCCGGGCTCGGCACGTCCATCGTCGCCTTGTCCGATTCGAGCGTGACGAGCGACTGCTCCTTCTCGACCGTGTCGCCGACCTTCACGCCGATCTCGATCACCGGGACGTCCTTGTAGTCGCCGATGTCGGGTACCTTCACCTCGAGCGTGCCACCCGCAGCGGCGGGTGCGGCAGCCGACGCTGCTGCAGCCGGTGCCGGCGCTGCCGCCGGTGCGGGAGCTGCTGCCGGCGCGGCCGCGCCGTTCACCTGCGCCGCGGCGCCGCCTTCGAGCAGGATGATCAACGAGCCTTCCGACACGGAATCGCCCACCTTGATCTTCACTTCCTTGACCGTGCCGGCTGCCGGGCTCGGGACGTCCATCGTCGCCTTGTCCGATTCGAGCGTGACGAGCGACTGCTCGGGCTCGACCGTGTCGCCCACCTTCACGAGCACCTCGATGACGGGCACGTCCTTGTAATCGCCGATATCCGGCACCTTCACTTCGATCGCTTGACTCATCTTTTTGTGTCTCCATGGCCGCGCGCGCCCCTCCCGGAAGCGGCGCGCGGCATCACACGGCGCGTGTGCGTTAAACGGTCATCGGGTTGGGCTTCGACGGATCGAGGTTGTACTTGGCAATCGCATCCGCGACCACCTTGCGCTCGATCGTGCCTTCGTCGGCCAGTGCGTTCAGCGCGGCGACGGTGACCCAGTGACGGTCGACTTCGAAGAAGTGACGCAGCTTCTCGCGGGTGTCCGAACGACCGAAACCGTCCGTGCCCAGCACGACGAAGCGGCGATCGACCTGGCCGCGGATCTGGTCGACCAGCGCGCGCACGTAGTCGGTCGATGCGATGACCGGACCCTGCGTGTCCTTCAGGCACTTCTGCACGTGCGACAGGCGACGTTCCTCGGTCGGATGGAGCAGATTCCAGCGCTCGACTTCGTGGCCTTCACGCGCGAGTTCGGTGAAGCTCGGCACGCTCCACAGGTCGGCCGCGACGCCCCAGTCGTTCTTCAGCAGGTCGGCAGCAGCGATCACTTCGTTGAAGATCGTGCCTGCGCCGAGCAGTTGCACGCGCGGCGCCTTCTGGTCGGCGTCGGCCTTCTTGAACGCGTACATGCCCTTGATGATGTCTGCCGCCACGTGCTCGCCCTGCGGAATCGCCGGGTGCTCGTAGTTCTCGTTCATCACCGTGATGTAGTAGTACACGTCTTCCTGGTCCTGCACCATGCGGCGCAGACCGTCCTGGATGATCACCGCGAGTTCGTAGCCGAACGTCGGGTCGTAGCTCACGCAGTTCGGCACCGATGCCGCCCACAGGAGCGAGTGACCGTCTTCGTGCTGCAGGCCTTCGCCGTTCAGCGTCGTGCGGCCCGCGGTGCCGCCGAGCAGGAAGCCGCGCGAGCGCATGTCGCCCGCCGCCCATGCCAGGTCGCCGATCCGCTGGAAGCCGAACATCGAATAGAAGATGTAGAACGGCACCATGATCTCGCCGTGCGTCGAATACGACGTCGCCGCCGCGATCCAGTCGCACATGCCGCCCGCTTCGTTGATGCCTTCCTGCAGGATCTGGCCGGTTTCCGATTCCTTGTAGAACATCAGCTGGTCGGAATCTTCCGGCACGTACTTCTGGCCTTCCTGGTTCCAGATACCGATCTGGCGGAACAGGCCTTCCATGCCGAACGTACGCGATTCGTCCGGGACGATCGGCACGACGCGCTTGCCCAGCGCCTTGTCCTTCAGCAGGATGTTCAGGATCCGCACGAACGCCATCGTCGTCGAAATCTCGCGGCCTTCGCCCGTGCCCTTCAGCAGCGGCTCGAATGCGTCGAGCGCCGGCACCGGCAGCGACGTCGCCTTCTCGCGGCGGTGCGGCAGGTAGCCGCCGAGGTCCATGCGCTTCTGGCGCATGTATTCGAGTTCCTTCGAGCCTTCCTCGAACTTCAGGTACGGCACGTCGGCGATCTGCTCGTCGGTGATCGGCAGGCGGAACTGGTCACGGAACTTCTTCAGTTGCTCGACCGGCAGCTTCTTCTGCTGGTGCGTGATGTTCATCGCCTGGCCCGACTCGCCCATCCCGTAGCCCTTGATGGTCTTCGCGAGGATGACGGTCGGCGCGCCCTTCGTGTTGCTGGCTTCGTGGAACGCCGCGTAGATCTTGTGCGGATCGTGGCCGCCGCGGTTCAGCGCCCAGATGTCGTCGTCCGACCAGTCGGCGACCAGCGCCTTCAGCTCGGGCGAGTTGAAGAAGTGCTCGCGAACGTACGCGCCCGACTCCGACTTGTACGTCTGGTATTCACCGTCGACGCATTCCATCATGCGGCGCATCAGCGCGCCCGTCTTGTCGCGTGCGAACAGCGCATCCCAGCGGCTGCCCCAGATGACCTTGATCACGTTCCAGCCGGCGCCGCGGAATTCCGATTCCAGTTCCTGGATGATCTTGCCGTTGCCGCGCACCGGGCCATCGAGACGCTGCAGGTTGCAGTTGATCACGAACACGAGGTTGTCGAGCTTCTCGCGGCTCGCCATGCCGATCGCGCCGAGCGATTCCGGCTCGTCCGTCTCGCCGTCGCCGAGGAACGCCCAGACCTTGCGGCCGGCGGTCTTCGCGATGCCGCGCGATTCCAGGTACTTCATGAAGCGCGCCTGGTAGATCGCCATGATCGGGCCGAGACCCATCGACACGGTCGGGAACTGCCAGAAGTCCGGCATCAGCCACGGGTGCGGGTACGACGAAATGCCGTTGCCGTCGACTTCCTGGCGGAAGTTGTCGAGCTGCTCTTCCTTCAGGCGGCCGAGCAGGAACGCGCGCGAATACACGCCCGGCGACGAGTGACCCTGAACGAACACGAGATCGCCGCCGTGCTGGTCGGACGCCGCGTGCCAGAAGTGGTTGTAGCCGACGTCATAGAGCGTCGCGGCCGACGCGAATGATGCGATGTGGCCGCCGACGTTCGTATCCTTGCCTGCGCGCAGCACCATCGCCAGCGCATTCCAGCGCGTGTACGAACGGATGCGGTGCTCGATATCCTGGTCGCCAGGAATCTTCGCCTGGGCTTCGACCGGGATCGTGTTGATGTACGGGGTGTTGGCAGAGAACGGGAGGTGTTCGCCGTGCATGCGGGCGAATTCGATCTGCTTTTCGATCAGGTAGTGCGCGCGGCCAGTGCCCACGGAGGAGATCACGCCGTCGAGCGACTCGAGCCATTCAACGGTTTCTTGCGGGTCGTCGTCACGATCGGCGGCGACATATTTCATCACTTCGTTCGGTACAGCGGACATTCTCGTCTCCTGGGTCCTGGAATGTGAGGATCGCTCTTGTGCAGACGCCGCGACGCGGCCGGCTGCGGGCAAGCTCCGACGGATTGTAATGAGCGTGTACGACCACGCGCAACAAAATTTTCGAATTATGAGATCTTTTCTCGTAATGCGGAATATTGCTGCGCTGCACCCTCGCTTCGGGCCTCTCCGGCACGCGTCGCAAGGACAAATCCGTTTCCGTTCAACATATCCGGTATGGGTTTTCCATGTATTGCGCTGCGCTACAATCCTGCCATGTTGACCGATCGGCTTTTCGCACGCTCGGCGCGACCGTCGGGCCCGCCGGCGGAGTCGCAGCCGTCCCGCTGGCACCACGGACCGTGGTGGTCCAACTCCTATTTGCTGACGCCGCTGCTGTCGATCCTCGTGTTCCTCGTGGTGATGAGCCTGATTCTATGGAGCCTCAATCGCCGCGAACAGCAGCAGCAGGAAGACACCCTGTTCCGTAACGTCGCGTGGGCGCAGCAGCAGATCCGTCTGTCGATGACGGGCGCGCAGGAGCAGTTGCAGGCGCTGTCGCGCGATCTCGCGTCCGGCCGCCTCGACCAGAATGCATTCCAGATGGCCGTCGCGGACGTGATGCAGACGCATCCGGAAATCCTCTACCTGAACTGGTACACCGCGCCCGGCGTGCAGCGCTGGCCGACCGTGCACCCGCCGCTGCTCGGCCAGCGGCTCGCGAAGCCCGGCGACGCCCAGATGCAGGACGCCGTGCGCGGCGCGTACGACGAAGCGCGCAGCACGCGCCGCCAGGCCTATTCGCCGCTGATCTACGACGACTTCGGCAACGGCTTCATCACGCTGCAGACGCCCGTGATGCGCGGCGACCGCGAATATCTCGGCTCGATCGCCGCGGTGTTCTCGGTCGAAGGGATCCTGAAGCACGACATCCCGCAGGAGCTGTCGTCGAAGTACAAGATCTCGATCACCGACTCGAACAACCGCGAGCTGTCGTCCACGTCGACGCGCCCGCGCCTGCCGCGCGATTCCCACTACGACCTGCCGCTCGATCCGCCCGGCCAGGGGCTCACCGTTCGCGTGTACGCATTCCCGCAGCTCACGAACCTGACCAACAATACGCTCGTGTGGCTCGTCGCGGGGTTGTCGTGCTTCGTGCTGTGGAGCCTCTGGAGTCTGTGGAAGCACACGCGCCAGCGCTTCGAGGCGCAGCAGGCGCTGTACGCGGAAGCGTTCTTCCGCCGCGCGATGGAAAACTCGGTGCTGATCGGCATGCGCGTGCTCGACATGCACGGCCGCATCACGCACGTGAACCCCGCGTTCTGCCGGATGACGGGCTGGGACGAAACCGACCTCGTCGGCAAGGTCGCGCCGTTCCCGTACTGGCCGCGCGACGCCTACCCGGAAATGCAGCGCCAGCTCGACATGACCCTGCGTGGCAAGGCACCGAGCTCGGGCTTCGAGTTGCGCGTGCGGCGCAAGAACGGCACGCTGTTCCATGCGCGCCTCTACGTGTCGCCGCTGATCGACAGCTCGGGCCGCCAGACCGGCTGGATGTCGTCGATGACCGACATCACCGAGCCGAAGCGCGCACGCGAGGAACTCGCGGCCGCGCACGAGCGCTTCACGACGGTGCTCGAAAGCCTCGACGCCGCCGTGTCGGTGCTCGCCGCCGACGAAGCCGAGCTGCTGTTCGCGAACCGCTACTACCGCCACCTGTTCGGCATCCGTCCGGACGGCCACCTCGAGCTGTCCGGCGGCGGCTTCGACCGCGCGCAGGCGTCATCCGACTCGATCGACATGGTCGACGCGTTCGCGGGCCTGCCGGCCGCCGCGCTGACGAGCAGCACCGCCGATGCGCAGGAGGTGTACGTCGAGAGCATCCAGAAGTGGTTCGAGGTGCGCCGCCAGTACATCCAGTGGGTGGACGGCCACCTCGCGCAGATGCAGATCGCGACCGACATCACGACCCGCAAGAAGGCGCAGGAACTCGCGCACCAGCAGGAAGAGAAGCTGCAGTTCACGAGCCGATTGATGACGATGGGTGAAATGGCGTCGTCGATTGCTCACGAATTGAATCAGCCGCTCGCCGCGATCAACAACTACTGCTCGGGCACGCTCGCGCTCGTCAAGAGCGGCCGCGGCACGCCCGAGACGCTGCAGCCCGCGCTGGAAAAGACCGCGCAGCAGGCGCTGCGCGCGGGGATGATCGTCAAGCGGATCCGCGAATTCGTGAAGCGCAGCGAGCCGAAGCGCCAGCCGGCGCGCGTCGCGGACATCGTCGCCGACGCCGTCGGGCTGGCCGAAATCGAGGCCAGGAAGCGCAGGATCCGGATCGTCACGGAAATCCTCGCAAGAATGCCTATTATTTATGTCGACCCCGTGCTGATCGAACAGGTGCTGATGAACCTGCTGAAGAACGCGGCCGAGGCGATGGCCGACGTGAAGCCGGCGTCGGCGGACGGCGTGATCCGCGTGGTCGCCGACATCGACGCGGGTTTCGTCGACATCCGCGTGATCGACCAGGGCCCGGGCGTCGACGAAGCGACCGCCGAGCGCCTGTTCGAACCGTTTTACAGCACCAAGTCCGATGGCATGGGCATGGGGCTGAACATCTGCCGTTCGATCATCGAATCGCATCGGGGGCGTCTGTGGGTGGTCAACAACGTCGAGCCGGATGGCCGCATTTCCGGCGCGACGTTCCACTGCAGCCTGCCCATTGGGGAACCCGCTGATCTCGGCCAAGGGGGGCGCGAGGCATCGGCATCACATACCGTTACGGGAGAACTATGAATAGCCCTGTCACCACCACTCAGGAAACTGTCTTCGTCGTCGACGACGACGAAGCCGTACGGGACTCGCTGCGCTGGCTGCTGGAGGCGAACGGCTATCGCGTGCAATGCTTCTCGAGCGCGGAGCAATTCCTCGATGCCTATCAGCCGGCGCAGCAGGCCGGCCAGATCGCCTGCCTGATCCTCGACGTGCGGATGTCGGGCATGAGCGGCCTCGAGCTGCAGGAGCGCCTGATCGCGGACAACGCCGCGCTGCCGATCATCTTCGTCACGGGCCACGGCGACGTGCCGATGGCGGTGTCGACGATGAAAAAGGGTGCGATGGACTTTATCGAGAAACCGTTCGACGAGGCCGAGCTGCGCAAGCTCGTCGAGCGGATGCTCGACAAGGCCCGAAGCGAAAGCAAGAGCGTCCAGGAACAGCGCGCCGCGAGCGAGCGTCTGTCGAAGCTGACCGCGCGCGAGCAGCAGATGCTCGAGCGGATCATCGCCGGCCGGCTGAACAAGCAGATCGCCGACGATCTCGGGATCAGCATCAAGACGGTCGAAGCTCACCGCGCGAACATCATGGAAAAGCTCAACGTCAACACGGTCGCCGACCTGCTGCGCCTCGCCCTGTCGAAGAAGCAGGCCTGAACGTTGCGCGGCCGCGGGGCACCTGCCCCGCCGGCCGCACCACCGCACGACTGCGCCGCGCGATGCGGCCCGCTCGCACGGCACGTGCCCGGCGCCGCCTCCCGGGGCGCCGGCACTGCCGCCATGACGCTTTCCTTGTA
Organism: Burkholderia sp. AU33545; assembly: GCF_020419685.1. Lineage (NCBI taxonomy): Bacteria > Pseudomonadati > Pseudomonadota > Betaproteobacteria > Burkholderiales > Burkholderiaceae > Burkholderia > Burkholderia sp. AU33545. The sequence continues at coordinate 113,615 of NZ_JAIZRQ010000005.1, read as the reverse complement.
TTCGCTGTCGGACGACGGCAGGCGACCGGTATAATTGCGTGCTTTGCTGCGGCGTTTCGTGCGCCGCACGCCCGCATTCCAACTTCCCGGCAAAACCACCACCATGACAGCCCTCCTCATCGACGGCAACGCCCTTTCGAAGACCTTGCGCGCACAGGCCGCCGAACGCGCCGCCGCCCTGACCGCACGCGGCCACCAGCCTGGTCTCGCGGTGATCCTCGTCGGCGCGAACCCCGCGAGCGAAGTCTACGTGCGCAACAAGATCAAGGCGTGCGAGGACAACGGTTTCTTCTCGCAGAAGGATGCGTACCCGGACACCCTGTCGGAAGCCGACCTGCTCGCGCGCATCGACGAACTGAACCGCGACCCGAAGATCCACGGCATCCTGGTCCAGCTGCCGCTACCGAAACACATCGACAGCCACAAGGTGATCGAGGCGATCGCGCCGGAGAAGGACGTCGACGGCTTCCACGTCGCGAACGCCGGCGCGCTGATGACGGGCAAGCCGCTGTTCCGCCCGTGCACGCCCTACGGCGTGATGAAGATGTTCGAGGCGCACGACATCCCGCTGCAGGGCGCGAACGCGGTCGTGATCGGCCGCTCGAACATCGTCGGCAAGCCGATGGCGATGCTGCTGCTCGAAGCCGGCGCGACCGTGACGATCTGCCACAGCAAGACGCGCGACCTCGCCGCGCACACGCGCCAGGCCGACGTCGTGGTCGCCGCGGTCGGCAAGCGCAACATCCTGACAGCCGACATGGTCAAGCCCGGCGCGACCGTGATCGACGTCGGCATGAACCGCGACGATGCGGGCAAGCTGTGTGGCGACGTCGACTTCGCCGGCGTGAAGGAAGTTGCCGGTCACATCACGCCGGTGCCGGGCGGTGTCGGCCCGATGACCATCACGATGCTGCTGATCAACACGATCGAAGCCGCCGAGCGCGCTGCCGCGGCCGCCTGAGGGCCGCCCGATTGCTCTGCCCGCCCAGCCGGCGCGCATTCGCGCGCCGGCGTCTCGCCGGTCGCCCGCCGTGGCCGCGCCGTCGCACTGAATTCCCCCGTATCCGACCCCGTACCGAGCGCATCCAATCGCGTCGTTAGAAACTAACGATTGGAAAGCGCGCGATGCGCCCCAATAATGTCGGTATCGGGCGCCGCCGCATCGCGCCTCACCCTTTTCACCCCGGTTCATCCGGCAACAGACAGGGAGTCTTAATGTCCGCCAGCGCCAACACCAATCCGCTCCTCGATTTCTCCGGCCTGCCCCGCTTCGGCGAGATTCGTCCGGAACACGTGACGCCCGCGCTCGACACGCTGCTCGATGCCGCCAACCGCGCGGTCGACACCGCGAGCGCGCCAGCGACGCCGGCGACATGGGCCGCGATCGTCGAGACGGTCGAGCAGGCGACGGAGCCGCTCGGGCGTGCATGGGGCGTCGTCGGCCACCTGAACGCGGTCGCCGATACGCCGGAGCTGCGCGCCGCCTACGGCGAAAACCTGCCGCGCGTGACCGAGTTCTGGTCGAGCGTCGGCCAGAACCTCGCGCTGTACGAGAAGTACAAGGCGATCGCCGCGAGCGCCGAATACGCGACGCTGTCCGCCGAGCGCAAGAAGATCCTCGACAACGCGCTGCGCGATTTCCGCCTGTCGGGCGCCGAGTTGCCCGAGGACCAGAAGCCGCGCTTCGCGGAACTGCAGGAGCAGCAGGCCGCGCTGTCGAAGGCGTTCTCCGACCACGTGCTCGACGCAACCAACGCGTATGCGTATTTCGCGCACGACGAAGCCGAGCTGGCCGGCCTGCCGGGCGACGCGATCGAAGCGGCCTGCGAAGCCGCGCAGAAGGAAGGCAAGGAAGGCTGGAAGTTCACGCTGCACTTCCCGTCCTACTTCCCGGTACTGCAGTACGCCGAGAACCGCGCGATGCGCGAGACGCTGTACCGCGCGTATGCAACCCGCGCATCGGAACTCGGCCCGCAGTACGGCGGCGGCAAGGCCGAGTGGGACAACACGGCGATCGTCGCCGACGAACTGAAGCTGCGCCGCGAAGAAGCGCAGATGCTCGGCTACCGCAACTTCGCCGAAGTGTCGCTCGCGCCGAAGATGGCCGAATCGCCACAGCAGGTGATCGCGTTCCTCGAGGATCTCGCGACGCGCGCGCGACCGCACGCTGACAAGGACTGGGACGAACTGCGCGCGTTCGCCGCGAAGGAACTCGGTCTGGCCGAGCTCGCGCCGTGGGACGTCGCGTTCTCGGCCGAGCGGCTGCGCCAGCAGCGCTACGCGTTCTCGGAAAACGAGGTCAAGCAGTACTTCCCGGAACCGGCCGTGCTGAAGGGCCTGTTCACCGTCACCGAAACGCTGTTCGGCGTGCGGATCAAGCCGGACGACGCACCGGTGTGGCACAAGGACGTGCGCTTCTTCCGCGTGGAGAACCGCGACGGCTCGCTCGTCGCGCAGTTCTATCTCGACCTTTATGCACGCGAAGGCAAGCGCGGCGGCGCGTGGATGGACGATGCGCGTGCGCGCGCGAAGCGCGGCAACGCCGTGCAGACGCCGGTCGCGTACCTGACCTGCAACTTCTCGGCGCCGGTCGGCGGCAAGCCGGCATGCTTCACGCACGACGAAGTCATCACGCTGTTCCATGAATTCGGCCACGGGCTGCATCACATGCTTACGCGCGTCGACGAACTCGGCGTGTCGGGCATCAACGGCGTCGAATGGGATGCGGTCGAGCTGCCGTCGCAATTCATGGAAAACTTCTGCTGGGAATGGGACGTGCTGTCGTCGATGTCGTCGCACATCGATACGGGCGTCGCGCTGCCGCGCGAGCTGTTCGACAAGATGATCGCCGCGAAGAACTTCCAGAGCGGCCTCGGCACGCTGCGCCAGATCGTGTTCTCGATGTTTGACATGCTGCTGCACGTCGACTTCGACCCGGCCGGCACGACCGGCGTGAACGCGTTCGCGCGCGAGATCAACGAGCGTTACCACGTGATTCCGCAGGCGGCGTTCTCGCGCTGGCCGAATACGTTCAGCCACATCTTCGCGGGCGGCTATGCGGCCGGCTATTACAGCTACAAGTGGGCCGAGGTGCTGTCGGCCGACGCGTACGCGGCGTTCGAGGAAGCGGCTGCCGCGAGCGGCAGCGTGCTCGACGCGGCGACCGGAACGCGCTATCGCCGCGAGATCCTCGAAGTCGGCGGCAGCCGGCCGGCGATGGATTCGTTCAAGGCGTTCCGCGGCCGCGAGCCGGAAATCGACGCGCTGCTGCGCCACAACGGGATGGCTTCCCCCGCGCACTGAGCATGCCCTGCCCGGCTCGTCCGCCTGCATCGAAAGGCACCGCTTCGGCGGTGCCTTTTTTCATCATGGTGCCGGCGTTTCGCCGCCTGCTTCGTCCGTGTTGTCGGTGTTGCGGTCGGCCTCGTCGTCGAACAGCGAAAACTGCCCGTGACGCTCGGCCGTGTCCTCGTCGATGCGCACGCCGACGCCGAGCAGCCGCACCGCCTGCGCGCGCCGCTGCAGTCCCTTCGCGAGCAGCGTGACGGCCGTCTGCGCATTCGTCGCGTCGGCCACGCACTCGACCGTCGTGCGCTGGAAATCCGCGAAGCGGATCTTCACGTACAGCTTGCGGATCGTGCGGGCCGCGCCCGCGCGCGCGATCCGCGCGTCGAGCTGCACGACCAGGCGACGAATCTCGTCCGCGCATTGCTCGAGCGTCGTCAGGTCGGTCACGTAGGTCGTCTCGACGCTGACCGACTTGCGCTCCTGGTCGGCCTGCACGGGCCGCTCGTCGATTCCGCGCGCGAGCTGATACAGCCGCCGGCCGAATGCGCCAAACTCGCGATGCAGATCGATCAGCGACCAGTCGCGCAGCTGAGCGCAGGTCTGGATGCCGAGCCGGTCGAGCCGCGTGGCCGTCACCTGCCCGACGCCGTGCAGCTTGCGCACCGGCAACGCCGCGACGAATGCATCGACCTCATGCGGGCGCACGACGAACAGGCCGTCGGGCTTGTTCCAGTCGGACGCGATCTTCGCGATGAACTTGTTCGGCGCGACGCCCGCCGACACCGTCACGCCGACCGTGTCGTACACGCGCCGGCGAATCTCCCGTGCAATCAGCGTCGCGCTGCCCTGGCACCGTTCGGAACCACTGACGTCGAGGTACGCCTCGTCGAGCGACAGCGGCTCGACGTCACGCGTGTAGTCGCGATAGATCGCCATGATCTGTCGCGACGCCGCGCGGTACTTGTCCATCGCGGACGGCAGGATCAGCAGGTCCGGGCACTTGCGCATCGCCAGCGCCGACGACATCGCCGAATGCACGCCATAGCGCCGCGCCTCGTAGTTGCAGGTCGCGATCACGCCGCGCTGGTCCGGCCGGCCGCCGACCGCGAGCGGCCGGTTGCGCAGCGACGGGTCGTCGCGCATCTCGACCGACGCGTAAAAGCAGTCGCAGTCGCAATGGATGATCTTGCGCACGCGTGACGGTGCGTCGCCGGGTGGCGGCACGCGCGGATCGGCAGGCGGGATGATGGTCGGATTCACGGTGCCAATACTGTACAAAAACACAGTGCCCGTTTCAACTGCCGCGTGATGTCGCGTTCGGTCGCCTCCGCGCAGTTCCGGCACGTTCCGGCGGCACCGTACCGGTCCGCTTCGCGCGGATCGTACCGCCGCGCGCAAGGACCGCCCCCTATACTCGTCTGCCACAGTTCAAGAAACGCACGGGTGACGGATGAAGACGATCGGACTGATCGGCGGGATGAGCTGGGAATCGTCGGCGGAGTACTACCGGATGATCAATCGCCATTCGAAGGCGCTGCACGGCGGCCATCACAATGCGAAGAGCGTGCTGGTCACGGTGGATTTCGCGGAGATCGAAGCATTGCAGCGCGCGCAGGACTGGGCCGCGCTCGGTGAACGGATGGCCGATGCCGCGCGCCAGCTCGAAGCGGCCGGCGCCGATCTCGTCGTGCTGACGACGAACACGATGCACCGCGTGCACGACGCGATCGAGGCTGCGGTGGCGCTGCCATTCCTGCACATCGCCGATCCGACCGGCACCGCACTGCGAGCAGCGGGCGTCGAGCGCGTCGCGCTGCTCGGCACGCGCTACACGATGGAACTGCCGTTCTATACGGAGCGTCTGCGCGACAAATTCGGCCTCGACGTGCTGGTGCCGGACGAATCCGCGCGTAGCGACGTGCACCGGATCATCTACGACGAGCTGTGTCATGGCGTCATCGATGCCGAGTCGCGCGCGACCTACGTAGCGATCATCGACGAACTGGAGAAACGCGGCGCGCAGGCGGTGATACTCGGCTGTACGGAAATCACGCTGCTGATCGGCGCAGACGATTCGCCGCTGCCGGTATTTGATACGACCGCGCTGCATGCGAAGGCGGCGGTCGAGTGGGCGGCGGGCTGAAAACAAAAAACCCGGCACGAGGCCGGGTTCCTGTCGACGAAGCGCGCATCGGTCACTTGCGCTGCACATCGTCTGGTGTGCTTGGTTGCGGGGGTAGGATTTGAACCTACGACCTTCGGGTTATGAGCCCGACGAGCTGCCAGACTGCTCCACCCCGCGTCAGAGAAATAAATTATAGGGTGATGAAGTACTCACGTCAACACTTTTGTCACAATTTCTTTGCAGGTCTTCGATCACGCAATGCATCGCCCCTGCTTCGCGTCGCGTGTCGCGCGCGTTCGCGCCCCTTGCTCGCGGTAAGATGGCGGCCTTCGCATTCACCCCGCACGCATTCCCGTTCATGAAAATCGCCACCTGGAACGTCAACTCGCTCAACGTCCGCAAGCAGCATGTGCTCGACTGGCTCGCGCAAAGCGGAACCGACGTGCTGTGCCTGCAGGAACTGAAGCTGCCCGACGAGAAGTATCCGCGCGCCGATCTCGAGGCTGCCGGCTACCGCAGCTGGTTCGCGGGCCAGAAGACCTACAACGGCGTCGCGATCCTCGTGCGCGACACGCTCGCCGTCGACGAATCGGACGTCGTGCGCAACATCCCCGGCTTCGACGATCCGCAGCAGCGCGTGATCGCCGTGACGGTCGACGGTGTGCGCATCGTGTCCGCCTATTTCCCGAACGGCCAGGCGCCCGACTCCGACAAGTTCGTCTACAAGATGCAGTGGCTCGACGCGCTGCATGCGTGGCTGGCCACCGAGATGCAGCGCTACCCGAAGCTCGCGCTGCTCGGCGACTACAACATCGCGCCCGAAGACCGCGACGTGCACGACCCGGCGAAATGGGAAGGCCAGAACCTCGTGTCGCCGCAGGAGCGCGCGCACTTCGCGAAGCTGATCGAGCTCGGCTTCGTCGATGCGTTCCGCCGTTTCGAACAGCCGGAAAAGACTTTCACGTGGTGGGACTACCGGATGTTCGCGTTCCGCCGCAACGCGGGGCTGCGCATCGACCACGTCCTGCTGTCGCCGGCGCTCGCCGCCACCTGCACGTCGTGCGAAGTCGACCGCGTGCCGCGCACGTGGGACCAGCCGTCCGACCACACGCCCGTCGTCGCGATCGTCGGCTGAGCCCCTGCCCACTCTCACGCGCGCGCTCAACCGCGCGCGGGCGCGGGCCCGAGATGGGCCCATAGGAAACCGAACTCCGCCGCATCCGATTCGGCGCGCTCCAGATCGTCGGCACTGCCGTGGCCGCCGTCGGTGTTCTCCCAGTACCACACCCGTTCGTGGCCGAGCGCATGCATGCGCGCGGCCATCTTGCGCGCATGCGCCGGATGCACGCGGTCGTCGCGCGTCGACGTCGTCAGCAGCAGCGGCGGATACACGACACCTTCGCGCACGCGGTGATACGGCGAGTACGCGGCGAGCGCCGCGCCCTCGCGCGAATCGTCCGGATCGCCATACTCGTCGAGCCACGCGGCGCCCGCGTGCAGTTTCGGATAGCGCCGCATGTCGAGCAGCGGCACGCGGCACAGCACCGCGCCGAACAGTTCCGGACGCTGCACCATGCAGGCGCCCACCAGCAGCCCGCCGTTGCTGCCGCCCTCGATGCCGAGTTGCGCGGCCGTCGTCACGCCGGTGCGGATCAGGTCCTCGGCCACCGCGATGAAGTCGTCGAACGAGCGCTGCCGATGTTCGCGCTGCGCATCGACGTGCCAGCCCGGCCCGAATTCGCCGCCACCACGGATGTGCGCGAACGCCGCGACACCGCCGCGTTCGAGCCACCCAATGCCGAGTGCATCGCTGTAGCCGGGCAGGTTCGGAATCGCGAAGCCGCCATAGCCTGACAGCAGGCACGGGCGCGCGACGCGGGCGCTGCCGTCGGCGCAATCCGTCGCATCGCGCGCATCGAGCGCGTCACGCGGCCCGATCAGCGTGTACGGCACCATCGTGCCGTCGCGCGAACGGGCATTCGCGCGACGCACGACGAGCCCGGCCGCATCGAACCGCACCGGCGGCCGATCGAGCAGCACGCGGCGCGACGGCGCATCGGCCGCGCGATCGGCCAGGTCAGCGAGCCAGCATTCGGGCGGATCGAGATAGGTATCGACGTCCACGTACACGTCGTCGTTCAGCGTCGACTCGACCGGCTCGACGTCGATCTGCGCATCGCCCGGCCAGTCGAACGGCCGCGCGTCCCACGTCCATGCGCCGTCCTCGCCCTGGCGCGGCTGCCACAGCATCGTGCGGTTGTGCACGTCGTCGAGCCAGCTCGCGATCAGCATCGTGCGCGTGTGCGTCCACGTGCAGGCGGACGTCGACGGCCGCGGCGCGAACAGCGTCGTGAGCTCGCGCGACCCTGCCAGGAACGCCTGCTCGCGGATCGCGAGCAGCGAGCCGCCCGCGTGATGCACGCCGCCGCAGTCCCAGTCGAGCCGCGGCTCCAGCACGAGCCAGCCTTCCCAGAAGCCGACCTCGACATGCGTCGGCACGTCGTAGCGTGCCCACTCGCCCGCGTCGGTCAGCCAGTACGCGTGTGCGTCGAAGAAATCCACGCTGCGCCACGCGACGTGACGGCCATCGATCGGGTCGAACCACGCGCCGGCGCTGATGTCGTCGGGTTCGCCGCGAAACACGACCGGCGCATCGGCGAGCGGCGTGCCGCGTACCCAGCGGCGCGCTTCGTACGGATAGCCGGCCGCGGTCGCATGCGCTTCGCCGCGGTCCCAGCTCACGTAGACGGTATCGCGGTCGATCCAGCCGACCGTGTGATGCCCCGGCTCGTCGATCGTGAAACCGCCGTCGACGAAACGACGCTGCACGAGATCGAACTCGCGCACGACGACGGCGTCGGCACCGCCCGGCGACAGCGACAGCAGCGCGCGGTCACCGTCGGGATACAGGATTGCGTCCTGCTCGAACACCCACGACTCGCCTTCTTGCGCGCCGAGCGCGTCGACGTCGAGGAGCGTTTCCCACTCGGGCCGGCCGGCGCGCCAGTCGTCCCAGCGCGCGCGGCGCCACAGTCCCTTCGGATGGAGATCGTCCTGCCACAGATCGTACGCCCAGTCGCGCCAGCGGGTCGGAATCACCGGGCGTTCGCGCGGCAGATACGCTTGCGCGAGCCGCGCGGTGAGCGCGCGATACGCATCGTCGTCGCGCAGCGCGATACGCGTGCGCGCGTTCTGCTCGTCGACCCACGCGCGGGCGCGCTTGCTGTCGAGCGCTTCGAGAAAACGGAAGGGATCGGCCCCGGCGGGCCAGCGGAAGGAATCGGACATGACGGAACGCACCTGACGGCAAACCGCGATTATGTCCGATCGCGGCATGCGCGACACCCGCGCATGCCGCGATAGAGGCTTACGGCTCCAGATGCAGTTCCTGGATCTTGCGCGTGATGGTGTTGCGGCCGATGCCGAGCCGCTCCGCCGCCTCGACCTTGCGGCCGCGCGTGAAGTCGAGCGCCTCGCGAATCACGGCCGCCTCGAAGCGGCGCGCGAGCTCGTCCATCACGTCGGACGAATTCTCGCGCAGCAGCCGCGCGACTTCGGTGCGCAGCCCGCTTTCCCACATCGGATAGCCGGCCGGCGCACCGTTCGGCGCGGCCGCGACGGGCGCCGCCGTCAACGGCACGCCACCCGCCGCCAGCTGCGCGCGCGCCGCGTCGCCCGCAACGCCGCCGCTCACACCGCCGGGCGCATCCGCGCCATCGGCCATCGCGGTCACCGTTGCGCCTGCCGGCACGAGGTCGGGCGGCAAGTCCTTGATCTCGACCGTCTGCGCCGGCGCCATGACGGTCAGCCAGTTCGCGAGGTTCTCGAGCTGCCGCACATTGCCGGGAAACGGCAACGACGTCAGATACGCGAGCGCTTCGTCCGACACGCGCTTCGGCTCGACGCCGAGATCGCGCGCGCTCTTCTGCAGGAAGTGGCGCGTGAGGAGCGCGATGTCCTCGCTGCGTTCGCGCAGCGGCGGCAGCCGCAGCCGAATCACGTTGAGCCGGTGGTAGAGGTCCTCGCGGAACAGCCCCTGCCGCACGCGCGCCTCCAGATTCTGATGCGTCGCGGCGATCACGCGCACGTTCGCGCGCAGCGGGTTGTGGCCGCCGACCCGATAGAACTGGCCGTCCGACAGCACGCGCAACAGGCGAGTCTGCAGATCGAACGGCATGTCGCCGATTTCGTCGAGGAACAGCGTGCCGTTCTCGGCCTGCTCGAAGCGGCCCTGGCGCGTCGTCTGCGCGCCGGTGAACGCGCCGCGCTCGTGGCCGAACAGTTCGGACTCCAGCAGGTCCTTCGGAATCGCCGCGGTGTTCAGCGCGATGAACGGGCCGTTCGCCCGTGGGCTGTGACGGTGCAGCGCCCGCGCGACGAGTTCCTTGCCGGTGCCCGATTCGCCGGTGATCAGCACGGTCGCGGCCGAATGCGACAGGCGGCCGATCGCGCGAAACATGTCCTGCATCGCGGGTGCCTGGCCGAGCATCTCGGGCGCCTCGGCGATGCGCTCGTCCTGCGGCGCACCGCCGCGCAGGCTCTCCTCGACCGCGCGGCGAATCAGCTCGACGGCCTTGTCGACGTCGAACGGCTTCGCGAGATATTCGAACGCGCCGCCCTGGAACGCCGCGACGGCGCTGTCGAGATCGGAGAACGCCGTCATGATGATGACGGGCAGGCCCGGCAAGCGCTCGTGCATCGCCTGCAACAACTCGAGGCCGGAGCCGCCCGGCATCCGGATGTCGGACACGAGCACCTGCGGCGTCTCGTGGTCGAGCGCGGCCAGCGCGTCGCGCACGTTCGCGAAGCTCTTCGTCGCGAAGCTATCGCGGGCGAGTGCCTTTTCGAGCACCCAGCGGATCGATTGGTCGTCGTCTACTATCCAGATCGGCTTCATAGGTCGGTCAGGTATGGGTGAATCCGGTGAATCGCCATGCCGTCGCTCAGTGATCGAGCGGCAGCAGGATCTGAAATTCGGTACGGCCGGGCCGGCTCTCGACCTCGATCATCCCGTCGTGCTGCTGCACGAAGGTCTGCGCGAGCGTGAGACCGAGGCCGCTGCCGTCGTCGCGCCCGGACACGAGCGGGTAGAAGATCCGGTCGCGGATCTCCTCCGGAATGCCGGGCCCGTTGTCGACCACGTGCAAGTCCAGTGCCAGCTTGTACAGGCGCTTCGCGATCGTCACCTTGCGCGCGACGCGCGTGCGCAGCTCGATCTTCGCGTCGCCCTGCGCGATCCGTTCGCGCAGCGCCTGCGCGGCGTTGCGCACGATGTTCAGCAGCGCCTGGATCAACTGCTCCTTGTCGCCGCGCAGGTCCGGCACGCTCACGTCGTAATCGCGCTCGATGGAGAGCCCGCGCGGAAATTCCGCGAGCATCACCGCGCGCACGCGTTCGCACACTTCATGAATGTTGACGTCGCCGACGATGTGCGGATGCCGATGCGGCTCCAGCAACCGGTCGACGAGCGTCTGCAGGCGGTCGGACTCCTTGATGATCACCTGCGTGTATTCGCGCAACTCGCCGCGCTCGCGCTCGCTCAGTTCGAATTCGAGCAGCTGGGCTGCGCCGCGAATGCCGCCGAGCGGGTTCTTGATTTCATGCGCGAGGTTGCGGATCAGTTGCTTGTTGACCGCGGTCAGGTCGTGGATGCGTTCCTCGCGATCGGTGCGCGACTGCCGTTCGTTCTCGAACAGCTCGACGAGCACGAAATCGGGCGCGGTCTCGAGGAAGCCGACGATCGCATGCACGTGCAGCGGTTCGCGGCCGGGCCGATCCAGCACGGTATCAAGATGCGTCGCGTGAAAGCGCTCCTCGCCGATCGCGGTGATCGTCGACGCGAGCTCGTTCGCGTTCGGGAAAATCTCGCCCCACGGCCGCTGCGCGAGCTGCCGGCGCGAGATGTCGAGCATCGCCTCCGCGGATGGGTTCGCGTACGCGACCCGCAGCGTCTTGCGGTCGAGCACGATCACGACCGTCGGCAGCGCTTCCAGCCCCGCAAGCAGGCCCGAGCGCGTGAGCCGCTCGTCTTCCGTCAGTCGCTCGGGCTGCCCCGTCTTCGCCTTGATCAGATTCTTCAGAGCCATCGTGCGTGTCGTCGCGCCTCACCGGGTCGAAAAATGGAAATGCTCGGAACAAAAAAGGGACGGCTGGACGCCGTCCCCTTTCAGACTCCGCGGTTCCCGCCGCAAGCCGCGCGACGGGAACGAACCGGCATGACGGCGCTGAATCGAAGCGCCATCGCCGATTACAGCGAGTAGTACATCTCGAACTCGATCGGATGCGTCGTCATGCGGAACTTCGCCAGCTCCTGCTCCTTCAGCGCGAGGTATGCATCGATCATGCCGTCGGTGAACACGCCACCGCGCGTCAGGAACTCGCGATCCTTGTCGAGCGCTTCCAGTGCCTGGTCGAGGCCTGCGCAGACGGTCGGGATCTTTGCATCCTCTTCCGGCGGCAGGTCGTACAGGTTCTTGTCCGCGGCTTCGCCCGGGTGGATCTTGTTCTGGATCCCGTCGAGGCCGGCCATCATCAGTGCCGTGAAGCACAGGTACGGGTTCGCCATCGGATCCGGGAAGCGCGTTTCGATACGGCGGCCCTTCGGGTTCGACACGTGCGGAATGCGGATCGATGCCGAACGGTTACGCGCCGAGTAAGCGAGCTTGACCGGTGCTTCGAAGTGCGGGACCAGACGCTTGTACGAGTTCGTCGTCGGGTTCGTGATCGCGTTCAGTGCACGGGCGTGCTTGATGATGCCGCCGATGTAGAACAGCGCCAGTTCCGACAGGCCGGCATAGCCGTTGCCTGCGAACAGGTTCTGACCGTCCTTCCAGATCGACTGGTGAACGTGCATGCCCGAACCGTTGTCGCCGACGACCGGCTTCGGCATGAACGTCGCCGTCTTGCCGTACGAGTGCGCGACGTTATGGATGATGTACTTCGACCATTGCGTCCAGTCCGCGCGCTGCACCAGCGTCGAGAACTTCGTGCCGATTTCGTTCTGGCCCTGGCCCGCCACTTCGTGGTGGTGCACTTCGACCGGGATGCCGAGCTGTTCGAGCAGCAGGCACATTTCCGAACGCATGTCCTGGAACGTGTCGACCGGCGCGACCGGGAAGTAGCCGCCCTTCGTGCCCGGACGGTGGCCCGTGTTGCCGCCTTCGAATTCCTTGCCTGCCGACCACGGTGCTTCTTCCGAGTTGATCTTCACGAAGCAGCCCGACATGTCCGTGTTCCACTGGACCGAGTCGAAAATGAAGAATTCCGGTTCCGGACCGAAGTAGGCCGTGTCGCCGATGCCCGTGCTCTTCAGGTACGCTTCGCCGCGCTTCGCGAGCGAACGCGGATCGCGCTCGTAGCCCTTGCCGTCGGCCGGCTCGACCACGTCGCAGGTCAGCACGAGGGTCGACTCTTCGTAGAACGGGTCGATGAACGCAGCGCTCGGGTCCGGCATGAGCAGCATGTCCGACGCCTCGATGCCCTTCCAGCCGGCGATCGACGAGCCGTCGAATGCATGACCGCTTTCGAACTTGTCTTCGTCAAACGCCGAAACCGGCACCGACACGTGCTGTTCCTTGCCGCGCGTATCCGTGAAGCGGAAATCGACGAACTTGACGTCCTCGTCCTTCACGAGCTGCATGACGTCGGCGACGGTTTTACTCATAACCTCTTCTCCTGATTGAACAATTCCGGCGGACTGGGAACCGCCTCGTTTATCGAGCTGCCCGGAGTCTGGCTTTGGCGCAGCGCGCCCCGGGTCGACCGAATTCTATATAGCAGCAACCGTGCCAGCCATGCACAGAAGCGACATGAATCGCGCCAGCCCGCGCCACGGCAGGGCCCGGCTGCGCGATTCCGGGGCCGGGCGCCGCATCGGCGATCGCCTGACCGCACCTCCATGGTGCAAATGGCGAAGCACGCCGATGCCATGGAATCATTCTGGTGCATGCGTGCCATTCTGCACTTTTTTGGTGAACACGTGGGCGGTGCATACCCTGCCGGGCAAGCGGACATCCGCGCGGCTGCACCGCGCTAGAATGATCGTTTGACCGATACGGAGACCTCCTGCCATGAGTACGCTCGACCAGCTTTACGCGAAGGCCGAAGAACGCCGCGCCCAGGGCGCGCTCCCCTATGCCGGCGCACTGCTGCCGGTCGAGGCTTTCGAACTGCTGCAGCTCGACCCGTCGGCACGCCTCGTCGACGTGCGCACCCGCGCCGAGCTCGACTGGATCGGCCGCCCGCTCGTCGGCGACAGCCAGTACCTGCACCTCGAATGGACGCGCTACCCGGGCGGCGTGCCGAACGCCGAATTCGTCGATCAGCTGAAAGCGGCCCTCCCGGCCGATACGCCCATCCTGTTCCTGTGCCGCAGCGCCGCGCGCTCGAAGCTCGCCGCGGTCGCGTCGACGCAGGCCGGCTTCACGAAGGCCTTCGACCTGCTCGAAGGCTTCGAGGGCGGCAAGGATGCGGAAGGCCACCGCAAGACGGTCGACGGCTGGTGCTTCCGGAAACTGCCGTGGATCGGCGCCTGACGGCGCATCCGCCGAAGCACGCCCGATTGCGACATCGTCGAGGCGGGCGATGACATCCCGATGACGGGCCGCGTTGCGCGGCCCGTGGTTTTTGCGCGGCCTCTCCGCGGCCCGCATCGGTAACCGGTGCGCGGCCCTCAGGCGCGCGGCACGTCCGGCTCGACCACGTCGCCACCGAGCAGGTGCACGCCTTCGCGCAGCTTCACGAACGCGGCCGCGACCGCCTCCGGCTCGCCCTTCACGCCGAGATCGATATGCCGGCGCGCGTAGATCCCGCCGCGCTCGGCGTCGCCCACGCTTGGCAGGCTGAACACGCGCACGCCCGGAAAATCGCGCTCGATCCTCTCCATCAGCGGCGTGAGCGTCGATTCCGGCAGCTCGAACACGTACAGCGAGCGCTCCGCGTGCGGCGTCGCGTGATGGAGATGCCCGTACTTCGTGTCGAGCACCCATTCGATCATCGGCCACGCCATCACCGGGAAGCCCGGCACGAAATGGAGATCGCCGACCGAGAACCCGGGAATCCGGTTGTAGCCGTTCGGGATGATCGTCGCGCCCGCCGGGAACACGCCCATGTTGAAGCGATGCTGGTTTTCCGGCGATTCGAAATCGACCGGCGTGGCCGGATCGGTGTGCGTCTCGCGGATACGCTCCGAGATCAGCGCCTTTGCTTCCGGGTGCAGCTCGAGCGGCACGCCGAGCGCGGCGGCCGCGCACTGGCGCGTGTGGTCGTCCGGTGTCGCGCCGATCCCGCCCGTGGAGAACACGATGTCGCCGGACGCGATCGCGCGAGCGAGCGTGGCGGTGATCCGCGCCGGATCGTCGCCGACGTATTCAGCCCAGTCGAGCGCGAGGCCGCGCGCGCCGAGCAGCTCGATGACCTTGGTCAGGTGCTTGTCCTGCCGGCGGCCCGAAAGGATTTCGTCGCCGATGATGATGATGCCGATGCTCATGCCTGCCCCATGTCGATTGCAGTGGCGCGCGAACTCGCGCGCAGGTCGTCCAGCGCGCGCAGGCAATAGTGCCCGAACCACAGCGCCGAGAAGACGAGGATGAAAGCGTAAACCCAGATCATGGCCGCCGCCACGAACGGAAACAGCACCATCATCCAGACCGACGACACCCACACGAAGGTGGGCACGGTACCGAGCAGCCCCGTCGCGACGCCGATGCCGATCAGCGGCCAACGATGCTGCCGCACCAGCGCACGGCGCTCGTCGCGGCTCGCGTGCTGCGCGAGCGCGTCGTAGGTCATCACGCGGTAGGTCAGCCAGCCCCAGATCACCGGCGGCAGCAGCGCGAAGAACGGCGGAATCAGCCACAGCGGGATCGTGACGACCAGCAGCACGACGCCGACGACGGCCGCGCCGAGCGAATTGAACACGCTGCCGAAGAACGTGCCGCCCCGCTTCGCCTCGAGCGTCGCGAACTGCCGGTTCGACAGGTGCTTGATCACGACCGGCATCGAGATCGTCGCGATCAGCAGCAGCACGGTCAGCACGATCAGCGGAATCGCGAGCGAGACGACGACGAACGGCGCGACGACCGCATGCAGCTGCGACATCCCGATCGCGTCGAACATGCGGTACAGCACGGCCGTGAGCACGAAGCCGTCGAGCGCGCCGCGCGCGGCATCGATCAGCGTCTGCCACGAGAACCACAGCACGACGCCCCACAGCAGCGCCGAGACGACGAACGGCATCAGGGTGAGCCACAGCATGCGCGGGTGCAGCGCGCTGACGAAGGCCCGGACGAAGGAGCGCAGCAAGTCGTTCATGCGAACCTGTATCGACGATGAAAAACGGGGAAAGGATAAACCACACGGCCCGCATGCGCCAAAGCGCATGCGGGCCGTGCAGGAGAGCCGTTCAACGGGAAAGCGACGAGGTCAGGCCGACGCCGCGCCACGCTTCGCGGGAACGAGGCGCCGGAAGATGCGCACGAACGCGAGGCCGTGCTGCGCCCAGAAGCCGTCGCCGTAGGACACGCCTTCGACCTGCTCGCGGATGCCGGTCGGCTCGACCGTGCGGTTCCACGACGCGGTGCCGAACATCATGTCCCACCACGGGAACAGCACGCCGAAGTTGCACCCGTACTTGGTGCCTTCGTGGCCGTAGCCGACCGCGTGGTGGCGCCGGTGGAAGGTCGGGCTCACGAGCAGGCGCTCGCCGAGCCAGCCGAACGACAGCCGCGCATTCGTATGCTGGATGCTCTGCATGAAGTTCGTGACGGCGGTCAACACGACGAACTGCGACGGCGTCACGCCGATCACGAGCGCGATCGCCGCGAAGAAGCACGACTGGATCACGTTGTCGAGCAGGTGGTTGCGGTCGTCGCACCACAGCGACATCTGCCGCTGGCTGTGATGTACCGCGTGCAGTTCCCACCAGATGCCGAACTTGTGCTGCCAGCGGTGATACCAGTAGCCGGCGAAGTCGAGCACGACGAGGTAGATCGCGAACGCGACGATCGGCCGCGACGTCACGCCCGGCCACAGATAGTCGAGGTTGACGTTCGCGACGCCGTGCAGGCGCAGCCATGCCTGGAAGCTGTCGAACACCGGCTGCAGCGCGAAGAAGAAGAACAGCGTATAGATGCCGAGCTTCGAGATCGCCGTATAGATCACGTCGACCCGCACCGCGCGGCGGTTCTGCCAGCGCTCGACCGGCAGCAGCGCCTCGAGCGGGCGCAGCAGCGCGAACATCAGCACCATCTGCAGCGCGCCGATGATCACCCAGTACAGCGCGTCGTAGGTGTCCTCGTCATAGCCCATCAGGTTGAACTTGAAGAGGAGCGGCTGCACGACATCGACGTACAGCCAAGTCTGGATGTCCGACACGAACGCATCGATCAGGTGCAGCATCGCTCGCCTCCGCCCGTCACGCGCCGTTCGCAGCCTTCCACGGCGCGCGGTCGTAGAAGTAGATCCCGTGCGGCGAACGGCCGACGGCGATCGTCTGCACCAGCTTGCGCGATGCGAGATCGATGATACCGACCTTCTTCGCGAAACGGAACGTCACCCACAGCGTCTTCTTGTCGGCGGACAATTCCATGTCGTCCGGCCCCGGCAGCAGGCCGGTGATGTCGCCGACGTTGGTGAGCGTGTTCTCGTCGATGATGCTGATCGTGTTCGCGACCCGGTTCGTGACCGCGACGTGCGTGCCGTCGGCAAGCGAGCGGAAGTTGTGCGCGCCGTTGCCCGTATGGATCTGCTTGACGACCTTCTGGTTGCGCCAGTCGACCACCGCGACGTAATCCGCGCCGGTCATTCCGACCAGCAGGAACTTGTCGTCCGGCGTGAGCCACAGGCCCGCCGGCACCTTGCCGACCTTCATCTTCCACTTGACCGTCTGCGTCGGCAGATCGATCGCCGCGATCTCGCCGGACACCTGCAGCGACACGAGCAGCGTCTTGCTGTCCTTCGTGAATGCGAGGTGGCTCGGCATCACCGCGAGCGGCACGCGCTTCGCGAGATGCACGTCGTGGCCGTCGTAGCTGTAGATGTCGACGCGGTCGAGCCGCAACCCCGCCGCCGCGAACCACTTGCGGTCGGGCGAGAAACCGAGCTGGTACGGATCGTCGATCCCCTCGACGGTGCGCTGCAGCTTGCCCGTCTTCGGATCGAGGAACATCAGGC
The DNA here is from genome assembly GCF_020419685.1 of Burkholderia sp. AU33545. Lineage (NCBI taxonomy): Bacteria > Pseudomonadati > Pseudomonadota > Betaproteobacteria > Burkholderiales > Burkholderiaceae > Burkholderia > Burkholderia sp. AU33545. The sequence continues at coordinate 96,031 of NZ_JAIZRQ010000005.1, read as the reverse complement.
TGTTCGAGACCGAATTCGCGACGATCAGCGACGAATTGTCCGGCGTCGCCATCAGATGGTGCGGTTCCTTGCCGGTCGGCAGCGTGGAAACGACTTCGCGGGTCTGCTGGTCGATCAGGGAAAGCGTCGCCTCGGCCGAATTGAGGATGATCACGTTATTCGCGTGTGCGGCGGGCGCCAGCACGGCGGCGGCCAGCGCAAGCGTGCGGCCGAAGGAAAGGAAAGTGCGCATGAAGACTCACGTCGTGGAACAGCAGTCATTGTAGAACGCTCGGCCGGCCCCACCGGTTGACCTGAGGCGGCATTGCGCCACTTCGACGCAGGTCGCGGCTGCCATGCGGCCGGCGCCTTGGAGCGGCCGGGACCTGCAACCGGTGCGGGCCCGGCCGATCGCCGTTGCGCTAGCGCTGCATCGACTCCCACACCTTGTGCAGACGCTTGACAGAGACAGGCATCGGCGTGCGCAGTTCCTGCGCGAACAGCGAAATTCGCAGCTCCTCCAGCAGCCAGCGGAATTCCGCGAGGCGCGGATCGGCGACGCCGCCGCGCTGCGACACCGCGCGCTGATACTGCTGGACGAGCGGCAGCAGCTCGCCGGACTGCTTCGCGTCGCGCGCCGGGTCGGCCTTCAGCTTGTCGATCCGCAGCGCGATGCCCTTCAGGTAGCGCGGGAAGTGTGCAAGCTGCACGTAAGGCGTGTCGATCACGAAGCGCTTGCCGACCAGCGCAGCGAGCTGCTGCTGCAGATCGGCGTGGGCCTGCGCGAACGGCTTCGCCTGCGCGAGCTTCTTCGCGAGCCCCGCATACTCGGCGAGGATCTGCCCGACGAGCCGCGCGATCTCCTGCGCGAGCAGGTTCAGGCGGCTCCGGCCCTCGTCGCGGCGCGCGTGGAAGCTCGCGTCGTCGTCGGGCAGCGGATCCTGAAGGCACGCGCGGTCGAGCGCCGTGTCGATCAGCTGGTCGCGCAGCTCGTCCTGCGTGCCGAGCGACATGTACTGCATCGCCATCTCGCGCAGCCCCGGCAGGTTCTTCTCGAGGAACTTGATCGGCTCCTTCAGCTGCAGCGCGAACAGTCGCCGCAAACCGGCCCGGTGGATCCGCGCGGCCTCCTCCGGCGAGTCGAACACCTCGACGTCGCAATGCGTGCCGCGATCGACGAGCGCGGGATAGCCGTACAGTGTCTGGCCACGGCGGCGGATCTCCAGCAGCTCGGGGAGCTTGCCGAAGTTCCACGTCGTCAGGTTCTCGTACAGCGCGGTCGCGCCGGCTTCCGCCGGGGCGGCCGTGTGCGGCGCCGCGCCCTTGCCCGGCTTGCCGCCCTTCGCCGCCGAACCCGGCACCGCGGCGAGCGCGGGCGCGTCACCCGCATCGCCCTCGCCCGCTTCGCCGCCAGGCGCGATCGTCGATGCCGCCGCGATCTTCTGGAACTGCTGCTGCGCCTGCGCGCCGAGCTCCTGGCGCAGTTGCGCGAGATTGCGCCCCATCGCGAGCTGGCGGCCGTGCTCGTCGATCACCTTGAAGTTCATGAACAGGTGCGCGGGCAACGTCTCGAGCTTGAAGTCGGCCGTCTTCATCGCGACCTGGGTCTCGCCGCGCACGTCGGCGATCAGCGCCTCGACGAGGGCGCCCGCGCCGAAGCGCTCGCGGCCCGTCCGCTCGACGAAGCCGGCCGCGTATTCGGGCAGCGGCACGCAGTGCCGGCGCAGCTTCTGCGGCAGCGACTTCAGGAGCAACTGCACCTTTTCCTTCAGCATCCCCGGCACAAGCCATTCGCAGCGGCGCGCGTCGACCTGGTTCAGTGCGTACAGCGGCACCGCGAGCGTCACGCCGTCGCGCGGCGTGCCTGGCTCGAAATGGTACGTGAGCGCCATCTCGACACCGGCCATCGTCGCGCGCTTCGGGAACAGCTCGGTCGTCACGCCGGCCGCCTCGTGGCGCATCAGGTCGTCGCGCGACAGGTACAGCAGGCGCTGCTTCTCCTCTGCCTGACCGCCCTTCTTCGCCTCGTCGCGATACCAGCGCTCGAACGCGGCCCCCGTGTGGATTCCCTCCGGAATCGCCTGGTCGTAGTACGCGTAGATCAGCTCGTCGTCGACCAGCACGTCCTGGCGGCGCGACTTGTGCTCGAGCTGCTCGATGTCGGCGAGCAGCTTGCGGTTGTGTGCGAAGAACGGCAGCTTCGTGTCGAACTCGCCCTCGACCAGCGCGCCGCGGATGAACAGCTCTCGCGCCCGCGCCGGATCCTGCTTGCCGAACGCGACGCGGCGGCGGTGGTAGATCGGCAGCCCGTACAGCGTCGCGCGCTCGAACGCGCTGACCTGCGCGGGACGCTTTTCCCAGTGCGGCTCCGACAGCGATTTCTTCAAGAGGTGCGCGCCGATCTTCTCGACCCACTCCGGCTCGATCTTCGCGAGACAGCGCGCATACAGCCGGCTCGTCTCGACGAGTTCGGCCGCCATCACCCAGCGGCCGGCCTTCTTCGCGAGCGCCGAACCCGGCCACAGGTAGAACTTGATCCCGCGCGCACCGAGGTAGTGCGGATCGTCGTCGGCCTTCATGCCGAGGTTGCCGAGCAGGCCCGTCAACAGGGCCAGATGGACCTGTTCATAGGTCGCTTCGACCTCGTTGAGCCGCCACCCGTGCTCACGCACGACCGTCAGCAGCTGCGAATGGACGTCGCGCCATTCGCGCAGCCGCAGGTGCGACAGGAAGTTCTGCCGGCACGCGTCGACCAGCTGGCGGTTCGACTTCTTGTGCGCGACGGCTTCTTCGAACCACGCCCAGATCTTCAGCCACTGCAGGAATTCGGAGCGCTCGTCGGCGAACCGGCGGTGCGCCTGGTCGGCCTGCTCCTGCGCCTCGATCGGACGGTCGCGCGGGTCCTGCACGGACAGCGCGCTCGCGATGATCAGCACCTCGCGCAGCGACTGCTGGTCGCGCGCGGCGAGAATCATCCGGCCGACGCGCGGATCGAGCGGCAGCCGCGCGAGTTCGCGGCCGAGCGGCGTCAGCGCGTTGTCGTCGTCGACCGCGCCGAGTTCGTTGAGCAGCTGGTAGCCGTCTGCGATCGCGCGGCCGGGCGGCGGCTCGAGGAACGGGAACGATTCGATCGCCGTCAGGTGCAGCGACTTCATCCGCAGGATCACCGACGCGAGCGACGAGCGCAGGATTTCCGGATCGGTGAAACGCGCGCGCGCCTGGTAGTCGCTTTCCTCGTACAAGCGGATGCAGACGCCGTCGGCCACCCGGCCGCAGCGGCCCGCGCGCTGGTTCGCGGCGGCCTGCGAGATCGACTCCACCTGCAGCTGCTCGACCTTGTTCCGGTACGAATAGCGCTTCACCCGCGCGAGACCGGTGTCGACGACGTAGCGGATGCCCGGCACCGTCAGCGACGTTTCGGCCACGTTGGTCGCGAGCACGATGCGGCGTGCGTTCGACGCCTTGAACACCTTGTCCTGGTCGGCCGCCGACAGCCGCGCGAACAGCGGCAGGATCTCGGTATGCGGCGGATGATGCTTGCGCAGCGCCTCGGCCGCCTCGCGGATCTCGCGCTCGCCGGGCAGGAACACCAGCACGTCGCCGGGGCCTTCGCGGCACAGTTCGTCGACCGCGTCGACGATCGCGTCCATCAGGTCGCGTTCGGCCTCGCGCGCGGTCTTCACGCGATCGCGGCCGCCCGTGCCTTCGGCGTTCTTCACGGCCGGGCGATCCTCGGCCACCGGCCGGTAGCGCATCTCGACCGGATACAGCCGCCCGCTCACCTCGATCACGGGCGCCGGACGCTCGTCGGTGCCGAAATGACGCGCGAAGCGGTCGGCGTCGATCGTCGCGGACGTGACGATCAGCTTCAGGTCCGGCCGCCTCGGCAGGATTTCCTTCAGGTAGCCGAGCAGGAAGTCGATGTTCAGGCTGCGCTCGTGCGCCTCGTCGATGATCAGCGTGTCGTACGCCTTCAGCAGCGGATCGGTCTGCGTCTCGGCGAGCAGGATGCCGTCCGTCATCAGCTTGACGGACGCGCCCGGCGCGAGATTGTCGGTGAAGCGCACCTTGTAGCCGACCACCTCGCCGAACGGCGTGCCGAGCTCCTCTGCGATCCGCCGGCCGGTCGACGACGCGGCCAGGCGCCGCGGCTGCGTATGGCCGATCAGGCCGGTGCCGCCGGCGCCGAGGCCGCGGCCGAGATCGAGACAGATCTTCGGCAGCTGGGTGGTCTTGCCCGAACCCGTTTCACCGCAAACGATGACGACCTGATGACCGGCGATCGCGCGCGCGATTTCGTCGCGCTTGCCCGACACGGGCAGGCTTTCGGGGTAGGTGATCGGCGGAACGGGATTGGGCGCGACGGCTGCGCGCGGCGGACGTTCGCGGCGCGGCGCGCGCTCGCCGGCGGCCTGTGGTGCGCCCTGCGCGGCCGGCTGGCCCGGTTCGCGGCGCCGCTCGTCGCCACGCGGCGGCTGACCCGCCCGCTGTTGCTGCTGGCGCGCCGGCTGGCCCTGCTGCTGACGCGCATCGGCCGCACCCTCCGGGTGCCGGGCCGACGGCGCTTTGGCCCGCGTCGGCGCGGGACTTTTAGGTACATTCGACATGGGGGCGCATTATAATCCCGCCCATGAATTCCCAAACCGACCTCCCACCCGCCCAGACCGGCGCCGCGACGCCGCCGGCCGCCGACGATTCGGCCGCCAGCCACGCGCAGTTCGTCGACTGGATGCGCTCCGTCGCGCCCTATATCCACAAGTTCCGCAACAGCACGTTCGTCGTGGGGTTCGGCGGCGAGGTGGTGCAGCAGGGGCTGCTGAACGCGCTCGTGTCCGACATCGCGCTCTTGCAGGCGATGGGCATCCAGATCGTGCTCGTGCACGGCTCGCGGCCGCAGGTCGAGGAGCAGCTGAGCCTGCACGGTGTCGAATCCGAGTTTTCGCACGGGCTGCGCATCACCGATGCGCGCGCGCTCGAATCCGCGAAGGAAGCGGCCGGCGAAGTGCGTCTCGACATCGAGGCCGCGATCAGCCAGGGGCTGCCGAACTCGCCGATGGCGCACGCGCACATCAGCGTCGTGTCCGGCAACTTCGTGACCGCACGGCCAGTGGGGATTCTCGACGGGGTCGATTTCGCGCACACGGGCATCGTGCGCAAGATCGACGCCGAATCGATCCGTCATTCGCTCGCGAGCCGCAAGCTCGTGCTGCTGTCGCCGCTCGGCTTCTCGCCGACCGGCGAGGCGTTCAACCTGTCGATGGAAGACGTCGCGTCGGCCGCCGCGATCGCGCTGCGCGCCGACAAGATCATCTTCCTGACCGAAGCGCCCGGCATCGTCGACGACGAAGGCGGGCTGATCCGCGAAATGTCGCTCGACGCGGCCGCCGAGCTGCTCGATTCCGGCAACATCCAGGGCGACGATGCGTTCTTCCTGAAGCACTCGATCCGCGCATGCCGCGGCGGCGTGACCCGCGCCCACCTGATTCCGCAGTCGCTCGACGGCAGCATGCTGCTCGAACTGTTCCTGCACGACGGCGTCGGCACGATGATCTCGTACGAGAACCTCGAGAGCCTGCGCGAAGCGACGCCGGACGACGTCGGCGGCATCCTGTCGCTGATCGAGCCGCTCGAGTCGGACGGCACGCTGGTGCGGCGCGGCCGCCACCAGATCGAACGCGACATCGACCACTTCTCGGTGATCGAGCACGATGGCGTGCTGTTCGGCTGCGCGGCGCTGTACCCGTACCAGCAGGAGAAGATCGGCGAGATGGCGTGCCTGACGGTCGCGCCGGAAGCACAGGGCTCGGGCGACGGCGAACGCCTGCTCAAGCGCATCGAGCAGCGCGCCCGCGCGCGCGGCCTCACGCACATCTTCGTGCTCACGACGCGCACCGAGCACTGGTTCCTCAAGCGCGGCTTCGTGAAGGTCAGCGTCGACGACCTGCCGGAAGACCGTCGCAAACTCTATAACTGGCAGCGCAAGTCGCTCGTGCTGATGAAGCAGCTCTGAGCGCAGGCACGACTGCCCTTCCCCCCAGACACCGATTACAGGAGAAGTACACGATGGCTCGAATGATCCAATGCGCGAAGCTCGGCAAGGAAGCCGAAGGCCTCGATTTCCCGCCGCTGCCGGGCGAACTCGGCAAGCGCATTTACGAGAGCGTCTCGAAGGAAGCGTGGCAAGGCTGGCTGAAGCAGCAGACGATGCTGATCAACGAAAACCGCCTGAACATGGCCGACCCGCGCGCGCGCCAGTACCTGATGAAGCAGACCGAGAAGTACTTCTTCGGCGACGGCGCGGACCAGGCGTCCGGCTACGTGCCGCCGACGGAAGGCTGAAGCACCGCGAATCGCGCAGGCCGGTCGCACCGGCAGCGACGAGAAGCAAAGCAAACGGCACCGTGTATCGCACGGTGCCGTTTGCTTTTGGGAGGGCGGAATCGGGTCGATGCGATCCGGCCGGCGCGTTCGCTGCCGCCGAATCGGCACGTCACGCCGGCCCGGCGGATTCAACCCGCCGGTTTCAACGCACCGCGGTCGCCCGCCTGCGCGGTCTCGCCGGCCGGACTTTCAGCGCTCGCGCCTTCGGTGCCCCATTCCGCCGCATCGCTGCGCTCGGCGCTCGACAGCTCGTCCGCGCGATACCCGGTGCGATTCAGCAGCGCCAGCATGCACGCGAGCGACACGAGCGCGTACAGCCCCGATGCGATCGCGACGCCGACGATGCTGCCCGTCGCATTGAGGATCGCCTGCGCGAGCACCGGCGTGCCGCCGCCGACGACGAGCGCGCTCAACTGATACGCGAGAGACAGGCCCGTATAGCGGATATTGGCCGGAAACACGCGCGCGAGCACGCCGCCGACCGCGCCGTAGAACATCGCCGACGGAATCGTCGAGATGCACATGCCCGCGACGGCGACCCAGTACGAACGCGTCGCGAGCGCATGGAACATCACGGGCATCAGCACGATCTCGGGGATCAGGATCCAGCACATCGCGCGCCGCATGTCGACCTTCGACACGAACCACGCGCCGACCGGCTGCATCAGGAACTGCACGACGAGCGAGATCGACAGGATGCCGAGGAACGTGCCCTGCGCGTAGCCGAGCTCCTTCGTCGCCCACGACAGCGCGAACGTGCTGCGGAAATACGTGACGTTGATCACCGGCAGCGTGCCGGCCGCGAGCAGCACGACGGGCCAGTGGTCGCGCACGACGTCGCGCAGCGGCAGCTTCACCGTGCGCTTGCGCGCGAGCACGCGCTGCATGTCGATCGACTCCTCGAGCCGCAGCCGGATCACCATGCCGATGATCACGAGCACGGCCGACAGAAGGAACGGAATGCGCCAGCCCCACATCAGGAACGACGGCGTCGGCAGCGCGCTCAGCGCGAAGAACGCGGCGGTGGCGAGCAGGTTGCCGGTGGGCGAGCCCTGCTGCGCGAACGCCGCATAGAGGATGCTGCGATGCTTCGGCGCATTCTCGCTCGCGATCAGCACCGCGCCGCCCCACTCGCCGCCGACCGCGATGCCCTGCAGCACGCGCAGCACGACGAGGCCCGCGGGCGCCCACACGCCGATCGACGCATAGCCGGGCAACAGGCCGATGCCCGTCGTCGCGAGCCCCATCATCACCAGCGTGATCACGAGCGCCGTCTTGCGGCCGACGCGGTCGCCGAGATGCCCGAACACGATGCCGCCGAGCGGCCGCGCCGCGAAGCCGGCCCAGAAGGTGACGAACGCGAGCAGCGTCGCGACGCCCGGATCCATCGTGCGGGAAAAGAACACCTTGCCGAACACGAGCGCCGCGGCCGTGCCGTAGATGTAGAAGTCGTACCACTCGATCGTGGTGCCGACGAACGCCGCGAGGGCGGCACGGCCAGGCCGCGGCTGCGCGGCGGATGGGGATTGCGGACGGCTCATCGATGTCTCCATGTTCGTGATCGGCGGCGCGACTGTCGCGCGCCTTGCCGGATGGCCGGCCTTGCGCCGCCGGCTGGCGGTGGTGCTTTACTGCGCTTTGAGTTGCCTTGCGTTGCGCTGCTTTTCCCTGCGATGCGTCGGCCGAGGATGCTCGCGTGCGAGCACCACCCGGCCGGTCACGCCGGGTCCGGCGCGACCTTCAGCACGCCGGCGTCGAGCAGTTGCTGCTGGAGCGCGGGATCGACGCCGAGGCGGTCGAGCACCGCGCGCGTGTCGCGGCCGAGCGCGGGTGGCGGCGAACGATAGGTCGCCGGCGTGCGCGACAGCTTCACCGGCGAGGCGGTGCCGCGATATGCGCCGATCTCGACGAACAACGCGCGGTGCAGCGCATGCGGGTCGCGCGCGACATCGGCGACCGTGCGCACCGGCCCGCACGGTACGCCCGCCGCCATCAGGTCGCGCGCCAGCGGCTCGCACGGATGGGCGGCGAGCCGTGCCTCGAGCTCGACCTTCAGCTCGAGCCGGTGCGCGCAGCGGCTGCGGTTGTCGGCGAAGCGCGGATCGCCCGCGAGCGCCGGCGCGCCGAGATACGCGACGAGGCGCGCGAACTGCCGGTCGTTGCCGACCGCGAGAAAGATCGGCACCGTCGCCGTGCGGTAGCTGTCGTACGGCGCGATGTTCGGATGCGCGTTGCCGCTGCGCTCGGGCACGCGTCCCGATCCGAAGAAGTTCGGCAGGTGCGGATGCAGCAGCGACACGCCGCAGTCGTACAGCGCGATGTCGATCGACTGCCCCAGCCCGCTCTTCTCGCGCTCCGCGAGCGCCAGCAGGATGCCGGCAAGCGCGTTGAGCCCCGTGACCATGTCGACGATCGGCAACCCGATGCGCATCGCGTCGCCGTCGCGCTCGCCATTGACGCTCATCAGCCCGGCCATCGCCTGGATCACCGCGTCGTAGCCGGGCAACCCGCCGAGCGGCCCATCCTCGCCGAAGCCCGTCACCGCGCAGTGGATCAGGCGCGGGAAACGCGGCTGCAGGTCGCGCGCATAGTCCATCCCCCAGCGCGCGAGCGTGCCTGGCTTGAAGTTCTCGACGAGCACGTCGGCGTCCTCCAGCAGGCGCCACAGGATCGCGCGCCCTTCGTCGCGGGACAGGTCGAGCGCGAGCCCTTCCTTGTTGCGGTTCACGCCCATGAAGTACCACGCGGTGTCGCCGAGGAACGGCGGCCCCCAGCCGCGCGTCTCGTCGCCGCCCGGCGGCTCGATCTTGATCACCGTCGCGCCGTGATCGGCGAGCGCCTGCGTGCAGTACGGACCGCCGAGCACGCGGCTCAAGTCGACTATCTTCAGGCCGTCAAGTGCGCCGCGCGGCGCGTTCATCGCTTCCGTCGCGCTCATCGTTCGACCTCCGGCAGCAGGTCGAGCGCCATGTCGAGCGGCACCGTCGTGCCGCGCAGCAGCGCGTCGAACGCCGCCGCTTCGTCGTCGCGCGACGCCGGTGCGAGCGGGTCGACCGGCAGCAGCTTGTGACGCACGATCAAGTGTGCGAGCGCGAGGCGCCGGTAATCGGGTGCGAGCTGTGCGCCCTCGCACGCCATCAGCACGGCCGCGCTCGCGTAGTAAAGCGCCGACGCAGCCTGCCGCACGCGAGCGTCGTCGCCTTCAGCCGCAACCCGTGCGAGCGCATCGCACGCGCGCACGAGAATGCGCCGCAGCGCCGCGCGGCTCGCGTCGGGCAGCGGCGCCGCGCCGAGCCGGTCGCCGAGGAACGTGCGCAGCGCGTCGAGCGCCTGCTCGCGCTGCGCGGCGCGCGCGACGTCGAGCGCCACGATGTTGCTGGTGCCTTCCCAGATCGAGCCGAGATGCGCGTCGCGCACGAGACGCGCATCGCTCCATTCCTCGATGTAGCCGGTGCCGCCGCGCACCTCCATTGCGTCGCCCGTCACGCGACGCGCATCGCGGCACGCGCGGAACTTGATCAGCGGCGTCAGGATGCGCACGCAGCGTGCAGCCTGCTCGTCGCCCGCGTCGGCCTGCGGCAGCAGCATCGCGATCTGCATGAACATCGCGCGCGCGGCCTCGGCGGGCAGCAGCATCTTCATCAGCTGACGCTGCATCAGCGGCATCTCGATCAGCTTGCGGCCGAACGCCTCGCGATGCGCGGCGACGTGCAGCGCCTCGTTCAGCGCGCGCCGCATCAGTCCGGCCGCGCGCACGCCGTTCGACAGCCGCGACATGTTGATCATGTCGGCCATCTGGTGGAAACCGCGGCCGATCTCGCCGATCAGGTAAGCCTGCGCGCCTTCGAGCGCGATCTCGCCGCTCGCCATCGAACGGCTGCCGAGCTTGTCCTTCAGTCGTACGATCCGATAGCGGTTGCGCGAGCCGTCCGGCAGCGTCTTCGGCAACAGGAACAACGCGAGGCCCTTGATGCCGTCCGGCGCGCCGTCGGGCCGCGCGAGCACCATCGCCAGGTCGGCGTCCGCGTTCGAGCAGAACCACTTGTCGCCGTACAGGCGCCACACCGCCCCGCCCTGCGCGTCGGTTTCGCGCACCGCGCGCGTCGCGATGCGGCCGACGTCGGAACCGGCTGCCTGCTCGGTCATGAACATCGCGCCCTGGAACAGCGTGTCGAAATCGCGCGACGCGAGCATCGGCAGATACTGCTCGACGAGCGCCCGATCCCCGAAACGGCGCAGCGTGCGCGTCAGCGAATCGGTCATGCTGACCGGGCAGCACAGCCCGAATTCCGCCTGCACGAACAGGAACGTCAGCGCGTACTTGACGAGCGGCGCCACCGCCTCGGGCTGGTGGCTCAGCGCCGCGAGCCCGAGTTCCGAATAGGCGACCCGTTCGAGCGCGACATACGCGGGATCCTTGTCGATCCGCTGCACGGCTTCGCCGCGCCGGTTGCGATGCTCGAGCAGGGGCGGATGCTTGTCCGCGCGCGACGCCCACGCGTCGAGTTCGCCCGACACGCGCGCGCCGAGCGCGTGCAGTTGCGGTTCGAGTTCCGCGTATCGGGTCGCGCCGAGATGCAGCTTCAGCAACGCGCCGAGGTCGGGATCGGCCGTGAAGAAATTGATGCCCCGGCTATCGGGGATGTTGTTGGCCGCGCCGGTGTCCGGCGTGCGAGCGGTGTCGTTCATGCATGCGTCTCCATGGTGGCCCGGCTGCCGGCCGGTGCCCGCGCCGTGGCGGCGCGGCCGGCGGGTGCCAGACGTTCAGCAGAGCGTAGGCGCGCGATCGATAAGCGTCCAATACAGGATTTATCCGGTACGATAGACGACGCTTATCGATGCCGACGCGGGGAGGAGACACCATGGAACTGAGGCAGTTGCGCTACTTCGTGGCGGTCGCCGAGGAACTGCATTTCGGGCGCGCGGCGAAGCGCCTGTTCATCTCGCAGCCGGCGCTGAGCTTCGACATCCGCAAGTTCGAGGATGCGCTCGGCGTGCAGCTTTTTTCCCGCACCAACAAGACGGTCGCACTGACCAACGCGGGCGCCGTGCTGCTCGGCGAAGCGCGCCGGCTGCTGCTGCAGGCGGCCGAGGCCGAGCGTCTCACGGTGCGCTCGGCGTCCGGTCTCGCCGGCCGGCTGCGGATCGGCTTCGTCCATTCGATGCTGTATCGCGGGCTGCCCGATGCCGTGCGGCGCTTCGAGGCCGACTATCCGAGCGTCGAGATCGTGCTGAGCGAGATGAACACGCAGGCGCAGGTGCAGGCGATCCAGCGCGGCCAGATCGATCTCGGCTACGCGCACTGGGGCCACTGCCCGCCCGAGGTCGAATCGGCGCCCGTCTACGCCGAACCGTTCGTGTGCTGCCTGCCGGCCGCGCATCCGCTCGCGCGGCGCCGGCAGGTCACACTCGCCGCGCTGGCCGCGGAACCGTTCATCCTGTTTCCGCGCGACGCGGCGCCGCACTATCACGACCTGATCATCGCGCAATGCGTGAACGCGGGATTCAGCCCGCTGATCCGTCATGAGGCGCGGCTGTGGCAGACGATCCTGTCGATGATCGAATTCGGGATGGGCATCGCGCTCGTGCCGCGCGTGCTGCAGCAGGTGAAGAGCGACCGGCTCGTGTTCCGGCCGCTGAAGGATGCGTCGCTCGAATCGCGCACGCTGGAGTTGAAGCGCAGCGGCACCGCCGAACCGGTCGCGCTGCGCTTCGCCGACTACGTGCGCGCGTCGATCGACGCGCTGCCCGCGCTCGCGGGCTGAGCAGGCGCCGGCACTCCTGCGCTACTTAGCTTCCGGCTGCAGCACCGGCTGTGCGCGCCGATACCACACCGCGTACACGACGGACAGCGCGAAAAGGAACGGAATGCCGAAGATCAGCGTCATGTGGAATTCGGCCGTGAAGTAGGTCGTCACCATCACCGCGAGCATCAGCGCGGCGCCGAGCAGCGTCAGCAGCGGAAAGCCGCGCATCCGGAACGCGGGCGCCGGCAGGCCGAGCGCCGCGCGACGCCGCCGGAAGCAGTAATGCGTGACGAAGATCATCATCCACGTGAACAGCGCGCCGAACATCGACACCGACATCATGATCGTGAACGACGCGTCCGGATACAGCACGCTCAGGACCGTCGCGAGCGCGATGCCAAGCGTCGAGAGCATCAGCGCGCCGAACGGCACGCCGCGCGCGTTCACCTCGCCGAGCGCCTTCGGCGCGTGACCCGCGCGCGACAGGCTGAACATCATCCGCGTCGTGATGTAGAGCTGGCTGTTCATCGCGGACAGCGCGGCGATCAGTACGACGAAGTTGATCAGCCCGGCCGCTCCCGGCAGGTGGATCGCCTCCATCACCTTCACGAACGGGCTCTCGTCGCGACCCGCCGCCGTCCACGGCACGATCGCGAGCATCAGCGCGAGCGTGACCAGGTAGAACAGCACGAGCCGCACGATCGTCGAGCGGAACGCGCGCGTCACCGCGCGCTCGGGATCTTCCGCCTCGCCCGCCGCGACCGCGATCATCTCGATGCTCAGGTAGCTGAAGATCGACACGATCACCGCGACCCACATCCCCCACATCCCCTTCGGGAAGAAGCCGCCATGCTCGGTGTAATGGTGGAAGCCCGCGCCGGCCGCGCCGTCGCCGACCAGCGCCGGATTACCGAACACGACGTATGCGCCCAGCACGATGAAGCCGACGATCGCCGCGATCTTCACGACCGAGAAGCCGTATTCGACCGCGCCGAACACGTCGACGCTGCGCGCGTTGACGAACACGAGCAGCGCCGAGAAGCCGACGATCCACAGCCAGCCCGGCACGCCCGGGAACCAGTACTTCATGTACAGCGCGATCGCGGTGACTTCGGTGCCGACCGCGAGCACGATGCACGCCCAGTACGCATAGCGCACGAGGAACCCGGCCCACGGGCTCACGTAATGTTCGGCGTACGCGCCGAACGACCCGGAGGTCGGGTGCGCGACCGTCATCTCCGCGAGACAGCCCATCAGCAACAGCGAGATGAACGCGCCGATCGCGTAGCTGACGAGCACGCTCGGGCCGGCAAAGCCGATCGCGAACCCGCTGCCGAGAAAGAGACCCGTGCCGATCGCACCGCCGATCGCGATCATCGCCATCTGCCGTGCGGAAAGCGTGCGGCGCAGACCCTGCTCGCGCGCCGCGATGTGCTGGAATTGCCCTTCTGGTTGCATCGAATGACCTCGTTCGAAAGCGTGTGTCCGGTCGAAACGTCGACGGCGCACGGACCGGTGCCGGACCGCACCGGCCACCGCGCGCCGCGTGCTCAGAACATGTGGCGCAAGCCGGCCGCGATACCCGTCTGGTTGCCGCGTCCGGGCATTTCGGTGAACGCGCCGCCGGTCACGCGGTTGTAGTCGACCGTCGCGTAGACCTGCGTGGCCTTCGACAGAGCGTACTCGGCCTCCAGCACGCCCGTATAGCGCTTGCCGCCGTTACCTGCGATGCCGTTGACGTTGCGGATGTCGTCGTAGTACGCGACGCCGGTCACCGACACCGCTGGCGTGACCTTCACGCTCGCACCGGTATAGAAGATCGCGTCGCGGCGCGGATTGTCGGCGAACGAACCGTAGGTCACGTCGCGGCCCGGCGCGTTCAGCAGTTGCCGGTCGAGCATGCCCGTGCGATCGATGCCGCCGAGATAGCCCGCGTACAGCGTCGCCGCGCCGAACGCGTAGCGCGCGCCCGCGCCCCATGCCTGCTGCGCACGGCTGTTCAGGTCGCGCACCTGCTGGTAGGTCGCGCCGACCATGAGCCCGCCGAGCGTGTACGACACGTGCGTACCCCAGTACGCATTCGCGCCGAGGCTGCCCGCGACGCCGCCGAAGCCGTAACTCGCGCCGACGTTCAGCCCGCCGAACGTGCCGTCGTAGCTGACCACGTTGCTCGCGCGGCCCTGCGTGAGGAAGTACGGCCACATGTTGGCCGTGTAGTTGCCGACCGTCAGCGGATCGAGATCGCCGAACAGGTTGAACGCCTCGGTCGCCTGCCGGCCGAGCCTCACGGTGCCCCAGTCGCTCGCCAGGCCGACATACGCATAGCGGCCGAACAGCGCGCCGTCGAGTTGCCCGTTCTGCGGCTCGAAGCCGCTCTCGAGCTGGAAGATCGCCTTCAGCCCGCCGCCGAGCGCTTCGCTGCCCTTCAGGCCCCAGCGGCTGTTGGTGATCGCGCCGTTGGTCATCTGCACACTCGCGTCGTTCGACGCGTTCGCATGCGTCGTATAGCGAATGCTCTGATCGACGATGCCGTACAGCGTCACGCTGCTCTGCGCCATCGCGCCGCTTGCGGCGAGCAGGCCCGCTATCGTCGGTAGTGCGAATCGATTGATACTCATCTTCTTCGTCTCCATCCTTGTCTGAATATTTGATGTTCGTCGGGGGGGTTGGTGCTTGTCGGTAATCGTGGGTGCTGCAATCGTCGCGAAGTCGCGTGCCGGCTAGCCGCGTGCCGCCGGCAGCGCGACGTACGCGACGAGTTCGACGCGCATGTCCGGGTGCGCGAAGCCCTGCACGCCCACGCACGTGCGGTTCGGGTACGGTTCGTGGAAGTGGCGCCGGTATTCGGCATCGAATTCGGGCATCGCCTTCACGTCGGACAGGTAGACGAGCACCTGCGCGACGTCGTCCATCGTCGCGCCCGCCGCCGCGACGGCCTTCGCGAGATTGCCGAGCGTGATGCGCGCCTGCTCGGCCATCGTGTCGCCGGCGATCGCGCCGGACGCATCGACCGGCCCATGGCCGGTAAACATCAGCCCGCCTGCGCGGGTCGCCCACGAGAACGGCTGCGCGAGCTGGGGCAAGTCGACGGGGATGGTGTCTGCCATCGTGTCCTCCTTCGGTTCGGGATCGGCCGCTCAAGCGGCCTGACGCGACGTGCCGCCGAGCACGTCGGCGATCGCGTTCGCGACGTGGTCGACGTTCGCGTCGTTCAGGCCCGCGATGCACATGCGGCCCGAGCGCAGCAGGTAGACGCCGTGTGACGCGCGCAGCCGGTCCACGTCGCCCGCGGCGATGCCCGTGTAGCTGAACATGCCGCGCTGCGTGACGAGCGCATCGAACGCGGGCGCCGGCAGGCGCGCGTCGAGCCGCGCCTTCAGCGCGCCGCGCATCCGCTTGATGCGCGTGCGCACCTGGGCCACCTCGTCTTCCCAGCACGCACGCAGGACGTCGTCGTTCAGCACGGCCGACACGAGCTGCGCGCCGAACAGCGGCGGGCTCGAATAGGTGCGGCGCACGCCGGCCTGCAACTGGCTCAGCACCGTCGCCGCTTCGTCCGCGCTCGCGCAGACGATCGACAGGCCCCCGACGCGCTCGCCGTACAGCGAGAAGTTCTTCGAGAACGAGTTGCTGACGATCGCCGGCAGTCCCGCCTCGACGATCGCGCGCACGGCCCATGCGTCGTCGTCGAGCCCGTCGCCGAAGCCCTGGTACGCCATGTCGAGGAACGGAATCAGTCCGCGGCGCGCGAGCACATCGATCACCGCGTTCCACGCGTTGCGGCCGAGATCGAGGCCCGTCGGGTTGTGGCAGCACGGCTGCAGCAGCACGATGCTGCGCGCGGGCAGCGCGTCGAGCGCCGCGAGCATCGCGTCGACGCGCAGGTCGTTGCGCGCTGCGTCGTAATACGGATACGTGTGCACGTCGAGGCCGGCCGCCGCGAAGATCACGCGATGGTTGTCCCACGTCGGATCGCTGACCCAGATCGCGCTGTCGGGGAAATAGCGCTTCACGAACTCCGCGCCGAGCCGCAGCGCGCCCGAGCCGCCGAGCGTCTGCAGCGTCGCGACGCGCCCTTGCGCGAGCGCCGCGCAGTCGGCGCCGAACACGAGGCGCTGCACGCCCTGCCGATACGCGGCAAGCCCTTCCATCGGCAGGTAGGTATGCGGCGCACCGGCTTCGCGCACGCGCTCGGCCGCGAGACGCGTGCTCTCCAGCACGGGGATGCGGCCCGCGTCGTCGTAGTAGAGACCGATGCTGAGGTTGACCTTGTGCGGATGGGCATCCTGCTGGAACGCCTGGAACAGCGACAGGATCGGGTCGCCCGGATAGGCGGGAATGTGTTCGTACATGACGCAATGACGGTAAGAGTTGAAGGCGGCGATACGGCCGGCGGCGTGACAGCGCGTCAGGCCGTGCGGTCGAGGCATGGGGCGCATGTTATCGAGGACGAAATAGAATGAGCTTCACTTTTCGATGACGAATCGCCGCCATTGCAGTAGAGTCTGCGCTTGTCATCTCAAAAATTACGGGATTCTGCGAAATGAATCTGGATCGAACCGACATGCGAATCCTCCGGCATCTCGAGCGGGACGGACGCATCAGCAATCAGGACCTCGCGAACGCGGTCGCGCTGTCGCCGTCGGCGTGCCTGCGGCGCGTGAAGTTGCTCGAGGAACGCGGCGTCATTTCGGGCTACCGCTGCACGATCGAGCCGAAGAAGGTCGGCGTCGCATTCGAGGCGCTCGTGCATGTGTCGATGCGGCCGGACGTACCCGAATGGCACGACCGGTTCGTGGAGGCGATCCAGCAGTGGCCGGAAGTCATCGCCGCGCAGATCGTGACGGGCGGCTCGAACTACGTGCTGACGGTTCGGGCGCGCGACCTCGACCACTATTCCGACTTCGTGATCAACCGCCTGCACCGCGCGACAGGTGTGATGTCGATCAATTCGAGCATCGTGCTCGCGACGCTCAAGCGCGACGGCTCGATCCTCGATCTCGTCGAGCCGTCGACGGCCGGCTGACGAACTGTTTGCACCGGCCTGAAAAATATTTGAAGAAAGTGCTTTACGAACCCGAAAAGCTCTGACATAATTTCAGCTTCTTTGGGCGGTTAGCTCAGCGGTAGAGCACTGCCTTCACACGGCAGGGGTCACTGGTTCGATCCCAGTACCGCCCACCAAAGAATTCCTTAAAGATCAAGGGCTTAGGTTTTCAGACCTAGGCCCTTTTTCTTTTCGTACGTAAAATGTACGGAATTACATCAGCGTAAAATGGAGACCAGATGTCCCGCTGCTTTGTGATTCAACCGTTCGACAATGGCGTGTTCGACCGCCGCTTCGAAGACACCTTCGCGCCTGCCATCCAAGCCGCCGGCTTGGAACCCTATCGGGTTGACCGCGACCCCAGCGCGGCCGTCCCAATCCAAAACATTGAAGACGGTATTCGCGAGTCTGCGATCTGCCTAGCCGACATCAGTCTCGACAATCCAAACGTCTGGTTCGAGCTCGGGTTCGCGTTCGCATCGTTCAAGCAGGTCGTCATGGTGTGCTCGAACGAGCGCACCACAAAGTTTCCGTTCGACGTCCAGCACCGGTCCATCATCAAGTACGCGACCGGATCAAGGCGAGACTTCGACCAGTTGGAAGGGGCGATTAAGGAAAAGCTGGAGGCATATCTTGCGAAAGAGAACGTCGTGCTCAGCGCTAGCGGTGGCACCCGCCTGAAGGGCGTCGAGGGGCTCGAGCCTTACGAAATTATGGTGCTCGTGACGATCGGTGAGAACCTATCTGATGATAACGACGGCGTATCCCCGTATCGCATTCGCAACGATATGGAAAACGCCGGATACACGAAACTCGCTGCGACGCTCGGAATGCGTGCCCTTAGGGAGAAAGAACTCATCCAGACAGTGTCGCTCTATGACGAGCAAGTTCACGAGCAGTACGACGCATACACGTTCACGGACAAAGGATGGACGTGGCTCTTTGAGAATCGCGATCAATTTGCGTTACGCCGGCCGGAACCGCCCGAGATATCCTTCTAACTAGCCGGCGGCGCGTCGGCGCAACCGAATTTGGTCGGGCTAGCCGTGCCCGCGCAGTCGGTTGACCGCGTCACGGGCATCCTGCCGGATCTCCCGCCGCATCTCGTCATCCTCCGCGTAGGCCGCTCGGTACTTCTCGACGAGTTCGGTCAGTCGGCCCCGCGCCTTTCGCGCGGCGACGACCTCGGATTCGAGCTGCTCCTGAGACAGCGCGGTAAAGTCCGCATTCTCGCTGCGCGCCGCAGCGGCCAGCCGGTCCAGTTCGGCCCGATCGCCTTCGACCGCCTGGCGCCAGGCCACCATCGCTCCGGAGCCTCCCAACCCTCGTGCGGCCAACACGCGTTGCCGCGAACGATCACCCAACGTGAGCAGACCGCGTGCGGTAGCGAGCGCGAGGTGAACGTCAGCGACGATCGTTCGCAGCTCGAGCCGCAGGTCGAGCGACTTGATTTTGTGCGTTCGTATCAGGCTATAGATGCCGGCAACCATGCCCACGGCACCTGTCACGGCTCCGATATAGTCGGTCACGCTAGGCATAGCCCCCTCCATGAATGTGCGCCCGTACAGTATCGCGATTTTGCCCCTACCCGCGCGATTTGGCTTTACCCGCGTCGAGCAGGGCAGCGGCTTCCATCACGGCATCCGCTTCTGCTCGATCAACGCGATAAGGCTCGCGCCCGTCACCCCACTGGCCCGCGCGCCAATCTTCACGAGTTCAAGCCGGCCGTCGCGCGCCAAGTTGTAGACGGTCGCCTTGCAGACGCCGAGCGTCTTCGATGCCTCAGCGATGCGGTACAGCCTGTCAGGACGAAGCGTAGGCGTCGACGGCGCAATGACATCCGGCGGGCACTGACGACACGTTGCCGGCGGAGTTGGAGCTCGCTCGCGCAGCTGCGCGGCAACGCGGCTCGCAATTCGATCCGCGAGCAGGTCAAGCAGATTCTCGCTCAGCACCACATCGCGGCCAGTCAGCGTGACAGCGCCGGCCTTGGTGGTCTTCGGTACGTACGGCACATGCACCTCCTTCGATGTCGATCGCCACAGACAGCGCCCCGCTTCGTTCGACGGGGCGCGCCGGTTTTCAGTCCAGGCCGATAGCCTTGGTAATCGCTGCATCGAGCTCGCCGGTCGCTGCTTCGGCCCGCTGCCAAAACCATGAAGCGCTAGGTATCGTGTCGAGGTCGACGTGCTGAGCGAACGCGCCACGAAGCGCAAAGATGCACGTACGGAGTTCGCCCTGCAGCGCGTAGATAGCCGCAAGGTCATGCGACGACACCGTCACTTGATCAGGAATACTACCAATAGGGAAAGCAAGAGATTGAACGTTGGCGTTCATGGTGAGCTCCGTATGCGCGTGCGCCACCCCGCTGCTAAACAGGGGTGGGCGACGATGACAGGGTTAGCAGACCGGGGCATACGGAACCCGGCAGGCCGAAGCCTCCCCACCATCGCCGCCCATAGAAGGCGCGAAGTACAGACGAAGAAAAACCGCTATCGCGAGCGGTTGACCGCCGCATGCATTCGGGCTGCTAAACCCGGTCAACGTTGTGTGCGTCGACGGGCTCAGTATAGGCCAGCATGGAAATAAAATGCAACAAATTGGTTTTGTCAAGCAATTCTGTACGATGAGTACAGCCGTCCTTGACACAACTAGAGCGCGGCTCGTCGGCGGCAGCGTCGCACCCTAGAATGCGCCCGCCCACAACAACGAAACGGGTAAGCCGATGAAACGAATTGCAGGCCTCTGCGCGCTTACGTGCGAGTTGTCGGGATGCGCTTCTTTCGGCCAGATGGAAAAAGGGCTTTACGCAATCAGCCAGTGTCGACCGCTGTCCAGGTGCTTGGCTACCCGGCCGGCGAACGGGAAGCGGCGGGCATGAAGATCGTGCATTGGGGCCGCCAGCAATCCGGGCTGATGCCGCTTACGTCATTCTGGCGAAACAGTGGGTTCGGCACGGTCGGCTCGACGCCGTTCAGCTACACCGGCACATCAACGCCGACGCAATATGTGCCGATGAATTTCAACTGCGACATTGACCTCGCGATCGGGCCTGGCGGCTTTATTCAGGGCTATCAGTATTCCGGCAACAGCGGTGGTTGCAGCTAGTGCATCAAAGCCCTGGATCGGTATCGGAAGTCCGTGGGCGCCGACGACTGACACCCGGCCGCGTCTCTCCCGGTTACGGGCCGACGTACTGTGCTTCGAAGTACGTCGCCGAGCTCTGCATGAACTGCCCGGCTGGCGCACCAGTGACGTAGCGCCACATGCCACTCATCGAGACGAGCCTGGTGACCGCCGGATACTCTTACGCAGTGCCGGCCGCGCCCACGGCACTGAGCGCGTCCTCAACACTGCCGACTGCGGTGCGTCATGGTCCACCGGGTCTCCACGCCCGAGCTGCCTTTGTTTCGACAGCCTCTCGACTTGGAATCCTGTTTCATGGACGTTACGTGGGACCGAAGGTTGCGTCAACGATGCGACGTTTTGCCAGGGTCATCCGGCACCTTTATTTTGGTCCATTGACCCCCATCTGGTCCTATGTCATCGTTCGCTTACGAAATTGGCTATCGAAACACGTTTATTTCAGCCGATGACGTTTGCGGCTTAATGTTAGACTGCGCGCCATCATGCCCGTATATCTCGTTACGCAACTTCGTAGGGACGCGACACCGATAAACAATGCGGTGGTGACCCATATTCCTGAAGCCGACCGCCATCACCTCCAAGAAGACCGGGGATGGCTAATCAAGTTTGCTGGTACGACTGTAGAGCTTTCAAACCTGCTGACCATCACCGGTCAACCCAAAGGGGAGAAGTCGCCTATTGGATCTGCCTTGGTGGTGCCGATCGGCGGGTACTTTGGCCGCGGCCCCACTGAAATGTGGGAGTGGTTAAAAACTCGGATGGAATCGTGAGCAGCTCTCCCCCTAGACGCACAAGAGGAGCCGCGCAGACTTCGTCGCCCGCCGCTGACGAGGTCGCTCCGCCGCAACCCCCTCAAACAACCCCCATGCTCGGTTACGGCACTCATGACCACAGTTTCACTCTGCAGGCGGTCATGGACCTGAAGGGGTCATTTGGGAAGTTGGAAGCCAGTCTGGAGAACCTCAATACGTCGATCTCGTCTATGAAAGGTAAGGTCGACGATTTGGTCAATTGGAAGCATCGGATTCTCGGTGGTGCAGCAGTGATCGCGGTCGTGTTCACCGTGGTAGGAGTTGTGATCGGGAAATTCGGTAGCTACGTTTCCTTCCATACCCCACCAGAGCAGACTGAGAAAGCGCCGCAGCAGCCATCCAAGACAGCCAACGAACAGCAGCCCGCGCAGAAGCAGTAACCTTAGCCCGTCAAGTAGATTCAAAAGTCCGCGCCGCACTATATCAAGCGGCGCGATCCTCAGCCTGGTGAGATTGGGGGCGTTCTACGTCAGCCAGACACAGCCCGGCACGCACGATAGCACCGCGACACGATCGACCTGCGACATCGACGTCCACCCGGCCGGATCCTGCCGCGCGGTTGCGCGCATGCCTGCGCGCACGCGGTTCTCGATCCCGTCGATCTCGGCCTGCGTGAGCTTCCGGCCGGCGGCCGGCGGCCGCCTCGACCGCGTTTACGCACTTCTGGTGCATTTAGCCTCCCAGGCTGATGAAGCAATTCGCGGCGACTTCGAACAGGCCGGCGTCCTGCGTGTTCATGGCATGCTCGTTGTCGAACTGCAGCAGCAACAGCAACAGCAGTTTCTGCTGGGCGGTGCTTAGCGCGACGCTGGCGAGGATCGTGTCGGCTGCCTGCGCCTCGCGGTCAGCGCGCTAGAATGCGCCCACCCACAACAACGAAACGGGGGCGCTGTGAATTCAACTGGACGCTTTGCATTCGCCGCGTGCGTGAGCGCGGCTCTCATCTTCTCGGCGGCGGCCAACGCGCAGTCATTCAACGCACGTGCGCGCCTTGTCACGACGTGGCAAGCGAAGGATCTCACCGGCAACTCGACGGCCGCGGAACGCCTGGTTGCACTGGAGGAAATGGACGACGTGCACGATCGACCAGGCGACAACTGCACGCAGTTCATTGGGCCGGTCACGGTCGAAGGCATCCAGTTCACACCGAGCGGCGGTACGCTCGAAACCTTCCGGTTCACCGACAAGAACGGAACCCAATGGTCCGTGCCGACGAACATCGGACGGCTGTCGAATGTCGATCGCCAGCACGCGAACAGCTTCATCCGTGTCGGCAAGCGCTACTTCGTGCACGTGCAGGTGTGCGGCAGCGGTGGAAACGCGAGCCTCGTCAGCATGTACGACGTGGCCGTGAATTTCGGCCCGGTTCGCTAACCGCGGCTTGCGCTCTCCCGAGCCGAGCCGAACTAGCAGCGGTATACGAACACGCAAACCCAAGTGCCGCTCCCGGCCCCGCCCTACCCGAGAACCGCCACGGTCACGCCCGGTTGATCGCTTCCTCGACGTTGCTCGACATCAGACGGGAGCCGAGCTCAAACGGGTGCAGCCCGTCGGATGTGAACGCCATCGGCGGCACGCCGCGCAGCATTTCGGTGTGGTCGATGAAGTCGCACCCCTTCGTCATCGCAATATTGTCGAGTTGATTCCGAATATCAAACATCGAGCCCCAGTATGTCGGCGGTCCGTCATTGAGCGCCGGGTTCGCGCACATCACAATCGCCTTGCAACCGTCCGGCAGCAGGTCGAGCATGCGCGGCAGCTTGTTTGCGGTCGAAGACTGCGTCGGGTAGTTCGGGCCCGTGCTTTGGATGCGGTCGTTCGTGCCGAGTTGGAAGAAGCAGAACGAGTCTTTATTGTCGAGCGCGACGCCTTTGCCAAACGAGTTGTTCGTCGGGTAATTTACCGCCGATGAGTAATCGAACGCGACAAGCCCTTCGAGGTAGACGCCGATATGGTTGTTCGGATCAGCAACCGTCTGCAACACGATGCTCGACGTGCCGGCCGCGAAACGCACGAGTCGCGTTAGGCCATAGGTAGGTGGTGCGCCGGCGGTGCTGAACGAATCGATCTGCGTGCCACCGTTCATGACATTGACCGTCGTCCCATTCCCGATCTGGCTGTAGCCAACAATCAACGCGTCGCATCCGGCGGGGATCGGACAGGTCACATTGAACGTGCCGCCCTGGTACATGTCGAGTTGCACCTGCTCGCCCGTCGCGCTCGACGGCGCCGCCACGGTCGTCTTCACGACGTTGCCGCTACCGACAATCGTCGCACCGAACTGCGATTCGACCTTCTTTTCGGGCGGGAAGTTGACCTTCGACGTCGGAAAGTTGTACATCCAGTACGAGTGCGACGTAGCGCCATTAATGCCTTGATTCTTGACACGAATCTGCTTCGGCACTTCGATTGCGCCGGCGTAGACAGCCGACGACGATGTTCCATCGGCCGATGGGATGAATTGAATTTTGACCGTCGCACCGCGCACGAACGGAAACGCGTGGTTTCGCTTGAAGTTGTAGTACGGCGATGCTTGTCCAATCCGTGCAGCATTCATGTCGAAGGGAGAACCTGCGAGCATCGCACCATTCACGTACACGTTGTAGCGATCGCTGAAATTCGTCCCATCGAATACGAACGTGAACTGCTCACCCGTCATAGCAAACGAAATCGAACCGGTGCCGCCTTGTGGTACCGTGAATCGCCGCTGCACACCCGTAATCGTGGTGGGGCTATCGAACGAGCTATGGCTAGCACCGCCGGTCACCGCGTACGTGAACGGGCCGACATCGAGGAAGCCGAGCTCCACGAGACGCGTATGCGTCGTGATTGCCTGCCCGTTACCGGCGCCTGGTGTCGCGTACGGCCAGTCTGCATGCGTCGTCGTCACGGCATAGGCCGGTCCAAGCCGTTCAGCGAACCAACGCTTCAAGTTGTTCACATAGCTGCCGGTCGCCGCGTTGTCGCGCGGGTCGCCAAGCGTGCCGTTACGCGGCTCGGTGTTTTCGATACCTGTCTGTCCGCTACCCCACGTGATCGAGTCACCTACAAAGGTGACGCTTACGAGCTGGTAAAGCGGATCGGCGATCGCGGTTTTAAGCGCGCGCAACTGCCCGCCGTAGTATGAGCACGCGCCAGCTCGGCCGAAAAACGTCGTCGGCTCGTGCGTCCATCGGATCTTTCCGCCAACGAGAAAGCCACCGTTGCGGTAAATGTTTCCCGTCGGAACCGCGTCGACGCGATAGATTTGACCGCCGAGATTGACGACTGCGTTCGGATACTGACTCGCCAGCCGCGCGAACGCCGCTGTATCGTTCGCCGTGCCGCCGACAGCGTAGTCGGCGGCGGCAAGCGCATCGTTCATCTTGTCCTGGAACGTGCGTTGGCGCCCGTTCACGCGCTGATAGAACCCATACCCGCCGACGACACCCGCCACGAGCTGTTCGGCGTAGGCTCGCGTCGCGTTGATCATTGCGACCGTCTGGTTGTACAGGTTCGTCGAAAACGCGTACGCCTGACTGAGAATCGCGCTCGGCTCCTGGTACGGCTCAGCGCCAACACCGACGTTGCCGTTCTGGTCGAACACGATCGGCTTCTTTGCGCGAACGCTCGCAACGGGCAGAACTGCGTTCTTACCTAGTTCGTGTGCTGGATACTGGATTGCAAGCCCGGTGCGCGAGAACAACCGCTGCACCAGCATCGTCAGCTTGTCTAGCGCGCGCTCGGTCGTCTTCGCCGGAAACGGGTCGTTCTGTTGGTATTGCGTTTCCTGCGTCGCCGGCACGTCGCGATAGATGTGCAGCCTGTTACCGGTCGTGATGACCGACAACGTCGACAGCATTCCGCCAGCCGGATTACCAGCGCCAGTGAGGGTGAAATCCGTCCCTAGCACAAGCGGTTGCGCAATGCCGGACGCGAGAATCATGTCCGCGCGTACGTCACCGTCACGCAGAAAGTAAAACGGGATCGGGAAATCGACGGTCGAACCGTCGGTGTTGTAGGTGACGTCCTGAATATCCGAAGCGACGGTCATGGCACAGTCCTTGTCGAGACTGCGCCATGCTGCCGCCTACCACCCGCAGAATCGTGCGTTATTGGCTGCCGACCACGGCCGCAAGGTTCGGTGCGCGCTGCACCTCGCGCCAGTCGATCGCCGCGATCCGCATCGCCAGGCGAGTTACTTCAGTTTCCCGGCAACACGCTGCCGGAGCGCTTCCCGCGCGAACTTGATGACCGTCTTGCGATCGGCACCGAGGCCCGTCTCGACAAGCACCTTCGCGACGCGCGGATCGCGCTTCGCGAGCGCGTTCGCTGCATCCCAGGCTTGCTCCCACCCATCGCCGAACGTCTCTTTCATGCCCTGCACGGCGTCGGCAAGGTGGGCTTGCTTGTCGGCCTCGGACAGTGTCGGCCAGCCCTGCGCGAACAGTCGGGCGTCGGCGATGAATTCCCGCACGTCGGTCTGGTTGCCGCCGTGGTCGGCGACGATCGCGGCGAACTCCTTGCGATCGATCGTGTCGCCCAGGCCGTCGTCGATCGAAGCGACGATTTCCTGCCCCCACTGCCCGGAACCGGTCAGCTCGTCGTACAGCGCGCCGTGCGCCCCCTCGTCGCCATAGAACTTGCGCGCTCGATCGTCGCGTACGAGCGCCAACGCGTCCGGGTCTGCGGCGCGCTGCGGCGCGCCCTGTCCGTTATTGAGGCGCAGGTTCTCCGCGGCGTTCCATGCCTTCGGCTGCTCGGCCGGCGCACGCGGCATCTCGGGTACGCCGGGCTGCTTCGTGTTCGAGTAGAACGCTGCGGCGCGTTCCTCGAACGTCTTCTCGACGGGTGCGGATTGTTGTTCGGTGTTGTCCATCACGCGTCCTCGCCGGCTTCGGTCATCGAACGCAGCGCAGACTCGCTGTCGATGATGTACGGCGGTTGATGGGTCGGCTTCCGATACGCGGCTGCGGCTTCGAGTCGCACGATCGTTTGCTGCATGTGCTTCGCGGCAAAGCCCGCGAGGCTGTCGGGCTGGTGCGCTTCATCGAACATCGACCGGACATACGTCCGAACGGCATCATCCGATATCCACGAGCCGCCATTGTTCGCATACAACAATGGTCCCGTCTGCGAATCGGTCAGCTCGGGATTGACGCATACGGCGCGAATCGCCGTATGCAGTTCGGAGTTGACCTGCAGAAACTCGCTACGCGCCACAGCAACAGCTTCGAGTGCCGTTTCCAGCGCCTTCGCCGCGTTGACGTAGCGCCGTTCCAGACCGCGAGCCGCGCGCACACCGTTCCGCGACTCTTGGTGACGCGCCTCGATTGCGGCCGCGCTGTTGGCACGCAGCGCGGCCTCGCGCACGCGGACGAGCGACGCTTCGCGCGACCGGTGCAGATCCGCGACGGCACGCAGCGACGCCGTTTCCTCATTCTCTACGCCGTTGGTCTCGAGTAGCGTTACGTCGAGCTCACATTGCGCGAGTGACGCGGTTCGGCGGGCCTCAGCGAGCTGCACTTCGATCAGTTGAATATCGGCCATCGATCAGCCCTCCACGAGCTCGACGTTCCACTCGAGGACGCGTGCCGCTTCTGCCTGCTTAGCCGTCGCGCGGCCCCACGCGTGATCCGCGTTCGGCCGGATCCGCCATTCACCGCCCTTCAGCAGTCCGTGGCGCTCGATGAATTCGGCTAGGGCATCCGCGACGACGCGCGACATCGAGGCCCCGCGCAACAGCGCGCAGGTCTGCAACGCCATCCGCGTGCGCGGTGTCATGTGAATGTGAGTCGCTGCCATGTCCTTCCCCAAAGTGGTCACGCTGCCAGCATCCCATCGACGCCGCGCAGAATCGTGCGTTTATGGCCCTAAGTTTATGGCCACAAACCCTTGGGCATAAAGGGGAAACGGGTAGCCAGTCGGGTAGCTGCGCGCCGTTTCGGCGCGATGCGCAGCGTGGAACGCCTATCAGGTAAGGCGTTATGCCCAGGGTTGAAATCGCCGATGGGGATCTCAATCGCCTTTCACGCGTGGTTTGCGGCCCGTCTGGTCGACTACGCGCACGCGCGGCCGCTTCGAGATCTCGAGCTTGTCGTTCAGCATGCCGAGGTGGCGCATCGCCAGCGTGAGCGCCGTCGTCTTGTCGAAGACCTTGGCCTTCTTCGTGAGCGTCGGCGTGGCCGTCAGTTCGCCGTCGCCGTCCGCGCTGTACGTCATCTGCTCGACCACGTCGACACCGGCCAGGCCCGCCGCGGCCTCGTCGTCGAGCTGGTCCGGGCGCTTCAGCGTGCCGTCAACGTTATACAGCCGGCGGATGTCGAAGAACGCAATGCGCGCGAGCTCGCGCAGCACGCGATCCTGCGTGATGTGCGTGCGCTTGCGGCGGTCGCTCATCGCCGCGCGGACCGCTTCTTGCACATTAACTTTTGCTAACAGGCGCGCGCCCTGCTCGTTCGCGGTCCTCTCACTGTAGCCGGCGCGTCGCGCGGCCGCACTCGCATTCAAATCGCACAAATATTCGTCGACAAATCGCTGCTGCTTGGCTGTCAGTTTCTTCATTGCCTTACCTCTTAAAATTCGTACTGCGAACTTGTAATTTCCTGCATTTTTCGGCCTCACCGGGGCGTAACCACCTGTAACCACCGAAACCCCTGTTTCCTATAAACCCCTGTATCCCCCTTATTTATCGCGCACACGTATATAGAGAAAGGTGGTTACGGTGGTTACGGTGGTTACGCGCCTTGCTGCGTAAGGCTCTGCGCGTAACCACCAGCGCGCATCAGGTGGTTACGGAGGTTACGTCCGATCGCATCCAAACCTTGGTCGGGTGCCCCCCGACTCGCTTCAACCGCTTGGAGTACCCCATTCCTTGCAAAATTTTGCTAATTCGCATCATGTCGTTGCGCCCTAGCCTCGATTTGGCAATGCCAAGCGCTCCGTCCGCGATATCGTGAATCTGCAAAAAATCACGCGTATGCGGTGCCTCACCGAGATCGAACGCGTAATCGCCTCGCCCCATAAGCCAGTCGTGAATGATCGGCGCCCACGGATCGGACAGCTTGTGCTGCGCATGCACTTCACGCGCCAACGTCTCGGCCTCCTGCCAGTCGACACTCCCGGCGCGTTCGTAAGCTGCGCGCGCCTCGGCCCACAACTGCAGGCAATCGGACGCGATCCGATCGACGTCGCACCGGCCGACGCGCACGGGCAGCCAGCGGCGCTCCCCCGTCTCGTCGGCGAGAAACTCGTCCTGATTGGTCGTGCCGATGAACAGGAACCGGCGCGCGAACGTCACGCTGAACTCTTTGTACTTCGGCACGAAGTTCTCGTGCGTGCGGCTGATGAACGCCTTGATCGACTCGGCGTCGCGCGTGTGCAGGCCGCGCAGCTCACCGAGCTCGACCACCAGGCGGCCGCGCATCATGCGGGACGCGTTGTCGTCGCGCTCGTCGAGCTTCAGCTCGCAGTAGAACTCCTGCGCCGGCACGAGCGCCTTCACGGCCCGCGTCTTGCCGGCGCCCTGCTCACCTATCAGCACCGGCACCATCGGCGCTTCGCACCCGGGCGACAGCACGCGGCCGGCCAGCGCCGTCCAGAGATACCGCGACACCGCGCGCGTATACGGCGTGTCCTCGACGGCCATGTAGTCGCGCAGAAACGTCTCGATGCGCGGCACGCCGTCGTGCTGCAGCCCGGTCAACCACTCGACGGCCGAATCGATACGGTTGTCGTCGGCCACGAGGCCCACACCGTCACGCAGCGCCTCCTTGCTGAGCTTGAGGAACCCTCGGCGCTCGAGCTGGATCTGTAGGCGCGTGTAGTCCGGATCGGTGAACGCGCGCAGGCCGCGCGGGTCCGCCACGTCGGCGAGCATGATCTCGGCACGGAAATCGTCGTATCGGATGTGCCACCCGCACTCATGCGGTGCGCGAACGGCCGTCACGATGTTCTCGGCGAGCGCGAGAATCTCGCCCTTCCCGTTACGGCGATAGCCCGGGCGTGGCGGTTCCTGTTCGCCGGCCGGCACCACGTCGAAGTCGTCCTCGCTTGGAGCGCGCGCCGGATCCTGCCAGCCGTGGGCCGCGGCCATCGCTTTGATCGTGCCGATCGTGATCGGCGTGCCCTGGTTCTTGCCGGCGTAGCCCCAGTCGCGATCCGTCTTCGCCGGATCGTACTTGCTCGACCGCGCCGAAAACTCGTGCACGAGCGCCAGCCCCTCGTCCGAGCCCTGCGACGCATGGTTGACGCCGAACAGCACATTGCGCCAGCTGTCGTAATCGAGTTCGTTCTCGCCGCTGTTCGGGATCGCGTCGAGTGCAGACTTCAGCACACCGAGCTCGGCAGGCGCGGCGGCCGCCGGCGGCACGACAATCTCTCGCTCGGCGCGCGGCACCGGCGCGCTCGTCGGCCAGTCCATTTCGGTGATGTACGACCTCGGCATGTCGTCCAGCTCGAACGAGTCGAGCGGCACCGATTTGCCAGCCAGCGGCAGCACGAACATGTTCCCGTACCCATCGTGCGGAACACTGCTCTGCTTCGGGAAGGCCTCGACCTGCCCGGCGGCCACACCCTTCGTCCCATCCTGCAGGTCGCACGCAGCGAGCACGTGCCGCAGCGCTTGGCGCACGCTGTACGCGTCCTGCGGCGCATCCCACAGGAAATAGACGTGGATTCCAGCGCCGCCCGACGAGCGAAACGGAATGCCCTGCAGCCCGACCGCGGACGCGGCAATGACGATGCGCACTGCGGTGTCCTGCATTTCGTGCCACGGCGTTTCGCCCTTGTGCGAGTCGAGATCGAGCAGCCCCACCAGCGTCACGTCGCTGCCCGGCTGCATCGGGTACACGCCGTAGGCCGGCCCGCCATTCACGTGATGCGCGAGTCGATCGGCAGTCAGCGGTTGGCCGATGTGCTGCGGCGGTTTACCCGGGCGCTTGACGCAACAGGTCGACGTGCGCACGCGCGAGACGATCGGTGCGAGCGCCGCGACGAGATCCGAATGTGTACAGCGTGGCTTGACAGTATTTTCTGTAGGTGTACTATTCATCGTGTTTACCGAGCTTTGAAATTTTTTGGCCCGCATTTATTGCGGGCTTTTTCTTTTCACGAACTGCACGTCGGCGAGCCGCGGCGCCACGTTCTTCAGCATCCGTCGCCCCTCGGCCGGCGTCAGCCGCTTCGATCGTCGGAAGTGTGCGCGCAGGACCTCGAATGTCGCGGCGTTGGCCTGGATCTCCGTCATCGCGAGCGCGAGCGCGCGTGCGAAATGACTCCCGGGCGCGTCACCCGAGAACGCATCGAGTGCAGCGCACGCAGTCCCGGCGTTCTTGATCTCAAAATGGCTGGATGCGGGGTGGTACAAGCCGGCGGCCTGCTCGCCCGCGACGCCACCCAGGTCCATCACAGCTTCGGCAAAGAAGACGTCCGCCGCTTCGTCGAGGGAGTAATGGCGCCCGGTCAGCCGGTGCTCGTAGTGCGTCGAACCTGTCCAAGCCAGATTCTTTGAACGAACGTGAGCGCCGAGAAAGCGCCAGCCGAAGGCCACGGCGATGATCGTGTGCCCGGCCTCGTGCGCGGCGGTCTGCTCGCGCGAACACGGATCGTCTCCGTGAAGTGCGCGTACCCTGAGCAGGTGCTCGGCGGCGGCCTGTTTCGCGGCGGGGCTGAGATAGCGCGCGTTGTCGATGGAATTCATGCTTTTCTATTCGAGTGTTAAGTTGTGCCTTACGCGGCCCAAAAACACGAAGGCCCGCGTTTAGCGGGCCTTCAGTGGGCTTGATCGAATTGTCTTGCTGTCATTGCACTACCTCGCGCGGTTCGAGGCTATCGATCCACGCCTTGACGGCGGACAGCTTCCAGCCCGTTGCCTTCCGGCCGAGCTTTACTGGACTCGGAAACTCACCGCGCTTCCGCTTTTCGTAGAGGGTCGAACGCGAGAAGCCGCAGATTGCGAGCAACTCTTTCTCCCTGACAATTCGATCAATCACGATGTGCTCCGCACGTTGTAGAACTACCTCGGACAATAGCACCGCCAAACGAGGCAAGGACAATACCCGCACAAACCCCTGTTATACACAGCCTTACACTATCTGCACCGAGTCGAGCCGCGCGCGCGTCACGTCGTGCCTTAGGTGCCCGTAATGCTTGTCGATCATCGCGGTCGACGTGCCCGCCAGACGGGCAACGACGAACGAATCCATCCCATTCGCAATCATTTCGCTGATCGCCGTGTGACGAAGCGAGTACATGACAATGTCGTCTGGCAACTGCGCCGCGGCAACTGCGGACCGAAACATTTTCTTCCACGCGTCTTTCGTCCACGTTGCGCCGGCCGCCGTCGTGAGTAAGGGTGCGCTGGCAATCTTGTCGGTCGACAAAGTCTCGAAAAACTTGCGCGCCGCGGTCGAGAGGGTCACGACGCGAAAGCCCGTCTTGCCGGCGAGCGCGAGCGTGCCCTGAGCCCGATCGAAGTTGTTCGCGACGACTTTCGCCATTTCGCCAGGCCGAGCGGCGGTGAGAAGCAGGGCGCGCACAAGTAATGCCAGATCCTCCGGGCAATGTTCAAGCAGCCGGCCGCGCTGTTCGTGAGGAATGAACCCTTGCCTACGACGACCCACGCCTTTAAACGGGACGACGGTTCGCCACCCAGCATCCGTCGCCACTAGCCGGTCACGTAACGCCAGATTTAACGCTGCTTTCAACGATGCAAGATTTCGGTTCGCGGAATCTTTCGCCCGCCGGAGATCATCCTCGTCGTCTTCGTCCTCGTCGACTTCGATCAGGCCGGCGAGCCATGACTTCAGATCCGAGGTGCGCAACCGGGAAAGATCGATCCTGCCGATCGGCGCTTCATCAACAAGCCGGCGAAACCGACCCGCGGCATCGTTCGCGCTGGCCGCCCCCTTGTCCAGACGCAGGTGCTTCACGTAGTGCTCAGCGGCCTCCCGGACTGTAACGCCCTGGCGCGATACGCCAGCGTCCCGAGCGGTGAACCACGTGCGCGCCTGCTTCACGGCATCGTCGTACGTCGAAATGGTTCCCAAGGCGCGGTATTCCTGCTTCCCGTCCTCATTGCGCCTGCGAGCGATCCATGTCCCGGCGCCGGTTGGCAATTTCCTGAACCCGATGTACAGCCCGGTTTCGAGGCGGTTCCAGTACGGCTCCCTTCGAGCCGCCAAGGCGTTTCTAACCGATACCTTCGTTATGTCCACTGCCGTCGTCATCCATACGGAATTTGTACGGAAACATTATGCCGGAACATATCGAACAATGCCGGATTTATTTTTCTTAAAAATCAATCGATTAAGTACAAAGCAGATCAACAAAAAACCACTCCGGACTGAAATTCTTGCCTTCACACGGCAGGGGTCACTGGTTCGATCCCAGTACCGCCCACCAAAGAATTCAAGGGCCTGCGTCTCACGACGCAGGCCCTTTTCGTTTTGCGGCCGCCTTTCTGCTGCGGCGCGCCTCCCCTGCACGCTTCCTTGCGCTCGCGAACAAGTTCGACGGGCAGCGACGCTTCGACCACATGCAACCGAAGCGTCGCGACGACTGACTACCCTGCCCGCCTCACCCGCTGCGCCGTCGCATCGAACGCGCGCTTCGCCTTGTCGACGATTTCCTCGACCTCCGCCTCCCGGATCACGAGCGGCGGCGACAGCAGCATCCGGTCGCCGGTCGCACGCATGATCAGATTGCCGTTGAAGCAGAAGTCCCGGCAGATCGTGCCGACGTCGACGCCGGCGTCGAACCGCTCACGCCGCGCGCGATCGCGCGCGAGCTGGACTCCCGCGACCAGCCCCGCCCCCGCGATCTCGCCGACGATCGGATGATCGCCGAGCGCTTCCCGCAGCCGACGCTGGAAATACGGCCCGATGTCACGCTTGACGCGCTCGACGATCCCTTCGTCGCGCAGCAGCTTCAGGTTCGCGACCGCCACCGCCGCCGCGACCGGATGGCCCGAGTACGTGAGGCCGTGATTGAATTCGCCGTTGTCGATGATCGGGCGCGCGATGCGTTCATGGATGCCCACCGCGCCCATCGGCACGTAACCCGACGTCAGGCCCTTGGCCATCGTGATCAGGTCCGGCTCGAAGCCGAAGTGCTGGTGCGCGAACCATTCGCCGGTGCGGCCGAAGCCGCCGATCACTTCGTCGGCGACGAGCAGGATGTCGTACTTGCGGCAGATCCGCTGGATTTCCGGCCAGTACGTCGACGGCGGGAAGATCACGCCGCCCGCGCCCTGGAACGGCTCGCCGATGAATGCCGCGACGTTCTCCGCGCCGAGTTCGAGGATCTTCGCCTCGAGCTGCTGCGCGCGTGCGAGGCCGAATGCCTCGGGCGTCTCGCCGGCCTGCGCTTCGCCGAAGAAATACGGTTGATCGATGTGCACGATGTGCTCAACCTTCGACGGCATCTGCTCGTGCATGTAGCCCATCCCGCCGAGCGTGCCGCCCGCGATCGTCGAGCCGTGGTAGCCGTTCTTGCGCGAGATCACGTATTTCTTCTGCGGCTTGCCCTGCACGCGCCAGTACTGATGCACGAGGCGCAGCACGGTGTCGTTGCCTTCCGAGCCGCTGTTGCAATAGAAGAAGTGGTTGAAACCAGCGGGCGTCACTTCCGCGAGCATCGCGGAAAGCTCGATCACCGGCGGGTGCGTCGTCTTGAAGAACGTGTTGTAGAACGGCAGTTCCTGGAGCTGGCGATACGCTGCGTCGGCGAGTTCCTTGCGGCCGTAGCCGACGTTGACGCACCAGAGGCCGGCCATCCCGTCGATGACCTTGTTGCCGTCCGAGTCCCACAGATAGACGCCGTCGGCCTTCACGATCACGCGACTGCCCGCGCGGTTGAGCGCACCCATGTCCGAGAACGGGTGGATGTGGTGCGCGGCGTCGAGCGCGCGGTATTCGGCGGTCGAGCGTGCGGCGACGGCTTCGCTGCGTTCTGTCATGTTGCCTCCGCTGGTCGATGCCGCACGCTCACACGTGC
Organism: Burkholderia sp. AU33545; assembly: GCF_020419685.1. NCBI lineage: Bacteria > Pseudomonadati > Pseudomonadota > Betaproteobacteria > Burkholderiales > Burkholderiaceae > Burkholderia > Burkholderia sp. AU33545. Next base: position 61,943 of record NZ_JAIZRQ010000005.1, on the reverse strand, counting down.
AGCAGGAGATGACGGCGTTCCCACGAGCTGATCACGCGGAAGAACGCTTCGTATTCGGTTTCCTTCAGCGCCAGGTACGCCTTCACGAACTTGTTGCCGAGAATGTCGGCAAGCGGCGTGCACGCGGCCATCAGCGAGATGCCCTCCTCGAGATTGCGGGGCAGCTGGTACGGCAGGTCGTAGCCGTCGGACGCGATCGGTTCGGTCGGCGCGAGCTGCTGCGTGAGACCGAGATACCCGGCCGCGAGCGTCGCCGCGAATGCGAGGTACGGGTTGCAGTCGACGCCCGGAATCCGGTTTTCGATGCGCCGCGCGACTGGCGTCGACTGCGGGATGCGAAAGCCGACCGTGCGGTTGTCGTAGCCCCACTGCACGTTGATCGGCGCGGCCATGAAGCGCGACAGCCGCCGGTACGAGTTGATGTACGGCGCGAAGATCGGCATCAGCGCGGGCGTGTATTTCTGCAGCCCCGCGAGATAGCTGTGGAACATCGGCGATACGACGCCGCCCTCGTCGGCGAACAGGTTGTGGCCGGTGCGCGCATCGGCAAGGCTCTGGTGGATATGCATCGCGGAGCCCGGCTCGCCCTCCATCGGCTTGGCCATGAACGTCGCGTACATGTTGTGGCGCAACGCCGCCTCGCGCACCGTGCGCTTGAACAGGAACACCTGGTCGGCGAGCGACAGCGCGTCGCCGTGCACGAAGTTGATCTCCATCTGCGCGGCGCCGACCTCGTGGATCAGCGTCTCGATGTCGAGGCCCTGCATCTCGCAGTATTCGTAGATGTCCTCGAACAGCGGATCGAACTCGTTGACCGCCTCGATCGAATACGACTGACGGCCCGTCTCCGCGCGGCCCGTTCGCCCGACCGGCGGCCGCAACGGCAGGTCCGGGTCGGCGTTCATGTCGACCAGATAGAACTCCAGTTCGGGCGCGACGACGGGCTTCCAGCCCTTTGCCTTGTACAGGTCGAGCACGCGGCGCAGCACGTAGCGCGGCGAGATCTCGACGGGCGAGCCGTCGAAATGCACGCAGTCGTGAATCACCTGCGCGGTCGGATCGACGGCCCACGGAATCAGGCAGATGGTCGACGGATCGGGTACGCACACCATGTCGGGATCGGTCACGCCGGTCAGCGACCCGTCTTCCGGATAATCGCCCGTGACGGTCTGCACCATCACCGCCTGCGGCAGGCGCATCGATTCGCCGGACTCGAACTTGTTGCGCGGAATGATCTTGCCGCGCGCGATGCCGGCCATGTCGGGAATGATCGCCTCGACTTCGGTGATGCGGTGCTGACGCAGGAATTCGCTCAGTTCGGGTTGCATGATCGGCCTCGTTCAGTCGATGTCGGATGCGGCCGGCGACGGCATGGTGCCGCCGGCCGCGTGCATGCGGTGTGTCATGCGCGCGCGGCACGCCGCGCCGAATGCCGCGAAGATGTCGCGCGACAGCGGCTGTTCCGCGAAGCGCCATTCGGGATGCCACTGTACGCCGAGCGCGAACGCGCGCGCGCCGCGCACACTGACGGCCTCGATCAGCCCGTCGGGCGCGCTCGCTTCAACCGCGAGCCCCGCACCGAGCCGCGCGATGCCCTGGTCGTGCAGCGAATTCACCATCGCGTCGTGTGCGCCGCGCGCGACCCGTTGCAACAGGCCGCCCGGCGCGAGCTGCACGCGGTGCGCGGGGCCGTACTGCCGTTCGAGCGGATCGCCGTCGCGCTCGCGATGATCGTGGAAGCCCGCGCTCGCATGCAGCCGCTGATGCAGCGTGCCGCCATACGCGACGTTCAGCTCCTGCATGCCGCGGCAGATCGCGAGCACGGGCACGCCCGCGTCGATCGCCGCGCGGATCAGCGGCAGCGCGGTCGCATCGCGCGAGGGATCGTGCAGCGTGTCCGGCGTGCTCGCCGGGCCACCGTAGTGATGCGGCTCGACGTTCGAATAGCTGCCGGTCAGCAGCAGCCCGTCGATGGACGCGACGATCGCGTCGACCGGCTGGCGCGTGCCGAGCGCGGGCAGCACGAAGGCGAGCGCGCCGGCACCGTCGACCAGCGCGACGAGATACTTCTCGCCGGCCGTATGGTTCGGATGGGCGCCGCGCATCACGCGGTCGGCGGTGACGGCTACGAGCGGGCGCGGTCGCATGATCGCCTCCACGATGAAGGTGCGACGCGTGCATTGGCGCGAGACGATGGCAACGCGCGGTCGCGCCGCACGCGCCCATGCGCGATCCGGCCGCGCGAACGGCGCGGCAACGGACGGTGCGACCCGATGCGAAGGCGGAAACGGACGCTAGGGCAACAATGAAGCGCTGCCGTCGCACTGCACCGCACTGAAGACGTGCGCGGTCACGAGATTGAAGCGGCGCAGGCTGCAATGGGACACAGCGAAGAGACGAGGCTCGCGTATGAGGGCGGCGCGCGTGCCGCGATCAGCATGCCGGATCGGCCCGGCCTGAGGCGACGCGCCCGCCGACGGACTTCGGGTCCGGCATATCGAAGGGCTGGCGGCTTTCACGATCGTACTCGACTGACTGATGAAGACAGGACACGTGTCGCGATGAAGCGGAGGCGGCAATGCCGCGCGGCGACACGTCGGCAAGTGTTTCGCAGCGGATTCCGGCGCGGTGCGGCGCTGATCGACGCCGTCGCGGCCGGCGCGCGTGACGACTTCCTGACATTCAGCTTATATCACCTAAAAATTGCGTCAAATTTTCAGGTATCGATCCCGACATCGATCAGACGAAAAAAAACGGCATCGACCCGGCCGGTCGATGCCGTTTTGTGCGCTGCGTCGGCACATGCGGGGTTCGCTGGCAGGCCGCGGCGCGCGGTAGCGCCGCGCCGCCGCACGCAACGCGGGCCGGCGGCTCAGCGATGCGCGAGCGCGGTTTCGACGAGCGTCTGCAGCAGCGGCACGATCCGCGCGGCGCGCGCTTCGTCGTACGCATACGGACGCGTCTCCTCCATGTAGGTGATCTGCGACAGCTCGAGCTGCACGGCTTCGACGCCGGTGGCGGGCACGCCGTAGTGACGCGTGATGTAGCCGCCCTTGAAACGCCCGTTCGCGACGGCCGTATAGCCGCCGTGTGCGCTCACGCATGCCGCCAGCGCCTCGGCGAGGCCGGGCGCGGCGCTCGCGCCGCTCGACGTGCCGAAGTTGAAGTCAGGCAAGCGGCCTTCGAAGAAGCGCGGCACATGCGAGCGGATCGAATGCGCTTCCCACACGAGCACGCGGCCGTGCTCGCGCTTCAGGCGCGCGATCTCGCCTTGCAGTGCGTCGTGATACGGGCGCCAGTAGCGGTCGCGACGGCGCATGATCTCGTCGTTGCCGGGCAGCGCGTTCGCCGGATACAGCGGCGCCTTGTCGAACGTGTCGACCGGCACGAGCCCGGTCGTGTCCTGCCCCGGGTACAGGTTCTCGTTGTCGGGCGGACGGTTCAGGTCGACGACGTAACGCGCGTGCGACGGCACGAGGATCGACGCGCCGAGCGTCGCCGCGAACCCGTACAGCCGCTCGAGGTGCCAGTCGCAATCGTCGACGAAGCGCGCGTCGGGCGTCATCGTCGCGGCGATGTCGTCGGGAATGTGGGTGCCTGCGTGCGGAATCGAGATCAGCAGCGGCAGCGTGCCCTGCTTCAGCGTGATAACAGCCGGTTGTTCAGTCATGTCGCATCACCGTAAGAGTCTGCCGGCGCACGCTCGCGGCGCGCGCCGGGTGCCGCGCGTTCAGCGCAGCAGTTGCGCCAGCGCGGCGCGGTAGTCGGCATACGCGACGGCTTCGTCGCGATGGCGGCGGCCACTTACGACGCGTTCACCGCCGGTGTAGACGTCGAGCACGGGCGTCTCGCCGTGCTCGGCGAACACCGCGCCCGACAGCCACGACGCGCTGCCGTGTTCGGCGATCGCCGGATGATCGGGATCGAGCACGAGCCAGTCGGCGCGGCAACCTTCACGCAGCGCGCCGATGCGCCGCCCGCTGGCCTGCGCGCCGCCTGCGAGCGACGCGTCGAACAGCCGGTCGGCGACATGCGCCTGCGTGTCGCTCGCGAGCACGTTGCGCGCGCGATGCACGAGCCGCTGCCCGTATTCGAGCAGGCGCAGTTCCGAGCGCCAGTCGACCGACGCATGGCTGTCCGAGCCGACGCCGATCACGCCGCCCTGCGCGAGATAGTCGACGGCCGGGAACACGCCGTCGCCAAGGTTCGCCTCGGTGGTCAGGCACAGGCCGGCCACCGCGCGATGCTTCGCGAGCGCGGCCGTTTCGGCCGCATCGACGTGCGTCGCGTGCACGAGGCACCAGCGCGCATCGACATCGAAGCGATCGAGCAGCCATTGCACGGGACGCGCGCCGTAAGCGCGCACGCAATCGTCGACTTCGGCCGTCTGTTCGGCGATATGGATATGCACGGGCGCATCGTCGGGCAGGCCGTCGAGCAGCACGCGCAATCCGCTCTCGGACACCGCGCGCAGCGAGTGCGGCGCGACGCCGTAGCGCAGTCCGCCGTGCTCGGGCGCGACGCGGCGCATCGCGTCGAGCAGTTCGAGCAGCCCGTCCGGCGTGTTGATGAAGCGGCGCTGGTCGTCGCGCGCCGGCTTGTTGCCGAACCCGGCGAACTGGTACGACACGGGCAGCATCGTGATGCCGATGCCGGCCGAGCGGGCCGCGTCGATCACGCGCGTGCCGAGTTCCGCGATCTGCGGATAGCGCGAGCCGTCCTGCGCGTGATGCACGTAGTGGAATTCGCACACCGACGTATAGCCGCATTTCAGCATCTCGACGTACAGCCAGCGCGCGATCGCCGCGAGCGCGTCGGGCGTGATCTTCAGCGCGAAGCGGTACATCAGGTCGCGCCAGCTCCAGAAGCTATCGGCGGGATTCGCGCGGTATTCGGTGAGACCCGCCATCGCGCGCTGGAACGCATGCGAATGCAGGTTCGGCATGCCGGGCAGCACGGGCCCTGCCGCGCGGGCGACGCCGGCCGGCGCGTCGGCATCGGGCGTCACGTCGGTCAGCGTGCCGGCCGCGTCCCAGCGCAGCAGCACGTTGCGGCGCCAGCCATCGGGCAGCCAGGCATGGTCCGCGAACAGCGTCATTTCGGTCATCGTGAGTCTCGTCTGTTGCAAGGCTAGCCGTTCATCCGGCGAAACACGGTCGTACCGCCGCGCACGACCTGCTCGCACAGCGGCCGGCCGATCCAGTAAGCGAGCTCCGACAGCGAGCCGACCGACCAGGCCGCGAAATCGGCCTGGCGACCAATCTCGAGCGCGCCGTGACGATCCGCGCGGCCGAGTGCCGCGGCCGCATGGCGCGTGACGCCCTGCAGCACCTCGGGCACCGTCATGCGGAACAGCGTGCAGCCCATGTTCATCGTCAGCAGCAACGATTCGAGCGGCGACGTGCCGGGGTTGTGATCGGTCGCGAGCGCGATCGGCACGCCGTGCTTGCGCAGCAGCGCGATCGGCGGCAATTGCGTTTCGCGAATGAAGTAATACGCGCCGGGCAACAGCACGGCGACCGTGCCGGCCGCCTTCATCGCCTCGATGCCGGCTTCGTCGAGAAATTCGAGGTGATCGGCGGACAGCGCGCGATAACGCGCGGCGAGCGCGGTACCACCCGCGTTCGACAACTGCTCCGCGTGCAGCTTCACCGGCAGGCCGCGCCGCGCCGCGGCCTCGAACACGCGCTCGGTCTGCGCGAGCGAGAAGCCGATGCGCTCGCAGAACACGTCGACCGCGTCGACGAGGCCTTCGTCGGCGAGTGCCGGCAGCATCCGTCCACACACTTCGTCGATGTATTCATCCGGGCGGCCCGCGTATTCCGGCGGCAGCGCGTGCGCGCCGAGGAACGTGGTGTAGACCGTGACCGGAAAGCGCTCGCCGAGCTGGCGCGCGACGCGCAGCATCTTGCGCTCGCTCGCGAGGTCGAGCCCGTAGCCCGACTTGATCTCGATCGCGGTCACGCCTTCGGCGAGCAGCGGCTGCAGGCGTGCGGCCGCCTGCACGAACAGCGTCGTCTCGTCGGCCGCGCGCGTCGCGCGCACCGTCGACACGATCCCGCCACCCTGCCGCGCGATCTCCTCGTAGCTGACGCCGGCGAGGCGCTGCGCGAACTCGTCGGCGCGCGTGCCGCCGTACACGAGGTGCGTATGGCAGTCGACGAGGCCCGGCGTCACCCACGCGCCGTGCAGGTCTTCCCGCTGCCAGTGCGCATAACCGTGGGGCAGCGCGGAAAAGGCGCCGAGCCACACGATCGTGCCGGTTTCGTCGACGGCGATCGCTGCGTCGTCGATCGTTTCGTCGGGATGGCCGTGCGGACACAGCCTCAGGTGATGCCAGACAATCGGTTTCATGCGTTCAGTCTCGTTCGCCGACGGCGAGCGACACGGCGAGCAGCGCGCCGCCTCCGCTCACGACGACGTCAAACGCACGCTGCGGCCCGTCGAGCCGCAGCGTGTCCATTTCCTGCAGTGCGTAGTGCGCGCCGTCGATCTCGATGTCGACCGCGCCGGTCGCGCAGAACAGCAGCACGGTATCGGCGCGCTCGACGCGGTGCGTGCCTTCGGGCCACACGTCGACCGTCCCGCGCGCGGCCGAACGGCGCGTCATCAGGTTGAAATCGCGCGTTGCGCCGTCGTGCAGCGTCGCGTCGATCGCCGTTTCGCCGGCAAAATCCGCGCGGGCGAGCGGCGCGTCGAGCACGTGACGTGCGCCACCCGCTTCCGCGAGCGTCATGCCCGCCCCGGACAGCAACACGAGCGTGCGGTCGATGCCGTCGAAACGCGAGAACGGCCCGGCCGCGCCGACGTCCGCGACGCTCACGCGCCAGGCGAACGCGTCGAGCGCGGCGCCCGGCGGGAACGCGCCGATTTCGCGCGTCACGCCGCCGCCGTTCTTCCACGGCGACGCAACGAGATCCGCCGCGCGGATCATCGTTGCGTGCACCGGCGCCTGGTCGAGCGCCGTCATGCTCAGCGGCCGAGCATTGGCAGCTTCAGGCCGGCTTCGCGGGCCGTCTGCTGCGCGAGTTCGTAGCCGGCATCCGCATGACGCATCACGCCCGTCGCCGGATCGTTCAGCAGCACGCGACCGAGACGCTCGTGCGCGTCAGCCGTACCGTCGGCGACGATCACGACGCCCGAGTGCTGCGAGAAGCCCATCCCGACGCCACCGCCGTGATGCAGCGACACCCACGATGCGCCGCCCGCGGTGTTCAGCAGTGCGTTCAGCAGCGGCCAGTCGCTCACGGCGTCCGAGCCGTCCTTCATCGATTCCGTCTCGCGGTTCGGGCTCGCGACCGAACCGGTGTCGAGGTGGTCGCGGCCGATCACGATCGGGGCCTTCAGTTCACCGTTCTTCACCATCTCGTTGAACGCCTGGCCGAGGCGATAGCGATCCTTCACGCCAACCCAGCAGATCCGTGCGGGCAGGCCCTGGAACGCGATGCGCTCGCGTGCCATGTCGAGCCAGTTGTGCAGGTGCGGATCGTCGGGGATCAGCTCCTTCACCTTCTGGTCGGTCTTGTAGATGTCTTCCGGATCGCCCGACAGCGCGACCCAGCGGAACGGGCCCTTGCCTTCGCAGAACAGCGGGCGGATATAGGCCGGCACGAAGCCCGGGAAGTCGAACGCGTTCTCGACACCCATTTCCAGCGCCATCTGGCGGATGTTGTTGCCGTAGTCGAGCGTGGCCGCGCCGCGCTCCTGCAGCGTCAGCATCGCGCGCACCTGCACTGCCATCGACTGCTTCGCCGGATGCACGATGCCTTCCGGATCGACCTTCTGCGTCTCGCGCCATTGCGCGACGCTCCAGCCTTGCGGCAGGTAGCCGTTGATCGGGTCGTGCGCGCTCGTCTGGTCGGTCACGCAGTCCGGCGTGATGCCGCGTTCGACGCACTCCGTGAACACGTCGGCCGCGTTGCCGAGCAGGCCGATCGACACCGGCTTGCCGGTGCGCTTCGCTTCCTCGATCATGCCGAGCGCCTCGTCGAGCGTCGTCGCCTTCTTGTCGACGTAGCGCGTCTTCAGGCGGAAGTCGATGCGCGTCTCGTCGCACTCGACCGCGATCATCGAGAAGCCGGCCATCGTCGCCGCCAGCGGCTGCGCGCCGCCCATGCCGCCGAGACCGCCCGTCAGGATCCAGCGGCCCGACGGGTCGCCGTTGAAATGCTGGTTCGCGACCGAGAAGAACGTTTCATAGGTGCCCTGCACGATGCCCTGGCTGCCGATATAGATCCAGCTGCCGGCCGTCATCTGGCCGTACATCATCAGGCCCTTGCGGTCGAGCTCGTTGAAGTGCTCCCAGGTCGCCCAGTGCGGCACCAGGTTCGAGTTCGCGAGCAGCACGCGCGGCGCATCCTTGTGCGTGCGGAACACGCCGACCGGCTTGCCCGATTGCACGAGCAGCGTCTCGTCCTCGCCGAGATCCTTCAGCGACGCGAGGATCTGGTCGAAGCATTCCCAGTTGCGCGCCGCGCGGCCGATGCCGCCGTACACGACGAGCGCGTGCGGATGCTCGGCGACTTCCGGATCCAGGTTGTTCTGGATCATCCGGTAGGCAGCTTCGGCCAGCCAGGTCTTGCAGACCTTCTCGCTGCCGCGCGGCGCGCGGATCGTACGCGTCGGATCGAGACGGGGATCGATGTGTTTCGGATGGTTCATGACGACTGCTCCCGAGGGAAAGTGAATATCAAATAGGAATCAGAAATGCCCGGTGAAGCGATAACGGCTGCCGGGGTGCCACAGATTCGCCACCGAGGCGACGACGCCCTGCGACCAGGTGCGCCTATGTAAAACGAGACACGGCTCGACGTCGTCCATTCGCAGCTGCTCGCGCCGCTCGGGCGCCGGGGCCGCCGCTTCGATCCGGTACTCGACGCGCTGCAGCGGGGCTGCGCGCATCAGGTACAGGTTCGGCGTCGTGTTCGTGAAATCCTGCTCGGCATAATCCGGCGCGACCGCCGGATTCACCCACCGTTCTTCGAGCTGGACGGGTTCGTCATTCTCGAAGTGCAACACCTGCGAATAAAACAGCTTCGCGCGCACGGTCATCTGCATCTCGTCGGCGAGCGCCTCGTCGGCGCGGATCGTCTCGAGGCCGAGCACGCTGGCGCGGTACGCATGCCCGCGCGCGTCGACCTCTTCCGAGATGCTGCGAATCGCGACGAGCGTCGACTCGTACTTCGGCCGCGCGACGTAGGTGCCGGCGCCCTTCATGCGCGTGAGCACCTGCTCGGCCGTCAACTCGCGCAACGCGCGGTTGACGGTCATGCGCGCGACCTTGAACTCGCGGGCCAGTTCGTTCTCGGAGGGCACCTGGTCGCCCTCCGCCCACTCGCCGGCGTGAATGCGGCCCAGGATGAAATCCTTGATCTCCTGGTAGACCGGCGCGCTCATGGGCTTACTGTTCCGATGCGAACGAGAACGGCGCGATCTTCGCGAATGCGCGCTCGTCGACGAGCTTCGCGACTGCTGCGATGTCCGGTGCGAAGTAGTGGTCGAGCTCGTAATGCGCAACCTTGCTGCGGATCGTTTCCATCACGGGCGCGAGCTTCGGGCTCGTGTGGTACGGCGCGCGCAGGTCGACGCCTTGAGCGGCGGCCAGCAGTTCGATCGCGAGGATGTGCTTCGTGTTTTCCGCGATGTCGGCGAGCTTGCGCGCGGCGAACGTCGCCATCGACACGTGGTCTTCCTGGTTCGCCGAGGTCGGCAGCGAGTCGACCGACGCCGGGTGCGCGAGCGTCTTGTTTTCCGATGCCAGGGCGGCTGCCGTCACGTGGGCGATCATGAAGCCCGAGTTCACGCCGCCGTCCTTCACGAGGAACGGGGGCAGGCCCGACAGCGTCGCGTCGATCAGCAGTGCGATGCGGCGCTCGGCCAGCGCGCCGATTTCCGATGCGGCGAGCGCCAGGTTGTCGGCCGCGAATGCGACGGGTTCGGCGTGGAAGTTGCCGCCCGACAGCACTTCGCCGGTATCCGGGAAGATCAGCGGGTTGTCCGACACGGCGTTCGCTTCGACCAGCAGCACGTCGGCCGCGTGGCGCATCTGGTCCAGGCACGCGCCCATCACCTGCGGCTGGCAGCGCAGGCTGTACGGATCCTGCACCTTGTCGCAGTCGCGGTGCGACTGGTTGATCGGCGAACCTTCGAGCAGGTCGCGGTACGACGCGGCCGCGTCGATCTGGCCTTGATGGCCGCGCAGTTCGTGGATGCGGGCATCGAACGGCTTCACCGAGCCGGCCGCCGCGTCGACCGACAGCGCACCCGCGACGAGCGCGGTGCGGTACAGGTCTTCGATCGCGAACATGTTGTCGAGCGCCAGCGCCGTCGAGGCTTGCGTGCCGTTCAGCAGCGCGAGGCCTTCCTTCGCCTGCAGCGTGAGCGGCGCGAGGCCCGCGACGCGCAGACCGTCGAGCGCGCTGGCGCGCTCGCCGCGGATGAACACTTCACCGACGCCGAGCAGCACGGCCGACATGTGCGCGAGCGGCGCGAGGTCGCCCGATGCGCCGACCGAGCCCTTCACCGGGATCAGCGGCAGCACGTCGGCGTTGAACAGCGTGATCAGCGCGTCCATCACCTCGCGGCGGATGCCCGAGTGGCCGCGGCCGAGGCTCGACAGCTTCAGCGCCATCAGCAGACGCACCGACGAGCGTGCCATCGGCTCGCCCACGCCGACCGCGTGCGACAGCACCAGGTTCTTCTGCAGCAGCTCGAGCTGGTCGTGCGGGATGTGCGTGCTGGCCAGGCGGCCGAAGCCCGTGTTGATGCCGTATGCCGGCTCGCCCTTTGCCGCGATGTCGGCGACGGCCTTCGCGCCTGCGTCGATCTTCGCGAAGCTCGCCGGGTCGAGCGTGAGCTGCACGGATTCGCGAGCGATCTTGCGCAGTTGCGGGAGGGTCAGGTGGCCGGGGGTCAACGTAATCATGTGATCAATCCTGTCTAGACAAGTTCGTGATGGATTGCAGTGTAGCCATCGCAACTTGTCTAGACAACCCCGTTTTTCACGATTTCGACTCGGGAGTTTCCCTGATATCCGGGGCGGCCCGCCGGAGTGGCCCGACAGCCCCGGCAATTAACATCCGTTGCAGTTTATTTTTCGTTGGCAACGTCCGAATTGACGCTTCCTCGCGATCCGCCCACGGCGACCTGCCAAGACCATCCGGCCCCGGGTGACCGACCACCTTCTTCGTCGCGACGACGCGCCTGCTTACGCGCACGAACCCGGGCATCCGCGACTTCCGCGATCGCGCCGGCGAGACGGTCGTGACGAATCAGGGCACGACGTCCGAACGCCTGCTGCGAACGATGAACGAGGAGAAGAAGATGACACGTGGTTCATGAAGCCGGTGCCGCCGAAAGCGCGCGCGTTCGACTGCCCGATGAGCGACGTGATCAGGGCGCGCTACGCGACGCCGAACGACGTGCCGCTCGGGTGAGCGTCGCGTGCCGAAACGGGTTCAACGCGTCCACGCGACGCACGCCGCGTAGCCGGGCGCCGCGTCGAGCCAGCCCGCATCGAACGCGGCCACGCCGGCGGCGGGCGCGGCCGGCTCGACGATCGTCGTCGCGGGCGTCGCCGCATCGCGCGGCGGCACGACCGCGAACGCGCGCAGCCCGCCGACGATGCCGGTGCCGAGCGCCTTCAGCAACGCCTCCTTCGCGGACCACACGCGCATGAACGCGTCGGCACGCGCGGCCAGCGGCAGGCCGTCGAGATACGCGGCCTCGGCGGTCGCGCACACTTCGCGCGTCAGCGCACGCCAGTCGGTCGAACGGTTGCAGCTTTCGATATCGACGCCGACACGTCCCGTCCCTGTCCATGCGATCAGCGCGTGATCGCCCGCATGCGACACGTTGAAATCGAGCGATGCGCGATGCGCGGGGTCGAGCGACGGCCGTCCCGATGCGTCGACGACGATCACGATGTCCTTTGCCGCCACGTCGAGCGCCGCGCCGAGCACGTCGCGCAGCGCGGCGCGCGTCGCGGCACTGCGCACCGCATCCTCGCGCCGCAGGTAGCGCCCGGCACGCGCGCGCTCGGCGTCACTCAGTGCCGCATAGGCCGGCGACGCGAGCGGCACATGCCAGTCGAAATCGATGCGCGCGACCTGCACGCCGGCCCGCGACGCGGCCGGCGGCACGTCGAGCAGGTGCATGCGCCACGCGCGGGACGGGTCGGCGGGAATCCCGGAATCGGATGGAATGTACGTCGGCACGGGGCAGCCAGTCGAATGAAACGTCCGATGTTAATCGATCGCGCGGCGCGGCCGCGATCGTCGACAGTGGCGGCAGGCGCTGCCGCCGCATCGACGCGACGGCCTGGCCACCCTCGCGTGCGCGGGCACCCCGCGGTCACCCGTGCGCGACGGCACCCGGCATGCCGCTTCCCGCCAGCCGCGCACGCTGCGCCGGATGGCGCGCGTGGACGCGGCCCGGTGCGTCGGCCGGCAGCACGCCGTGTTGCAGCCAGTACAGCGCCACGGGCCACAACGTGTCGGTGAAGCGGCTGTGGAAGAACGCGAAGTGGCCGATCGCGTCGACACCGATGTCGCGCGGCGCGATCCGCAGATGCGTGACGTCGCTGCCCGTGTAGTAGCCGACCAGTCGCTCGATCGCGTCGACCGTGCCGAACCCGTCGTCGTCGAGGCCGATCGCGAGCATCGGCGCCGGCAGCCGCGCGAAGCGGGCCGGCAGCGCGGCGCGGCTCGCCGCGGTTTCGGCGAGCAGGCCGTGCGTATAGGCATCCTCGAAACGCGGCTGCGAACGCACCCACGACAGCGCGACGCCGCGCGGCGTATCCTCCATCCAGCCAAGCCGTTTCGCGGGCACGTAGCCGAACACGGCCGCGAGCGCCGGCATCGCGACGTGCCACTTCCACCACATGCGCCGCCGCTCTGCCGGCCGATAGTCACGCCAGTACGCATACTGCGCGCCGACGGTCACCGCATGACGCACGTACGCGTTCGACGCCGCGAGCCCGAGCACGCAGCCGCCGATGCTGTGCGCGACAACGTCGAGCGGCTGGCCGGGAAACGCGTCGCGCGCGTACTGCAGCGCGGCCTCGCAATCGAGCCGCCCCCAGTCGAGCCAGTTCGCGCGCAGCTTCGCGAGCCGCGCGGGGCGCGATCCGCCGATCCCGCGATAGTCGTAGACGAGTACGTCACGCCCCTGCGCGAACAGCCAGGCCGCGAAGCGGAAGTAATAGTCGCAGCGCACCGACGTCGCGCAATTGACGACCGTCACGGGCCGCGCGGCGCCGCCGCCGCGATGCCGCCACACGTAGCCGCGCAGCACGTAACCGTCGGCCGCGGTCAGCGTCACGGCCTGCGGCGGCAACGCGCCCGCCGCGCGCCCGGCCGCCTGATCCGCCCCGGCTGCTTCGTTCGAAATCGTCATCCTGTCTCCTGTGCGGCACCGCATCACGCCGCGCTCGCCCGATCGGCCAGCCTCCATTGAACTTGACGCGCCCGGCGTTCTCAACCAATCTTGCTGCTCCGTTCGCATGAGCCCTACGCATGTCAACGCCGCTCGTCCGTCTCCCGTCGCTCGACCTCGTGCGCGGCTTCGTCGCCGTCGGCCGCCGCATGAGCATCACGCTCGCCGCGCAGGACCTGTGCGTCACGCAGTCGGCGGTCAGCCGCCAGGTGCACGCGCTCGAGGCGCATCTCGGCGTCGCGCTGCTGCAGCGCGGCTATCGCAAGATCGCGTTCACGCCGGAAGGCGAGCGGCTGTTTCGCGCCGCCGACGCGGCGCTGCTCAGCCTGCAGGACACCGTCGCGTCGCTCGCCGCCGCGCGCGAGCGCCAGCCCGTCACGATCACCGCGAGCATCGGCGTCACCGCGCTGTGGCTGCTGCCGCGGCTCGGGCGCCTGCAGGCGCGCCTGCCCGACGTCGACTTGCGCGTGGCCGCGAACGACAAGGTACTCGATTTGCGCGCGGAAGGCATCGACCTCGGCATCCGCTACTGCCCGCGCGAGCGCGCGCCGGCCGGCGCGCTGCACCTGTTCGACGAGGTCGTCGTGCCGGTCGCGCACCCGACGCTGGCCACGCGGCCCGTCACCGACGCGGCCGCGATCGCCGACCACGTGCTGCTCGAATTCGACGGGCCGCCGCAAACGCAACTGCAGTGGCGTGCGCACCTGCACGCGGCCGGGCTCGGCGACGCGCGCCCGAAGGGCGTGCTGCGCTTCAACCAGTACGACCAGGTGATCCACGCCGCGATCGCCGGCCAGGGCGTCGCGCTCGGGCGGCTCGCGCTCGTCGCGCCGATGCTCGCGGACGGCCGGCTCGCGGTGCTTGGCCCGCACTCGCAGGCGTTGTCGGATAGGTACGGCTACTGGCTGTTCCGGCACGATCCCGCACCGCGCCGCGAAGTCGCCGACGTGCGCGACTGGATTCTCGCGGAAGCGGCCGAATGCGACGCGGCGATGCGCGCGTACGACGTGGCGCAACGGTAAGCCGCGAGCGAGTTACCTCATCGAGCCGATGCCGGCGCGGCGTTGCGCACGGAATGCGCGCAGCCGCGGGCGATGCACTGACGCCCCGACTACGCTGCATCGGCCACGCATCACGCTGGCTGCATGCGTCGCAGCGGCGCCACGCATCCGCCCCCCGGCATCGCGTCCGAACCCCGCATCACATTCCCCACGCGCATGCGAACGCAACCGAATGATCGCTTGAGCGCGCGGCGACCGGATCGTCTAATCGAATCGAACGCGGCGTCGCGCCGCACGCATTCATCCGAAGACCCGCATGACCCCGATCGAACAAGACACCCGGCGCCGCTGGCTGCCGGTGCTCGCGGGCGGCCTGATCATGGGCGCCGCGCTCGGCATCCGCCACGTGCAGGGGCTGTTCCTCGCCCCCGTCACGCTCGACCACGGCTGGTCGCGCGAAGCGTTCGGCCTCGCGCTCGCGCTGCAGAATCTGATCTGGGGCATCGCGCAGCCGTTCACCGGCATGATCGCCGACCGCTTCGGGTCGGTGCGCGTGATCGTCGCCGGCATGCTGCTGTATGCGGCCGGGCTCGTCACGATGGCGTTTGCCGCGTCGGCCGGCGTGTTCACGGTCGGCACCGGGCTCGTGATCGGCATCGCGCTGTCGGGGTCGGCCTTCGCGTCGATCTACGGCGCGCTGAGCCGGCTGTTTCCGCCGGACCGGCGCGGCTGGGCGCTCGGTGTCGCCGGCGCGATCGGCGGGCTCGGCCAGTTCTGCATGGTGCCGGTCGCGCAGGTGCTGATCGGCGACATCGGCTGGCAACATGCGTTCGTCGCGCTCGCGCTCGTCGCCGGGCTGCTCGCACCGCTCGCCGTGCTGGTGCGCGACCGGCACGCGCAAGCCGCGCGTCGCGCGGACGGCCCCGACCAGTCCATCGGCGCGGCGGTGCGCGAAGCGTTCGCGCATCGCGGCTTCTGGCTGCTGAACGCGGGGTTCTTCGCGTGCGGGTTCCAGCTCGCGTTCATCGCGACCCACCTGCCCGCCTACCTCCTCGATCACGGCCTGCCGGCGCGCCATGCCAGCGTCGCGCTCGCGCTGATCGCGTTGACCAACGTGGCCGGCACCTACGCATGCGGCCATCTCGGCGGCCTGCTGCGGCGCAAGTATGTGCTGTCCGTGCTGTATCTCGTCCGCGCGCTGGCGATGGCCGCGTTCGTCGCGGCGCCGTTGTCGCCCGCGAGCGTCTACGTGTTCGCGGCCGTGATGGGCTTCACGTGGCTCGGCACCGTGCCGCTGACCAACGGCGTGATCTCGCAGGTGTTCGGCGTGCGCTACATCGCGACGCTGTTCGGCTTCGTCTTCTTCGGGCACCAGCTCGGCAGCTTCTTCGGTGTATGGCTCGGCGCGCTCGTATACGACGCGACGCATTCGTATCTGCCGCTGTGGATCGGCTCGATCGCGCTCGGCGTGCTGGCCGCGCTGCTGCACCTGCCGATCGACGACGCACGCATCGCGCGCACGGTGCCGGGCAAGGCCGCGTGGGCATGATGCGCGCGGCGCTGGCCGTCGGCGTGCTCGCGTTCGTCGCGTGGTGCGGCGCGGCGTACTTCAATTCGGGCGTCGCGCTTGCGCTGCTCGAGCACGCGGCATTCTGCAACTGACATGGCAAGCCGCACCGCGCGCACGGAGCGTCGGCTGCGCCCCGCGACGCCTAGTGCCGCTTCGGCAACGTGGCCAGCGCATCGAGCGCACGCTGCCGCGCGCCGTTGTGATCGACGATCGGCGCCGGATAGTCGTTGCCGAGCCGCACGCCGGCCACCGCGAGTTCCACCGGCGACGCCTCCCACGGCGCATGGATCGTCGCGGCGTCGAGGCCCGCGAGTTCCGGCACCCAGCGGCGCACGTATGCGCCCTGCGGATCGAACTTCCGGCCCTGCGTCACCGGATTGAAGATGCGGAAATACGGCGCGGCGTCGGCGCCGCAGCCAGCGACCCATTGCCAGTTCGCCGGGTTGTTCGCGACGTCCGCGTCGACGAGCGTGTCGTAAAACCAGCGCTCGCCGGCCCGCCAGTCGATCAGCAGATGCTTGACGAGAAACGACGCGACGACCATTCGCACACGGTTGTGCATCCAGCCGGTCGCCCACAGCTCGCGCATCCCCGCATCGACGAGCGGATAGCCGGTCAGCCCGCACTGCCAGGCGCGCAGCGCGGCGGGATCGTCGCGCCACGGCATCGCGTCGAACTGCGCGCGGAAGTTGTCGGTCGCGAGCGCCGGGAAGTGATACAGCAGCACGTGGCTGAATTCGCGCCAGCCGAGCTCGCTCAGGAATTTCTCGGCGCCGGCCGAGCAGGCCGTGCCGCCCGCCTGTGCGGCACCCTGCACCGCATGCCACACCTGGCGCGGCGACACGTTGCCGAAGCGCAGGAACGGCGACAGCCGGCTCGTCGCCGACCGGTCGGGCCGGTCGCGCGTATCGGCATAGCCGGCCAGCGACTCGACTGAAAACGCGTCGAGCCGCGCATGCGCGCCGGCCTCGTCGGGTGTCGGCCACGCGTCGCGCAGGCCGCCTGCCCAGTCCGGCGCACTCGGACGCAATGCGAGCGCGTCGAGCGCCAGCGCACGTTCGCGCACGCCGGCCGGCCACGGGTGAAACGCGATCCGTTCGGGTTCCGGCAGCGGCGCCGCCACCGTGCGATCTCGCCGCACCGCGCGCCAGTATGCGGTGAACACCTGGAACGGCGTGCCGGCGCCTGTCAGCACCTCCCACGGTTCGTTCAGCAGGCTGCCGTTGCTGCTCTCGACCTCGATGCCGCGCGCCTTCAGCGACGCCTTCAACGCCGCATCGGCATCGCGCTGCGGCAGCGCATAGCGGCGGTTCCAGTACACGGCCGCAGCGCCCGTGTCGTGCACGACGCGTTCGATCTCGCGCGGCGCATCGCCGCGCAGCAGCAGCAGGCGGCCGCCATGACGCACGAGCGCCGCGTCGAGTCCGGCGAGCGCCCCGTGCAGCCACCAGCGCGCCGCGCCGCCGAGCGCGCGCCCTGCGCCTTCGCCCGTGTCGTCGACGTACACGCACACGAGCGGCCGGCCCGACGCGACCGCGCGCGTCAGCGCGGGCTGGTCGGTCACGCGCAGATCGTCGCGGAACCACACGACGGCAGGAGCAACGGACGACTTCGCTGGCACGGGCACCTCGATCGGGAAACGGAAAAGTGACCGGTATTGTCGCGGCACGGACGCGCGATGTCGATGTCCGGCACACGTGCGGCGCCCGCCAACGCGTCGCGGCCCGACGACGACGCCCGGCCGGATCGCGAGCCCGGTGAAACGCCTTAGTCCATTCCGACGATTCTTCACCGGACGCACCGGCCTACGCTCGATGTCGGGTTCAACGCGATGCGCGGCACGCACCGGCCGCCGGTCGGCCACGCGCATCGCGCGACGCATCCGTCAGGTCCGCCGCCGCGCGCGCGGACCGTTCCGGCCGTCGCGGCGCGCACCCGCCCGGGCGCGCCCGCGGTCTCGCCCTCATCGTCAATCTCACCCGATACGCGCCATGACCAAACCAGCCAATCTCGTCACCTCGATCACCGTCGCGATCGACGCCCCCGCTTCCGTCGTCTGGGAAGTGCTGACCGACTTCCCGCGCTACGGCGAATGGAACACGTTCTGCGTCGGCCTCGAAACGACCGGCCGAATCGGCGACTTCGTGTACATGCAGGTGCGCATTCCGGGCACGGAGACGGTCATTCCCGTCAACGAAATCCTCGTCGCGTGCGAGCCCGAGCGTCTGCTGTCGTGGGAGCAGCGCCCGATCGACGACAACAAGGACGCCGCGCGCCGCGACCAGTACGTCGAAGCCGACGGCGCCGAACGATGCCGTTACTTCACGACCGACCAGTTTCTCGGCATCAACGCGGAAACGATCATGCGCGAGCACGGCGGCTGGGTGAAACAGGGATTCGACCAGTGCGCGCGCGACGTGAAGCGGCGCGCGGAAGCGCTGCACGCGTCCCGCCGGCGCAAAAGCGCGTGACGGAGAACGGCCGATGCCCGATCTGCAGGCCCTCTCCGATCATCACGACATCCGCGAGCTGATCGTCGCGTACTCGAGCGCGATCGATGCGCGCGACTTCGACGCGCTCGATGCGGTGTTCACGCGCGACGCGACGATCGACTATCGCGCGATGGGCGGCATCGCCGGCATCTATCCGGACGTCAAGGCGTGGCTGCGCACCGTGCTGCCGAGGTTCCCGCAATACCAGCACATGGTCGGCAACCTGTCGATCACGCTCGACGGCGACACCGCGCGCGGCCGCACGATCTGCTTCAATCCGATGGAAGTCGCGCTGCCGGACGGCGGCACGCAGGTGATGTTCCTCGGGCTGTGGTACGTCGACCGGTTCATGCGCACCGCGCAGGGTTGGCGCATCGCGGAGCGCGTCGAGGAGCGCTGCTACGGCCACAACGTGCCGGCCGTGCTCGCGCACGCGACCGGCTGATGCGGTACGGCGCGCGCCGTGGCATCGTTGCACGGCGCGCGCGTCGCGGGCCCCCGGTTTCAGTCGAGACGGAAGGCCGCCTCGAAACGTTCGGCGAACGCGTCGAACTCGGTTTCCGGCAGATGGTTGATGCCGCCCGCGCGCTTGCGCCCGCCGCCGGTCGGGAAATCGCGGCAGAATTCGTCGGCGCCGAGCGGCCGGCCGTCGGGCACGCGCACGCTGACGACGAGCCCGCCCTGCGCACGCGGCGACAGCACCGCGAGCGCCGCATGCGGCGCATTGCGCATCCGCTCGTTCGCGAGCATCCCCGTCGCGCGCCGCGCCCACGGATGATCCGGCATCCTGATCAGCGTCGCGCCCGGCACGTCGCGCAGCGGCGCGAGCGCGCATGCCCGCGCCATGTCGTCGCGATAGCCGTCGCGCAGCGCGGCGAACACCGGCGTGTCGCGCACGAAGTCGAGCGGATCCGCGCACGGCAGCATCGCATCGGCGAGCACCGCCGGATCGAAATGCAGATCGTCGACGCAGTCGCCGTAGGCGTTGTAGTTCAGGTAGAGCCCGAGCTCGGCGAGCGTGCCGCGTTCAGCCTCGTCGAGCCCGTATTCGCGCGCGAGCGCGTCGCCGAGCGCCGGCAGTTCGTCGCCGAACGCCGCGACGATCGCCCAGCGCACGTGGCGGCCGCCGAGATGGCGGTTCACGAGCGCGCTCGTGCAGACGTCGGCGGCCGTGTCGATATACGCGTCGAAACGCGGATCGCCCGGCAGCTCGCCCGCGAAGTGATGGTCGAAGTAGCGGATCGCCGCGCCTGCGCGCAACAGCCGCGCGCAGGCGTCGCGGTTCTGGTCGTGCGACACGTCGAGCACGGTCACGCGGTCGCCGGCCCGCGCGTCGATTCGCTCGAGCAGCCTGATGTCGCGCTTCACGCCGGTCACGAGCGTGCCGCGTTCGCCCTCCGCGAGCCGCAGTTGCTGCAGCGCGCACAGGCCGTCCGCGTCACCGTTGAACGCGAAGAAGTGTCGTCCCCGGTGGGGTTGCCGTTCCTGCATCATCCGTCGCTCCGTCCTCAGGGCATGAAGTCGCCGCCGTTCGCGTCCAGCGTCGCGCCGGTCACCGCGTTCGCATAATCCGACGCGAGGAACAGCGCCGCGCGCGCGCAGTCGTCGTCGGTCGGCAGCTTCGCGAGCGCGATGTTCGACGCGATCGGCGCGATGATCTCCTCCTCGGTCATTCCGTACTCGGCCGCCGCCTGCCGGAAATACGTCTGCGTCGGCACGCCCCACATCCAGCCCATGTGGATGCTGTTCGCGCGGATCCCGTGCACGCCGAGCTCGCGTGCGAGGTATTTTGCCGCGACCGCGAGCGCGCCCTTCGATATAGCGTAGCCCGATTCCCCTGCAAACGGCTTGCGGGTGGCCTGCGTGTTGATCATCACGATCGCGCCGCGCTTCTGCCGCTTCATGTGCGGGACGATTTCCTGCGTGAGCGTCATCGTGCCGAACACGTTGGTGTCGAACACCGCGCGCCAGCCGTCGAGATCGGCTTCCTCGACCGCCTCCGGAAACGTGCCGTGCACGAACGCGCTGTTCACGAGCGCGTCGATCCGGCCGAAGCGCTCGACCGCCTGAATCGCGAGTTGCCGGCACTGCGCGCGCTCGGCGATGTCGGTTTGCACCTTCAGCACGTCGCACGCGACGCCGAGTGCGCCGATCCGCGCCTGCGCGTCGTCGAGTTTTTCCATCGTGCGTGCCGCGACGACCACGCCGCGCGCCCCCTCGCGTGCCGCCTCGACGGCGAGCTTCACGCCGAGCCCCGGCCCGATTCCGGAAATCACGACGATCTTGTCCTTCAGCAACATGGGTTGTCTCCTGGTTGTCGTTGGTTTCGCGGGCGCGCCGTCAGTCGGCCGCCCGCAGGTGCCGCGCGCGATACGCGGCAAAGTCGTGCGCCAGTTGCGCATGGGTGAAGCCGAAGCGGGCGATCGAGTAATCGTGCGCGGCGCGCTTGTCGCGGCCGTTGCGCGTCATCCAGTCCTTCATCGCCGCGCGCTGCCGTGCATCGAGCGGCATGCCGGCGAAGCGGTACACGGCTTCGGCGACCCCGAGCGGATTCGACACGGTGTCCTCGAAACGCACGTCGAGAAACCGCTCGGCCGGCAACGCGTCGCGCGCCGTCATCGCCGCGCGGATCGCGCGGGCCATTCCCGCGTGCCACTGCGCGCCGACCGTGCGCGGATCCGGGTCGTCTGCGTACATCTGCCACAGCGTGTGCGCCATGCTCGCCATCGACGGAATCGTCTGCGCCGGATCGCGGTGCGTGAGCACCACCTGCGCGTGCGGAAACACGCGGCACAGCACGTCGAGCGCATGCAGGTGCTGCGGCGTCTTCAGCAGCCAGCGCTCGGCCGGCGCGACGCCGCGCTGCATCTTCTGCCACTGCAGGAACTGCAGCATGCGCTTCAGGTACGTATAGACGGGCGTCAGGTCCTGCTGCTCGAGCCACGCCGTATAGCCCGGCACGTTCGCGTACGAATCCATCGCGCACACGAACGAGTGCTCCATCAGCATGAACTCCTCGTCGACGAGCATCGCGTCGAGCGGATGAATCGCGAGGATCTGCGGAATGCAGTCGATCATGGTCGCGACCTCTGCCTGCGCGCGCGCGATGCGCACGGTCGGCGCGTCGAGCGTCTCGCCGGAAAGCGGCGCCGGATAGCGCGTTTCCCACCATGCGGCCGAATGAAAGCGCGGGTCGACCGCGAGCAGCCGCTGCAGCAGCGTCGTGCCGGTGCGCGGCAGCCCGACGATCACGAGCGGATCGTCGATCTCGATGTCGACGATCTCCGGATAACGCCGGCAGTAATCCTCCACGACGAGCCGATTCACGAGCTGGCCGACGAGCTTCTCGCGCATCATCTCCGCGCCGCGCGCGGACAGCTTCGCTTCATCGATCAGCGATGCGCACATCACGTCGAGCGCCTCGCGATACGGGCCGTCGCCGAACGCAGCAAGGCCGCCCGTGCGCGACACGGCTTCGGCGATCAGCCCGTCGGCATCGAGCAGCGTGCGGATCCGGTCGAGCGGTACGTTCATGCGGCCTCCTTCAGCGCGGCGAGCTTGACGACGCGCGTGCGCGGATGCACCGGCCGCGCGGCGCCGACCCAGCGCCAGCAGATCGTGCCGCTGCGATGCCCGGCCGTATCGAGCCAGTTCGCGTCGCCCGGCCGCGACGCGGCGACCACCACCGTCACGCCGCCGTCGGCATTCAGGCGCGCGCTGTGCTTGTTCACGCAGATGTCGAAGTGCCGGTAGTCGAGCGACTCCATCCAGTGGTTGTTGAGCTGCACGTTCCAGAAATCGCAGTCGGGCACCGTGTCGACGTCGATCACGAGCGCCTCGTCATCGGCCAGCGACCAGCACGAGTGGTAGTAGTAGATGTTCGGATCGCCGCCGACCGACTGGCACAGCGCCTGGTCCGCGGGCGGCAGCGCGTTCACGTGCGCCCCATAGCTCGCGGCCCAGTCGGCGAACAGCTTCGACGTCCGCTCGACGAACTGCGCGGCGCGCATGAGGCCGCCCTGCAGTACGAGCGGGTCGAGCGGCGCCGGGCGGTCGTGCGCGCCGATGCGCTCGATCTTCAGTTGCGCGGGCGTCTCCGCGCGCCGGTCGAGGAAGGTCTGGCGCACCAGCAGCGCGTTCGTGCCCGGCTCCATGCGTACCCAGTTGCCCGCGCGCGGCGTCGCGCTCAGCACGATCTCGAAGCTGCCGTCCGGCGCGATCTCGAGTTGCTTCGCATCGAGAAACCCAGTCTGCAGCATCTTGCCGTCCGTTTCGTAGCCGCCCTTCTGCGTGCCGAAGCTCAAGTACGCGACCGTGCCGCGCCGCCCCGTCACGCGATATTCGCAGCGGCCGTCGAGGCGCGCGTACTGGTACAGGTTGTCGGGATTGTCGGCGCCGATCTTCGCGGTCTCGTGCGACGGCGAGAAGAAGCCAGGCCACGCGCCGTCCGCGAACTCGACGTGCATTTCGAGCGCGATGCGCATCAGCCGGCTCAGGTAGCGGAACCCTTCCGCGCGCGTGAGCGGATCGTCCGGCGCGTCGGCGCGCAGGATCTGCTGTCCGCTGCGCTTCAGGGTGTCGCAGAAATCGGCCCAGGTCTGGCCCGAAAGCAATTGCGTGGCACGTGTGTCGTCCGTCATGTGTCATCTCCGCCGGTGGTCGAGCGCTCACCTTAAGCGAGCGCTCCACGCGCCACTTCGTCCGGGTGGACTAAGGAAAGATCCGCTGCGCCGCCGTGCCGGGGCTGGCCTGTTCCGGCCGATAACGCACGCTCCCCCGAACAAGAAAATTCGTGGGGCTGGCGCAAGCCCGTTGTTGGCCGGAACAGGCCCTAGTCCACCCGGACGAAGAACGGCACCGCCCTCGCTCGATACCGTTGGCGTCATGCACGAAACGCCGCACATGTCGCGCGGCGCCGGCATGCAACAAGGAGACGAACGATGTTGACCCACTTGGAGCGACTGGAGGCCGAGAGCATCCACATCATGCGCGAGGTGGTCGCGGAAAGCGAAAACCCGGTGATGCTCTATTCGATCGGCAAGGACAGCTCGGTCATGCTGCATCTCGCAATGAAGGCGTTCTACCCGGCGAAGCCGCCCTTTCCGCTGCTGCACGTCGATACGACGTGGAAGTTCCGCGAGATGATCGCGTTTCGCGACGAGACGGCCGAGCGCCTCGGCCTCGACCTGCGCGTCCACGTGAACCCCGACGGCGTGGCGAACGACATCAATCCGTTCACGCACGGCTCGGCCGTTCACACCGACGTGTGGAAGACGCAAGGGCTCAAGCAGGCGCTCGACCACTACGGCTTCGACGCCGCGTTCGGCGGCGCGCGCCGCGACGAGGAGAAATCGCGCGCGAAGGAGCGCATCGTGTCGCTGCGTTCGACGCAGCACCGCTGGGATCCGAAGCGCCAGCGGCCCGAACTCTGGTCGCTGTACAACGCGCGCAAGCGCAAGGGTGAAAGCCTGCGCGTATTTCCGATCTCCAACTGGACCGAGCTCGATATCTGGCAATACATCCGGCTGCACGACATTCCGATCGTTCCGCTCTACTACGCGAAGGAGCGGCCCGTGGTCGAGCGCGACGGCGCGCTGATCATGGTCGACGACGAACGGCTGCCGCTGCGCGACGGCGAAGTGCCGCAGATGCGCAAGGTGCGCTTTCGCACGCTCGGCTGCTATCCGCTGACGGGCGCGATCGACAGCGACGCGAGCTCGCTCGACGACATCCTGCAGGAGATGCGCGACACGCGCACGTCCGAGCGCCAGGGACGGCTGATCGACAGCGATTCGGCCGGCTCGATGGAAAAGAAGAAACAGGAGGGATATTTCTGATGGCACACGTTCTCACCGCACCCGAGGCACCCGGTATGCACGCCGACGATGGGCAGACGAAGGACCTGCTGCGCTTCATCACGTGCGGCAGCGTCGACGACGGCAAGAGCACGCTGATCGGCCGCATGCTCTACGAATCGAACATGCTGTTCGACGATCAGCTGACCCAGCTCGAAGCCGATTCGAAGAAGGTCGGCACGCAAGGCGGCGACCTCGATTTCGCGCTGCTCGTCGACGGCCTGTCGGCCGAACGCGAACAGGGGATCACGATCGACGTCGCGTACCGCTTCTTCGCGACCGCGCGACGCAAGTTCATCGTCGCCGATACGCCCGGCCACGAGCAGTTCACGCGCAACATGATCACCGGCGCATCGACTGCCGATCTCGCGGTGATCCTGATCGACGCGCGCAAGGGCGTGCTCACGCAGACACGCCGCCACAGCCATCTCGTCGCGCTGATCGGCATCAGGCGCGTCGTGCTCGCGATCAACAAGATGGATCTGGTCGACTACGACCGAGCGGTGTTCGAGCGCATCGACGCCGACTATCGCGCGTTCGCGGTCGAGCTCGGCCTCCAGGAGATCGTCAGCATTCCGATGTCCGCACTGCGCGGCGACAACGTGATCGCGTCGAGCCCGCGCATGCCGTGGTACGCGGGCCCGCCGCTGATGCAGCATCTCGACACGCTGCCGCTCGTCGCGCGCGTGACGCGCGACGAACCGTTCCGCCTGCCCGTGCAATGGGTCAACCGCCCGCATCTGAACTTCCGCGGCTATGCCGGCAGCATCGCGTCCGGCGAAGTGCGCGTCGGCGAACGCGTGCGCGTGCTGCCGTCCGGCAAGGAAAGCCGCATCGCGTCGATGATCACGCCGGCAGGCGAAGCCCAAGTCGCGCGCGCCGGCGAAGCGGTGACGCTCACGCTCGCCGACGAAATCGACATCAGCCGCGGCGACATGATCGCGCACGCCGACGCGCCGCCGGAGGTGGCCGATCAGTTCGAGGCGACGCTCGTGTGGATGCACGACGAACCGCTGCTGCCGGGCCGGCCGTATCTCGTGAAGCTGGGCACGCAGACGGTCGGCGCGACCTGCGCGACGCCGAAGTACAAGATCGACGTGAACACGCGCGAGCATCTCGCCGCGCGCACGCTCGCGCTGAACGAGATCGGCGTGTGCAACCTGAGCTTCGACCGGCCCGTCGCGTTCGATCCGTACGACCAGAATCGTCATACCGGCGGCTTCATCGTGATCGACCGCTTCACCAACGACACGGTCGGCGCCGGGATGCTGCACTTCGCGTTGCGCCGCGCGCACAACGTGCACTGGCAGGCCGTCGACGTCGACCGTGACGCGCGCGCGGCGCAGAAGGCGCAGACGCCGCGCATCGTGTGGCTGACCGGGTTGTCCGGCGCGGGCAAGTCGACGATCGCGAACCTCGTCGAGCAGCGGCTGCATGCGCTCGGCAAGCATACGTACCTGCTCGACGGCGACAACGTGCGGCACGGGCTCAACCGCGATCTCGGCTTCACCGAGGCCGATCGCGTGGAGAACATCCGGCGCGTGGCCGAAGTCGCGCGACTGATGCTCGATGCCGGGCTCATCACGCTCGTATCGTTCATCTCGCCGTTCCGCGCGGAACGCGACATGGCGCGTGCGCTGGCCGGCCCCGACGAGTTCGTCGAAGTGTTCGTCGACACGCCGCTCGCGGTGGCCGAGGAACGCGATCCTAAGGGGTTGTACAAGAAGGCGCGCAAGGGCGAACTGAAGCACTTCACGGGCATCGACTCGCCGTACGAGCCGCCCGCGCAGCCGGAACTGCGCATCGACACGGTGGCCGAGTCGCCGGAAGCGGCGGCCGATCGCATCGTCGCGTACCTGCTGCGCGAGCGCGTCGCCTGACCCTCGCCGGCCGCGTCGCACGGGCACTGCCCGCGTCGTCTACTCCGTTCGGATGACGCGGGCCGCCGGCCGGCCGGTATGCTCGTTCGGACGCATTCACCCCGCCCCAGGAGAACACGAGCATGCGGATCGCGCTGGCGCCCGACGACACGGCCGCGCACGACGGTTTCGACGACGCCGCGTGGACGGCCCGCGAACTCAGCGCGTGGCTCGGGCTCGTCTATCAGGGCCTGTCCGAAACGACGCCGTGGGCGCGCTTTCTCGAAGCGATCCGCGTGCGGCTCGACGCGCGCTTCACGACGCTCGTGCTGCGCAACCCCGGCGGCTCGCGGCGCGGGCTCATCATCAACGCGTCGGCCGACGGCCCGCTGCTGCCCGGCGAGCCGTCGTACAGCGAGCAGTTCTATGCGCTGTGCCCGTTTCTCGACCAGCCACCCGGCCAGGTGTTCACGGCAGACGGACTGTTCGGCGCCGCCCGCTGGTGCGCGCACGATTTCTACCGGCAGTACCTGCAGCCCCTCGACCTGCGCTTCATCCTCGGCGCGAACCTGCGCGGCGAGCGCGGCGTCGAGTGCGCGTTCTTCGTGAGCCGCGCGCATCATGCCCGCGACTTCGACGCGGCCGAACGCGCGCAGGTCGCGACGCTGTTGCCCCACCTGCAGCGCGCGGTCGAGCTGCATGCGGCGCTCGACGTGCTCGACGCCGAGCGCGCACTGTACGCGGGCACCGTCGACCGGCTCGACGTCGGCACCGCGATCCTCGACGAGGATGGCCGCGTGATCAAGCACAACCGCATCGCCGAACGGCTGCTCGCGCAGCAGGACGGCCTGTGCCTGCGCCAGGAGCGGCTCCATGCGTCGTGCCCGCTCGACGAGCGCCGGCTGCAGAAGGCGTTGCAGGCCACGCTCGAGCATTTCCGCGCGGGCGCGCTGGGGCGCATCGAGGCCACCACGCTGTCGCGCCCCGGCGGCGCGATGCCGTTGAACGTGCTGCTGCGCCCGCTCGCGCCCTATCACGGCGCGGAGGACCGCCAGCACCGGCCGGCCGTCGCGGTGTTCGTCCGCGATCCGGCGTCGTCGCCGCAGACCTCGCGCGACATGCTGCACCGGCTGTTTCGCCTCACGCCGATGGAAACCGAGATCGCACTGCTGCTCGTCGACGGCCTGACGCTCGACGAAGCGGCCGCCGCCACCGGCATCACGAAGAACACCGCCCGCGCACACCTGCGCGGCATCTTCGCGAAGACGGGCGCAACGCGCCAGGCCGTGCTCGTGAAGATGCTGCTGAACAGCGTCGTGTCGATGGCGTAGCGGGCGGCGCCCACCCGGGGGCGACGCCCATCGCAGCGCAGAGCGGGCCGCCGAGGATACGGTTGCTGTCAGGTCGAATCACGTCATACGTCATCAGACGTGATAGCGCCTAGTGATCTCCCGCTGCGATGCCTCATTATTTGGCCGAATTTCGGGTAAACCCGCGACGTCATGCCGGAATCTGAGGCGTACCATGTTGTACGACAACATACTACTTAGCTCACCACCCGACGCCGACGCGGGCCGCCGCCCCGTCCGCCGCCCGACCGGAGACTCCATTGACCACGCCTGCCCTGCCCGGCCGCGACCCGCTCGCGTCCGCCGTCTCGAAAGTGAAATGGCACGTGCTGCCGCTCGTGCTGATCATGTTCATCGCGAACTACATCGACCGCGTCAACGTCGGCTTCGTCGATCGCCACCTCGAAGCGTCGATCGGTATCGGCGCGGCGGCGTACGGACTCGGTGCCGGCCTGTTCTTCGTCGGCTACGCGCTGTTCGAAGTGCCGTCCAACCTGCTGATGCAGCGCTACGGCGCACGCATCTGGCTCGCGCGAATCATGGCGACGTGGGGCATCGTCGCCGCCGCGATGGCGTTTGTCTGGAACGACACGTCGTTCTACGTGCTGCGCTTCCTGCTCGGCGCAGCCGAGGCCGGCTTCTTCCCCGGCGTCGTGCTGTACCTGTCGCAATGGCTGCCGCCGCAGGAGCGCGGCAAGGCGATGGCGATCTTCCTCGGCGGCTCCGCGTTCGCGTCGGTGCTGTCCGGGCCCGTGACCGGCGCGCTGCTGTCGATCCACGGCTTCGGCCTGCAAGGCTGGCAGTGGATGTTCCTGATCGAAGGGATGTTCTCGGTCGCGCTGTGCGGCGCGAGCTGGCTGCTTCTGAAGTCGCACATCCGCGACGCGACGTGGCTCACCGCCGACGAACGCGCGGCGCTCCAGAACGCGCTCGATGAAGAACGCGCGACCCGCGACGTGCGCTCGAAGGTGCACGTATCGGCCGCCACGCTGCTGCGCGACCCGCAGATCATGCTGTTCTGCTTCCTGTATTTCGCGATCCAGCTCACGATCTACGCGGCCACCTTCTGGCTGCCGACCATCATCCGCAAGATGGGCGGCCTCACCGACTTCCAGGTCGGCCTCTACAACACGATTCCGTGGATGATCGCGATCGGCGCGATGTACGCCTTTGCGGTGCTGTCCGCGAAGTGGAAACATCCGCAGCGCTGGCTGTCGTTCGCGCTCGTGCTCGCCGCGTGCGGGCTGTTCGCGTCGACGTCGCACGATCCCGTCTGGTCGTTCGCGTCGATCTGCTTCGCCGCACTCGGCTTCAAGGCCGCGTCGTCGCTGTTCTGGCCGATCCCGCAGGGCTACCTCGACACGCGCGTGGCCGCGGCCGTGATCGCGCTGATCAACTCGATCGGCAACCTCGGCGGCTTCGTCGCGCCGACGGCCTTCGGCTATCTGAAGCAACATACGGGTTCGATCACGGGCGGCCTGTATGCGCTCGCGATCGCATCCCTCGTCGCCGCGGTCGCCGCGCTGTTCGCCCGCACGCACCGGCGCAGCGATCCGCCGAAGGGCCTGCCGGCCGACGAGTCCTTCACGAACACCGCACTGCTCCGCCATGCCGAACACTGACCGCCTGACCGTCGTCGTCTCGAATGCCGTCGACGGCGACCTCGCCACGTTCTCGCTCACCTCCGACGGCGCGCTCGCCCCGCTCGCCCGCTACCCGGCCGGCGACGTCGCGATGCCGGTCGCCGTGCAGCCCGATCGCGGGCGGCTGTACGTCGCGACGCGCGGCGCAGAGCCGACGATCGTCGCATTCCGCATCGCAGCCGGCACCGGCGCGCTCGCCCGCATCGGCGCAACCGCGATCGACGCGAGCCACGCGTACCTGTCGCTCGATCGCAGCGGCCGCTGGCTGCTCGGCGCGTCGTACGGCGGCAACTCGCTGAGCCTCTACGACGCCGCGCGCGTGCGCGACGGCGACGGCGCGCCGCTGCAGGTCGCGCACGGCATCGCGAACGCGCATGCCGTCGTCGTGTCGCCGGACAATCGATTCGCGTACGTGAGCTCGCTCGGCTCGGACCGGATCTTCACGTTCGCGCTGGTCGAGGATGCAGGCGGCCTGCGCGCGGTCGAGCATGGCGAAACGCGCGTGCCGGGCGGCTTCGGGCCGCGTCACCTGCGCTTCGCGCGCGACGGCCACACGCTCGTCGCGGTCAGCGAATTCCAGGCCACGCTCGCGACCTTCTCGCGCGACGTCGACAGCGGCCGCCTCGGCAACGCACAAGTCAGCGCGCGTCACCCGGCCGTCATCGACCTCGCGCAAGGCCATGCGCGCCCACCCGCGCCGACCGAACCCGCCGTGTGGGCCGCCGATCTCCACCTGACGCCCGACGAGCGCTTCGTGTATGTCAGCGAACGCACGTCGAGCCAATTGCTTTGCTATCGCCAGCATGCGGACGGCACCTTCGAACCCGCTCATGCGACGGCCACCGAAACGCAGCCGCGCGGCTTCGCGATCGATCCGTCGGGACGCTGGCTCGTCGCATGCGGCGAGCAATCGGAATACGTGTCGGTCTATGCGGTCGAGCCAAGCGACGGCACGCTGTCGTTGCACGCACGCGTGCCGGGCGGTCGCGGGGCGAACTGGGTTGCGATCGTCTGACGGGCCGATTGATCGCTGGATCGCATGGTCGATTGATCGATCCAGGGCGCGCCACCGACACCGGCCGCGCCGCCCGCCGCGCCGTCAGCGCCGCTCGCTCGGCGCGACGCCGGTCCAGCGCTTGAATGCACGCGTGAAATTGGCGCGGTCGGTATAGCCAACCCGCGCCGCGATCTCGTCGACCGGCAGGCGTGTGCCCTCGAGCAACCTGAGCGCATCGCGCAGCCGGATCTCGTCGAGTAGCGCGGAGTAGGTCGCGCCGAATTCCGCGAGCTTGCGTTTCAGCGTGCGCGCCGACACGTGCAGCTCGCGCGCGACGTCGTCCACCGACGGATAACCGCCGTCGCCGCAGATCAGCAGGTTGCGCACGCGCTCGACGATGCTTTCCGCATAGCCGAGCCGCGCGAGCTCGGCCTCGCATTGCTGGACGATCATCTGCGCGGTCTGCGCGTTCGCGGTGCCGATCGGCTCGTCGAGCAGCGCCGCGTCGCAGCGGATGCGGTTCGCGCTCGCGTCGAAATGACAGCGCGGCAGCCGCTCGCGATAGCGCTCGAACCACGGCGGTTCGGGCCATTCGAAATGCAGCTCCGCGCGCGACCGCAGCGTGCGGCCGGGCGCGGGATCGAGCAGCGAGTTGAACAGGATCGCCGTCTCGACCAGGAAGTTCTCCACCGCGAACTGGCGCAGCCGGCCAAGCGGAAATGCCTCGAGCACGTCGATGTCGACAATCCCGTCGAGCTGCGCGAGCCGCACCGAAAAGAACGGCACGCGCGTCGGCAGGTAGCGGATACCGAGCGCGATCGCCTCGCCGAGCGTCGCGCAACTCATCAGCCCGAAGCCGATCAGGCCGGATTTCGTGAGACTGCTGCGCAGGCCGATCTCGATCGCGATCGACGGATCGTCCGTCGCCTCGAGCAGGTTGAACACGATCGCCGCCTGCTGCAGCGGCGTGATGCGCGCGTCGGGCTGGGCGAGCCGGTCGCGCTCGACACCCGACCCGGCGAGAATTCGGCCGCCATCGATGCCGCGCTCCTCGGCGAGCATCAGCATGAACAGCGCATACGCGGACGATACCGTCGCCTTGTTCAGCTGGCGCGCGGCATCCGGGACGGACAGGGCCATACGGCGGACTCCGGAGCGGTTTTCGGCGGATTGTAGCGTCGCTGGCCCGCAATGACACCACGTCGGCACTCTAGCCGCATGACGCTGCATCGCAGGCCGGCGCGCGGATCAACGTGGCCCGAAATGACACCATCATTGGCACCGGCGGCCCTCGCGTGCGCCACGAGGCGCACCTATGCTTGTCACATCGGCATTGCGCCCCACTCTCTCTGCTCGGATTCCGGTCGATGAGCCAATCTGCACGAACCGTCTTTCGTCACGACGCCGACAAGGTCGCGTACGTCCGCCGCGAGGTCAACGCCGCGAGCGACGCGATCCGCGCGCGCTTTCCGCTGCTCGACAACCAGAACCTCGTCGGCGCGACCGTGATGGCCGTGTCGGTGAGCGCGATGCTCGCGATCGCCTGGCTGTATGCGCGCGGCGCGATCGCGTGGTACGTCGCGCTGCCGCTCGTCGCGTTCGTCACATCGCTGATCCACGAACTCGAGCACGACCTGATCCACCTGATGTACTTCAAGAAGACACCGTGGGCCTATCACCTGATGATGGCGCTGTGCTGGCTCACGCGGCCGGGCACGATCAACCCGTGGACGCGCCGGCGCATGCACCTGCATCACCACAAGGTGTCGGGCGGCGAATCGGATCTCGAGGAATTCGGCATCACCAACGGCGAACACTGGGGCGTGAAGCGGCTGCTGATGATCGCGGACGGGATGCTCGCCGTCGTGCTGCGGCCGGCGGCGATGCGCCGCAAGGTCAGGCAGTACGTGGCCGCGCAACCGGTGCAGGATGCGGCCGAACGCGCGCAATTGCGCATCGAGCAGGTGTCGTCCTACATGCCGATCGGTCACGCGTACTACGCGCTGTGGCACGCGTTCATCGTCTATCACGCCGGCCTGTTCGCGCTGCATGCGTTCGGCTATGCGGTGACCGTGCCGACCGTCGTCGAGCGCGTGATGCACGTCGTCGATTTCCTCGCGGTCGTGTGGCTCGGGCCGAACTTCGTGCGCAGCTTCTGCATCAACTTCGTCAGCTCGAACATGCATTACTTCGGCGACATCGATTCGCGCAACGTGATCCAGCAGACTCAGGTGCTCAACCCGTGGTGGATGCTGCCGTTCCAGCTGTTCTGCTTCAACTTCGGCAGCACGCATGCGATCCATCACTTCGTGGTGCGCGATCCGTTCTACATCCGGCAGCTGACCGCACGCACCGCGCACAAAGCACTGCGTGAAGTCGGCGTGCGGTTCAACGACGTCGGCACGTTCAAGCGCTCGAATCGCTGGGGTGCGTATCGTCCGGTTCGCGGTGTGCGCGGCACGCGGCGGGCCGACGCTTGACGGCAGCGGGCAGTTCGCGGCGTTGCTCGCCGCGCTGGTCCCGTTAGTCCGTCAGTCGCCGATCGGCGGCATCGGCCCCCGCCCGCGGATCCACGCCCAGTTCGCGAGTTCGGCCATTTCCTTGTCGCCGCGGCTGTCGCCGTAGGCGAACAGTTTCGCGGGCAGCCGATTGCCCCACCAGCCGCGCAAGCGCACGACCTTCTGCGGGCCCCAGCAGTTCTCTCCGTTCAGCCGCCCGGTGAACGTGCCGCGCTCGAACGCGAGGCGCGTCGCGAGCACCGTGTCGATGCCGGCCGTCTTCGCCCACTTCTCCAGATACAGCGACGGCGATGCGCTCACCAGCACGACTTCATGCCCGCGCGCCTGATGCTCGCGCACCCGCTCCAGCATGTCCGGACGCACGAGGTTCGGCAGGTAGCCGTCGACGAAGCTGCGCGCCAATACGTCGAGCGCGTCCTCGCGGATCGGCCCGAGCGCAAACCACGCGAACTTCGCCTTCGCATCGCCGCGCGACAACAGTCCCGCCTTCATCGCGACGATCCACGGCAGCGCGCGCAGCCCGGCCCATGCGAATCGCGGCGTGCCGACCGCGTAGCGGACGAAATGACGGAAGCTGTCGGTGGTCGTGATGGTGCCGTCGAAATCGAATGCGGCGACGATGCGGTCGGTCATGGAGAGGCGGGAAAGCGATGAGATGCCCGGGAAGATAGCAGACTCGCGCGGCCATGCGGCCGGGCACGGGCGTAACTGGGAGCATGGCCCTTCTGCGCGGCCGGATTCGATACGAAGCAGGCCGCCGCGCGACCCGCGGAAGGCGGCTTTCCGGCCGATTTCGGCGGATCGCCCAAGGGGGTGGCGACCATCCGCCAGAGTTTGCTATACTCTCGGTCTTCCGGAGAGATGGATGAGTGGTTTAAGTCGCACGCCTGGAAAGCGTGTATAGGTTAATCGCCTATCGGGGGTTCGAATCCCCCTCTCTCCGCCAGGACACTAGCAAAAACGGGCCTCTCGGCCCGTTTTTCGTTTCTATCCAACTGGTATCTTCACGCTGTTAGACGGCAGGAACGCCCGGTTTAAAATCAGGTCCTGCGCGTGTTGTCAGTGAACAACGCGCTACGCGAGCACTCTCCCGCGCTTCTACTAACTCGGGCAGCCGAATGCGTGCAGCAAAGCGGCGACTGCGATGTCGTGAATAGGCATATTAAGAACCTGCGGGTACTGTGTGAGGGTGGAACCGATCACCTTCCCGGCCTGCAAATATGTCGATCCTGGCGGCCAGCAAATGAAGTGACGGGGATTCTTCAGATCCTCTTCCCCGATGCGCTTCGCAATAGTGGCAAGCGCTATCTCACGCATCGATGGGGCCTCAGCGAATAGCGCCTCGAACTGGTTGCCAGTCATTTGCATTGGGTCTGACGTTCCTTGCTGGGCATGTGTAGCCTGAGAAGAACTCGCTACCAGCACAGCCACAGCTGCGCATGTTGTAATCCCTGCCGCCATCAGTTTGAGCATCATCGCTTCCCCGACCATGGATTGTTCGACCGCCACTCTGCATGCTCGCCAGGCTATCGGACTGGTCCGGTGCGGTCGCCCCCTCGCTATCCGCCTACATTTCACTATCTGTGCGTACATGCGCAGATAGCAAATTCTTTTCGTTGGTGCTAGCGTTGGTCTGAGCGGCCCCCAGTAAACAGTGCCATCAGCTAAGATCCTTTAACCGACCTCAGCACACAAAATTCCTGACACGTCCCCTCTCCGCAAAAGCACATGAGGCCCCTTGATTCCCCCGAGGAATCAACGGGTTTTTCTTTTTCCCCCCGCGATGTCCCGCGTCCAGCGCCTCAGCATCACGGATGCCGAATGTAATCCACCAGCGCCCTCGTGTATTCATCCGGCTGCCGATCGAGCAGACTCATCACGATCGCCACCGCGAACCCCGCCGGCACGCCGAACACACCCGAACTGATCGGCTCGATCCCGAACCACGTCCGCCCGGCGAACCCCGTCAGCTGCGTGAAGTACGGATACGTCGACACGATGTAGTACACGCACACCGCGAGCCCCGTCAGCATCCCGGCGATCGCGCCGCGCGTCGTCGTGCGTTTCCAGAACACTCCGAGCACGAGCACCGGAAAGAAACTGGACGCCGCGAGCGAAAACGCCGCCCCGACCAGAAACAGAATCTTCCCCGTACTGAGCGACGCGACGTACGACGCGAACAACGCGACGCCAAGCAGCAAGACCTTCGAGATCGTCACACGCCGCTGCCTCGACGCGTCCGGCGCGACCATGCAGTAATAGACGTCGTGCGACAGCGCATTCGCGATCGTCAGCAGCAACCCGTCCGCGGTCGACAGCGCCGCGGCCAGCGCACCGGCCGCGATCAGCCCCGACACGACATACGGCAACCCCGCGATCTCCGGCGCGGCCAGGACGACCATGTCGGGCTGCATCTGGATCTCCGACCAGTGCACGATGCCGTCGCGAATCACCTCGACGACGCTGATCAGGTCCGGTTCGAAGTGATGCCACTGCGTGACCCACGCGGGCAGTTCGGCGATCGGCCGCCCGACGAGGCTGGTGAGAATCTCGTACTTGATCATCACCGCGAGCACCGGCACGCTCAGGTAGAACAGCGCGATGAAGAACAACGTCCAGCCGACCGAACGCCGGGCCGATGCGACCGACGTCGTCGTGTTGTAGCGCGTGAGGATGTGCGGCAGGCTCGCGGTGCCGAGCGACAGGCACAACAGCAACGCGAGGAAATTCCGCTTGCGCGGCTTGCGGTCGTCGTCGTTCGCCGCGGGAAACGGCTCGTGCATCGGCACGGGTGGCTCGGCGCGTGCCAGCAGATCGTCGCGCGTCTGGGTCCAGGTCACGCGCGCCGCCGTCGGGTCGCGCGGAAAGTCCGCCAGCTCGCGCTCGCGCTGGTTGATCTCGCGCAGCGGCCCGTTGTGGCGCCGCAGATCCGCAAGCTGGTCGACGAGTTGCTGGCGAGCGTCCGCATACGATGCAGGCAAGCGGTCGAGCTGCGCCTGCACGACCGCGGCCTGCCGGCGATACGCATCGCGCACCTGCTGCTCCGGGGCGGCATCGCGCACCTGCGCCTCGCGCGCCGCCACGCGTTCCATCAACTTGCCGTAATTGAACTGCGGCACCGGCCCGAGCCCGTTCTTCATCGCGATCAGCGACACGGGAATCAGGATCGCGCTGATCAGGATGATGTACTGCGCGACCTGCGTCCACGTGACCGCGCGCATCCCGCCGAGAAACGAGCACACGAGAATGCCCGCGAGCCCGCAGAAGATCCCGATCGCGAAGTCGACGCCGATGAAGCGCGTCGCGATCAGCCCGATCCCCTGGATCTGCGCGACCAGATAGACGAACGAGCACAGGATCGCGGCGCCGGCCGCGAGCGCGCGCACGGCGGTGCTGGAAAAGCGCGTGCCGAGAAAATCGGGAATCGTGTAGCGCGCCAGCTTGCGCACGTATGGCGCGAGCAGGAACGCGACGAGGCAGAACCCGCCGGTCCACCCCATCACGTACGCGAGCGCATCGTAGCCGGTTGCGTAGAGCGAGCCGGCCAGACCGATGAACGACGCCGCCGACAGCCAGTCGGCCGCCGTCGCCATCCCGTTGAACGCGGACGGCACGCGCCGCCCGGCCACGTAGTATTCGACGAGATCGGACGTGCGCGACAGCAGCCCGATCACCGCATACACGGCAATCGGCACGAACAGGAACACGTAGCCGATCCACACGCCGGAACCGGTCGCGCGCTCGATCCGCCACAGCAGCAGCACGAACCCGAGAAAGCCGAGGGTGTAAAGCGCGTACGCGCGAATCAGTCGATGCGTCAGCATGGATCAGCGGGCATGGTGCGCATTGCCCGCGTGCGCCGCATGTTCGTCGTACGCGCGCCGCAGCAGGCGGTCCGCGCGCTGCATCAGGCCGATGTAGACGACGATCAGCACGAGATACACGAGAATCGCGCCCTGCGCGCCGACATAGAACGGCAGGCTGAAACCGGCAAAGCGGATGCCTGCGAGCGCGGGCGCGAAGAACGGCACGACGAACGAAACGGTGAAGCCGATCGCCATCAGTGCCACGATCAACACGACGTTGAAACGCCAATAGCGCGCATGGGCACGCGCGAGCGGCTCGGGAACGGGTGGCGGCGCGGCAGGCGCCGGACGGGACGAATCGGTCATGCCGTTATTTAGCAAAAAGCCCCTGCGCGGGCAATCGGGATTGCCGCGCAGGGGCTCGTGTGCGCAACGTGCACAACAGGCGCGATCAGCGCACTTCGGCGAGCTGCTCGAGGATCGCGGGGTTCTCGAGGGTGGACGTGTCCTGCGTGATCGCCTCGCCCTTCGCGAGCGAGCGCAGCAGGCGCCGCATGATCTTGCCCGAGCGCGTCTTCGGCAGGTTGTCGCCGAAGCGGATGTCCTTCGGCTTCGCGATCGGCCCGATCTGCTTGCCGACCCAGTCGCGCAGCGTCTTCGCGAGCGCCGCCGCTTCCTCGCCTTCCGGACGCGAACGCTTCAGCACCACGAACGCGACTACCGCCTCGCCCGTCGTGTCGTCCGGGCGGCCGACCACCGCCGCTTCCGCAACCAGCTCGTGCGAAACCAGCGCCGACTCGATCTCCATCGTGCCGAGCCGGTGGCCCGACACGTTCAGCACGTCGTCGATGCGGCCCATGATCGTGAAGTAGCCGGTGTCCTTGTCGCGCACCGTGCCGTCGCCGGCCAGATAGAGCGTGCCGCCGAGTTCCTCGGGGTAATAGCTCTTCTTGAAGCGCTCCGGGTCGCCCCAGATCGTGCGGATCATCGAGGGCCACGGACGCTTAACGACGAGAATGCCGCCTTGCCCATTCGGCACGTCCTGGCCGGTCTCGTCGACCACCGCGGCCATGATGCCCGGCAGCGGCAGCGTGCAAGACCCCGGCACCGTCGGCGTTGCGCCCGGCAGCGGCGTGATCATGTGGCCGCCGGTTTCGGTCTGCCACCACGTGTCGACGATCGGGCAGCGCTCCTGGCCGACGTGCTTGTGGTACCACATCCACGCTTCCGGATTGATCGGTTCGCCGACCGTGCCGATGATGCGCAGGCTCGACAGGTCGTAACTCTTCGGATGAACCTTGTCGTCGGCCTCGGCGGCCTTGATCAGCGAGCGGATCGCGGTCGGCGCGGTGTAGAACACCGTGACCTTGTGATCGTTGATCATCTTCCAGAAGCGGCCGGCGTCCGGCCAGGTCGGCACGCCTTCGAACACGACCTGCGTGCCGCCGCACGCGAGCGGGCCGTAGGTGATGTACGTGTGGCCCGTGACCCAGCCGATGTCGGCCGTGCACCAGAACACGTCGGTCGGTTTCCAGTCGAAGGTCCACTTCATCGTCTGCGCGGCCCACAGCAGATAGCCGCCGGTGCTGTGCTGCACGCCCTTCGGCTTGCCGGTCGAGCCCGACGTATAGAGGATGAACAGCGGATGCTCGGCGCCGACCCATTCCGGTGCGCACGTGTCGGGCTCGCCGTCGGCGATCTCGTGCATCCACAGGTCGCGCCCGGCGTGCCAGTCGATCTTGCCGCCGGTGCGGCGATAGACGATCACGCTCTTGACTGCTTCGCAGCCGCCCATCGCGAGCGCCTCGTCGGCGATGCTCTTGAGCGGCAGCGTCTTGCCGCCGCGCGCCTGCTCGTCGGCGGTGATGAGCGCGACCGCGCCGACGTCGACGAGCCGCTCGTTCAGCGATTTCGCGGAGAAGCCGCCGAACACGACCGAGTGCGTGGCCCCGATGCGCGCGCAGGCCTGCATCGCGACGATGCCCTCGATCGACATCGGAATATAGATGACGACGCGATCGCCCTTGCCGATTCCGCGTTTCTTCAGCGCGTTCGCGAAGCGCGATACACGTGCCAGCAGATCGGCGTAGGTGACGCGCGTGACGGTGCCGTCGTCGGCCTCGAAGATCACCGCGACGCGCTCGCCGTTGCCGGCTTCGACGTGACGGTCGAGGCAGTTGTACGACGCGTTCAGCTCACCGTCGTCGAACCACTTGTAGAACGGCGCATTGCTCTCGTCGAGCACCTTGGTGAACGGCTTGTGCCAGCTGAGGCCCTCGCGTGCGAGACGCGCCCAGAAGCCCTCGTAATCCTGCTCGGCCTCGGCGGCAAGCGCCTGGTAGGCCGGCATGCCGGAAATGGTCGCCGCCTTCTCGAGCGCCTCGGGCGGCGCAAACTGACGGGTTTCGTGAAGAACCGATTCAATCGCAGACATCGACTACCCCTTGGTGAACATGAATCCTCTGCATGGCGGCGCGATCGTGCGCGCCGCGTCTTGGCCGGCGCTTGCGCGCCGCTGTCTCCCACTCACCCGCGCGCGCCCGAAGGCTGCGCGCGATGCTGCGCCGCACCACGTCACAAGACGATGGACGTACGGCCCGGCCCTATCCACGATAAGCGCTCGAACTTACCCGTCACTTACGCGACATCGCCGTTTCGCACGCCGCGCAGCGGCGCCTTGCAGTCTGCTTTACGCTGTTACGACCGCGACCCTACAATCCTAACTGAACTCGCCTCCCGGATTCCAGCTTGAATCGCTACGCCCTCTTCCTCATCCTGTCGATGCTGTTTGTCGGCAGCAACGTCGGTATCGGCAAATCCATCGTCGTCTTCGTCCCGGTCGCCATCCTCGCCACGCTGCGCTTCGTGATCGCGATCGCCGTGCTGTGGCCGCTGTTCAGCCCGGTGAAGATGCGTGCGGTCCGGCGCGCGGAATGGCTGAACCTGTTCCTGCAGGCATTCTTCGGCACCTTCATGTTTACGCTGCTGATGCTCAACGGCGTGCAGCGCACGAGTGCGGTCGCGGCCGGCGTGATCACGAGCACCATCCCGGCCATCGTCGCGCTGTTCGCGTGGCTGATCCTGCGTGAAAAACCGAACGGCCGTGCGCTCGTGTCGATCGCGCTCGCGATCGCCGGCGTCGTGACGATCAACCTCGCCAACGGCAGCGCAGGCAGCGCGTCCGCGCACGGCGCCGGGGGCGCCTCGGCCGGCTCGCTGACCGGCAACCTGCTCATCCTTGGCGCTGTGTGCTGCGAATCGATCTACGTGATCCTGTCGCGCCGGCTCACGCAGACGCTCGCGCCGATCGACATCTGCGCGTATACGCACCTGTTCGGCCTGTGCCTGATGCTGCCGCTCGGCGCGTCGGCGTTGTGGCATTTCGATTACGCGAGCGTGCCGGCCGGTACGTGGGCGCTCGTGGTCTGGTACGGGCTGTCGGCCAGCATCTTCTCGTTCTGGCTGTGGATGAAAGGGATCCGGCACGTGCCGGGCAGCCTCGCCGGCGTATTCAGCGCGGTGCTGCCGGTCGCGGCCGCCGCATACGGCATCGCTTTCCTTGGCGAACGTCCGACGCTCGCGCACGGCATCGCGCTCGCGTGCGTCGTCAGCGGGATCGTGCTCGCGAGCCTGCGCGTGAAGCGCGTGCCGGCCGCCGCGTCCTGATCCGTCCCCTGCAGCCCCGGCGCGACGCTGCAGTCGCACCGGCCGACGCGTTACAATAGCGCGCCTTTTCAAGATTACCCCCGATACCTGCGCCCAGCGCCCGACCCTCCACCATGTCTGCCCCGCATTCGCCCGGCTCCATCCGTCGTCCCCTGCGCCCGCTGCCCGCGCTGATCTTCATGAGCCGCTGGCTCCAGGTTCCGCTTTATCTGGGCCTGATCGTCGCGCAGGCCGTCTATGTGTTCCTGTTCCTGAAGGAAGTCTGGCACCTGCTGTCGCATGCGACGAGCCTTGACGAGATCAGCGTGATGCTCGCGGTGCTCGGCCTGATCGACGTCGTGATGATCTCGAATCTGCTGATCATGGTGATCGTCGGCGGCTACGAGACGTTCGTGTCGCGCCTCGGCATCGAGGGCCACCCCGACGAGCCCGAGTGGCTCGACCATGTGAACGCGGGCGTGCTGAAGGTCAAGCTGTCGATGGCGCTGATCAGCATTTCGTCGATCCACCTGCTGAAGACCTTCATCAACCCCGACCAGCACACGACGCACGCGATCATGTGGCAGGTGATCATCCACGTGTCGTTCCTCGTGTCGGCGCTCGTGATGGCGTGGGTCGACCGCCTGACGACCCACACGCACCCGGCCCATTTCCACGAGCCGCACGCCCGCGACGCGCACGCGCCTGCAGCGAACGAGCCCCGCAAATCGGTCGAAGCCGCCGCCAACGCATAAACGTATTCCCCTCAGTCCTCACAGAGTCTCAGCCATGACCGTCATCAAACAGGAAGACCTGATCCAGAGCATCGCGGATTCGCTGCAGTACATCAGCTACTACCATCCGCTCGACTACATCCAGGCCCTCGGCCGCGCGTACGAGCTGGAAGAGAGCCCGGCCGCGAAGGATGCGATCGCGCAGATCCTCACGAACAGCCGTATGTGCGCGGAAGGCCGTCGCCCGATCTGCCAGGACACCGGCATCGTCACGATCTTCGTGAAGGTCGGCATGGACGTGCGCTGGGACGGCGCGACGATGGGTCTCACCGACATGATCAACGAAGGCGTGCGCCGCGGTTACACGCACCCGGACAACGTGCTGCGCGCATCGATCGTCAATCCGCCGGAAGGCGCCCGCAAGAACACGAAGGACAACACGCCGGCCGTGATCCACTACGAGATCGTGCCGGGCGACAAGGTCGACGTGCAGGTCGCTGCAAAGGGCGGCGGCTCGGAGAACAAGTCGAAGTTCGTGATGCTGAACCCGTCCGACTCGATCGTCGACTGGGTACTGAAGACGGTCCCGACGATGGGCGCGGGCTGGTGCCCGCCGGGCATGCTCGGGATCGGCATCGGCGGCACTGCCGAAAAGGCGATGCTGATGGCGAAGGAATCGCTGATGGAGCCGATCGACATCCAGGAAATCATCGCGCGCGGCCCGAAGGACTGGGTCGAGGAACTGCGCGTCGAACTGCACGAGAAGGTCAACGCGCTCGGCATCGGCGCGCAGGGCCTCGGCGGCCTCGCGACCGTGCTCGACGTGAAGATCATGGCCGCGCCGACGCACGCGGCGTCGAAGCCGGTCGCACTGATCCCGAACTGCGCGGCCACGCGCCACGCGCACTTCGTGCTCGACGGCTCGGGCCCCGCGAAGCTCGAGGCGCCGTCGCTCGACGCCTGGCCGAAGGTCCAGTGGGAACCCAACACGGAAACCAGCAAGCGAGTCGACCTGAACACGCTGACCCCGGAAGAAGTCGCGAGCTGGACGCCGGGCCAGACGCTGCTGCTGTCGGGCAAGATGCTCACGGGCCGCGACGCCGCGCACAAGCGCATCGCCGACATGCTCGCGAAGGGCGAGAAGCTGCCGGTCGACTTCACGAACCGCGTGATCTACTACGTCGGCCCGGTCGATCCGGTGCGTGACGAAGTGGTCGGCCCGGCAGGCCCGACGACGGCCACGCGGATGGACAAGTTCACCGAAACGATGCTGGCCCAGACGGGTCTGATCTCGATGATCGGCAAGGCCGAGCGCGGCCCGGTCGCGATCGACGCGATCAAGAAGCACAAGGCGGCGTACCTGATGGCGGTCGGCGGTGCGGCTTACCTCGTGTCGAAGGCGATCCGCGGCGCGAAGGTGCTCGCATTCGAAGACCTCGGCATGGAAGCGATCTACGAGTTCGACGTGCAGGACATGCCGGTGACGGTCGCCGTCGATTCATCGGGCACGTCGGTGCACCAGACCGGCCCGAAGGAGTGGCAGGCGAAGATCGGCAAGATCCCGGTCGCAACCGCTTAAGCGCGCTCGCACGAAAGGCCGGACGGATGTCCGGCCTTTTTACTTCTCATTCTCGTTATTGCGCGCGGACCGTTATCCCGGGCCGATTCTCATTACCCGCAAAAGGCAGGCCCGACAAGGCTTCGAGGCTTGGCTTTTCTCGTTCGAGCGATTATCGTTCGGTTTCTGAAGCCCCACTGAACAAGGAACAGCCATGCAAGGCGACAAGAAAGTCATTGAATACCTGAACGCCCAACTGAAGAACGAACTCACGGCGATCAACCAGTACTTCCTGCATGCGCGCATGTACAAGCACTGGGGCCTCGACAAGCTCGGCAAGCACGAATACGACGAATCGATCGGCGAAATGAAGCATGCCGACTGGCTGATCGAGCGCGTGTTCATGCTTGACGGCCTGCCGAACCTGCAGGACCTGCACAAGCTGCTGGTCGGCGAGGAAACCGAAGAGATCCTGAAGTGCGACCTGAAGCTCGAGCAGGTCTCGCAGTCCACGTGCAAGGAAGCGATCGCTTACTGTGAATCGGTGCGTGACTACGTGTCGCGCGAGATCTTCGAAAAGATCCTCGACGACACCGAAGAGCACATCGACTGGCTGGAAACGCAGATCGACCTGATCGGCAAGGTCGGCCTGCAGAACTA
Source organism: Burkholderia sp. AU33545 (assembly GCF_020419685.1). NCBI lineage: Bacteria > Pseudomonadati > Pseudomonadota > Betaproteobacteria > Burkholderiales > Burkholderiaceae > Burkholderia > Burkholderia sp. AU33545. The sequence continues at coordinate 18,821 of NZ_JAIZRQ010000005.1, read as the reverse complement.
CCAGCAGACGATGATGGGTTCGCCCGAGTAATCGCCACACCCGCCACGATCGCCACCTCGCCTTCCGCATGACGACGACGAACCAGCCAGCCGCTTCCGGGGTCCGCCCCGCCGCCCCCGTCGGCATCTTCGATTCGGGGCTCGGCGGCCTGTCGGTGCTGCGCGCCGCGCGCGCGCACCTGCCCGGCGAGTCGTTCGTCTATGTCGCCGATTCGCACCACGCACCGTATGGTCCGCGCGACGAGGCATTCATTACGGAGCGCACGCTTGCCATCGGCGAGTGGCTAGCCCGCGAAGGCGCGAAAGCGCTCGTGATCGCGTGCAACACCGCGACGGCGCGAGCGATCGCAGCCATCCGCGAGCGCCTGTCGATACCGCTCGTGGGTGTCGAGCCGGGCATCAAGCCGGCCGCCGCGCTGTCCGCGACCGGTGTCGCGGGTGTGCTCGCCACGCAATCGACGCTGAACAGCCCGCGCTTCCAGGCGCTGCTCGACCGCTACGGCGCCGGCCGTCGCTTCATCTGCCAGCCCGGCCACGGGCTCGTCGAAGCGATCGAACGCGGCGACACGAACTCGCCCGCATTGCGCGCGTTGCTCGAGCGTTACCTGCAGCCGATGCTCGACGACGGCGCCGATACGCTGGTGCTCGGCTGCACGCACTACCCGTTCTTCACGGAAACGATCCGTGATCTTGTCGGCGACCGGCTGGCGATCGTCGATACGAGCGATGCCATCGCCCGGCAGCTCACGCGGGTGCTCGACGAACGCGGCCTGCGCGCGCCGGCCGGCACGCGTGCCGCGCCGCCACGCTTCTGCTCGACGAGCGACGGCCTGCAACTGCGCGCACTCGCATCGTCGCTGCTCGGCCTCGACGTGCCGGTTGAATCCGTCACCATTTCCTCGCCGAACGCGCGCGCCTGCGCGACCGTCTGACGCGGGCCGGCACGCCGCCGGTTCGCCCTTTCCCGCTCCGCCTCCCGTTTCAAGGGTCCGATGGCCTTAAAAAAAGCCGAACCCAGGCTTGTCAACGTCCGCAAATTTAATGATAATAATTCGCATTACCGTTAGCTATCGCAACTCATCATGATCGTCTGCGTGTGCAAGTCTGTTTCCGATCGCAAGATTCGCGCGTCCCTCGCCGAGGGCGTGAACTCTTTCGATGAACTCCAGTTCGAGCTCGGCGTGGCCACGTGCTGCGGCAAGTGCGAGGAGTCCGTACGCGACCTCATGGCCGAGCAAGGTGTTTGCGCGAGCCGGTGCGGTGTCGAGCATCATGCTCATCCGATCCCGGTCACGTTCTACGACCGCAAGGCCGCCTGAGCGGCGCCGAGCGTACCCGTGCGGCTGAAGCCGCATTTGATGTCCTTCCGTCAGCAAGCCATCTTTCGCGCGAGCCAGCGGCTTACCTGCCAAGGAGCCTGTCATGGAATTGCTGATCGGATTTGTGACCACCGTGTGCATCTCGCTGCTGATCTTCCGCAAGTAATACCGATTCACCCGCCGCGCCCCGGGTGCGACGTCGTTCTTTCAAGCTAACATGCAGGCTTCGCAATCCGCTCCTGCCGGCGTCTTGCCGGCTGCCTCACGTATGAATCCCCGGGTCATCACCGTCGCGGTCGGTGTGCTTGCCGCACATGCGATCATGCTGACGGCCGCGTGGCTCCATCGCAACGCGCCGCCGCCGAAGACGGTCGAAGTCCAGTCGATCACGGCGCAGCTCATCCCGCCTGCGCCGGCCGCTCAGCCGGTCGCGGTCGAATCGGTTGCGCAACCCGCGCCACCGAAGCCCACGCCGCGCGTCAAGCCGAAGGCCGAACCGAAACCGGCGCAGAAAGCCGTCAAGCCAACGCCCCAGCCGGTCGCACAATCACCGTCTCCGACACCCGCCCCGGCAGCCGATCCGACACCCGCGCCCACCGCACCCGCCGCCGCCCCCGCTGCGCCGGCGGTCACGCCCGGTCCGGCCCGTGAGACGATGCAAGTCAGCGCGCCGAAGAACGTATCGGCGCTCAAGTGCAGTTTCGTGAAGCCCACCTATCCGTCGATGTCGCGTCGCCGCGGCGAAACGGGCACGGCCTATGTTCACTTCGTCATCGGCTTGACGGGCAAGATCGAAAGTGTCGAGTTGCAAAAGAGCAGCGGCTACCCGCGCCTCGACGAGGCTGCGCTGGATGCGACACGCGCCAGCACCTGTCCTCCATACCTCGAGAACGGGCAAGCGATCCGCGCCGCCCATACGCTGCCCTTCAACTTCACGCTCGACGATTAACCCGCCTCATTCGAAAGATTCAAAGGAAACAAAAATGCAAAGCTACGGTATCGCGCACGTCTGGGCGCAAGGTGATTTCGTCACGCGCGCCATCGCGATCACGCTGCTCGTGATGTCGGTCCTGTCGTGGATCGTGATCATCGTCAAGGGCTGGAACGTGGTTCGCCTGAATCGTCTCACGAAGAATGCCGAGCAGGCATTCTGGCATTCGGACGATTTCAACGACGGCATCAAGAAGCTCGGCCTCGCCGCATCGACGCCGAGCGACAACCCGTTCCTCGCGCTCGCGCTGTCGGGCAAGGAAGCCGCCGATCACCACCATCAGACGCAACCGCATCTGCACGACCGCATGGACGTGTCGGACTGGGTCACGCGCTGCCTGAAGGACACGATGGACGAGGGCATTTCGCGCATGCAGGCCGGTCTCGCGATTCTCGCGTCGATCGGCAGCACGGCGCCGTTCGTCGGCCTGTTCGGCACGGTCTGGGGCATCTACCACGCACTGCTCGCAATCGGTGCAACCGGCCAGACGTCGATCGACCAGGTCGCGGGCCCGGTGGGCGAGTCGCTGATCATGACGGCCTTCGGCCTGTTCGTCGCGATTCCCGCAGTGCTCGGCTACAACGCACTGACCCGTGCGAACAAGGGCGTCGTCAGCAAGCTGCGCCGCTTCGCGCACGGCCTGCACGCATACTTCGTGACGGGTGCGCGCCTCGCGTCGTCGTCGCCCCGCGACGGCCTGCGCCTTGCTTCGCGCGCCAGCTGAGACGAGGTGAACCATGGCAATGAACACAGGCTTCAGCGATGACGACGACGATGGCGTGATGAGCGAGATCAACATGACGCCGCTCGTCGACGTCATGCTCGTACTCCTGATCATTTTCCTCGTGACGATTCCGGCGATGCAGCACGCGGTGAAGATCGACCTCCCGCACGCGAGCAGCCAGCCCGTCGACGAAAAGCCGCAGACCGTCGACGTCGCGATCCAGGGCAATGGCACGATCCTGTGGAACGACCAGACGGTCACGCGCGAGCAGTTGCAGGCGCACATCGCGGAAGCGGCACAGCATCAGCCGCAACCGGAGTTGCACCTGCGCGCCGACCGCAAGGTTGCGTATGAGCGTGTGGCCGAAGTGATGTCCGATGCGCAGGCCGGCGGCCTGACGAAGCTCGGCTTCGTGACGGAGCCGACTGCGAAGGCGAAGTAGCGCACGCGCATTCGCTACGCGACGGTGGCCTGGGTGGCAGGACCTCGCCGGCCGCACCTCGCCGGCCGCCCACAAAGTAAAAGGCCTTCATCGCCAGATGAAGGCCTTTTTTCATGCGCACGCGGGCGCCTTCGGGCGGCGGGCTCTTCGGCGGTATCGGTTGCGCCTCGAGCAACGCAAATGCGACTACCGTGGTCTGCACGGACTGCGCGTTCTGCCCTATCTGGCTCGCAATATATGCGGCCACCTGATTCCGCTCAGAACTTCCTTCGCGAAATGGGATTTCAATATAGGCCTGCCCGCGTATGCATTCAAGGTCCCGGCGATTGAAACTTGCGATTGCCGGCGGCGCTTCAATGACAAAACAAATTTGCCACGACGCGCATCTTGCATTCAGGTGGCCGAAGCATCGGCCGCCGCCGCGTCCTGTTTCGCGCGCTCGGGGCACCCCGGCTGCTTGTATTCGCCATGGTCGAGCTTCTCGACCAGATAGTCGACGAACGCGCGCACGGCGGGCGGCATGCCCTGCCGCGACACGAACACTGCATAGAGTTGCGGCACCGGCAGCGTCCAGCCCGGCATCACCGGCGACAACTGCCCCGCACGCAACGCATTGCCGTACATCATCTCGGGCAGCGCCGCGATGCCGAGGCCGTCGAGCACGGCCTCGCGGATCGTCATCAGGTCGGCCGTCACGAGCCGCGGGTCGTGCTCGTGCAAGTGACGCGTGCCGTCCGGCGCGATCAGGCTGAACACGTGCCGCCCGTCGACGCTCGGCGTATCGAGCGTCTCGAAGCGCGCCAGATCGTCCGGCACGAGCGGCGGCGCATTCTGGTTCAGCAGGCTCGGCGCGCCGACCAGCATCTGCTCGGTCCGCCACAGCGGCCGCACGACGATGTTCGCGTTCTGCGGCGGCTCCGAGCGCACGCGCAACGCAACGTCGATCGAATCCTCGAACAGGTCGATCACACGATTCGTCACACGGATGTGCACCTTCACCTCGGGATAGCGGTGCAGAAATTCGGGGAGGATGCGCGACAGCATCGTCTGCGACAACGTCACGGGGACGCTCACTCGCACCGAGCCGCGCGGCGACGCGCGCAACTGCTGCACGGCGTTCATCGCGGCCTGGGCTTCGGCGAGCATCGCCTGGCAATGCTGGTAGAACAGTTCCCCCGCCTCGGTCAACGCGAGCTTGCGTGTCGAGCGCTGCAGCAGGCGCACGCCGAGCGCCGCCTCGAGTTCGGTCAGGCGCCGCGACAGGCGCGATTTCGAGATACCCAGCACGCGTTCCGCAGCCGAGAAACCGCCGTGTTCGACGACCTGCGAAAAGTACATGAGGTCGTTCAGGTTGTGTGCATCGATGTTCATGTCATCGTTCCAATTTCAGAACAATCCATTGCGAACCGCCGCAAATCGGACCGTAAAACGCCCAATATAATAGCGCTATGTTTCAAAAATGACGCTATTCCGATGATATCGAGGGCTTCTGCATGACGACCGCTCGCTCGCTTGACCGCACGTACCCCGCGCTTCGCACGACCGAAGGCGGCGGCTTCGTGGTTCACCGCCCGTTCCCGACCCGCCTGCTGATGGATTTCGATCCGTTCCTGCTGCTCGACGAAATGGGCCCCGTCGACTATGCCCCTGGCGAAGCCAAGGGCGCGCCCGACCATCCGCATCGCGGCTTCGAGACGGTCACCTACGTGCTCGACGGGCGTTTTCGTCATCGCGACTCGGCCGGCCATGCCGGCACGCTCGGGCCTGGTGACGTGCAGTGGATGACGGCCGGCGCGGGCGTCGTGCACAGCGAAATGCCGGATCCCGAGTTCGCGCAGGCCGGCGGACGCTCGCACGGCTTTCAGCTGTGGGTCAACCTGCCGCGGCGCGACAAGCTGATCGCACCGCGCTACCAGGAGATCCCGGTCGGCCGCATCCCGACCGCGACGTCGCCCGACGGCCGCGCGCGGGTCCGCGTGATCGCCGGCGAAGCCTTCGGTGTGCGCGCGGCGATCGAGACGCGCACGCCGATCCTCTACCAGCATTTCACGCTGCAACCGGGTGCAACGGTCACGCAGCCGGTGCCGGCAGGTTATCGCGTGTTCGCCTACCCGCTCGAGGGAGCCGGCCGCTACGGGCCCGACAGGCAGCAAATCGACGCGCGACAGATGGTCGTCTACGGTGACGATGGCGACGCGGTGACGTTCGAGGCCGGCGATATGCCGCTCGACCTGCTGCTGATCGGCGGCGTGCCGCTCAACGAGCCGATCGTCCGCTACGGCCCGTTCGTGATGAATACCGAGGAAGAGATCCGGCAGGCCGTCATCGACTACCAGACCGGCCGCATGGGCTCCATCGAGGCATGACGTCCGATCGGGGCCACAGGTGCCGCGAAGCTGCGCGTTTTGCGTCACAATGTTTTTTTGATCCATGTGGCCGCCCGCCACCAGAAGGAACCCGTCCCCTTGAACTTCGAACATCTGATCCAGATCAACTCCGACGATCCGGCCGTGCCGTCCCTTACCCGCGACCAGCTCTGGGAAGGCCTCGTGCTGCGCGCCGAACAGCCGCAGCTGTTCGTGATCGGCCTCGACAGCTGTGTCGTCCTTGAACGGACGGATACCACGCTCGAACGCGAGCTGCACTACGGCCATGCGACCGTGCGCGACCGCGTGACGTTCACCCCGAACCAGCAAGTGCGCTACGACATCCATGCGGCCGGCGGCGAAATCGGCGGCTCGTTGACGATGACGATCGAGGAACGCGACGACCACGAGTTGTTCCTGCGCTTCGAATACCACACGACGCTGACCGTCACGGACGACAGCGAGGAAGCGCGCCAGACGCACGGCATCGTCAAGGAAGCGTATCGCACGTCGGACATCGACACGGTGCGCCTGATCCGCGAATACGCACAGGGACGCAAGGACCCTGACCCGCTCCACTGACGTCGGCGGCGGCCTGCGAGCCGCCCTTTGATTCAAGCTATCGAATTCGTCATATCGATCGATAAAGAGTTTTGTAAATGGGAATAGTTATCATTTAGAATTCATTCCATCGTATCGACAGTCACCGATCAACCGAATGACCGACACCACGCGCCCGACCACGCTGACGTTGCGCCGCACGACCGGCACCGCAAGCGCCAACCGTCAAAAGACGGCAGCGGTCACGACGCCGGCGAAACCTGCCGGTAGTCACGATGCCGGCACCCGGACCCTCAGCAGCGATGCGCTGCTGCAAGGCCGCAGCCACATCAGCATCGCGCACAACGGAGAGACGTATCAGTTGCGTGCCACGCGGCTCGGCAAGCTGATCCTGACGAAGTAACGACAGAGTATTGTGGGGACCACCTCCCTGAGAGGTGTTGGGCAGTAGCCAGCGTAACGGCTTGCACGCGAGATCTAGACCCCTTCGTGCAAACACACTCAAGCAGCCGTTGCAGCAAGCCAAGCCACTTTTTTGGTTCTCGCACAAGGAAGAAAAAAAGCGACACGTCCTTCGACGTGTCGCTTTTTTTTGTCGGTGCGTCCGGATGCAAAGAGAAAGGCATCGCGGCTGTCGGCACTTCAGCTTCAGCGCGTTCCGGAGCCCGACGGCGAAATACGCTCGCCTGCTGCTCCGGAGCCCGGCCACACGGCCGTCAAGACCGCGTCAGAAACCCCAGAACATCAACCACCATGCGCTGTCGACCACGGCCAGGCCTGCCGCGAACCACGCGAATGCCGCCAGTCGACGCGACCAGGCAGCATAGCGCCCCGTCACCTTCCATGCGAGCCAGGCGCTCCATGCGTTGGCGCCGACCAGAATCGCGATGCGAACGTCGGTCGCCCAGCCGAGCGGCACGTGCTCGGCCCGCAGCAGCGACAGCGTCGTCGCCGACAGCCCGAGGAACACACCGGCTCCCGCGATCGGGATCAACGCCTGCGCGAGATGATGGAGACGCACGCGGTCGAAACGGCCGAGCATCAGCGTCGCGCCGGCCAGCAGCACGAGCAGCGCGGTGCCATACACGAGCCCCGTGCCGACGATGTAGCTGACGACCAGCCCGCCGTCGAGCCACGAGAACACATCGTTTCGATCCGGATAGTGCGTGAGCAGGAACCACGGGGCATTCGTCTCGAGTGGCCACGTGATGTCGCGATCAATGAGCCAGCCCGCGAGCCATTGCTTGATCTGCACGAACCACGGGCTGACGGTCCAGTGAAACGCACCGATCGCGACGCCGAGCAGGCCGTACAGGATCAGCGCCGTGTCCCACGGATTCGCCTGCTGCGCGCCAAGGTTCACGACCTCGTCGGACGGCGAGCGCCACGACAGCGCGATTGCATCGCGGTGCCCGCTGCATCGGCCGCACATATGGCACGAGGCCGCGCCCTTCATGTTGCGCAACGGCACGAGCGGCGCGCAATTGATCGGAATCACGCGATGCCCGTGCTCGCCGTTCTTGTACGAGCGACGCCAAGCATCCTCATCGACCTTGTAGCGCATCGGCGCGAGCCGCGCGAGCAGCCCGAACACACCGTTGACCGGGCACAGGTACTTGCACCACACGCGCTTCTCGCGGCCGTACAGCACGCCTATCACGATCGCGCCGACGGTCGAGCCGCCGAGCACGAACAGCACCGCGAGCGGATACTGGTACACGCTCACCATCTGCCCGTAGATCGTCGTGAGCCCGAATGCGACGAACGGCCAACCGCCCCACCGCATCCAGCGCGGAATCGCGCCGCCGCGGCCGAACTTGCTCGCATATTCGGTCAGCGCGCCTTCCGGGCACAGCACGCCGCACCAGACGCGGCCGAGCATCACCATCGACAGCAGCACGAACGGCCACCAGATGCCCCAGAACACGAACTGCGCGATCAGCGTGAGATTGCTCCACAGATGCGCGGAATCGTCGGGCAGCGGCAATACTGCGGGCACGATGATCAGGAACGCGTAGACGGCGACGACGACCCACTGGATGCCGCGGATCACCGCGCCGTGGCGCTGCATCCACTGACCGGCCTGCGCGAGCCAGCCCGGCTTGGCTGCGGCAACAACACTCATGCCGCGCGACCCGCAGGGACGACCGGACGACGGCTCGCGCGCTTCATCAGCAGCCAGACCACCGCCCAGTACACCGCATAGGCGATCAGGTTGGTCAGCGCCGGGTGCGCCCGGTAGCCCGTCAGCGTCGCGACGAGCGAACCGAACGTGCCGGAGTCGTCGAGAATCGACGACGTATCCCACACCTGCGAAATGCCGAGCGGCAGGATTTCCTTGTCGATCAGCTTGTCGACGCCGGTCTGGAACAGGCCCGCACCGAGGAACAGCAGCATCACTTCGGTGACGCGGAAGAAATGGCGCCACGAGAAGTACTTGCCGCCAAGCTGCAGCAGATAGAACGTGAGGAACGCGAGGCCCAGGCCGATCACGACTGCGAGCATCTGGCTGCCGTCCACGTGCCCCGACTGACCAAAACCGAGGCCGTACAGGAAGATCACCGTCTCGCTGCCTTCGCGAGCGATCGCGAGCGCGACCAGCACGGCGACGCCCCACCAGTTCGAATCGCGCGTGCTCTGCTGCAGCGACTGCTCCATGTCACGCTTCAGCGTGCGGCCGTGCCGGCGCATCCACAGCACCATCTGCACGATCAGCACGCACGCGATGAGCACCATCGCGGTCTGGAAATAGTCCTGCGCGTCGCCGGACAGCACTTCGGTAAAGCCGACGAGCGCGGCGCCGAGACCGACCGCCATCAGCAGGCCGACTGCCACGCCCGTCCACAGAAACGGCAGGCCGCGGCGCGCGTCGTCGTCGCCGTTCTTCAGCCATGCATAGAGGATGCCGACGACGAGCAGCGCTTCGACGCTCTCCCGCCAGACGATGAACAAGATCTGACCCATTGAATCCTCCTGACGCGCGGCGCAAGACACTCGTACGCCCGCACGCAGATAAAACGCATTACTTCGCGACGATCACGCCCTGTGCCTGCTGGTGGAAATCGTCGAAAAACTTGTATTCGCCCGGCGACAGCGGGGCGACGACCACGAACGAATCCGCGCCCGGCGCAAGCACCTTCTCCTTGCGCAACTGCACGCTCTCGAATTCGGCGGCGCCCTTGCCGGTATTCCTGATCTCGATCTTGAAGCGCTGGCCGGCCGGCACTTCGATGCGGGCGGGATTCAGCTTGCCGTCCGTCATCTCGAGCTTGAACGTCGGCAGATCGGCGGCATGCGCCGCGCCGGCGAGCCACAGCGCGGCGGCTGCGGCAACGATTTTCTGGGGAAATTTCATTCTGGGTTCTCTGCGCCGACGGCGCGCCGAAGCACGCCGTCCGTGATGCCACCGATCAGTACCCGCCCTTCTTGCCGATGCCGGCGAACGGGAAGTCATATTCGAGGGTGATGGGCTTGAACCATGCGCCCACGCCCGTTTCCTTGTCGACGTGACGGCCGAACGCCATGTGGCCTGACTGCATCGGCGGCTTGACGGTCATCGTCAGGTGATACTTGCCCGGGCCGGCGAGCTTCACGTTGTCGCCATAGTGCGGTCCGTCGCTCGCGACCATGCCCATCAGGTCGCCTTCGGCCTTCCACTTCGTGTCGCCCTGCTTCGTCAGCTTGTACGTGACCTGCAGGTACGGCATCCAGTCGCCTTCCGCGAAACCCGTCGGGTTGTTCTTGACCGCGTGGATGTCCGCCTCGAGGTGGATGTCGGAATCCGACGCCTTGCGCATCATCCCTTCCGGATCCATCGTGATCGGCTGCAGGTACACCGCGCCGATCTCCATGCCGCCCTGGATCTGCTGCTTGCCGATCGGATATTCGGCCGCCGAGGCCGACATCGCGGCAAGCGCCGCCGCTACCGCAACCGACGTGCGGATGAACGAAGAACCCAACATGGACACTCCTTGTTATTTGTCTGACTATCTTGACGACATGCGCGCCGCCTCCCGGGCGGCACGCTGAAAACACTAACGCAATGAAGAACGTTAATGCGAACTATTCTCAATACTTGCGAAGTTTAGCACCGAACCAGCTTCGGAACAAACGAGACACCGTGTAAACCCCTGATCCGACAAGGCTTACAGACCCGTTACTGACAGATTTTGGTGACGCTTGGAAAGATTTACCGGCCGCCGTTGATGTGGTCGCCGACGTTCGCGCCGAACACGCGCTCGCGCAACAGCGCAAGCTGGTCGCGCGTCGCGGCGGCCTTCTCGAACTCGAGGTTCTTCGCGTAGTCGGCCATCTGCTTCTCGAGACGCTTGATTTCCTTCGCGAGCTGCTTCTCCGACATGTCCTCGAATTTCGCGCGCTGCTGCGCTTCCTTCAGCTCCGCGCGCGCCTCGTCGGCGTTGTACACGCCGTCGATGATGTCCTTGATGCGCTTCACGACACCGCGCGGCGTAATGCCCATTTTCTCGTTGTGCGCGATCTGCTTCGCGCGGCGCCGCTCGGTCTCGCCGATCGCGCGCTTCATCGATTCGGTCATCCTGTCGGCGTAGAGGATCGCCTTGCCGTTCACGTTGCGCGCCGCGCGGCCGATCGTCTGGATCAGCGAGCGCTCGGCGCGCAGGAAGCCTTCCTTGTCCGCATCGAGAATCGCGACGAGCGACACCTCCGGAATGTCGAGGCCCTCGCGCAGCAGGTTGATCCCGACCAGCACGTCGAACGTGCCGAGCCGCAGATCGCGGATGATCTCGACCCGCTCCACCGTGTCGATGTCGCTATGCAGGTAGCGCACCTTGACGCCGTGGTCGGCCAAGAACTCGGTGAGCTGCTCGGCCATTCGCTTCGTCAGCACGGTGATCAACACCCGCTCGCCGGCCTTCACGCGCGCATTGATCTCCGTCAGCACGTCGTCGACCTGCGAACTCGCCGGGCGCACTTCGATTTCCGGGTCGACGAGCCCGGTCGGCCGCACCACCTGCTCGGCGACCTGCCCCGTCACGCGCTGCTCGTAGTCGGCCGGCGTCGCCGACACGAACACCACCTGGCGCATCTTGCGTTCGAACTCCGGGAACTTGAGGGGCCGGTTGTCCAGCGCCGACGGCAGCCGGAAGCCATAGTTGACGAGGTTTTCCTTGCGCGCGCGGTCGCCGTTGTACATGCCGTTCAGCTGGCCAATCAGCACGTGCGATTCGTCGAGCAGCATCAGCGCGTCGGGCGGCAGGTAGTCGACGAGCGTCGGCGGCGGCTCGCCGGGCGCGGCACCCGAAAAGTGCCGCGAGTAGTTCTCGATGCCCTTGCAGAAGCCGAGCTCCTGCAGCATCTCGAGGTCGAAGCGCGTGCGCTGCTCGAGGCGCTGCGCCTCGACGAGCTTGCCGTTGCTGTGGAAGAACTCGAGGCGCTCGCGCAATTCGTCCTTGATCGTCTCGACCGCCCGCATCACGGTGTCGCGCGGCGTCACGTAGTGCGACGACGGATACACGGTGAAGCGCGGGATCTTCTGCCGCACGCGCCCGGTCAGCGGGTCGAACAGCTGCAGCGTCTCGACCTCGTCGTCGAACAGCTCGACGCGCACGGCCAATTCCGCGTGCTCGGCCGGGAAGATGTCGATCGTGTCGCCGCGCACGCGGAACGTACCGCGCTGGAAGTCCTGTTCGTTGCGCGAGTACTGCATCGCGATCAGCCGCGCGATCACGTCGCGCTGGCCGAGCTTGTCGCCGGTGCGCAGCGTCAGGATCATCTGGTGGTATTCGGACGGGTTGCCGATACCGTAGATCGCCGACACCGTCGCGACGATCACCACGTCGCGGCGCTCCATCAGGCTCTTCGTCGCCGACAGCCGCATCTGCTCGATGTGCTCGTTGATCGACGAATCCTTCTCGATGAACAGGTCGCGCTGCGGCACGTACGCTTCCGGCTGGTAATAGTCGTAGTACGACACGAAGTACTCGACCGCGTTGCGCGGGAAGAACTCGCGAAATTCCGCGTAGAGCTGCGCCGCGAGCGTCTTGTTCGGCGCGAACACGATTGCCGGGCGGCCGAGCCGCGCGATCGTGTTGGCCATCGTGAAGGTCTTGCCCGAACCGGTCACGCCGAGCAGCGTCTGGAATGCGAGGCCGTCGCCGACACCTTCGACGAGCGTTTCGATCGCGGTCGGCTGGTCGCCTGCGGGCGGATACGGTTGGTACAACTGGAACGGCGACCCTTCGAAGGTCACGAATTTCGATTCGTCGAGCGCGTCGCCGACTGCGGCGTGATGTTCGGACATGGAGTGCGGCCGGAGCGAGGGCAAAAAAACTATTCTAGCGCTTCGCGGCGTTGCGAACCGCTGACGGCTCCTGACGCGCGGCAACCGCCCGAAATCGCAATTCGCCGCGCGATCGCCGCCTCCGGCAGCGTGAATTCGCTACAATGTCAGGCTGCTGCGCTTTCCGGCGCCGTGCCTGTTGGCGCGCGGTCCGCTGCGCCTGCCCCGCCGGCTGAAAGCCTGACCCTCTTTTCACTACTGCCGAATCATCATGTCGCTCTTCTCCGCTGTCCAGCTTGCTCCCCGCGACCCGATCCTGGGCCTGAACGAAGCCTTCAACGCCGATACGCGCCCGACCAAGGTCAACCTCGGCGTCGGTGTGTACACGAACGAAGAAGGCAAGATTCCGCTGCTGCGCGCCGTTCGCGAAGCGGAAAAGGCGCGTGTCGACGCCGGCCTGCCGCGCGGCTACCTGCCGATCGACGGGATTGCCGCGTACGACGCAGCGGTGCAGAAGCTGCTGCTCGGCAACGATTCGCCGCTGATCGCTGCGGGCCGCGTGGTCACGGCGCAGGCACTGGGCGGCACGGGCGCACTGAAGATCGGTGCCGATTTCCTTCGCACCGTGAACCCGAACGCGAAGGTCGCGATCAGTGATCCGAGCTGGGAAAACCACCGCGCACTGTTCGAAGCTGCCGGCTTCGAAGTCGTCGCATACCCGTACTACGACGCCGCCACCAACGGCGTGAACTTCGAAGGCATGCTGTCGGCGTTGAACGGCTATGCGGCGGGCACGATCGTCGTGCTGCACGCGTGCTGCCACAACCCGACCGGCGTCGACCTGACCGAAGCGCAATGGCAGCAGGTCGTCGACGTCGTCAAGGCGCGCAACCTCGTGCCGTTCCTCGACATGGCCTACCAGGGCTTCGGCGAGAACATCGAGGCCGATGCCGCCGCGGTGCGTCTCTTTGCCGCTGCCGACCTGAATGCGTTCGTGTCGTCGTCGTTCTCGAAGTCCTTCTCACTGTACGGCGAGCGCGTCGGCGCGCTGTCGATCATCACGTCGAGCAAGGAAGAAGCGACGCGCGTGCTGTCGCAACTGAAGCGCGTGATCCGCACGAACTACTCGAACCCGCCGACCCATGGCGGCGCCGTCGTCGCGGCCGTGCTCGCGTCGCCTGAACTGCACGCTTCGTGGGTGCAGGAACTCGGCGAAATGCGCGATCGCATCCGCGCGATGCGCAACGGCCTCGTCGAACGACTGAAGGCGAGCGGTGTCGATCGCGACTTCAGCTTCATCAACGCGCAGCGCGGGATGTTCTCGTATTCGGGCCTGACCTCGGCGCAAGTCGATCGCCTGCGCGAAGAGTTCGGCATCTACGCAGTCGGCACCGGCCGGATCTGCGTTGCGGCGCTGAACACGCGCAACCTCGATGCGGTCGCCAATGCGGTCGCAGCGGTCCTGAAGTAAGCCGGTGTCAGCGGGCAGCAGCCCGCCCTGCCGACACAACAAACGCGCTCCCCGGAGCGCGTTTTTTCTTGCCGTTCCACTACCGGCGAATGCTGCCTGCAGCACAAGCGGCGCGCAGCGCGGCCGCCCGTGCCGGAGCCCGTTACTGCATGAACCAGCCGTGGCTGACGACGAACGACTGGCCCGTGAGCGCGGCGCTCGGGAACGCCGACAGGAACAGCACCGTCTGCGCGACGTCCTGCACCGTCGTGAACACGCCGTCGACCGTGTTGCCGAGCATCACCTTCTTCACCACTTCCTCTTCGCTGATCCCGAGCTCCTTCGCCTGCTCCGGAATCTGCTTGTCGACCAGCGGTGTGCGCACGAAGCCCGGACACACGACGTGCGAGCGCACGTTGTGCTTCGCGCCTTCCTTCGCCAGCACGCGCGCGAGACCGAGCAGCCCGTGCTTGGCCGTCACGTACGCCGACTTCAGCGGCGACGCTTCGTGCGAGTGCACCGAGCCCATGTAGATCACGACGCCGCCGCGATCGTCCTTGTACATGTGCTTGAGCGCGGCCTTGGTCGTCAGGAACGCGCCGTCGACGTGGATCGCCTGCATCTTCTTCCAGTCGGCGAACGAATAGTTTTCGATCGGGTTGACGATCTGGATGCCCGCGTTCGACACGAGGATGTCGACCGAGCCGAACGTTTCGGCCACCTTGTCGATACCGCTGTTGACCGCTTCCTCGCTGGTCACATCCATCGCGACGCCGATCGCCTTGCCGCCTGCCTTGTTGATCTCGTCGGCGACCGCATTTGCGCCGTCCTGGTTCAGGTCGGCGATCGCGACCGCTGCGCCCGCCTTCGCGAGCTCGAGTGCGATTTCCTTGCCGATGCCGCTTGCGGCGCCCGTGACGACTGCGGTCTTGCCGGTCAGATCTGCTGCCATGTCCGTCTCCTTCCGTTATCGGATCGAAAAAGCGCGCCCCGCTGCAGCCGCTTTCGTCGCGCGGTCCTGCAGATGGGCCAGCCGCTATTGTGCACGATCGGCCCCGCCGTTCGCGCGCAAAACGTCTAAGCTTAAGGTCGGTTTCGAGTCGCGGGAGACTCCCATGCACTATCGACGGCTAGGCCGCTCCGGCCTTCAGATCAGCGCGCTTTCGCTCGGCTCGTGGGTCACCTACGGCAACCAGGTCGATCAGCGGGTTGCCCGCGAATGCCTTGCGGCGGCCCGCGATGCGGGCGTCAATTTCTTCGACAACGCCGAGGTTTATGCGGGTGGCAAATCCGAGGAAATCATGGGCCAGGCGATCAAGTCGCTCGGCTGGCCGCGCATCAGCTACCTCGTGTCCACCAAGTTCTTCTGGGGACTCGCGGAAGCGCCGAACCAGTATCACACGCTGAACCGGAAATATCTGCTGAACGCGATCGACCACTCGCTGCGCCGGCTGCAGCTCGACTATGTCGACCTCGTGTACTGCCATCGCCCCGATCCGAACACGCCGATCGAGGAGACCGTCTGGGCGATGAGCGACATGATCGTGCGCGGCAAGGCGCTCTACTGGGGCACGTCCGAATGGAGCGCCGACGAGATCCGCGCCGCGTACGAAATTGCCGAGCGGCACCATCTGCACAAGCCGGTCGTCGAGCAGCCGCAGTACAACCTGTTCCACCGTACCCGGGTCGAGCAGGAATACGCGCGGCTTTATGACGACTACGGCCTCGGCCTGACGACCTGGAGCCCGCTGGCATCGGGGCTGCTCACCGGCAAGTACCGGAACGGCGTACCGCCGGGTAGCCGCGCGCAATTGCCGGGCTACGACTGGCTCCGTGCGCGGCTGACGGATCCGGCCAGCAACGACGTGGTCGAACGACTCGGCACGATCGCGGCCGAACTCGACTGCAGCACCGCCCAACTCGCGATCGCATGGATACTCGCGAATCCGCGCGTGAGTTCTGTCATTACGGGCGCCTCGCGAGTCGAGCAGATCGGCGACAACATGCGCGCACTCGACGTTGTCGAGAAGCTGACGCCGGAGGTCAAGCAACGTATCGAAGAGGCGGCCGGCGACGCATTCGAGTAAGGCGGCTCACGCTCACTCGCGTACAATACGCGGCCGCATTGGTGCGAGGCCCAGCGGCCACACGCAATCGTCCGTTTTCATCGATTCATCCTTCGTTTCAGGCAGCCAGCCATGCTCAGTTATCGTCACGGTTTTCATGCAGGCAACCACGCGGACGTGCTCAAGCACGCCGTCGTCGTCCAGCTGCTGCGCCACCTGAACAAGAAAGACAAGTCGTACTGGTACATCGACACGCACGCCGGCGCCGGCGTGTATTCGCTGCGCGACGGTTATGCCGCCAAGACGGGGGAATTCGACACCGGGATTGGGGCGCTATGGAACGAAAAGAACCTGCCCGAGGTGCTCGGTGATTACGTCGACGAGGTGCGCGCGCTGAACGACGACGGCGAGCTGCGCTACTATCCGGGCTCCCCGTATCTCGCATGGCGGTCGATGCGCGAGCAGGACCGGATGCGTCTGTTCGAAATGCACACGACGGAAATCGACGTGCTGCGTCACAACTTCCGCGATGCGGGGCGCCGCGCGATGATTTACGCCGGTGACGGCTTCGAGGGCATCAAGGCGCTGCTGCCGCCGCCGCCGCGACGCGCGCTCGTGCTGATCGATCCGTCCTATGAGGACAAGAAGGACTACGCGCGCACGGTGACTTGCGTAACGGAATGCCTGAAGCGTTTCGCGACCGGCTGTTACGCGATCTGGTATCCGCAGGTTGCGCGGGTGGAATCGCAGCGTTTTCCGGAACAGCTCAAGCGCCTGCAGCCGAACAACTGGCTGCACCTGACGCTGACGGTATCGAATCCGCCGACAGGCGGCCTGGGCCTTTACGGCAGCGGAATGTTCATCCTGAATCCGCCGTACACACTCGCGCAGAGCATGAACGAAGCGCTGCCCTATCTCGTCGAACGCCTGGGACAGGACAGCGGCGCCCGATGCCAGATCGAGCACCGCGGGAACTGAGCGGACGTCTTGCCGTTATGGCTGCGGTCTTGGCGTGGGTCTCGGCTGATTGGCCGGCGACATGCCCCAGCCAGGCACATTGATATACGGCGCGACAAACAGCGGGATCGAGGAAGTCGATCCCTGCCCGGCCGGCGCGCGCATGCCTGCGGGCTCGACGATTGGCTCTGACGATAACGGAGCCGTTTGCAACACTAGGCCGCCCTTGCCATCCTGGATCCCATGTTGCGTATCGAGAATCAGCGGCTTGGACGACGTCGCCGCACCGGCCGCCACGCCGTGAGCGAACACGACAGCCCCCAGAACGAGACGTGCGCGGGAAACGTGATGCATATCGAGACGCAAGCGCATGGTTGTACTCTTCCGGTTAAAAACAGGCCCATACCATAGCGCCGCGCCGACGATTTCGCCAGATCAAGCGCACAAAAAACAAAGCCCCGTCAACACGGGGCTTGCTTTTCGTTCGGTGCCACACGGCACCTGGCGGTAACTCGATTACAGCGAGTAGCCGTTGGTTTCGAGCGAGCGGATGCGGCTCTCGAGCTGGACGATGTCCGACGACGTGGCGAGGTATGCCTCACGGCGCTCACGTTCTGCGGATTCGAACCAGTTGCTCAGCTTTTCAACGATGTAGGCGATCATGATCTTCTCCAAGGAAGGGGGACCCCTGGCGAATCGAGATTCAGGGATTTCCCGTATAGGGTTATCCCGAATTATAGCGATGCCGCACCAAGATGCCAGTGAAATGCTTGCATGGAAGCCATTCCATTTTGGAATGGCTTGTGAAGAATCCGCTTTAACTCGCTGATTTTTATGAATATTGAATCGAGGACTCTTTTCGACCTCGAGGGCATGCACTAATCTGGTTCACCAGCCGGTTCGGCCAGGCGCGCCAAGATCGGGCATTCAGGTCGTTCGTCACCATGGCAGTGCGCGGCGAGATCGGCTAGCGTATTGCGCATGTCGCTCAATTCAGCGATGCGTTTGTCGAGTTCGGCCACGTGTTCGAGGGCGATCGACTTCACTTCGACGCTGGCGCGGGCGCGGTCCTGCCAGAGCATCAGCAACTTGCGGATATCCTCGACGAGAAAACCGAGCCGCCGTGCCTGACGGATGAAGCGCAGGATATGGACTTCGTCCGAACCGTAGATCCGGTATCCGGCGTCGCTCCGCTTGCTGGGCGCAAGAAGACCGACCTGTTCGTAGTACCGGATCATTTTTGCGCTGACGCCGGATTCGCGCGACGCGTCGCCGATATTCATTCCCTGCCCTCTCTCCATCAAGCACTGGTTCGAACATGAACGTCGAGGCAAGCAGCCGTCGACGACACTTCGATCGTATCAAATCGCGAGATTTCGTTCCGGCGCGAGCGTGACAACGGAATCGACTGCAATCCGGATAAGTTTATTGGGGTGGGTTGCCGCGGGATCTGCCGGTCCGAGACAGCATGCAGCTTGCAAGACGGAGACGGCTCTCTGCCATCTCGCGTATTTCCGCCGCCCAAATGCAAAAACCCCCGCCTTTTGGGCGGGGGTTTTTGGCTTAGGGAGCCTGACGATTACCTACTTTCACACGGGAATCCGCACTATCATCGGCGTAGAGTCGTTTCACGGTCCTGTTCGGGATGGGAAGGGGTGGGACCGACTCGCTATGGTCATCAGGCAA